>CAVYTS010000001.1:0-332143 GCA_963771305.1 uncultured Acidobacteriaceae bacterium
TGCCCAAAGGCCGGGTTTTCCCCGGCTGTCCGGGCTTGTCGATGTATACTCGCCGGACCAACGAAACACGATAGCTGCCGTTACGAAGTTCCTGTTCGATCTCGCCCAGAAACCGCGCTTCGCCATACTCCCGTATCTCGTCGATATCCACGTCGTCCACACCGGCTGCACCCTTGTTGGACTTCACCCGTCGCCAGGCCTCTTGCAAGATGTCCTGCCGACAGACCTTATCGTAGAGAAGCGTGAACCTCCTTTCCGGTTGTTGCTTGGCCACTCGGTATAGCGTCCTCTGCAGTTTGCGGGCAGGGTCAAGTCTCGCGGGCGCTTTGCGCTTGGCGAGGCGGGGCCGGGGTTGAGCTTTCCCTTGCGGGGGCATTCCGGCTGCCTTTCCCTGTTTTGGTCGCTCGATGAAAGTAGCGGCCCTTCCCTCCCTCCGGTTTTCCCGAAGTTCAACGGTACTGTGGCCACCTCCGATTCCCTGTCCGGTTTCGTTCCCGCGCTTTCGGGTTCTCCCCTTATACGCCTCCCTACCACTCGGAGTTTCCTCCGGCGGGCCGAACAGGGCCTCTCCGGTTGTGCTGATGCGCTGTCTTTGCGTGCTGCCGCCCTCTACACCGTCCCGGCGGGCCGGATTTACTCTCGCTGTATTCCGGTCCGTGGCAGGCTTCACCTCCAAGGGACAGGCTCGCCCCGGGAAAAGATCCAGCTGAATTGGCATGATTGCTGGTGGATTTGACGATGCTGTAACGGCGTTTACTTCTGTTGCGGCCCGCAAATTCGCCTCGCCCTCCTGCCAACAGGTGAGGGCTTTGTCGTCCCGCTTCTCCGTATCAGGTTGCCCCGCGACAGAGGGGACCAGGCTATCGGGTGAACGAGTCATTACCCGAGCTGATTCCTTTCATTCAGCAAGTACATCAACATCACGTCGGACACACCCCTTGAAATCCCGGGGAGAAGGCATCGCAAAGCGAAGAGAGTAGCCGGTTGATTCCACCGGTCGCCAGGACAGATGATTTTGGTATCCAGCCAATAATCTGAGGAGGCGACCGATGGAAACCTTCGGGAAGCTCTTTGAACGGTTCCTGGCTTTTGTATACCACTGTTTCGACCGCATCGTCATCCAGGGGTACATGCCACTGCTGACCCGTCCCGAACATATGGTGCATTTTTTCCGTGACGTGCATGGCCAATATCCGATCACGCCACAAGTCCTGGCCAAGCGCACTTTGGAATACCGGGGCTGGGTGGAAAGCTACGCCCGCAACCACAAGATTCCTGTGCTCAAAGCAGAGAAGGGTATGAGCAAGGAGAATTGTGTCCTGCCTCATCTGCAACGGATGGAGCGGCGGAATCAACACGGGGTTTACTGCATTTTCACGAGCCTGGAAATGGGCAGCACGTTCAGTTCGAAAATGCCCCGGTTCCCCACCGACGATCCGGACTACCGCATCATCCGGCGCATCCGGTCGCGCTACCTGCACGATTATTTTTACGTCCGCGATCCGGTGATCGGCCCGCTGTCAATATGCATCGGCACCTATCTTCCCTTTCAGACCACCTATTACCTGAACGGCCATAACTTCATCGAGATCGAGCTTCGCCGTCAGGGAGTTGCCTTTCGCAAGGACGACAACGCGTTCCTGTCTACCTCGGACCCGAAGGCATTGCAAGCGGCCGCCGATAGCCTGAGCGCGTCCACCATCGAAAAGCGCCTGAACTACTGGACCTGGCTGCTGGGTCCGAAGTTCTCCAAAAACGACCGTAAGGCCCTCCATCTGAAGCGGGAGTACTCGATCAATCAGATCGAATATTGCCGGAACTTCGTCTTCAAACGGAATTTTCCCATCCACAAGATTTTTGAGCACTCTTGCGAAATGGGACTGTTCCGCCTGACCGCCGACAAGGTGGCTCACATCTTCGGCGTCCGCGTCACCAAACGACTACGCGGCAAGTTGCACAGCGTGCTCGAAAAACTCGACCATGGCCATCACGTGATGCGCATCTACTGCAAGCACCTGGTGGGCCGCATGTACGAGAAGTTCAATACCTTCCTGCGAGTCGAAGTCTGCGTAAACCGTATGAAGGATCTGGGCCTAAACAAGGGGCTGAAGAACCTGGAAGCCCTGCGCCGGCAACTCGTCCCCGTTACGGATCGATTGGCCGGTTTCCAAGCGCAATCCATGAACGTGCACGTCGACTTTCCTCTATTTCAGCGGATTGCTCTGCCGGTTACGGCAGGCAAAACTAAAATCGCAGGCATCAAGATTCACGACACCCGGATGATGCGACTGATGGAAGTGCTGCTGCACGGCGGCACGCAACTCAATGGTTGGCGCTCCAGCGATATCCACCAAGCCATTCTCACCAGCTTCGGCCTGTCCTCCGACCGATATACCATCACCCAACTCCGCTATGACCTTCGCAAAATGAAAGCCCATGGCCTGCTCGAACGCATCGGCCGGAGCTACCGCTATCGTCTCGCCGATAGCGGGACCAAAGCCGCCCTCATGTTCCTCCTCTTTCACAAACGCGTTTGCGGACCACTGGCAAACTCACTGTTTCATCACCGGCCTGACGAAGCTCTCAAGCCCCCTGTCAGCAAGGTCGAAACTGCTTACTACAAGGCCGATCATGCCATCCAACACATCCTCGACCTGCTTGCCGCTTAGAATTATGCGAGATGATTTCTCAGATTGGCCAGGCTAGTTCTAGCAAGAAACCTATTGCGTTAAGCCCGCCTTTTTCGCAACTTGCTGAAACTCTATGAACTTCTATGGTCAGGATTGATCGCTATGGACGCGGATGTTCTTTATTTACAAACGACAGCCGGTTTCCCAAGCTGGACGTCGTCTTGCGGGGGCAGGGAATTGCCTACGGCCCCATTCCGGGCGGCCGCCGGGCACGAGTAGCAGCTCCCGCTACGGCACATTGAAAACAAGTCGCTTATCGTTCTAGCCGGAAGATCTGCAAACCTTTATTCGGCGGTTCGATCCCGCCCCGCGCCTCCAGCGATCAGAAAAGACCTGCGCTTGCTTTCGATCTCCCGAGTTAGTGGGACTCTTCACCCGCCTCAATCGCCGCACAAAAGCACGCTTCATCGCTTTGCAGCGTGAGCCCCTCAACTGCGCAGTATAGGCCTTTCACGACTTGGCAGGCACCTGTTCGGCGGAACTCGAAACCACATTAGAACCGCCACCATAAGTTGCGGGCGGAGTCCTTACTTGCTATCTCTTGGGAGATCTTGGCTAGGCTAGGCTAGCGCCGTCCAACGGCCGCACGTTCCAGCGTCTGGAAAACCGATACTCCCGCATCCAACGTCCGGGAATCTTACCGCCAGCCTGCTTGAGATTCGTCAGGTAATGGGTGGTCTGATCCGCAAGCGTTCCGTCGCTCCTGAAACCCACGATTCAGAATCCGCGATTCTGATCGTAGATCGGCGAAATTGCCGGATCGATCAGCACGAATTGCGGGTTTGCGGAATTCACTCCGATCACTCGGAAGTCATCTGCGTGAGTGTGGCCGGCGAAGCTCGCCAGGACCGTGCCCTGCTATCGCTCGAGCACGTGGTCGAACCGCGCCGTCCACTCAGGGACCCACATAGGTACATTGGAACTCGAGCACGACGCGTCCGCGCCGTCCCTGTGATGTGTTGTCGCCCAGCCCTCGATGCCGGGAGGAATGTGAAACATGAGCCAGACTTTTTCGTGTGACTGCTCGGCTTCAGCCAATTCAGCAGATCGCCCGGGCCGTGGAATTGACCGGAGCACAACCATCGCGAAAACTGGCGGACCAGAAGATGGTGTTCAGTGATAGGATTCGCAGACCGTGCAGGGTTGGATGTTCCACGCGGTAGCTTCCCAGCGACTCCAGCTGGCGCTGAATTGCTGGCCTTCCTTGGCCAGGTTACGGGCCCTTTCGGCGGTGTCGCCAAGGAGGGACCATTCGCCTCAATGCTGTAATCCTGACAGTACTGGTCGTTGTTGCCCGGCGTAATCAGGATCTTCGACTCGGCGAAACGCTTGCGAAATTCCAATGCGATAAAGTCGACCGCCTTGAGAAGAAAAGCTCCATAGTGCTCCGGATCGCAGGCGGAGGCAGCCGTGAAGAAGACGAAGCCGGCTAGGTAAAGCATCTTCCGCCCGAACATCTCCGCCAGGCGCGCGAACACCGGCAAGATTGACGCGAAAGCCACTGAGTAGCCGATGGCAACCCAGCTCACCGCACCCAACCGGGCATCAAACACTCGCTCGAGCGTTGGCAGGGCGAGTTGAACGATGCTGGCGTCGATTTGGCCGACGAACGCACCGATACAAGTGGTGCCGACAATAAGCCATGGATAATACGCCAGGCGCGTAATGGTTTGGGATGGAGCGGGCTCATAGCCGCTGCGCAACCCTTCGCGCACACGAAACGCCAGAGATGGGATGGCCCGCTGCCCATTGGATACCTCAAACAAAAGCGATGGAGTAAGCATCATAGCGTGAAACAGGACCGCGAAGCCGCTGGCCCGCTTGACAGCACCTGGATCCGGCACACCATAAACAAGTTATGTTCAGAACTCTTGGCCTTTGATAGTCTGCCCCTGACGACGTTCATCTTCGAGCCGCTTGGCGAGTCCTGGCGATCGCGATTTGTCTGCGTGCCAACGCCTTCGGCCATCTCGAGGATGACCGGGAGGGCAGTGTTATGACGATCGATTCCACTGTTGCAAAGGCACCATTTCACGTGCGGGGAGGCGCGGCATCGGGGGTGGCGCTCTTCTGCTTTTTCTTTGACTTCACGATCTTCGTTCTGATCCCCTATATCGGATGGATCGTTGGCGCGATCATCATGATCGCCTCAGCGGGAGTGCTGGGCTTCCTCTTCTATCGCGGTCCGACCTATGTGGGAAATTGCCCTTATTGCGGCACGCGCAGGCCGGCAGGCGAACCCGGATCGGTCGGCAAATGTCCAAAGTGCCAGAACCACTTCGTTCACCGTGACGGCCTGCTCGTGAAAGACGCCCCCGAATGATGCGCAGAAGGCCGCCGCCAAACGGGGTCTTCTCTTTGTCGCTACGCTAGGTTCTAATCGCGCGCTTCGCCCCGAAATACTTCTTTGCGGTGCCAGCTTACAAAATCCTTTTTAGGAGTGGCTTCCTTGCGGCTCGGCGAACGAAGTGCCGTGCCGTTCAGCGCCAAGAACATTGATTCCAGTCCCCCACCGCCATAGAGCCTCGACGAGACCAAAATGCGAAGTTCGTCAGAAAGGGAGATCGCCCCCCGGTCGAATGCCAGGTGGTGAATGCTGCAGCAGGCCAGCCCGTTATTAATTGCGTCAGGACCCCGAACTGAACCCAGGGAATGTGCGCGGCCTCGATCGCCAGATCGGCACTATCGAGCTTGATACTGAAACCGCAAAATGCGCATTGATGTCCCCAGATGGGGACCACTTCGCCCCGGAATGCGCTATCGCGTTTGGCGCTCCTGGCCGTTCCTTCTAGGTAAAGGCCTACGGCACGCGCGATGCTTTCATGCAGAGATTCAGGAAAATGGGCGGCCAGTATTTCGTGTGCCAGTTCCCGAACGACCTCCGGTCGAGACTTCAAGTCTGCAAAAAGGTCGGGAGTGAAGCCGCCACCAATCCGCCACTTTCTCAGCTCGCTTCGCAGTGGGTTCTTGCTGCCTTTCCGCTGAGTCAGGCCAACCTGGTCATCGATCTCCCAGACTCCGTCGGCCTGCAAATGATAAAAGGGCAACTCGGGATGGATGGACTTTCGAGGCTGCCCAAAGTCCCGGTGCAAACGGGTAAGGGGCTCTTCCAACTCATTGAAAAGTAGGAGGCGATTGCTTCCCCCCTGGAGTTTCGCGAGAGCGTAAAGGACAAGAAGAGGCTTGTGAGGCGCACGCTCGTCCCTTCGACGCCAAACGTTCAGATTGGCGAACCTCTTAAGGATTGCGTCGTTCTTGGTCAAGCTTCAACTCGGGGTGACAGGTAAGCTTAACAGAGCGCAAGAGAGAAGTCCGATCTCCGCCCTGGAATCGCGATTGAGACCCTACGTTTCCCTCCATTCAAACCGCCGCCGTACTACACTGCCAGCATGCGGTATCTTTCATATGGCTTGATTCTGGTTTGTGCGTCGGCGCTCGCTTTCGCACAAAATGACGTCGCGCCGTTCCTCGGGCGATGGGATTTTAACGTGAAGAGGCCCTCTGGCGTCGGCGCCAATTGGTTGGGCATCACCCAGAAAAATGGCGAGCTGGAAATCTGGTTTCAGCCCGCGGGCGGCAATGTTTATCAGGTGAAAGACTTTCACCTGGACGGTTCGCATCTGACACTCACCGTCGCACCGGCTTCGACTTCCGGAAGCCGCCCCGTGACCATCTGGGAATTGGACGCGGCTGGTGGCGAATTAACCGGCATCCAGAAACGCGGCGACGACTCCATTTCGCTGAAGGGCGTGCTGGCACCGGATTTGAAACGCGATCCGCCCGCAGGCTGGACAAAGCCCGAACCCCTCTTTAACGGCCAGAACCTGGATGGCTGGGAGCCGGTCGGCCAAACCGCCAAGAGCCACTGGGTGGTGAAGGACGGGCTGCTGGTGAACGAAGCGAACGGCGCCAACCTGAAATCAAAGCGGGACTTCGAAGACTTCAAGCTGCATTTCGAGGTGAACTGCCCAGATGGCGCGAATAGCGGTTTTTATCTGCGCGGGCGTTACGAGGTTCAGCTCGAGTATGAAAAGGAGAACTCGGAGCCAGCGGAGCGCGAGATGGGCTCCATTTATGGCCGGCTTGCGCCGGCTACGCAGCTGCCGCGCACGCCAGGTAAGTGGGAGACCTTTGACGTGACGTTAGTCGGGCGCACCGTGACCGTGGTTCGAAATGGCGTCACGATCATCGATCGCAAGGAGATTGAGGGCATCACCGGCGGCGCGTTAGACGCCAATGAAGGCAAGCCTGGACCGTTCTATATTCAAGGCGATCACACCGGTGGTCTGGAATTCCGCAACATTACCGTCGCTGTGCCGAAGGGATAAGAATTCCGGCCCTTTAATCCTTCACGACTTCTTTTGCAGGCGTTCGTAGTAACTGGCTGTCAATTCGCGGATCGATGGATCCTGCTTCGCTGTTTGCAGGTTCTTCAAGATGCCGGCCCGGTCTGCCTCGCTGCGTTCCTGGCCCAGCTTGAATTTTCCTTCTAACGACTCAATCTGCATCTCGAAGCCGACGATGGCGCCGATCATCGGGTAAACGTAAGTGTCCGGCAGCTTCCCGAAATCGTAAGTCGACGAGGGCGCATATCGACTCTCAAAGGTTGCGATCAGCCTCGCCAGGAACTCATGCAGCGCCTTTTTGTCAGTGACCGGCTTCAGCGTGCCGCTCGCATGGACTACCGCAAAGTTCCAGGTCGGCACGGCCTCGGTCTTCGCATACCACGAAGGCGAGATATATGAATTGGGTCCTTGAAAGACAATCACCGCCTGCTGGTGTCCATCGAATGTCGCATTCTGCGGATTATTTCGCGCAATATGCCCGTAAATCGTCCCGTACGGCCCCGCTGTTCGGTCCAGCAGAACCGGGATATGTGTAATGCGGATGGTGGGCGCCGCTGTTACCAGACTCACAAAGGCGTAATCCTCCATGAAGTCATGCATCAGCTTCCTGTCTTCCACCAGATGCGCCTTAGGGATGTACAACGATTCGCGTTCGGGCTGCTCAGCCTCTGCTGCCCCTGCCGCAAACGCCAAACCGAGTAGAAGATCGCGCCGGTTCATAGAAGACTTCAGTCTAGCTCGAAATCCCCTTGTGCTATAGCTAGGCAGCCACTATGAATCAGAAATCCTTCTGAGGCGCGCGCGTCGGCAAGCGCTTTCTGATCTTTACCGCAACCGCCACTAGTCGTGCCTTAACGCCTCCATCGGCTGCGTCCGTATCGCCGACCGCGCCGGCAGTACGCACGCGGCGATTGTGGCGCCAATCAACACCGCTGGAACCAACACGAACAGAACCGGGTCCGGCTTCCCCATGCCTGCCATGCGGTCGGCCAAAACACGGGTCGCTATGATGCTGGCACCCAGTCCCACCAGAAGACCCACTGCAAGTACACGACCCGTGGCCGTCAGCACCAGCTTGAGAACATCATATGGCTCCGCCCCCAGCGCCATGCGTATCCCGAATTCGCGCGTCCGGTGCGCAACCGCGTAGGAAACCACGCTGAACACACCAGCTGCCGCCAGCACCAAGCCAATGCTTCCGAAAACGCCAAACAGAAACGCCGCAAAACGTGGATAAGCCGTCGCGTTATCGAGCCAACCCTCTAAGGTTCGCGTTAGTGTAATGGGCTGTTCTTTGTCCACGGTCCGTACTGCCGTCCGCGCCACGCCAATCAGCTTTTCCGGGTCTCCCTTGGTCCGCGCAATGATGAAAGTGTTCGGCGGCATAAGTAGGGAATAGGGAATAAAAACCGCTGGCTGCGCCGGTTCATTCAATCCTCGATTCCGCGCGGTGCCGGCGACGCCGATGATCTCGAACGAGTTGCTGAATTGGGGCGATTTCAGGATCTGCGGAGGAAGTTGCTCATTAAAAACGCCGATTTGAATGTGATGGCCGATGGGATCCTTCCCAGCGAAGTCGCGCTTCGCCATATCCTCGGTAATCACCGCCACCGGCCGGCCCTGTAAGATGTCGGATTGGTTCAAATCGCGCCCTTGGAGCAGCTTTGTATCGACCGCCGCGAAGTATCCGTTCTGGACCAGGTTCACTCCGACGTCGGGCGCCTCCGAGGCCGGCCGGTCATCGAGTATCGCCTTGCTTCGAAAGCCGTTGTACGGCGGCGTACCCGTCTGGCTCACCGCGGCAGCGGTCACTTCCGGATCTCGCCGCAGTTGGGTCACGATGTTTTGATAGAGAGCCACTCGGCTGGCCCACTGCGTGTAGCGCCCTTCACTCAAAGGCATCAGGAACGTCAGCGCATGCTCCGGATTGTAGCCGAGGCTCTCGCCCTTCAAGGCGAACAGTCCTCGGATAGCCAGGCCCGCGCCGGTCAGCAGCACCAGCGAGAGCGTGATCTCGGCCACCATCAGAACATCATGCAGGCGTCTGCGGCTCGCTCCCCCGCTCGTTCCCCGGCCTGAATCACGCAGCGTGTCGGCGTGCGTCTCACCGGAGGTCTGCAGTGCGGGTGCCAGCCCGAAGATGACTCCCGTCAGCACGGACGTTCCCAGCGCGAACCACAGCACCGGCCAGTTCACCGCAATCACCGCCTCGTGTGGAATTGAATATTCAGGCATCAGGGCGATCACCACCTTGACGCCCAAATACGCCAGCAGGACGCCAAGGGCGCCACCAGCTAAAGCCAGCACCACGCTCTCGGTCAACAACTGTCGAATCAACCGCGTCCGGGTCGCGCCGATCGAAACGCGCACGGCCATTTCCCCTTCTCGCGTCGCCGCGCGCGCCAGCAACAGGTTTGCCACGTTAGCGCAGGCAATCAGCAACAACAGCGCCACCGCACCGAACAACGTGAGCAGCGTGTTCTGGAACTTGCCCAGAATGCCTTCATTGACGTTCAGGAACTTCACCTTGAACGCATCCTCCGGGTACATGTAGTGCGGCACTTGCCTCCGGAACTCCTCCAGGATCGGCACAAACTCGGCATTTTGTTGGTCCGGGCTAACGCCCGCTCGAATCCGGAACCACACCTCTACAAACGCCGTCGTACTCGGACGCTGGTCCATGGGCACATACACGTCCGCATCGTGCCAGGTAAAGCGCACCGGCAACACGCCGATAACCGTATAGGTGTCGTTGTTTAACCGTATTTGTTGGCCCAGTACGTCCGGCCGGCCCTGTAGTACCTGCTGCCAAAACCGGTAGCTCAACACCGCGACCGGCTCAGGCGCCGTTCCCGGCTTCGCCTCTTTCTGGGTGAATGTCCGCCCCATCTGTGCCGGCACGCCGAAGAAATCGAAGAAATTGTAAGAGCATTGCTCGCGGACGACCACTTCGGCCAACCCCTGTCCGGTCATCACGGTTTCGTTTCGATCCACAGCGAAGGCATCCTCCATCGAACGAATCCGCGATTTCAGGTCCGCGTACTGAGCCTTCGTGTAGCGGATGCCCCAATGTTGGTCCTTCTTGCTCGTCAGACTCAACTGGCCAATGCGATCCGCCGCGCGGTATGGGTACGGGTCAATCAGTACGGCGTAGACCACGCTGAAGATCGCGGTACTCGCCCCGATCCCCAGCGCAATTGAGAGCACCGCAACCGCCGTGAAGCCCGGCTTCGCGATCAGCATGCGAATGCCATAACGCAGGTCTTGCGCCAGACGATCGAAGAATTCTGCCCACGGCGTCATGTTTATAACCTCATCAGAATGAATCTACTCGCTCCGCTCGACCGCCCGCCCAAGCATGTGGCGCAGGCTGTCAGCCTGCTGAGCCGAGATTCGTCTCGGCTTTTCGGCTCCTAACCTTCGACGACGCTCAACTCCATTTTCTTCCGAAATCGACGTGGGGCTGGGCGCCCTCGCCAGCGCCGGTCGCCTACGACCGGCTCTACCCATCCTTCCACCCTCACGGCTTCCACCCCGGCCCGCGAATGACTTTGCCGGGCAGGGCATTTGTCATCGCCCCGCCGTCGATCACCGGAACCCCGTTCACCAGCACGTACTGCATTCCATAGGAGAGCTGGTTCGGTTTTTCGAACGTGGCGCGGTCGGTGATCGTCTCGGGATTGAAGACCACGATATCCGCCCACATGCCTTCTTTGATCACGCCCCGGTCGGCGAGTCGTAGCCGCGCCGCGGGCAGGGCACTGAACTTACGGACGGCATCCGGCAGCGTGAGCGAGCCATCTTCCCGCACGTACTTGCGCAGAATGCGCGGGAATGTCCCATACGCCCGCGGGTGCGGGTGCTCCTGGCCCAGCAAGCCATCCGTCGCTGTGCCCTGAGAATCGTTACACACGCTGACCCATGGCTGCTGCAACGCCAGTCGTACATCCGGCTCCCACATGCCGAATACGGCCACCTGGGTAGCAGCCTTGTCTTCAATTAAGAGGTCGAAGATCGTGTCGAAGGCATCCTTATTCCAGAGCTTCGCGATCTCAGCGATGGTCTTACCCTGTAGAGGCAGCAGCTTGGGATTCTGCACCACGCTGAGCAGGATCGCCTCCGCGCCCGGGATCTCGTTCCACTCGTTGTCCCAAGTGGTGCTGGGGGTCCGCATGTCTTTGCGAATGCGCGCGCGTGTGGCCGGATCCTTGAGCCGCTCAATGAGTTTTGCGTCTCCGCCGTCGTGCGCCCAGGGGGGGATGAACGCCGAAAAGCTGTTGAACCACGCAGGATACGCATAGGTATCGGCGCCGATTTCAACACCTGAGCGCCGCGCCCAGTCGATATGGGCGACGATCTCTGGCATGCGCCCCCAATTCTGGCGCCCCGCTGCTTTCAAGTGCCAGATCTCCACCGGCACATGCGCCTCTCGACCAATGCGTATCGCTTCGTCGATGGCGGGTATGATCGCATCGCCTTCGCTGCGCATATGCGTGGCGTAGATGCCGCCCAGCTTTGCACCCTCCGCCGCCAGTGCAATCAGTTCTTCGGTGCTGGCATAAGGTGCAGGCGCATACTGCAGGGACGTGGATACGCCCACCGCGCCGTCGCGCATCCCTTCGCGCACAAGCGCCTTCATATGCTCTAGTTCAGCCGGTGTTGGCGCGCGATCTCCATCGCCGATCACGGCTCGCCGCACCTGCGTCGCGCCCACGTAACTCGCCAGGTTAATGCCCATGCCTTGCTTTTCCAGGCGCGCGAAATACTCACGGAACGTACTCCAGGAGGGGTCGAACTTATAGTGTGCATACCCGCCTCGGTCGGCTGACCGCAAGGCATCCGTGAGCGGTGCGGCCGATCCGCCTTCGCCGGTAATCTCCGTCGTGATGCCTTGATAGATCTTGGAAGGAAGATGCGGATTCACCAGCATGCTTCCTTCCGACTGCCCCAGCATGTCGATAAAGCCGGGCGCCACCACCATGCCCGCCGCATCGACCGTTTGTTTGGCCGTCGCCGAATCGAGACGGCCAATCGCGACAATGTGCCCGTCGCGGATCGCCACATCGGCGCCATACCACGGCGAGCCCGTGCCATCGATGACGTGCCCGTTACGAATAATCAGGTCGTAATTCTGTGCCAGCAGACCCAGCGGAACCAGAAGCAAAATGGAAAACTTCATTCAGCCACTATAGCCACTGCTCCATCCGGATCAAAAGCTTTCGGAGCTGTGACCGTCAGGGTGCGGACCACCCCGCTGCCGCCCGCGTTCCCGTTGATTCGCCCGCGAGTCCGAGCCTCCGCAACAACGCCGTAAAACCCGAGTGCGTTCGGAGAGAGTCAAGTCCCGGATCAACTCCCAGCCACAGCAGCAAGGGGTCACGTTGCGTGAAGGCCGCCCCCAGCGCATCCAGTGCCGCCGCGGCCTGACCTTGCCTCGCGTGGATCGCGCCGCGCCAATACCATGACGTGTATGTCCCGGCGGCGTCGGGATCCAACTCGTGCAGAGCGATCTCAGTCTGCTCATGTAGGCCCATCAACGCGCTTACGCAACCCAGCGCGCAGACCGCCGCCGGATGCCGGTCGGAACAGGCGCACGCGTTCTCGACTTCGGTGATCGCCTCCTCATACAACCCGAGTTGCGCGCAGGCCAACCCGAGAATTCGTTGCGCGGGCCAAAAGCGGGGCTCAAGCGATAGTAGGTTCCAGCATTCCTTGATGGCGCCCGCGCAGTCCCTCGACACATACAGAATTCGGGCCAACTCCAGACCAATCGGCAGCGAGAGCGGCTCCAGCGCTTGCGCATGCCACGCCTCTTCCAGTGCTTCGTCGTGTTTGGCGGAGGCGCTCAGCAGCAGCGCCCGGGCGCGGCGGGCATCCCCCAGGTGCTCATCCAGTTCGATCGCACGCACCAGATCCGCCTCCGCGCCCTTCCAATCGCCATCGAATACCATACGTGCGAAGCCAAGCGACACATGCGCTGGCGCCAGGTTCGCATCGGCACGAACCGCTTCGCGCGCAGACTCTCTAGCTTTATGGTTGACGTCCGCGGCCGCCACCGTCCCTGTCAGCGCCAACCTGCTGTACGCATCGGCCAGTCCGGCCCATGCCGGCGCGCAACCTGCATCTTGCTCGAGCGCGGATTGAAAGCACCCAATCGCCCTCTGCAGAGAATCGCCCGTCACTTTGTTCAGAAAGTATCGGCCCTTCAGACAGTCCTGATGCGCATCGCCACTTTGCACGCGCACGTCGGGCGCGGTACGCGGACCCGACGCTTCGCCGGCCTCTTCCACTTCTCCAATAAATCGGTAACCCAGCCCGGAGCGTGTCTCGATAAATCGGCTTTCGCGTGGGGAATCCTCTAGCACTTGGCGCAACGCATTCACGGCCGTGTTCAAGCTGCGTTCGAAGCTGAAAGGTAAGTGAGGCCAAAGGTCCTTGGCCAACTCTGTTCGCGTGACTAGCGCCCCCGGTTGTTTCAACAGCAACTCGAGAATGCGGAACGGCTTGTGCTGCAGCGGAACGCGCACTCCATCCTTCCGCAGCTCGCGCAGTTCAAAGCTCACTTCAAACGAGTCAAAACGCACCGATGGTGTATGGGACGTACTTCGTTCAGAAACGTCTTGGTGGAGCATCGATTACTTCGTTGTACTGTCCCGTCGCGCTAACAACTTCTTGACCTTTTCTTGACAGTGCCGGAGCCTTCGCTCTTCGTCTTATGGGTTGTACGGATCAGGAACCTCGGCGGTTCCACCGTTTTAGGTCAGCAAAAAGGAGATTACTAATGAGTTACTTCGTAAACCGCATTCTCAGTTCCGCCCTCTTCACCGTCCTCGCCGCCGCGACCGCAGCCACAGCTTCGGCACAGCAAGCGAGCTTCCATTTACCGTTTGAAGCCAAGTGGGGATCGCTGGTGTTGCCCGCGGGCGACTACACCGTACATCTCCCTGAGCCGGCCTTAGGCAGCCGCGAAGTCCTGCTCCAGGGACCAACCTCGGGTTTCATCATGGCGATGACGAGCGACACCTATGGCGACCGTATTGCAGCGTCATCAAAGGGCGATTATCTACAGCTTGTGAAGATCGGCGACGTTTACTACGTCGCGAAATACGAAGAAGCCTCTATGGTTACGACCATCTTCTTCAAGACGCCCAAGCAGCCTCGTCCCGAGCACATGGCGGCTAGCGAAGTTGTCAGAATCCCCGTGAAGCGCAGTTGAGCCTTCTTCTTACTTGGTTGTTGCGGGACTGCCCGGTTTTGGAATCGGGCAGTCCCATTTCCGCTGAAGAATGGGAAGGTTAAAGAGGGCCGGCCAGCAGGGTGCCCTCCGGCCTCAGAAGTTACTTCGCCTGGTAGATCGTCTTCCCCTCTTTAATCGTCTCAACAACCTTGATGTCCTTGATGGTATCCGGCTGTACTGTCAGCGGACTCGCGGTCAGGATCACTAGGTCAGCCAGCTTGCCGGGCTCGATCGAACCCTTTGAACCCTCTTCCCTGTATTGATACGCCGCACTGATCGTGATCGCCTTCAAGGCATCCATTGGGCTGACGCGTTCGTCGGGGCCGATCACCTGACCGCTGCGAGAAGTGCGGTTCACCGCTGTCCAAATCACGAACATCTGGTCGATCGGCGCGACGTTAAAATCGGTGTGGTTCGTCGGTCTCAGTCCCATCCCAATCGCCGTCTTCATCGGACTCATGAAATAAGCTTGCTCCTTGCCCCGGTTGAGAACGTGCGTGTCGCCGAAAAAGGCTGTGTGTTCCGTGAAGAACGACGGAATCAATTTATACTGAACATATTAGTTGCAATTGATCTTTGCGTACGAACTGCGAATGGAGGATGGCGGTGCGTCGATCTTTGGTCAGGTCGCCTGCGGCGGCGTACTCATGCGCCTTGATCGCCAAGTCGATCGCTGCGTCACCGTTGGCATGCACATTCACCGGCAGCCCTTGGTCGTAGCACTTCTTCATCGCGGCATTGATCACCTCGGCCGGTACGGTGGGCTCGCCCCTCCAATTCTTCTCGCCACTAGGGCCGCCCGTCAGATAAGGCGTCGTGAAGAAAGCGGTTTTGCCTTGCTGAGAGCCATCCGTTACGATCTTGCAGCCGCCGATCTTCAGGCGGTTCGAACACACTCCCCGGGTGGACGCCGGATTCTTCGCCAGGATCGGATCGAGCTCGAGGAAGAAGGGAAAGGCCACCACGTCGATAACCAGCGCGTTTCGGGCCGCTGCCAGCTTTAGCGCCTCCAACTCAGTCGCATGCGTGGCCCCCTCTTGCGCCGTCGTGACGCCCGCCGACGAGTGCAAGTCTTGGGCGAACTTCAGCTGGCTCAGTTCCTGTTCCGCAGTCGGCACCGGCTTGTTATTGAACACCGGCAAATACGCCGTCCCCATAATCAACCCGGCAGGCTCTTTCGAACCATGCTTGCGCACGATCACGCCTCCCGCCGGCGTCTTCGTGGCAGCAGAAATGCCGTATTTCGCAAAGGCTTTCGAGTTCAGGACCGCACCGCGTCCGGAAACATGGATGACGTATACCGGATTGTTGCGATATACCGTATCATATCGTCGCGCGTCAGCGGATGGTCCTTGGGCATGAGGTTTTCGTCGAGCCGTAGCCGACAACCAGATCGCCGGGCTTCACTCCACGCGCATCTGCAAACTTTTTCAATGCGGCCACAATTTCCTGCGGATTGCTGGCGGGACCAACCGGCGGTGCAGAAACATTAGCTTGATCTGCCATGTCCAGCGCGAAGATGAAGTGGCGGGTCGACAAAACGCGGCGTCATCGTCTTGCCGGCCAGATCGACGATCCTGGTCTGGGTGCCCTTGTTGGCCTTCTCCAGATGGGCGCGTGCGCCTACGCCAGAATCTTCCCATCCTTCACCGCAACCGCTTCAACAGTGGGCTGCGCGTCACTGACGGTGACTATGGTCCCACCCACGTATATTGTGTCCGCGGTCTTCTCCGGCGACGGCCCGGCGCATCCTACCAACGCCAGCGCGAACGCACCAAACCCTAACCAAGCGGCGAATCGACTCTCGATGAATTCTTGTGGCGCTCTTGGTGATGATAAGGCTTTAACTCGTAAAACTACTAATTTTACGAAATACCTTGCATAAACAGGTTTGCTGAGCCCGCTGGATGCAGAAGTGGGGCTCGGCGCCCACGACCGGCTCTACTTCGCTTCGCAATAGTCGTTGCTCCGCGCAACAGCTTATACAGAATTGCTACAAGAGCAGCCGGCTCGCTACTCTTTCGGCACCTCGATCGTGATGTTCCGATACTTCATCCCGCCGGTGTGATCGCCTTGCAAGAAGATGGGCGCCGGTTCCGCCTCGGCGCTATCCAACGCGCCGCCCGTGATGCCAGGAATCTCGCGGTCGCTCACAATCGTGATTCCATTGCGCACGACCGTGACGTGCCGTCCGATCACCGTAACATCAAACGTCTCCCAGGTGCCGGGCTTCGGCGCGATCTCTTTCTCCGGCGCTAGGAAACCATAGACCGCACCCATGCCGTGAATCGCATCGTTCTCTTTCTGATAAGCCACCTGGATCTCGTAACGTCCGCGCAAATAGATGCCGCTGTTGCCTTCGTCGGGGCAGTTGAATTCGATGTGTAGCTTGAAATCCTGGACCTTGCGCGTGCTTTGGAGGTTCGCTCCCGGTTTCACGTTCACTAGGTCGCCGTCAATCACGGCCCAATGGTTAATGGCCGGATCGTCAGGCACCCAGCCGTCCAGGTTCGTGCCGTTGAACAGCGGCTCCGGCTTCGTCCAGGCCTTCGGCGTGGCACGGTTCAACCGCGGAGCCGGTACGCCCACAATTTGACCCGTCACATCGGGCCGCTTCTGCATACCGGTCAGCTTGCCGTCAGCCACGGTCAGGTCCCAGGTCACCGAAATTTGCTTGCCGAACCACTCCGAAGTCGAGAAGGAAATATGTGATCCTCCGTCCAGCTTCAAGTCCTTCCCCGGGTGGACACTGGACACTTTGCCCTGCACGCGTACCATCGGCATTCCATTCGTGAACTGCACTTCCAGCCACGAAGGATATGTCTCTGTGGGTGTCGTGATGGTCAGGTCCCATCGGCCGGCCAAGGGTTCGCCGGTCGCCGCCTGCGACACGAGTGGGAACAGAGCGGTCAACATCAGGCTGTAGATCAACCGAAAGGTTTTCATCTGCGAACAGTCTACTCCACCCGTATGGCTGTCGTGGATCAGCAGTCTGCCCGCTAACCAAGCGTGTAGCTGACCCGCCAGTACCGAACCGCGCACGGCAAGCGGAGTTCGCATGGATTTCGCCCTTTTTCGGCACCGGCCAGCGCTGGCGGTGTAATATGATGCAACCAATCCTTGACGACCGGCCCTGAAGCAAAAACAACCGAACCTGATTCGCAGCCGCAGAGCTCCTGGCTGAACCTCTTTCAAGGTCTCCGGCCCTTTGACCGCTCGGGCGCGCTTCGCGACGCCTTGGCTGGATTCGAGCTTGCGGCCATGAACATCCCGCAGGCGCTCGGCTACACCCGAATCGCCGGCACCCCGGTTGTCACGGGCTTCTACACCCTGCTGCTGCCCTTGGTCGCGTTCGCCACGTTTGGTTCGTCGCGTTACCTGGTAGTGGCGGCCGATTCCGCGACCGCTGCGATTCTAGCCGGTGGACTCGCCGGCATGGCGCCCCTCGCCAGCGCCAAATACGTGGAACTGGCCAGCGTCGTCGCGCTGCTAACGGCCGTCTTCCTCCTGATTGCGCGCATACTCAAGCTGGGCTTTCTGGCGGACTTCCTATCGCGCACCGTACTCATGGGCTTTCTCACCGGCGTCGGATTCCAGGTCGGTATCGCCGTGCTGGGCGAAATGCTCGGTCTCAATATCACTGGCCACAAGACCATCGGCCAATTTACCCAGGTGATCACTCAGTTATCTCAAGTGCATCTGCCCTCGCTTGGTCTCTCCGCCTTAGTGGTGGTGGGTGTCTTTGCGCTGGAACGCTTCGCTCCGAAAGTCCCTGGCCCGCTCATCGCCGTGGTGGGCGCGATTGCCGCGAGCGCTTACTGGAACTTCGCTGGTCATGGCTTCGAAGTCATCAGTCCGTTGACGCGCGGGTTGCCCCATCTGGGTTTCCCCAGAGCGACCTGGAAGGAACTCGAGCAGCTGGTTCCCATCGCAGGCTCCTGTTTTGTCATGATCGTTGCCCAGAGCGCCGCTGTCGCCCGCGCCTACGCGGAGCGGCATCATCAGCGATTGGACGAGGATTCGGATCTGGTCGGGCTTTCTGCCGCCAACGCCGCTGCCGCGATCAGCGGCACGTTTGTTGTCAACGGCAGTCCCACCCAAACCGCCATGGTCGAAAGTTCCGGCGGTCGCAGCCAAGTTGCGCATCTGGCGACTGCCGCAGTCGTCGCTGTTGTCCTTCTCTTTCTCACCAAGCCATTGCAGTACCTCCCTAGATGCGTCCTCGGGGCCATCGTCTTCATTGTTGCCATCAAGCTCATACACCTGCTAGATCTGAAAAAGATCCGCAGCGAGAGCCCCGGCGAGTTCTGGGTTGCTGCTGCCACCGCCGCCGTCGTCGTCGCTGTCGGCGTCGAAGAAGGCATCATCCTTGCGATGATCATGTCGTTGCTCCGCATCGTGCAGCACAGCTATCACCCGCACACCGCTGTTCTCGTGAAAGAAAGTGAAACCGGACTGTGGCAGTTAATTCCGCCCGTTCCCGGCGCCATTTCGGAGCCTGGGCTCGCCGTCTACCGTTTCGGCGCGCCCCTCTTCTATGCCAACGCCGGCCGCTTCTCAGATGAAATACGTGGCATCGTCGGACCAGCGCCTTCGCCGCTCCGATGGGTGCTGGTTGACGCGGCCGCGATCACCCACGTGGACTATACCGCAGCCCGCGTGGTGCGCGACCTTCAGAAGGATCTGGCAGACCTCGGAGTAGCGCTGGTCTTTGCACGCGTCGGCCCGGACCTGAAGCCCGATCTCGACCGCCACCACCTCACCGAAGCCGTCGGCAGCGATCGCATCTACGACCGGCTGCACCACGCGCTCGCTGCGTATCACAAGCTGGTGACAACTCCGCAGGAGAGCCCGCCGCCGAACCGCGAAGCCTAGAAGCCCGACGCCTGTGCAGCTCGGACGCAACTGCCTGCTTCCGTAGCGCGGGCTTTTAGCCTGCTGAGCCGAGAGTCTTCTCGGCTTTCGGTCATGAGGCTTTTGTTTGCAGCATTCCGGCTGTGGGCTGCGGCCCCCTCCCGCACCCATCTTCTCGAGAACGAAATAGACCGGAATCCAAGTTCCTGCTAGGCACGGCTTGCCCATCATCACATCCGGGCGGATCTCGAAGCCGATCGATCGAATTCCTGAGGCTTACCCGCAGCTGACAAGATGTCACATTAATGCGGCCCTCCAGTATGCGGCACGTTTGGCGAGCCAAGAGATCGTGCTCGCTTTGTGAAACTGGACGGAGACGTGATTCGCATCCGGGGGTTGCCGCCCGCCCGGCCCGCTTCTGCTATTCTGGTTTCCGCAATCCAGGTTGCACCCCGTCCGCGGAAAGGGATGATCCCACCTGCTCAAGTCTTTCGCTTCGAGCATTGACTTCTCTTCTGCCCGTCATAGCGGACATCGGGCCATAAGAAGGAGGAGTAATGTCTCGTCAGCTGCCTGAAAAACCAAATCTCGAATATCTCAAGAAGCAAGCCAAAGAACTGCTGCGCACAATGCCGCAGGGCAAACTCGCCGATCGCCCAACATACCTTGGCAAATGAATACGGTTTCCCCACCTGGGCGAAGCTGAAATCGCACGTGGAGGAGCTAGGCCTCACTCCGGCGGAGGCACTCAAAGCGGCTGTCTGCGATAGCGACGCGCCCCGCGTCCGCGAGCTCCTGAGGCAACACCCGGAGCTTCGCGTAAAGATCGACGATCCGCTCCCCGGCGACGGCTTCGGCATACATGCGTTGTACGCAGCCGTGCAGCGCAGCGATCGCGCCACCATCGACGTGCTCCTCGACGCGGGCGCGAACATCAACAAGCGAACCGAGTGGTGGGCCGGCGGATTCGGTGTACTGGACGATTGTGATCCGGGCATGGTAGAGTTCCTCACCCAACGTGGCGCCGTGCTGGATGTCCATTCGTCGGCCAGACTGGGCTTGATGACGACGCTGCGAGAAGTGGTGGCAGCCGACCCGGGCGCTGTCCATGCCCGCGGCGGTGATGGCCGAACCCCGCTGCACTTTGCCTCCACTGTGGAAGTCGCCGAGTTCCTGCTGGCCAACGGTGCCGACATCGACGCACGCGATGTCGATCACGAATCGACCCCGGCGCAGTACATGCTTCGCGTGGATCAGATACGGCATTACCCGCACGACCGGCAGGATGTCGCGCGTTACCTCGTATCCCGCGGATGCCGAACCGACATCCTGATGGCTGCGGCGCTGGGCGACTCGGATCTGGTGCGGCGGCACCTGGATGCCGACCCGGATTGCATCCGCATGAACGTATCGGAGCAGTGGTTTCCCAAGCAGAATCCACGAGCGGGCGGCACCATCTACATCTGGATGCTGGGTTGGCATCACACCGCGCACTCGGTCGCCCGCGGTTTCGGTCACGAGGCGGTTTTTCAGTTGCTCATGGAACGAACGCCCGACGAGCTGAAGCTCGCGCTGGCGTGTGAGCTGGGCGATGAAGATGTGTTTCACGAGTTTCTCTCGAAGTACCCGGATGCGCCCAAGACGCTCTCGGAAACGGATCAACGCAAGCTACCCAACGCGGCCCAAAACAACAACACCAAAGCAGTCCGGCTGATGCTGGAGGCTGGTTGGCCGGTCGATACGCCGGGCGATGCCGGCGCTACCGCGCTGCATTGGGCCGGCTTCCACGGCAATGCGGAGATGGCGCGCGAAATTCTGCGCTTCCACCCAACTTTAGAACTGAAATCGCGCGAGTACGCCGGGACGCCTCTCAGCTGGACCATCTATGGATCCGGAAACGGTTGGCATCGGAACACTGGCGATTACGTCGGCACACTCCAAGCCCTCCTCGCGGCAGGGGCGGCCGTGCCGCCGAACGCCGAAGAACTCGAGCCCAGCGAGGCCGTCCTGGAGGCGCTAAGATGAACAAATGCCCCCTCCCCGTAACGATCCTGGCCTGGGTCTACATAGCCATGGGCACCATCGGGTTCGTCTACCACCTGCCTGAGCTCCACGCGAACAACGCGCTTCAGTTCGACGGCGTCTGGATCGAGCTGGTCCGTTTATTGGCGGTAGTCGCTGGAGTATTTATGCTCCGTCGTCAGAACTGGGCCCGCTGGCTGGCGCTCGCCTGGATCGCCTTCCACGTCGTCGTAGGTGCCCTTCACTCGGTCCAGCAGTTTGCTATCCACTGCCTGTTCTGTGCCGTAATCGCCTACTTCCTTTTTCGCCCCGAGGCAACTCGCTACTTTCGCGGCGCGCGAATCGAGCCAAGAGAAACAGGCCCGTCGAATAATTGATATCCTCCGTTCTATGCGGGTCACCCATCACTTGCAGGGGGTATTCTCTCGCAAAACAATGGGGCCTGGAACCTGTGAATAAATCCGCCAAAGGTGGCTGCGCGAAAAAGGGAGATCGGTTTCAGGCATGCAAACCCTTGCAGATCTCGAAAAAAATAGAGTAACGATGAGAACGGAGTTGCTGCGATTCAACGGCGCTGTCGAGCGGGATCCCGCCATCGATACCTGGATGAAAGAACATGCAGGTGAATTGGGAGCCATCGCGCATCAGTGGTTTGAGGTGATGCGTAAATGCGGGGACGAAGTCCGGGAGCTTTTGCATGACGGCTGCCCGGTTGCCTGTTTGGGAGATGCGCCCTTCGGCTACGTTAATGCGTTCAATTCGCACGTAAACGTGGGGTTCTTTAACGGCGCAGCCCTGCCGGATCCCGCTCACTTGTTGCAAGGCGCCGGCAAGTTCATGCGCCATGTGAAGCTAAGACCGGGAACGGCCACAAACGCCGCAGCACTTAGCAGGCTGATCGACATAGCGTACTCGGATATAAAGGCGCGCGTCGTGAACGGATAGCTCACAGAAACGTTTACTCGACCGATTGGCGCCCGATTGCACGGGATTCAGAGCACTGGTACTCAAACGTCGACACCCGCAATCGGATTCCTTCGCCACAATCGTTCCTCCACTGGTTATTAGCCCGGCCGTTGGAATGTTTTGTCGTTTCCAATCAGGGGAGCCGAATCCGCTCGCTGGACCCCGCCGTTCCGCCGGTATAAGTTCCTTTCGCCGTGAACTGGCTGAGGGTCCCTGGTGCGCCGACCGAACCCGGCACCGTAACGGTGGCCTCCGCCAGAGAGTTCGGCCCTATGGTACCGATAGGTTGCGGCAGCGGCGTTCCGGAAACCGAACCAATCTTGGCGACCGTTAGAACGAAGTTCGCGGCTGCGGTGTCACCAGCATTCGCTATAGTCAGCTGAACGAGGATATTGTTGTTTGCGTCACGGTGGGACACGATGTTTGTAATGATATTCACGCCCGTTGTGGTGCCGGGCGACACGTTGATTGTTGTGCCTTGTGAGGCGCCAGAGTAGCGCGTCGTGTCATACAGCGTGAACGTGACTGAAAGAGCCTGCCCGTTTCCAACCTGTAATACAGTTCCGGGTAGGGGAGTGTACACGAACGTGCCCGGCACATTTGCAGTGGCGTTGAGCTGTTCGAAGCCTAGTGGCGTGCCGAAGCCGATGTCGGCCGGCTCAGTGCACAAGATCACCGGAGTTACCTTTTGACCTAGCCCCGCGATTTTATTCGATTCAATATCAAATCGCCAGTGGCGCACATCTGTAACACGCATGGTACCGGCGGTCCGAAACCGTCACGGTGCAGCTTGCCCCATGCACATCGCCTTGGGTAATCTCCTCTTTGTGAACGAGGATCAGCCGATTGTTCTCGACAAGGTACCGATCCCCTCTCCATGGACAGCCCTCAGAACTAGTTCCGCCGGTCGCGTCCCACACCATTGCCGAAGCGGTAAAGTAATGGGTGCTGATCTCGTGCTTCTTTGAATCGAAGCTGATGGATTCCGCTTTGTAACAGCCGCCATGCCGCGCGGCACCCAAACAGTTTCCCCCCAATTCGCGTGTCAACTCGTTCTGGACAAAGAGCCCGGAATCCGGATCGTAAACCCAGTACGACCTGTTGGCATACTTGGATGCAAATTCCACGATGACTGAAAAATCGAGATATCTGTCGAAGTTGATATCCTGGCGCGGCGTGGCCCGCTGAAGTGGTACACTCGCCGATTGCCACCAACAATTTGACGGGAAGCACGCGGATCTCACCGGCTGTCTGTAGTGCGCTCTTCACCAAGCCGGCCTCGGCCTGGTCCTTGGCGATTAAATAGAACAGCATGTCCTTGCTGTAGGCCTCGTAGCTGACTGAATCCTTGGGAGGATCAGGCATGCCGCGCGCCTCCGCTAAAGCCTTTTCAAAGGTTGCGGCGCCCGCCGTCTTTTCGCTTGACTGAGCCTGTGCTTTAGCGATGCCCGAAAGTCGCAAGCCACGAAAGTAAGCCATGCTGCGGACCGCTGTTGAGGTGCTTCCCCGGACATGCACCGTGCTGTGAGAATAATCCTTGATCGACTCTACACTTCGGATGGCATTCTGGAAAGTTGTCGTCGCGGCGGCTTGGTCGCGTCTGGAACCTTGGACCTTCCCAATTCGCGCCAGCGCCACCGCTTTCCAGAATTCGCTGTCCTCGCCCCGAATCGCCTGTGCTGTTCGAAGAACTTCTTTTACATTCCCAAGCCTCGCCTGCGATCCGGCAATTCTGACCAGCACGATGTTTCGGGGCACATCAGAAGGAATCATCCCAGCGGTTTCGACCGCCTCGTACCACTGCCCCAGCGCCGCCCGGGCCAGCGCGATTTTACCCAGCGTCCCGTCACCTCTCAGCGACGGGTCGCCGCTAACCAGCGCCATCGTTTGCTGGAACGAGTTCCAGAAGGCTGTTCTGTCGCCGGATCTTTCTTGCGCCATGGCGACGGCCACAAGCGCTAGCACCTTCATTTGGGCGGTTGAGGTCTTCATGGTACCGATCGCTTCGGCCGTTTGTGTCGCTCCTCGCACGTCCCCAACCTTCCCCTGAGCCTCCGCAATCTCAGCCAGAAGACGGCCCTTGGCTGCCTCGTCGGCGATCAGGTGGGCGAACTGTAGCGCGCCTGATCAGTCCCCATCCCGCACCCGCGCCAGCCCGGATTCGAGAAAGATGTCCTGCCTTTTATCCTCAGGAAGGCGCCCGATCATCTCGATAGCAGACACGGCGGGTCCCTTAATCGCGCGGACAACCAGAACAGCGCGAACGATGGCATCCCTCACGTCTGCCTGGCTCGCGGCTTTAGCGATTTCCAGACTGCCCGCAAAGTCCCCGGCCCTTAGCCTCCGACTCTCCGAGGCAAGGGCGTTCTCTCGCTTGTCAGGCCCGTAAAGGGGATCAAGGTAGGAGACTCGGAGCACATCGGGAGGCTTGGGGGGATCGTCGGGAATGGTTGGCCCAAGTCCAGGAGTTCGTTTCGCATTCCTAATCTGGCCGCGTTCTCGGCATACCCTACTCCTGCGCCACTCCTACCTCAGCGTTCGGTTCAGCACCGCAGCCAACCGCAGACCACCCTTGGACAACTGATCGCGAAGCACCGGCTTCATGTCATTTATATAAAGGCTGTCGATCACCGGCTTGAAGTTGGTGATCTCGGCCGGTGCGGCCTGGCATCCCGCCGGGAAGACCTCCGGCTCTAACGGGATGTGAAGGCGCTTATAAACGACTCGGTCGGCAAGTTCGTGGGATTCCCACGCCCAGTCGCGCTCATCACCCTTGGCCCACTTCTTTTGGATGCGCGTGCCGAGTTGACCCAGGTAGGTTTGTAGGTGGGCCGCCAGCGCCGTGTCGTCCTTCTCGATCTCCGTGAGCATTCCGCCATCCCAAAGTGCATGCAGGTTTCGGGCGGTGTCCACGGCCGGATCGAGCCGCTCGCAGTTTCCGCCAAGATCGGCGTCCGAGATCGCATGCAGCGGTTGCTGAATATCGCCCACAAAGTGGATGAGGAACCGGAGGGCATCGAGGTCGCTCCATTTGGAGTCCGTCTCTTTTTTTGCAAGTTGAAGAGAAAACAAGCCGATACGGGCCGTTACGCAGTCCTCGTTGGCGCAGCGTTTATTGATGTCGTCCTTCTTGTCTTGCAAGGTGAGGTCGATGTAATGCCATTCGCCGGTCTTGGTGGATGCTTTGACCTCGTCGGCCCAGGTTGAGGCTTTTGCCATCCCGTCGGCAACGGCGGAGCTGGAATCCGGCACGCCGAGGATTGCCGCTACCCGGGATCGTGCTTTGGAGGATAAGTGAGCGGCGGCCACCCGGGCGACCGTTCGATGGCCGGTCTCCCACCATGCAAACGAGGGGGAAGTGATTGTTGTACAGATAGTTACGGCAATAAACAGACGAACTAACATGAGGTTTTGCCTTGGCTTCGTTTGTTCTGATTTCGCTTTTACCTACTCTAAACCATTGCAGCACTGTCGACAGTGCCAGGCCTCCAACGTAAAACATGAGTGGTTAACGCTAAGATAGTTGCAGTCTATGTGGCTCATGTGGTAGCCTGTTTCAGAAGGTGTAAAAGTATGGACTTCAATCGACTGACGGAAAAGAGCCAGGAGGCGGTCCGGCAGGCACAATCTCTGGCAACGAAATACGGCAACCAGCAGGTGGAAGTTGAGCACCTGATGGCGGTGCTGTTGGAGCAGGAGGGCGGCTTGGTCCCGTCTATTTTGTTGCGCGCGGACATCCAGCTGGAACCGCTGCATCGCAAGGTGATGCAGGAGATTGAGAAGCTCCCCAAAGTCAGCGGTAGCGCGGCCGCCGACCAACTCTACATCACGCCTCGGCTGAACAAGCTGTTTTCAGCGGCGGAGGACCAAGCCAAGCGGCTCAAAGACGAATACGTCTCGGTCGAGCATCTGCTGCTCGCGGCAGCGGATGACTCCGGGCCGACGGGAAAGCTGTTAAAGGAAGCGGGCCTGACGCGCGATCGCTTGATGAAGGCACTGGCTGAAGTGCGCGGCAACCAGCGGGTGACGACACAGAACCCGGAGGCAACCTACGAGGCGCTGGAGAAATATGGCCGCGATCTGACGCAGATGGCGGCTAAGGGCAAGCTGGATCCGGTGATCGGGCGCGATGAAGAAATCCGCCGCGTGATTCAGGTACTGTCGCGACGTACGAAGAACAACCCGGTGTTGATCGGTGAGCCCGGCGTCGGCAAGACGGCCATTGCGGAAGGGCTCGCGCAGCGTATTGTTCGCGGCGACGTGCCGGAAGGCCTGAAAGACAAGCGAGTGGTGGCGCTCGATATGGGCGCGCTCATCGCCGGCGCTAAGTTTCGCGGCGAGTTTGAAGAGCGACTGAAGGCTGTCTTAAAGGAAGTCCAATCCTCGGAAGGCCGCATCATATTGTTTATCGATGAGCTGCATACCGTCGTCGGGGCAGGGAAGGCCGAAGGCTCCATGGATGCCGGCAACCTGCTGAAGCCGATGCTGGCACGCGGCGAATTGCACTGCATTGGCGCGACGACGCTCGACGAGTATCGGAAGTACATCGAAAAGGATGCGGCGCTCGAACGGCGCTTTCAAACCGTATTTGTGGACCAGCCCTCCGTGGAGGACACGATTTCCATCCTGCGCGGTCTCAACGAGCGCTATGAACTGCACCACGGCGTGCGGATCAAAGACGCGGCGCTGGTAGCGGCGGCGGTGCTCTCGAATCGTTACATCACCGATCGCTTTTTGCCAGATAAGGCAATTGATCTGGTGGATGAAGCGGCGGCCAAGCTGCGTACTGAGATCGACTCCATGCCTTCGGCATTGGATGAGATTCTACGGCGCACCATGCAGCTTGAAATCGAGCGAGAGGCACTGAAGAAAGAGAAAGATGCGGCCTCGAAGGAACGCTTGGGCAAGATCGAGCACGAACTGGCAGAACTGAAAACGTCGTCGTCGGCGCTGAAGGCGCAGTGGGATGCAGAGAAGGAAGCCGTGCAGCGCCTGCGGACGCTGCGCGAGCAGAATGGACGACGTCAAGAACCAGATTGCGCAGGCGGAGCGAGCGTACGACCTGAATAAGGCAGCCGAACTGAAGTACGGCACACTGGCGGAACTGGAACGGCAGTTGAAAACCGAAGAAGCGCGCATGACGTCGAACATGGGTTCGACCACGCGGCTGCTGAAGGAAGAAGTGGACGAGGAAGATATCGCCGCGGTGGTCAGCCGCTGGACCGGTGTGCCGGTTTCGAAGCTGCTCGAAGGCGAGATGCAGAAGCTGCTATCGCTCGAAGACGAGCTGCACCGGCGGGTGATCGGTCAGGACGAAGCAGTGACGGCGGTAGCGGAAGCTGTCTTGCGGGCGCGGTCCGGATTGAAAGATCCCAAGCGGCCAATCGGCAGCTTCATCTTCCTCGGACCGACCGGCGTTGGCAAAACGGAACTGGCGCGTGCGCTGGCAGAGTATCTGTTTGACGATGAGCGCGCGATGGTGCGCATCGATATGTCGGAGTATCAGGAGAAGCACACGGTATCGCGGCTGATCGGCGCGCCCCCGGGCTACATCGGGTACGACGAAGGCGGCCAGCTAACCGAAGCCATCCGGCGCCGTCCTTATTCGGTGGTCTTGTTCGACGAAATCGAGAAGGCCCATCATGACGTCTTCAACATCTTGTTGCAGGTGCTGGATGATGGGCGTCTCACGGATGGCCAGGGGCGTACGGTGGACTTCAAGAACGTCATCGTCATCATGACGTCGAATATCGGCAGCCACTTGATCCTCGATTATAAGGGTGCCTTTGAAGGATCCGCGTACGAGCGGATGAAGGGGACCGTGCTGGCCGAGCTTCGCAACGCATTCCGGCCCGAGTTCCTGAACCGGCTGGATGAGATTATCGTGTTCCATGCCTTGACCCAGGAGCATTTGAAGCAGATTGTGGAGATCCAGTTGGGCGGTTTGCGAGCACGTCTCGCGGAGCGGCACGTGACACTGGTCTTGACGGACGCGGCCGGACACGGCTGGTGAGCGAAGGCTACGATCCGGCGTATGGCGCCCGGCCTTTGAAGCGGGCCATCCAACGCGAGATTGAAACTCCGCTGGCGCGGTTGATTCTGGGCGGCGAAGTCCGGGATGGGCAGGAGGTCTTTGTGGACGCCAAGCGGTTGTCGGAAGGTCTGGCCTTCGACGTGCGTGCGGCGCACGAGGCGGCGCCGGTGACCGGCTAACGTTTCTTAGGAGATACGGGTGACGGCGCCATTCGTCGACAGCCTGTATCTGACTGACTAGTGGGAACGTACAGGAAATCGTTTTTCGTTCCTGTACGTCAAATTCAATGAGGCGGTCCGAGCAAGGCGGGCGTGAGGCAAGTAGTTCGCCGGACGGTGGGCTGGTTCGAAGCGGCGATGAGCGGCATCCTCCGGTTCGCTGCGTCGGCCAAATTGGGTTAGATTAGAGAAAGGGATTTTCAGGACATGTCAAAGGTAGTTCAATTTCGCCGCACCACCGCAATTCTGACGTTGGTTGCAGCTTCTATTGGCGGAGGCTTGATCGCCGCATTCGCCGTTTCCTCCAAGAGTGGCGCGCCGCCGCTGTACACCACGGCCAGCGCCGCTGGTTATACAAATCCGCTGCCGGGTTCGTTTGCGGATGTCATCTCACACGCAACGCCGGCTGTGGTCAACATTTCATCGACTCGCATCATTAAGGCATCTGAGCAAGAGGGGCAGAACCCGATGATGTCCGACCCGTTCTTCCGCCAGTTCTTTGGCGGTAACGGCCGGATGCCCAAACCCCATGACCGTAAAGAAGGCAGCTTGGGTTCCGGCGTCATCATTAATTCCGAAGGCTACATCCTCACCAACAACCACGTGGTCGACAAGGCCAGCGAAGTGAAGGTGAGTTTGCTCGACAAGCGCGAATTCACCGCGAAGATTATTGGCACCGATCCGCAGACGGATGTGGCCGTTCTGAAGATTGACGCCAAGGATCTGCCCGCCCTGGTTCTAGGCGATTCGGCGCAAATCGCAGATTGGCGATTTGTGCTTTGCGATTGGCAATCCGTTCGGCGTGGGCCAAACCGTAACCATGGGCATCGTGAGCGCCAAGGGCCGTGCGCTGGGCAACCAGGCAGCCAACGGCAGCCAGCTGTTTGAAGACTTCATTCAAACCGACGCTGCCATCAATCCGGGCAACTCCGGTGGCGCGCTCATCAATGCGCGTGGCGAGCTGATCGGCATCAACACCGCCATCCTGACCGGCGGTAACAGCATGATGGGCGAGGGCGGCAATGTCGGCATCGGTTTTGCCGTGCCCGTGAACATGGCTCGCCTGGTGATGGACCAACTCGTGAAGAACGGCAAGGTGACCCGCGGCTATATTGGCGCCTACTTGCAGCCGATCAATGAGAAGCTGGCGCAGCAGTTCGGCTTGAAGGATGAGCGCGGCGCCCTCGTCGCGAAAGTAGAACCCGGCAAGCCCGCAGACAAGGCCGGCATCAAGGCTGGCGACGTCATTGTAGGACTGAACGGACAAGTGATCGATGACCCGAACGCGCTGACGAATATGGTCGTTCAGCAAACGCCTGGTTCGACGGTGACGCTGGATGCGATTCGCGACGGCAAACCAACCAAGTTCAGCGTTACGCTGGGCAGCCGGCCCTCCGAAGGTGGCGCGGTTAACGATGGTTCTAATCCCTCCAACAGGGGCGAGAACGCCAGCGGCGCTTTGCAAGGTGTGCAGGTGGAGAACCTGACTCCGGATGTCGCGCAGCAGCTCCAACTGCCATCATCGACCAAGGGTGTTGTGGTTTCGAGCGTAGACGACAGCAGCCCGGCAGCCGAAGCTGGCTTGCAGCAAGGCGACGTGATCCAGTCGGTCGACAAGCAACCGATCAACAACGAAGGCGACTTCAATCGCCTGATGAGCAAGGCCGGTAAGTCGGTTCTCTTGCTCGTGAATCGCGGTGGCCGCACCGTTTTCATGGTTGTTGAATCTAAGTAACAGAAGCGGGCGGTTGGCCAAGTAAGAATCGGTTGGCCGCTCGGTAGAGTGGGCCTGGAACAGGATGCACTCTGTTCCAGGCCCATTTTCTTTTGCGTTTGGATGGTCCTTAGTTTGATTCGCCCAAGTCCGTCCGGCGTTGATTTGTAGGAGGAGAGACAAATGCCAAATCAAGAGATTCCAATGCTACCGGTGCTGCCGCTCAAGAATACAATCTTGTTCCCGGGCTTACTCCTGCCGCTATCGGTGGGCAGGAAGAGTTCCTTCGACGCCGTTGAAGCAGCACTGAAGACCGAGTCGAAAGAGATACTGCTGGTCGCCCAGCGCGATCCGAATCAGGACGCCCCTCGTCAGGACGACCTGTACACGATCGGCACAAAGGCCGTAATTCGCAAGTCATCCCGCCACGGCGAAGAGAACATGGAGATTCTGGTTCTAGGCGTCGACCGGATTGTTTTGGTGAAGATCGAAGCCGAAGAGCCGTTCATGCTGGCGAAGTATCGCGTGCTTCCGCTGCCTGAGGATCGCAGTTCCGAAGTCGAAGCATTGGAAGGCGCACTGCTGGAACAGGCAGCCAAGGCCATTAGTCTGGCTCAGCCACAATCAGCGGCCGAGCTGACGCGCATGCTGGCGGGCCATGACGATCCTCTGCGACTGGCATACTTGCTGGCGAGCATCTTCAGCCTGGACGTGGCGAAAGAACAGACACTGCTCGAAGCGGAAACCCGCGTGGACGCATTGCGTTTGATGCACACCTATCTCTCCCACGAGCTGCAGGTGCTTGAACTCCGACAGAAGATTTCTTCGTCGGCTCGCGACGAGATGGGCAAAGAGCAGCGAGAATACCTGCTGCGCCAACAGCTGCGGGCTATTCAGCAGGAGTTGGGCGAGAAGGACGGCGAAAAGGCTGAGATCGATCTGCTCCGCGAACGCTTTGAGAAAGCCAATCTTCCCGAAGAGGCTAAGAAAGAAGTTAAGCGCGAGCTGGACAAGCTAGAGCGACTGCCATCGGCCGCCCCGGATTATCACGTGACTCGGACGTGGATCGAGTTTGTTCTCGATTTGCCGTGGACCAACGCGACAGAAGACAACCTCGAGATCTCGCATGCGCGAGGAGTGCTTGACGACGACCACTTTGGACTGCCGGAGGTGAAGGAGCGTATCCTCGAGCACCTCAGCGTGCTGAAGCGGAACCCCAAGGCCAAGGCGCCAATCCTTTGCTTCGTCGGGCCTCCCGGCGTTGGCAAGACGTCGCTGGGACAATCCATCGCACGAGCGTTGGGACGCAAGTTCGAACGCTTTAGCTTAGGCGGATTGCATGACGAAGCCGAACTGCGCGGCCATCGGCGTACCTATATAGGAGCCATGGCGGGGCGGCTGCTTCAGGCCATGCGGCGGGCCGGCGCGGAGAACCCCGTGCTGCTGCTCGACGAGGTCGATAAGCTGGGGCGAGACTTCCGCGGCGATCCGTCGGCAGCCTTGCTCGAGATACTGGACCCCGAACAGAACAAGACATTTCGCGATAACTATCTCGACATGGCTTTCGATTTGTCGAAGGTATTGTTCATCACCACGGCGAATACGCTAGACACCATTCCTCAACCGCTGCTGGACCGCATGGAAATCTTGCGGCTCTCTGGCTACAGCGAGGAAGAGAAGCTGCAGATTGCGCGGCGGTATTTGATCCCGCGCCAATTGGAGCAAACGGGGCTGTCGTCCGAGCAGATTGAGTTTACCGACGAAGGCCTGAAAACCGTTATCAGCAGCTACACGCGAGAGGCCGGACTGCGGCGCTTGGAACGGGCGCTGGGGCGGATTGCACGCAAAGTGACGCTGCGTTTCGCGGAAGGCCAGACAGAGAAGCTCACCATTAAGCCGGAAGAAGTGGCGGACCTGCTGGGACCGGAGATGTACACGGCCGAGACCATGCGCAAGAAGCTACCGGCGGGTGTCGCAACCGGCCTGGCATGGACGGAAGCGGGTGGCGATGTGCTCTTCATCGAGAGCACGCTGCTGCCGGACGGCAAGGGGCTGACAATCACCGGTCAACTTGGTGAAGTCATGCAAGAGTCGGCCAAGATCGCTCAGAGCTTTATCTGGGCGCATGCGGCTGACCTCGGCGTGGATCCGAAGGTCTTCAAAGACAACGGCGTTCACGTCCACGTTCCTGCCGGTGCAATTCCGAAAGACGGTCCCTCGGCCGGGGTGACCATGACTACGGCTATGACCTCGGTCTATACGGGCCTGCCTGCACGCAATGATGTTGCGATGACGGGTGAAGTCACGCTGACCGGCTTGGTGCTGCCCATCGGCGGCGTCAAGGAGAAGGTGTTGGCGGCACGGCGCGCTGGCATCAATCGCGTGGTCCTTCCGCAAGGTAACAAGAAGGACTTGCGGGACCTGCCCGATCACGTCCGCCGGGAGATGGAGTTCAAGTTCGTCGAGCGCGTGAATGAAGTGTTGGAATACATGATTCCAGGACTAAAGATGACGCCGCTGGCGCTGGCGAGCTAACCTGAGCGACGGTTGAACAAGGCTCTCTACTCCGAAAGGGCAGGGAGCCTTTTCTTATTTGACGGATTCCTGCAGCATGCGGCTGGCGACGCTTCGCATTTCCGCGAGCTCCTCGACCGCGTCAGCGCCGAGAGACTCCTGCCGGACCCAGTTCTCGACGGAAGTGAAGAATCGAGAAGCAAGAGGGTGGGTCAGTAGTGGATGTGGCTGCTGTTCAGAGTCGGTCACGCTGGATTCAGCTTCATCCTCCTCAGGGCGATCGTCTTCAATAATCGCGTTGCAAACAGAAATGCATTCGTCGCAGATGTAGGCTTGGGGGTAGTCACTCGGACTGGAGATCAGTTTTCCGACGGCACCCTGCGCTTTGTGGCAGAAGGAGCAGCATAGGGAGGTATCGCTATCGGTGAATCGGCGGCGCATTGTTTCTCCACTTCAGGATACGCCGTTTGGGCCTACTCGTAGCGTAGCGCCACCATCGGGTCCACAGCTGTGGCGCGCCTCGCCGGCAAGGCCGAGACCAAGAAGCCGACCACGGCCAGCAGCAGGATGGCGGCGGTGTAGCTGGTCCAGTCGTACGGTGCAATGCCGAACAGCAAGGACCTGACTAGTTGTGACAAAGCCAGCGAGCCCGCCAGGCCGAGCAGGATACCGCCGAGAATCAAGGTCGCGGCCTGGCGCAAGATCATCCGGAAGATGTCGCGGCGTTCAGCGCCGAGGGCCATGCGGATGCCGAGCTCGGCCGTACGCTGGCTCACCGATTGCGACAGAACACCATAGATGCCGACCAAGGCAAGCCCGAGTGCCACCGAGGCGAAGACAATCAAAAGCAACATCTCAAAGCGGCGCTCAGCCACGGACGCGCTGATGATCTCATCGTAGGTCTTGACATTGGTCACCGGCTCGTCTGGATCAATCGCCCAGACCTCGCGCTGGATGTCCTTGGCAATCTGTTTTGGATCCGCCGCGCTGCGCACGGCGAAATCGGCGAGATGAACTGGATACAACTCAGTCTGCGCGGCGGGAATATACATGCCAGGTATCAGTTCGGCTGCCTTGCCCTCACGCCGAATGTCATTCACGATTCCGACGATGGTCATCCACGGCGTTGCTGCCCTGCGCCGAAGCCGGCGGCCGACTGGCTGGCCGTTAGGAAAATACTTGGTGGCGAATGCATGATTCACCACCACGACAAAGGGTGCACCGCCTCGATCAGCGCTGCCTGGCAGACGGCCTTGAAGCAGGGTCATCCCCAGCGTTTGAAAATAGCCCGGACTCACCGCCTGCGAATCGACATCGAGGTATTTGTCAGAGGCGGTGTCTACGACAACACCGGTCCCCCATCCGCCGCGGAGCGGAAAATTGTTACAGTAAGCCGACGATAAGACGCCCGGCATGGCCGCGACCCGTCCTTCCAACTGTTCGAAGAACTGCAGACGTTGAAGCGGGGTGGCGTACTTAGCTTCCGGCAATGTGATGTTCATCGTGAGAACGCGCTCCGGTTGGAATCCGAGGTCGACTCCCAACACGGTTACAAAGCTCTTCAGCAGCAGGCCCGCTCCGATCAGCAGCACGGTGCAAACACCAACCTCGGCCAGCGTGAGAGCGCTGCGCCAACGGATCTGCGATCGCCCAGAAAGGTTCTTGTCGCTGCCGCGAAGTGAATCAGCGGGATCAGTCTGCGACACCTGCCAGGCCGGGATGATTCCGAAGGTTGTTCCAGACAGCAGAGCGAGTACAGCGGAGGCGAGCAGAACCCGCCAATCCATGGAGACGGATCCGATACGCGGGATCGAAGCGGGGGCAATTGCGATCAACAATTTCATTAAAGCGCTTCCCAGCATCACCCCGGCAGCGCAACCGGCGAGCGCCACGAGCAGGCTCTCAACGAGCAGGCTGCGGATGACACGCACACGACTGGCGCCGAGTGCGATGCGCACGCTCGTCTCGCGGCGACGGGCAATGGCCCGCACCAGCATCAGGTTCGCCACGTTCAAGCACGCCACCACGACGATCAGGCCGACTGCGCCAAGCAACACCAGGAGCGACGTGCTGACCTTCCGCACAATGTCGTCTCGCAGAGGGGCGACGGTTGCAACCAGGCCTTTGTTTGAATCTGGAAACCGCTTTGCCAGGGTTGCTGAGATTGCGGCCAACTCTGCCCTGGCGCCTTGGACTGTTGCGCTTGGCTTCAGCCGGCCCATGACAGAGACTTCATGATCGCCGCGGCCTTGATCGCTAAGGAGTTCCTTTGAATACGCGGCGGGCACGTAGAATTCAATATGTTCCGGAAAGCCAAACTGGCTGGGAGACAGGAAGCCCGGGGCCAGCACGCCAATCACGCGATAGAGGTTTGCGTCGAGACGGATGGCGGTTCCGAGAATCTTCGGATCGCGCCCAAAGCGGCGCTGCCACAGCTCGTCACTGATTACGACTACGCCACCGTGATCTGGTTGGTCCTCTTCGGTTAGAAAAGCCCGGCCGAGCGCCGGCTGCACGCGCAAGATCGGAAAGAAGTTTGCCGTGACCGACATACCGGTGATGCGTTCCGGGGTCCCGTTGCCCGTTAAGTTCATCTTCGTGATATCGGCGCCAGCCAAGCCCTCAAACGACGGCGCCTTGCGGTAGTCGGTTAGGTTTGCGACCGAAACCGTGGTTCGCTGCACGGCGGGCATCGATCCCGATGCGGAGAGCGGCGTCCCATGCGAAGTCATCGTGGAAGGCTCGTTGTGATACTCTTCCCACAGCGACACCAAACGGGCCGAGTCGGGCAGCGGCAGGACGCGCAACATCACCGCATTAACAATGCTGAAGATGGCGCTGTTCATGCCAATTCCTAACGCCAGTGTTGAGATGGCAACCAGAGTAAACACCGGCGTTTTTCGCAACATTCTCACCGCACGGGTAACGTCTTCGCGCAAGTTGTCAATCATGGTCCAGCCCCATTCGTGTCGAGATTCTTCTTGAATAGTTGTGACGTTTCCGAATTGGCGACGGGCGGCGCCGACGGCTTCCTTAGGGGGCAAACCTCGCTCGGCCAAATCGCGCGCACGCAGTTCAAGGTGCAAACGCATCTCTTCTGCCAGGTCAGACGCCTGGCGGTCTGCTTCGCGTCGGGCACAAAGGCGACGGTTCCATTCGTCGAAAATCATGCTTGGGTTCCCTTAGCCATGCAAGTTAAGCAGGTTGCACGATGCGGGCGATGGCGCGGCTCACGCTCTGATAGCGCTCCAGCTCGTGTTCAAGTTGCTGCCGTCCTGCCTTGGTTAGCTTGTAATAGCGCGCACGCCGATTCTCCGCCGTTTTGCCCCACTCGCCGGTCAGCCAGCCTTTGATTAGCATGCGCTGGAGCGCCGGATAAAGAGAACCTTCTTCCACCTGGAGGACATCCTCGGACATCAGCTGGATCGAGTTGGCGATCTCAAAGCCATGAAGCTCGCCGTTGCGGGCCAATGTTTTCAGAATCAACATGTCGAGCGTGCCCGGAGGAATCTCGTTTCGGATGTTCTTCAAGAGAGTCACATAGATATCCTATGTCAGGACAGATCCAAGCGCAAGTGCTTGAATTAGGGCAGGGAGTATTGCGGGGCAGGCTCGGGAGACCTAACCGCTGCTCAGTGCCGCAGCACTTCGGCTATGGGACCAAGCGCCAACGCGGGCACGAAGCAGAGGGCGCCCACGAGCACAACGGTCCCGAGAAGCAAGGCTCCGAAGGTGGGCGTGTCGCAGGGCAACGTTCCGGCAGTCGTCGGCCATCGCCGCTGCGCAGCGAATCGGCCCGCCAAGGCCAAGGCGAGCGACGCCAATCCAAATCGTCCGGCAAGCATGGCTATGCCGGTGGTGGCCTTGTAAAACGGGCGTTGGCGTTGAGACCGGCCATGGTTTGGCCATTATTGGCCATGGATGAAGCGTAGGCGAAGAGCACTTCGGTGAAGGCATGAGGCCCACTATTGGTCGTCAGTCCCGCCTGCCCAGCTTTGGTGGCAACCGCCAGGCCGGTCAAGGTTAACACTACCGCTGGCGTCAGGAGGGCGTACAGGATCGTAAGCCGGGTCTCGGCGGCGGTGATTTTCTTTCCGAGGTATTCGGGTGTGCGGCCGATCATCAGACCTCCCAGGAATACCGCAATCAGCGCGATCATGACCATACCGTAAAAGCCGCTTCCGAGACCTCCGAAGATGACCTCGCCAAGCAGCATGTTTACCAGTGGCACCATCAGTCCCACTGGCTCGTAGGAGTCGTGCATCGAGTTGTACGAGCCCGTTGCTCCGTTCGACGTGACCACTGCGGCGAGGACGGAACTGCCGATTCCAAAACGCACTTCTTTCCCCTCCATGTTTCCACCGGAGACATGAAAGTGGGCGAGCTGGGGCGGGACATCCTTCTCGGCGAAATCACACAGCGCCAGACCGGCGGCGAACAAAATGACCATCACCGCCAGCAAGACAATGCCAGCGCGAGGCCGGCGGGTCATCTTGCCGAACGTGATGGTGAGTGAGGCAGGAAGCACGGTGATGGCCAGCAATCCGAGGAAATTAGTCAGCGGCGTCGGGTTCTCGTACGGATGGGCGCCGTTCGCATTGAAGAAGCCGCCACCGTTGGTTCCGAGATTCTTAATGAACTCCAGCGCGGCCACTGGACCCTGGGCGATCGTCTGACGCGTACCTTCCATTGTTTGAGCCTGCGTGTAAGGCGCCAGGTTAAGCGGCACACCTTGCCAGATCAAGGCCAAGCTGCCCGCTAGGGCGAGCGGCAGAAGCACCCAAAGCAGGGCCCTGACAAGGTCCACCCAAAAATTGCCCACGGTAGCCGAGCGCTGGCGTGCAAAGCCTCGAATGAAAGCGATGCCGACGGCCAAGCCGGCCGCACCGGCGAGGAAGTTCTGCGAGACCAAGCCAACCAGTTGGGTCAGATAGCGAAGAGTGTTTTCACCACCATACGCCTGCCAGGTTGTAGTTGTCGCAAAACTGATCGCCGTGTTCGCCGCCAGGTCTGCGGTCATTGGCGTCGTCAGGTATTGATCGCGCGGGCCGCCAGTGAGCCAATGTTGGCTTAGCAGCAACAAGAACAATCCGACCGTGCTTGCGGCGCTGAACAGAAGGAAACATAGCGTATAAAGACGCGCGGACATTTCCCGGCCGAGATGTACATCCATCAGCCGATAAAGAAATGATTCGAGGGGGCGCAGCACCGGATCAAGAACGGTAGGCTTCCCGCCGAAGACACGGGCTAGATATGAGCCCACGGGCCAAGCCAGCCCAACCACGAGCGCAAGAAAAACGATGTCTTCCAGCCAGCGCATAAGATTGTTAGGGATGAGCGAGTGGGGCAGCCCGATCCAGGGCGAGATTCAGTTCGAGAACCGAGACGCGAGGGCTGCCCATGAATCCCAGTTGGGGGCCCTGTATGTAGCCCTCTACCAGACGGCGAACCGCTTCTTGAGTTATGCCTCGAGCTCGTGCGACACGAGCAATCTGTAAATCCGCGTTAGGTGCGCTGATATGCGGGTCCAGCCCACTGCCTGAGCGTGTGACCGCGTCAATCGGAACCGCGGCGTTCGGTGGTAGTCCGTTGCGTCTGCGGTAGTCTTCCGCCAACTGTCGTACGTCGTCAATGAGCTTGCGATTGGAGGGACCGAGATTCGTGCCGCCGGAGGACGTTCCGTCGTAGCCAGCGCCGGCTGCCGAGGGCCGTGACTGAAAGTACTCAGGCCGAGTAAAGCTTTGACCGATGAATTTGGAACCTATGACGTTTCCGTCGCGGATCAGCAGACTTCCGTTTGCGCAATCGGGACACAGCAGGCGCCCAACAGCGAGCAGCCCCACTGGAAAGATGCAGCCCGTCAACAGGGTCAGAACGATTACGCTTCGGACAACTGGACCAACTTGTTCACGGACTTCAGCGCGCCAGTTCCTGGATCCTTTTGCGCCTGATGGTTCGGAATCTTCCAAGCCTGAACCCCCATTTATGCTGCCATCCCAGCTTCCAGTTTCCGACGTCAAAGCTCAAGAAGTCATAGTGGCAGCATGAAGATCCTATAAAGACGTGTAAGAGGTCCTACTTAGCGGCTACGGCCTTTTCCGTTAACGCCTCCACGCCGGGCAGGTCAATGCCTGCCAGAAACTCGAGCGATGCGCCACCGCCGGTGGAGACGTGGGTGATCTTGCTGGTGACGCCCGCCGATTTGATCGCCTTCTCGGAATCGCCGCCACCGACTACGCTGACGGCTCCGGAATTGGCGACCGACTTGGCCAGGGCCACAGTTCCTTTATCAAACGGAGGCATCTCGAAGATGCCCATAGGACCGTTCCAGATGACCGTCTTTGCTCCGACGATAATCTTCTCAAACAACTCGACGGTCTTTGGTCCAATGTCGACGGCGATCTGGTCATCGCCGATGGTGGTCACCGCTTCGTTTTCCGCCCCGGCTTTGATTTCGCGAACGACAATGTGATCGACGGGTAGCACCAGCTTGTCGCCCGCCTCGGCAAGAAGGGTTTTGGCGAGATCGACCTTGTCGGCCTCGACTAGCGACTTGCCGGTTGGCTCGTTCTTGGCACGCAGGAAGGTGTAAGCCATGGCGCCGCCGATTAACAAGCGGTCCACCACTTTCATGAGGTTCTGGATGACTTCAATCTTGTCGGAGACTTTCGCGCCACCAAGAAGCGCCACGCAGGGCCGGTCGGGATTCCTGGTTGCCTTGCCCAGCCATTCGAGTTCTTTGTCCATCAATAAGCCAGCCGCGGCTTGCGGCATGTAGGCGATCATGCCGACGGTGGACGCGTGTGCGCGGTGGGCCGAACCGAATGCATCGTTCACGTAAATGTCCGCCAGCGACGCCAGTTGCTTGGAGAACGCCGGATCATTACCTTCTTCTTCTTTGTGGAAGCGCAGATTCTCGAGCAACAGCACTTCACCGGGCTTCGGTTTCAACGCGGCGACTTCCGGGCCAATGCAATCGGGCGCCATAGTCACGGGCCGGCCGAGGAGTTCGCTCAAACGAGCAGCCACCGGCGCGAGGCTCATCTCCGCGTTTGGCTTTCCCTTCGGTCGCCCCAGATGGCTGGCGAGAATCAGGCCCGCGCCCTGCTCGAGTGCGTACTGAATGGTGGGCAGGGAAGCGCGAATGCGTTTGTCACTCGAAATCTCTTTTCCGCCGGGAGCCAGGGGAACATTGAAATCCACACGAATGAAGACGACCTTCCCCTTCAGGTCGAGGTCTTTGATCGACAGCTTTGCCATATGTAACCAGTGTAAGTTGCAGGCGAAGTGAAATCGATAGTGCGTCTGTTCTATTCAGAAATCGGAACGCAGGATGTCGTAATAGATGTGAAGGCCCATGCGAAACTGGTCGACCGGCAAATGCTCACTGTCGCTGTGCATGGTGGCCATGGTTGCGGCATCCACGACCATCGGCATAACCCCGTAGCCGATGGCGCCTTTCAGGCGAAACTTTTGGTTATCGGTTCCGTAGGGCACCAACACAGGCATTACGATGGCGTCCGGATGATAGGTCAGTATCGCTTTGCGAATGGTGGCGTAAAGAGGTGTGTCAATGCGGCTGGGGCCCGGGTCGGCCGGCTCCGATAACTGCTCTACAGTGACGCGCGGATCGTTGATGCGGGCTTTGATGTCAGAAACGAACTCCTCAGCATTCTGGCCCGGCAGCAGGCGGCAATCGAGTGTCGCTTCCGCCAGCGAGGGAATTACGTTCGCCTTCGGCGGATCGCCCACTCCGCTTCGCAATGTGGTCAATGAAATTGTGTTCTGCTGGATGGCGTTCATGTATTTATTCGCTGCGAGCGCGCCCGCCGCCGACCGCATTGCTTCCACTACGGCATCGGGCTTGGTCGGGGCAGGGAACTGCCGGGCCTTCGCAATGGCGGCCAACAGAATGTCGTTGGCGTTGTCCGCGATCGGCTGTGAACCGTGGCCGGAGGTTCCGGTCGCCCGTAGGTTCAGCCAGAGCACTTGCTTGTCGCCAACCGAAATGCCGAAGACGTTTTTCCCTGGCGCATACAGATCCGTGGATCCAATGCCGCCTTCGTCTAGGACGTATTCGGGATCCAGTTCGCTCCAGTGATGCTTAATCATCCAAGCGGCGCCCCAGCGGCCATCCGACTCTTCATCGCAATCCGCCAGAAACAGGATGTCTCGGGCGGGCACAATCCCTTGTTGCTTGAGGAGAATCATGGCGGTCAGTTGAAGGATGGCCGTGCTCTTCATGTCGACCGAACCACGGCCCCAAAGGATGCCGTTCTTGATCTCGGCGCCGAATGGATCTTCCTTCCACTGCTTCGGATCCACCGGCACAACATCCATGTGATTCAGCAACAACAGTGGTTTCTTCGAGTGGTCGCGGCCAGGCAAACGCACAAGTAGATTCACTTTGCCACTGGGGTCACCTTCATACAACTTTGCTTCGAAGCCCGCGTTGGCGAATTCAGCGCGCAATAGTTCGGCGGCCTCGCGGGTCGATGCGGGTGGATTGATGCTGCGGACCCGAATATACTTCTGCAGCAGCTGGGTAGCGTGATCTTCGACCGCTGGCCAGTCGGGTTCGGCGGCGGATGCGAAGCGAGGAGAGAGCGCAAAGGCGACCATAAAAACTCCGGCGTACGAAAGCGAAAAACGTTTCATCGAAGGCACGATGACCCCAGGTTACGACGGGACCGGAGCATCATCTCCGCAACACGCTTCACTTTTCGAATTCCGGCAGGTTCGAGACCGCGCTTGCATTTCCATCTGCCCTTAGCGCTTCGAGCAGCGCACCGGCGGCGGGGCCCAGTTTAGGTGGTGCGACACCGCCGGCGAGGCGATAACGGATGGTCTTGACGAACTCTTCCAGCAGCAGGCGGCTCTTAAACACACCGCCAATGTAGGCGATCGGGACGGGTTGCATCGTTTGGAAGATCACTCGATGTACGCCTTCCACATAAGTAACCAACTGGCTGGCGGCATCGAACAGGATGCGCTGAGCCTCTGCGTCGCCTTCCTCGGCTGCTTCGGAGACCATGCTGGACAGGGCGGCGATGGCCGGGCGAGAGAAGTCTGGCGTATAGAAGCGGTGCATCAGTTGGTTGATGTTGACGGCGCCCGTGGCAGCGAGTAGCCTGTCGCGCAAGGTGGAAGGCACTCCCCAACCTTCCTCGTGCCGCAAGGCGGAGCGCAGGGCTTGCCGCGTGAGGTCGAAGCCACCACCTTCGTCGCCGAGGATGTAGCCCCAGCCGCCGGCTCGCGCGGTGCGTCCGCTCTCGTTCCGGCCGAACGCGATCGAACCTGTACCGGCGATGATGACAATCCCCGGCTGCCCTTCCGTGGCGCCGCTTAACGCGATTTCAGCATCATGTGTGATTTTGTATTTGTGAGATCGAATCAACTCTCGCGAGTACGCTTCTTTGTCCTCAGCGCCACCGCTGAAGCCGAGGCAAACTGAAGCAAAGTCGAGCGAGGCTAAATCGAGGCCGGCCGCTTGGCAAGCCTGATCAAGGACAGAACCGACCGCGGCGAAGAACTTCGCTCGCCCTTCGTGAGCTGCCACGTGATTGCAGGGGCCACCCTGACCCGTGCCCAACACGCGTCCGCTCTGATCCGACAAGAGGCCTTTGGTGCCGGATTGCCCACCGTCAATGCCGAGGTAGTATCGGGCGGCCACTGGCGCGTCGATCGGGTCTTTCATTCGATCGTCTTATCCTTGGCGTAGCATAGCGGGTCGAGTGGACAGGAAGAGCACTTCGGTTTGCGCGCTATGCAGATCTGCCGGCCGAAGTGGATGACCTGGTGAGCGAAGTGAATCCACCGGTCGATGGGCAAGCTGTTCATCAGGTCCTGCTCAATTTTGCCGGGGTCGGTGTTCTTGGTAAGGTCAAGCCGCAGGGTGATGCGCTGGACGTGCGTGTCGACGACCACGCCTGCCGGGATGCCATAGAAGCTGCCCAACACCACGTTTGCGGTCTTCCGGGCTGCACCCGGAACAGTTAACAGCTCTTCCATCGTTTTCGGGACTTTGCCCCCAAATTCAGCTTGTATTTTCTTGGCCGCGCCGATCACAGACTTTGCCTTGTTGTTGAAGAACCCGGTTGAACGAATATCCTGCGCCAGTTCATCCTGCGAGACGTTGGCGAAGTCTTTAATCGTGGGGTACTTCTTGAACAGGCCCGGGGTCACCTTGTTCACCCGCTCGTCGGTGCATTGGGCGGAGAGAATGGTCGCCACCAGCAACTGCCAGGCATCCTTGTGGCGCAAGGCACATTTGACGTCGGGGTAGAGCTTATCGAGTTCAGCGAGGATGCGAGCCAAACGCGCCTTTCGCTCCGCGGCGTCCTTCGGCTTTGGCACTTTTCTGGGAGGTGTCACAGTTGTTTGGTCGCTCGTGGGCATATGGACAGCACCAACATAGCGCAGGGAGGCCGGGTCACTGGGCTTCGCGCCTTGCCGCCGACCGGTTAATCTTTTCCATCGCTACCGAGAACAGCCGCATCTTTGTAGTAGCCGAAGAGCCGAAACGATCAACCCATGCACGTCTACACACTCGACTGCGAAATGATCACCGCGAAGTCTCTCGAATACACGTTTGCCGTGTTCGAAAACCCTTACAATCTGGCGAAGATCACGCCGCCGGACCTCAGAAGAGAAGGTTGAGATGCGCCGCTTTGTTGAGATCGAATATCGAATCAAATGCCTCGGGTTACCGATGCATTAGAAGACACTCATCACGGAGTACGAGCCATCATTCATGTTCGACAGATTATCTCGTGATTTGTCGCCAAGCCCCTGCGCGCTCGATGCAGTCCGCAGGTGCCACTTTAGAAACTCCCCTCGATAGCAGCAAGCACATCATCGCTCAACTCCTCTGCCCGGTGCAACGCCCCTTGACGCAGGGGTTCCAGCTACCGGCATCTGGCTTAGGATGGAGGCATCCGCAAACGACGTCGAAGGCGCGGCGACGGCTGATTCGATCTCTCTTAACCCTGAACTCTGCGCATCATACCGGTGCTGTTGTCCTCTGGTATCATCAGGCGCCGAAGTCGTGAGGTTTCATTTGAGCCATTCGAAGGCCAGCGAACCTCTGCCCATCGTCTCGTCTACCACTGGCTTCGCGACCTTCAGTCCATTCTCGCTGTTTGCGAACATCACCACTCCTGACTTCGTTTTCGGATCTGCCATCACGAAACCCTTGAATGAGCCGTTGTCTCCCCAATGCCAAAGCGCATCGGTTCCATCTTTGCGCTCAATGCCCCATCCCAATCCCCAAAACGGGTTCTTCGATAGCTGCTTCGGCTCGTGCTTGACGCAAATCCTGCACTCGGGATCGAGTGCGATTTCCGGCGTTTCCATCTCGCGCAGAGTCGCCGGCTTGAGCCCTTTCCCAGTGAGAACCGCCTCAACAAATAGCGCGTAGTCCTCGGCTGTTGTGTTCAGCGTCGAAGCGGCTCCCGCCTCTGTTGGCTTCCATAATTCCGTCGGCTTCCCGTCTGAGTCGTAGCCCGTGGCGGTTAGTGCATCAAAGTCTGGGCGCCACACATAACTGCCGCTGGTCATTCCCAGCGGCGTAAGCACGGCTTCGGTCATAAAATTGGTTTAGCTCCGTCCTGCGGGTCTAATCCCACCGCCTTTCAGGCGGTGAGCTTCGAGCGCAACTCTACGAGAATGAGGGGATGGCGGAATATCGACGGAGCGCGCACGCGGTGTTCGATCTGAAGTATCACGTGGTGTGGATAACAAAGTACCGGTACAAGATACTGCGCGGGAGGGTAGCGGAGCGGGCGCGCGATCTGATCCGACAAAGCTGCGAGGCGCGGGAAGTGGTGATCATGCGGGGAGCGGTATCGCCGGACCATATCCATATGCTGCTGTCGGCGCCGGCGCATATGGCGCCGTCGAAGTTGGTGCAATTCCTGAAGGGACGGTCTTCGCGTCGGCTGCAGGAGGAGTTCCCGGAGTTGCGAAAGCGGTACTGGGGGCAACACCTGTGGGCTCGCGGGTACTTCTGCGCGACGGTGGGCGCGGTGGACGAGGCAACGATCAAGGCATATATCGAGAACCAGAAGTGGGACGAAGACGATCAGGGCTTCAAGATTACCGCGCCCACCGAGCCTTGAGCCGGCTCTCAGCCGGGGTGGGCTTCAGGTGGCTTCAGCCGCAACCCGACTTTCAGTCGCAAAAGATTCTACCGGCTTTAGCCGGTAGTCTTTAAACGATTTGCCGGTGATCTGCTCGACCACGCCCTGGAGATAGATATAGGCTTCACCCGAGTAGCTAAACCGCTCTCCCGGCGTGAAATAAATTGAGACTGAGCCGTCTCATCTGCTGGCCAGTTCGGGAATCCGGTTCGATGGCTCAGGACGATCCGCGCCGTAATCTTTGCACGGCGCTCGTCACCCGCGACAAAGGGCCTCGGTAAAAAGGTTGTTAGCGGAACGTCCAGCCCCAGCTTGCCCTGCTCCACCAGGTTCAGAACGCCGTGAGTAAACAGCGGCTTACTCAGTGAAGCCGCTTCAAAAATTGTCTCCCCCGTCACCGGCTGGCCCGTTTTTACCTCTTTCATCCCGAAACCGTGCAGCCACGTCGTTTTTCCGTCGCGAATCACAGCAATCGCCAACCCTGGCACGCCGGTTTTTTTCATTAGTTCAGGAATATATATCTCCAGCTGCGGAACTGTTGCCTCGGTGGGTGTCGCGGATCCCTTCTTTGCCCGCAACATGGGTGAAACGGGCAAACCTACAACGATAGCCGCAAGTACAACGACCATTAGCGTTCTCATCTGAACCATTTCACTTGTCTTCCAAAGCCGATCTGAACTCACCTACATAGACGAACCAGAAGGGCCGTTATTTATCTGAAGACACTCCTACGGGTGGAATTACGATAGATCCAGCTCTCTTGTTCCATGCCGCTATAAAGCGGCTCGCTTGGTTAGTGGGTTGAGCCGCTCTCAGTTTGCCATGCATGGGGCGGAAGCGGTCGGGTCTTCAAACCTCGTTCACCGAAATAGGCGTTATGGAGACTGCGAACGGTCTTGCGATACGCCCCGATGATCTGACTCGGGTAGAGCTTGGAGTAGATCATCACGGTGTCGGGAGAGGCGTAGCCGAGCAGCGCTTGAATAACGCGCACGGGTGTGTTGGTGTTCGAATGTTCGGATGCAAAGACTACTTGCGGCATACATCGAGCGCGCAGAGGCTCCGCCGCAAATCACGAGATAAGGGGACGAGCAGACAGAGGGGCCGTATGTGCTTGTGGCGTCACCGGCATACGTTCATGCCAACAGATCAGGGAACGAAGGTCGTTGATCACGTAGACTATGCGCTGCCATTCGGGCCCCTAGGGTGAACTCTCAAAGTTGTTGGGGGGCGGAACAGTCCGAATCATGGAGCCGGTACTAGGGCAGGCGGGATAAACGAACCGAAAAAGCTGAGCCGAATCTCGGCTCAGCAGGCTGATAGCCAAGCTAAAGAGCCTGCGCCACGCGTTACGACGGCCGGCCGTTCTCGAGGAAATTGCGAAGACGGTGACTGCGGCTGGGGTGCCGTAGCTTTCTTAGGGCTTTGGCCTCAATCTGGCGGATGCGTTCGCGAGTGACCGCAAAGTGCTGGCCCACTTCTTCCAGCGTATGTTCGCTGCCATCCTGCAAGCCAAATCGCATCTTCACGATCTTCTCTTCGCGCGGGCTGAGCGTTTTGAGAACTTCAGCGGTCTGCTCCCGCAGGTTGAGGTTGATGACAGCGTCCGACGGCGAAACCATCCGGCTGTCCACCAGGAAGTCGCCGAGGTTCGATTCCTCTTCTTCCCCTACCGGCGTTTGCAGCGAGATCGGCTCTTGAGCAATGCGCATCACCTTACGAACCTTGTTCGGGCTCAGGTCCATGCGCAGTGCCAGCTCTTCCGTGGTTGGCTCGCGGCCAAGTTCCTGCTGCATCACTCGCTGTAACCGAACCAGCTTGTTAATGGTCTCGATCATGTGCACGGGGATGCGGATGGTGCGTGCCTGGTCGGCAATCGCCCGGGTCACGGCCTGGCGGACCCACCAAGTCGCATACGTCGAGAACTTGTAACCACGCTTGTAATCGAATTTATCGACAGCGCGCATCAACCCGATGTTGCCTTCCTGAATCAAATCGAGGAACTGCATGCCGCGGTTGGTGTACCGCTTAGCGACTGAAACGACCAGGCGCAAGTTGGCTTCAATCAAGCGCTTCTTCGCGGCCTCGGTTTCACACTCACCGCGCTCGACAATCTGCAGCGTGCGGCGCAGTTCGGTCGCGCTTGCCCCACAGTTGTTCTCAAGCGTCTGAATTTGGGCGCTTAGCGACTTGAGTTCCCGCTTGATGCCGGTGGCCGCGCTCGATTCGGCAACAGCTTGATGTTCCAGCTTCCGCTGCAGCTTGGCAATCTCCCGCTCAAGCGGCCGCAGATTCTCGTTTGTTTTCCTAAGCGTGCTGCTCAGGCACCGCAGAAACTGACTCGTGAACGGAAGTTCGCGGAGAATACACGAGATGCAGATCATCAAACGCGCATATTCGAAGCGCAGCTTTCGGTGCTGTTTCGGCTTCATGCCCCTGGAAATGCTCGACAGTTTCTGTTGCACCTGCTGGGCTTTGCGGTAGTGCTTTTCCACTTCGACCAGGGCAGTAACGAACTGCTCCCGCAATGGCTCGATGAAGCCCTCCTCTTCAGGTGGGTTCTGAAGCTCCGGAACTTGGAGCACGTCCAAGATGGATGCGTCACCGTTCTCCATCTCGTGCCGTAACTCAATTAATCTGCTGATAATCAGCCGCGAACGGGTCAGTGCCTTGCGGACGGCTGTCTGGCCGCGTTCGATACGTTTGGCGAGTTCAATTTCGCCTTCACGAGTGAGCAGCGGCACCATGCCCATCTCGCGTAAGTAGACCCGGACCGAATCATTGCTCTTATCGATCCCTGCGGGGGTAAGGTCGATTTCACTTAACTCTTCCAGTTCATCGGACTTCTTGTCAAACTCTTTCGGTTCGCCTAACAGGTCGACCGTTACGGTCTCAATATCCGCAAAGAGATCAACGTCGTCCACAATGGCCAAGTCGTCCCTAACAATTCCGTTGACTGGGTCGTAAAGCGCGAAAGCTTTGTCGTTGCCGTCTTGCATGAACCGCCTTTGTCACTTCATCGTTCTAGCAATGGGCGAACGGCAACCAGCGAACGGTTGCCTCTCCGCGAGAACCTCAGGACGTGCCCCTCAGTACGCCCCTGATTCCTCATAGTACACCACGCAAGTTCACTTAAGAGACGCTCTGGTTTGCCGGTCCAGTTCATTCGTGAGCTGAATCGCCTCCGCCAAATTGCCTTCTTTTTCGAATGCCCGGATCCGTCGTTTCACGTCAGTCCGCAGGGTCTCCAGGTGCTTCGCCTCGAGCGCACGCAGGCACTCCATCGCCTGCACGGTAGACTCTTCGGTTGTGGTATTCATTTCGGAAAACGCGAGCTGTTCCAGAATCTGTTGCACGCGTGGTTCCACACGCGCAACCAGGACGTCAAAACTATACGGCGTTTGCGTCTCAGCCATCAACAACAGCTGGTCGAATACTTGCCGCAACACCGTAAATGAAGCTATTGCAGGCGATTGAGCCAGGTAAGGCAGCACGGCTGCGCGGGCTTGCTCGCTGGTAAGCAAGCAGCTAAGTAGCAATCGTTCGTTGGGTGGAATAGATAATGCGAGATCCATCCGGTTTGTGTTGGCGTCCAGCCGTTGGGGGCGGCGGCCGAAACGCTCCCGAACCAGATCGCGATCGATACCCAGGCTCTCAGCCACTTCATTGGCAATCGCGGCACGTTCAAGGCGGTCGTGTACTTGCTGAATGGAAGGCCACAGATGTTGGAAAGCATCAACACGGCCTTCAGCCGTATGCATGTCGAATCGCTCTTTGGCACGGTCGGCGAGCCAGTGAAAGTAGCCAGGAGCGGACGCGCACAGCGACCGGTAACGTTCGATCCCGTGCTCAGCGATGAACTCGTCGGGGTCGAGATCGCCCGGCAGCGACAGCACCTTCACCCGCAGTCCTTCTGTAAGCAGGGATGCAATCGACTTCTCCATCGCGTTGGCACCGGCGCGATCCGGGTCGAGATTCATAATCACCTGACCCAAATTCGCATTGCCCTGCGCGATTTGGCGCCTCATCAGCCGGACTTGGGCGGAACTGAAGGCGGTACCGCAGATGGCGACAACTTCTTGAATACCGGCCGAGGAGACTCCAATGACATCCATGTAGCCTTCCACCACGATCATCCTGTCCTGCTTGCGTGCAACACCCTTGGCCCGGTGAAGGTTGTATAGAACTGATGACTTGTCGTAGAGCCGGGTGGCAGGAGAGTTCAGATATTTCGGCTTGTCGTCCGGTCGAATCGCTCGTCCACCAAACGCGATCACTCGTCCGGCTTCATCGTGAATGGGGAAGATGAGGCGAGAGCGAAAGCGATCATACTGGCTGCCGTCCTCTCGCTTGCTTGTCAAACCGGATTCTTCCAAAAGAGCGGGTCCGTAACTCTTGAGGCGCTGCAAAATCTGTTGCCCGGAGCCGTCCGCCAGTCCCAGCCGGAATGTCCGCGCGGTGTCGGTGGAAACGCCACGACTCGCCAGGTACTGCCGCGCCTCCGCGCCCTGCGGACCGTGTAAGTTTGCCTCGAAGATTGCGGCAGCTTTGTCCTGCATTTCGAACAACGCTTCGCGCTGCTGCTCGGCAGGATCATCGCTCTGAGCTCGGGCCGGCATCGGAATTCCGTTTCGTTCGGCCAGTAGTTTTACTGCTTCGGGAAAAGTTGCGCCTTCGATTTTCTGCACGAACGCGAACACGTCACCGCCTTCGTTGCATCCGAAACACTTGAAGTATTGATGGTCGGCATTCACTCCAAACGAGGGCGTCTTCTCGCTGTGAAATGGACAAAGGCCAACGTACCGAGCACCTGCGCCTGACTTCTTCAAGCGAACGTACTGACCTACGACGTCAACAATGTTGAGTTGGCTTTTGAGCGTGTCCTTGAAGTCCATAGCGGGACAGCAACCAGCGGAGTTCTTTCAGCGTAGCAGGGAAGTGACGTGCTTCGCTTGACGCGCGGGCAACCCATACCCATCGCCTTATTCACGGTTGCTGACAAAATCTTCTTCATCCGGCCACGTTGGGCAGGGCGAAGAACGATGAAAGCCTCTACCGAGTTTCGAGAACAGGCGGAATTCCTGAGAGAATCTAGGGGCTCGACCAATATAGAAAAGACCCTTCTGAAAGCCTTGAAGGTCAAACGCGTCAATAGCCCTCACTATGTCTGTGGTGGCTTCGCGGTTCAAGAGCATGGATATCATCGTGCCGGACGTTGAGCTTGCAAAGGAAAAATACCGTGACAAACACGGAGACGAAAGTTGAGGTTGACTTGCTGACGGGTGGAAACAAGGATGATCCGGGGCCACTCAACTTCCCTATGCCTACGCATATTTCCGATCAACCGCAAATCCTCACGCTGGAGCGCCTCATCTCATCAAAACTCTCTCGTACATCGACCGCGGCATTCAACCGGCACAGGACTATGCCGATGTTGTCAAACTGATCAGAGCCAACGATCCGCCCAGAGACTATGATGTCGCTGCGAAAGTGCGAGAACTATATTAAAAGCTGTGGGACGAGCTTAATACCTAAGGACAACCCCAAAAATAAAACCGCCGGACTCCGAACTGAGGAGTCCGGCGGTTTTCTCTTGTAATTGGGCGGATTAGTCGCCCATGGCGCCGACTTCTTCGGCGGCTTCGGTAGCCACTTTTTTCGCAGCGGCGGGTTTCCCGGATAGCAAGTTGCCAAGCGGGACGAAGCCTTCCGGCATCTTCTCACCTAGCACATGCTCGCGGTACATCTTCATCATGCGCTCGTTCTCTAGCTTTTGCTTCAGGGCCTCATCGCGGGCGCGCGTTTTCTCCTCACGGGCTGTCTTGGCCACGCCAATCTTGTCGAGGTCATGCTGGAGTCCGTGGTTCACGTCGTCTTCACGGAGCACCAGGTTATGCTCGGTGCTGACCAGCGGTACTGCCTTGTTGCCGGCGAAGATTTCATGACGGCCATGTTCTTCGTACCACTTGGTGAGCGTTGCCGTTGTGTGCATCTTCTCGATGATGTTGCGCCAGCCCACACCGGTGTTATACGCGCAGAAGGAGATTTCACCTTCCTGCGTCGCATACGGAATGATGCATTGCTCGGTGCGGCGGAAATCGTAGTTGAACAGATCCTGGAACCACATGCCGGCAACAAAGAGGAAGTTCCAACGGTCCTGGCGACGCTTGCTGATGTCTTCCATGGTGCGGTCGCCCGTCACCTTGCCGTAGCCGCCGGTCTGTGCCCGCTTGGTCATGCCGAAGCACTTGTCGAACTTCGCCATCAAGTCAGTCAGCTTGAAGTGGGTAGGAGCTTTGAACGGATTGTAGTTGCGGAGCAACGCCAGCGAGATGGCGGCAACCGAGAGGAACCGGCCGCGCGCCGCGTCATTGATGCGGGCGATGTCCTTGGCCAGGCGATCCGCATTCAAGAATGCAGTCACCGGAACGTATTCCTTGGTTTCCTTGTCGCACATGATCGCCATGCCGATACCGCAGTTCGGGTGGCAGCCACAGCTCAGCTGACCCCAATCGGCATTCGGACCGTGGATCAGATCAGCGAAGTCGCTGAAGGTACTCATGAACGAGATGGGGAACCAGTCGCGAACCGGCTCGCCGATCCCGGTCTGGTTCTTCACATCGTGCGCCAGATGAGACAGCGTGTAACGCTGCGCTGTGCGGCGCTCGTCGGTGACCGCTTCATCGCGGCCGGTGAACGAAACGGGCTGGAAGGAGAGGAACGGAATCTTCTTGGGATTGTCGAGCGCGAAGCGAACTACCGCTCCGACTTGCTCGTTGTTGATGCCGTTGATGATGGTGATGACAGGAACGATGTCGACACCATTGCTCCAAAGGTTCTCAATCGCGCGAATCTTCACGTCGAAGAGATTGCCGACGGCGCGATGCGAATTCGCGAGGTTGCCGACGCCGTCGAACTGCAGATAAGCGTAGCGGAGACCCGCTTCGGCCGCTTTCTTGCAAAACTCCGGGCTCTTGGCGAATTCAATACCATTCGTCGCAGCCTGCACGCTGTTGTAACCCACCTTGCGGGCGTAGCGGACGGCATCCAGGAAGTACGGCGACAAGGTTGGCTCGCCACCGGAGAACTGCACCGACATCTGACGGCGCGGCTTGATGGAGATGGCGTTGTCGAGCAGGCGTTGAATGTCTTCCCAGCTCAGTTCGTGGACAAATCCAACTTGGTTGGCATCCATGAAGCACGGATCGCACATCATGTTGCAGCGATTGGTGAGATCGACTGTCAGTACGGAGCCACGACCATGGGTGATGGTGCTCGATCCGTGGTTGTGCAGCTTTTCGTCATTGTGGGCGCGGATGTCGCGGCCCGGGAAGACGTCTTCGAGATGCTTGGAGAACGCCGGGTCAATGGACATCAAATCTTCGAATTGTCCATGCTTCGGGCATTCCTTGACCATCAGGATCTTGCCATCGCGCTCGATGATCTTGGCTTTGATCTCGCCGACCGGTTCGTTGAGGAGGATCTTGTAATCGATTTCGCCGTCGACGATTTTCTGACGGATTTCCGGGATGCACCTCGGGCAGAGTGAGTCGGTTTCGCGGGGCCAGCCCAGCGGCGGCTTCGATTTCTGATAGCTCTTTAGCAGCGGCTTGTCGGACCACTTCGGAGTGAACGAAGGGTTCTGGCCGATCCGATTGAACAGATCGAAAACATTCCAGGCAGCGCCGGCGGTGACCGCTACGGCCTTCTCGACATATTTGATTGGTTTGTGCATGCGTTAACCCGTTGCTACTGCTCGGTTTCTCCCCGAAATCTTCTCCCGTTAGTCTTACGTCTACAACCTGACTAAACTAGTATAGTTTCGGCTCCGGTCCAGCCTGAGCAAAAGAAATTAAACAGCACCGTAGGCAGGTTGACTGGCGAAATTGGGCGGCGAAGGGGACCTTTCCGAAGGCTTAGAAATCGCCAGAGACGCCTTTTGATTCAGCGGTTTACACTTGTTTGTCAAGTGGGTTGGAGGCCCAGGTTTGAGGCTTCTACCAAGCGTGATAGAAGCCGTCGCGAACCACCACTTCAACCTGCACCCGAAACGTCCCCGAGAGAACGCCCGCACTAAGAATCTGCTGCTTGGGACCATCCCGATAAACCTGACCGTCGCGGAGAAGAATCACGCGGTCGATCTCAGGCACAATGTCGTCCAAATGGTGGGTCACCAGGACGATCCCGACGCCTTGCTGGGCGAGCGCCCGGAGGTGTCCACGCAACTCGTGAAGCCCGGCAAGATCGAGACTGGTGGTGGGCTCGTCCAGCAGCAGGGTCTGCGGGTTGTGGATCAAGGCGCGGGCGATCAGAAGGCGCCGGGCTTCGCCGGAGGAGAGTTCGTCCAGCCAGCGGCCGGCCAGGTGGGTCGTATCGAGTTGCGACATCACCGCTGCGGCGACGCGCTCCATCTCCGGCGTAACGTGATGATTCGGCCAGATGCCGATGCTGCCGAAAAACCCGGAAAGTACCAACTCGCGCCCGGTGATGTCGCGCGTGCAGGAAGTCATCAAATCGTTGCTGACCACCCCAATGTGCGTGCGCAGGTCAAATATGTTCCAGCTGTCCTGGCCGAGGATGCGAAACGACGCGTCGGGATCGAGCAGCGGATAGCACTCGCGGGTGATGGTCTTGATCAGCGTGGATTTCCCGCAACCATTCGGGCCGAGTATCGCGACGTGCTCTCCGGCGTTGATCGAAAGGCTGAGCCGGTCCAGCACCAGCCGCTCACCGCGCTTTACGGAAACGTCGCTGAGTTCTAACAGTGGTGGTTGCCTGGGCATAAGTGACGCACAATGAAGTTTCGAAGGTATCATCCCGGCATCTATGGCGGCACTCACGGCATCCCGCGTCAAACTTCTTGCGCAAGAGTGCGGATTTGAATTGGCGGGCATCGCACGGGCGGCGCCTGCTGCCGACTTCGCCCGCTATGAGAACTGGTTGGCGGCAGGTTTTGCAGGTGAAATGGCTTATCTGACCGATCATCGCGCAATCCTCCGCGCTGATCCACGCGACCTGCTCGCGTCGGCCCGCAGCATTCTCTGTGTCGGAAAGCTGTACAACGCTGCCGCGCCGTATTCGAATGCCGCCGATCTCAGCGGCAGGGGCTGGATTTCGCGTTATGCCTGGGGCGACGATTACCACGACGTGCTGCGCGACATGCTTGAGCGCCTGGTGCAGAAACTCCGCGTGGTATCGAGCGAAGCCTTCGAATCTCGCATCTGCGTGGATACGGCACCGCTACTGGAGCGATCGTATGCCAGTCTGGCGGGGCTCGGCTGGATCGGCAAGAATGCCTGCCTCATCAATGAGAAGCAGGGTTCCTGGTTTCTGTTAGGCGAAGTGCTGCTGTCTTGTGACCTCGCGCCAGATGCGCCCCCAGCAGACCGATGCGGCACGTGCACCCGGTGCATTGATGCCTGTCCGACGCAGGCGATCGTGCCCGATGATGGGGGCGGGTTCCGGCTCGATGCGCGGCTTTGCATCTCTTACTCCACCATTGAGAAACGGGGCGTCATCGAGGAAAAGGACCATGCGGGCCTTGGCAACCACGTCTTCGGCTGCGATATCTGCCAGGACGTCTGCCCGTGGAACCGTAGCGCTCCGGAGACGCACGATTCTGCTTTTCAGCCGCGCTCCTTTGCCCCGCAACTCTCGGAACTGGCGACGTTTACGGAAGCGGAATTTCGCGCACGGTTTCGGCACACACCGCTGTGGCGAGCGAAATACTCCGGCTTCCTGCGGAACGTCGCCATAGCCATGGGCAATAGCGGCAACGCTTCTTTCTTGCCCACGCTGGAAGGACAGGCGCAGCACGGGGATCCGGTGGTGGCAGAGACTGCACACCAAGCGCTCGAGCGTTTGCGAGCCGGCGATGATAAGAGTCAAAGGCAGATACACAGCGAGCGTGAATAGTGGAGAAAGGCGCGCTACGATCAGTTTTCCCGATACGGACGACGGTGGAGTATTCGAGAATGAAAAGATCGCATGCGTTTTCTTTGGTCCGCACTCTTAGTTTGCTTTTCCGCGTCTCTCCTTTCCGCCGACAGTGTTTATCATTTCGTTGACCCGCTCACCCAACCGGCATGGCAACACTTCTATAACAACGAATACGACGAAGCCATTGTCGACTTCCAAAAAGAGGTCGATGCCCATCCTAACGATCCGGAGGCCTGGAATCACGTGGCGCAGGGCATCCTGTACCGCGAGATGTTTCGTAACGGCGCGCTGGAGAGCCAACTCGTTTCCGGAACAAACCCGTTCGTGCGCCGAGCCAAAATGGAAGTCCCGACCGCGGTTCGAGAACGTTTTACGACGGCGATCAACAAGTCGATGTCGCTGGGACAGCGAGATCTGGCGACGGATCCCAAGGACATTCGGGCGCTCTATGCTCTCAGCGTGGCCCACGGCCTGCGCGCCAATTATCTGTTTCTGGTCGAGAAAGCCTGGACAGACGCTCTGAAAGATGCGACTGCCTCCCGCAAGTACAGCAACCAGTTATTGGAGGTAGATCCCAACTTTGTTGACGCCCACACCGTGCAGGGCCTCCACGACTACATTGTCGGCAGCCTGCCGTTTTACATGCGTATGTTCGGCTTTCTCGCCGGCTTTCATGGGGACCGGGAGGGAGGGATCAAGGCGCTGCAACTAGTGGCGCAAAAGGGTGTCCTGGACAAGTACGATGCCCGCATCCTGCTGGCAGCTATTTACCGCCGTGAGCGCCGGTCCCAGGAGGCCATCCCGCTGCTAAAGGAACTATCCCATACGTTTCCCCGCAATTATCTCTTCCGCCTGGAGCAGGTCCAAATGTACAGCGATATCGGAGACAAGCAGGCCGCCCTTCGCGTTCTCGCAGAAGTCGAAGCGATGAAGCAGCAGGGTCTCCCGGGCTATGCGAACCTATCCACGCAGAAAATCGATTACCTACGGGGAAACCTGCTGTTCTGGTACGACGATCTGGATGGCGCCCTCATCAACCTACAGCGCGCGACGGCCAACAGCGAACAGCTCGACCTGGGTACGGCTCAACTGGCCTGGTTTCGCCTCGGCCAGACTTTCGATCTCAAAGGCGAACACAAGAATGCAATTCCGGCCTACCAGGAGGCAGCCAAAGTCGCCGTCCAATCTGACATTGGCGCCGAGGCGAAAAGCTATATCTCGTCGCCGTATCACCGCAAGGTTACCCACAGTATGCTCGAAAACAAAGGGTAGAGCCCGCTGGCGATCGGCGCAATAATCAACCGTTGGGAAGCTCACGTCCGCAGCTTCCGCGGGCCAGTTTCCTATCTGTTTGCCGCCGGACGCGGAGGGCACTAGCCCAAAGTGAACTGTCGAAGCAAAGTAGAAATGTCCTATTTTGGAAAGGTCGACACGCTGGAGGAAAGCTCCCCTTTCCCTCTGTGTCCATTGTCGAGAACGGTGCTCGCCGTCAAGGGTTCGCATTCGCCGCGCAACAAGCACGCGCCCTTGACCGCTCCGCGCCGTTCTGAACGCGCTCCTGGGATGAGGGAAAGGGGGCGTCAGCAAATGCTGGTCATTAGGACATTTCTACTTTGCTGGAATAGGACATTTCTACTTTGCGCCGACACTAGCCCAAAGTGAACTAGGAATCAGTTCCATTGTGCGTTAGACTCTGTAGTTTAAATGCATCCGTTGACGCCTATCGCTCCGGCCTCAGAAAAGCCAGAGCTTTATACCCAAATTAGTCAACAGCTGGCCGCATTGCTGTGGGGTGAATCCGACCTCACGGCCAACACCGCAAACGCAGCCGCGCTGCTCTACCAATTGCTGCCCGACATCAACTGGGTTGGCTTCTATTTTTCAAAAGGCGATGAGTTAGTCCTAGGGCCGTTCCAGGGCAAGCCAGCCTGTTCACGCATCAACATCGGAAAAGGTGTCTGCGGGACAGCGGCCGCCAAACAGCAAACCGTTATCGTGCCGGACGTCACGCGCTTCGACGGGCACATTGTTTGCGACGACGCTTCGCGTTCCGAGATTGTAGTGCCGCTCCTCAACTGGGGAAAGCTGGTGGGCGTGTTGGACGTGGATAGCCCGACCCCCAACCGTTTCGATGACGATGACGCCGAAGGGCTCGAGGTGATTGCTGCCATTCTCTTGTCGCTGCTGCCCACCGACAACATGCCTGACCTCAGCCAAGAACCCGCGGTTACGGCGTGAGCCGCCAACCACCGGGTTTGTTTCGGCCCGCTGCATCTATCCCGGCACGTACGTCGACAAGTACCGTTTCGCCATGACGAAACCCATCTTGTACGGTGCGCTGAAGTCGGGCCCGGGATTCTCATCGGCACCATAAAGGTCATCTTCGTGTTCGACGCTCATTGCACCGGTGTAGCCCACCGCCTGCAATACGCTGAAGAACTCGTTCCAGCGAATGGATCCCAAACCAGGAATCCGATAGCGCCACCATTGCTGGCCGTTTGGCGGATTAATGCCGCCCGACTGCAGCGCTGCCGGTAGAATCTCCGTGTCCTTTAAGTGGACGTCGTAAATGTAACTGGAGAAGTCCCGGGCTGTCTGGATCGGGTTCATGAATTGGCGAACGAAGTGAGATGGGTCAAACTGCAAGCCGACGTAGGGCGAGTTATTGAACCCTTTGAACAGCGCTTCGTAACCAACCGCGCAGGTAGCTAGGTTCGGACCTTCCGGCCAAGGCTCCCAGCAGATGCGGACTTTGTACTTCTCACAGACCGGAAAGTATTTCTCGGTATAGACGCGAACAATTTCGTCTATCTGTTTGGGGAAGGGAAGCGCCGCATTCTTCCCCGACATAGCGCCCATGTACGGAATGCCCAGTTTGCCCGCGAGTTCAATCGCCTTAATAAAATACGCATTTTCCTCGGTGCGTTTGGCCGGGTCCGGCGAAATGTGGTTTTGCGTCACCTGTAGTGCCGAGACATGCATCTGGGCGTCATCCAACGCTTTTCGAACGTCATCAATCTGGGCATCGGTGATGTTCGCGGCATCCAGCGTGGAACGAGGCGACGAGCCGAGGATCATGTTCGTATAGCCTTGCGCCTTGGCGAACTTAACATTGGAAGGTGTGTACGGACCCAGGATGCCCAGGCTGGGTTTCCATTCCTTGTGCGTGGCGCTCTTGGCGTTGAAGGCAGCCGCCGTTGCTACCAGGGATCCGACAAGTGTTCTTCTAGTCATGACTGAAGTCTATTACTTTGGCCTCTGCGTTTCCAGAGAGTCAGCGCTTCACCGCCGGTCGATACACTGGTGTTGTGGCGGCATCGTCCCTCAATCAGCAAGTCATATGCTCTTCCTGCGGCCGATCCGTGCCGGCGGATTCCCTAGCCTGCCCGTATTGCCAGCAACTCGTGCATGCGAATGAGCTCAGGGAACTGGCCGCCAAGGCCACCGACGCGATGGCGAAGGGCGACCGGGTCGGCGCGCGCGACATCTGGCAAAGTGCGTTGTCTCTAATACCGGAAAGCGCACCCGAATACCAGACCGTGCTCAATTCGGTGAGGGCTTTGAGCCGCCAAATCGCAGCGGGTCCTGGTCAATCCGAACCGCCGACATCGGACGAGAAGCCGGCCTGGGTCAAGCGGTTGGGACCCTTCGGTGCGATCGGCGTGCTGCTGCTCAAATTCAAATGGGCCGCCTTCTTCCTTCTTACTAAGGGAAAGCTGCTGCTTCTCGGCTTGACCAATTTCAAAGCGCTGCTCAGCGTTGCCGCATTCCTCGGCATCTACTGGGCACTGTTCGGCTGGTGGTTTGCGCTCGGCTTTGTGCTTTCCATCGCCGCGCATGAGATGGGGCACTACATTACCGTACGACGCTACGGCTTCTCCGCCGAGCTGCCGGTTTTTATCCCGGGCATCGCGGCTTACGTGCGATGGCAGGGCGCGGGTGTCGATCCCGTTGTACGGGCCCGTATCTCCCTGGCCGGACCGTTGTTCGGCCTGTTTGCGGCGCTCATCTCCTACAGCGTCTACCAGGCGACTGGTCACGGCGTCTGGCTGGCGGTCGCCCACACGGGCGCCTGGATTAACTTGCTGAATCTGATTCCAGTCATGATCTTCGACGGCGCATCCGCCATGAACGCGCTCGGAAGACAAGAGCGAGTCGCCGTGTTGGTGGTCTCCCTCGCGATGTGGGGGCTGCTGGGTGAGAATCTTTTCCTATTCATTGCTTTGGCCACGGGCTACCGGCTCTATAAGCGAGACTTCCCGGCCCAGCCCAGCCACACCACCGCCTACTACTACATTGCGTTGATGATCGCGTTAGGCGCCCTGTCTTACATTAGCTACCAAAGCGCCGGCGCCATGCGGGCGACTCACGGCATCGGCGGCGAAGTAACCGGGATTCAGCCTTTGGTTCCTGGCTTTCCGGTCGAGCTTAACGGACCTTCGGCGGCAGCCCACGGTCTTTTATTGAAGCGGCCCGCGCACCTGTGATACCTTCGAGAATTCCTTCCTCGTCGAAGTAGACCTAAAGTTCGTTTATCTCATTAAACTCCTATGACTTCCGTCGGTGCTTCGAATCCCCTGGATTCGCCGGCCTTTCAAAACTATTTTCTCGACGACGCCTTCGATGAAATGTTCGAAGCGGATGGCACGACACGGCCACACTACGCCGCGCTGCTTGAAAACCTGGCCTCTTTGCCACCGGACGAATTGCGCCGCAGGAAGCATTCTGCCGATCTCTCCTTTCTGAACCAGGGCATCACCTTCACCGTCTATGGACGACAGGAAGGCACCGAGCGCATTTTTCCGCACGACCTGCTGCCGCGCATCGTCACGAACACGGAGTGGACTCGTATTGAGCTGGGACTCACCCAGCGCATCACGGCCCTGAACCTGTTTTTGCGGGACATCTATCACGAAGGCCGTATCTTGGCCGACGGGATTGTACCCCGCGAAATCGTTTTCAGCTGTAAGCACTTCCGCCGCCAGATGCGCGGCCTGCAGGTGCCCCGAAATATCTACATCGCCGTTGTCGGGACGGACCTCATTCGCCTCCAGAATGGCGAATTCGTGGTGCTCGAGGACAACCTCCGCGTGCCCAGCGGCGTTTCCTACATGCTGACCAGCCGCATGGTGATGAAGCGCATCTTTCCGCAGTTGTTCCTACGATGCGGCGTGCGGCCGATTGAACAATACAGCCAGTCACTGCTGGGTACACTACGCTCGCTCGCTCCCGAGGGCCGCCCTGAACCAGCCATCGTTCTGCTCACTCCGGGCGTCTTCAATTCGGCTTATTTTGAACATGCCTATCTGGCCAGGCAGATGGGCATTGAGCTGGTCGAAGGACGCGATCTCTGCACCCACGACAACGTCGTCTACATGCGAACGACAGCCGGTTTGCGGCGCGTCGATGTGATCTATCGCCGCATTGACGATGACTTCGTTGATCCGCTGGCATTTCGCAGTGACTCGACACTGGGCGTGGCCGGCCTGTTCAACGCCTACCGTGCGGGCAACGTGACGCTGGCGAATGCCCTCGGCAATGGTGTGGCGGACGACAAGGCGCTCTATGCCTACGTTCCTTCACATCATCAAGTACTACCTCGGCGAAGATCCTGTTCTGAATAACGTAGAAACGTATTTGCTCACCGATCCGGTCCAACGCCAGCATGTCCTCGCTAACCTCGACAAGCTGGTCGTGAAGGCGGTGGGCGAATCCGGCGGCTACGGGATGTTGATCGGCCCGCACAGCACCGCCGAGCAGCGGGAAGAGTTCCGCAAGCGCATTGAAGCGGATCCCCGCAACTATATCGCTCAACCGACCCTGAATTTCTCGCGTGCCCCGTGTCTGATCGATGACGGACTGGAACCCCGTCACGTTGATCTCCGCCCCTATATCCTCTTCGGAGACAAGGTCACCATCGTGCCCGGCGGCCTGACACGTGTCGCGTTGCGAAAGGGTTCACTGGTTGTAAATTCATCCCAGGGTGGTGGGAGTAAGGACACCTGGGTACTCACTCACTAGTCGACAGAAAATAGAATCGCTATGCTTTCCCGAGTCGCCGACAGCCTCTATTGGATGAGCCGCTACCTGGAGCGGGCGGAACATTCCGCCCGGCTCATCGAAGTGAATTTGAATCTGATGCTCGATGAATCGTCTTCGAGCGCCGATCGCCGCTGGAAGCGGGTGCTGACCGCACTCGGTGAGCCGGAGGGGTTTGAGTGGGGCGGAGACGCCTATGTGCTGGCCCATCTGATGACGTTCGACGGAGAGAACCGCTCGTCCATCATCTCCTGCATTATGTCGGCACGTGAAAATGCGCGCCAGGTGCGCGAGCAAATCAGTACCGAGCAATGGCAGCAGCTCAACCGCCTCTATCACGACGTGACGCGCTCCGATTCAAACGAGCTGAACGAGGCCCAGCCGTCGGATTTTCTGCAGGCCGTGATGGCCGGCGCCCAACTCTTTCAGGGTGTCACCGATTCAACCATGAGCCATGGCGAGGGGTGGCACTTTATCCAGCTTGGACGCTACCTGGAGCGCGCCTCGGCCACGGTTACGCTGCTGGACGTCTATACACATGAGTTCTGGAACCAGCCGCACGGCGTCGTCGAAGGCAACGAGTACCTGGAGTGGATTGGCCTGCTGCGCTCGTGTACCGCGTTCGAAGCTTATTGCAAGGTGTATACGGCCGATGTCAGTCCGGAGCGCATTATCGAGTTTCTGCTGCTCAACGAAGAGTTCCCTCATTCGGTTCGCTTTGCGATTGATTGTCTGCAGAGCTCGCTCGAGGCCATACATGGCGAGGGAGGGAAGCGGCGCGCGGCGCCACTAACCCGTCTGGCCGGGCGCCTGCAATCGTCCCTTCATTTCGGCCAGGTTCCCGAAATCGTCGACCAGGGGGTATCGAACTACCTGAAGCACATCGTCCGTCAGTGCCAGGAAATTCACCAGACCATCTACGCCTTATACGTGCACTACTCCATTGAAGCGGCCCTCGCCGGATAAACCACACAGCATGTTCTACACCATCCGCCATCTCACCAAGTTTCGCTACTCGGTGCCCGTCAGCGAAAGCGTTATGGAAACGCGCATGCACCCGCGCAGTGACGGTAACCAGCGGTGTCTCACCTTCCATCTTTCGGTGAGTCCGCGTTGCCGCGTTTTCTCCTATCGCGACCACTTAGGCAATAACCTCCATCACTTCGATATTCCAGGCGTTCACGCGCAGCTGGTGATCGTAGCGGAGTCGCTGGTTGACTTGCAGCCGGCGGTACTGCCTCCCATGTCGCTGGGACCCGATTCCTGGCAGGAGCTCGATTCCATGGTCAACAACGGCGACTACTGGGAAATGCTGTTGCCGAGCGAGTTCGCCACGCCCACGACTTTGTTGACGGAACTCGCGAGGAAGCTCGATGTTCGCCGCCGCGACGATCCGCTGACCGTGCTGAATGACATCAACGAGGGCCTCTACCGGCACTTTGATTACGTTAAGGAAACCACTCGGGTCGACTCTCCCATCGATGATGCGCTCCGAAGCGGCAAAGGCGTCTGCCAGGATTTCGCGCATATCATGATTGCCATGGTTCGAGGTCTCCAGATACCGTGCCGTTATGTCAGCGGCTATCTGCATCACCGCAGCCAGGATCACGACCGTTCTTCAGAAGGCGCCACTCACGCCTGGGTCGAGGCGTTGTTGCCGCAACTCGGCTGGGTGGGCTTTGATCCGACTAATTTCCTGTTCGCCGGCGACCGGCACATTCGGACTGCGATTGGCCGCGATTACGCCGACGTCCCGCCCACCAAGGGCATTTTCCGAGGCAAAACGGTCAGCGAACTGAGCGTCGCGGTGCGCGTTGCGCCCTCCGAGGCTCCGCCTCCGCTCGATCAGGAACTGCCGATTCCCGAAGACTGGTCCATCCTGGTCGAGAAAGCCCAGGAACCTCCACCTCCGCCGCCCGTGCAGCACATGCAACAACAACAGCAGTAGCGCCCACGCGAGTTGGTAACCGCTTTCACTCGCAGTACCTGAGAAGGCTCGTCCGTCAACATTACCAAACAAATCCCCGTTACTTAACTCGTAACTTTCCCGACTTACCCTATTCTGAGGAAAAAATCACGTCTGATGCGATTTTTCTTGCATCGAATTTGCATTTAGGCGCTAAGCTGTTTCTACAGGGCGGTGCGCCATGGTAGTTGATTTCAGCACAGAAACCCTACATACACAGTTCGATCACGATTACGACGTCGTCTGTGCCCTCGATCGGGATTTTCGAATCTCGTATTGTAATCACGCCTGGGACTCCGCGGCGCTGCAGAACAATTGTGACAACGTATTGCGCCATCGCGTGGTTGGTAGTTCGATGCTCGATGCTGTCTCACCCTGCCTGCGCGATTTTTATTACGTCCACTTCCGTAATGTAATCGATTACAATCGCCCGTGGCACTTGTTCTATCTTTGCTCCTCCGCTAGTCTGCTTCGCGAGTTTAAGATGTTCGTTGAACCGATTTCAGACGATGGCGTCTTGATTCGCCATACACTAATTGCAGAGAAACCTCATCCATTTCCAGCCCTGCCTCCAAGCCACCAATACTACGACTTGAGAGGACATGTTGCCATGTGCGCCCACTGTCGATTTACCGAACGGCAAGACGGCAGTGATCGTTGGGACTGGGTTCCCGACTTTGTCGAGTGTCCACCGGCCTATATCGACCATGTGTTGTGTCGTCTCTGCGCTCGCCACTTCGAACTGAAGTAGGCGCACTTCACCCCCGTTCTTTCTGCTTCCATTCTGCCGGGTCTGCATGGCGAACACTCAGATAATCCTTCAACTTTTCGCCGCTTCTGATCTGTAAACACTACAGCATAAAGGGAATTAACCGCCCTATACTGGAACCGGAAGTTGAGAATGGTCTGGTGTGTCAACCGGCTGCAAATCAACTACTTAGGAGATTATTTCATGTATACAAGCCCACGACGCCTTGTTCCCTTTTTCGCGTTGCTTTTCGGGACTATGACGGTCACTGCAAGCGCGCAGACTGTTGTTAAGAAAGGCCCTCCGCCCCTCACTTCTCCGACCAACGGTGCCGAGATGTACACGGCGTACTGTGCCGCGTGCCACGGTGCAGCCGGCAAAGGGGACGGGCCCGTGGCAGCAGCCATGAAGACGTCACCGACCAATCTGACGTTGCTCGCCGCAAAGAACAACGGGAAGTTCCCCTCCGCCGAAGTCTATACCGCGATCAAGGGTGATACCGGGGCGCTAGTGGCCGCTCATGGAACCGCCGACATGCCGGTTTGGGGAACTATGTTCAACTCGATGAGCCACAGCGATCCGAGCGAAGTTCATCTGCGGCTCGCAAATCTGGTTCATTACATCGAGTCGATACAAGTCAAGTAACTGGCTAGCGTTGGCGCGAGAAGCGCTGATCACTTTGCGATGGGGCGTCATAGCGACCGTCATGGCGTTCCTGGCTAACGGCACGTTCATCCTATATGCATCAGAAAGTAATCGTTGGTAAGGTCGTGATTGACCTTAATGCATGAACATAAAGCGTTTGAGTATGACATTCTTGTGTCCACGAACCGTCCATGCCTGGTTCGATGCGTCCTGCTTCTCGGCGCAATGAGTGTCGTCTTGTCCCTGCAGCGTTACAGCCACCACGACGCTCCCGTCTGCATGCCGCATCTCAGCCTTGAGCGGCCAGGTGTGTATATTGGCGTCCGTGATCGTGTATCATGCTCGACAGGAACGGCATTGGTTGCGTTGTCGCATCAATCCCAATCGTGTTACCTTTCAGCAAACCCTCTTTGGCAACCAACTCCAGTACCCATGTGAATACCTTCTGGTGTGTCTCCAAGTCGATCAGCCGCCGCGTCCGCGAGATCGTCGAGTGGTCCGGCGTCTCTTCATCCAGACTGATTCCCAGAAACCGCCGTAAGGACAGCGAATCCTCCGACCGCCAGGCGATCCCGCGTTCCGAATCAATTCCTTCGAAGTAGCCTACCAGCAGCAGCCGAAAGTAGATGCCCGGTGTCAGGCTGGGGCGACCCATCTTACGGGCGTAGAATCCCCGGCATTCGGTTTCCACGAACTCATCAAATCTGTTGCTGTCCAATAGCTCGTTCAGGCGGACGTAGAACGGGTGTGCGGCGGTCGCACGGATCTCCGCGGTGGCCATCCACAACATCTCCTGCCGCTCACGATCCTTCCGGGTTCCCATCGCCATGATCCATTCTAAGCCGAAACATTTCTACATCAACATGTTTTATGACCTATGCCCGACTTTAACCACGGACCCTTAGGGTCGCGGAGTAAGTTTGCGAAGCTGAAATGACTTGAGCGGAATTCACCCGGTTCGGTACATCAAAATGATCCACGTCAAATAGCCGCGGCGAGCATGCCCTATGCCCTGGTGCGTAGGTTCGTGCGCTCCGCTTGCCCGTTTACACTCAGTACTTGGGCTACACGGACGAAATCGGCTCCTTGTTCACTGGTGAGGCGCCTGCCCCTCAACGCTTCGCTCGGCGCGTTGTAGGCCGGCTTGTTGCCTCTCGCTGCTGGCTGAGCGACCATCGAGCCGCCTGTTTCCTAGGCATCCTTGCTCTCGAGATTGTCTTGCGGTGTGCATTGCTGGTCGGAACGGGGTTGCCCGAGCCGTCTTTTCACGATGAATTCAGCTATCTGTTGGCCAGCGATACCTATGCGGCTGGCCGGTTGGCAAACCCACCATTGCCTCACCCTGAATTTTTTGAAACCGAACACGTATTATTGGCCCCTACGTATGCCGCCAAGTACCAACCAGGGCAGGGACTTTTCCTCGCCTTTGGGCAGCGTGTGTTCGGCCATCCTTTCTTCGGAGTTCTGTTAAGCGTCGCACTCGGCTGCGCTACCTTGTATTGGGCTCTTCTGGCCTGGACGCCGCCCGCTTGGGCCTTCGCTGCGGGCCTTTCGGCAGTCGGAATATTCGGGGTCATGAGTTACTGGGTCGACAGTTATTGGGGCGGCGGCGTGGCGTTTCTTGGAACTGCGCTTGCTCTCGGCGCCTGGGGACGCATTCGTCTGCGTCGCCAATATCGCTTCGGTGCGCTTCTGGCTGCCGGTGGTGCGTTGTTGCTGCTGACCCGTCCCTTTGAGAGCAGCCTCCTGTTATTGGCTCTTTTTCTTTCGGCTTTCGCTTCGGCCTTTTCTAACGGCGGGACGGCAGACGTCTCACCTTCCGGATCGCGGCGCGGTGCATTCACTCTGCTCAGCTACGCAGCCCCCGTCCTCGCCCTCTACGGCGGATTTCAACTCTATTTCAATTACCGCGTGACGGGGAACGCCCTTCGCTTGCCCTACTTGGAGTACGCCCGACAATACGACGTGATCTCACAGCTTCGGCACGTTCCGCTAGGTCCTCTGAAACCCTCCTCGAACCAGCGCGTTTCTGAGCTTCACAACGTCTTTGAGGTCGACGCCCACAACGCCGCTTTGCGGCGTAGTGGCTGGGACGACACGCGGGCAATTCTTCAAAACACCAGCCCCGGACTGGTCTTGTTGACTCTGTTCGTCGCGGCGTTGGCATCTTTCCGCGATCCGGGAACCAGAGTGCTCCTGGCTTTGCTCGTACTGCCCGCGTTGCCCCTGTACTTCGAGACGTTCGCCACGTCGCATTACCTTGCGCCGTTTCTAGCCTGCCTACTGCTGTTGCTATTTCAATCCTTCTCGTCGCTATTCAAACGTTCCGAATGGCTCGGTCGCGGTCGTTATGCGTTGGTCGCCCTGTGTCTCCTGTTCGGGCTCGGTTACTTCGCTTACTGGAAGCGAACCGTAGTTCACAAGCTCTCCGATAAAACGTACGCCCAGCGCCAGCGCCGGTCCATCAGGCAACAACTGGACCAGCTACCGGGGCGTCAGCTTATTTTTGTGCGCTACTCGCCCGACTACTCGATCCACGACGAATGGGTCTACAACCATGCCGACCTGCAACAGGCCAAGGTTATCTTCGCGCACGATCTCTCAAACGAACGCGACCAAAGCTTGCTGGCCGAGTTTCCCGGCCGGCAAGCATTGCGCTTGACGCTAGGCCCAGCGGAGGCCAGGCTGGCCCCACTGAGCACCGTCGTGAATCCGAAGTGAGCCAGATCCGTCTTACCGCGTGGACTTGTTGGGCTCTGCTAGTGCTGGCGGCCACTGCGCGGGCGGCACCGCCGGACCCTCGCCCCTATCACGTCAGCCACTATGACGTAACTCTACAGCCGGACCTGGCGCAGCGGCTCATTCGCGGCTTGGTAACGCTCGACATCGTGGCCCGCAAGGACAACTTGGCCGGCGTCGATTTGGATGCTTCCGACATGATGATCATTGCTTGCGGGCAGGGAAGACGGCGCTTCTCGTATGTCCGCACCAACGACGTCCTTCACGTGGACTTTCCGCATGCTCTCAAGTCCAACCAGAAAATCCAACTCACCATTCGTTATGAAGCTGCGCCGCAAACCGGGGTTCGGTTTTCGACCGATCAAATGTACACCGTTTTCTCGACCAGCCATTGGCTGCCCTGTAACGATCGGCCATCCGACCGCGCCCTTTTTACGATACATCTGATCGCCCCCGCGAGCCTCACCGTCATTGCCTCAGGCGAGTTCGTCTCCACGCACACCCGCAAGGGCGAAACCATCAGCACGTGGCGAGTCCAGCACCCCATTTCCACTTATGTGGCCGGCTTCGCGGTGGGTCGCTTCACCACTTACTCCGATCACGAGATCGCGGGTGGCCGGCAAGGGGCTGATAAGCTGCAACCGGCCGGCGGGCTGGGCACGGTGACGTACCTGCTGTCTCCCGAATTTCGAAAGCCAGCCAGACCCCAACCCGCCGCCGATTCTGCCACCAACGCACAGTCCCCGGCGCCTTCTGCCGCTCCCGCAATGGAAGCCGAGAGTGTCTTCTCGACAACCCGGGCTGCCGCCTCATTCTTTGCTGAGAAGGCGGGTGAACGCTATCCGGGCAAGACATACACTGTTATTTTTACGAGCACGGAAGCCGCCCAGGAGGCCGACCAGTTCACACTCCTATCGCAGGGTTATTTTGCGGATCTGGCCGACCATCCCGATGACTCATGGCTGCTTGCTCACGAGCTTGCGCATCAATGGTGGGGTATCTCCGTAACCTGCGCAGATTGGTCGGACTTTTGGCTAAACGAGGGCATCGCCACCTATATGGCCGATGCATTTCTTGAGAAACAATATGGCAGGGCTCGGTATGACAAGGAGATCGAACACTCCCATCAGGTCTACCGCGAGGCCCTCATCAATGGTCAGGACCGCCCTCTTAGCTACCACGAGTGGACTCAACCGGGGCAGGCAGGCGGTCCATTGCCGTACCACAAAGGTGCGTGGTTCCTGCACCTTCTTCGACAGCAGATCGGGGATGATCAATTTTGGGGCGGGATGCGTCAATATACCAGAGGAAACTGGGAAAGATCCGTGGTTAGCCACACATTTCAGACCTTCCTCGAGCGGTCATGCCACTGCCATCTCCAAAACCTGTTCAATGAATACGTTTATTGAACGCTTATTAGGGATTTCGATAAGACCCGAAAACCTACCAGTGGTTATAATTAAATGGGCTAAGTGCATTTACGGGCACAGTATTACTGGGCTGAAAGGACGGGAGTTTTCATGTTGAACAACCCAAGGGAAATTGGCACTCTAACGACAGATGAGGCCGTGCACATGAGCGGTGACTCAAACTTGCCGGAGCGACCGCTGAAAGCGCGAATCCTCCTGGCTGACGACCATTTTCTAATTGCCGAGACGTTGTCCATCTTGCTCGCGCCGCATTTCGATGTGGTTGGCGTGATCAATGACGGCAAACTTGTGGTTGAGGAAGTAGCGCGTCTGAAGCCTCAAATCGTCCTGCTCGATGTGACCATGCCCGGCGTCAACGGCCTTGATGCCGCTCGCATGATCCTAGAACAGGCTCCGAACACCAAAATCGTTTTTCTCACCATGCACGCCAATCGCGTAATCGTGAAAGAGGCGTTCCGGGCCGGTGCATCTGCCTTCGTGGTCAAGAACTGCGCCGCAAACGATTTGGTGTTGGCGGTCAGAACCGTTCTGAGCGGCGGCACCTATGTCTCACCGGAGGTCCAGGAAGACGGGGACCAAGCACCTTCCGAGGAGTTATCCGAGCGCCAGATCACCGTCCTGCGCCTGATTGCCCAAGGATGCAGCGCCAAACAGATCGCGTTCCACCTCAACATCTCGTCTCGCACGGCCGAGTTCCACAAGAACTCCATCATGGAGAAACTCAAACTCCGCACGACTGCGCAACTCACGCGCTACGCCATCGAGCACGGCATCGTCTCGTAAGCTCCCGTCGGAGAGGCCTTTTTTCGGCAACGTCTTTCGGGCTGTCGGCGGCGGGTTGTTTGCGGACGACAGCCTAGTGTTATCCGCTTTCTACAACAGCGACTGCAGTTCCAGCAGCGAGTAGAAGAAGTCGTCCAAGGCGATCGCTTTCGTCACGAACCGGTTTGCTCCCAATTTTAGAGCTAGTTGCCGGTCTGATTCGGACGACGACGAAGTCAACACCACCAGGTAGCATTTTTCAAGAGTCGGCTCCTGGCGGATCTCCCGCAGGATTGTGCTCCCGTGCATTCCCAACAGATTCCAGTCGAGCAACACCAATGTCGGGCCCAGCGGGCTTTCGGCCAGCTGCCGCAGCCCAGCCAGCGCTTCCGGCCCGTTTTGATAGAAAGTCAGCCGGCGCGGGCGAGTCCAAAGCTCAAGGGCCTCCGATATGAGGAGTGCGTCGTGAGCGTTGTTCTCAATGACGACAACGTGCACCTCGGAAGCCAGTCCGGCCGACGTATCGATCATTCCATACCTTAAGCTGATGCAACCCTCGGAAGGGTAAAAATAAATGTCGATCCTTTGCCTACAGTGGACTCCACCCAGATCTTGCCCCCGGTGCGCTCCACGATCTTGCGGCAAGTTGCCAGCCCAATGCCGCGTCCGGGGATGGAGGGGTTTAGGCGCTGTAACGGCAGGAAAAGGCGCGGATACTGCCGCTCGTCAATGCCGGATCCGTTGTCGCGGACACGAAAGACAGAGCACTCATCTTGCGCCTCGGCTGTGATCTCAATCCGCGGGGTCTCGCCGCCTCGGCCGAACTTGATCGCGTTACTGAGCAGATTCTCGAACAGGGATACCAAAGCGTCAGGATAAACCGGAGTTGGTGGCAAGTCGCGCCATAGGATGATCGCGCCTGACGCTTCGATCGCTTTAGCCAGATTGGCGACCGCCCGTTCCACCGCTCGTTCCGTACTGGCTCCGTTGATCGCGTGGAGCGATTTCCGTCCGGCTGCAGCATCAGCGGCGATGGCCGCAATCTGCGCCACCATGTGTTCCAGATTCTTGATGGCGCCTTCCACCAGGATCCTCGAGTCCGCTGCCAAAGCCGGTTGGTCCCGAAGCGTCTCCAACGTCCAGCGTGTACTGGTGAGCGGCGACGCAAGGTCGTGAGACAGGGTACGCGCGAATCGGTGTGCTTCCTCCTGGCAATACTCCAGCTCGGCCGTAACCAATTCGAGGCGCCGCCGCAAAGCAGCAACCGTCGCTTCGGAAATGTCGTCTTCCAGAACCATCAGTTTATTGGTCAGCGTAGCTCGCCCAGCGGTCCCGCGCAGAATCCTTTACTGACAGCATACGCTGGTTGACGCGGGACGTGCATGAGCTTGGTGGCAGGGAATTGACCAGGTCTTCAAAGGAGAAATGAAATGATGAGGATGCCTAGGTAAAGTGAAAGCAGCACTCGTGGTATCAGAGGAAGTTTACATAATACTTGTTATCAGCCGTGATAAAATCCCTCTCGAACCTCTATTGTCCCCATGCCCGGAATGATTGATACTACTTGGTATTAAGATCACGAGTTCTGTAACCAGGGCTCTCTTGTAACCATGTGCCCGAATTGCGATTCCGCCAACATCACACCTTCGAAAACACGGCGGCTCCGTGACGTGTTGTTCCGTCCATTCGGCCAGGTCGCCTATCGCTGCCGCGATTGCAAATCGAGATTCTACATTCCGCGCCGGCTGGAAGAAGAAGCGACGCGGCGACGCGAGTGGCTACTCTCGGTTCGCAGTTCCGAAAACCACTAGTGGCCCGCCGCTCGATCCCGCCGCGCTCTATTGAGTGTTTTCCGGCCGAACCATTTGCGGCCTGATGGCGGAAAAAGCAGAAACGGCACCATCCACCAGCTCCGGCGCCACCCGCATCTCAATCTTGACGGCCTGGTCAGCCTGCGTCACTTCGATCGCGTCGTAGAGTCGCAGCATGTCGGTTTGATCCGATTTGGTCGTCAGCCGCGCCAGGCCGATCATCCCTTTAAGCGCGTCCCGCACCCGTTTCACGCCGTCCGCGGACGTGCAGTCCAGCGTACCGCCGTACCGGATGCCGTCATCCACACGAATCCCCATGGTGGCCCCGTTGATATAGTTCACGAGGTTCGACGCCAGCGATTGCACATCATCCCGCTGGGTCAGCATCGCGATCGACGGCAATCCCCCGTCATCCACTAGCCACAATTGGTCGTCGCTGGCCAAGCTGGCGATGCGGGCAGCCAAGGCTGCCGGCAGCTTGGTCGACGGATGGTCACGCCGGTCTAGTAAGGCGCGGAGGCTCGCTGCGCGACCAGCGACCGCCACGCCCGGGTTCATGAAAACTACGGCGTAACGGTCGTCTCCAATCAGCGTGTACCCCTTATATGACGTCCTGTGGTTGCCCAAGGGATCCAATTTGGGCTCCAACTCCCCTACCGTAAAATGTCCCCTGACCATTACCAGCGCATCGCTCGCCGTGGTGGCCACCAGCATCTCCCAAACATCTTTCTGCGGGTCGAGTCCGGTCCGGGCTTTGAAATCCGCCAGCGCACTCAAGTTCAGGCGCGTTGCGTATTTCTGATACAGAGGTGTGGCCCGGAGCTTCTCCAATCGCAACCCGGCGAGCATCTGCGTGTCGGGCGGGATCAGCGGCCCAAACGCGGGATCGATAAATACACCGCCCGTCGAAGCCCGACGACAGCTTTCGAGCAGCGCGGCGCTCATCAGCGCAATTGCCAGGAAACAAAAAGCCAGCCGCTTCACTAGTAGTCCTTCCGCTGAAAGATGAGAATTGCCGCTACAAAGATAACGATTCCGAACAGCGCCGACGTCCACAGAGGCTCAGCCAAGCTTGGCACGGTCTCTTTCAGGATCATGTCGTGCAGCGCTTTCGCCAGGTCGTAAACTTTCGGAAGAACCCAATAGAGCCCTTGCCATAAGTTGCGAGACCAGTCGGAACTCAGCAACTGGACCACGATTTTCCGCTGCGCCAACACCGCGCTGATCAACATCAACGCCGCTGCGACCATTACCGACAAGGCGGCGCTTTCCGAGATGACGCCGACGAACGCTACCACCGACAGCAACACCGCGAAAATCAGAATCGTCAGTGGAATCGCATACAGAAAAGTGGTGTTCCAGATGTCGGTTTTTATGCCGATGATGATCCAGATCGCTCCAATCAGGTACGTGTTGTTAACGCTCACAACCAGCAAGTTGCCGATATAACGGCCGACCAGAAACGTCGGCCGCGACACGGGTTTCGACAGCAGAAGCCCAATGCGGCCCGGTTCGAGCACGCTTGGAATCAAGCCCGACGAGGCAAACACCGCCAGGAACGTGCCCCAGATATACAGAAACACGGCAACAAACATATAGGCCATGCGTACGAACTTCTCGATGTTCACTGTCCGTCGTAACGGGCCCAAGTCCATCAGTGAGACGGCGCCCTGAACCAAATCGATCTTCAAAGCGAAGAGGAAGAACAAGATCAAAAGCGTTGACAACCCAAACAGGCCCCAGAACAGCCAGCGCGCCCTCGCTTCCTGGATGGTGTCAAGGATCAGCGCGAGCATCACGCGCCACGGCGAACCGTTCAGCGGCGACGTGCCCACGGCGGCCGATGAGGTGGTCACCGGCGTTCGTGTATCAATGGCGCTCACGGCTTCCCTCCACTGGGCCGTCCATTTGTGCTGCTGGCCGGTGAACTACCCGTGGTCGTCATGAATAATTCTTCGAGCGAACTGCTGGTGGGAATAACGCTCTGGATCAACGCTCCCGCAGCGCGCAGCCGGTCGATGGCTTCATTCACCTGTTCGGCCGTCGCGACTGTCACTTCCAGCCCGTCCTGCGTAGGCTGGACGCTGCCCGTCACCGCCAGCAGTTGGTCACGTAAAGCGTCGGTCACATGCAGCGCCTTGATCCGATAGCCGCGTCCCTTCAGCAAATCACTCATCTTTCCGTCGAGCGCTAGACGCCCGCGGTTCAGGATCGCCACGTAGTCGCAGAATGTCTCAACTTCACTCAACAAGTGCGAGTTCAAGAAAATCGTCACACCAGTGCCGGTCAACCCATTCAGAATCTCCCGGATCTGCCGTCTCCCAACGGGGTCGACGCCGTCCGTGGGTTCGTCCAGAACCAGCAGCCGCGGACGGTGCATCAGTGCTTGCGCCAAACCCAAACGCTGCAGCATACCCTTCGAGTACTTCTTGATGCGCACATCCCCCCAGCCTTCGAGACCAACCAGTTCCAATAGCTCGGCGGAGCGCCGTTTTCGGTCAGCCGCGCTCATCCCCGATAAAGCGCCGTAGAAATCGAGCATGCCGGCACCGGTGAAGTAGGTCGGAAAGCGGTGGTTCTCTGGCAGGTACCCAACCAACCGCCGCGATTCCGGATCGCGCGAGTCCCGTCCAAACAGGCTGGCTCGCCCCGCCGTGGGTCCCACGGCGGAAAGCAGCATTTTCACAAATGTGGTCTTCCCCGCTCCGTTCGCGCCCAACAAGCCATACTTGGTACCGGCCGGCACGCGCAAGCTTAAGCCCGCCACCGCCATGAACTCGCGGCTCCTCCATCGATTCCGGTAGATCTTTTGAAGGCCGTTTGTCTCAATAGCGTAGTCAGTGGTCATTGAATGCCGATACGATCCAGCTACCCGGCACCCCTCGGGCGCAGCCAGGGATGCATTACGAGATCATTCATCACCTACGCCGAAAGCGCCCAACTGAACCGGCCCAGACTACACACAAAAGCGGCATCAAACCCCAAAAACAGCGGCGCCCTGCTTTCTTCCGATTCTATCTTGCGACTCACCCCGGAGAGACTCCCAAAGATGAGCGGGCTTCGCCCGCACGTTCGGTCCCGGTAGACCGAGAGCATCATAAGCCGCAGAGCACATGGAAGTCACTTTATGCGATAGAGTACTTCTCAGTTAACACCATCAAGCCCGCCCGGTAGGAAGTTCTCGTATAAATTCGAGATGGCAGATCAGTAACAAATCATACGTTGCTTGGATCTACTGAACAACGAAGCAAGTCACAATAATCGACGGAACGTCGAAACTAGCGTTACCGTTGTGCGTGCTGCAATGAAGCCGCTTGGGCCGCGGAACTCGGAGGGCGGCCCAGACGGGCTTCCGCGGGCGAAGGCGCAGACCCATGTAGCCGTTCTCGGGTTCCTTCTCGTCCGATGCTACGATTAGGGTTCGACGGCTTCCCCGCCCCTTCCATGCTTCGTACACCAACCGGTATCCTCACGGAGATCATCGCTTGGAAGCGCCAGGAAGTCCAAACGCTGCTGCCGTTGACCGGTCAGTTTGAGCGCGCCGCTCGCGAGTCCATTCCCGCCCGCCGCTCGTTCGCCGGCGCACTTCGTTCGCACACCCCGGCAGTGATCGCGGAAATCAAGAAGGCATCCCCCAGTAGGGGACTTCTGCAGGCGAATTTTCACCCGCCATCCATCGCCCGAGCCTATCAGGCGGGCGGCGCCGCTTGCCTCTCTGTCTTAACCGACAACCAGTACTTTCAGGGCAGTCTCGTCGATCTCGAAGCCGTTCGTGCGGCGGTTGACCTCCCCGTCCTACGGAAAGACTTCACCATCCATCCCGTCCAGATCTACGAAGCCGCGGCACACCACGCTGACGCGATTCTGCTCATCGCCGCCGTTCTCTCCTTTGAGGAGCTCCGCGATTTCCGGGAACTGGCAACGTCTTTTGGTTTGGCTGCCCTGGTTGAAGTCCACGACGCCGCGGATCTCGCCAAAGCGGCCGACTCGGGCGCGACGCTGATCGGCGTGAACAATCGCAATCTCGAAACCTTTGAAGTAGCACTCGAGACGTCGCTGGCCCTGGCTCCGCATATTCCGCGTGGTGCCCTCTCCATCTCGGAGAGCGGCATTCATACTCGCGCGGATCTCGACCTGCTGCGCGCAGCCGGCTACTCGGCCTTCCTGGTGGGAGAGTCGCTCATGCGCTCGGATAACCCGGAAACAACATTAAAAGCATTACTTCATTAAATCCTATGCATAGCATTGATAGACCAAGCTATGTAATAAAGATCTGCGGCATTACGACGGCCCAGGATGCCGAAGACGCGATCGCTGCCGGAGCCACCGCCTTGGGCTTCAACTTCTACCCAAAGAGTGTGCGCTATGTATCCATGGACCGGGCCCAAGAAATCACACGGTCAGTGCCAGCCGGCATCCTGAAAGTCGGTGTCTTTGTGAACGCCTCGACGGATGAATTGTTCACCACCGGCGCTACCGTCCCGCTCGACGTTCTGCAACTCCATGGCGAGCTGCCGCTTCCAGTCCCGAAACTTCGCATCTGGCGGGCGAAGCCTGTCGATAATAACTTTAACTCAACTGCGTTAAGTGACTTGTATGAAGCCTATTTACTTGATGCCCCGAGCCCCGATGTCGGCGGTTCGGGCCAAACCTTTGACTGGTCAATCGTCGCCAGTTCGAACCCCTCAGCACGCCTGATCGTAGCCGGCGGCTTGGACGCTTCGAATGTAGCCGCAGCCATCGACGCTCTGCATCCCTGGGGCGTCGACGCCTGCTCGCGGCTGGAGTCCCTGCCTGGCCGCAAAGACCCACTCAAAGTTCAAGCGTTCGTTGAAGCCGCGTGTACCGCGTTCGAACGGATTTCGGATGCCGATAAACCTGGTTAGGTCGAGAATTGACGAGCTAGTTGCCGGGTTGCGGAACGCGGAATCGTCACCTACAGTTGAAGCAGTGCTCGCCTCGGTCCAGCTTCGCAGAATTCTCGCCTGTCTTTGCATCGCGGCGCTGTTGCTTGCCGTGTTTGCTCCAGCCAGCGCAGGCCTGCTCTGGGCCGTTCTTGTCCCACTTGCATTGCTCGCCCTCGCGGAAGTTCGCGCGAGTCTTCATCGGAACAGGAACGATCCACAAACTCAGCCTCTCGGGCTCCTCTCGCTAGCACTCTCTCGAGCTCCTCCAGTAGCCTAGGTCTCTTCGTCACAAATCAGACCTAGTCAAGCGATCCCCTGGGTCCATCCGGTGCGCCCCCATTCTGCGCGGCGATTTCGTCGGACCCTCGAAGCAATGACTCCTGGAGGAGTAGTGTTGTCAAATAAGCAACTACGAAAGATACTGCTATGCCTGGGAATGGAGGCCGCCGCCCTAATGGGAGCACCGATGCGGGCGGATGAAGTAGAAGACCTTCTTAGAAGCGCCCAACGAGCGAAGGTTGAATCGACAATCCGCCAAGAGCAAGAAGATTCTGGCGATCCCGCTCCGCCTGAGCTGGACAATGGGCCATCGAGTCGCCTGTCAGGCGCTGGCGCGTCGTTACGAAATTAGTTCACCGCCCCGCGGCCACGTATGCCCACCACCCAAATACCCAGCAAGAATCACTTTCGTGACCGCCGGCACAAGGAAGAAACATCGCCCCGCGATCAAGGCAAACCCACATAGCGCCAGAATGAACGAAGCTGGGAGCGGGCGGTTTAGACGCTTCAAATGTCGCTGAAGCCATCGCTGCTCTCCACCCATGGGGGGGTCGACGCTTGTTCCCGGCTCGAATCGCTACCCGGGCGCAAAGACACCCGCAAAGTTAAAGCATTTGTTGAAGCCGCTCGCGCCGCGTTCGAAGGTCTTTCATCCGCTGGCTGACTCGCGCCTCAGCAAAAACAGGTTGCCCCCACTCCGTCGTAGCAAGGGCAACCTGAATTGCACCGTGTCTGTTCAACTCACTAAACGTGCTTCTTCTTGTAGATCTGCTTACTGAGGTGGTTCTGCTGCTTGTTGATCTTTGCTTTTTCCGCTTTGGTGAGGCCACCACCGTTCGCAGCGCGGTCCCCGGCTACTTCACCGTTGAGTGCGCGTTCCTTGTTCTCGAGCTTGGCCGTTTGTTTGGGAGTAAGCGAACCGGATTTGATGCCTTGGTCGATCCTGTCTTGTTGATTCTCCCGCCGTTGTCCAACCTCGCTGTTCCCATATTGGGCTTGCGCCGCGTTGTGTTTGTCCGTATAGATCTGCTTGCTCAAACCATTCTGCTGCTGCTGGACCTGCGCCTTCTCGGCGGGCGTTAATGTGCCGCCATTCGCTTTCCGGTCCGCGCCGACCTCTTGATTCAGGGCAGCCTCATTGTTTTCGAGCTTTGTTGTTTCGCCCGCAGTCAGTTGCCCGGAATTCACGCCTTGAGCAATACGGTCCTGCTGATTTTCCTTGCGCTGCCCGACCACGCTATTGCCGTACTGGGCTTGCGTCGCGTTGTGTTTGTCTGTGTAGATTTGTTTGCTCAAGCCATTCTGCTGTTGCTGGACCTGCGCCTTCTCGGCGGGCGTTAATGTGCCGCCATTCGCTTTCCGGTCCGCGCCGACCTCTTGATTCAGGGCAGCCTCATTGTTTTCGAGCTTTGTTGTTTCGCCCGCAGTCAGTTGCCCGGAATTCACGCCTTGAGCAATACGGTCCTGCTGATTTTCCTTGCGCTGCCCGACCACGCTATTGCCGTACTGGGCTTGCGTCACGTTGTGTTTGTCTGTGTAGATTTGTTTGCTCAAGCCATTCTGCTGTTGCTGGACCTGCGCCTTCTCGGCGGGCGCTAATGTGCCGCCATTCGCTTTCCGGTCCGCGCCGACCTCTTGGTTCACGGCAGCCTCTTTGTTTTCGAGGTTCGCTGTTTCTCCGGCGGTCAATTGGCCGGAATTCACACCCTGGGCAATGCGGTCCTGCTGATTTTCCTTGCGCTGCCCGACCACGTTGTTACCGTACTGGGCTTGCGTCGCGTTGTGTTTGTCAGCGTAGATTTGTTTGCTTAAGGAATTCTGCTGTTGCTGGACTTTCGCCTTTTCGGCAGGCGTTAATGTCCCGCCATTCGCTTTCTTGTCCGCGCCAACCTCTTGATTGAGGGCAGCCTCTTTGTCTTCCAACTTTGTTGTTTCGCCTGCGGTCAGTTGCCCGGAATTCACGCCCTGGGCAATACGATCCTGCTGATTCTCCTTGCGCTGCTTTACGGTTGCGGGCTGGTCGGGCGTGGCTTGAGCCATCGCAATGCTGCCGCAAGTGGCAACGAATAGACTTGCGAGTATCAATTGACGTCTCATGTCCTTGCTCTCTCCCCTCTCAGAGCGGGCCTTTGCGTTCTTGCCCGTTCAGTTACGTGGACGCTGAAATGGGAGTGTTGTTGACAGGAAAAGACCGCCAACCCGTTAATGTTTCTTCAGGAAAGGCGGGCAGTTGGTGACAGGTGCTCGGAACGACTCGTTACTCCAGCCGTCACATACGCCCCAACCAAGCAGCCCACGATGATCACTTCCGTAACTGCCGGCGCGAGGAAGAAATACCGGCCCGCGATAATCGTAGTCGCGACAAAGGACAGAGTGAAGGCGGCCACAATTGGTCGAATCAGTTTCGGTTGGCTCTTCGCAATCTCGCCAAGCTGCCAGAACAACACTCCCTGGACCAGAAGGCAGACGCTCAGGATGAGACCGTAGCCGAAGAAGAAATCCCAATAGGTGCGCGGCGAACCCATCACCAGGAACTGGTGAGCCTTCATCGTGTCCACGACCGCGACCTCTTCAGATCCATGCTTCGGTTGCCCGAACACGCCGCCGATCGTATGCAAAATGGCGTGAATGACTGTAAGAACCGAGGCCACCCGCAACCAGATAGTTGGCCTCACTGTGCTCCTACCTTTCTTGGCTCGACGTACGCTCTCATCCAGCCCATCACCCGCAACCAGCCCTTGCTATGGCTCTCAAACGCTTGATCGCTCTCGAACCCGCTGTGTTTGACCGTCAGCAGGGTGCCTTCGGCGGTCGCCTTGAACTCCAGCTCAACCACCGTGCTGCCCTCCGCAGACCAGCTCGGCTTCCACGTGAAGCTTAACTGCTTCGGTCGTTCGACCTGCAAGTATTCGCCCTCAACATAGAATGTGCTTCCATCCAAAGCCTTACCGCGGGCAATCCACTTTCCCCCCACGCGGAGATCGCTCTCCCAGCCGGTCGTGTGGTACGTCTTCTCGTCTCCCCACCACGCCACGAGTTGCTCCGGCTCCGTCCACGCGGAAAAAACACGTTCCGGGGTTGCCTCGATTTCGATTGACTCAACGATTGTGCGGTCCATGCTTTGCCTCTTCTTTCTTTGGTGCTTCCAGGTAACGCTTTAGATTTTTCAGTTTTCCCTGCCACAACGTCCGGTATTCTTCCAGCCAGTCGTCGACGCTCTTGAGCGGCTTTGCATTGAGCTGGTACATCCGGCTTCGGCCTTCCCGCCGCTCAAAGACCAGTTCGGCATCCAGCAGTAGCCGCAGATGCTTTGAAATCGCCGGCCTGCTCACCGGAAAGCCACGCGCGATCGTATTGACGGGCTGTTCGCCGGCTCTCAATAACGAAAGTATGTTCCGGCGTGTGGGATCGGCCAAGGCTCGGAACACCGTGTCCTGGCGTTCCGCATGTTGCGTAACCATTTAGTTACGGATTGTAGGGTAGTTTGATTTCTGCGTCAAGCACCTTTTTCGGTCATTCTGAAAATCGATACCCAAGTGGGGCTGGACGCCTATTCCGCGCCGGTCGCCCACGACCGGCTCTCTCTATAAGTAGAAGCTGCTCGGAGAGGCGCAATCCCGAAGGTGTCCATCAACGATTCGCTTCGGTCTCGCTGATCAGCTTGCGATACACCTCTCTCGCATGATCATAGGCCTTCCTGGCTTCCTCAATATTCGCGGGCGAGATGCGTGGCGCCTTCTGCGTCCAGCATTGGTTCACTGCGTTGAAACACCACTCAGCGCTCTGCCGCGACGAGCGGATCGGCTTACCTCCCACCAGCACGAAGATCGGATTCGTGTGCGCTGAGGGGAGTGTTCGCACCGCAATCCAGCTGCTCTCCTTTACTGGCACATCAAACGTCAGCTCACGCACCTGGCCGTCGGCCACGATAGTTTTTCGCTGGACCGCCTTCCCGTTCAGCACAACTTCCACCGGCACTTCCCGGCTATCGCCGATCCGCGCACGCTCAATGTCCCAGTACGGCTTTTCATCCAGCGGCAGGTTTCGAATCGCGTCGTTCGGACGTTCCGGCAAGAACGCGGCAGCGCGTAGCGTAACCTTCACCGGCGCCCCGGCCGGTAGTTGCAATTCGCTTCCCTTCGTCCCGACCTCCAGGCCATTCACGCGAAAATCCATCAAGTGCGTCTTGCCATCCGACACGTAACTCCGCCCGGCCTTCAGCGCCGCGAGCCACGCATCGTAGGTCATCGTCCCGTCGACCTTCGCATACGTTCGGCCCAACCCGACCTTACCGTCATAGATGCAGGGAAAATCCGTCTCCCCCGCAATCCTTGTGCGAAACCCGACATTCAACGTGTGATACCAGATGTTCAGCTCCCACGGATACGGTGTGTCAACCGACGAAATGAAATCCACCGTATCCGGGTACGTCACGTCCACGATGTACTCGTTCGCCCCGATGCCGTCGAACCCCGGCATTTCCAGCGACGGCAATTCCTTGCCCGCAATCTGCAAGCCCCATCCCGAGTGCGCGAAACCCACCGTCGCTCCCTGCGCTTTCGCCCATCGAAAGATCGGTAAGTCCCATGTCGGCCAGTCCTCAATGCGCTTCGTGCCAGGGTAGTCCTGATCCTTCAAATCGAGCAATACGATGTGCCCGGCGTGGCTGGAAGGAAACCCGGAAACTTCCAGGTCGTAATGCATCAGCTTGTCCGGCTGCGACAGCGTGTCGTCCTTGCCGGTGAAAAACTGCTTCTGATAGTAGTAGTCCGGTCCCCAGGTCAGCACCGCGGCGAGATTCAAGTGTTCTCCCAGAATCTGCCGCATCATGTCCTTCGGCAAAACACCCTCCGCTGGGTTCATGTAGTGCGAGCATCCGGCCGCATGAATGTGGTGGTCACCCGAATACCAACCACTTTTCGACGGATCAATCCAGCGCCTCATGTCACAAGACACCTCGCCCGGGCCATTCCTATCCACGGCGAACTCGCGCGTGCGCGAGAGGTACTCCGGGCCTCCGTTGTACTCCATCGTGTAGTAGCCATCGGGCAGCTGAACTGTTTCGCCATCGGCCCGGTAGACCTGTGGCTGAAAGAAGAAGTCCGGCGCCAGCCGCTTTGCAGGGCTCGGGTACAGCCGGTTCAAACGATCTTTGATGGTGAACGCCGCCATCGTCGGCTGCCCGTTTTCATCTTTCACACGCAGCGTTACCGGATGCGCCGGTTGTGCATTGAAGAGGATCACAGCATCATTCCGAAACCCGATATCCTGGCTTCCCTGCCCGGCATTGAAGCTGATCTTGGCTGAGCGTTGGCCCGCATCCCGGCTGTAGACTTCGAGAACCAGGTATTCCAGCGCCAATCCCGAAAGCCGCTTTCGCATCGGCGGCTGCTGGAATAAAGAGATGTCGGCCCAACGCTCGCCGGCCTCCTGCGGCGTCAGGTTCATGGGCGGCTCCGGGCTGCCGTTCGATGGGATGTACACCTTTCCACTATTCGGGCTCACCACGCTCAGCAGTGCGGTCACATTTCCGCTGTTCGCGACTTTCACCAGGAACAAACGGGTCCCACCCTCTGCCAGCACTGGCTTCGCCGCGCCCTGTTCCACCTTCACGCGGCTCTCCGGGTTGATGTCCACCTTCACCAATACGTACGGCTCGAGAGTCGATTCAATCTCGGCTTCCGCTGCGGCCTGATCCGGGTTCGCCATCGCTTTGTTAATCCGTTGGTGGTCGCTCGCGGCTAGCGGCTGCCCCAGGTAGTTCAGTGCCTCTTCCAGTTGCCGCACTTGTTGCGCGAGCGGCTGCAATGGAATCGGAGCCGGCGGCACGTGCTGATGGGTGGGTTCCTGCGCGAAAGCCGCTGCGCAAAGTATCGCCAGAGTAGCCAGTTTCATGGACATCTCCTTACTTGCTGCCGAACAAGATTATCGCGAAGTGCCGCCGAGGGCCTGTGACCCTCGTCGCTTCTTCTGCCGCCAAGACCACTTTGATACCGTACACTTATTTAGCCGGCCACCCTTCGCCGTCTGAGATTCTTGAGTTCAGCAATTTTGAAATTCTGTCGGTCAACCATGCGCCATCTTATTCCGGGATTCGTCGTTCCGACCCTTATCTTTGCTTGCTCCGCCATTGCTCAGGATCACCAGGCAGCACAGGCGGAGCAAGCCGCACCTACACCGAAGAAGGAGAAGGCAGAAGCCGCCCCTCCTGTTTTGTCTATGTTTGGGCCTTCACAAGACCCAGCCGAGGTGGCCCGCGGCAAAGCGATTTTCGTCCCAAGCTGCGGTTTCTGTCACGGCAACGACGCGGCCGGCAAGGGTGCGCCCGATCTCATCCGTTCTGCCGTAGTGCTGCACGATGAGAAAGGCAGCAGCCTGGGACCTGTCATCTTAAACGGCCGAACCGATAAGGGGATGCCCGCCTTCCCTTCTTTCACGACGGAACAGATTGCCGACATCGCCGCTTTTCTCCACTCGCGCACCCAGGCGACCGCGAATCGTTTCCTGTATGAGATTAAGGGTCTGATGACCGGCAATGCCAAAGCTGGCGAGGCGTTCTTCAACGGCGCCGGGAAATGCAACACCTGCCACTCGCCCACAGGCGATCTTGCCGGCATCGCCGCCAAGTTTCAACCCGCCGATCTCCAGCGCCGCTTCCTCGACCCCGAGCCGTCGTGGGTGGATCTCTTGATGGGAAAGAAGGTCAAGCCGCCCACCCCCGCCAAGGTGACCGTCACTCTTGTGACGGGCGAGATCGTCGCCGGCGACCTGGTCCACATCGATGAATTCAGCGTTAGCTTCCGCGACCCTAATGGCTGGACGCGCTCCGTGTCGCGTCAGGATGCCACGGTTGATATCAAGGATCCTCTCGCCGGGCATCGCGATCTGTTGCCCCAATACACCGACGCCGACATGCACAACATGCTCGCCTACCTGGAGACATTGAAATGAACCTTACTCGATTCTCCATCTCCCTGGCCTTGTTGTCTGTAACTTCGGTTGCCCAGGAACTGGATCCCGCTGCGCTTTTGAAGCCGCCCACCACCGCCTGGCCTACCTATAACGGCGACTACTCCGGGCGCCGCAATAGCTCGCTCGGCCAGATCAACAAATCAAACGTGGGTTCGCTCGCGCTCGCCTGGGCCTACCGCACGAAGAACTACGGCATCGCCGGCTTCGCAGCTAATATCAAGTCCACTCCGCTTATGGTGAACGGCACGCTCTACTTCACGATGCCCGACAACGTGTGGGCCGTCGACGCGCGCACCGGTCGTGAGATCTGGCACTTCAAATATCCTGCCGGCCCGGGTGTTCACATTGGCAGCCGCGGTGTGGGTATGTACGGCAATTGGTTGTATTTTGAGACGCCGGATTGCCACCTCATTGCGCTCAACGCCAAGGATGGCAAGGAGCGCTGGCGAAAGGAAATCGCCGACGTCAAAATGGAGTATTTCTGCACCATGGCGCCGCTGGTCATCGGCAATCGCGTCATTGTCGGCGTGGGCGGAGATTCACTCGACAACCCCGGCTTTCTCGAGTCTCGCGATCCGGAAACCGGGGACGTTCAGTGGCGCTGGTATACCGAACCGAAGCCGCACGAACCAGGCTCGGAAACCTGGCCCGACCCAGAAGCAATGGCTCATGGCGGCGGCATGACCTGGATGCCCGGCACCTACGATCCCGAACTCAACCTGCTCTATTGGACGACTGGCAATCCGAACCCAGTCCATGCCGGCGCGGGCCGCAAGGGCGACAATCTCTGGACTTGCTCTATCGTTGCCTTGAACCCCGACACTGGCAAACTCGTTTGGTATTTTCAGCCGTCGCCGCACGACACGCACGATTGGGACGCCGTTCAAACACCGGTATTGTTCGATGCCGAGTTTAAGGGCGAGAAACGCAAGCTACTGGCCCAGGCCAGTCGCAACGGCTACTTCTTCGTTCTGGATCGCGTGACGGGTAAGAACCTTGTTACCGCCCCTTTCCTGCCGAACAATTGGTCCAAGGGGATCGATGAGCACGGCCAGCCCATTCCCGATCCGAGGAAGGAACCGAGCCGTGACGGCACGCTCGTCACGCCTAGTTCGAATGGCGCTACCAATTGGTTTCCGCCCACCTTCGATCCCGCGACGGGTCTGTTCTACGTGACCGCCTCACAGAACTGGAGCATTTACTACCTCACCGCCGAGGGCAAAGCGGAGGGTTTCGCGGGCCGTGATGACACGTTGAACGCAGACGCTTCGATCGCCGCAATCGACTACCAGAACGGCCAGGTGAAATGGAAGCACGATATCGGCGCCATGGGTACCGGACTTCTTAGCACGGCAGGCGGCCTTATATTCGGCGGGAATAACGCCGGTCACGCTCTGGCGCTCGATGCCGCCACCGGCCATACCCTTTGGCATGCCGGCATGGGCGAGAACGCGATGAATGGGCCGATCACCTATGATCTGGATGGCCGCCAATATGTCTTATTTGGGGCCGGCGATTCGCTTTTCGCGTTTACTCTGCCCAGTCAGCCGGCCAAGACTCTCGCGACCAAGTAGTCTTTTGCCGTATCGGGTCCCTAAGTGGTGGCTGGCCGAAGCTTCTCGGTCAGGACCACCCAGATGATGCCGAGGCCATTGCAATGGGAACAGTGGCCACCGCCGGTGTCCTTGCCTTTCCCAGCACACTCAATACAGCTAGCCACCAGTCGAGGCGCATTCGGAGGGGCAGTTTCGACGCCTTTCCCGGCTGGCCTGATCACTTTCGAATGATGTTGGTAGATCAGCCAGTGCACCAGCTTGTGCTCGATTGCAGAGCGCTCCGCTACGGGCAACTGCGGGCATTTGTTCTTCCACCAGTCGAGCGCGCAGTTGTAACACACCAGCTCACCGGCGTCGAATAGCGCACCTGGTTCTCCGAAACGCAAGTACTTCCTGCACCAGGAGCACTGCTTGAGCCCAAGCAGCCCCAAGGCATTCCTGAGTTCGGCTATCTCGCGCTCGATGCCAGGCAGCGCTTCGCCGAACCGGGGTTCGGAACTTTCGGACATCCCATTAGCCTCCCATACCCTGTAACCGCCTGCTTCTACTTCAGGGGAACCGGCACACCGCCAGCTTCCCGACTCCGCTGCGCTGCGTCCATGAATTCGAACATCTCAATGGTTTCCTCCGTCGGAAACGGCGGCGTCTTCGTGTTCATGAACTTCACGATTTGCTCTACCAGTTTTGCGTAGCTGAACTTCAAATCCGGCAGCGCCGTAATTTGTGTTTTCTCCCGGAATGCGATGCCGCCGTACTTGCCATACGGCCGCTCTAGCCGTACCGTACCCAGCCGGCCGTCTTTCCATCGCCCCGTCACCACGTCTGCGCCCCCCGAGTGCGTGCGCGTTACCTCGACACAACCCGTACCCATGACGGTGTACAGCATCTCCACGCCGTGTACGCCGTACCAGCTCAGATCCAGCTTTTGATGATCCTCCACCGGACCCGGCGCCCACACAATGGCCCCCGTCAGGTCGGCCGTTTTCAACGTAACGATATCGCTGAATCGCAGCGACGACGCCGAGAACCACGCGATCCGGTTCGCCGCCGCCACCCGTACAATCGCGCGCGCATCTTCAATGTTCGACGAGAGCGGCTTGTCGATGAACACCGGCTTGCCACACTTCGCGGCTTCTTGAAACTGCGCCAGGTGCGGCCGCCCATCTACGCTCTCCAGCAGAATGCCGTCCACCAGTGGGCACAAGTCGGTGATCTGGTCGACAAACTTCACCTGCCACTTCTCTTTCATTTCCGCCGCGTATTTATCCACACGATCGCGGCTCTCGTCCAGGTCCGGGCTTCCGCCCTTATACGCTGCGGCAACCTTCGCGCCCGCCACATGGTCGGCCGTCGTCGGATCGTTGAGCAGTTCCGTGAAGGCGGTCGCGTGGCCAGTATCCGTCCCGATGATCCCGAGCCGGAGGTCAGCGCCAAGAGCCAGGCTCGCGCAAACGCTCAGCAGGAAAAACAGACGCAGGTAGGTTGATCGCATAGAAAGAACCAGTGTATGAAACGGCTGATCCGGGACAGGCGCCTCTGCCCCAAGGCGCGCGTAACACCGGCTCTAGAGTCAACCCAACCACGTCGCCGCGTGGGCAGAGCGAGCCTTCCATGAGACGGCCCCACGAGTCAACCGAAAAGTTGAGTGGGTTTTGTTCTTTTTTGCCTTTTTCATATGAACCCTGCTTCCATACGCATTCAATGAAGAGCCGCCTGAGCCCGATGCAAAAGGGGTTCCTGATTCAAGGCCTGGTGCTGCTATGTGTCCCAACGGGCTCAAAGGCCCAAGACTCGCGTCGCAGTCACCAGAAGAACAAAACGGTTTTGTTTTCGTTTCAAGAGAAAGTTTTTTGGTTTTGCGTTTGGCTCTCCTTTATCTCGCTACGGCCACCTCCGCCGCTGTTTTCCCAAAGAACGGCTGATAGATCGTTTTGCTTACCTAGAGTCGGTGCAATAACACCGCCAGCTTGCGTGCCACCGCCACAATCACCCGCTTCTTCGCATTCTTGCCACCACGTCCAGCCAGCGCTAAGCCCCATTCTCTGAGCTCTGACTCTTTGCCAAAATGCCCCAGGATGTGGTTCGAACATTGCACCAGGAGCTTGCGCAGATAACCATTGCCCGCTTTGCTGATACCCAGTTGTGGATCGCGCTCTCCCGATTGATTTTGTCTTGGCCGTAGTCCCAGGTACGGGCCCACGTCGCGGCTATGGGCGAATCGCTGCGCGTCCGACAGTGTCAACACATACCTCAACCAGGTCAGTATCCCCACCCCGGGCACCGAGCACAGCACTTTGGTCTCTTCCTGATAACGTTGGCCGGCGATTAGTCCCAGCATCGCGTCGTAGGCCGCAATCTGTAGAACGAGCTGATCGACCTGCTCCAGCAGCGGCTTGAGCGCGGCTTGCATGTCGCCTTTCAGCACTTCCAAGGCCCGTGCTCCCAACGTCGGAGTGATGGCAGCTGGCAGGCGCGTGCCTTCTGTTTTGGCCAGGCCGCGTGCGTTGTTGACCAGCAGCGCCCGCGCTCGCACCAGGGCATCCCGTGCCCGAATGGCGCACAGATCGGTTTGCTGCTGTTCGGTGCGGTGCTCAATCGGATTGAGAAGCTTCGGGTCCAGGCGCGCGTAGCGAGCGAGCTTCTCGGCGTCGTTGCGGTCATTCTTGCGGTCACTGCGGCCGATGCCCTGCAGATCACGCGCGTGCGCTACCAGCACTTCGTGCCCATAGCTTTTCAGGAAACGGCTGATCCAGCCCGATTGCGTTCCGGCTTCCATCCGATGCGCGTTCGCATCAGCGACCCGAAATGCTTCTTGAGGGACGACTCGGTGTTGTGGAAGCTCCCTCGTTCAATGACTTCGCCTTCGGCGTTCAGGATGCAATAGGTACTGGTCTTGTCGCCCAAGTCGATCCCGATGGTTTCTCCGCTCTTGGTCTGCGCTCGCGCTTTCTTCACAGGCTTCGGTTTGTTACTCTTCTTCATAAGCCTGGTCCTCTTTCTGGCACCTCATCGAGTGCGTTCCCGGTTAGCTTATCGCTCTCCGGTTGATGGCTGGCCGTCTCATCCTATCTTTCCCAAGGCGGTAAAGCTCATCAGCGCGTTGTCCCAAGCCGCGCTCGCCCTCTACTCCTTCCGATAATCCAGCGGTGGCTTCGCATCGGCGGGAATATGCGATTGATAACTCCTTCCCTTGAGCTGCCGCTGGAAATCGGCCTTGGCTTCCTCGACCAGCGCCGGGTTCAGGAACAGATCCGCTCCCGTAATAGCGATCGCCTTCGCCGCCACCAGCATGCCGCGTTGCCCAATGCTCATGCCCGCGCACGCCGTGGCTTGCCAGGTATGTGGAGCAACACCCGGCACAAACGTTGCCGCGCCAAAGCCGATGGTCGGCACGTTCCAGCTTACGTCGCCGACGTCGGTGGAAGCCGCCGGCTCATTGGGATCAAACGCGTGCAGTGGCCGCACGACGTTGGTCGACGCAAGGTCTCCGGCCCCGTCCGCTGGAAGGCTTCTCTGCAAGTCCTCGGCGAAGTGCTTTTGCTCAGGTGTGTATTGGAAACCGCCCACTTCCTCCAAGTTCTTTTGCGCCACCTTCGCCAACGCGTCATTCGGCAGAATGTTCACCTCGCCGCTGACGATTCTTTCATTAACGGTTGTCTCCGTCATCAGCGCCGCTCCCTGCGCGATCTTCCCAATGCGCGTCCAGATTCCGTCCAGCGTGGTCGCCGACGGGCTGCGCGCCATCAGGTAAAGCTCGGCTGTATCCGGTACAACGTTCGGCGCTACGCCGCCCTTGGTGATGACGTAATGAATGCGGGTATTGCTCGGCACATGCTCGCGCAGGAACTCGATTCCGTTGCCCATCAGCATCACCGCATCCAGAGCCGAGCGTCCTCGGTCCGGCGCCATCGCCGCGTGGGCTGCCACGCCATGAAACAGAAACCGGGCCGATGTGATGGCCAAGGCCCCCCCGTTCGTCACTTCGTTGTGATCGGCTGGGTGCCAGTGCAAAATCACACCCACGTCTTTAAACACGCCGGCCCGTACCAGGTAGACTTTGCCGGAGCCGCCCTCTTCGGCAGGTGTTCCGTAATAGCGCAGCGTCCCAGCAATATGATGGGCCGCCATATAGTCCTTCAGCGCGACGGCCGCGAGTGCCGCTCCCGCTCCCAGAAGATTGTGCCCGCATCCATGGCCCGGCGCGCCCGCCGTGGCGGGATTGCGATCCGGCACGGCAACTTGCGAGAGCCCGGGCAACGCATCGAATTCGCCCAAAATACCGATGACAGGCTGGCCCGACCCATAACTGGCAATGAAAGCAGTTGCTTCGCCCGCCAGACCGGTCTGTATTTGAAATCCCGCCTGCTTTAAGTCGCTTTGCAACAGCGCCGAGCTCTTCTCCTCGTGATAGCCCATCTCGGCGTAATCCCAAATGGCCTTCGAGGTCTTGATGTATTCGGCAGCCCGCTGATCGACGAACTGCGCAATCTGTTGGTGTGGCGCCGCCGTCTGACCGGCAGCTCCCACGGGAACCAGTGTGCAGGCGCTGAGGCATGCCGTGGCGGACAGAAACAAGCGTAGGGAAAAAAAGGTGTCGGGTTTCACTTGTGGTTTAGTGTAGCGACCCGCGAGGTAGAAATGCCAACTCCGCCATACTTGCCATAGAATCTTCATTGCCCGGTGATGAAAACCATGCACCCGACGTTCGCCACAGCAGGATTTGTTAAATTAGGATTCCTGCCAGCGACAGTGCGCTCTCTGCCGGCTTCCACGAACGCGTGTTCGGCTTGCTCGGCGTCTGCTGGCACCGTCTTTGATGGTCATCCGGAGAATTGTTGGCCGATCCCAAGCTGAAACTCACTTCGGCCCCCGCTATGTCGAAGCGCACTTGGACTGGAACCTCATCTGGATCCCTTTGTTCGGCTTGGCAAATGGTCGCGCTCTACTCAAGCCTGTTGCCGCTCTGGGACGGATTTGACGAGCCGTTTCACTACGGTTATGTAAATTCCCTTTCCGCGGCTCACGAAAGTACCTAGGTTAGGAAGGACGACTCTATCTAAGGAGATCTGGCAATCGTTTCAACTAACTCCACTCCCTTACCTTCTAACTCAGCCGACTCCTGGCAGCATTTCGTTTGATAAGTGGCTGGCCCTGCCCGAATCGGAACGACTCGCGAAAAGGGAGGCGATGGCGGCGCTGCCGCGCAGTCTGAGGTGTCAACCGTCTGAAGCACAGAATTACGAAGCTCAGCAAGCTCCGCTTGCATACATCGTGCTGGCCCCACTGGACTGGCTTCTTTCAGACACGCCGCTGATCTCGCGGATTATGGCCATCCGGTTGGCAATATGCCTATCCGCCACGTTGTTGCTCGCCGGCGCAAGCATCACATTGTTCCAAGCTCTGGATCTGCAACCATGGCTTCGAAACCTCGCACTCTTCTGCCTCTTTGCAACACCAATGACTTGGGCGGCCATTGCTCATGTAGGGAACGACTGGCTGGCGATAACGATTTCAACGGCGTTTCTTGCCGCGTTAGCGATCCTGTCAAAACGAGGCGGTCAGCGCCCCGCAACTTGGCTGTCCATTTTCTTGGCTTTGGGCCTGCTAACCAAGGCGTATTTTCTGGCATTCATTCCCATCTTTGTCGCGGCCCTGTTCGGGCAAGTGATGCGCACGAAACTGAAACCGGTGGCATTTCTACAAGTCGCGGCGATTCCCTTAGGGCTGACGCAAAAACAACTTCACAGATTGGGTGAGATGGTGTAGTTCCACTTCGGAAGAACCTCGTGCGGTTTCAGTCGAAGTGATTGAAGCTGTTCGGGTGTCGGTTTGGCGCCGGTGGGATAGTTGCGACGGTCGAGTTGAGCGGTGACCGACAAGCCGGTATTCGTTCTGGTGGAGCGGATGAAGTTGAGGATCTTCTGATAAGCTGTCGAGTGGTTCGCCTGCCCAGTTCTTGGAGATTTCGGAAAAGAGGCGATGTTCAATGGGGTTCCATTTGGAAGCGCCGGTCGGGTAGTGCGCCACGGTGAGGGTCAGGCCGAGGGAGTCGGCCAATTGAGATTGGAGTTCGGTTTTCCAGGTGCGGCGACGAGCGCCATTGCTGCCGCCGGTGTCGCTCAGGATGAGGAGTTGACGGGAGCGGGGATAGCGTACCGCGCCTTCTTGGCGCCACCAATGTGCAATGGCGTGCGCCGCAAAGGCGGATGTGTCATGCGAGACGCCCAGCATGACCGCTCCCCGATTGGCGAGCAGATCGTAGATGCCGTAAGGGATGGCGACACCGGTGGAATCCGAGCGGAAATCGTGGTCGTTGACCAAGCGGGGAGATAGATCCCAGCGCGCGCCAGGGTTCTTGAAGTTGCCGACCAGTTCGCGTTTCTTGGTATCGACGCTGATGATGGGCAGGCCGCGGCGTTGGAAGCGCTGACGAAGATCGCTCAGATAAAGGAACTGATCGTTGCGGTCGGGGCTAAAGTCGGTGGAGAGTTTCTTGTGATTGACCCGCAGGGAATAGCCCATCTGATGGAGGAGACGAGCGACGGTGTTGGGGCTAACATTGACACCGAAGTCGCCCAGCGCCATGGCAATCTTCTCCGTAGTGCGCCGAGACCACTTCAACCCGGTGATGGGATCGCCGGCAGTGTCGTATTCGAGCAGGAACTCGATCAGTGTGACGATGTCGGCGGTTTTTTTTCGACCGGTTTGCGGCCGCCGCCAGAACGGCGGGTGCGCTCCGTCGATACATTCTGATCGAGCAGTTGTTGGCGTCCGCGAGCGACGGTGTGCGGGTCCAGGCCGAGGAATTCGGCCAGAACGCTATCGCCTCCGTGACCCAGCTTGATGGATTCCAGCCCAGCAAACAAGCGACGCAGCTGCTCGTCAAGCAGACTGTAGAAAAGCAAGATGGCCGCTTTCAGTTCATCGGGAGACACCTGGAGAGCGGAGGCATCGGTCAGTAGAGGGACCGACTGGGCGGTTTGCCTAGTGCGGAGTTGACCGCGAGCTTGCCGGCCATCGGCGGAGGTGTAAAGAAATCGTCCGGCCACCTCGGAGCGGCGCAGGCGGTTGGCGCGCACCAGATCGTGGAGGGGATCTTGGACCTCAGCATGAAGAACGTCGGCCAGTTCATCGGCGAACCAGCCGTTCGGGGACTGGTTGACGAAGGACTCGACGGTAGAGACGAGGGTGCCGTAACGGGAAAACCAAACTGCATCGTGGGACCACAGGCCGATGTCATCGAAGCGGGCGGCTTCGCGTAGGGCATAGTAGCGGCCGCGATGGGTATAGCTGGAAAGGTAATCCAGGAGCTTGAGCTTTCGAAAGACGGTAAGGTCGGCGGACGTGCCGAGAGCCGCTTTGAGTTCGGGCAAAGTAGCGATTTTGTGGCGAAGGAGATGCTTGCGGAGATCTTGGGGATTGAAGGAGAGTGGGCGCATAATGTTAGAGTTCCGACTAATCAAACATTTCACTCGGAACTATAACACAATCGAAAGAAGCACGGGTAGGCGGACCGTGATCGCGACTTCTCCAGTGTTTACAGAGCTTGTAGGCGGTGTGGAGGCCCGTTGATGGGGCCCGTCAAAGCAACGCGCAATGATTTCTTTCCGATTTCGGCGTACTAGTTAATGTTGCGCAAACCCTTAGTTGTTGCCGGCCCCTGGTATTGGCGCCATCTGGTGCTCTATGGCACAGCGAGCGGAACCCAGGAGAGCGTAGCCGGGATAGGAATATTGCGAACACTAGCTGCCCTCCCACATATCAACTGGATCGTCAGCTTTGTGGGTCTCGCCCGATCGAGTATCTGGACCGGTAACTGGTCCTATATCTCGTTTCCTCGAGCGCCGCTCAATGTCGAATTGATCATGGCCGGCCTAGCAGTGGCGTTTCTGATGGTGGGTCGTCGGAAGCTCGCCTCGGGGGAACGTTGGGTTCTCGCCACTTGCGCTGTATTCCTCGTGGCGATGGGTTATCAACTAGCAGCGATGTCGGCATTCACGGGCGGATTAAGCGCGGAGGCCGAACCGTGGTATCTCCAATGCATCGCCCCCGGCTTCTTATCCCTGATGGCACTCGGTCTGCAGCGTAGCGCTTGGGTCGACCGCATCTTGGCTCGCCTTCTGGTCATCACCGCTGCCGGGATTAGTGCTTTTTCTTATCTCGGGGTCCTGTTCCCTTGGTACGGCGGCTTTCGTGGGAGCAGCGCCGCGGATACGTTCGGCTGGTGGTTGCACGGGAACCCGTCATCGCTTTCGACCGTTGCCCTCGTGCCACCGCCCTGGCCATTCTGGCTACTGAGCGTCTTCTTTGGCTCGCTCATTGCTGCCACCGCAACAGTAATCAAGGAATCTGCCACCGACCAATTGCATTGAGCAAGCATCTACTCCTGATGCAGCGCTTTGATCGGATCGATCCGCGTCGCGCGGCGCGCAGGCAGATAGTTCGCCAGCAGTGCCACGGCAAGCAGCACGACGGCGACCGACAACATCACCACCGGATCCAGCGGCGCGACCCCATATAGCAGTGTGCGCAAGGTGGACGCTAGTGCGGCTGCGCCGGCCATTCCAACCACCAACCCGATCAGTGCGCTCTTGAGTCCGTTGCGGATCACCATCGTTTTCAGCTGCCCGGGCGTTGAGCCCAGCGCCATGCGCAGTCCGAACTCTCGCGTCCGCTGCGCCACGCCGTAGGAAACGACTCCATGAATGCCCAAAGCCGCCAGCAGCATCGAGACGCCCGCGAATACCGCGAGCAAGACCGTCGAGATCCTGGGCGCAGTATCCGCCAATGACAGGTACTCATCCATACTGCGAATCTGAAATACCGGTTGGCCTCGGTCTACCGACCACACCGCCTGCTTGACCGCTTTCACCACCGTTGGCGTGTCCATCGTCGTGCGCACGGCCAACGCCATCGCCTTATTCGGCATTTGCTCAAAAGCCGCGTAGATGGTCGGCTCGGGCTGTTTTTCGAGGCCATAATGATGCACCTGACCCACAATGCCGACTACCTTGCGGTATTGCCCCCACAACCGCATACGCCGCCCGATCGGATTCTCGTTCGGCCAATACTGGTGCGCTAGCGTCTCGTCGATCAGGATCACTGGTGCAGAATCGCGCACATCGCTGTCGGAAAGGAGCCTTCCCGCCAGCAGCGGAATTCCCATCGTGTTGAGATAGCGCGGGCTGATGCGCCGGAAATCGGCCACCATCTCCTGACCAGGCGGCTGCAGTCGGTTCTCAATCGTAAAGTACTCCCGGTCGTTCTGCTGGCCCAATGGCAGCACGTCGGTGAGGCCCGCCGACTGAATGCCCGGTATCTGTTCGGCCTGGTCGATCACGCGACGGTAGAAGGCGGCTTGTTCGCGTTCGTTCTTATAGAGGTTGTCCGTAGGAAGCCGCATACGAAACGTCAGAACATGCTCCGGTCGTATGCCCGGGTTCACGTGCTGCAGATTCACGAAGCTCTTCATCGCGAGTCCGGCGCCAATCAAGAGCATGCTGGCCAGCGCCACTTCCCCGGCCACCAGCCAGCCCCACACGCCGCTGCGGTCAACCGCTGACAAGGACGTTCTGCCGCCCGCCTTCAACGCTTCGTTCATATCGCCCCGCGCCGCATACAGCGCAGGGATCAAGCCGAACAGCAGTGCGGCTCCCGTCGATATAAGCAGCGCGAATCCCAGCGCGCGGGCATCCACGCTGATCGCGGGCCGGACCATCTCCGCTCCAGCCTCGGCGATCGGCAACGTGTTCGGCAGTACCGCGCTAAGCAGGTCCACGCCCCAAACCGCGATGAACACCCCCAGCGTGCCTCCAACCAGGCTCAGCAGCAGGCTTTCGCTTAGGATCTGCGTTACCAGCCGCCCTCGGCCCGCTCCCAAAGCTGCCCGGATTCCCAACTCTTTTCGCCGTCCCGTGACACGCGCCAGCAATAAACTGGCTACGTTCGCGCACGCCAGCAGTAGCAACAATCCCACCGCCCCCAGCAGTAACAGTAGCGCCGGCCGGATATACTCAAATAGCGCCTGTTTCATTCCGACCACGGTCACATCCCAGCCGGCCAGTCGTGGCGTCTGCGCGTCGATGCGTCGCGCGATGCTGCTCAACTCCGCCTGTGCCTGCCCGAGAGTAACGCCGGGCTTCAGGCGTGCGATCACACCAAAGTCGTGGTCCGCACGATTCTTAGCCCGCAGTTCCGCCACCGGCCATGGCACATAAATATCGCTCGGAAGCGGCTGCCAGAAATCCGCAGTCAACACGCCGATGACGGTGTACGGCTCGCTGTTCATGATGAACGTCTTTCCAACTACGTTCGGGTCCGCCCCGAAGCGGCGCTTCCAGAACCCGTTCGTGAGAACTGCGACCGGATATCGCGCCTTGCCTTCACCTTCGGCCGCCGTGAAGCCCCGCCCCAGCACGGTGCGCGCACCGAGCATCGACAGGAAATTGGTCGTTACCCGCAAGCCCACCACCTGCTCCGGCTCTCCATCACCAGTTAGGGTTCCCGTTCCGACCTCGAGCAGTGTCATCTCATCAAAGGATTGGCTCTGCTCCTTCCAATCTAGAAAATTGGGCGCGCTTGGCCCTTCGCGCTTGATGCCGTCCTTTAGGTCCGTCTCCCAGATCAGCGCGAGCCGGTCGGCGCCGGGAAACGGCAACGGCCGCAGAATCACCGAATTGACGACGCTAAAAATCGCCGTGTTCGCGCCGATGCCGAGTGCCAGCACCAAGACCGCCACGACGCTGAAGCCAGGCGCCTTCCGCAAGGTCCGCAACGAGTAGCGCACATCCCTCAGGAAATTGAGCATTTGCTAGTCACCGCAGCAAGCGGAGGTCCGTTCCAAGCATCGCTCAAGTGGCTGAAGAGCTTGAAGACCGAAAGGCCATCAACAATTCTAGTGTCCGTTTTTGGGAATCACATAGGGACGACCGAGCCGCTCCACTTTCGTCAACGCGTCCCACGTATCCTTCTTTTCCCATCCCACCAAAACGATAAAGCGGATGGACAGCTTATGTACTGTCCACCCGCACGAAGACGACGGTCAGAAAGTTACTTGTCGGAGTCCCCCCCAAAGTCGAACATATCAAACAGGTCACCAATCGCAGGGCTGTTGAGTGGCACGTAGGGATCATGCGTGGAGGTAACGGGGTTCGGATAGTTGTCGCGGCTCCGGTTCGTTAGCGGTTTCAGTCCCCAGTTCCTCTCGATGAATTTCAGGATGGAGACATGGTCACTATAGCTGTGTACCACGTGGCCGGACAATGCATGCGGCGACACAGCAATCAAGGGAATTCGGGTGCCGTCGCCGAAGAAATCGAGAGGTTGCACATAGCCCGAATCGTAGTAGCCGCCGCCTTCATCGACCGTAATCAGAATGGCTGTGCTCTTCCAGAGTTCCTTGTCGCTTTGTACCGCGTCGACTACTTTCTTAACGAAACCCTCGAACAAATCTAGCTTTGAGGAAGCCGGGTGTCCATCCACGTACCCACTCGGCTTGAGAAAGGAAACGGCCGGCAGGGTATTGGCCGAAATGTCGGTAAACAGATGCGACTCGTCCTGAATGTGAGCTGTTCGTAGGGTCGGATTCGTCATGATGTGCGCTGAGCAGCGCATTGCTCAGGAGGGTTGAAGTCCCTCTGGCGCTCGAATGAGGAGCGCCATATCCGAACGCGGGGGTAATGCCTCGCGGGCCGGAGAAGGAAGGAAGGTATGGAGACGTCTACACGGGCACGAAAGCGAAAGCCGGAAACAGAACAAGGCGGACCTGGAGCCACCATTTCGCAGGACTCCGGAGGGCAGGGTGTCCACCGCGAGGTGGAATCCGAAGGGCATGAGGAGAAGTACCGGGCCGTAATCGATGGGGGCTGCCCCGAAGATGAACCGGTCGGCCAAAGGCGGGGCAAGGTCGAGCCTGCATTATGGAGGCGAAGGCGTTACTCATTCACCCGCCGCACCAAGGTGTTTGCGGATGGCACGGTACAGAAGAGTGATGCGTGACCTCAGGAGGACTGGCAGAGTTCCCCGCGGTATGGGGATAAGCGACCTTATAAGCGAAAGCGAAATGGGAAGCGATGCTCGGTCAGTAGTCGGACTGCCGAATAGTACTTCAAACATGGTGAAAGCCGTGTGACCGAGCAATCGGCGACCGGAGTGGGTCGGGGAAGGCGGCAGACGAAGGCAGGAGGAAAGAGAAGGGAAGTCAGCGCGTAAGGGCGATGAGGTGGATCAGTTCCTTTTGGGAAAAACCCGTACATCATCATCCGAGGATACTGGCGGACCAGATCAACCTGACAGGTGCGGAGCCAGCCCCACTCGATAGGGTTGGAATCGTGTCTCGTTGTTTGTGCCTTCGTGAAAGCGGGGCGCGGGAAAACCGCACACCCCGTTTGGGCGGCGGACGGTGGCCAGCACTCGGGCAACTGAGTGCGCCACCTCCGACCCGACGTCGGTTGCATATTGGAATCCGTTGCAGATGTTGCAGTACGCGTTCGGCAGACCCGCCACGTAGTTGTCCCAGCCTTCGCCGTAATACTTAAAGGAAATATTCTGCTCCATCAGTTCATCACCGATGTGGCGCACCGAGGTGGGCGGAATCGTGAAAACATTCGAGCCCAATGGTGCCGGAGTCCCGTCGCCGAGGTAGCCCGGATTGTAATTGTTCAGAATGTAATAGTGTCCCGCGTCGCAGTTGGGCTTGATGGGCGGGGTCAGTGAAGCGAGGTAACTCACGACGGAAGCGACACCGCTATGGGTCGGATCGTTGCATTCGCTGTAAGTACCACCAGAATACCCATCCTGACTGTAGTAGTTGTTGGTGCCCGACTGAGGGTCCGGATTCTCAATCTGGTTCACGGGCGGCGCCGTGGCGTTCCCCTTGCCGTCGCTGTACCAGATGTCGTCACCGTAGAAAAGCATGATGTGATTGGCGCCTGTGCCACCCATCACGGCTTGATGGTAGTTGTCGCTTATCGCGTATTGATCCGCCAGGGACTTCAGGTAGGGAGCATCTCCTTTCGCAACGTTATAGAAGCCCATTGAAGTGGAACCCTCGCCCGTTGACAGGTCGTTGAAGCCAGCCGGCTGGGTTTTCCCATTGCTCCCGGCCCCAATGGTCACTTCCACCCACGGGAAAAGGTCGCGCAGGCAACCGCTCGGATTTCGCCGGGTCGCGTAACCAGCGTCACAGTCCAACTGCTGCCACATCTGGTAAAACCGGTGCACCGGGCTCGAGGCATAGTCATCATAGGTGATGTCGGGCGTTATCGGAAAAACTCCTTCACCGAGCGCATAGGCATTTGGGAAACGCGTATCGACCACATCTGAGGGGAGGCCTGTTCCACCGGTGGTCAGGTATGCCGTGTAACCCGGCGCCAGGTTCGGCTCGGCCGCCTCCGCATCAGCCACCGTTGAAAACGGAGGGTTCGTCGGTGCGCCTCCCGTCATCACAGGCGGAATATTGGTGTACAGACCTTTTGATTGCGGGCTGACGGAGTAAAGTCCGTTATCCACCGCGCTATATTGAGCCGACTCGGAGTAATTCGGACCCTTACTTCCATCCTCCTTGACAATACCTTTTGACAATAAGTTCGAAATAGTCTGACCCTTTGATGGCTTATAAGTGGCAAACACGTGGTCAAACGTACGGTTCTCGCCGATGATGACAATCACATGCTTGATCGGGGACGAAGTGGCACTCTTGTCCGACTGCCCCGCGAAGGATGCTAGCGGAATTGCCAGGCTTAAGTCTACAGCGATTAAGAGGCTTACGGCGCCCCTCGCGTACGTTGACACAGCGTAAGCCAGCCGACGCAACTCCGTGACCTTAAGGTGTAGAAACATGTTCCTCTCCAAGAATTGAAATGACAAACGTCATCAGACTAAGTGCCTAAGTTGTCGGCATCGTTACGTGGGTATGAAAAGATGGTTAAGCGTTGCCACTGACAATCGCGACTTAGATAAGTAGTTGCGACTGGCTCTTAGGCGAGACTAAGTTAGATTTTATGCGGGCTAGTAACGTGCGGGGTCGGTGCTGTCAACTGGTAACAATCCGAGCGCTAGGGCCGCACATGAGGGTACTCGTCCGGTTGCATTGTTTGTTCGTCCGAAAAACGTTCCTGCTTTCCGAGACCTTGCGGCGGGATACTGATAGCTGATGTTCTGCCTCCGCCGCTTTCAGATCTCCTCCCGCCGCAGGTTGGTCCTTGCAGCGCTGGGACATCTGTGTCGCATCACCGCCGGTATCTTAGTGTTGGCGGCTGCATCTCTCGCGCAGACCAACGTTCTCACGTATCACAACGACAACGTTCGCTCCGGCCAGAGTCTTGCCGAGATGCGTTTAACGCACGCTAGCGTCAACGCCACCACGTTCGGCAAGCTGTTCACTCTTCCGGCGGACGGCAAAGTCGATGCACAGCCGCTCTATGTCTCATCCCTGGCCATACCCCAGGGCTTACGCAACGCGGTCTTTGTCGCCACCGAGCATGACACCGTGTATGCCTTCGACGCGGACACGGGCATGCAGTTGTGGGCAGCGTCGTTGCTCAAGCCGGGGGAAACCGCCTCCGACGACCATGGTTGTTCGCAAGTGACTCCCGAAATCGGCATCACCTCGACGCCCGTCATCGATCTCACAGCCGGTCCGCACGGCACGCTCTACGCCGTCGCCATGAGCAAGGATTCGTCGGGCAACTATCATCAGCGGCTGCATGCGCTAGATCTCACCAGCGGCGGGGAACAATTCGGTGCACCCGTCGACATCCAAGCCACGTACCCCGGCAACGGCGATAACAGTAGCAACGGAACCGTGGTCTTCGATCCGAAGCAATACAAGTCGCGCCCCGGCCTGCTGCTCGTGAACGGCGTGGTCTACACCAGTTGGGGTTCGCATTGCGACATTCGCCCTTACACCGGATGGACCATTGGCTACGACCGGTTGACTCTGGCCCAGACCTCGATCTTCAACTTCGCTCCGAATGGCAGCGAAGCCGCCGTGTGGGCCGCCGGCGCCGGACCGGCGGCCGACGCCAATGGCAACCTCTTCTTTCAGATTGCCAACGGAACATTCGACACCACCCGCAATGCGGCTGGCTTCCCTTCCCTCGGCGACTACGGCAACGCCTTCGTCAAACTCAATCTCTCCGGCGGAAAGCTTGCCGTGGCCGACTATTGGACCATGCACAACAGCGATGCCGAGTCCAATGTCGACGAAGATCTCGGATCCGGCAGTGTGCTCCTGCTTCCTGATCTAACCGATGCCAACGGCCAGGTTCGTCACCTTGGATTGGGCGCCGGTAAAGACGCTCACATCTACGTCTTCGACCGCGACAACATGGGCAAGTACAACCCGAGCAATAACTCGAACCTGTATCAGGATCTGCCCGGCGCCCTGGCCGGCGGCGAGTTCGCCATGCCTGCCTGGTTCAACGGCAGCGTCTATTTCGGTGCGGTCAGCGACGTCATCCGCGCCTTCACCTTATCCAGTGCGCTTCTGCCAGCCGCGCCGACTTCGGTCACGCCCACGGCCTTCGGTTATCCCGGCGCCACTCCCAGCATCTCGGCCAACAACACTTCCGATGCCATACTCTGGGCAACGGAAAACTCGCCCGCCGTCCTCCACGCCTACGATGCCACTAACCTCGCCGTCGAACTATATAACAGCAATCAAGCCCCGGGAGGCCGCGATTCCTTAGGCACCGGCAATAAATTCATCACGCCCACCATCGCAAACGGCAAGGTTTATGTGGGAACCACCACCGGCGTCACGGTCTACGGGTTGCTCTCCTCCGGCATCGCGACCACGACGCAGTTGACGGTTTCGGACGCCGCGCCGGCAGCGGGTTCGCCCATCACCTTCGCCGCAGCCGTAAGCGTTGGCACGGGGGCCGTCACTTTTCTGGACGGCTCCACGGTGCTGGGCTCAGCAAATGTCAACGTCGGCGGAATGGCCATCGATTCGACCAATGCTCTTCTCCCTGGTGCGCATTTCATTACCGCCGCTTACGCGGGTAATGCCAGTTATGCAGGCAGCATCTCGAACGTCGTCGCCGTTGTCGTTGCGCAGTCCTCATCGCAAGCCTCGCTGATTGCTGTCCCAAATCCGCTGGTCGTGCTCACCCCCAGCATCGTGGGAGTAACAACTCTCGAATGGAACGCCCCAGGCGCCGAGACGATTGAGCTGCATGTCTCAGCTCCCGCCGGTCCGCTGTTTGCCGAAGGCGGTTCATCCGGCAGCGCCGCCACCGGGTTCTGGGCCAGCGACGGAATGCGCTTCTATTTGCAGGACACTACCGGTGGCAAAGAACTCTCCGCGGCCAATACGCTCGCCGTTGCCACCATCGCACTGCATCAACAGCCGAGTTCGTTCTTGGCCTCACCCAATCCAATTCCCAACTCTGCCGGCTCCGCATTGGGAGAGACAACCCTTCAATGGGACCTGCCAAGCGCCGCCAGTCTCGAGGTTCACGTCCTCGCACCGGACGGTCCGCTGTTCGCGGCGGGAGGCCCTTCCGGTTCAGCCGCCACAGGGCCCTGGGTCACGAATGCGATGCCGTTTTATTTGCAGGATGCCGCCAGCGCCGACAAACTTTCTGCGGCCGCCACCTTGGCCACGTTGAACGTATATCTCCAGGGCCAGCCCAATTCCTTTCGGGCGACACCGAATCCCGTATTGGTTCCCGTCACGGGCACGTCCCTTGGTGTCACGACCCTTCAATGGAGTGCTCCCACTGCGACCAGTGTCGAGGTGCATGTCTCCGCTCCGAACGGAACGCTGTTCGCCGCCGGTGGCTCATCCGGAACCGCGCCCACGGGCCAGTGGGTGTCCGACGGCACTACGTTCTATCTTCAAGACACCAGCGGCGGCAAACCTCTCACCGCCGGCAACACCCTAGCCGTTGTATTGGTCAACGTCCAACCGGGGCCATAGCTGCAAGCCTGCTAACCCCATATGTCGCCGACGGTGAAGCCGTTGGGGAACGGGTCTTCGGGATCGACCACATATTGGGCGAAACCGGTGATCCAGGCTTGGCCGGAGATCGTAGGAACCACTGCGGGGTAGTTCCCGACGCGTGTCTCTTCGACCAGCCGTCCCGTGAAGGTGGTGCCGAGGATGCCTTCATGCACGAAGTCCTGGTGAAGCGGCAGCTGGCCTTTGGCGTGGAGCGCGGCCATCTTGGCACTGGTACCGGTGCCGCAGGGCGAGCGGTCGAGCGCACCGGTCCAGGAGGAGGGTCGCGACCAATCCAAAGCGCCGGTCGACACAACGACCGTGTTCTTACGATCAATCCCGGGGCGCGATGCCTCGCCGGAAAGCTGCCCGATGCTGACGCCGGCGATGCCTGGATTGTCGGGATGAGTCACGGGTAGCTGCTCCCGGGTCGCAGCCTTGATCATCTCGGTGACTCGCACGATATCGCGTGCTTCATCCGGCATCAGACGGAAGCCCAGCGCAGCGGCATCGGCGATCACGTAGAACATGCCGCCGTAGGCCACGTCCACGGTCACGGTTCCCAGCCCGCGAACCTCGACCGGTGCGTCCAAGTGTGTCGCAAAGGCGGGCACGTTGCGGAAGGTGACCTTTCGGACCTTCCCGTTGACGACCTCCGCTTCGACACCAACCAATCCCGCAGGCGTATCCAGTTTCAGCGTTGTGATGGGCTCGGCGGCAGGCACCATGCCCGTCTCAATTAACACCGTCACCACGCAAATGGTGTTGGTGCCCGACATCGGCGGGTACTCAACCTGCTCCATGATGACGAAGCCGGCATCGGCTTCCGGATGTGTTGGCGGCAGAATTAGATTGCAGTTGGCAGCAGGGTAGCCCCGAGGCTCCCGCAACATGCGCAAGCGGATGTGGTCCGCATGCGTTTCCAGATACGTCTTCTTCTCGAACATGGTCCCGCCGGGCACATCGAGCACGCCGCCTGTGATGACACGCCCTGGCTCGCCGCATGCGTGGGCATCGACGGCCGTGATCAGAGATGAGAATCGCAAGCTGTCTCCAATGGGTTTCACCCGGGTCTCGGTTTGGGCCCGGGCTTCCCAGCGAGTCTATCAATCGCCGTCGCTATTCCTGTCGTAGTGCTTGCGTTGGATCGATTCGAATGGCCCGGCGCGCTGGCAGAAACGTAGCGGCACTCCCGATGCCAAACATGAGCGCGATGACAATCGCGAAGCTGACCGGGTCGCTGGGCTTCACGCCGTACAGGATTCGCTCCAACAATCGACCGGCGAACAATGCCATCCCGAGACCGAGAACCAGCCCGGTACCGATCAACGTAACAGCGCTACGGACAACCGACGCCAACACCTGCCCCTGGGTGGCGCCGATCGCCATACGGATGCCGATTTCATGGGTTCGTCGCGAAACCGCATAGGCCATCACGCCATAAATCCCGGTAGCGGCAAGTATCAGAGCCAGCATGCCAAACACACTCAGCGTGAAGGCGGCGGTACGGGGAGCAAAGAAGGTCCACGCAAGTTGATCCTCCATGCTGCCGGTGGCGAACAGCGCGACCGACGGATCGATTTCGCGGACCGCGCTGCGGATTGACGGCAGGATCGACTCAGGCGGGTTCAGCCGGGTGCGCACCACTAAGGAAGCAGTTGAGCTATACGTGGTTTCCAGCGGCGTCCAGAAGGCGAACGATTGGTGCTCATTGAGGAGATAGTATTTGCCGGCTTCCGCCACTCCCACAATCTCCATGGGCTCCCCGGTTTTCGAGGTGGTGAAGCGGCGTCCCATCGGGTTGGCGCCATCCAGCAAGCGCGCCGCAAAAGAGCTATTGACTATAGCCACACGACGGCTGCCCTGCTTATCCCGGTCGTCGAACTCACGACCGGAGATCAAGTGCGTTTGCATGGTCCGAAAGTAATCGGGCGTCACCGCAAAGACGTAGCCGCTGGGAACGTCTGAGGCCTTCTTGGGAACGGGCTTGCCTTCGATATAGATTGGATTCCACCCGACACCCATGGTTAACGGGATCGTGTTCACAAGCGCGGCCGATTCAACTCCCGGCAACTGGCGCACCTTCTCCAGTACTCCATTCTGAAAGTCGCGGCCGCGCGGCTCATCATAGCGTTGCATATTCAGGTCGAACGAGACCGTAGCCATACCGCGCGGCTGGAAACCGATCGGAGCGTCGAGCGATCGTTGAAGACTCTTCACTACCAGCACCGAACAAAACAGTAGTAATACCGACAGACAGACCTGGGCGGAGACCATGTAATCGCGCAGATGCCAGTAGCGGAATCGCGCGGCGCTCGTTTCATTCTTTAAGGCTGGGACTAAGTCCGTCTTAGTCGCCTGAAAAGCCGGTATCAGACCGAATAACAGCGCGGTGACGACGGAGACCGCCAAAGCAAACAGAAACACGCGAAAATCGACGGGCGCGCTCACTGTGACTGGGATATCGACTGGAGGATGCCAGGCAGCTAGGGCGCCAGTAATCCAGAGCGCTAACAGAGCGCCGCCGGCGCCCCCTGCGAGAGCGACCATTAGATTCTCAGTGAGCAGTTGCCGGATCAGCACGCCTCGTCCAGCGCCCAGCGCCAGCCGGATTGCGGTTTCCTTACGTTTGTCGCCCGCACGGGCCAGTAACATGCTGGCCAGGTTCGTGCAGGCCACTAATAACACCAAGCACGAAACGCCGAACATGGCAGCGACGAACCCGATGATGGGATTCCGCATGAACGCCCCCGCCAGCCCCGGAGGAGTGAGCTTGACCTCCATGCCGCCGTCGTCGTCTGGGTGTTCCAGCGCCATTTGCCGCCCAATCGCGTCCAGGGCGACCTCGGCCTGCGCCATGCTGATGCCTGGCTTCAAACGCCCCAGCGCGAAGTTGCCTCGGACAGACCGCCGGTCCAGACTCCCCGCGCCTCCCTCCAAATCGTTCTGCATGGCCGTCGAGAAGAAAGCCTGCGGAGCCAGGAACAGCTCCGTACCAAAGAATTCTTTGGGTGTAATTCCTATGACGGTGAACTCGCGTCCGTTCACTAGAAGCTTTGAGCCGATAATGTGCGGGTCTCCGCCAAAACGCGTTTGCCAACACGTGTAGCTCAGAACCATCACCGGATGACCTCCGCGAACTTTGTCATCCTCTTCCTGCAGCAGGCGGCCGGCGTATGGCTTCACTCCCAGCAGCCCGAAGTAGTTCCCGGTCACCGTATAGCCCCACATGCGCTGGGTATTTCCCTTTAAGCCAATGCTCGCCGCAGTAAATCCCATACCAGCTACTCCCGACAGCACGGTATTACGGTCGCGAAAATCTTTGTAGTCCGGGTACGAGAGCAGAGGCAGCGCGTTACCGCCAACCTTCTCATTGATTGAGATCAGTTCTGAGGGCCCCTCCACAGGCAAAGGCCGGAACAGAATCGCGTTGATTGCGCTGAAGATCGACGCGTTGGCGCCAATACCCAGTGACAGCGAGAGCACGGCCATGATGGCGAACAGCGGGCTCTTGCGCAAGCTGCGCCATCCATAGCGGAGATCCCGGTCAAGCCGGTCGAGCGATGTCCAGCCCCACATTTCGCGAAGGCCCTCCTTCATGAGAGACACATTGCCGAAGTCGCGGCGGCTGGCCCATTCGGATTCCTGCGGCGTAGCGCCGGAGCGAATTCGCTCCTCCGCGTCCAGCGCCAAGTCGTGTGCGATCTCATCCTCGAGATCGGTATCGCGTCGGTTCCGTCGCCAAAAGTCCCACCGCATCATAGGTTTTTACCTCACGCCGGCTTCATCACACGCGTAATCGCTTTGACCAGCAGTTTCCACTTCGACTGCTCAGCCACCAGTTGTTCTCTACCTGCATCTGTGAGCACGTAGTACTTCGCACGCCGGTTTAAGTTCGAAGCTTTCCATTCCGACGCGATCAGGCCCTTAGCCTCCAGGCGATGCAGCGCCGGATATAAGGATCCGCGCTCAATGAGCAGCAGCTCCGCTGAACTCTGCCGGATCGCCTGACCGATGCCGTGCCCGTGTTGCGGTCCCCACTGAAGAGTTCGCAGAATCAGCATGTCGAGCGTGCCCTGAAGCAGCTCGATACCCTTGTCGCTAGCACTATTGTTAGCCATCTTCTCTAGAAGACACTCTAGTACAAGATCTGCCTTTTGTCTAGAAGAATGTCTACTAGTGCGTATTCTTGCGAAACGAACTCTCGACACGCCCCACACTCGTGCAGACGAACACAAGGTATTGAATACAATCGGGCTAGCTGCATTTTGGCCTGCCCGGATGTTCATCCCAGAAACGACGCGCAGCCGATGAGCCTGAAGCACGCTTCGTTTTGCGAAACGAAGTTGGCGCTTCTGACAGCAAGCTGATGGAGGACCGAACCAGCCGTAACGCCGAGAGCCCCCGGTCACTGTTCTGTGAAACGAAACGAACTCGCCTCCCGAAGGCCCTCGATCAGCTACGAAGAGACTTGGAAAAAGCAAACCCAACTATCTGACCTGCGGCCGAACGGGTTTTCTTTTCGGAAGCTAACTCGGCTTTCTGGCGACACCAAATGGGACCGTGACTTGAAAATTCGAAGCCAATTCAACGCGCGGAATATGGCTGAGCGGGAGCCTATTTGGTTCCATGATGAGTCACTTCGAGCGGGGTGCCGATGGAGATGCCACCAACGCGATTGATTCTGCTGGGAAAATTACCTTACGAGTCGCGTGACTCGCGGTGGCGGACTCGGCGGCGCATACAATTCCGTTGGCTCTGGGTGAAGCATGGCGGGCGTACAGATACAGATGCGGCCACCGATGGCTCCATCAAGAAAGGCCGGCCAGCGCCAGATGAGGATTTGGCATTGGCGCGCTGGTTGGCCGCTCGAACGGGCGAAGTGGTTGAGAAGAAGCGATGCCGAGGTGGCCCGCGACGAGGGCCGAGGTGGACGCCGAGGGGGCGGCCGAGGTGTTGCGGTAGGGACGGCCGCAACTAAGTCAACAGGAGGGACGACAGGAGGGACGACATGCGCTCGTCGGCGAAATGTGACATAAGGTTTGGTTGCTTTGCGAAACGAAGTCCGCGGGCGGTCCAGCAAGCCCTGCGACAGCTCAAGTCTCCTTCCCGTTCAAACGCCAGGACGAACTTAGTGCCGGAATGGGCTGAGGGCTATCGGACGAAATGTGCGGCTGACCCCATTCTCTTCTCTTACCCCAATTCTTTTTGGCTATAATCCCTGAGTACCCGCAGTACTCGCGGCCCGAGTCATTGAAGTACGGGTGTCTAGTCATTGACAAACCCTGCTCCAATGAATCGGGCCGACGAAATGAAACCCGGAGCTTCTAGAACAATGGAGTCTTTCATTAAGATGCATAAAAAGCTTGTTCTCTCGGCGACGCTGCTGTTGGCGGCATCGCTCCCTTCGCATGCAAACGCCAGCACCTTCACCTTCGACTTCTCAGGCCCTGGAGTAAGTGGCATGATCACGTTGACTTATGGCGGCGCCACGGACACGACGTATCCCCAAGCATTTGAGGTCACCGGGATCAGCGGCAGCTTCTCTGACTCGAATAATGGCCTCAACATCGTCAACGCACCGATCGGTTCGCTGGTGCCAATCAAGCACGACACACCGGAATCCGGCAACACGCTGGCACCTCACGATTTCAGCAGGTTCGCGGTATCGTCTGGTTTGCCTGCCGATAACAACGGCTTTTTGACCTACGACAACCTCTTCTATCCCGGCGGCTCGCCACAAACCGCATCCGACTACCCAGCGTCTGGCGGATTCCTGGACATCTACGGACTGATGTTCGAGATTGGCGGCGGCAAGGTAGTCGACTTCTGGAGCAACGGTCACTTCAGCCCGGACGGTCCGATTGATTACGGCGTCGCGGTCGCTACCGCCGACCTGTCGTTGGATTATGCAGGTAGCGTGGCGATAACTCCAGAGCCCAGCGCTTTTGGCCTGCTCGGCAGCGGATTGCTAGGGATCTTAATCTGGCGGCGGCGTGCTTCCCGTCAGAACAACCGGTAGACGAGAGAGCGCCAATCCTGAGTTGGGGGTCGGCATCGGGCAATGCCCCCCGTTGTGCGAAGCCCAAAGTTCTGCCCCACGCCTGATAATCTCTCGCCAGGCAACCGAGACTTCATTGCCGGCGAACGCAGAGCAGGTAGAACGCTCGTCATTCGCCCGGTCGGCTGACCACGTCTTGTTTCCGCCGCTGCGCCGGTGCGCCACAAGTTCCGGGGGTGGTATGCCGTCGGACGCGACTGAGGAAAGTGCAAGCTCTAGCAGATTCGGCAGTCTCCGATATGACATAGAAGCTTCAGCAATCCTCGGTGCCGGTCGAGTTGCAAGCCTCTCTGTTTCGCAGCACGCTCGACTACTTGAATCAACTTAGGGAAAACTCCGGCAACGATCCCCGGCTCCTGCTGAAGCTCTCCAACGCCGCTTCGGGAGAGCGTTGGGGACATTGGCATTCTGATCGATGGCGTTGAAGGGCGGTCAGCGTTAGGCTTGCCCCTGGAACTGCCGCTGTCCTCCCCGCCCAACCCCTGAGATATGCATAGGCCCTCGATTGGTTCGGCGTTTACAATCTGCCCTGCCGCGACCGTCATGAGCCGTCAAGTGGATCCGGTTGTGCATTTGATGGAGGTCATGCTGGACCCGGTCTCTCGCAAACTGGTGTCGGCGCCGAAGTGGTCGCCCAACGGAAAACACATTGCAGCGAAGACGACTCTCCGATGGTACTGCGTGACACGAGCTTCCAGGAGATCTACGCCCTGGATATGAAGTGGCCCTGAGGTAGGAGTCAACGGACCGACGATGCGTCGTGCTCCGAGACGGAGAGCGTCGCGGGCAGCGTGCCCACCCTACAAGACGAATCTTCGGACGGCCAACCGACAGATCGAAAAGGAAGATTTACTACTCGTCGATCAAAAAAATGCCCAGGCAGGTTGGGCGCCTGCCTGGGACTAGTCTTGCTTGGCTCTAACGAAAGAGGTTCGTTCGCGTCACTCAAAATCGGAACATTAACTACCGATGACCGTATCCGCCGCCATAGTGACCACCCGAGTATCCACCGTGGTATCCGTAACCGCCGTGGTATCCGCCCGCGTAGGGGACGGGATGCCCATGGTAATGGCCACCGCCATAGTAGCCACCGCGATAGTACGGCGCACGATAGTAGCCACCGCCGTAGTAACCGCCGTAAATGCCGACGTACGGATAGTAAGGATACGCGGGCGCCACATAAGGATAGGCATAAGGCGCTGGGTAGCCGTAGCCAGGCGCGTACGCAGCCACGGGCGGTGCAAGGTAGCCGCCGACTCCGAATCCGACTCCGCCGACTCCCACACCGACAGCGACGCGCTGGGCGAATAGGCAACCACCAGCCAGTAGGAAGAGTGCAAGCAATTTTGTTTTCATTATTTCTCCTTTAGCGTGCCGCCTTCGCGGCCCTCGCTGCTTATAGTGCACGGCTGGTGCCAGAGTTAAGTCATTGACAATAAAAGGTAGCATCCAGCCCCTTTGGTGCATCAGAACCGACAGTGGCCGAAAGCGGCCATCACCCACCGGGTGCGCGGGACCTCACCGGGCTCTCGTCGCGAGTGCGATTATGAGAGACGTTTGAAGATAACCTGCAAAGCCATCCTGTTCGACATGGACGGTACGTTGGTAGACTCAACCGCCGTGGTGGAGCGCGCTTGGGCATGGTGGGCCAAGCGGCACCACGTTCCGCTTGAAGACCTATTGCGGTTCTCGCATGGCCGGCCAACCCTAAGCACGTTGGAACACTTCTTGCCCGGTGTAGATCACACGCTGGAAGTCGCTGAAATGCTGGCGTACGAAGAGACAGAACTGGACGGCATACGCGCGGTGCCTGGAGCCGAGGTGGCTTTACACGCGGCGCGGCAGGGGGCGTGGGGTGTGGTGACCTCGGCACCACGGACACTTGCTGTCACACGGATCGCCGCGGCCGGTTTGCCGGTTCCCCAAATGCTGGTGCCGATCGACGAGATTCGTAAGGGGAAGCCGGACCCGGAAGGATTCTTACTGGCGGCGGAAAAGCTAGGCGTGGACCCGAGGGAGTGTCTTGTGTTCGAAGATACAAGGCCTGGAATCGAAGCCGCATTGAACGCAGGTATGCAAGTGATCGGTCTGCTGACCACGATGACGGCTGACGATTTGGCCCATCAGCCACTCGCAAGAGACTTTCGCGATGTTCGAGTGACGGTTCTCGCGACGGGGTTTGAGGTCGTGTTACACGAGGCTCAATAAGCACTTCCCGCCCGCTCGCGTCCGGAGCGAGGACGCTTGAGGCGCCTAGGCTAGCGGGCGAAACGGGGTGGCTGCTTCGCGGTCATTTTCATTAGTTCTGATGGGCCAGGGTCCATCATGGCTTGCTTGACCGTCACGGCTTCGAAGCGCCTATGTTCGTTTGTGATGGGATAGCGAGGGAGCCAAGGGGGATGGCCTCTTTCAGCAGCCTGCAGAGGGCAAAACTTGGTACATCCACACTCCTCCTGCAAGATGAAAACTCAGATGCCGAATAATCTAACGGTCGCCGATGAGCGGGCTGGCGCTGTCGCCTTAGAGTTTTTTCGGGGGTTTGCGGAGTCTGATCTTCGGAGGATCAAAAGCTGGCGGTTGGGTGTATACTCCGCGCGCCTGAACCGAAATGGAGATTTCGGTTAAGCAAACTTCTAAGCGCAATTTGTGCACCGAGCTAAAGGAGCCGGCTCCTACTGCCGCCTTCTCAATACGTTCGCCAGTGCCAGAGAGGACTCACTGTCATGAAGAAAGTTCAAACCTGACGCCGGGACCGATTCAGCCCGCTTCGGCGCTGCTGCGAGACCAGTTTGATATTGCCCCGCCGAGCGGTACGTTTCTACCCGGGTTCTGGGAGTCAGTCACGGATCTCAGGTCTCTGGTGTTCTGCAATCCTGTACAGAAAACCTACAACGGTGTGACGACCCAGATTCTGCACCCGGACGCCCACCTGCTGATGTACGAGATTAACCCGCAGGCGTCGACACCATGTCTCGTCACGGTCGTAAACCAGTTCGGTACGGCTACTTTGCAGACGGGACGGGCGGTAACTCTGGCGGTGCCATCAGGCAAAGCGCTGATCTCCGCCGCGGGCGTGCCCCAGATCCCGCCCATTCCACCAGAGACGGAGTCGGACCATTTCAAGTGCTATGCGGCCGCTGGTAATAACATCGGCGCGGTGGTTTCGCTCACTGATCAATTCCGAACGGAACAGGCGCAAGTGTTACGGCCCTTTCTTTTCTGCAACCCCGTCGTAAAGGAGGTGTTGAATGCTAACAATCCCAATGGCGGCCCCCCCCACGATCGTCGTCAAGCCAATCAACCATTAAGAAGGCACACCTGACGTGCTACATCACCACGCCCGTCCCGTTTCAGAGTGTTGTGGTCTACAACAATCAGTTCGTAATTCCGGGTACGCTGCCTGTTTTGACGCTATCCCAGTCGGAAATACTCTGCGTTCCGTCAGCTAAGGTGAGCTGGTCGGTGATCCCCGCGCCGACGCCGAACTGATCGGTTGCCGGAAACTGAGCATAGCCCCGATCCCGATTCGTTCGGCACGTGCCACACGACATCTGCGCGCTCGGAGGGAAGCCACCCTTGCCCACATGCTTTCCGTTTCGGAGCACGACGCCCCGCCGATTCTGCCCCAGGTGTTGACAATACGCGTAGCCATGAAACACCACACTGCCATGTCCTCCATGGGCCTTAGGATTGGACTATGAATCGCAGACGCTTTGCCCAACTGGCTGCCTCCTCGCTGGCACTCTCGCCGGCCGGTGCACGATCTCAATCCGGACCCGGACGCGCGGGACGCATGAAGCTGGCGACTCAACACGATTCCAGCGATGAAGTGCTGCGCGTGATGGCCGCATTGGGCGTCACCCACATTTGCAGCAAGCTTCCTTCGCCGCATTTGGACCAGAGCTGGTCCGTCGAAGGGCTGACCCGGCTGCGGGAACGCGTGGAATCTTTCGGCCTGCGGCTGGAGGCAGTGCCGCTGCCAATGAGCTCCAACTTCATTTCGAAATCGGAGAGCCCGGACATCATGCTGGGCAGGAGTCCGGAGCGCGAGAGGGAAATCGACAGCGTCTGTGCGATGATTCGCAACTGCTCACAAGCCGGCATTCACCTGGTGAAGTACAACCTCAACATTCTGGGCGTGGTTCGTTCCGGACGCACACCTGGACGAGGCGCCTCTAGCTACAGCACCTTTGATTACGCCGAAGCGCTGCGAACCTGGCGGCCACCCGGATCGCCCGATGGCGGGGATGTATCGGGAGATCCGCCCCTGCCTGGTATCGGCCCGATTTCCGCGGACATGATGTGGGAGCGTATCACATACTTCTTGAACCGGGTGGTTCCAGTGGCCGCCGAATACAAAGTGAGAATCGCGTGCCACCCCCACGACCCCGGCATGCCACCTGACAAAGGGTTCCGCGGCGTTCATCGGGTGCTGGGCAATGTGGATGGGCTGAAGCGATTCGTGGAGATCCAGGCAAGCCCGTACCACGGCCTCAACTTCTGCCAGGGCACGGTGTCGGAAATGCTGGCGAATCCGAGCGTTGAACTCTTTGACGTGATCCGCTACTTCGGTACGCGTAAGAAGATTTTCAACGTGCATTTCCGGAACATCCACGGAGCCTTCCTGCATTTTCAAGAGACGTTTCCGGACTGCGGAGACGTGGACATGCTGGCGGCGTTGCGGGTGTACAAAGAAGTCGGTTACGACGGCATGCTGATGCCCGATCATGTTCCCCAAATACAAGGCGACGAGGGTGGCCGGCAAGCATTCGCGTTTGCGTTCGGGTACATGCGAGGCCTGATGCAGGCGGCCGATGTGTGACCAGGTGAGCCGTTACGCGGCGTAGACTTGTGGACGACGGTGATAATGTGGCTGATTCAAACGGTCCGATAACGCGGCGCGGGCTGCTGGGCCAGGCGCTGGGAGCGGTGGCTCTGGGATCCGTGATCGATTCCTCAAACCGGTTAGCTGCGCAAGCTAACGAGGCGCCTCCGCGCATCCGCGATTCCTTCGACTTCGGATGGAAGTTTCATAAAGGCGATGCGCCGGGCGCGTCGCAGCAGGATTTCAACGATGGGAACTGGCGCAGCCTCGACTTGCCGCACGATTGGAGCATTGAAGGGCCTTTCGCGCAAAGCGAGCCGAGCAGCGGCCCCGGCGGCTACGCGCCTACGGGCATCGGTTGGTATCGCAAACATTTCCGGCTTCCCGCGTCCTATCAGGGACGCCACGTCTCGATTGAATTCGATGGTGTCTACCAGAACAGCGAGGTGTGGATCAACGGCCAATATCTGGGGAAGCGGCCTTTCGGCTACATCAGCTTCGGCTACGACCTGACACCACACTTGAATGGCGGCAGCGAAAATGTGGTGGCCGTCAAGGTGGACAATTCGCTGCAGCCCAACTCGCGCTGGTATTCGGGATCGGGCATTTACCGGCACACCTGGCTGCTCGCAGTGAATCCGGTAAACGTGGCGCGATGGGGAACGTTCGTCACAACGCCACGCGTCACGACCAGCGCGGCTACCGTTCAGGTGGAAACGAGGGTCCGGAATGACAGTGCAGCGGTTGCGGCATGCACGCTAGCGACGTCGATCCTGGATCCGGAAGGCAAAGCGGTCCAGAGCGCAAACGCCTCGCAGGAGATCGGCCCCCACGGTGAGTATGTGTTTACGCAGCAAGTGCCGGTCGCCACGCCCAAACTATGGAGCGTCGCGGAACCGAAGTTGTACCGGCTGTTCAGCACCGTGCGGGTAGCCGGGCAGGTCGTGGACCAATACGAGACTCCATTCGGGATTCGCGAAGCTGTTTTCGATGCGGACCGCGGTTTTGTGTTGAATGGCGAACGAGTGAAGCTGAACGGCGTCTGCCTGCACCACGAGGCCGGCTCAGTGGGGTCCGCAGTGCCGGAGCGGGTGTGGGAGCGTCGTTTCGAAACGCTGAAGGAGATGGGCTGCAACGCCATCCGCACCAGTCACAACCCGGTGGCGCCCGAGGTGCTCGACCTGTGCGATCGCATGGGTGTCCTGGTGATGAACGAAGCCTTCGACGAGTGGAAAGTCGGCAAGCCGCAAATCAAGGGCAATGGATATTCCAATTACTTCGACGAATGGCACGAGCGCGACGTGACGGACTTTGTACGCCGGGACCGGAACCATCCTTCGGTGGTGGTGTGGAGTTGCGGCAACGAAATTGGCGATCAGCTGAGCCCGAATGGCGTGGAACTTCTGCGCGACCTGATGGCGATATTCCACCGCGAGGATCCGACCCGACCCGTCACCGCTGCCTGTGACCAGATAGCGGCCCAGCCCAAGGCGGCTCCCGTGGAGTTTCTCGGTGCGCTGGACATCGTCGGATATAACTATGCTGACCGCTGGCGCGAACGCCGCGAGTTGTATTACAGCATCGACAAACAGGCGCATCCGAACTGGCGCATGATCGGAACCGAAAGCTCCGGCATGGGTGGGCAACGCGGCGACTATCGGGGGTTTGTGCCGGATGCGCCCGGGCAGGCTGCGATTCCGTTTGGCTTCCGCGGCTATGGCCGCGGCTTCCGGGGATTGGACACGGAGGAGCTTTGGAAGTTCGTTTGGAACCACGATTACGTGGCGGGCGACTTCATGTGGACCGGCATCGATTACCTGGGAGAAGCCGGCGGCGGACAGAGGGGCGCCTCGTCCGGCGTGCTGGACAGCTGCGGTTTTCCCAAAGACGGCTACTACTTCTATCAGAGCCAGTGGACTGAGAAGCCGATGTTGCACTTGTTCCCGCACTGGACCTGGGCCGGGCGCGAAGGCCAGTTCCTGCCGGTTGCCTGCTACACCAACTGCGACAGCGTGGAGTTGTTCCTTAACGGAAAATCGGTGGGCGTTAAAGGATATACGTTTCCGCGCTATGGCATGCAGGGGCGCTATGGCCAATACGCGCCAGGAACGGAAAACAGGGTGAGGACGACGGACGACTTGCATGTGGCGTGGGACGTTCCGTACGAACCGGGCACGCTGAAAGCGGTAGGCATGAGGGCGGGCAAAGTGGTGGTGGAGGAGGAGGTCTCGACCGCGGGAGATCCCGCCGCGATCGGGCTTTCGGTTGACCGCGCGACGATCCGTGCCGACCGGCGCGACGTCTCGCACATTACTGTGAAGGTGCTCGATGCCCAGGGCAGGATGTATCCGAATGCGGACAATGACATCGGGTTTACGGTTGAGGGCGAAGGCCGGCTGATCGGCGTGGACAACGGCAACATGGCTGACATGGCGGCGGACTTCAAAGGCGAGCAGTACAAGGCCTCGCATGGAATGTGTCTGGCGATCGTGCAATCGACCGGCAAAGCCGGGCAGATTCGCGTGTCCGCTGTGTCGCCGGGCCTGAAGCCGGCCAACGTCACCATCACGACGAGAGCGTGATCAGCGCGTTATCCCACTCGGCGGGAGAAGTCCTTCTGTGGGAGGCGGACCCATTTCCCCTTAAGATGGCGGGATTGCTTCGGGGGCCACGCTTGAGCCAGAGCTGGCACCTGGCGATCAGCTCTCCAGGCATGAACGGTTTGGCGATGAAATCGTCCGCTCCCGCGTCGAAGCAGCGCCGGATATCTTCGGAGAAGACGCTGGCCGATAAGGCAATGATGGGCACGCGGCCGGCCCTACCGGAAAGCTGACGAATCTGCATGGATGCCTCGCACCCATCCAGAACCGGCATGTGGATGTCCATCAAGATGAGATCAAACGGCCTGGTTCCGGCAGCATCGATGGCGTCCCTGCCATTGGTAACAGTCTCTACCTGGAAGCCGCCTATTTCCAACATGCTACGGGCGACCAGCTGATTCGTCGAGTTATCCTCAACGACCAGGACTCGGGGCCCGGAGCCGGATTCGGTGATGGTCATGGTGGGTGGCATGGTCTCGACCTTTTTGAGGATCGGGCCGCTTGGGCATCCTACTCTTCTCTTACTGCTTTCCTTGCCGTCCCGCTGCGATCCCTCTGTGATGCATCTTGCATTATAGTTATAATACGTCGGCCTGTGCCAGTAAATCTACCTGGCTTCGAGGACTAGCCCGGGCTGTACTACAATTCAAGGGCCGACCGACAGCCGATGCCTTACCAGGAGTCACTTCGTTGACGTCAGCGACCCGTGCCTTCCCGACTGCCGAGAAGGTGGAAACTGCCATCTGGAAGCCAGTCGTCCTGACCGCGTATTGCGTAATCCTGGCGGTCATCGCGTATCATCACGAACCTTGGTTTGATGAAGCGCAGGCATGGCTGCTTGCCCGTGATGCGAGCCTGCCCGACTTGTGCCTAAGGTATCTGCGCTATGAGGGGTCACCCGGGCTGTGGCACGTGCTGCTGATGGCTCCGGCGAAGCTGGGATTGCCCTACGGGACCATGCGTTTGCTGTCAGCGGTATTCTCCGCCATAGCCGTCGCGATGGTCCTATGGCTGAGCCCGTTCCCGCCTGCCATCCGCGCCGTGATCCCCTTCACCTATTTCCTGCTATATCAATATGCCGTCGTCGCTCGCAGTTATGCGCTGCTGGCGCCGCTTCTGTTTGCCATCGCCTGGTTCCTTCCAAGGGCGCGATCAAAGCCGTGGATCCTGATCGCTCTCTTAATTGCACTGGCGAATGTCAGCATTCACGGAACGCTCGCTGCTGGGGCGATTCTTCTGGCGTACATGATCGAGATCTGGACGGATCTAGAGGCCTCAAAACCGCGTATGACTCGGCAGCTGATGTTTTCTTGCGGAGTCTTTCTGGTCGCGGTGATTGCGGTCGTCGTTGAAGTTTGGCCTTCGTCGAGCAATGACTTTGCCCAAGACATCTCCCACAACATCGCTCGGGCCTCACACTTCAGGGAACACCTTGATCGGGGTGCTTATCAGATCACGGAAGCGTTCTCTTCAAGGCTGAGAATTGCCATCTTGCCCTTGGCCCTGAGCCTCTTCTGGATGGTTCGCAACCGAACCGCACTCTATTTCGCGCTGCCGGCCGGCTTTTGTCTGGCGTTTTCTGCGCTTGTCTACTCCAGTGCCTGGCACTCTGGCATCTTGTTCCTGTTGTGGCTCTTCGCAATGTGGGTCACCAGTAGTCGAAATCCTCGAACCCCGCCATTTCATGTATGGGTTGCTTGGGCCATGGTGCTCGGGATGCACGTCTACTGGACAGCTCGGGCGGGCACTCGGGATATTAATGAGCCATACTCAGGGTCGAAGGCGCTTGCCGCGGACATCGCACCCGACGTGGCGGCGGGGAAGCGGATCGCCGGGAGGGGCTATTACTTACTCGCCGTGCAACCCTATTTTCGGCAGAGCGTTCTGATGAACTATTACGGCGGCGGCAAACCGGCCTTCTGGTGCCCGAGTCCTTCCAATAATTTGGGCGAGTCAATCGCAGCGCTTGCTACTCAACATCCGGATGTGATCGTTGTTTCGCTACGGCGTATGGACCCTTCACAAAGTGACCGTCTGATTCACTCTCTGTCGGACTCCGGGTACCCGAGCATTCGCAAGTTTCCTGGAGAGATCATTTGGAAATCCGGCATGTTGGCGAGCGATAGCTACTTGGTAGCCCGTAAGAAGGTGGATCCGTGACCTCGCTCAAAACTGAGCACTATACTTGTCATACTTGTGTGACGACCGGCTCCGGGGAGTATCTTTTCAATTGAGTTCCGATTCTCAAGCACATCCTGCATCAGGAATTACTCGTGCCGTCATACTGGGCGCAGGGCCCGCCGGGCTTTCGGCGGCCTACGAGCTCGAGAAGAGTGGCGTTCACTCGCTGATCATCGAGAAGGACCAATTCTGCGGAGGGCTGTCCCGGACGGAAGAATATAAGGGCTACCTCTTCGATTTGGGAGGTCACCGCTTCTACACCAAGGTGCCCATGATCGAACAAATCTGGCGCGAGGTTCTTGGGGAGGATTTGATTGAACGGCCTCGGCTTTCCAGGATTTTCTACCGGTCGAAGTTCTTTAGCTACCCACTCGATTTTCGAAATGCACTGCGCAGCCTGGGTCACCTGGAGTCCGTACGATGCCTGTTTAGCTTCCTTTTCTCACGATTCTTTCCAGAGAAACCGGAGGACCACTTCGAAGCTTGGGTTTCGAACCGGTTTGGGAAACGGCTTTTTAACGTCTTTTTCAAGACGTATACAGAGAAAGTCTGGGGCGTCTCCTGTCGCGAGTTACGTTCCGATTGGGCCGCCCAGCGGATTCGTGGCCTTTCCCTGGGTATGCTGTTGCGGAACGCACTAAGAACCGTGCAGAGCCAACGAGACCAACCCCAAGCCAAAACCCTGATTTCCCGTTTTCTCTATCCGCGGCTTGGCCCGGGAATGATGTGGTCTCGAATGGCGGAGCTGGTTCAGAAAAAAGGCTCTGAAGTTCTCTTCAACACCAGCGTCCGAGAGATCTTGTGGGAGCCAGGGCGGATTACTGGTATCCGGACTGCCGACGGCATTCTGCGGGGGACGCACTACATCAGCAGCATGGCGATTCGGGATCTGCTCGGTTGCCTCAACCCAGCGCCACCAGAGTTCTTGCAGCGCGCGGCGAAGTGCTTTCATTACCGCGACTTTCTAACTGTGGTTCTCATAGTTCGCGGCAAGAACCTGTTTCCCGACAATTGGCTTTATATACACGATCCCGGGTTCAAAGTAGGGCGAATCCAGAATTTCAATAACTGGAGCCCAGACATGGTTCCCCACCCCGAGACAACTTCCTTGGGTTTGGAGTACTTCTGTTTTGAGAACGACTCTCTTTGGGAAATGTCGGATGAACAACTGCTTGATTTAGCCGGAGAGGAACTGTCAGGCCTCGGGCTGGTTCAACGGTTGGCCATCCTGGATGGTGTGGTGCGTAGGGTGCCAAAAGCCTATCCGGTTTATGACACCCAGTACAAAGAAGGCCTGGCTGCGGTGCAGGAATTCCTGAAAGGGATCTCCAACCTGCAGTTGATCGGCCGCAACGGCATGCATCATTACAACAACCAGGATCACTCGATGGTGACCGGAATCCTCGCCGCGCGAAACATCCTGGGCGCCAAGTACAACTTGTGGCGAGTCAATTCCGACCCGAAGTATCTCGAAGAGGGAGACGAAGGGCTGGATGCTCTGGTCGATTTGGCCGAAACGCAACCGCTGGTTCCCCTTCCGATTGAGGCGCGAGAGATCGCGTGAAGTTACGGCCTCACGTGGCAAGCCCCCTACAGAGATTTGGGCGGGACAATAATCAACGGACATGAACGGGCAATCTGTTCCGGAAATTCGGTTGTACTTATCGCGGCGGACCATAACAGCAGTCTGAAGATGACGATGGCCCGGCTTCGCGACCAGAACATCCACGAGGCGATTGAGCTGGTCATCGTCGCGCTGTCGCCCTAGGGGATCGAGGTTGATGCGGCGGACCGCGCCGCGTTCCAAAGCCTTCACGTCGTGCCGTACCGTGGGGCAAAACTGCTGGCCGAGGCAGCGACCACCGGCGTTCGCAGCGCCACTGCGGCGTTCGTCGCCATGATCGAGGATCATTGTTACCCTGCGCCGGAATGGGCGGAAGCGCTGTTGGCACGCCATCGTGCCGGCTACGCGGTGGTTGGGGCTGAAATCGGTAACGCCAATCCGCATTCAGCCATCAGCTGGTGCTCTTACTTGCTTAGCCTAGCCTCGGGGCGTGGGCCCCGCCGACCCAGGCTGGGGAGGTCACTTCGGTCGCCGCGCATAACAGCAGCTATCGTCGCGACGTGTTGCTCGGGCTCGGTGAGGATTTGGGCACGCTCATGATTTCCGAGACTTTGCTGCAGTGGCGCTTAGTCGAACTTGGTCACCGCATATTCCTGGAGCCAAGGGCAAAGGCCGCCCACGTGAATCCGTCCCGGTTAATGACCTTTCTCTACGTGCGTTTTTTCGGCGCCCGTGCGTTCGCGGGGTCTGGAGTAGAAGCTGGCCGTGGTCGCGTCGCACCTACTTCGCGGCTATCGCCCCTCTGCTGGAAGTCAAGAGGATCGCTCGTGTGACCCGTGAGGCAAAGGACCATAAGACACCCATTCGTATAATCCGCCTGGTGCCTTTACTTCTCGTAGCTTGGTTATTGGCCAGCGCGGGATATGTGGTTGGATACCTGTTCGGTGCGGGCGGGTCGCTGTCGTTCGCTTGGCGGCTCTATTTCGATCGGTCTGGGACACTTTCCGCCTCCGATACCCGGCGCGGCTTGCTGAGTCATTAGCCTCAATCCATGCGGATTCTGCTGGTGAACGATTACGCAGAGCCATTCGGGCGTGCTGAACTTGCGCAGGAGGTCCTTCGCGATGCGTTACGGCGCAGAGGACATGAGGTTCGGATCTTTGCAGCGCGGCCACTAATGGAGGGCGGCCAGAGCCTGGCGGACTATGTGTGCTTTGGCACCATCTCGCGTTTCCGCACGCTGCTACAGGCGTTCAATCCGTGGGCGGCCTTTGCGCTCCGCCGGACGATCGCGGAGTTTCATCCGGACGTGGTCCATGTGCGTGTGTTCCTGACGCAGCTTTCGCCGCTGATCCTCCCGCTCCTGCGAAATGTCCCGAGCCTTCATCATGTGACTTGGTATCGCTCGATGTGTCCGCTCGGCACCAAAATCCTGCCGGATGGAACTCCCTGCCGCGAACGCGCGGGCATTGCCTGCTGCCGCCACGGCTGCCTGCCGCTGCGCGACTGGCTTCCGATGCTGGTCCAAGTGAACCTATTGAGCAGATGGGAGGGTGTGTTTCGCCTCAGCGTCGCCAATAGCGGGGAGGGCCGCCGCCTGCTAGTGGCAGAAGGATTCCATCGCGTGGAGATGGTGTGGAACGGCGTCGCCATCGTCGCACCGCGGCCGCCCTTGCCGGAAACGCCGACACTGCTTTTCGCCGGGCGCTTGGTTTACCAGAAGGGTGTCGACATTCTGTTGCGAGCCTTCGCCCGCACAGCGAAACTGGTTCCCGAAGCGCGTCTTTGGATCGCGGGAGATGGGCCGGAGCGCGCGGCCTTGACCAACTTGGCGAGAGACCTTGGGCTGCACGGTTCGGTATCCCTGTTGGGGCACGTGAGCAGGCCAGTGCTCGAACGCGAGGCACGCGCAGCGTGGGTGCAGGTGGCGTCGTCGAGGTGGGCAGAGTCGTTTGGTAACGCTGCAGCCGAAGCGATGATGCGGGGTACCGCGGTGATTGCCACTGCCATCGGAGGAATGGCTGAGTATATCCGTGACGGAGAGAGCGGCATTCTGGTGCCTCCGTGCGACGAGAAGGCGCTGGCAGACGCCATGCTGGCCGTGTTGCGGGACCGGGAATTGGCGGAGAGGATGGGCAGCCGGCGCCGACAAATCGCGTTAGCAGAACTCACCGCTGACGCTTGTGCGGAGTGCTTCGAATCTATCTATCTGCGGCTGCTCGGGCCGCAGTGACAGCGGTTTCCCATGTAACCAATCGGTGTTCTTGTGGGGCACTGCTCGCTTATTATTCGTCGGCGCCAGACTACTGTTGAATCGTCATTGAGTAGAGCGAATCCCCTGCCCCGAGCAGCAGGTATTGCTGGCCGTCGAGCATATAGGTGATGGGACCATTGGAGACATCGTCAGCGAGACCAGCATGCCAGAGAATCTTGCCGTTCGCGGGATCATAGGCAACGACGTGTTGCGCGCCGTCGCCCGCAAACAGCAGTTTGCCGGCGGTCGTCAAGATTCCGGTCGCGCCGCCGCCACCTGACGGGTAGCGGTGTTTCCAGGCGGTCTTGCCGGTCTTGTAGTCGAGCGCCGCCAGGCTGCCTCCCAGGTATCCAACCTCGCGTTCAGCCGCGGCGTAGCCCTCAGGGTGAGGGTCGGTATCGGTCAGATAGAACTCACTGTAGACTTCCGAGAGACCTACGTAAAAGAATCCGGTCTCGGGGTTGAAACTGGGCGGCGGCCAATTCGTGGCTCCGCTGGAATTGGGCGAGACGAGCACGCCCGCGATGATGGCCTCCTTGGCAGGGTCGGGGATCGGCTGCCCGTTGGGGGCAATGCCTTTCGACCAGTTCATGGATTCGATCATGGGCGCGGTCAGCAGGTGCTCGCCGGTGGCGCGATCGAGCAGAAAGAAGTACCCATTGCGGTTCGCCTGAGCCAGCATCTTGCGCGGCTTGCCTTTGAACTCACCGTCCAGCAGCACGGCCGTTTGAGCGGCGTCCCAATCGTGGGTATCGTGGGGCGAGGGCTGAAAATGCCAGACCAGCTTCCCCGTATCCACGTTCAGAGCAACGATGGAGCAGGTGTAGAGGTTGTCGCCGACGCGGCTGCGGCCAGTCATGACGGGATTCGGGTTACCGGTCCCGATGTAATAGAGATGCAGTTCCGGGTCGTACGTTCCGGGGATCCAGGTCATGCCGCCGCCGTGCCGCATGGAGTATTCATCGGGCCAGGTTTCGGATCCGGGGTCACCTTTCTTCAGCGGTTCACTCCACCACTTCCACTGTGTCGAGCCCGTCTCCGGGTCGTGCGCTTCGAGGAAACCCGGAACGTCCAGCGAGTCGCCTCCCGTGCCAACGATGACGTGATTACCGACCACGATGGGCGCCGGCGTTGAGAAGTACTCCTGCTTTACGTCCGCGATTTCGACATGCCAGCGTTCCTTCCCCGTTTTCGCATCAAGTGAAACAAGATAGTTATCGGGCGTCTCAAAGAAAAGCCAGCCGCCGTACATACCCATGCCGCGATTGCCGATGTGAATGCCGCCCTTAGTTTTCCAGGTGTAGTGCCACAACTGGTGCCCCGATCGGGCGTCGACCGCCCAGGCGTTGTCGGGAGTTGAGAAATACAGAATTCCATTCACCATCAGAGGTGTGGCTTTGATAGTCGCAACGTCCGGATCGATTGGAGCGCCCTCGACAGCCGGCGGCCCCTCGCCGCCGACAATTGCCCCCGAGCCGGGTCCGGGCCTCACCCTGAAAACCCATGAGAGAGTTAGGTTCTTGACATTGGACTGATTGACTTGCGTAAGCGTGCTGAAGCGGCGTCCCGAGTAATCGCCGTTATAAGTCGGCCAGGCATCGGTGGGTGGTTTCGTCAAGAGCGCAGGGTCGAGAAAGAACTGCGCGGACAGAGTTAGAGGGGTTGTTAGGCAAATGCCCAATAGAAAACGATTGATCTTCATTTCAGGTTCACTAGGTAAGCGGTGAGGTTATGGATGTTCTCGTCCGTATAACTCTTGAGCATGTCGGTGTGCACCTTTAAAGGATCGTGAATTTCAACTTTCGGATTATTTTCATCCTTTCGTGTGAAGGAGCGGAACCCGCCGCTGTCGTCGCGCAAACCGACAACGAAATCATTTACGCCGAGCAGGCGTCCCGTAATCGCCTCGCCGGATGGCATGGTGACGGTCACTGCGATTTCAGACTTCGGCTGGGGCTCGCCCCCCCAGCGATCACGCGGCAACAGAATCTTATCCTGCAACGTGACGGGATCATACTTGCCGCCGATGCCTTTGAGGTCGCCGGTGACGGAGTGACAACTGGTGCAGTTCCCCGCCCCATTAAAGTAGGCTTCTCCCGCTTTTGGGTCGCCGATCACGATATTGAGAATCTGGTAGGAATCGCGGTTTGCGGCAGATTTGATGCTGTCGTGCAGGAAGTTTGAGATATCGGCAATCTGTTCCGGCGTCATCGGAAACTTAGGCATGCCCTTGTCAGGTCGGCCCGCCAGGATTACGTGGCCGATGCTCTTCCCGTTTTCGTCGTCGAGCACGAGCACAGATCTCAGTAGGTCCGGACCCTTCTCACCACCCTTGGCTCGGGAGCCATGACAGAAGCCACAATTCTGGACGAACGTCTTCTGCCCGCGTTCAATGGAGGCAGAATCAGGCTTCGTGGCCGCCTGAGGCTGATCGGCGCCGGGAGCGCCTGCCGCCGCCGGTGTTTGGGCATTAACCTGGAAGGCGGTTCCAGCCCAAGCAACCAGCACGAGACTTAGAATTCTTCGATGGGGCAAATCTTCTCTCCTCCAGGCACAACGATCAAAACTGCAGGTTCTACACACTAGGATAATCGGTGGCTGGTCCGAGGGCTTTCCACAACGCTGGAACTGTGACACGGTGATCGCCGCTGAAATAGTAGCTCTCTCCGCCGTCGGCGACGGTACGAATCAAGATGGTTTTGCGTGGCCGGAAGTAATAGGCTGGATCCGTCTTCGGAAGTTCGCTGCGGAAGTCGCCATCGATCGGCATCAGATCGAATACCGCCGTCGCGAAGTGACGTATCGCGCGGCCCTCCTGGTGAGCGACGTTGCGCGCCATGGAGAGCGCTTTGAGATAGACCTCGGGAGCCATAACCGCCGACCCAAAGCTGAGCACCACGCCCCCTTCGAGGTTCTCGACGGTATGGACAAACAAAAGAAAATCGTGATAGCTGGCCGCACCGAGCGCTGCGCCGTCGCAATTTGGATGCTGATGAATAATGTCGTAGCCGACGCCGACATGGACGGTGGCAGGAACCGAGCAGCGATAGGCGGCCGCCAGAACGCTGAGATCCCGGTGGGGGTAATCGCTCTCCAGGATATGCCGGCCGACGCATTCACCAAGCCCTTCGCCGTCCGCGTCCCGAACCCATTCGTTGAGCTCGCCGGTTTCCTTCCACAATCCAAACTCCCCGCTTCGGACATAGCGCGCGACGCTTTCGGTGGTGGCGCCGATTCGAGCCAGCTCATAGTCATGGATAATGCCGGCCCCGTTCAACGCAACATGTGTAAGAAGGCCCCGGTCCAGCAGGTCGATGATGTGGCGATTCACACCTGCCCGCAAGACATGGGCTCCCATCATGAAGATGGCTGCAGCGCCCATCCGGCGAGCGTTCAGGAGCCGTTCAGCGATCGCTGCCAGGTCCGGGTGTTCAAAGGCAGGAGTCGGGTCCTTCAATCGCAGCCAGTGCTCAACCGTCAGGTCGTGTATTCTCTCAGACAGCGGCTTTAGAAGAAGGCGGCGGCGGTCAAAAGCGATGTATTTGGAAGTCATTCAGCGACGTATCGGGCAACCCGGCTCATCTTATCGCGACCGTGAACGGAGGTCCGCGGATTCGTCATCCTAAGACTGAGGCCGAGCCTTGAAGGAGGGCGCTTAAATCTGCTAAAGTACAGGGCAGATTTTCTGATGCCAGCTGGGTGTATTCCTTCAGAGCCTGAAGCGTTACGTGGAGGGCTCATTGCCTCCTGTAGCGAGCTTCCATCGAACGGGTACGCGTCTTTTGCATCAGAGCAGTGCAAGAAATCAGGAGACATTAATGCGAGAAAAAGGTGTTGTGAAAATGGTTTAACGCCGCCAAGGGCTATGGTTTCATCCAGCGCTCGAACGGCGATGATGTCTTTGTTCACTTCTCGGCGATCCAAATGGGCGGATATCGGACGCTCGAGGAAGGCTCGGAGGTTGAGTTCGAGGTGAAGAAAGGTCCCAAAGGCCTGCAAGCCGAGAACGTGGGTCGTCCGTAAGAATCCGCCCAGCGTAACAGGCCGCTGCTCCACGGGATGGACGGCGGCCTTCCCATTTTGACGGGGCGGACTGTCAGGTGGTGAGCTTCTTCAACAAGGAAACTGCGGCGTGGATATCGGCCGCACGCTTCGTGGGATCGGGTTCCTCGCGTTCGATACTCAGAACGCCACGGTAACCGAGTTCCTTCAGCTTGGTGATGAACGCAGGTATGCCCACGCTGCCTTGGCCGAGCGGACGTTCCACACCCAGCGCGTTGGGCTGATCGACAGGGGGCCAATCCCCATCCTTGCAATGCACAGAGACGATGTGTGGCGCCAGGACATCCAGCGCTTCCAAGGGGTCACCGGTTCCGTACAGAATCAGGTTCGCGGGATCAAAGTTAATTTTGAGATTTTTTCGGTTTACGTCGTAGAGAAAACGCAACAAAACGGCCGGTGGTTCCTGGCCCGTTTCTAATGCGAAGGTCTGATTGTTCCCCGCACAGTGATCGCAGACATCGCGGACGACGTCGACGATCTCGGGGTAGGCGGGATCCTTGGGATCTTCGGGCACGAAGCCCACGTGGCAGGCTATGCTCTCCACGCTCAGCTGAGCGGCGAAATCGGAGATGTATTTCGTACGCGCTACCCGCTGCGCCCGTGTCCGGAGCGGTACAAAGCCGACGGTCTGCAACACGGTTGGGACGTCGGCGTAGGCTTCGCCAAGATAGCTACAGACGACAGTCGCCAGCCCGAAGCGCTCCATGCGCAAAGCCTCCAGCCACTTACCGGTGTTTCCACCGATGGAATACTCGCCGGGAATGCCCAATTGACCGCAGCGGACGCCGAATGCCTTTACTTCGCGGATCGTCTCCGCCGGCTCATCACGTGCCCAGAACATGACACCGATTTCGAGTTCCCCTAAATGGTGCATGGCAGCTTTATTCCTCCGTGTCTTCGAGACTCCTTTAGCAACAAGGCTAGTTTCACGGCCCTTGCCGATTCGATAGGCAAACATTTTACGGGGCGACTGCCGGAATGACAGCAGTCGATGAAGTATGAAAGCTCCGCCTGGTAGGCGTCACCGGGGGGCGAGGCGATGTTGCACCATTCTCCGTTCGTCTTGGAACTCGATACACCATCCTTCAACTCCGAGCCGCCGTGCTCGGTGGAGACACGGAAGCCCATGGCGAAGGGTTCGCCTGCCGGATACCAGCCGCCCTGTAGAGACACCGTGGTTCCATCGCGGTAATGAAGCGATGCATCCAGCGTGTCGACCGGACCCAAGCTGCGGGCCGCAACCGAATTGGGCATTCCAAACAGGTGCAAGGCTTGATCAATGTCATGCACTAACAAATCGAGAATTGCTCCTCCGCTGCGAGATTCATCCGACAACCACGCACTCCAGTCGGGCAAGCCACAGCGACGGAAAAATGCCACCTCAAGAACGCGGCCGACGCCGCCGGCTTGAAGGAATTCACGCAGTGCGACGTACTCCGGCCAAAAGCGGAGCACCTGCGCCACCATCAATATCTGTTTCGACCGGCTGGCGGCATTGAGGATCGCATCGCACTGGGCCGCGTCAAGAGCCATTGGCTTTTCAACCAGGACGTGCTTGCCGGCTTCGAGAGCAAGCAGGGCGGCTTCCACGTGTAGATAAGTTGGCAGGCAAATGTCGACCGCATCGACGCGAGGGTCGTCGAGGAGATCATGCCAATCGGCGAACTTGGTGACGGCTGAGAAATCGAATGCACCGGTTTCGCGCCCAAGATTGCCGCCCGCATCGCTCAGATCGCCTTCCAACGCCTTTCGATTTGTGGATGAGACGGCTGCGATTTCGACGCGATCAATTCCTCGGAATGCATTCAGGTGAGTTGCTCCCATGAAGCCGAGGCCAATGACGCCAACCCTCACGAGGCCATGGTAGCAAGTGGAGTGTGCGGCGCCCGCCGAAAAAGTTGAGCGAATCGCCTACACTAAGTAATTCATGGCTCACCATCGATATGCCCTCATCATGGCGGGCGGCCGGGGAACCCGTTTCTGGCCGCGCAGCCGCAAGCGAACCGCAAAGCAAGTGCTTCGCTTTTTCGGCGAACGGTCACTGATCCAACAGGCTGTGGATCGATTAGAAGGCGTCATTCCGCCCGAGAACATCTGGGTTATCACGAATGACGATCTGCAAGCCGAAGTCCAGCGGCAATTACCGGACGTGCCGAAACAGCAGGTCATCGCCGAACCGGCGCAACGTAATACGGCGCCTTGCATCGGCTTGGCGGCACAGATTTTAGCGGGTGTCGACCCGGATGCCGTTATGGGCGTATTTCCTGCCGACCATCTGATTTTGAAAGAGACGCGTTTCCGAACGTTCGTGAAAGCTGCCTACAAAGCTGCCGAACGAGACGAAGTCGTGGTGCTGGGCATTCAACCGCGCTGGGCCGAAACGGGCTACGGATATATCGAATTTGGCAAGAAGGTGGAGATTGGCGGAGCTCTGCCGCAAAAGGTAAAGAGCTTTCGCGAAAAGCCCGACGAGAGGACGGCCCGGAAGTTCGTCGCTTCGGGGAATTTCTTCTGGAACGCCGGCATGTTCTTCTGGAGGGCGGCCACGGTGCTCGAGTTGCTGCGCAAGCATCAACCCAAGACGGCCACGCTGCTAGCCGGGCTGCCCGAATTCGACAACAAGCAGTTCGGCGCCAAACTTGCCTTAGCCTACCCGCTTTGCGAGAACATTTCGGTCGACTACGCCATCATCGAGAAGGCCGAAACGGTTTCAGGCATCGCGCTCGACGACATTGGCTGGAACGATGTGGGCAGTTGGGAAGCTGTGTATGGAATCTCCAAGAAGGATGAGAACCGCAATGCATCCCAGGGCGACCTCATTGTCGAAGACGCGACCGGGAACTATGTTCACGCGCAAAAGACGGTTGCCTTGGTGGGTGTGAGAAACCTGATCGTGGTCGATACACCCGACGCGTTGCTGGTAGCTAGCCGCGATCGAGCACAAGACGTCGGCAGGCTTGTAAAGACACTTGATGCGCAGAAGCGTGAAGAACTGCTCTAGCGAGACGACAGGTGAAACAGGATTAATGGGACGTCACTGCTTTCAGCGGGAACGGGCCCAGGGAACTCTCCATCCAATGTGGTGAAGGCAGCAGAACAACGCCGCCGGATGGGTAATCAAGAGGAGGTTCCCATGTTGAAACGACTTGGCGTATTGGCGATGGTTTTGACGGCCGGAGCAGCAGTGCTACCTGCCGTTGCACAAGCACAAGATCTTTGTTATCGGCCGGGTTACTACGCGCCGGCTTACGTGTACCGCGGACGCGAATGGCGCGAACATGAGCGCCGGGAACGACTGGAACGCGAGCGTCACGAACGCGCTCGCTACGACCGGTACCGAAATGACTGAGACCGCCGCTAAACTGATTACTGCTCCAGCTTGGGCCGCGTCTGAACCACAGGTGCGGCCCGTTTTGTTTCGAGGTCCGCTTGCTCACGTGCGCGGTCCGGTGCCGCAGTTTTGACGCTGAAGGTGCACAGTTTGAACTTTCGCCGAGAAGGCAAGCGTGCGTTCAGGCAGGCGTTTGAGCTGCAGACTCCACTGCGCTGGCCGCAATTCCGCTCCGCATCGCGGTCCAACTGCGAATCTGCTCGGACAGAGTATTCAGGCTGTTGGTGATGCGATCGCTCTCGACGTTAGCCAAGGCGTAGCGGTCGATGTGACGGTCTCCCACGGAGACGAGACTCTGATAGGACTCCCTGAGGTCGGGGAAACTCCGGGAAGGGGTCTTGGCACCGCGCAGTCTGGCCGCCAATAAGGAGAGCGTCTTCTCCACGTCGCCCGCAAATTTCCGAAACTGCGGTCTGGCCGCAACGGGCGTCGTCTGCACCGCAGCCGCTTCCAACGCCATCATGGCGTGGACCAATCGATGCGAACTCGCCAGCATATTCCCAATCAGATCGATCTGCTGGTGAGAAACGCCAGGTTCAGCGCTGAGCCGCTCGAAAGAAGCCTCCATATTCGATCTGGCAAGACGGCCCTCAACACGCTTTTGATCCAAATCATCCGAGGGCAGCGCTTCCGGGTTGACCAACCAGGTGACAACCGCCTCAAAGTACTCCCGGTAGCTGTCCAACATCCGGGCCATGGTGTCCGCTACCTGGGTCCACTCCCAGGTGGGCCAGAGTCCATACGCCATCAACGCCAAAGCACCGCCGACTATCGTATTGATGGCCCGAGCGTCGATCACGTCCTTTGGCGCGATCCCCAGGAAGGCGAACAAATACACGATCAGTGCACTGATCGCGGTGACAAAGACGCCGTAGTTCGCCTGGCCGATTGAGCGGGCGATAAAAACCAGGAGGGTGATGAGTACCACATCATTCACTGGCGACAGCGGCAGCACGTGGTACAGCACCGTAGCTACCACCAAGCCAAAGAACGTGCCGGCCAACCGAAGCACTCCGCGGCTGAAGGTCGCGCTGAAGTCCGGTTTTAGCACAATGGCGATCGTCATGGGTAGCCAGTAGGAACGGCGTAGCTCAAAGATCCGACCCAGCGCTTCACCAAGGCCGACGCAAACCGCTAAGCGAAGCGCATGCCGAAAGACCGCCGAGCCTAGGCTCAGATTGGCACGAAGGGTAGCAAGCCTTCCACGCAAGCGGAGCGGCCAGGGTTGCCGGGATTCGCGTTTCGCAAACTCGGCGCTGCCGATAGGCGTTGTAATGGTGGCGAGTTCCGCGGCGGACCGCAGTTGCCCGAGCAGCGCATCCATCTGATAGCGAGTGTCCTCGACCAGGGCAGAGAGGAACGCCGATCGTCCGGGACCCTCCTGCTGCCGCCATTGCTCACTAATCTCAACCAAGCGCGCCAGACCAGCATCGTCAATCTGAACAGGCCTGGCATTCTGCATGGATTCACCAATGACGGTCAGCATGCCGCTCAGGGCACCGAGGAAGTCGTCGATTAGTTCCAACTGGATGCGTGCCGCATCAGGAAGCTTCGCGTTTTCACGCTCGATCCGCCGGCGCAACCGGCCCAACGTCAGTAGCGAGATTCGAATTCGCTCCGCCTGATTCAGCAGCGAGCGGTATCTTTCAGCGAATGCTGTGTGGTCGATGCCAAGACGCGAGACAGATTCCTGCGCGAACGTACTCTGCGCGCTGGCGGGCGGCGCCTGGCTAGCGTGGACGGGGCTGCCGGCCGCTTTGCCTAGGTGAATGTAGAGATTGGCGATGGCGCGGCGCAGGGGCTCGTAACGGAGTACGGGCCACGTTGAGAGTGAAATGGCTGTCTGCAGGAGTCCGCCGGCCAAGGCGAGTAAGCCCGACAGAGCAGCGCTGTGGGGAGACATCTGCTGCGCGCCATAGACGACAAGCGTGACTAACGCGATCACGCCCAGGTCCCCCGCGGTATTGCCGAGCGCGACCAGCAGGCCGGCAAATAGAGCGAAGGCCGTTACGAGCAAAACGATCAGAACGCCATATGCCGCCGTCAACGCTCCGGCGAATACGGCCAAGGCACAAAGGACGGTGGAAATGAGCATTCGGCGAGCGCGGAAATCATAAACGTCGTTGCCGTCGGAATATGAGACGTTCAGCGCCCCGGTCGCCATGACTAGTCCGGCGGCCGTGTGGCCCGCGAGGATGCCGGCGATCAGCGGAAGCGCCACGCCAAGCGCGTTCCGAAACCCGATCCAAGGCGACACCTTCGCTCTGTCGAACCGGATCGCCAGCCGCCAGAGGGAGACCCAAGGACTCGGCCTGAAACCGTGGGGATGGTGGCCGGGCTTTTTCGCCTGGCCTTGCTGGCCTTCCGTCGCCATCATCTGCCGCCCAGGATCAGCATGGCGGCGACTCCTATTGCAGCGTTTCGCTACGCACCGTGACCGTATCCAAAAAGTCAGGGTCGATGTCGTAGCCGAAGCCGGCTGCGTCAGTGATTGCAATGGTTCCCTGCGGACTCACCTCTACGGGCGGAACAATAATGTCCTTTTTCCAATAGCGGCGGCTCGCAGACACATCGCCCGGCAGGACGAAGTTGGGGAGCATCGAAAGCGCAATGTTGTGGGCGCGCCCAATGCCCGATTCGAGCATCCCGCCGCACCATACGGGAATGCCATTCGCCTGGCAGACGTCATGCAAACGCTTGGCCTCGGCGAAACCGCCGATGCGACCCAGCTTGATATTGATGATCCGACATGCGCCCATTTGAATGGCCTGCTCGGCGTGGTGTGCGGTGCGGATGCATTCGTCTAGGCAAATGGGCGTGGCGAGCTCCTTTTGCAGTGTGGCATGATCGATGATGTCGTCGTGAGATAGCGGCTGTTCAATCATCATCAGATGAAACTCGTCGAGCTTCTTGAGATGATCGACATCCTGCAACGTGTACGCGGAGTTGGCGTCGGCCATCAGGCGGATAGAAGGAAAGGCGCTGCGCACTTGGCGAACGACGTCTACATCCCAGCCGGGCTTGATTTTCATCTTGATCCGTTGGTAGCCGGCCTTTAATTCGGTTTCGATCTTCTCTAGTAATTGCGGCACGCTGTCCTGAATGCCAATGGAGACGCCGCAGGGAATCTCCCGTCGCGCGCCTCCGCCTATGGCTTTCCACAAAGGTTGATTTTGAAGCCTGGCCCAGAGATCCCAAATCGCCGTTTCGGCCCCGGCGCGAGTCATGTTGTGTCCTTTGATGTGAGCAGTTCGGGGATAAACTTCATCCGGCGATGCGAGTTCGACGTTGAGGACGCGCGGGGCAACGAAGTCGATCAAGAGCGGCCATATAGAGCCCGTCCATTCCTCGTTGTAGAAAGGGTTCTCGCCGGCCGTTACCTCGCCCCAGCCGGAGACGCCTTCCGAGACGACCTCGACTAGTACGATGTCCCGCTCATACGTGCGGCCGAAACTGGTCTCGAAAAAGTGGACCAGCGGCATTCGGATGTGCCGCAAAACGATACGTTCTATTGTGATTCCCATTGGCCGAGTAAGTATGTCCCTGCGTTGTCTGATCTTTCAAATGCGATGACGGCGAGGCCCGCCTGGAAATGCTGGTCGAACTGGTCTGCGAGGCCGGCTTGAATTTCTTTGGCGCGACCGGGTTGGCTATTCCGAATCTCAGCAATATCAGAAGGTACCGAAATGCGCGCCTCTACGATGTTTCGCTGAAATGTTTGACCGGCGGAAATGGCTTCTGCCCGTGGCGTGCCGATCCACCATTCGGCGGTGAGGCGGTCGGTTGGCAGGCCGCCGTGTAGATGGCTGGACGTGGTTCCGTACTGATTATGAACAAAGCGCTGTATGATAGCCCCCAGCCGTTCGATGTTGAAGTAGGCGTTCTTGATTTCGAGTGGATCAAACGTCCATTCGATCAGGGAGATGCCCCGTTCCAGGGCATCGGAGCGCTGGCGAAGTTTTAATTGCCGCCCTAGGCCGGTGTTGCGGTATTCAGGCAACACGCCGAGCATATGGCTGTGCAGGTACTGGCCACCCGGCTTCAATCCCGGGAATACACAAGCAGAAAGCAACCATCTTGTCGCCATCGAAAGCGCCAAGCACTTGGCCGCCAATCTTCTCGGCGACGACAAAGAGTCGGAGCGGAAGCAGCTCGATATCCTCGAAGCCCCAGATCTCTCGTTGCAAGCGCACGCATCCGGCGAGCTCCTCATGCTTGGTCAATCTGCGAATCTCGACCATCGTTCTTAGCTCGCCTGTTCCGTTTCCAGGCGCTTTGCTTCCTGCCAGAATTCTTCAAGCTGCTCGATCGGTGTCTGTTCCAATGTGCTACCGCCGGCCGCCACCTGGCGCTCGATGTGGGAGAAGCGGCCGCGAAAGCGAGCGTTCGTTTTACGCAAAGCTTGTTCTGGATCGACATGCAGCAGCCGGGCTACGTTAACCAGTGAGAACAGCAAATCGCCCAATTCGTGTTCGATCTCTTCCTGCGCGCGGCCGGCGTGTGCCGCCGTGAGTTCAGCCGTCTCCTCACGTACCTTCTCGATGGCGCCCGACACATCGGGCCAATCAAAGCCAACGGCTGCGACCTTGGATGAGATCTTTTCGGCCTCAACCAGCGCCGGCAAAGCGCGTGGAATGCCATCAAGGATGGAGCCATGTGGATGATGGCCCTTTTCGGCCTCTTCCTCCCTCTTGATTTCATCCCACCGTCGCTTCACATCGTCAGCGGTTTTGGCGTCGCCGTCCGCGAAGACGTGGGGGTGGCGGCGAATCAGTTTGCTGTTGATGGCAGCGAGCGCGTCGCTGATGGTGAACTTGTCCTCCTCGGCGGCCATTTGCGCGAAGAAGACAGGCTGAAGCAGCAAGTCGCCCAACTCTTCACTCAATTCCAGCCAATTCCGCTGGTCGATGGCGTCCATGACTTCATAGGTCTCCTCGAGCAGGTAGGGCTTAATGGTGTCAAAGGTCTGTTTCTGATCCCAGGGACACCCGTCCTGGGCTCGCAGGCGGGCCATAATCTCAACCAAAGTGCCGAATCTCGCTGCTGCATCCTGCGCCGGTGTCATGCCCGCTCCGTAGGGAACCTTCAGGCTAACATCGGCGACCGAACACCGCAGACGAGCCGGCCGGAAACAAGGAGTAATGGCTTCGATGCAGGCAATCCGATGAGGCACCGTCATACACTGTAGCTTCTATGTCTATGTCCGATTCATCCAAAACCCGTCGTGATTTTCTAGCCCAGTCGCTAGCGGCCCTCACCGTGGCTGGCGCTTCCATGAAGGAGGCTACGGCCGCTGCGCCGGAGGCCCAGCGAAAGCTCACCGACTTTGACGAGCAAGTGAAGCCACTGCTGGCGCAGATGTCGCTGGAGGAAAAGGTCGGGCAGATGTCGCAGCCCGATCAGATGTTCCTCCAGAGCATCGACCATATCGAGAAGTATCACTTCGGCTCGCTGCTCAGCGGTGGCGATTCCGACCCGAAATCGGGCAACGATCTGATGTCGTGGACCGAACTCTGCGACAGTTACCAGGCCCGCGCGCTGAAGGCCAAGCCTCGAATCCCACTGCTCTACGGCATTGATGCGGTACACGGAAATAACAACGTCATCGGCGCAACGCTCCCGCCCCAGAACATCGGCCTGGGCTGCACACGCGACGCGAAACTGGTGGAAAAGCTCTCGGTTATCACGGCCGAGGAAGTACGTGCCATTGGCGCCAACTGGGCGTTCGCTCCCTGCGTAACGGTTCCTCAGGACATTCGCTGGGGCCGTACTTATGAAGGCTATAGTGAAAACCCGGATGTAGTGAAAGGGCTGGGCGAGGCAGCGACTCATGGGCTTCAGAACGGCGGTCTGAATAATCCGCTGGCCGTGCTCGGTTGCGCAAAGCACTACGTTGGTGACGGCTCGACCAGCTTTGGGACTGGCCTACCTAAACAAGGGGGGTCGAACTTTCCGCTGGACCAGGGTAACTCGAAGATTGACGAAGCAACGCTGCGCAAGATCGCACTGCCTGGCTACATCACCTGCCTGCGCGCGGGCGTGGCCTCCATCATGCCTTCGTACAGCAGTTGGAACGGCATCAGATGCTCGGCCAGCAAAAAGCTGTTGACCGACCTGCTGAAGACGGAACTGGGTTTTGAAGGCTTTCTGATCTCCGATTACGCGGCGCTCCAGGAACTGCCGGGCTCCTATAAAGAACAAATTGCGACATCCATCAACGCCGGCATGGACATGGTGATGATTCCAGAGCACTATCAGGAATTCATCTCGCTGTTACTGGCGAACGTGAAGGCGGGGACCGTGCCGCGATCGCGGATTGATGACGCGGTAACGCGCATCCTCCGGGTGAAGTTTGCGATGGGCATGATGGATCCGAGCCGGCCCCAATTGGCGGACCGCAACCTGCATAAGAGCTTTGGTTCACTGGAGCATCGGGCTGTCGCGCGTGAGGCGGTTCGCAAGTCGCTGGTGCTGGTGCAGAACAACAATAAGGTGTTGCCGCTCAAGAAGAACGTGGGGCACATCCACGTGGCCGGGAAGAGCGCAGACGACTTGGGCAATCAATGCGGCGGCTGGACCGTGCAATGGCAGGGCAAGAGCGGTACCCAGGTGCCCGGCACAACCGTGCTAGCCGCTGTCAAGAAAACTGTCTCTTCCGCGACCAAGGTGACCACCTCAGTGGATGGCAGCGGCGCGGCAGGAGCGAATGTAGGGATTGTCGTGATCGGCGAGACACCCTATGCGGAAATGGAAGGCGATCGGACCGACCTTCGCATCGCAGCGGAAGATGTGGCTGCGGTCGAAGCCGTAAAGAAGGCCGGCATCCCGGTGGTGGTGGTGTTGTTCTCGGGACGGCCGATGGTGATTGACGCCATCCTGGGGAAAGCGGACGCGATTGTCGCTGCGTGGCTGCCTGGTTCGGAAGGCGAAGGTATCACGGACGTTCTGTTCGGCGACAGCAAGCCAACCGGCAAACTGTCGTACACGTGGCCCAGCGGCGATTCCACGAGTTTCCACATTGGGGATCCGGGGTACAAGACTCTGTACAAGTTCGGATATGGGTTGGGGTACTAACCCAAGGCCGGAAACAGGCGGTTCAAGGCACTTTCCTTTGGTGGACGGGCGGCTATGGCGACTTTTGCGATTGGCGACATCCATCGCAACATCCGGGCGCTCGACGATCTTCTGGCCCATATAAGTCCCGAGGTAGATGCTGCTGACACCGTCGTATTTTTGGGCGATTACATCGACCGTGGTCCCGACAGTAGGAGCTGCGTCGAACGAATCCTTGACTTCAGGCAGACAGCCAAAGCCCGGGTGATCACACTGCTGGGCAATCACGAACAGTGGTTACTCCAGACTTACCGCAACCACACTCGCCATTCGTGGATCCTGTCTATGCAGGGCTTCACGACTATTCAAAGCTATTCACGGGAAGCAGCGGCGAAGCTCGACGAGGAGTTTGCAGCGCTGGATCCTCGGATTGTGCTGGAGCGCGTCTCAATCCCCTGTCAGATCTTCTTCGATCCGTCCCAGCAGAGCACATGGCGTTCTTTTCATCCCTGAGCCCGTTTTGGCGCACACCCGAGGCCGTTTGTGTACACGGGGGCCTTGATCCAGCGGGTGGAAGAGTGGAGCAGCAGCAGAGTGAAAGCCTGATCTGGGGAGCCGAAAGAGTCCCCGACCATTATGAAGGCAGCGATCCGATCATTTACGGTCACGCCGATAACCCGATGATTGACGACACCGGCTGGCCTCACCCACGTATTGTGGGGCTCACGTACGACCTGGACACAATCGGGGAAGGCGTGCTGACCGCTCTGCGGCGCCGGATGAGGCTGTCTTCCAGAGCCGGCGTTTCCAGTAATGCCATGAGAATTCTTGCAGCAGCTGTTGGAACATCGAGTCTTTCGCCAAACCGCTTGCTGACGAGACTGCGTGAAGAGGCCAGGCGTCGCCCGAATCGAAAGGAAACAAAGCCGACAAGAATCTCGGCTCAGCAGGCTAACAGCCCGCGCCACGCAGCGCTGAGGTTTCAATCCGGTTCAGCCGTGCGTTTGCCGCCACCAAAGTCTCCCTACAATCCACGCCGTGGCCAGCAGGAAGCCAAGCAACGCTTGATACTCTTCGTTCTTCACGTACAGCGCCCACGAGAAGTGTGCGCCACGCCCGGGCCAGCGAGACATCGGCAGTAAGCGATGCACCCGGGTGGCGTACGCGGCGTACTCGGGGAAAATCTTCCGCAGGTGTTGCTCTTCCAATTCGATGACCGGCAGGTAGACGAGCAGGAAGACCAACGCGAAGATGGCCGCTAAGATCCAGTTGCGGCAGGCGATAACAATGCCGGCAGCCACGATCAGAGTCCCGACATAAAGAGGATTGCGGATGTAGGAGTAGGGACCGCTTGTGGCGAGGGTTTGATTCTTGGCCAGATGGCCGGTGGCCCAGGCGCGGAGCGACAAGCCCAGGATCGCGATGGGGAGCCCGATTTCGATCGACTCAATGGAGGGCTGCGAAAGCAGAGCGAAGGCAACCAGAAGCACGAATCCACACGGCACGCGCAAACGCGCCACAGCATCCGCATACGGCTTTGGAAACCAGTAATTGCCGTCCATGCCACTCACGGACGAGACACCGGAGCGGCCGAGGCGATGCGCTGCATCAAGGCTTCAACGACGCTTTCAACGGAGATGGCCCGCATGCTGGGATGGATTTCTTCGCCTCGCTTGTAGGTGGTTTCCGCACCGGCGGAGCGCAGTACACGAATGGTCCCACCATAAGGGCCATTGCGGGCGGGATCGGTGGGACCGTACAAACCCACTCCTGGCTTCCCTAGCGCCGCTGCCAAGTGCAGCGGACCGCTGTCGAGGCCTAGGACGGCTGTCGCCCGCCGGGTCGCATCGATCAATCCCGCCAGGGATGAGACATGGACGGTAATATTGGGAATCGCCGCAAATTCCGCGGATCGGTCGGGCGAAACATTGACCACCAAGGTCAGGCCTTGGCGCCGAAGCTCCGCGGCTAGACTCGCATAGTTTTCAAACGGCCACTGCTTACTGGTCCAACCGGCGAAGGGGTTGGTCAGCACAAAGGCTCCGGCCGGCAGATCGCCTTCCGGACGGCCGGGCGGAATGGGAAACTCAATTGCCCTAACGCTTGCTCCGGCCGCGATAGCCAGCTCCAGATTCTGATCGACGATATGCGTAGCAAGCGGTTGAACCGTGCGCGAGTAAAGGGTAGCGGCGAGGGGCTCACGTGCCCGCTGGGATGCGAACCCCACGAAGGTGCAGGGCATGGCGAGGCGTCCGGTGATGGCGGATTGGATGAGGCCCTGGAAATCTATTGCGACGGCCGGCTTTAGGCGGTTGAGCGCGCGGATAGCAGGCAACAACTCCCTCCAGTTGCGACGATCGAAGGGCAGGACGGCATCCACATAGGGATTGGCTTCCAGCAGCGGCGCCCATCTCGGCGCCACCACCCACGTCAGACGGCTTTCAGGGAAAGCTCGCCTGAGACTCGCCACCGCCGGCAGCGTGTGCAAGATGTCGCCCATCGCTCCTAATCGGATGGCGGCGATCGACGTGGATTGGGCAGAGGTGCTCACGTTTATCAGTTTTTTTGTGCGGCCGCAGACGTCTGGCGGTCCAACACATGTGTTACGAATTGTTCGGAACGCCGCCAGTCTGCGACTGGATCCTCTTCAACGTGAACGTCGATGTTTGCGCCTCGAAAAGCATCTTTCGCGGCCGACGACGATGCGATGACAACTGCGTCGACGACCCGCATTGATGCCAACATCCTGGCGCGCGCCTCAGCGTTCAAGAATGTCGCACTTCCCGGTCCTCTCTCGCCGTCGTCAACAATATCGCTGACAACTACAAGCAGCTTGCGGCCGACGCCGGCCAGGCTCGTTATGTATCGCACGACCTCAACGGTAAGCGGATCGAAGACACCGACCACAGCCGTCCAAGCCTGTCCGGCATCGCGAGCGATGAACTCATCCAAAGAGCGAATCTTTTCTCTTGTATCCAATGGCTAGCCTGAATCTTCGACCGTAAGCCTTCTATTTCACCAGTTCCAAGGCGGCCTTCGCCACTGATTCCACGCTAACCCGAGTCATACACCGATGGTCGATGGGGCATTCACGCAACAGGCAAGGACTGCATTCGACCTGTTGGCGAATAATCGCGAAGCGATGTCCAGCGGGGCCGGTAGCCACATGATCCGTGGATCCAAAGACCACCGCTGTGGGCACACCCAGGGCCGAGGCAATGTGCATCGCGCCCGAATCGTTGGTCAGATACAGCGAACACGCGGCGGCCATTTCTATGAACTCCGCCAGCGTAGTCTTACCGGCGAAGTTCATGCAATGAATGCCGTCGGCCGAGATTCCACTGCGAACTACTTCGCAGAGCTGCTGTTCGTCCTCCGATCCGAAAACGGCGACATCGGCTTTCAGCTCACGCGCCAGCCGAATTCCTGTTTCTGCGAATCGCTCCGGCAACCATTGCTTCGCCGTGCCAAAAGCCGCACCTGGGCTGATTCCGACCACGCGTTCGCCGAGGCCTAGCCGTGCGAAGTGTGCTCGCCCCACTGCGGCCGCAGCTTCCGAACCCGATAACTTCGACTCGATGGTGTGCGGATAACTCTCGATCACGCCCGCACGCTTGAGCAACTCCAGATAATAAAAACGCTGATGATTGGGGATCTCGCCCGCCGCAGGGACCGCGATGGCATCAGTCAGTAGAGCGCCGCGACCATCACGGTTGTATCCGATGCGCACAGGAATTCGGGCTAGCCAGGCGATAGCCCCAGCCTCAAAGGCGTTCTGCAGCAGGATGGCGGCGTCGAAGTGGCGTGCGCGAAGGTCCTTAGCGGCGGCCCACTTCGCCGCTAGTCCTTTCCAGCCTGAGGGGACCTGATAAGCAATTACTTCTTCACAGAACGGCTCACGCGCATAGAGATCCGCTACCCAAGGCCGCGCCAGTATCGAGATTCGTGCTGCCGGATACTGCTCGCGCAAAGCCTGAAGTGCGGGCAGCGATATGACGGCGTCGCCCACCCAATTCGTGGCGCGGACCAGGATCGTTTGGAACTCTTTCAACTTGCAGGAACCCGCAGTCTTAGGATAGTCATTCGAGCCAAAGCTGTGGCGTCCGTCAGTCGTGGACCGTCGTGGCCAAGGCTTGCTTTGTCCCGCGCAGCCAAATGTAGAGCGGCGCATGAGGCGCGGGCGAGGGCCACGGCATCTTGATTTTCAGCGATTGCTTCTGGCCTTCACCGGGCAATGGTGTGGGCAGGCCGAGTACGGAATTGCTGTGGGCCGCCTCCCATCCGGTGCGTTCGATGGTCTCAAGATTCTGCCCCGTCAGAACACCGATGTACAGGCCCGGGGCAACCTCTTCTGAGGTCAGGCGGAAGTTCTCGATTTTCGGCACCCGAACGATCCTACCGAGTTGGAACGGCTCCGATTGGCCGTCGCTCCCGCTATCCACGCGCGCGGTCACGATACAGCCGCTCGGCCACGCACTCGAATCGAATGACAGAAAAAGCTGATCCGGGGCTAACTGCTGCAAGCTCGCTCCGCTCAATTGCTCGCCGATGCGTACCGTCACTTCGGTCGACGTCCCAGCCGTACAGCCCAGCTTTACCGAGCTACCGGCCTCGACATTCTTCACTCGCAGCATCGTGCTTAGAAAGTAGCCCGACGGCAGTTCGCCCGGATGCAAGGAGACCTCCATGCCTTCGGGCGTGCTAACCTTCGACTCCAAAATACGCGGGCGCGGGCCCACCACTTTGATCGCTTCGCGAAACTCTAGCGGTTGAGCCATATCCTTTACGTAGACCTTTAGACCAACCCGCGTTCCAGGCTCCAGATCGGGCGGCATGCGAAGCGTGATTTTCCGCTCCGATGAGGTACCCGGGCCCAACTCAGCGCTTCCCTTGGTGGCTTCGAGCCTTGTGACTGAATCGAGATGCTCACCGCGCAGAACCGCCGGCTTGTTGGTGTCGCCAACATTCACTGAGCAGCGGGAGGCCGTCGATACGCGGCGGCAGCGCAAGTACCTTCACATCCACTGGCTGTGCCTTCCCGTCCACCTGTGCGATCAACAACCGATAGTCACCGGGATCGAGATCGATCGTGTTCACTTGAACGTCCATGCGAGGCTGCAGTCCTCTCCGGATGCCGCGCGGGAGAACGAACGGAACGGGGACCGCAGAATTGAAGCGGTCGTCGATCTTTTCGAGCTCTACCTTGTTCACGAACTCGAAGTCGCTTCCCTCGACGGTGACGGGCACCTTGCCCGCCCGGGCAATCAGCTGATCCTGCGACTCGGGACGGAGACGCGCCGTTTTGAAGTCCCCAAGCGGTCTCGCACCTACCTCGCCATGCAGCGAGAACTGATCCCAATCCCAATAGGCGGTAAGATCGTACTCGCCTGCCGGTACGTCCGTGTGCGCGAGGTCCACTTCCAGGACCTTGCCAACCAGCGCTTTGGAGACGCTCAAAGGAATCGACGTCTTGCCGTCTTCACTAACCAGTGCCCATTTTCGTGCGCGGTCGATGAGCTTCCAATCCGTCTCATTAGCGTCTACCGAAATGGGGGACTTTTGGCCCATCGCCAAGGTACTGGCTTCGCCAATGCGGATCACGGGAGCGCGTGAATTGGAAATGCGGGTGGCCCACAGAAACGCAACTTGTGTGTGCGGCGGAGCCGGACCGCGATTGCCGCAAAGCGCCATCCCTTCACCCTGCAACGGCTGCACGAAGGACGAGCGAAACTCTGCTTTCGGGAATGCGATCTGTTTCATCTGGATCGCCATGACCGCTCCTCCCGCGATCAACCCGACCGGGCTTCCCAGGAATAACGTAGCCACTGACGTCGCCAAGCTGGCTGCACCGGCGATCCGCTGGCTGGTTTGGCTTGCGACGGGATCCAGTGAACCCATAGATGGATTCAAGTTGGCGAACAGCACGGAGGCCTGCTGGTCAACGGCCGCGTGGGGGTCGAACTTACCACTGATACCCCATTTCGAAGCAAAGCCTTGAACCGCGGCATCGACGTTCGCGCTGGACGAGTCCGTGCTCGCCAATGCCTTGAGCAGTGCTTCTGTTTCGGAAGTCTGCTCCGCGTAGTCGGCAATCTGCGCTACCAGATCGTCGTCCTTCAGCAAGAAATGCTTCACTTTGGACCGGCTGAGGCCACTGGGGCCGTAAACAAAACTGACGATCGACGTTTTTGATGGAATCGTCCATTGCTGCGGTTTGTCGGCTGGTTTGGGCTCCAGGACAACCAAGGGATCTTCGCCTTCGTGCCGAATGGCCGGCACCAGAACGAGCGCAACACTGCCTTGTTCTTTGGTGACTTTGGTGACAATAGGCCGGTAGGTGACAATGTCGCCCTCATCCAATCGGTTGATGGTCCTCAGCGGAAGCGGTTCGCCTGTTCCGCGGGAGGATTCCACGCGCAAATCCATGTCGCCGACAGGCGCGCCAGCAGGGCATCCCAATGGAGACGCCGCAGCGAATGCCGCCTGCGAAAACAAAGCGCAAAGGACGACACCCGCCGCGAAGAAAGCTCGCAGAAAACTATGAAACCCCGTGAAACTCAATCTGAACCTTTAAGCTTAATGATATCGTGGCGACCCAATTAGTTAAGACGTTTACGATCTCCCTTGTCTGTAGAGGGTTTACGCCAGATGGGCGGATCAGAAGGTGTGATAAAGGATGAATCGCTTCTATTCGCGTGCCGCCTTGATTGAGCAGCGCCGGCGCTGGAAAGAGCCTGGTAAGAAAGTCGTTTTCACGAATGGCTGTTATGACATCCTTCATCCCGGGCACATACTCTTGCTGGAACAGGCTCGATCATTGGGCGATGTGCTGATCCTGGCACTGAATACAGACTCGAGTGTTCAACGAATGAAGGGTCCTTCGCGACCTTTCTTCGGCGAACAGGATCGCGTGGCCCTCGCCCTGGAACTGGAAGCGGTAGATGCGGTCACGTTATTTGATGAAGACACGCCACGAGAGCTGATCGTCGCGCTGATTCCCGACGTGCTGGTGAAGGGAGCGGACTGGTCGCACTTCATCGCTGGCCGGGAAGAAGTCGAGGCCGCAGGCGGAACAGTGATCGCCTTGCCGCTTGAACCGGGCTACTCTACGACGAATATCGCCGAGATGGTTCTCGAACGAGTGAAGTGAGGAGAGACACCCGCAACCAGTGACTCATCCAGCAATCCGCGATCTCTTTCAATCCGCGAGCCGGCAACCAGCATTTCGGGATTTATTGCGCAGGCTCACGCGCGGAGAAGCGGGGCCGTTCTCCGTCTCCGGCCTGGTCCCGACCGCGAAAGCGCTGTACCTGGCGCTGCTCTACCAAGCCACGGAAAACCCGATCCTGGTGATTGTCGATGGCAACAAGCAAGCGGAGTCGCTGATCGAATCGGTCGAGACCTTCTTTCATCTGTTGATCGATAGTCGAGACCTTCCTTCGCCGCAGCTCATTCCTGCGTTGGACGTTCTTCCACATCAGCGTCTCTCGCCTCACAGCGAAATTGCCGAGCGGCGAGCGATTGGCCTCTGGCGCATGGCGACACAGCGAGTGCCGATCACCATCACGCCCATTGCGTCCGCACTCCTGCGCACGGAAACCGCGGACTTTTACCGCCAATTGGCCTTGAACCTGCGGGTTGGCGAAGAGATCCCCTTGCAGGATCTGATCCAACACCTGGAGACCATTGGCTACAAGAATCGCGAGCCGGTGGAGATGGTGGGTGAGTATTCTCTGCGCGGCGGGATCCTCGACGTATTTCCAGCCGAAGCGTCAAAGCCCGTGCGCATCGAATTCTACGGCGATGAAGTGGAATCCATCCGGCGCTTCGACGTGGAAACGCAGCGATCGATTCTGAAGGTCAACGCCGCCCACTTACTGCCGCTGGTGGAGTATCCGAAGTCGCAAGAGTTGCTTCGCCAACTGGCGGAAGCCGCCGAGAATTCCGACGAGATGGACATGGCGCTGGCTATGCCCGGCGATGTATTCCCTGGCTGGGAATACCTGGTTCCATTGGTCCGGCCGCGAAGGGAGACGATCCTTGCACTGAATTCCGACGCGCTCATTGTGCTGGACGAGCCGGCAGCCATCGTTTCAGCCGCCGAGCGCCTGTGGAAACGCCTGGATGCGCCCGACCGTCCCGCGCCCATTGAGCCGGAGAAGAACTTCGCCCGCTGGGAGGAACTGGAGTCGTCGCTGCTGGCGCACACGCGGATTGCCCTCCAGGAACTCGACCTGTTTCTCGACTCTCCGGCCGGAGCTCCGCCTGAGGAAGGCGCCGCCCCAACTGCGCCCACCACTGTCTATATACCGACGCGTCCCTCACTCACCTTTAACGGCAATATGCAGGTTGCCGTTGGGGAGGCGCAGAATTTGGTCAAGGAAGGAAAACGCGTCGCGTTCTTTGCCGCGTCGACGGGTGAACTAGAACGCCTAGCCGACGTGCTGGAGGAGTATTCGGTTCCCTATCAACTGGGAATCGAATCGGCGGAAGGCCGCTCCTCGCTTTCGGAGCGCGCCTACCACGCCGGCGCAGTCTCGAGCACCTATCTCATCAAGGGAAACGTCCGTCACGGCGCCGTGCTGCCCGATTCAGGGCTAGCCATTCTGGGGTGCGAGGACCTGTTTGAGACCTCCGAGCTGATTGCTCGACAGCCTTCCAAGAGTGCCCTGGCTGCTTTCGCCGCTGACATCGCCGACCTGAAGCCGGGCGACTTTGTGGTCCACACGACCCATGGCGTCGGGCAGTTCCTGGGTATCCGGGAAATCGTGCAGACAGACCAGAAGGGCGACTTCATGGTGATCGAGTACGCGGCGGAAGCAAAGCTCTACGTTCCGTTGACGCGACTCGATCTGGTGCAGAAGTACCGCGGCGCAGGCGACGCTAAGCCTTCGCTCGACCGTCTGGGTGGCGCCACCTGGGCCAAAACCAAGTCACGCGTCAAAGCCAAGATGCGCGACATGGCCGACGAGCTGTTGAAGCTCTATGCGCAGCGGCGTTTGGCGGAGGGGTTTTCGTTTTCCTCCGACAGCAACTGGCAGCGGGAATTCGAAGACGCCTTTGAATATGCGCCGACGCCCGACCAGGTGCGCGCCGTAGCGCAGATCAAGTCCGACATGGAGAACGAGCAACCGATGGACCGCCTGCTGTGCGGCGATGTCGGTTACGGCAAGACGGAAGTAGCCATGCGTGCGGCTTTTAAGGCGCTCGGCGATGGGAAGCAAGTCGCGGTGCTGGCGCCCACCACGGTGCTGTCATTCCAGCACTACGAGACGTTTCGCCGCCGTTTTGCATCCTTTCCCGTACGAATCGACTTGGTCAGCCGCTTTCGGTCCAACAAGGAGATCAAGCAGACGCTGGAGGATCTGTCAGATGGCAAGGTAGATATCCTGATCGGCACACACCGGCTGCTTTCAAAAGACGTTCAGTTTCATGACCTGGGGCTGCTGGTGATCGACGAAGAGCAGCGCTTCGGCGTGAAGCATAAGGAGCGCCTGAAGGAGATGAAGCATAACGTCGACGTGCTGACGATGTCGGCGACGCCTATTCCGCGAACGCTGCACATGTCGCTGCTGGGTCTTCGCGACATGTCAGTGATTGAAACGCCGCCCAAGGATCGGCTGACTATCAATACGGTGGTCGCGCATTTCAACAAGGACCTCATCAAGAACGCGATTGAACAGGAAGTTGGCCGCCAAGGCCAGGTCTATTTCGTTCACAACCGCGTCGACACCATTTTCCAGCGCGCAGCCTCCATTCAGGAACTGGCGCCGCGGAGTGAGGATCGGCGTCGGGCACGGCCAGATGGGCGACGCCGAGTTGGAAAAGGTGCTGCTTGGCTTTATGCGGCACGAATATGACGTTTTCGTGTCGACCACGATTGTCGAAAACGGCATCGACATTCCGCTTGCCAACACCATCATCATCGAGAACGCGGAGCGCTATGGACTGAGCGAGTTGTATCAGTTGCGCGGCCGGGTTGGCCGTTCCAACCGCCGGGCTTACGCCTACTTGCTGGTGCCCGCCGATACCCAGCTCAGCGAGATCGCAAGAAAACGCCTGGCCGCGCTCAAAGAGTTCAGCGATTTGGGCGCGGGCTTCAAGATTGCCGCCTTGGATTTGGAACTACGAGGAGCCGGCAATCTGCTCGGCGGGCAGCAGCACGGACACATCGAGGCAGTCGGCTACGACACCTACATCCGGTTGCTGGAAGAAACAGTCCACGAATTAAAGGGTGAAGAAGTCTCGCTCGAGATTCATGCCACCCTCAACATTGGTTTGGAAATCCGCATTCCATCGACCTATATCGCCGAAGAGACCCAGCGCCTGCGCTCCTACAAAGCGCATCGCCGACATCAAGGATGAGCCGGGCGCGACCAAGGTGATTGACGAGTTGACAGACCGATACGGACCGGTGCCCGATGAGGTCCGGAACCTGGTTCGGTTCTCGGTGTTGAAGAGTCTGGCGGAGCGCATCGGCGTGGAATCGGTCGACCGGCGGCAGGGCTACTTGAACATCAAATTCCACCCGCAGTCCAAGGTGGATCCGCTCAAGTTGATGACCCTGGTGCGCACGGCGCCGGGAGCGCAGTTCACGCCGGCCGGCGTGCTTGCGGCTGCCGGTTGCGACCGGGCTGACTCCGGAAAGCGCTGCTGGCGCACGTTCGAAGAAGTCTGCTCCAGCTCACCAGTGAGGAATTGATCTCGAAGTGAGGCAGAGCCTCGACCCCGGCCGCCGATAGGCACTTGCCTCGCCGTTCATCGGTGATTCCGCCGGAAATACCACCCCGAATGAACCGTTTATCAGCGTTACCTTGTGGTATCCGTGGCGCGTCCCTATAAATCAGAGTAGGGTAATGTGCATCCCAACACCTTCAGAAGAAAAGTTTTATGGCTGCGATACCATGGAAAATCAAGGAACTGGGCCCCTTCCAATTCCGTTACTACTAATCGAGGCCCGGAGTCTGCGTAAGGGTCTGTAAAGCGAACTTGATGAGACGATTTCACCCACTCCTTTCTTTGTTTTGTGCCTTTCTCTGTCTGTCATCGAGCGTTTTTGGCCAATCCACCATCTCGATTGAGGCGCCGAAAGGCGGCTTGGGCTGGTTGACGAGGCCCTATCGCCCGCGAACCGTTTCGCCTATTAATCTGTCGAATTCCGGCCGCCTCGAGATGCTGATTCAGGCCGGTAAGCTGTATCTGTCCGCGCAAGACGTGGTAGCGCTGGCGCTGGAGAACAATCTCGACATCGAAGTTCAACGTTACGGCTCATTTCTGGCACAGGAGAACATAAAGCGCGCTCAGGGTGGCGGCGCATTGCGCAGCGTGGGTACGGCGGTTGTTGCCGGGCCCAGCAGCGTTAGCACCACCGGTGTTGCGTCAAACCTGGCCAGTTCGAACGGCGGCAATAGCGCCGCCGGAAACGGAGTCGGCTCGGGCGGCGGCATTGTGGCTCAGTTGGGCCCAAGCATCCCGCAACTCGATCCGCAATTGAACGCGTTCCTGAGCTGGGGCCACTTCACGGCGCCACAAAGCAACACCTATTTGACGCGCACAACCGCGGTGCAAACGAACAACCAAACGTACAATTTCAGCTATGGGCAGCAATTCCTAACCGGGACGGGATACACCGCCTCGTTCAATAACTCCAACTCGAACCTCAATATTCCTTCCAACCTGTTGAATCCTAGCACCACCGCTCTGGCCGATCTCACAATTACGCAGAGCCTGTTGCAAGGGTTTGGGATTGCCGTCAATAATCGCAACATCCGCGTGGCGAAGAACAATTTGAAGGTGAACGATCTTCAGTTCCAGCAGCAGTTAATCACAACGGTTTCCGCGGTACTCAACCTTTACTGGGACCTGGTTAGCTTCAACCAGGACATCAAGGTGAAGGAAAGCGCCCTCGTAACATCGCGGCGTCTTTATGAGGACAATAAGAAGCAAGTGGAGATCGGAACGCTGGCCCCTATCGAGGTGACTCGGGCCGAGGCGGAGGTGGCCTCCAACCAGCAGGACCTGGTGATCTCTCAAACCAACCTGCTCCAGCAAGAGACCATTTTGAAGAACGCCTTGAGCAAGAACGGCGTTGCCAGCCCCTCCCTGGCGGACGTTCGAATCGTACCCCTGGATTCGATTCAAGTTCCCGAGAAAGACGTTCTTCCCCCGTTCTATCGACCTGGTGGATCAGGCGCTAAAAGACCGGCCCGAAATTACGCAGAACCAGATCAACATCGACAGCAACAAGATCAATCTCAACGGCGACAAGAACTCCTTGAAGCCTAGTTTGACCGCCTTCGCCGAATTCACGAACAACGCCCTGACGGGCTAGCCAAACTCCCTGAACGTCAATGGAGAGTTCGGCTATCCCGATCCTTTCGTGATCGGCGGCTACGGAAATGCGCTCGCCCAGATTTTCAGGCGCAACTATCCGAACTATTCCGCAGGTTTTGCGCTCACCATCCCCATCCGCAACCGGGCTGCTCAGGCCGACTACGTAACCGACCAACTGGCCCTACGCCAATCGCAACTGCAGTATCAAAAGAGCATTAACCAGGTGCGAGTGGACGTTCAGAACGCCGTAATCGGCCTGCAGCAGGCCCGGGTCCGCTATGTCGCCGCAGTGAAGGCCCGCATCCTACAGCAGGAGACGCTGGATGCGGAGCAGAAGAAATACGCGCTCGGCGCATCGACGGTGTTTCTGGTGATCCAGGCCCAACGCGACCTTTCGACGGCTCAAGGGACCGAGGTGCAGGCGCTAGCCAATTACAGTCACGCGCGGGTGTCCCTCGATCAAGCGCTGGGTGCCACTCTCAAAACCAACCACGTGTCCGTAGCGGAAGCGACGAAAGGACTCGTTGCGCAGCCATCCGCCGTTCCGGCGAACCCGCCGGAGCCGGTCAGCGTGACGCCGCCACCGGACATTACGAAGTAGAGCGAAGAGGATACTGCGCATGCTTCGTTCACCCATCAAACAAACCCGGCCGCCGCTGGCCATTGTGCTTGCCGCGTTGCTGACCCTCGCGCCGCTGGCAAATGCTCAGCAGCCGGCGACGAATGCCCAGTCGTCGCAGCCGAACGCTACCGAACCTACGTCATATAATCCGTTTGCGTCTACCAAGAGCCCCTATTCGCAAGGCAAGGATCCTGCCGCCATTGGCCCCGTAAAGCCGCATGAAAATGTGCTGATCCGGCCCTATAGCCCCGCCCTTGCGCCGGACGTCCGGCTGGGCAATTCCGGTCGCATGCGTGACTTGATTCGGGGCGGCAACTTGTACCTCACGGCTCAGGACGCCATCGCGCTCGCAATCGAGAATAATATCGACCTGGAGGTGGACCGCTATAACCCGATCCTTTCCGCCTGGGCAATCCAGCGCGCGCAGGCCGGTGGCGCGGCCCGAGGCGTGACAGGCGCGTCCCTTACCTCCGGTAATTCCGTTACGAGTGGACAAGGCGTTGCCGGCAGCCAGGCCAGCGCCGGCGTCAGCACTACCGGCAATAGCAAAAGCAGCATCAGCAATTCGAACGCAACCGTGAGCCAGATCGGGCCCATTACCCAAGTTCTCGATCCGGTCGTCCAGGATCTGAGCTTCTGGGGACACTTCACCACCCCTCAAAACAACACTCTGCAGAGCGGAACGACCGCGCTTATCGACGGAAAGCGCGTCACCAGCGCCTCGATTTCCCAAGGTACGTTAACGGGCGGAACGGTCACCCTTTCCGGAAACGCCTCCTACTTGAACGAGAACGCTCTGAGCGACACGTTGAATCCGACCGATGCCGGCAGTCTCAGCCTCTCAATCCAGCAAAACCTTTTGCAGGATTTCGGCCGGGCTGTCAATGCGCGCTCCATTACTGTCGCCCAATCAAATCTGCAAATTTCGGACATTGCGTTTAAAGCTGCACTCATCAGCGTCGTAGCGACGGTGCTGACGCAGTACTATCAGCTGGTCAGCGATCGCGAAGATACCGCCGCTAAACGAAGCGCACTGATTCTGGCCCGGCAACTGGAGAGCGACAACAAACGGCAGGTTGACATTGGAACGCTCGCGCCCATCGAAATCACACGAGCGGAAGCGCAGGTAGCAAGTGCCGAGCAGGACCTGACGGTTTCCGAGACTACGCTGCTGCAGGAAGAGGTAACGATTAAGAATTTACTCAGCCGTAACGGCCTGGCAGATCCGTTGTTGGTCAACGTCCGCGTCATCCCGCTCGATACCATACACGTCCCTGACACCGATGATTTGCCATCGGTACGGACTCTGGTTGGACAGGCAGTAGGAACGGGAACAGGAATTCCGGCGAACGCCGCGAGCAACCCGAGTCTCACGGCTCAAACCAATGCCCCCGGTATTGCTACGAGTGTTCAGCCGCCGGCTAACCCAGCGACGCAGCCCACCAATCCGCGCCCCAACCTCCAAGGGACCGCGGCGAACACACCTGCCGCACCGGTCGGTCCCTCCGTTCCCAATACGATGAACTCCTTGATTGGAGGGGCCGTTGCCAACCGGACTGACATTCAAACGGATGCCATGAACTATGCCAACGCCGTGGTCAGCGCACTAGGAACTCAGAATGGTGTTCTGCCCTCCTTGCAGGTCTTCGCGACGCTCTCCCAAAATGGCCTCAATGGCTCGGTGAATCAAAAGAGCCTCGCGGCTGGATATCCGCCGCCAGATTCGTATTTTGTCGGAGGCTATGGAACTCAGCTCGCACAAATCTTTCGCCGCAACTTTCCTTCCGACCGCGGCGGCTTTGCGCTGACGGCGACCATCCGGAACCGAACCGCCCAAGCTGACGAGGCGATTGATCAGCTCCAGCTAAGGCAGACAGAGATAAACAATGCCCGCGACAAGAATCAGGTCGCAGTGCTGGTTTCGAACGCCGTCATTGGCTTGCGGCAGGCTCGGACGCGGTACGCCGCGGCGGTGAAGAACCGGATTCTGGAGGAGCAGTTGCTCGATGCTGAGCAGAAAAAGTTCCAGCTCGGGACCTCGACACCGTACAACGTAATCACGCAGCAACGTGATCTAGCTACCGCTCGGTCGTCGGAGGTCACGGCGCAGGCAACTTATGCACAGGCAAAGATCCTGCTCGACCAAGTACTCGGCATAACGCTCGAAGCCAATCATGTCTCTCTCGCCGATGCGACGGTTGGCCATGTGACTTTCAGCTCCGTGCTCCCTGAGAAGTTGCCTGCCGACGCCTCAACTCCGCAAACAGCCCCGTGATCTCTCGGCAGCTATTTCATCCTGGGATCGAGCGCGGGAGTTTATAACGCATAGTTGCCGAATCGGTAATATTTTCCGCAGCGACCATCTCGCGCTGACGCTAAGTAGCTGATTATTCGTCTACGTTTTTTGGCATCGCGAATGCCTTGCATTTTGCATCGCCCGATTTGAATTTTGGAGGACCAGGTTGCTCACCACACAACCCATCTTCAGCAAAAACCCGTCCGAGTGACGGGTCACCCCGAAAATCGTATCTACTGAACCCCCCGAAGTCCACCCCATTCAACAGGGTTCTCGAAACCAAATCAGCGTAAAGAAGAGCCGGCAGCCAGCCGGCTTTTCTTTTTTGGGCACGCCTGTTTCCGCGAGCCCTGCCATAATGTGGTTCTAGATAAGATGCCTGAAACAAACTCCATTGAAGAGCGCCTCGCGCAGCTTGGGATCGTGTTGCCGGCGGTGCCGAAGCCCATGGCGAACTACGTTCCTTCCGTGCAGGTGAACGATCTGCTCTATCTTTCCGGACAGGGCCCGCGACTTGGGTCGGGCGAGTTCGCACACGGAAAGGTGGGGACGGACGTGACAACTGAAGAGGCTTATCAACATGCGCGTATGGTGGGTATCCAACTACTGGCTGCTGCCAAGGACGCGCTGGGCGATCTCGGCCGGGTCAGGCGTATCGTAAAACTGCTGGGCATGGTGAACGCGGCGCCCGAATTCAAGCAGCATCCGCAGGTCATCAACGGCTGCTCGGATCTTTTTGTCGAGGTCTTCGGCGAGCAGGGACGCCACGCTCGCTCTGCCGTAGGCATGGGAAGTCTGCCGAATAACATCACGGTTGAGATTGAGGCAATATTTCAAGTGACCTAACCTGAGCGTCATCTCGGTCATCCTGGCTCATTCGTGTCCACGCCGCGTATCCTTCCACTTATTGCCAGTGCCACCGAGATTGTTCATGCGCTTGGCTTGGGACCGTTCCAGGTGGGGCGCTCACATGAGTGCGATCACCCGGCGCAGGTACTGGACCTGCCGGTCTGTACGCGGCCCGCATTTCGGGTGGATGGTTCCAGCGCCGAAATCGACCGGCTGGTCAAAGAACGGCTTGCCGCCGCGATAAGCATTTATGATGTCAACGCCGATCTCATCGCTCAGCTTAAGCCCACCCACATCATTACGCAGACACAGTGCAAGGTGTGCGCCGTCAGCCTCGACGATGTCGAACGCGCTCTGCGATCGGAGATTCGATCGGAAGCCCGGGTCATTTCATGCGAACCGTACTCCTTGGAGGACATCTTCGGCGACATTCGGCGCATTGCCATCGGATGCGGTGTCCCGCAGGCCGGCGCGGACCTGATCTCGATACTTCGAACGCGCCTTGACCATACCGCGAAGTTGGCCGCCAAGGCCGCCAGCCGTCCCCGTGTGGCGGCCATAGAATGGCTCGAACCCCTGATGTCCGCCGGCAATTGGGTGCCGGAACTGGTAGAACTGGCTCACGCAGAGAATCTCTTTGGAGAGGCAGGCAAGCACTCTCCCTGGATGACTTGGGACGAGTTGGCGGCAGCCGACCCTGACACTTTGGTTATCCTGCCATGCGGCTTCGACATCGCTCGAACCAAACAGGAAATACATTGGCTCACCGATCGTCCCGACTGGAGAAAGCTCCGCGCAGTTCGCAGGCAGCAAGTTTTTCTCTGCGACGGCAACCAGTTCTTTAATAGGCCAGGGCCTCGCATTGTAGACTCGCTTGAGATCCTGGCTGAGATCCTTCACCCCGACCTTTTCGGATCGAACGGCGAGCCAGGGCGCTGGGTCCAATTACAAAGCTAGTTTCTCTTGAAAAGCGCCTTGGGACACATGGCATGAGCGCCCTTGTTCCCATCCACCAATTGCGTGATGTCCACATCCACCGCAATGCTTGTCAGCATGTACGCGTCGTCCCGGCTCAGGTGCTTCTCGGTTATCAGAAAATCGATCATTTCACGCACCGCAAGCTCGGTGGCCTTCGTCAAGTCCTGATTGAATCCCATCGTGATGTAGTGAGTCGGCGTTTCAGCGCGTGGCCAGTTGATCTGCTTCCCTTTGTGAACGATGAACTGGAACGTGCCTGTGAGTGAAGTCTCCATCGCGGTAATGTCCACTTCGCCGTTTCCCTGCCCTGCATGTCCATCGCCGACTTCGAACAGTGCGCCCTTCACGTGCACCGGCAGGAAGAGAATTGTTCCTTCCACCAGTTCTTTGTTGTCCATGTTCCCTGCATGAACGTAGGGAGGAGCACTGTCGATCCGTCCGGACGGGGGCGCAACGCCCATGCTGCCAAAGAATGGACGCAACGGAACGACGACTCCCGGAGCGAAGTTTGCTGTCAGGGTTTCACGGTTAAGTGGAATGATCTTGTAGCGGGCGTAAGGAAACTCGTCTGGGAGGAAGCCCCGGCCGGGAGAGAAAGCGTTGTAAGCGTATGGCACGTCTAACGTAATCTTCTGGATGCGAACCTCCAGCGTGTCGCCGGGCTCCGCTTCTTCAATGAAGATCGGTCCGGTCAAAATGTGCCCGCCAGGCCCCTTGTCTGTGACCTTCTCATAAATTGCTTTTAGTGCGGGTTGAATTTCCTGGTCGGGAAGACCGTGCGAGGACAGGGCTTCCGGGCTGGTGGCTATAAGAGTGCCAATCGTGGCCGAGTCCCCGGAGTGGACTCGAAGCGCCGGTTTTGCTTTGGCCCAGTAGTACCCCCAGCAGACTGTCCCAGGAGTAGCTGCAAGCGTAAAATCGGTGGCTTGAATTGAGCTGACCAGCAGAGAGACGGACAACAGGAACACCACGAAGCGTCGAAGCATGTTCTATGGTAATCCGCGGCACAGCCTTCAGGGGGTGAAAGCGGATGGTCAATGTCGAAGCGAACGCTACTCAACGTCTCCACCAAAAAAAACAGGGGAACGGGATCAGCCCGCTCCCCCTCTGGTCGCACACTTTTTGCGACGCAAACGTTGAGACTAGCGTCGCGTATGCGACTCGTACTCACGTGTGGGCGTTCCGGTCGGGGTGTTCGTCCCTGCCATTACGTTGTTCGTAGCAAGAAACTCGTTTACGCGTCGCTGGGCTTCTTCCCGCGCGATCCCGTAACGTTCCTGTACCTTGCCCACCAACACTTCGCTCCTGCCGTTGATGAAGGTCAAATCATCGTCAGTGAGTTTGCCCCACTGTTGCTTAGCTGAGCCCTTTAGCTGTTTCCATTTGCCTTCCAACTGATCGGAATTCATTGATATTTGTTTCTCCTCTTTTTACTGCGGTCGAAAATGGCCGGCGCCGTCAGCAGTGCATTGCTCGTCCGTGGCCGGCCACGTATTGGTAGCTGCAAGTGGGAGCCCAAAGAAGCGCAGCTTCGGCGAATCAATGAGATACCTCAAAGAGGGGCGCGCGACGACCTGCAAGAATGACTGAATCACGAAGATCACCGTCCCCAAAAACATGTCAAAAGTGCGCGGTAAAGACGGCAGCTTACCGCCGCTTTTTTCAGCTATTGGTGAGTCTTCGCCAAGCTTTTCTTGCGCCGCAACAACATTTGTCCGGCGAAATATCCCAGCAGAATGAGACCGGTGAGTTCCCACGCCCGCCGGCTCCACAGCGTCACGGCAAACATCAACGTTACAACTGCAAAGGCCCACATGAAGCTCTCACCGACGAATGCTTGACGCCACTGCGGAGCCCGGCCCGACGAAGGGAGTCGTGGCGTGAGGGACGGAACAATTCGAGGAACCGCCTTTTTGTAGGCGAGATACGATTCACCTTGCGTGGCAGCGAGGGCCGCTTCCTCGCGAAACGCCAGCCGCAAATAAAACATCGTATTCGCCGCAAAAAGCACCCACCAACCAAGACGGCTAGCCATGAGTCCCATGCCCGCACTCAGGAATAGGACACCCAGGTAAAGAGGATTCCGAACATAACGATACGGTCCGTCCGCAACCAGGCGGTCGGCATGCAGATCCATATCATGCACTACGTCGCTCTGGATGTAGGCAGTAGCCCAGGTTCGAATCGCGGCGCCAACCGCTACGATCAATGCACCGAAGCCAAGAACCAGCTTCACCGCCAACTTGCTTGTAAAGCCCAGTAACAGTGCGACGCTCTCAGCGGCATTCTGATGGTCGATTCCGTAACAATTGAATCCAAGCCAGAAGATCAAAGCGACGATGTAGAACCGGTATCGGAACTCGAAGTTCGTCGCGCGCATGGCAGCTTTATGATGACAGGGTTGACCAGGAACGGCTTGCCCGCATGATGAAAGGTCGATAGATTCCGATCAACACAACAACGGAGCCGATGAACGGCACGCCTATCCGCTATCCTTCTCCAAGTAGAGGAACACCCATGCTTGCCTTGATTGCCCGCGTTGCAGCTGGATTGCTAGCCGTCGCTGTGTTTGCTCAGGAGTTGCCCAAAGCTCCGGTGTCCGAAGTCCAGACAATCACGCCAAAGGCAGGCTATTTCACGGAGCCGTCTATTGCCGTGAATTCCCTGGATCCGGCACAAGTTGTCACGGCGTATCAGGACAATGCCCATGTCGCCTACTCGGCTGACGCCGGCAAAACCTGGCAGATTGCAGCGGGCACGGAAGCCACCAACTATAAGGTCTCGGGCGATGTTTCGATTGCCTACGACAAGCTAGGGCACGCGATTCTCTGCTATATAGCTTTCGATAAATTGGGGACCTTTGGCTATTGGGGCCACAACTCGTCGCGCAACGGCATCTTCGTTCGCCGATCGCTGGATGGTGGGAAGACTTGGGAGCCAAATGACATTCCAGTCACGGAACAACCGAATGTGACACCCGATCACAAATTCGTCCCTTGGGAGGACAAGCCCTACGTTGTCGCCGACAACACAAACGGCCCCTACGCCGGTAACCTCTATATTGGCTGGACGCGGTGGACCCTCGAGGATTCTCAGATCCAGTTCTCGCGTTCGACCGACGGTGCCCAGACCTGGTCGGCACCGGTTGAGATCGACAAGAAGCGGGGTTTGCCCCGTGATGACAACGGCGCCGTGGAAGGGTTTTCCGGAGCCGTAGCAGCCGATGGCACCCTCTATGCCGTGTGGGGCGATGGTGCTCATATTCTGCTGACCTCGTCCAAGGATGGCGGCGTACACTTCTCGCCAGTGCGTTCCGTCATCAAGACCGCGCCGATTATGTTCCAGTTGCAAGGCCTAGACCGGGCCAATGGGTTTCCGGTCATTGCGGCCGATCTTCGCCGCCAAGGCACGCTGTATCTCGCCTGGAGCGACTACCGCAACGGCGATCTGGATGTATTCTGCTCTTCGTCCACGGACGGCGGCCAGACCTGGGGACCGGCAGTCCGGGTGAACTCCGACCCAATTCATAACGGCAGCGACCAGTTCTTTCACTGGCTGGCAGTCGATCCCCGCGATGGGTCGGTCAGCCTGGTGTTTTACGACCGGCGGGTTGATCCGAAAAATCTGCAGCAGATTGTGGTTCTAGCTCGCTCCACCGACGGCGGCCACACTTTCGCCAATTACTCGCTGACCGACAATCTGTTTGAAGCGGGAGGCGTCTTCTTTGGCGACTACACCGCGATCACCGCTCTCAACGGTCGCATCTATGCGGCTTGGACTGAGAAACCACCTGGGCAAAAGCCGCCATCAAACCCTGCCGCACCTAGCGGCGAAGGCGAGAAAGCTTCACGGCCTTGGCGCGAAGGAACCATCATCCGCGTCGGCATCGCCGATTTCGGCAGCATTGCCGCACACTAGCCAGACACCGCTTTTGTCGGCCAGGCCACCGCTGCTTTGCAATACGCCAGACACTTCTTCATCTCTTCAATCGTGTCGCCGCCCTTGTATTCGTATTCGATCATCGCAGGAATCGGGTAGTGCTTCGTCTGAAGCAATTGGAGCACGCCCGTAATGTTGGTCGAGCCTTGTCCAAATGGCAGGTTGGCGCCTTCCTTCCCGTCCTGGTTTGGCCCGCGATCCTTGAGATGCAGTGTCAGAATCCGCGCATGGTTTTTGGCCAGATAAGCCAGGGGATCCCATCCGGCTGCGGTCGCATGACCGATATCGAGATTAATAGCGAGGTATTTGGACCCGCCTTCGGAGAGAGCCTTCGCAAAATCGTCCGGCTTAGCAAACTCGTTCGGACGAATGTTGCTATGGTTGTGAAACCCTACGTAGATCTTGTACTTATCCGCCAAGGGACCGATCCGTTTTGCGGTGGAGACGTTCGAAGAGGCGGTAATCTTGTTTACCCCAAGCCATTGCGCCATCTTGAATCCGTGATCAATCTCTTCGTCCGAGTAGTTCTCGCGAAAGCTGTAGTTAAAGGCGTACAGGTCGATGCCCGCCTTGTCGAACTTCGCTCGCACGTCTTTGAAGAACGACTCCGGAGCGGACGTTCTCCATACCTTGGCTTCAGCCGGGTCCTTCGGCTCCAGATGGCCTTGCCAGAGTTCACAGTAACCCAGCCCAACTTGCACGTATCCCTGAATCGCGGCGTCCAGTGGCCGGTCACGAAAGCTGTAGCTCTGCGCTCCGATCATGACGCCATTAAACTTGGAGTCGATTTGTGTTCCCAGCGCCCGCTTGGCGAGCAGGGAGACGGCAGGCGCCGCCGCCAGCGTCTTTAGAAGATGTCTGCGAGTTTCCATGCCGTGGATTCTATCAGCCACCTCGCCACGAAACGCTAGGCAGATTTACGGGCGAGCATCCGGACCACCACCGCTTCGCCCTTATGCTTCAGGCCTTCATCCAGCATCGTCGTGCCTTCCAGCAGCTCCAGTATCTGCAGGCCGGGGAACTCGTCTTTTATCTTCTCCGGCGTGTAAAGCATGTCTGCGTCTTTCGGACCACCAGAGGGGCGGCCTGCCTGGCGAACGTGGAACCCCTCAAAAATCAGCAGTCCGGCGGGCTTCAATGCACGCACGATGCCGGCGTGAATGCCACTCCGGGTCGCAGCCGGGAAATGCGCGAAGATCTCCACTGCAACATCAAATGCCGCGACCGGCCAACGCCAGGCAGCCAGGTCGACGCACTCAGTATGGATCCGAACGCCTCGCTCGGCGGCGAGGCTCTCGGCATGCGCCAGGGCGACAGGAGAGATATCGGTAGCCAGCACATCGAGTCCGAGTTGCGCCAGCCACACACTGTTGCGGCCTTGCCCTTCGGCCACTGCGATCGCCTTCATGCCGGGTGTTAGACGATGCGCCTGGGAGCGCAGATACTCATTCGGCTCCGAACCAAACAGAAGACCAGTTTGATACCGCTGGTCCCAAAGCTGCCGTTCGGGATGCTCAGCACTCATGCGCGGGCCGCCTTCAGAGTGAGCACTTTCTCAATCGCCTGAGCAATGAGTTTGCCATGAAAACGACCGTTTTCAATGAAGATCTCATTGGTGTGCATGCCCGCCACAATCACCCCAGCCAGGTAAATCCCGGCGCGGTCGCTCTCTAACGTCTCCGGATTCGTACGGGGTCTCTGCGTTTCGGGATCCAGCAGAATCCCGTGATGAGCCATGAATTGGAAGTCTGGCTGGTATCCAACCATCGCGAATACATAGTCGTTTTTGAGCGTAACCTCGCCATCGGGTGTCCTGAGCACGACGTCGTGTTGGCGGATCTCTTCCACGGAGCTGTTGAAGTAGGCTTTGATCTCTCCGCTCTTGATGCGGTTCTCGATGTTTGGCTTAATCCAGTACTTCACGTTCGGCGATATGCAGCCGCGCCTGATCGCCATGGTCACCCGGGCACCTGTCCAATGCAATTCCAGCGCGGCAATGGCCGCTGAGTTCTTCGCGCCCACTACCAGCACGTCCTGGTTGTAGTAGGGATGCGCTTCGCGGTAGTAGTGGAGCACCTTGCTGAGCTGCTCGCCGGGCACGTTCATGCGGCTGGGGATATCGTAGTAGCCAGTTGCTAGCACCACCTTCTTGGCTTCATACGAGTGCAATCCGGAATCCCTCGTCTCGGTATGCACCGAGAAACGTCCGTCGATGCCGTCAATCCCAAGCACCTTCTCATACTGGTGAACGTTGAGATGGTAGTGGTCGGCGACGCGGCGATAGTACTTGAGGGCTTCGGTGCGGCCCGGCTTTTCGTTCAGCGACGTCATCGGAATATCGCCGATCTCGAGCAGTTCCGGCGTGGTGAAGAACACCAGGTTGGTTGGATAGTTGTAAAGCGAGTTAACGACGCATCCCTTGTCGAACAGAACTGTCGATAAGCCTCGCTTTTGAAGCTCGATACCGCACGCCAACCCCGTGGGGCCCGCGCCCACAATGGCGACGTCGAACTGAGTCATCCCCGCACCTCCCGAACGAATGGCAAGTGATGACAGTGTATCGCGCGGCTACAGCAGCGCGCCCACTTTTTCATACACATTTTCCAGTGCCAGGGCCAGCCGGCTGGGATCCTTACCGGCGCCTTCGGCCATATCCGGCCGGCCGCCACCCTTGCCCCCCACCGCTTTCGCCACTTCGCCCACCAGCTTGCCGGCCTGTACCTTCGAGGTTAGATCCTTACTCACCGCCGACACAATCGAGATGTCGGAGTCGTTCACCGAGGCAATCACGATTACAGCACTGCCCCACTTGTTTCGCAGTGCATCAGCAACGGCACGCAGTTGGGTGCGATCCATTCCATCCACCTTCTCGGCCAACACGGTCGCCCCATTGACGCGTCGCCCCTGCAAGCGATCCATCTGCTGATGCGCCATCTGGTTTCTCAAGTGCGCCACCTGCTTTGCGAGCAGGCGTTGTTGCTCAAGGAAGCGGTCCAGTTGCTCCAGAACGCCCGACTCCGTCGTATTCAACAGGTGTCCCACCTTCGCCAGGACAGCGCTGGTGGTTTGGAACCGTTCCAGCGCTCCCACGCCGGTAGTCGCCTCGATACGCCGAACGCCGGCAGCGATGCTGCCTTCATAAATGATCTTGAACAATCCAATGTCTCCGGTCTGCCCGACGTGCGTGCCGCCGCAGAGTTCCTTGCTGAATCCCGGTATGGAGACCACCCGCACCTTATCGCCGTATTTCTCCCCAAAAAGAGCCATCGCGCCGATGGTCAGTGCCTGGTCCAGCTCCATGACATCGGTATTCACCAGCGTGTTCGCCAGAATCTGTTCATTCACCAGCCGCTCCACCTCGAGCAGTTCGTCCTGGGTAACCGCCGTATAGTGGGTGAAATCGAAGCGCAGGCGCGACGGTTCCACCACGCTGCCCGCTTGTTTGACATGCGCGCCCAGTACCTGCCGCAAAGCCGCGTGAAGCAAATGGGTTGCAGTGTGATTGCGCATGGTCGAGCCGCGCAGCACCCGATCCACTTGGCCGATCAGTTTGTCTCCAACCCGGATACGTTTCAGGACATGGATCTTCTGCACCATCGCGCCGGGCGTCGGCTTCCACGAGCCCTCCACAACAGCCACTTTCTCGTGAGTCTCGCCATCCAGCAGCAAGCCCGTATCGCTGACCTGGCCGCCTGATTCGGCATAGAACGGAGTTCTCGCGAACACGACTTCGGCATCTCCGGCTTCCACAAACGGAACGCTTTCTTTGCCGTCCACGATCAAAGCGATTACCTCAACGGGCGCCTCCAATGACTCGCGCCCAATGAACTCGACCTCCGGCAAGTCGCGATATACATTGGCGATTTGCCCCTTATCGGCGCCTCTCCAACTCGCGCGAGCCCGGGTTCGCTGCTTCTCCATTTCGGTGGCGTAAGCATCGCGGTCAATTCTGAGCCCGAATTCCCGCGCCATCTCTTCCTGCTCATCCAGCGCCAGCCCAAACGTGTCGTAGAGCTTAAAGGCCGCCGCACCCGGCAACACGCCGCCAACCGCCGACTTCGCCTCGTCGTGGAAGAACCGCTCGGCCACCTGAAACGTAGTGGCATAGCGCGTCTCTTCGTCTCGGACAACCCGTGCCACGCGCTCCACGCTCTCGAGCAATTCCGGATACCCCGGCTTCATCAATTCGGCAACGAAGCCAGTGAGCTGATACAGGTATGGCTCGCTGATGCCTGCCAGGCGAGCGTTCCGCATGGCCCGCCGCATAATTTTTCGCAGCACGTAGCCCCGGCCCTCGTTGGAAGGCAACACGCCATCGTGGATCAGGAATGCCGTCGCACGGGCGTGGTCGGCGTTGATTCGCAGCGCCGTATCCGTCTTGGCGTCTGCTCCATATGCAACATGAATCAGTTCGCCCGCACGGTCGATAATCGGCCGGATCAGGTCTGTTTCATAGTTCGATATGTGTCCCTGCAGCACCGCTGCAACCCGCTCTAAGCCCATACCGGTGTCGATGGAAGGCCGCGGCAAGGGCGTCATGACGCCGTTGGTTGCCCTGTCGAACTGCATGAAGACCAGGTTCCAGATCTCGACGAAACGGCCGCCGCCGTCCAGCGGGAACTCTTCGTGCTCATGCCCTGGTTCGGCTGCCTCCGGTCCCAAATCGTAATGCAGCTCCGAACACGGACCGCAAGGCCCGGTCTCACCCATCTGCCAGAAGTTGTCCTTCTCATCCAGCCGAAAGATGCGGCCCTTCGGCACGCCCGCCACGTGCTGCCAGAGCTGTTCGGCATCGTCGTCTTCCCGGAACACCGTCACGTAGAGCTTGTCTTTCGGCAACCCATAGCATCGCGGGCTGGTGACTAATTCCCAGGCAAAGGCAATGGCTTCCTTCTTGAAGTAGTCGCCAAACGAGAAATTGCCCAGCATCTCGAAGAAGGTGTGGTGCCGGCGCGTATAGCCGACGTTCTCCAGGTCGTTGTGTTTACCCCCGGCTCGCACGCACTTTTGCGAAGTCGTCGCCCGCGAGTAATCCCGTTTTTCCAGCCCAAGAAAAACGTCTTTGAACTGGTTCATGCCGGCGTTGGCGAAGAGTAGTGTCGGGTCGTCTGCTGGCACCAGCGAGGAACTGCGGACAATTCTGTGGCCGTGGCCTGCGAAGTATTCCAGGAACTTCGCCCGGATCTCATTTCCTGTCATGGGAGTTATCTAACTCTAGTCTCGCATTCAAGGGAAGGCCGGACACGGTTTCAACGATTAAAGTGTTGTTGCCTAAGCTGACTTTCAGGTGCTTTTTGAGGGTCCGAACCAGCAAGGCCTCGCGGTCTAGAGGACAATGAACTAAGGACCTCTTGCCGGGCAGAAGAACTAAACCATAGGCGTAGACATCCCAGCTGAGATCGAACGCGAGATTGAGCAGTTCGCTCAACAACGGCGCCTAACCCACGATCAGGCGATTATTCTCCTTATTGAAACGGGTCTATCGGTAGGAAAGCAGGCATCGAGTACCGCTTTCAGGGCGGGTCTAGGTATGTTCGGCAGCCCCGAAGATGCCGCGCTGATTGATGAAGTTGTTTCCATTGCATACGAAGAACAGCGATGATCTTCAAAGCCGGAGACGACGCTCTAGAAAATGCTCTCCACTTCTGCCGACTGTGTCGCTGCCGCCAGAGTGAAGGCCACCACGAGGAAGAATGGCTCCGCCGTTGAACTTCCCGATTGTCTGATCGCTGCCGTCGCAGTCCGGCTTGACAGGGCATTGATCACCGGCAATACCGATGACTTCTTGGTGCTACAGCGTAGTGGCTTGAACTTGACGCTGGCAAATTGGCGAGAGGCATAGGCGAGCCGTCGGCACCCTCGTTGTGATGAATGATATCCCTGTGGGCCGGACCTCAACGCTTCGGCGGGCGGCGCCCTCGAGCGGCCAACGCCGACCTCCCGCCCGGGATCACTTCCGATGGCTTTCCCGGCCTAGCTGGCTGCCTTTGTGCCCGGAGCTGGCTCACCAGCCTCTGCAACCATGCATACAGCACCACCATGCATGCAGCGAGGATAAGCTCTCGAATTCCAGGCTGAGTCCAATCGTCCATGCCTTAACACTACGGAATCGCAGCGGAATAAGAAATCGGCCCTCATGTTAAAGCCAGATGAAGTACGTTCTAACACGACCGCAAAAAGAGGGATACAGAAAGCCAATTTCCGGTTAAACTGATTTGCGCCGTTCGATTCCGTGACAACACCCTCAGCGAACGTCGCGGCGGACAGCGGCGTTCTTTTATGCCACGTTCAACGAAGAAAACCGGGAAAAAACCGCCTATGCGAAAAGCCCACGCCGCCAACGCACCCACCACGACAGCTGGCGCCCCAGGCCGCCAGTTTGCCCAGCCGAATCCTTCCCCGGACCCAACCGTGTTCACGGTCGATCACCCCAACGACAACCCGCTTTACAATTTGGTGAACAACACTCTGCTGCAGCCGATTCCAACGCCACGAACGCCGAATCCGTCGATGGCACTCGCTGATATTCTCGGCAGCACAACTTTTCAGGCGATTCAGAGAGCCGGCCAGATTGTCTTCCATTCGACTGGGGACTCGGGCTCAGTGAACGGTCCGGCGACACAATCCCTGGTAGCCGACAAGATGGTCGCCGACTTCGCCGACGAGCAACCTGCCGATCGTCCGGCCTTTCTTTTCCATCTCGGTGACGTCGTTTACAGCTTCGGCGAGGCGAAGTATTACTACGATCAGTTCTACGAGCCCTATCGCTCCTACCCTGGCCCCATTCTTTCGGCCGCCGGAAACCACGACGGGCAAGTCTACTCCACCGACTCGGCCAGCTCACTGGATGCTTTCCTGCTGAATTTCGTGAACCTACAGCCCATAAAAACGCCGGAATCAGGCGGCTTGGTGCGCACGGCCATGACCCAACCCGGCGTGTACTTCACCTTCGATGTGCCGTTCGTCACCATCATTGTGCTGTACAGCAACGTGCTTGAGGATCCTGGAGTCATATCGAGCGAAGGTAATAAGAGCTCGCCCGTCGATGACCAGCAACTATTCTTTTTGCAAGCCGCTTTAACCCAGGCCAAGGCTGCCAAGAAGCCCGTAATTCTAGTTACTCACCATCCTCCTTATTCGGCGGGGTCCGTCCACGGTGGAAGTCCCCAAATGCTGGCCGACATTGACGCCGTTTGCAAGAAGGCGGGCGTCTGGCCCCACGCCCATCTGTCCGGCCACGCTCATAACTACCAGCGCTTCACGCGAACCATCAACAAGTACGAGATCCCTTATTTGGTTTGCGGCAACGGTGGCCATGGGCTGAGCCCGCTTCAGGCAAAGGGCAAATCCATCCGGGTCCCCTACCAAGTGTCGAAGCAAGTCACTTTTGAGAATTACAACGACCAGAACTATGGTTACTTGCGCGTGGTAGGCAACGCGCAGCAGATACGCATCGAGTTCCACGTCGCATCTTCGGGTCCGGCGACCAAAGCGCCGGCTGACGTCGTTACCGTCGAAATCGCCTCGCATAAGATGGTGGCCAGCTAATAAGGTTCCCGCCTCACGCATGAAGATCGACGCCCACCAGCACTTCTGGAAGTACGACGCGGTTGAGTACGACTGGATCGACGATGAAATGAAACCGATCCAGCGCGACTTTCTGCCGCCCGACCTAAAGAAGGAGCTGACGGCCACCGGCATTGATGCGGCCATCTCCGTGCAGGCGCGACAAACGGTCGCCGAAACGCAATGGCTACTGTCGTTGGCCGAAGCCTACCCTTATCTGGCCGGGGTCACCGGCTGGGTGCCGCTCATCGATCCCAAACTACACCATCTACTGGATAGGCTGGTCACCCATAAGAAGCTCCGTGCCGTCCGGCACGTCCTACAAGGCGAAAAGGATGAGCGCTACCTGCTTCGCCCGGACTTCGAGAGGGGCATACGCATCCTGAGCCACTACAACCTGGTTTACGAGATCCTCATCTACAGTCGGCAACTGCCGCAGACGATTGAGTTCGTCGACGCGCATCCGAACCAGCGATTTGTGCTCGATCACATCGCCAAGCCGCCCATCAAGGCCGGCCAGATGGAACCCTGGGCAACCGCTTTGAAGAATCTCGCTCGGCGCCCCAACATCATCTGCAAAGTTTCGGGCGTCGTTACGGAAGCCGTGTATAACGGCTGGACCAAGGTTCAGATCATTCCCTATCTCGATGCGACGCTCGAAGCATTTGGTCCGAAACGCCTTATGTTTGGCTCCGACTGGCCGGTGTGTCTGGTCGCGACCACGTATCAGAACTGGCACTCATTGGTCCAGGATTGGGCCTCGACCTTATCCGTGGCAGAACAGGAACAGCTCTTCGGCCTGACCGCCGTCGAAGCCTACGGACTGCCACAGCGGTAGCTAACCTACAACCTTACTCGCAGCCAGGGTCAGTTTGGGAGGACAGCAAGATGCCGACAACGATACAGCCAAGTGACTTGTTAAACCGTTGGGTGCGTCGAGAACAGTCCGGACGGGCTCAGTTTGACTGCAACGAGTCGATAGGATTGAGGCGCGTTGCTCGACGGGCAGGAACGAGGGTCGCCAGGAGAGCGGCAAGGATAAGCGTGAAGGACACGCCGGTTAGAAGGAATGGATTCTCAGGTCGAACGCCGATGAGTGGGCTCCGAAGAAAACGCCCCAACAACAACGCGACGGAGGCCCATACCGTGACGAACTCCGTCAACACAGCCTTGCGGAGCAGCCTTGGCGGCAGCAACCCCTGCGGACGTTGGAACCGCCGGATGTTGAGGTCGTCTTGGGCCCGAGGGCCTGTCCCCGGATCAGTGTGGCTCAGTGGCTGAGTTTACGAAAATACTCGGCGACGGCGTCGCGATAACCTTCCGGGGCGTTTTCCGGTTTGGCGGAACGAGCGGCGTTTCCTTCCTGATCGGCCTGCCGTTTTACCTCGATCTCAAGACGCTCCAGTGCCGGGAGTAACTCTTGATTCAGGCGCGCGGCCAGCAGGCCGGGCTGGGCCATGTTGATTTGTTCCAGCTCGCGTATGACGCTGCCGATGTCTTTCCAATTCGGGTCGGAACGATCACCAAATCGCTGCCTGACGCCGTCGAGTTGTCGAAGCGAATCGCGAATGGCATCGGGGTCGAAGTCGCCGCCGCGGGCCATCGTGGGATCACCGGGCTGTCCAGGCAAGGCCAGCGATCCTCCACCAACACCGGAACCACGCTGTGGCCGGCCAGGACTCATTCCCTCCTGCTCCTGGCCTGAGTTTGCGGCCCGTTCCATGTCTTGCGGAGAATTGCCTTGTCCCGGCTGATTGCCGGGCTGACCCGACTTGGCCTGCCCCTGGGAGCCTGCTTGAGCCTGCTGCTCCAATTGCTGCCGGAGACGCTGAATGTCGGCCAAGGCTTGCGCAGACTTCGAGTCGCCGCTGCCGGGTTTGCCACCGCCCTGGGAACCGTCCTTCAACATGGCCTGGGCCTGCTCGAGCTCGCGTTTCATATCGTCGAGCGATTGAGCCATGTTCTCCTCGTCAGGAGCGACTTGCTGGCCCCAGCCCTTGCGGATCCAATCTGCATTTTTCTTCATGTGCAGCGTGAGATCTTTTTGCTCCACCTCCGATAAGGCGCTGCGCATCTTCGAGGTGGCGTCGGGCTGGCCGCCGGCCAAGGCTTGGGCGCGGTCGCGGATCTGCTGTTCGAGCTGCTGTAGCTGCTCGGCCATTTTGTCCTTCTCCGTGGCCAGTGCTTGAGTAGTGGGATTGGTGGGCCGCTGCGTCGGTTCGTACGCAAAACGGCGGCGCGGGGTATCCGAGAAAGGAGTCATGCCTGGATAGGCAGGGCCTGGAAACTCCTGCTTCATGCGATTGACGAAATCTTTTTGATGCTCTGCCAACGCTTCAGCCTGTTGAGCGAGGTCGTTAATGGAGTCGCCTGCCTGTTTGCGTTCCAATCCCGCCATGAGATCTTGCGCCTTATTGAGAGCCGCTGCGGCGCGCTGCATGGCAGCGGGGTCATGCTCGGTGACCGCTTTGCGCATTTCGTCTTGAGCCTGCTTGAGAGCATCCATCGCCTGTCGAACGGTCTGCTGTGCGGACTGGCTGCCACCGGCCTGCCCGCCTTGCTGGCGCTGGCCTCGGGCTGACGCGCTCTGAGATCCGCCCTGCTGGCCTGATTGGCCCTGACTGGCCTGCTTGGCCTTGCTGACCCTGCTGGCCTTGCTGACCCTGCTGACCGGCACGCTGCTGCTGGGAGCCCTGCTGAGAGCCTTGTCGATTCAGGCTGTTCTGTTGAAGTTGCTGTTCCAGTTGGCGCTGTAACTCCTCTGCTTCGCGGCGCAGCATTTCCTGCTCATAGCGCTGTTGAAAAGCCTGTTCGGGCTGACGCTGCTGGGCCAGCTGCTGCTGGCGCTGGGCAAGCATCTTGAGGCGTTGGGCCATCTCGTCCACAGCTTTCTGCTTTTCGCTCTGAGACGACGAAGCAGACTCGCCCGTCTCATACTGATTCTTTTCGGTGTCGAGTTCGAGGTCGAGCATGCGCTCGAGGTCGCGGCCGGCGCTTCCGCCCGGGCCTCCACCGCCGCCCATGCGATTGAAGGCGACCTGGATGTCGCGGAACATTGCCTCGGCGCGAAGGAAAGACTGCAGCGCGCGTTGCTCCGGAGGCAACGCATCCTCAAACTTGTTTTTGCGGAGCAGCTCAGAGGCTTTCTTTGTTTCGTCCGCGGCTTTGTCCATCTCTTTGGAGAAATCGGCGAACTGGATACTAGATTCCGAAAGTTCGCGGCTGCGCATGCGCTCAGACAGCGTCTTGGCCTGTTCACCGATTTTGGTTTCGACATCGGAGATGAAGAGCGCATCCTGCCCAGCCGACTTGGAGTCCTTGATGCCGTTCTTGCTCTCATTCCAGGTAGCGACGATCACTTCCGTCTGCTTCTCGGAGATTTTGGCGCTGTCGTCTGCGCTGCCGCCCCCACCCCCACCCATCTGTTGCGACTGGCGAAACGTTAGATCAAACGGATCGACCTTCACAAACACGATGTCGGTGCGCGAGGTTTGGCGCGCGTCTTTCGCACTGCCGTAAAGGCTGACCAGGTCGCCGGGTTTCAGATTATAGTTTTCAAGCGCGATGGTGGCTTTGCCGCTGGTTTCCTTGCCGCCCTTTGATTTGAGCAACGGCAGGACTTCGTCTTTGCCGCCGTTGACCGAGTAATGCAGCTCGACATCTTGAAGACCGAAGTCGTCGGACGCTTCGACGGAGATGGGAACCTCCTCGATGGGGCTGGCATGCACGTCGCTTTGCGCAATCTTGATGGAGGGCGGTTCGTCCTTCTTGGCCTCAATGAAATAGTCCTCGCTGATACGGATGGTTTCGCCGCCGTCGATTGCAGCCACGTGATACGAACCGTCTTTGGAGATATTCAGGGAAGCCTTCAGCCAGTTGCCGTCGGCATGTTTCAGCTCGACGCGACTGCCGTCTTCCATCACCAGGACACCTTGATCGAGTGGGCGATCGGTGAGCACCGATATGTCGGCCTGAGCGCCTTCGACTGTTCGGACATCGCCGCCAGGATCGTCGACGACTTCTTTCAGACCGAGCCACGATGGCGGATGCACGACCACGCGTAAACGCTGAACACCCGCGATGTCCTTGGCGGTGAGGGTGAAATGGGGAGAAGTGGAACGGCCGGCTTCAATGTAGTATTCGACGGAGTCCGGAAGACCGGCGAACAGGAATTCGAAGCCATTGCCATCGCGCTGGGACTGCATGGGCGCCTGTTCCCACTTCAACGAGTTTTTGTACTTTGCGTGCAGTGTCGCTGAGGCCGATGAGAATCCCAGTAGCTTTGCTGAAACCAGCTGATCGGTTTTGCGCCGGACGCTTTTGTTGCCGGGTTGCACCGCGATGTCGTACAGCGGGCCAATGCCGGTTCGCGGCGCGCCCGCCCACAGCAGCGATGCACCATAACCGAGGTAACCGGGAGCGGCCAGAATCATCCAAACCAACACGGCCGCAGCTACAGCCGCCGAGCCGATGGAGCCGAGCGATCCAAGTGCGTGGCGCCAGTTCCTCGGGGTCGTGCTGGCGGGCAATGGACAAAGCGTCTTCGGCCAGCAATTCAGTAAATGGATTCGCTGGATCACCTTTTTCAGAAACCGTGAGCAGCCGCTCCTGAAACCCAGGAATACTTTGCTCGGCACGGCGAGCCACCCAACGGCGGGTGAGGCGCAGGAGAGGCCGCACCAGAGCGAACGAGATGGCCGCTGCGACAGACAGATAGAGCAGGACGCGGAGCGGCAAAACGACGCGGCTGGTAAAGGCAAACGCATTTCCGATGAAGGCGAAGACGAGGGTCAACAGCAACGCCGAGGCGGCAACGAGTGCGGCGCCCCGGGAAATCGCGAGGACGCGCAAGCGACGCTCCAGACTCTGAAGATATGCATTGAGTTGTTCTAGCGCGGTCATGCTGTCTGCCTCTCTTCTTTCAAATATCGGCTGGCGAATATCGATTCAGCGATCGCGGCTGCCAAGACGAGGATCATTACGAAACGCCACAGACTCCAAGGTCGCGTCTGGTGTTCGGCGATGGCGGTGGCGGAACGGGCGGATGCATCGCCCATATTCCGCCATAATGACAGGGTTTCGGGTGGAACGGGGGTTAAATCCGATTCATGGCGATCGGCGTGTACGGCGAACAACACGCGGCGGCCGTTCGCGCGATGCACTTCATAGAAGCCTTCGCGGCTGGGCTCGAAACTGGCGGCGGTGGACGCTTCGCGTAGCGAAAGGAGATGCCGGCCATCCGGATCGACCACATCGGCGGCTGCGCCTTCCTCCTTGCCATGACGCAGTTCAACCGGCAGACCCGCAACAACACTGGAGGAGGCCTCCTGGAGCCCGGCCAGGTAGCGACCTGTCTGCGCGACGAAGGGGACGAACGAAGTATGCAGCGGAAAATCATTAGCCAGATTGTCGAATGATGACGCGAAGATCAGAACGCCGCCCTCGCCCAAACGCTCCTCCACCAGCAGCGGCGAGCCATCCGCGAGCTTCGCTATAACGTGAGACCCGGGGCCCGGTTGGATCAGCAGCGGGCGGAAAAACTGAACATTCTGAAGTTGCCCAACGCCAGTGAGGGCCGGATGGCGTTCATCGATGGCGCCGCCAATCTGGGCGTCGTGCGTTTCGGCAACATGATCGCCAGAAACTGGAACGCGATTGTGAAGCAGACTGCCAGAGCCCAGGAGGATGAACAGCGAGCCGCCCCGCCGAACGTAGTCGGTCAACTTGCGTTCAAACGCTGCGTCGACGCCACCATCGTCCGAGATGACCACATAGGCGTAGTGGGAAAGATCGGCCGTCGAGGCTTGGCCCCAAGAAACGGGCTGAATGGTGAGACCCGTATTGGTGGCAGCATCCAATGCGGTCCGATAGTAGAAGACGTCGCGCGAACGGCCACCAGAGACAAACAGCGCGGGTTGTGGATCGCTGCGCTCCATGGCAAACGGGAAGACATCATCATTCGGCAATGCATCGTGCGGCTCGATGCGGACTTCGCCTCGATGAGAACCGTAAGGGACATCGAACGAGGAGAACTCCGTCTGCGTATGGCCATTGGCGGGAACAGTGATGTCGTGAGAGGCAACCAGTTTGTTATCGAGATACAGGGATGCTTTCTTCGCCATCGCCGGCGTTTGCCAACCAGTGATTGTGGCTGCGACGCGAACCTGCTTGGGATCGAAAACGCGGGCCGGTGCGACCACCGCTTCGACAGCCCAATTCGGCGATTCGGCCGCGCCCACGGAATGGAGTGTTAAACCCGTGTGCGGACCCAATTGAAGATCCGCAAACGCGGGCGGCAGCGACGTCTGCTGCATGTCGCTAATGAAATGCACGTCGAGGCGCATGCCGGTGTTCTGCTCGATGATGCGGAGTGAGCGAGCCAGTTCGCCATATGAGCTCGCCCGATCAACTGGCTGAATGGATTCAATGGCAGCACGCGCGACGTCTCGACCCGCTTGCGGCGTGGCTAGAACCTCGACCGAACGATCGACAGCCAGAACTTCGACGGGTTCGCTGCCGCCGACCGAGTTAAGGACCTGCAGCGCCTGACGCTTGGCCTGCGCCAACCGATCGCCATAACGCATGCTGAAGGAACGATCGATGGCTATGACGGTGAGCCTCCTGCCGGCCGCCAGCACATTGGTCCGGTTCACAAACGGGTTGGCGAAGGCGATGGCGAGCAAAAGCAGTAAGGCGATCCGAAGAGCAAGCAGCAGCAGGTATCGCAGACGACGGTGTTTAACCGAACTCTGGACGCGGCGCTCAAAGAACATCAGCGAGCTAAACGGCTTGGGTGTCGCGCGATATTGCCGCAGCAAGTGGAGGTACAGAGGCAAGCCGACCATGGCGGCGCCGGCGAGGAACCAGGGAGCAAGAAAGCCCATCTATTTCCTCCTCTGGCGGATGTTGAAGTACTCCCGCAAGCCCTGGTCGAGGGGCCGGTCTGTGCGGAGGAAGAAGTAGTCGATTCCGGCGGCCTGACACTTGGTTTTGCAGGGCTTCGATGTGGCTGGTAATCTTCGTTGGATATTCGCTGCGGGCATACTCCGGGCTGACTTCGATGGCCTCCTCCGTCTCCATGTCGATCAGCAGAGCGGTGTCATTCATCCGAGGCTGAAGTTCATCGGCATCGAGCAAATGAAAAAGTACGAGCTCCGTGCCATGAAAGCGCAAAGGCTCCATGGTGCGAACGATTATTTCGGGGCTCTCAAAGAAATCGGAGATGACGACCGTAATGCCGCGGCGCTTGATCATCTTCTGGAGTTGGAAGAAGGGCTTGGCGAAGTCGGTCCGGCGGCCGAGTTGCGCGTGATCGATGCCGTGCAGGAGGCGCATCAATTGGCCCTGGCGAGAAGAGGGGGGCGAGAAGCTCGACACCTCGTCATGGAAAACTATCAAGCCGGCGGCATCGCGCTGGAGGTGGGCCAGATAGACCAGGGCCGATGCAAGGAACTTAGCGTAATCGAGTTTGCGGACCGAGGTTGCGCCGAAGCCCATGCTGGCGCTTGCATCCAGCAGCACCATCACTTCGGTGTTCGTCTCGCCGCGATAGCGCTTCAGGTAGGCGCGCTCGGTGCGTGCGAAGACGTTCCAATCGACGTGGCGAAGATCATCGCCGGGCGTGTAGGCGCGATACTCGGCGAACTCCTGGCTGAAACCAAAATCGGGCGAACGATGCAGGCCTGCGACGAAGCCATCTACAACCGTCTTGGCAACGAGGTCCAGCCTGGAGATTCCGGCCAGGATGCTGGGATCGAGAAACCGATTTGTGGTGCCAGGAGACGTCATTCAATATGCCAGGTCTTGACTGCTGGGAGTGGGGCTGTTGTTAGCCCTTCGGCGCAGTCTTCCAATCGAGCAGCCGGCGCAGGATCTCGTCCGAATTGAGGCCATCCGATTCCGCATGGAAGTTGAGCAAAATGCGATGCCGGAGTATGGGTATGGTCAGGGAGCGAATATCTTCGTAGGTGACGTGATAGCGGCCATGCATGAGGGCGCGGGTTTTGCCGGCCAGCACGAGAAACTGAGCGGCGCGGACGCTACCGCCAAAGTTGACGTACTTCTTGACGAAATCGGGCCCTTCACCATTGCCGCCGGGGCGCGTGGCGCGCACCACATCCACGGCGTAGCGTGCGACAGATTCCGCAATCGGGGTCATGCGGACCAGTTGCTGGAAGCCAAGGATCTCATCGGACGAGGTGACAACATCGGGCTTCGGCGTCAGTGTGGTGGTTGTTAAGTCAACGACCTTTAATTCGTCTTCAGCCGGCAGATAATCGAGAACCGTGTTGAACAGAAAACGGTCCAGCTGCGCTTCCGGCAGCGGATACGTGCCTTCGAGCTCAATCGGGTTCTGCGTCGCCAACACGAAGAAAGGCGGCGCGATTAGATATTGATGCCCGCGGACGGTGCAAGAAAGTTCCTGCATGGCTTCGAGCAGCGCGGACTGAGTTTTCGGCGGTGTGCGGTTGATTTCGTCCGCCAAGAGGACATTTGTGAAGATCGGTCCGGGCACAAAAGTCCAGGTGCGACGTCCGGTGGTTGGGTCTTCTTCAATGATGTCGGTCCCGGTGATGTCAGACGGCATCAGGTCAGGCGTGAACTGAATGCGCTTGAACTGAAGCCCGAGCGTCTGGGACAGAGTACGGACAAGGGACGTCTTGGCGGTGCCCGGTAATCCGGTGATGAGGCAGTGTCCGCCCACGAAGAGCGAGATGAGAACATGCTCGATCACTTCCTGCTGGCCGACGATCACTTTGTGAACCTCGCGAGTGATGGCGGCCTGCGCATCCTGAAAGCGTTTAATGCGTTCCTTGAGTTCAACGGAATCGGATTGGGCAGTGATGGACGTAGACATGATGTTTTGGTCTCAGACTTACTCTTGGCTCAACTCCAGAAGAAGACGCTGGGCCGGTTTAAAGGTAGGCGCCGCTTCCAGCGCCTGGAGCACTTCATCGCGAGCTTCCGCTTTCTTGCCGGCGCGTTCCAGCGCTTTTGCCAGGTCGAAGTGCGATTCGGCGGCATCGGCGGGCTTCAGGGCCAGCACGGCCTGGAATTCCCGAATCGACTCCTTGACGTTACCCGCATCCAAATCCAGAGATCCCAACTGGCGATGAACCTCGGCGTCCTCGGGATAGATGTAATTAATCCTGTTGAGCGTCACAACCGCCTTGGTGGGCTGTCCCGCAGATTCCTGCAGCGTGGCAAGTTTCTTCAGCGCGGTGACATTGCGGCCACCCTTATCGCTGTATTTTTCCAATTGGACCATGGCGGCCTGTTTATCACCCTTGGCGGCGTACGCGTCGGCCAATAATTCATAGACGCTGCCGGGCTCGACGTAGTCGGGATATAAATTGCAAATCGCCAGGCCTTCGCGGATGGCGTCGTCGGGTCTTGCCGGCCTTGAGGCTGGTGTGCGCTTCCGTGGCGCCCTTCTTCCACTCGGCGAAGTGCTGGACGGTGCTGCCGGTTTGTTGGTTCAGCCAGGCTTTGAATTCTTTGTCGAAGGCCTCGGGCGACTCGTGCAGGTTGTCGCGAATCGCCTCGGCTGTATCTTTTCTGTCGGCGTAGGAATGGATCATGCCGAGGATGGCGTCGTTGCCCCACTTCTGGACGATGAAATCGCAGATCTTTCCGGCCTCGTAGTAGGACACGATGACCTCCGATGGATACTTTGGACGGACGAAGCCGCGATCGAGTTCCAGTACCGGCAGAAGGTGCGTCTTCCCTGAGGTATCGCCCAGCACGGCGACGATATCGGGCGTCAGACGATCACCCCAATCGGCCTCGACCGCTGTTTCTTCGTGAACCGACAAGCCCCTCTGTGAACCAACGCGGCACCAGATGGTGCGTCATCGAAAGTACGTAGACATGGCTTAGCTCGTGCCAGAGTGTGCTGCCCCAGTGAAACGAGCCGGGCTCGCGAGCTGAGGGGCTATCCATCGCGACCACTTGTCCAAACGTGACACCCAAGCAGACCTCCCTGCCCCGGCAAGCCCAAAGTACGGACGATGAAATCTTCGTGATTCGGGTACGCTTCGAGGCGGACGGGCCCAGGCAGCGTGTACTTGTAGTTCTTTTGGTAGGTAGCGATCGCACGCTCAAGTTCCGGCTCCAGGTACGGCTTTAGCAGCGCTGCCTCCTGTTTATCGAGGACTACTAAAGTCGTCGGGGTGTGAAACGATTGGTAGTTTTTGAGCGAGTCGAGTACTTTAATACTGTTGCCGGTTTCCGCATTGCGATATCCCGCGTCATAGCTCTTCAGTAGCTGATCGAGAGCTTCGTCATTGTGCGCGATACGCATCAGGTTCAAGCCCAACTCAGAACGGGCCGACCACAAGTGGGGGCTGAGATCGAGCGCCTTCCGGTACAAGTTGATGGCTTCCTCATAGCGCCGATTGATGACCAGAAAGTGGGCGCCCGTGGAGTACGCTTCGCCATAAACAGGATTGACCTTGAGAATGCGTCCCATCCAATCGGAATCGGCTTTTTGATCGAGCCAGTCGATGGAGGCGAGGACGGCCATTGCATCCAGAGCTTCGTTGGAGATGGCCAACGCTGCTTGAGCCTCCGTCGCAGCCTGCTTCGGATCGTTGTCTTCCAGCGCCAGATACGCAAGCAGTTCATGCGCTTCGACATACTTCGCATCGTGGGACAGCGCGAGCTTCGCGTATCGGACGGCACTGTCGTCGTAGCGCTCGGCGGCGAGGCGAGCGAGGCCGAGATAGGCGGGCGCGAAATTATCATCGAGCTTCAGCGCCTCGTTAAACAGGTTTTCCGCCTCTCCCCGATTGAATCGCTCGAGAAAAAGAAGGCCCCACTCGGTGCGCACTTCAGCGGAATTGGGGTGGTCTTTGAACGCCAAGCCGGAACTGGTCGTTCGCATCATCGTAGCGCCCCAGCCCCCAAAGCCCCTCCGCGCGAAGGTACGAATCGGAACTGCGAGTCAAATCGGTAAAACACACCCGGGCTTCTTTGAGCTTGCCGTGATGGCGGAGCGTCCGGCAGCTTTCCAGGCTCGATGTCTTTACCGGTGGCTGCGGCAAACAAAGTGCCGGCGAGAAGCAGCGGGATGATCCAGCGCGGCATCATTTATCCGCCTCCGCCGGAGGGCTTATCGATCTCAGCCTGGGTCTTTGCCAACTCCAATAGGAGCGACGAAAGCTGGCGCTTGTAGTCGTCCGCCGCCATCGCCGGCTTTTCGTATTTCAGTTTGTCGATCTTCGCTTCAAGATCCTCTTTCTTTGCGAGCAGCTTTTGTTTTCCCGAAGAAAGCGCTGACGCATTCTCGGCAGGCGGGCGGATCACCGGGAAGGCTGCCGCCAGCAAACCTTGACCATTGGCGGAAGCCGGGTTGCGAACTCCTACCGAAGCGCCGCTGTCGGCAAGCAACGCGTGCTCCGTTGCCAACAGTTTTTGCGATTCGAAATACTCCACCGTCTTGCGATCGGCGTAGCGAAACGATTCAAGTGCGGAAGTCTTGCCGTCTTTGTTCGGTGTCGGCCGAAGGATCATGCAGGCTGTCGACCCAGTAGCGCGTAAAGATGACGGCATTTTTCTCTGTGCCGGACTTGGTTGCCGTTATGACAATGCGGTCCTTCTTCGCGAGCGGCGCCAGTGCGGCTCCGCTGGCGCTCGTCATGATGACCACCAGCTGCTGGCGCGCATGAACCGTGTTGAGGAGCGTTGCTAAGTCCCCACCAGTAATATCCGGCCCAGGCAAATTGAATTTGTAATCGGTTCCGTCAAATGTGCCGTGTCCGATCAGGAAGATCGCAAATGTGTCGTCCTCGTGAGCCGCCGCCGGCAATTTGCTTTAAGGGTTTGCTCCAAGCGCTCGCGAGTGGCAGCAGTGCCGCTGAGTACCGTTGTGTGCGTGTCCGGTCCGTTGCTCTGGAGCATCTTGTCCAGATCAGCGGCCCATTTCTCGAACTGCTTTTCATAATCGGGATCACCGCCAAGCCCGGCGACGGTGACACAGTAACTAGCCGCGCAGGCATTGGCCGCCAAGAGCACAGCTGCCAATCCGAGAACACGCAGCCTCCTCATACAGCACCCCAATTGCGTCGCAGCAGCCATTCGGCCGCCCGCAGCAGGATGAGGCCGAAGAACACGATCGGCATGTCCCACAGGTCTTTGGTCTCGCGGCCCGTGATCCCGGCCTCGGAGTAAGCAATGTTGTCAGCGAGATGCCCGGCATCTTTGGGCTGGTAGTAATGTCCACCGGTTTCTTCCGCCAGACGCTCGAGCAGTTCTCGATTCTGCTCGTGATGAAAGTTCTCAGCGACTCCATCCTCGCGGCGGAAGGTTACGACATCCGACCCGAGGTCTTCGTCTTCGGCCTTTGGCCCGGCGCGTTTCGCGCTGATCTCGGCGACATAGGAGCCGGCCTTGGCAGCGTTCCACTGCGCGGAGTAGGTTCCCTCTTCCAATGGCTCAGGGCGCAGGGTTACGGTCTCAGCGCTACCATCTGGCCCCACGATTCGAGCATTCACCTGGGCATCCGCGGCTGGAAGATAGGTCGCGTTCCTGACTTCGGCTTTTAAGGTGACGTTGCCCGCGTCCTCGAGAACCGGCAGAGATGTGGAGGCGACGACGTGCGAAGGTGTTGGCGTCACGAGCCAGCGCGTCAGCTGACGCCAGAACACCGGCTGGCTGGTGTCTTCCTTGGGCTGCTGCATTTTCCAGCGCCAGCTGCCACCAGTCGCGAAGACAGCCGAACGTCCTCGCCCATAATTCTCGGTGATGAGGAGCGGCAGTTTCTTGCCGGCTAGGTCAATGTTAGCCAGCACAACAGCGCCCGGCTTCGGTGTGCCAGCGTTCTGATAATTGGCCAGATACGGCAGAATTTTCCAGTGTTCGGCGCTCTTCGCTGCGTCTTCATCGATGCGGCAAATCAGGCTCTGGCGGCCAGCGTCGGTCAACTCCGCCGCGACCATGTCGCGAGAGAAAGTGTTCTTGCTCTGCGGCAGCGTGGCGGGCATCAAATCGCTGAGGGGCGGATTCCCGTAGCCGCCGTCGCTGAGCGAGGAGGGGCCACCGAGAAACAAGATGCCGCCACCGCGCCGGTCGACGAACTGCTTGATCATCTCCTGCTGGGTGGTGGTGAAAAAGCCGGTTTCGACGCTGCCCAGAATGAGTCCCTGGTAGGTAAACAGCTCCTCAGGTTTGTTGGGGAATCCCTCAGCCAGATCCGACGGGCTGGCGATGCCTTGGCGATAGAGCTTGTTCTGCGTGGTGCGCAGAATGGAGGCAACTTGTAGGGCGGGGTCGTCCTCGACGGCCCTGCGCAGAAACTTATATTCCCAGCGCGGCTCCCCCTCCAAGTAAAGGATGTGGCGTTTCGAATCGTCGACCGACAAGACGCGAGTCAGGCGATTGTTGTCGGGGTTCTCTTCACCGGGAAGAGGATTGAGTTTCACCTCGAGCTCCTTGACGCCCGCGGCACCGGCATTGAATTCAAGATTCTCAATCTGTTGCCCGCTTCCTTTGAGGAGAATCTCGCGGCTGGCCACCACGTTCCCGGCGGCCAGCAGCGTCAGGGTGGCTTTCGTGCCCCCGAAGCCTCGCTGGCGGAGGGCGACCTGCGCTTCCAGCCGAGAGTTGGCGAGTGCTTTGGCCGGGACGTTCAAGTTCTCGACTTCCACGTCCCGATCGAGGCTCTCTTTCCCAAACCCGATTGTGCTGACGGGCAGGCGGTGGGCGCGAAGAGCGGCGACGGTATCTCGGTCGATGCCGCCCGCATTATCGGCACCGTCGGTTAGCAGTACTACGGCGCCGATGGGAAGAGTCGCCGACTCGGCTGCCAGTTGATTCAATCCGGGGCCGATCCGCGTGGCAGGCGCAGCCGCGGTGAACTGATCGAGGCGGTCGACGCGCGAGAGGTTCGAAGACAGCTGGTACAGGCGAACTTGAAAACGCGACGAGAGATTCCGTAACAAGCCGTTGTTAAGAATTCTTTTCGCATCATCCAGCCGGCCCGTATTCTGGCCGGAGCCCGCGTCTTTGATGGCCATGCTGCGGCTGTCGTCGACGACAACGGCAACGATGTTCTGCTGGGGCTTCAACGCCGCTACGCTAATGGCAGGTTGCCACAAAAGCAGCAGCAGGATGGCTGCCAGCCCTGTTTGTAAAGACCAAAGAACGATAGCCCGAGCTCCGCGTAGGGGCGGGGCCAAACTGTTCCGTTTCTTCCACATAGCCCAGCCAAGTAAGGCCGCCGCCGCCAGCACCAGCAGAACCAGTATCCAGCGCGGCCAGGTACCCAGCAATACAAAGGACCCCTTCGAGAATACTTCGGGCGGGTACTTGAAGAGGAACTCAAACATGGGGGCTGTTTGGAAGGCGCCGCTACCACTAATGTGTCAAAGCGTAAACCAAGTAGTTCACGCCGATACGAAATCCGAGTGCGGAGAACTGTTCCGGATATTCGGGGTTGTCTGCGTGCTCCCACGAGTCGCCCAAGTCCATGTTGTGGCAGATTGCGACCATTACTCGTCCTTTGTCGTCATAGATGCCGCGCCAGCGCGGAGCATAGCCGTCGTATTCGTACATCCGGTGGGTGTGAACGAACTGCTCTCCGGGAACCTGATAGCGGTCATCAAGATCATAGACGGTGTGAAAGATGGGATCGTTATCGGGAAGATCGACGATCGGGCGATTCGGGAAGACTTTTTGCATGCTGCGTACGAAAGTGGCCCATTCCCACGTGCCATGGAAGTCGTCGCACATGAAGAATCCGCCCCGATCGAGAAAATCGCGCAGTTTAGCAGCTTGCAGGTCGGTCAGGTCCCAATGGCCGACCTCGACCGCATACAGCCAAGGATAGTTGTAGATATCGTCGCCGTCTTCGGCCGCCACCGGTTGCTCCACGCTACGGGCGCGCACGCGGGTCAGCCGCCGAACGGCGTCGGAAAGGTGACGATCACTGCGGGGGTAGTCGATGGTCCAGTTCGGCCCGCGCATGCCGCCCATGCGTCCGCCCATTCGAACTGCCCGGTACATGAAACGGGCGTAGACCCACTCCGATTTAACGTTGGAATCCGGAGGGATGGCGACATCACCCTCGTCGTACTCCCAGCCAGGGTAGATGCGGAACGGGCGGGGGGTTTGATCTTTGCGGGTGGTGCGCTTACCGATGCCCGATGGGTCGTTGGGCAGGTTTTCCTGGTCGGGCAAGCGGTCCGCCCCATAAAGGAGGCAGAACAAGCCTAGTGTCGAGAGGGCCACGGAAATAATTCCCTGCCGACGCATCATGGGAATAATGAGGCCAGAGTAACACGAGGGGGTTTAGGGGCCTGATTAGTTAGCAATCACGTGGCGCGGGCTGCCAATCCTGCTGAGCCGAGATTCGTCTCGGCTTTCACTAAACGTGGGTGCTTACCGAGCGCCGCCTCTTAGGAGCTCGAGACGGCGGGCGGGCCACTGCTCCGACTTGAGGAGCTGGGGTCCCGCTTCGATCAGACGCGGCAACAGATCGAAGACCCCGGCTGAGGTCCAGGGCCGGCCGCGACGTGTCACCAGGTGCTGTCGATTGAGCTCTTCCGCGATCTGGCTGAACGGCCGGTCCTTGACAATCTCCTGCAAGATGGCCATGAGAACCGCCATTTCGTCGGGGTTCCGTTCCAGATGGCGGCAATCCGAGGAGACCCGGAATCCATAGGGGACCTCTTCAGAGGGTTCGCTTCGGACAGGCGCAGTGGCGGACGGCTCCGCCGTTTGCTCCGCCCCCCGCTCCCATTCGATGGCCAACACGCGCCACCCTTCCGACAGCCGAGCTTGCAAGTAGTCCAGAGTGACGGGGCCGGACATCTGGTCCCGGGCTTGTTCGCGCATAGGAAACCTCCGCCGAAGGAACAGGCAGTTCACGCGCCAAGTTGTGGAGCTGAGTTTGCAATGACTTGCACGCGACCCCACTGACCGGGACTGGAATCGCTTGTCCGGTTTTGGCTCAGCCTTTAGAAAGCGCTCCAATGTTTCGATTCGCCCTTGGCCGCGACGTGGGGTAGTCCCCCAGACTGCAATCGGCGCCCCGCCGATTCGCTGAGTGGTCCACGATTCTCCCGTGTCTCGCGACCTTATACCCCGTTGTGGCTCATCCGGTATGCGCCACCTACCAGTTCGTATACGACCCGTCCGGCCTCACGTACGTAGTCCGATTCGCCCCGGGCTGCGTGACTTCCGCGATCAGCTTCAGCTGCTTGTAATCGAGTTCGACCCCCAGCCCCGGCCGCTGGTTCGGCCAGATCTTGCCATTCTTGAACTCGAGGCATTGCGGCAAGTAAGGATACTGCCCAGTCTGGCTGGTGAACTCCATCAGCACTGGCCCCGAGAACGGACCTAATGCATGCACCAACGCAGCTGTGGCGATCGGCCCAGTGAAGTGCGGAATCATGCCGATAAAGCGCGTCTCGCAAAGCGCCGCTACCTTGGTCCACTCGGTGATGCCACCCACATTCGGCAGCGTGCAACGCGTATAGTCGATGGCGTTCTGTTCAATCAAACGATTGAAGTCCCATCGGCTACCCCATTGTTCGCCCGCGGCAATCGGCACCTTGACCTGATTGCGAAGTACCGGCAGAACTTCGTTAAATGCCTCCGAGCGGACGGGATCTTCGACAAAGTATGGGGCCAAGTCTTCAATCAAGTGGCAGGCCCGCACAGCATCGGAGAGGTCGAAGCGGGTGTGGAAATCGATGCACCAGTCGCCGTTCTTGCCTACGCCTTCGCGCGCTTCGACGGCATCGCGATAGAGCTGGTTCACACGTTCGTGGGAGTTGTAGACATTTCCTTCGGCGAGGCTCGCGGAATCCATGCGGAAGGCCCGAAACCCGGCCGCCATAGTCGCCTGCGCCCGTTCCTTAATCGACGCATTGGGGCCGAGATTGCCGCCCGTGTAGTAGCACTCCATGTAATTCCGAGCCATGCCGCCGAGTAATTGATGTACCGGAGCGTTCAGAACCTTGCCGCGGATGTCCCACAGAGCGAGATCGAGTGCGCCTAAGGCATGTACCTTTTCGCGACCTGGCGGATAAAAAAATGACCGGTACATGTCTTGCCAAAGGTGCTCCGTGAGGGAAGGATCCTGCCAGATGAGCCGTCCGGCGCACTGCTCCACGGTATCCTTCGAGCCACCTTCACCGATTCCCGTAATACCGGCATCGGTCTCGACCGTCACCACAAGATTGCTCTGATTAAACAGAGGATTGAAGTTCGGCGGAAGGTAGGCTCGCACCCGCGTGATCTTCATCTTCGGCGGCGCTGTGGGGGCAGCTAACGAAGGAATGCCCGCCAACAACGGGACAGCGGCCACGGACTTGAAGAGAGACTTCTTGAGGAAGTTCCTACGGCCGAGCGGGATCCAGGCACGCCGTGACTCGATACGGGACATGGTGCAGTGAGCGTATCAAATGCCAGACATAGCGCAGCCTAAAAGTCTTTTCTTCAGCCGAGGGGGACGTCGTTTCCCCTGCCGTGCTCATCCTCGGCCGAAAACCAACGTTCGCGAAAAGGTTTTCAGCGCTCGTAGCGGGTCAATTACTCAAATATCGGTATCTTCGCCAAGACCTCGTCCATGATCGCCTCCGAAACGCTTTCCAGCTTCCTGCCGCGCGCGGCTCGACCAGCTGCGGCCGCCCGCTTACTGGAACGCGGACGCGCCTCGACTAGAAGCCGTTCGGAACGATGGCGTAGGCCCTTGGACGTGGCCAGCGAAGTAAGGGCGGCAGCAAGGATGATGTGGCGCATCGGCACTCAGGGTAGCACCTGAGTTTGCAGAAAACTATCAAGCGTTTTTATAAAAACGGCCGCCGGCAGCCATCCGACTACTTAGTCTACGGTCACAATGAAGGCATGGTATTGAAGGTCCCAAGGTGGCTCGCGACGAACTGCCGCAAGTCGCCTGAGCGCTTGGCATGGCTCGACTGGTTGCCGGACGCCGTACGAGGTCTGGAGCGACGATGGTCGCTCACGCTCGGTGTTCCCTATGAGGGTGCGACTTGTGCTTGGGTGGCACCGGTCACACTCGCGGACGGTAGACCCGCTGTGCTGAAGCTCGGGATGCCGCACATGGAAGCTGAGCACGAACTGCAAGGGCTGAGCTTCTGGAACGGAGATCCGACGGTACGATTGCTTGCGGCCGACGATCAGCTTGGAGCCATGCTGCTCGAGCGTTGCGAGCCAGGGACCGTGTTGAACACGTTGCCAGAGCCTGAACAAGATCTGGTCATTACGGGTCTTCTGCGCCGTCTTTGGCGCTCGCCATGCGCACCGCATTCATTTCGCCCTCTTTCGCTCATGACGGATTACTGGACTGGTGAAACGCTCGCGCAGAGCGAACACTGGCCCGACAAGGGGTTGGTCCGCGAAGGGCTGACGCTCTTCAAAGAGCTGTCTCTCGGTGCAAATATGGCCGTGCTGCTGGCCACCGATTTGCACGCAGGCAATGTTCTTCGGTCAGAACGAGAGCCATGGCTCGTCATCGATCCCAAACCATTCGTTGGAGATCCAGCCTACGATGCAACACAACACCTGTTCAACTGCGGTGCCAGAATGCGCGCGGACCCGCTTGGAACGATCCGCCGCGTCGCCAATCTGCTCGAGCTGAACTACGAGCGCGTTCGCTTATGGACGTTCGCCCGCGCCGCCGCCGAGCCCCGCGATGACTGGAGCAGCGACTCAATGACGCTCGCGAGGGCGATCGCTCCATCGTGATCAAGGCGATGGGCGAACCCATCGAGCCTACTGCGTTTGGTCGGTCTTATATTCGATCGCGCTTTCGACCGTGGTGTGCCGGAAATTCTCGTTTTCCAGTGACAACGCCAAATTGCGGTTGATGAAGAAGACGGCGCGGAGGCGAAACTCGGTACCGAAACTCACCGGAAACCACACCCCGTCGGCTTGACGCGCATAGCGAACGCTGAACCCGAGACCCGGAACATCGGTGCCCAGCATCGTGCGGACAAAGAACGGCAGGCGTCGGGAAAGCTTAGTATCGACGGTGATGGGTTGGAACTCGGCCGCATCGATGACGGCTTCACCCGCCCAGTCAAGGTCTTCTTTGTCGGCCGGCCGGAACGTGATGCGGTAGACGGTGCGATCTTGCTTGGTTTCCGAGCCGGCCAAAGTGAACTTGTATTGCTTTTGCTCCTCGCTGGTGAGCGGGAAAAGATCTTTGGCGAGTCCGTCCTTGGATTTATCGTTCGCCAAATCGTCGCGGAAATCCCGCACGAGGCTGCCGTCCAGGCCATCGCCGTCTCCTGGGCTCTCCTGGTCGTAGGTGACGTAGCTGCCTTTGTGCCAGTAGCGGCCGCTGATCTTCTCCAGTTTTTTGTCCACGCCGGTTTCGGTGGGAGTCACCAGAAAGTCGCTGACTTCTTCGCGGGCCAGCTTGCCGTTGGTGTGGCGGCTGGATACTTTGACGTGTTGCTCGTAGACGAAGGCGGTGCGCGCCTTTTCGGCGCGATCCTGGTTGGCAGCGACGCGGGCCATGATCTCGTCCACAGTGAGCGGAGGGGCGGTGGGTGAGGCAGGGGTGTCCGTTGGCAATTGGGCGCGACCGAGGCAGGCGACAACCAGAAGGCAAGCAGCAAGTTTCACAGAGCGGAATACGGAATCCAGCTGCCCGGCGACTCAGAAAAGTTAATCGTAGACGGCGTGGACATACCATTCGCGGGTCTGCAGTTCACAGTAGATGCGGTAGAGCGCGCCATCGTCGAGAGCAACATCCCACTCCTCGCGGACCCAAGGCGTGAGGGTCCACCAATCGCCGGAGGTTTTCCATGGGCCGGCCGATTCGACCACGGCTCCCTGCACGCCGGGTGCGACCACCTGCTTGGGGGCCAGATCGGCCAGCCGCACTCGGGCGTGCAGCGCCGGACGGAAGAGGCGCAACGCGAGCCGCAGCGTGGCCGGAGATTGCGATTCCGAACTACCTTTTTTAGTTGGGTTTAGATCACCTAAGTGCATGGACATCCGGAAGGCATCCAGACGGTGGGTATTGAGCAGCTCGGGAACACCAACATTCCCTTCCCCTACCATGCCTTCAATGCGCTTGAGCGTGACATGCAGCTTGTCGGCCTGGGGCGTGGCGGGCAAAAACAAGCCGCCCTGGAGGCGCTGGGGTTGCACCGGATCGAGACGCAGCGTGAATGCTGTAATGGCTCCGGCCGGCGGATGCCGCTCGAGATGGAGTTGGAGGAGTTTGAGCATAACGGACCCTTGATCCACAGGAACGGGAAATTCGAGTGTGCACTCATAGGAACTGGAAACCCATGGCACCGGCGTGGAGGAAGCGGATTCTTCTGATTGTGACGACTGGCTTAATTCAAGCTTTACTTGAAGCAACCGGGCCGACCGGGATTGAGAACGCAACCGCCCGCAGAGTTCAGTGAGTGCGCTGCCAAACAAGAACAGGAGTGGCTCTAGCAGGGTGAGAGGATACTCGGGCTCGATGCGCTTTTCGTAACTGGTTTCTTCCGCCGGGACCCGCAGCGGCCGCTTGATTCGCCCCGTCGCCAGATTACGGAGATAGACACCCGCCGCACCAAGACGCTCGGCGATTCCCTTATCAGGCAGCGCGGCGAGATCCTCACAGGTCTTCAAACCCCAGCGGCGCAAAACATCCAGTAGGGATGGATCCACCGGAAGGTCGTGGATGAACAGCTTGGCTAGCGGGATGGGCGCAATATGGAAATGCTCTTCACCAGGCGTTACCAAGGTCACTCCGGGGTAATGGCAGGCGAGTAGCGCAGCGGCGTCGGGGTTGGAAGCAATCGCCAGGTTGGCGCGCAGGTTCCGCTCATACCCATAGCGGCAGATTTCCGAGGCAATCTGGTGCGGCGATCCGATCAGGCGCCGCAAAGGCGTAATGCAAAACATGACAGTATTGCTGGAAGTTGTTTCGACCAGTGGAGAAAACTGCAGAGCTAGCTGCTGAAGATCGGCTACGAGAGTTGCCGCCTGACTCGCGACAGACGGGACATGCAAACAGGCGTACATGCTGGCGCCTACGCAACAGTCTGCTGAAGGAAGCGTTCTTCGGCAGGCTCGGCCGTGGGTTCAGGCGGCGGTTGTCCCCACTCCCAAATCCGGGTGATCAGTTTCTGGGGAGGCCGGTTGGCGGGGCGCTGGGGACGGACCAGCGTTTCAAAACCTTGGAGCAGGCAAAAGGGCGATTGGCCCGACCAATGTGAAGCTTTTAATTCCAGCTCCAATACATTGATAGAACAAGATCTTGCTTGTGAAGAGCGAGCGCTCACCAGGAGAATGGTGGGCGTGCTTTCGATGGCCCGTTGGAAGCGGAACCAGTAGGAAAGAGGAATGCGGTTGAGGATCCGGACACTGGTTTCGCACAGGTCGAGTCCCACGACGCCGAAGCCGCCGGCATGCAGCAGCAGATCTGCCGAGCGCATGGCATGCTCCGGGTTGCCGTGGCAGCGAACCCACACCAAACGATCTAACCGGACTCCGGCTTCCGCGGCAGAGGCCGGGTGAAAGTTGTCGGTGGCGTCAACGAGCGCGCAAACTTCACCCCGCCGCGTGGCTTGAGCCAGTATGTGGAACAGGGCTGAGGTTCTTCCGGCCGACCGGCGACCGAGGATTTCGACAATGCTGCCGCGCGGAACACCGTCGGGAAGCACCGGGAGAGCGGGGACGAACAAGGGCTGCCATTTCGGCTGTGCTTTGAAGTCGCAAAGCTCCGAGGCACGAATTGGCTGGATCGGGCGTCCCGTGAGAGAGCCCCGGGAGAGAGGGCTAGTCTGCGCGGCCGTTGCACCGAGATTCGCCATTTGTTCGCCTATAGTATTTTCCCTTTCCCTAGCGGAAAAGTCAATGGAGAAGTCCTGGAACGAGGCCTTGGAACGTGGCTGTTTCGGCGCGATTTTACAATGAATGAATGCCCTGGACCGTGGAAGACATTCACCGGCTGCGCGCCGGGTTTGATAGCCGGACGCTGCCCAGGGGCGAATGGACACACTCCGCACACATTGCCGTGGGCTCCATGTACATCTGTGAAGTGGGAGCGGAAACCGCACTGACCCATTTGCGGCAAGCGATTCCCCGCTACAACGAATCGCAGGGCGGACAAAACACAGACACGAGCGGTTATCACGAAACGCTAACGAGGTTCTGGGTGGACCGGCTGGCTGAGTTCGTGGCGGCGCTGCCCCCCGGCCTGACTTCGGCCGAACGTTCCCTGGCCGCAGTGGAGGCTTTTGGCACCCGGTCGCGGATGCACGAGGAATACTATAGCTTTGATGTGGTGAAATCGCTGGAAGCACGGAGGGGCTGGATTGCTCCCGACAAAGAAGACGGCACAGCGAAACTCAGGACAGACGGCGAATCAGGAGCATCGTGAAGTCGTCGGCAAACCCGACCTGGCCCGACCATTCCCGCACATAGTCGACAAGCTGGGAGATGACGTCGGCCGTGGGAGTCTTCCGCCGCTCCAGCAGGAACTCAGCCAAACGCTCATCTCCGAACTCGTCGTTGCCATCGGGACTACGCGCTTCCGTGACGCCGTCGCTGAACAGAACCAGGGTGTCGCCCACTTTCAGCTCCGCCTCATAGGCCTCATAATGCGAGCTCCCGACGATCCCCAGCACCATGCCGCCTCCGAGCAAGAAACGTGACGTCCCATCTGCGCAGATCATGTGCGGATAGTTATGGCCTGCATTGGCATAGGCGATCTTTCCGGTTTCCGGATCGAGCACGGCGTAGAAGAAGGTGATGAACTTGCCGAGGGGGCAGCGGACCGAGAGGCTCCGGTTGAGGATCGCCACGGCAGGAGCAGGCTCCGGGTTCGTTTCGGAAAGCATTTGAACGCGAGCCTGCAGGCTGGACATCATGAGCGAGGCAGCCAATCCTTTTCCAGAAACATCGCCCACCAGGACGGCGAGTCTTCCGTCCGAATAGGGGATGAAATCGTAATAGTCGCCACCGACGGTGCGACAGGCCAGATTGAAGCCGGCCAGCTCATAACCGGGAACACTCGGCGTCTCGAGAGGAAGCAGGCTGCGCTGGATTTCGCTGGCCTGTGAGAGTTCCACTTCCATGACCTTTTCAGCCTGCTCAATCAAAACCAGCCGGGCGTGTTCGATGCGGATTGCCGCAATGTTCGCCATGACGGTAAGCAGGTCCAGGTCTTCTTTGTCAAACGGGCTGATGAAGTCGCCGCTGTCGAGGTAGATCAAGCCAATCACACGCTCGCCGGTTTGCAGCGGAACCGCCATAAAGCTATGAACGCGGTGCGACAGAATGCTCTTCTGCTCGCGCAGGTCGGCGTCCAGTTGGGCGTCCTTGACCATGAGCGATTCTTTGGCACGAATGACGCGGTCGACAACCGCCGTGCTGATGGAGAAGCCTTCGCCTTTGCTGGCATGCAGCTCGAGCTCGCCATTTTTCTCGAGGGTCAGGATGACCCCGCGCGTGGCATCGACGGCCGAAATCGACAGGTTGAGAATAACCTCGAACAGCTCGGTAAGCGGGCGATGTCCGGCGAGTTCGCGGCCGGCGCTGACCAGCGCATCGAGCACCCGCGCCGTATTCAGCGTAGATTCTTTCGAATCCTTGGAATCCTTGGCTCTGCCAACGCCTACACGGGTCTGACCGAGAACCTGGTCGAGATTGGTGACCATGGTCGCTCGGCGCTCGGTGGTGTCGTTCTGGGGTGGAACGAAGTTGACGATGCTGCGGCGCGAGGAGTCGGCGCTGTCCCGGATTTCAATGGTGAGATGGCCCGCATAGATGCGGTTCCCTGGCGCAACGACGCGAGCGCCTTTCAGGCTTTCCACGTCAAAGATGGTGCCGTTCCGGCTGTTTAAGTCACGAACAAGCCACCCGTCCGGGGTTCGTTCGAAGCGCAGGTGGTAACGGGACAGCCAGGGATCGTTGGGATAAGCCAAGTCGTTATCCGCCGCCCGCCCGAGCGAAAGCACTTCCTTTTGGAGAGGCACCGTGGAGGTTCCCCCCTCGGCACCTAAAATCAAGAGTTCCATGGCCCTGAGATCTTTACCGTATCACCGCTGTCGGCCAAGTCGCACGGCAGCAACCGGAACGAAACAGGCTCTGGGATTCCGGGCATCCGCGCGTGACCGTCTCGGCTCGGTAGGCTCGCGAAATTTGGGGCTGTCAGCAATGCCGCCGTGTGGCTCGCAAACATTGGATAAAACCCATGCAGTGAAGAACATGGTGCTATCACGGCGTGAGCCAAACTGGCATGGCGAGCGGTCTGCTGCCGAGCACACTTTCAACTGAGGTGCGATTGTGAAGGAGCGCTGGTCTTGGCCGCAGCATGCGCCCGAAGGCTCTCCCGCGCGGCGCCTACACCGGTTCGCCGTCTGCATCGACAAAGCGAACCTCGCCGAAATCGAGTGAGCGGACTTCCGCTTCAATTTTGGACCGGTCTCCGACCACCACCCAAATCGTGCGGTTCGGATCGATCAACAGTGGGGCAGCCCGGTTCACCGTTTCGGTTGTGAGTGACTGCACCCTTGAAATGTAGGTCTGGTAGTAATCGTCGGGCAACTGAAACTGCAGCAGGTCCGTGATCAGGCCGCCGACGGCGTTCATGGTTTCATGCGATCCGGGCAATTCGAGAATGGTCTGCGTTTTCACCTTGTCCAGCTCTTCTTCAGTAGCCGGACGTGGGCCAAGGAGGTCGATGTACTCGCGATGAATCTCCGCCATCGCTTCCTTCGTTTTGTTGGTTTGCACGGAAGTGTGTGAGAGGAACGGACGCTTGCCGCGCGCACCCACCACCAGCGACCCGGCGCCATAGGTCCAATGTTTTTCTTCGCGCAGGTTCATATTCAGGCGGGCGCCGAAGGATCCGCCATAGACGGAGTTGATCGCCTCCAGCGCCGGTTCTTGCGACGCATCCGGCGGCGGCGCGAGCGAGCCGGTCAAGATCACCGATTGCTGGGCACCGGGCTTATTAATGATGTACACCACGGGCTTCGTGGGCTCGGGTGCAGGCTGAGCGTGCTTGGCCGGGACGACGCCGGGTTCCCAGTGGGAGAACAGCTTTTCGAGCTTCGGCTTGATCTCATCGACGGTCGTATCGCCAACCACGATAAGGGTGGCGTTATTCGGGCGGAACCAGGTGCGGTGGAAGTTCAGGACGTCGTCGCGCGTGAGTTTGGCAACGCTTTCCGCGGTGCCGGAGCCGGTGAACGGCGTGGCATAGCTGTGGCCGTGTCCATAAAGAATAGGCGGCAGAACCCGCAGCGCCATGCCATATGGCTGAGCTTTCTCTTGCTCGATGTTAGCCAGTTGCAGATGCTGTTGGCGCAGAAAGTCCGACTCGGGGAAAGACGGATTCAAGATGACATCCGCAAACAAATCGAGGGACGCATAGAGCTTCCCTTTGAGTGCTGAGAGAAACACCTGGGTGAGATCGAGATTGGAGTTGGCGGTGAGCTGGGCGCCCAGCGATTGCAGTTCCTCGCTGATGCCCATCGCGTCGCGCGTTGCTGTTCCGCTGATAAGCACAGCCGCCGAAAGACGCGCCGTACCCGCGTGCGCCAACTGATCGGAGGCAAAGCCGGCGTCCAAGGTCAGCCAGAAATTGACTACGGGAATTTCATGGCGCTCCGCCACGATCAGCTTGAGACCGTTTGAAAGCGCGTCGTGCTTGAGCTGAGGCAGATGCAGATCGGCGGCGGGACCTAGTTCCGGGGGAGCCGAGCGATCAATACCGGTTGCGGCAGGCTTGTGTCCTGGGAACGGAACGATCTCAAGAACGTACACGCCGTCGGACAACCATGCGCGGCCGGAGTCCTGGATATCCGTGACGGTCGTCGATTCGAGACGTGCGACCCAATCGCGATACGCGTCTGGATTGTCGAGAAACGTCTGGTTGCGCGCCAGGATGTCGGATTTGCCTCCGAACCCGCCGATGCGTTCGATCCCGCGGATGAACGTGGCCAATTGTTGGGTCTTGACGCGCTCCAATTCGGCGGTGGAAGGGCCCTCATCGAGGATGCGCTTGATTTCTTCGTCGATGGCGCGCTCGACCGCAGCCAAAGACTGCCCCGGCCGGGCAGTCGCTTCGATGTAGAACTGGCTGCCGATTTCGCGTCCATCGAGAAAGGCCTTTACAGCGGTAGCTATCTGGTCGTCGTAAACTAGCCGGCGGTACAGGCGCGATGACTTACCGGTTGTCAGGATTGTGGCGAGGAGGCTGAGATAAGTGGAGTCCAGTGTGCCGTATTGCGGGGCGTTCCACACCTTATAGATCCGGCCCTGTGGGACACGATCTTCCGCGACGGCACGCTGTTCGCCGGCCATCTTTGCGATCCACGATTGCTGGTGCGTGACAGGCGGACCCGGTGGAATATCGCCAAAGAATCGTTTCGCTTTTTCCTGTGCTTCCTGAATTCCAATATCTCCGGCAATCACAAGCGTCGCGTTGGAAGGGGTGTAGTAGTTTTTGAACCACTCGCGAACATCGTCGAGCGATGCGCCGTCGAGATCCTGCATGGAGCCGATCACGGTGTGGGCGTAGGGATGACCAGCCGGATACGTGGCCTCGACAACCAGTTCTTCGGCCAGCGAATAAGGCTGATTGTCTCCCTGCTTTTTCTCGTTCTGAACAACGCCGCGCTGCAGGTCTAATACTTCCTGGCTAATGGTGTTGTAGAAGTGGCCCATGCGATCGGACTCGGCAAAGAGCGCAAAATCGAGCGCTGAGGTGGGCACGTTTTCGAAATAGTTGGTACGGTCTTCGTTGGTGGTTCCGTTCAAGTTCGTGGCACCAACGCGTTCCAGCCACTCGATGTAGCTTCCTTGCAAATGCTCACTGCCACCAAACATGAGGTGCTCAAACAGATGGGCAAAGCCGGTCTTGCCAGGCTTCTCGTTCTTAGAGCCGACGTGGTACCAGAGATTGACGGCGGTGATCGGAGCCTTGCGGTCCTCATGGGCCAAAACCGTGAGGCCGTTATCGAGGACAAGCTTCTGGTACGGGATGTTGATGTGCTGAGATTCCATTGTTTAGACGTCCGTCCACACAGGGAGCGGCAGTGAACGACTGCTTCACCTGAACTCGCACCCCGTCCGGAACACTGAAGACCAACTCAGCGAGCGCATCAACTTTAGCGATTACACAGAGTTGGCCTTGAAAGCTCACGATATCAAACAGCAGCCGGCAGGCCTCAATGCCCGGCCCACGGCGAGCCCCAAAATCGCTGGGCCGCCAGCGGCGCGGCCACCTCATTGACACACAAGCGGCCGGGAGATAGTCTCGGGGAAACAGAAAGACGCGAAAGGGGGATTGCATGAAACCGCTTGCGATTCTGGCTCTTTTCTTGTTTCCTGCGGTCTGCTCCGCTCAGGCCACGCTGACGGGCTCTCCGAACCCATTCACTCCCGATTCGAATCAACTGGGCCAAATGACTCTGTCCTGGTCGGCTCCCGACGCTTCGAGGATTGAGATTCGCGTCCTATCCCCCACTGGACCCCTGTTTGTGAACGGCGCGAACTCCGGTTCTGCGGCGACTGGGCAATGGGTAACGGGTGGAATGGAATTCTACCTCCAGGATGTGAGCAACGGCGAGCCCGGAACAACACTGGCCACTTTCACAGCGCGAGCGATGGCTGCTGTCTTTACGGGATCACCGAACCCATTCCCCACCGACGTCAACGGGCTGGGGCAGATCACGTTGCATTGGTCGGTTGCTAACGTGTCGGCTGTCGAGATCCGGGTCAATTCAGTGTCCGGACCGGCATTCAGCGGCGGCTCCGCAACGGGATCGGCAGAAACCGGCCAATGGGTGACGGATGGAATGCAGTTCTTCCTTCAGGACATCCGCATGGGCGAGCCTGGCACGACTCTAGCGGTCTATACGGCTCGTGCCGGATGGCCCGGCATTCCAACCAACGCACCCGTTCTCGTTTCGCTCGACAACGGCCAGCAACTCCTCTTCAGCGCGCCCGGCGCAACGGAAGTGGAGATCCATGTCAACAAGCCGTGGGGCACGCTGTTCGCGAGATTCTATGGCGATCATGGCAGTGCCGTCACCGGGGAATGGATTCGAGACGGCATGCGCTTCTATCTTCAGGACGTGTCCAATGGCCAGCCGCTCACGCTGCAACACACGCTTGCGACGGCGATCGCGACGGTGGACGCCAACACACCCGGCCGACCCGAAGTGATCTTCGGGGCGACTCCCGGTCTCGTACCCGACCCCGGTAACACCGGCTTGGGAACGGCGACATTGTTTTGGAGCGCACCCAGTTCTTCCGGAGTCGAAGTGCACGTGAACTACCCGGACGGGCCTTTGTTTGCCCAGGGAAGCGCGGCTAGCTCAGCTAGTTCGGGCAAATGGATTACCGACGGGATGCGCTTCTATCTGCAGGACACCTCTTCCGGGACCTCGACCTCACCGAACAATACCCTGGCGGTGGCGACGGTAGATCTACAGCCATCCCAGCAGCATTACCTCAGCTACTACACGCCGGATGGTGGAGTACTGACGTACAGCCGCGATTCCATGCACCAAATTGGCTTGATTTCGCCGGATGTTCTGCCCTCTGGCGTCACGGCAGCGGACATGCACCCAAGCCCGGACGGGACGCTTCTCTATTTGCTGGGCTCCGACTTCAATTACTACGTGCTGGACCCATCAGCTGACTCTGTGAAGACTTCGTTCGCCGTCGGCTCTCAAAGCAAATCCTTTGGCTTTATGAAAGGAGCGACGAATCAGGACCTGTTGATCGCCGTCCCCGACACATCAGGTAGTATTGCAATCGTCGATCCAGCGCAACTGGCTTCGACCGTGGTGCTGAACTGCTCCTGCTATGGCAGCGTCTCCGGCATGATGATCAATCCCGCATCCAATGCTCCGTTGTTCGTTTCGGTGAGGCCGGCTTCGGCCCCGCCGGTGAACCCGCCTGGGCCCGGCTACAGCGAATTGGTGCTCTATTCCGTCACACCGAATCTGCAGTTGGGAACGCCGTACCCACTCCCATATCCTCCCACCTGGCACGGTACTCCCTATGCAGCTGAAAGCTATCTGCTGCTGAACTCCGGCGAGCAAGGAACGCTGCTGCTGACTTGGACGGAGCTCGATGCTCCCTTCTACCCAAGTCTCCCTACGGATCTGGTGGCCTATGACGTTGCCACTCAAACTACGACGGCGCTGACGCAAGCCTTCATGCTCGCCACCGGGCTGGCCGTCCCCGAGCTTTCTTCGACAGACGGCACGTCCATTTACGCTCAGCCGGTAGTGCTCCAGGGCGTTGGCCCGGATCAAAGAGGCACGCCGTTGCCGGGTGATCTCTCCCGATTTGCATCGATGTCCGGCTTGGGGCAGCCGTTCACATGGGCATCCACCTTCCCCCTGGACAACCAGCCAACTCTGGTCACGCCGCCGCTCGCGCTCGACGACCGCTATGTTTTCTTCGGACAGCTGAGCATTAATGCCACTGCTCAACCGAGCAGCCCGTTCTACCTCTACCGGGCCGATCCATCGACGTTACAGACAGTTGGATTCGAGCGAATCATCGTAGACAACAATCCCACGAACGCTCGCAACACGTCGCTTGTCGGTCTCTCGACCGGATCCTATGCCTGGCCGCCCACGGCAGCCAGTAAGTAATCTTCCTGAAATAGGTTGACTCTAGTTTGCTTGTGCGGCATGCGCCTGCACGGAACTAGCGGTTGCGGACGCCGGCCAGTTCAAGATGAAATGCTTCTTCGCCGTCTGGATCGATGCAAGGCCAAGTCTTTTCGCCTCATCGAGCGCTTTCTGATTGGACCATCCGTCCTGCGATATACGCAGGCAGGCGATGACAGTACCGGTGCGGTCGGCGCCGCGCTCGCAGTGGATCAGGATGGGCCACGCGTTTTGGTCGACCAGCAACGCCAGCGCTTGTTTGACGCTCTCGATTGACGGCGCGCCAAGCGAAGGCATGGGGATGTTGACATACTTAATTCCCATCGATCCGAGAAGCTCAGATTCGCTGGCACGCTCACTGGCGCCGCGCAGATCGATTACGGTTTTGATGCCCAGCTTCGGCAAACCTTGCAGACCCTCGCGCGAGGGCTGCGCAGAACGGTAGATATGTCCATCGACGCGATAGAACTTATGGAGACCGTTGACTTGAGTTTGTTCGAGTGCCGCGCGAATCGGCAGAGCTGCCGGGTCTTGCGCGAAGACGCCCTCACTGAGCGCGAAGGCACAAAGAAAAGCCGACCGGCAAAGCAAAGAACAAGACATGTATGCTTACGTCTTATTCTTGCGCATTTTTGTGCAGCCAGGTTAGGGCCTGAATAGAGTTTAACTCTTCTTGAAAGCCGTGTGTCAACACGTCTCTATTCGGCAACGTTGAACTGCGCCAGCCGGGTCGATTCGCGCCCTTCGCGCCGCGCGCGCACTTCGATGTTCCAGGTTCCCGTCTTTGGAAACACTGGTTTAGCCAAATATACTCCCGGCGTGGTGGCTTTTGCTTCGGTCCTGATTCCCGGGTCGCCTTCCGATTGCGTACAGACCAGCAGGACCTTGGCCTCGCGAACGGGCTGGTCATGGGCATCCAGGATGTGAATCTCGAAAGGCACCTGAACGCCGGTCTGCAACTTTGCGGTTGGCTCGAAGCGAATTCTGAAATTGGCCGGTGGATCCTGGGCAATCACCAGCCCAGCCGCAACGAAGAGCGCTAGAAGGAGTTTCACGATCCTATTGTATGGCGAAAGCGGTGCGACAAAGAAGTGCCGCTCTGCGGCGGTTCTCGTTATGGGGCTGACCGGCAAGGGATTCGACGATTTCCTGCAGGCCTTCACCCATCTCGGACTAGTCAGTGCCGCTTACGATCTGGATCGCCATTTGCGCTGAAGTTCTTCTGTGACCAAATGAAGTGGACTCTTGAAAGAAAAGGAACTACATCCGCCGTTCCCTCCAGAAAGTATCGTGCCGCTGTCCAAGGAGCGGCACCCACCCGAACCGTCAACGAATGAGGCAGTTCGATAAACAGATCTTCATCAGTCTCGTCATCGCCGACACAGAGGCAGAGGCTGTCCGGCCGGCCTAGTTGTTCAAGGATCCACGCCGCACACTTTCCTTTGTTCCAATTCACATTCGGCCTTATCTCGAAGACTTTCTTTCCTTCGCGAAGTACGAAGGCATCGCGATAGTGCGAGAGATTTCGCTCCACAATGCGCCGAATAAACGGCATATCCCTTTGCAAAGAGTTCCGGTGATGGACGCTCGCACTGAAGCCTTTCCGTTCAATCAGAACTCCGGGAATCCCAGCCAAATCATTGCGTAAAGTCCGAACTAATGTGGGCAGCGCCGGTTGGTGCACGACCGCGTCGGGTTGGGCGAAGTGGAGCCCCTGTCCGCGAATCTCCAAGCCGTGATCCCCGGCATAAATGAGGTCGAGGTCAACTCGCGCCTGTAGGTCCCCCACTTCACGGCCGCTAATTATCGCCATCCGCATGCCGCGCAAACCATTCAGCGCGTGGAGCAGACCCCGGGTCTCTTCGTCCGGAAATGCTTCCTGGGGGTCGGAAACAATCGGGGCTAGGGTGCCGTCGAAGTCCAGGAACAGCGTACAAGTCTCGCACGAAGCAAGTCGCTGTTCGATTTCCCCGAAACAGGCCAGTGCAGACTTGATCATCCGTTTAGGAAGCTTGCGCGGCCGGTAGCCTCAACTCTTCGATGTCGCGCGTATCGGCGGCCGGTTCGATCTTCAGCAACTTCGACAACAATTGGCCTGCCCACTGATAGACGTTGTTCTCGCCGACCGTCAATCGCAAGCTCTGCATAGAGCGAGCCTGCTCTTCCGGCGTCATTAATAATGCCTTCAGAATCGCGTCCGCCATACCGTCAACCGAGAACGGATTCACCTGAATCGATTGCGGTAACTCGCGGGCTGCGCCAGCGAAACTACTCAGGATCAGTACTCCTTGTTCATCGAAGCGGCTCGCGACGAACTCCTTCGCCACGAGATTCATTCCATCGTGCAGGGAGCTGACAATGCAGAAATCAGCAAGGCGATGAAGGGCCATCATTTGTTTTTGACTGCAGTGGCCTCGATGGTAATGGACGGGCTGCCAGCCGTCCTTCTCCCATTTGGCGTTGATCGCGTTGACCTGGGCCGATAGCTGGCTGTCAAGGTCGGAGTACTGCTCAATGTTCATCCGGCTCGGAACTCCCACTTGCACAAAGACCACGCGCCCTTGGTACTCCGGGTTCTTTTCTAGAAACAAATCCAGGCCGGCGAGGCGGTTGGGAATCCCTTTCGTGTAATCAATTCGATCAATTCCGATACCCATCAATTCGGGGCGCCGTCCGATGCGCTTTATCCAGGCATTCATCTCGCGATCAACTTCTGGGGCTGCTGCTGTGGAAGAGTGCTCTTCGAAGTCAATGCTGATAGGAAAGGGTCGTACCAAGGTGACGTGCCCCCCACGCGTGATGTCGGAGTGTTCGGCTTCCACTAGGGCTTCTATTCCCCGCCCCACTGTCTCCAGGAAATTCGCACAGTGGTAGCTCAGATGGAAAGCCATCAGGTCATTGCCGAGCATGCCGTCCAGGAGTTCCTCTGACCAGGGAAACACTCGGAACACTTCGCGGTTGGGCCACGGGATGTGCCAGAACTGCGCAACCACTAAAGAAGGGTTGCTGTTCTTCAGCATTCGAGGCAACAGCCCAAAGTGATAGTCCTGAATAAAGACGAACGCTGGCTCACCCTGCGCTTCCTCGAGCACCGCGTCGGCGAAGATCTGATTCGCCTTCCGATAGCATTCCCAATCGCCCAATCGGAAAACCGGACTGTGGAAGGCGATATGGCACAGTGGCCACAGACCTTCATTCGAAAGGCCATAGTAGTAACCCGATTCGATTTCCTTATCCAGCCATACGCGTCGTAGTGTATATCGCGGGTTGTCCGGTGGCACTGCAACGTGATCGCGTGCGTCGGTGACGAGCCGATCGCCGTCACCGCTGCCATGCGCAATCCAGACTCCGCCCGAGGCGCGCATAATCGGATCGAGAGCCGTCGCCATACCGCTGGCCGGAGTGATGCACTCGACGCCCGCTCGCGTCAGAGTATGCATGTATGGCTCGCGATTCGACACGACGATAAAGCGCATGTTGCCGAGGCGGGCCGCAATCAAATTCTGAAGCGTCTCACGAGTCCATCTAAACCTCTCGAGCTGGTTGCTTCGATCAGGGAGCATTCTATTTGTCACCTTAGGGCCGGTTCTTGTTGGAACAAAATTGCCGAACTTTTTGGAGACTTCGCTCCTATGAAAGCTGCGACGCACTTTACACTCCAGCGGGGGGACACAAGCGCTCCGCCCGATCGTTAGAACAAAGTTGCAATTCGCTTGCCAGAAGCCATCAAGTGGGGAGGCGGCCGTGTGTTTCATTACGCTTGCGCGCCAGTGGAACGAACGGGGAGTAACGTCAAGGAGTGACCATTTGGCGGAAGCGGTAAATCTTTCCGACCCGGCGAGCCTCACGCAGAGCCTGTGGTGGTGTATTTTCTCAAACATTTTGAGAGAAGTTTGCTTTGGGTCAGTTTGGGGTTGGAGTGGATCGACTGCTCTGCTAGGCTGTAAACGAACGGCAACCAGAAGTGCTTATTCGGATCAGGTGGACCAGGCGAGACCAGCCGGCGAATAGCCGCCCGAAGGCGTTCGCCTTAGCCTTGGCTGCCCTGCTGACGCCCGCCTCTCTCGTCGCGTTCACTATGGCGATCTGGCGGGTTGCCGCCGACCTTCACTGGACCGGCGATTTCATCATTTCAAGTGGCTTTCTCTCCCATTGGCAAGTGTGGCTAATTGCAGCGAGCCTTTTGTTGCTTTGTGCATCCATTTTGAACCGCTGGGGCGCACGTGACAACGACGAGGCACTCTCCTGACTTTTGCTGCGCGATTGGCTGCTCGCTAACAGAATCAGAAAGAAACCTTCTCCGATCGGATTGCATCCAATGCACTGAACGGAACACACCCCGACAGAGGGCGGGTAAACATAAATGCCGGAACCCCAGGTTGTTGCTGTTGCTGAGCAAACTAGTACCACGCCCAACTGGACATCTGCGCTTCTGCAGTCCTCCGTCGGTTTGCTGACTCGCCTGGGCGAGTGGGCGACTAGCACCTCTCACAGATTTGGAGGCATCGTTTCAGCTCTCTTGAGCCCGGTTGTAGTGTCGGTTTATGTCCTCGCTTTCTGGAGCCTCACCGCCGACATCGGATGGACCGGGGCCTTCATGGTATCGTCAGGAGCGTTTTCAAATTGGATGGTCTGGCTAGGGATCGCGGTGGTCATGCATGGCGCTGCGTCGATCCTGAAACGGCAAAGCCGGACATCGTAAAACCAGCAGTCGCTACCGCAACAAAAGAGTTAAATAATGTTTTTATCGCCGCCATTACGGCGGCTTTTTTCGTTCCAAAGCTTGGCAAAGATTTGATATTCTCAAGGCTGAGGTTGTCCCTCCGCAAGATGTCCTACAGTTCGCGCTCACCTGTGAACCGGAACATCCCTTCCAGCCGCTTTCCGGTCGGCCTGAAATGGCTGCTGATCTCGAATATCGGCATTTTTGTCGTCTATTTCTTTCTCTACCAAACCGACTTTGGCAGCTTCTTCCGTAACTTCTGGCTAGTGCCCGCCCAAGTGGTTTCCACGTTTGCCGTCTGGCAACTGGTCACCTACATGTTCATGCACAGCTACGGGAACTTCGGCCACATCCTGTGGAACATGCTGGCGCTATGGATGTTCGGTGTGGAGTTGGAACGGCTGTGGGGCACGGGGCGCTTCTTGCGGTATTACTTCGCCTGTGGCGTCGGGGCGGGAATCTGCGTTGTGATCTCGGCCTACGCCTTCTCGGTTGATCCGAACATCCCCACGCTTGGCTCCTCCGGCGCCGTCTACGGAATCCTGCTGGCGTATGCGCTTCTGTTCCCCGATCGGATCATGCTGTTCGGTTTTTTGATCCCAATTAAGGTCAAGTACTTCGTGATGATCATTGGCGCCATCACATTCATGCAGTCGTACCTGGTGACAGTTGGCGGTCAACGAAGCGGCGTGGCGGTTGTCGCACATCTGGGCGGGCTGGTTGTGGGCTATCTGCTGCTGCGCGGCACCCGGCTGAAGCGAGCGGTAGAGCAACCGGTGCTTGGCGCTTACAAGGATTGGAAGCTTCGCCGGGCCAAGAAAAAGTTCGAGGTATACCTTCGCAAGAAGGACTCAGACCACGACCGCTGGGTGAACTAGCCAGCCAGATTCGCTGCTGTAACGCCTGCATTCGAACATCCGTCGAATCGAAGTGAGAACCTCAGTCGCCGATTGCTGCGCGGTATCTTAAGTCAAATGCCACGACACGCACATTTTGCCTCTGCCGTAACGCTCCTAGCTCTGGTCAGCGCAGCCATGCTGGCGCCGAACCTGTTTGCCCAAGACCCTCAAACAAGCCCATCGGAAACTGTCGCTAAGCCGAAGAAGCCGGCCGAGCAGCCCGATCCGGACCAGGAAAAGATCCCGTCGCAGTACAAGAAACAAAAAGAACCGCCTTCGGATGCTACCGTCTTCCGCGCCGATTCCACGACAGTCTCCGTAGATGTATCGGTGCTGGACGACAAGGGCCACTTTATCCCCAAGATTCCGAAAAGCAACTTCCGGATTTCCGAAGACGGAGTGCCGCAGCAGATCGCTGGCTTTGGGCTGGGCGAAGCGCCCATGACCATCTGCATGTTGATCGAATTCAGCGGCCGCTTTCAGGCCTACTGGAGTCGCGGCTGGTATGAGACCCTGATGGCGTCGTATGGTTTCCTGAGCACGCTTAAGCCGGATGACAACGTGGCGGTGGCCACCTTCGATTTCCACACTACCATACTTTCCGACTTTTCACCGGATAAGAGCCAAGCCCAGCAAGCAATGGCGCGGCTTCGCATTCCCGGGTTCAGCGAGTCGAACGTCTTTGATGCGCTTACCGAGATAGCGGACCGAATGCAAAACATCGAAGGGCGCAAGTCGATTCTGCTGATTGCGACGGGGCTCGACACGTTCAGCAAGATCACGTTTGACAAGGCCCGTAAGGAGCTGCAGGAATACGCTGTACCCATTTACTCCGTCAGCATCCTGCAAATTGCCCGCATGCAGCTGGAGGCGCAACCCGGCATGAGTGCCCAAATAGCGAATATGGACTTCCTTCAGGCAGACAACGAGATGAAAACCTTCGCTAAGGAGACCGGCGGCCAAGCCTACTTCCCGCGTTTCCCCGGCGAATACCAGGGTGTCTTCCAATCCATCGAGGACGCCATGCGCAACCAGTACTCGATCTCCTATCACCCCAGCAACATTGCCAAGGATGGTAAGTATCGTCACATCAAAGTGGAACTCATCAACCCAGACACCGGCGAGCCTCTGCGAATCACGAACGAAAAGAGTAAGCCCATCAAGTACCAGATCATCGCCAAGGCTGGCTACAACGCTCCTCGCGAAGTGGAGTAGCGAAAGTCGAATACACGGACGAAGGCTCCGAGTCAAGAACTCAATCTTTCGCGATTTGAGTTCGATAGCAGGCCGTTGACAGTCCATGGATCTAGCTGATAACTTCACAAGGTCTGAATGCGATCCGCTCCTTCACTTCGAGCCACTACCCCTGCGCTGATTCTTCTCGTCGATGACAACCGGCACGGCATTGCCGCCAGGAAATCCGTGTTAGGGGAACTGGGCTATCAGATCGTCACCGCCAGTTCGGCCGAGGAAGCTTTACTAATCCTGAAGGAGCACCGGGTCGACCTGGTGGTCACTGACTTCAAGATGCAGGAAATGGACGGTGTTGGCTTCATTGCCGCGCTGCGAACATTTGGTCAGGAAGTGCCCGTGATACTGCTGAGTGGCTTTGTCGACAAGCTCGGGTTTAATGAACGCAGCACGGGCGCCTCTCTCGTAATCCAGAAAGACGGAAACGAAATAGACTATCTCCTGCGCGGCATCAAGCGCCTGCTCGCCCCCACCAAAAAACCTCCTTCGCCGCAGACCCTCACTGGGACTCTCAAACGCAAGGCGAAGGCTGGCGACTAGCCACTCCTCAGCGCTGAGCTTGCCGCCTTCGTGCTGAAGCTTCTTCTGCAAAGGGCGTTCCACAAGACGGATCGTATAGTAGAGAGAAATGGCGTATCGGAAGTTCCTCGCTGCATCTCTGTTGGTGGCCTGCCTGGCATATGCGGCTGCCCCGGCAAAGACTAAGCCTGGCTCCGCAGCCAACCCCTCCGCTGCCGCACAGATAGGGGGGCTTTCGCTGCAGGATCGCATCGCCCAGTTGATCGTCGTCCGAGCCTATGGCGACTACCTCGGTTCGAGATCAACGGAGTACCGCACGCTTGTCCATTGGGTTCGCGATCTGCATGTCGGCGGCTTCATCGTCGCCAATCGTGTCAGAAACGGCTCCGTGATCAATGCGCAGCCTTATGAGATGGCCTCCTTCATCAATCACATGCAGAAGCTGGCGCGGACGCCGCTGTTCGTGGCATCCGACTTTGAGCATGGCGCTTCGATGCGCGTGGCCGAAACCGCGAAGTTCCCGTACTTCATGGCGTACGGCGCAGCCCGCGATCTGAACGCGGTGCGCGAGCTCGGCGCGGTAACGGCGCACGAAGCCCGCACGATTGGCGTGACCTGGGTGTTTGCTCCCGATGCCGACGTCAACAACAACCCGGACAATCCCATCATCAATACGCGCTCGTTCGGCGAAGATGCACTATCAGTGGCCGATGGTGTGGATGCGTTTATCGCGGGTGCGCACTCGGATCCATTGTCGATGGTGTTGGTAACGGCCAAGCACTTCCCAGGGCATGGCGACACGGATCAGGACAGCCACATGCAGCTGCCGAAGCTCGATCAAACCAAGGAGCGCATTGAGTCCGTGGAGTTGGTGCCCTTCCGCTCGGCGATTGCCCATGGTGTTGACGCGGTGATGACGGCCCACATGGCTGTGCCTGCCTTCGAACCGGAAGCGAAGCCGGCTACCGTATCCCGCAACATCCTGACAGGCTTGCTGCGCGAGGAACTGGGGTTCAAGGGCATCATCGTGACAGACGCACTCGACATGCAAGGCGTCACGCTCTTATACAAACAGGGCGACTTAGCAGTGCGGGCCATTGAAGCAGGCGCCGATGTCCTCCTGATGCCATCCGACCCGCAGGCATGTATTCAGGCCCTGGTCGCTGCGGTCCAGAGCGGTCGCATCTCCCGCAAGCGTATCGACGAAAGCGTGGCGCGGATACTGGCCGCTAAGAAGCGCGTCGGCCTCTTTAAGACACGGCTGGTCGATCTCGACCAGATCCCGGACAACCTCGATCTGCCGCGCTTCGACGATCTCGCGCAGGCCACCGCGGATAAGTCAGTAACGCTCGTCAAGGATGAGAAACATCTGTTCCCGATCCTCAACGCCGATGACGCATGCGTAGTCGTGCTGTCAGAAGGCCAGTTCTCTCGGCGCGGCGAGACCTTGATCAACGAAGTGCACAGCCGGGCGTCGAAGATGAAGGCCTTCGTAGCCAACTCGGCCATGACGGAAGCTGAGTTCACAGCACTCGCGGGCGACCTTGGCGGATGCCAACAGATCTACGTCGCCGCCTTCGTGACGGTAGCTGCTTACCGCGGCAGCGTCGGATTGGAAGGGGGGCTGCCAGCTTTCATGACCAAGTTGCTACACGGCTCTTCGCCGGTCGCTCTCATCTCGCTCGGGAGCCCCTACTTACTTCGCGACTATCCTGATGTCCAAGCCTACGCCGCCACGTTCAGTACGTCCAGTACGTCGGAGATCGCCGCGGCGAAGGCGATCTTCGGAGAGATTCCCATCAACGGCAAGCTGCCGGTCTCCATACCGGGCTTCGCCAAAGTAGGTGACGGATTGTCAGTACCTGTAAAGGGCAAACAAGCAAGCAGCACAGTTGAGCACATGCTATGAAGATCACCTGGCTTGGTCATGGCACCTTCGAGTTTCAGATGGATTCGGGTGAAGTTCTCATCATGGATCCATGGACGGAGGGCAACCCCTCTTATCCCAAACGACATCGCATCAAGCGCGTGGATGCCATCGCAATCTCGCACGGTCACTTCGATCACATCCACGACGCCGTTCCGCTGGCAAAGAAGTTCTCGCCGAAGGTTGTCGGCATCTATGAGACTATCCACTGGCTCGAGTCGAAGGGTGTCAGCAACACCGTCGGCATGAACAAGGGCGGAACGGTAGACCTCGGCGTCGTCAAACTGACCATGACTCACGCGATTCATAGCTGCGGCATCCTGGACGACGGCAAGATCATCTACGGCGGCGAGGCGGCCGGCTACGTCTTGACACTCAAGGACAACCGTCGCATCTACTTCTCGGGGGACACCAACGTCTTCTCCGACATGGCACTCATCCACGAGCTCTATCAACCGGAGCTGGCGTTCCTGCCTATTGGCGATCACTTCACCATGAGCCCGCATGAAGCCGCGAAGGCGGTGCGCCTGCTCAAGGTGAAGAAGGTAGTGCCTATGCACTTCGCGACCTTCCCGCTGCTCACCGGAACTCCGGCCGCGTTGGCGGAAAAGATCAAAGGCGAGCCAACGACTGTCTGGGAGCTGAACCCGGGAACCCCGGTGGACTGGTAAGGCCTTAGGCGAACGCCGGCTCGGTCTCTTCCGCAGCTGTGAAGTAGGCGCAGTCCGGATGGTGGAACACGAGCGCGCTGACGCTCGCCTCCGGCTCCATCATGAAGCCCTCGGTTAGTTCCACGCCGATCTCTTCCGGCTTCAGCAGTTTCCAGAGCTTGGCCTGGTCTTCGAGATTCGGGCAAGCCGGATAGCCGAAGCTGTAGCGCTTGCCGCGATAGCGCGAGGTGAAGCGCTCCTGCATGGTCATGGTCGGCGGATCAGGGAATCCCCAATCTTCGCGGATCCGGCGATGCAGCCACTCCGCGGCGCCTTCCGCACTTTCAATTGCGAGCGCGCCCAGCGCAATCGACTTGAAATACTCGCCGGCGTTTTTGGCCGCGTCGGCATGTTCGCGAATGCCGGCGCCGGCGGTTACGACGAAGAGCGCCACATGATCGCGCACGCCATCCTCCGGACCAAGCACATAGTCACTCAGACAGAGGCCGTCGGATTTTGCTTGCCGATTAAACCGGAAGGTCTCAATCGGCGAGGTGCCGCCTTGACCAAATAGGTGCAGTGAATTCCCTTCCCGCTCCGCTTCGAAGAACTGCCAAACAGTGCGGATCTTCATGAAGCTCGCGGCGAAGTGCTTGATCTCTTCCACGTTATGGAACAGCTCCAGCGCCTTAGGATCGCGGTCGGCCAGCAACTTCTCGAAGTTTCCCTTGAAACCGAGGTGTCGTCCGTACAGCATGAACGGGTTGATGTAGCTCCACACTTCGCCCAAGTGCGGAACCGTACGCACGCGTCGGTCCAGATAAGGCGCAGCGGGAATCGAAATGCTGGTTCGCACCTTTGGACTGCGCGCTTCGCCGACCGGAGCCGCGGATTGCTCGGCCAGGATTTTCGTTTCTACCGGCGCATCGCGGAAGATATGGGAGTTGAGAACTTGCTCGCGCGTTACTGGATCTGTGATCTCGTTCATTAGACGCAAGCCGGTCATTGCGTCCTTCGCGTAGAGCGTCGGCGCTTGATAGCTGGGACCGATTTTGCCGTTGGTGAATCGCTCTGACAGTGCAGCGCCGCCGACTAGAAGCGGCACATCGATGCCCGCGTCCTTCAAGTCTCCCGCCGTGATCACCATCTGTTGTGCACTCTTCACCAGCAGACCCGAGAGACCAATGGCGTCCGGCTTATGGTGATGGCAGGCCTTGATGATTTCATCCGGCGGAATCTTGATGCCGAGGTTCACAACGTCGTAGCCGTTGTTGCCGAGGATAATCTCGACCAGGTTCTTACCGATGTCGTGGACGTCTCCCTTCACCGTGGCCAGGACGATCTTGCCCCGCGCCGCGGTATCCGCCTTCTCCATGAACTGCTGGAGATGATTCACCGACGCCTTCATGGCTTCCGCGGATTGGAGTACCTCGGCTACGATCAGCTCATTGTTATTGAATAATCGCCCGACTTCGGACATCCCGGCCATCAGCGGTCCGTTGATGATGTCGAGCGGCGCCCCTCCTTCATTCAGCTTCAGGTCGAGATCAGGAATCAGGCCGTCTTTGGTGCCTTCGATGATGTAGTTGGCCAGCCGCTGATCCAGAGGCAGATCGGCCGTCTTAACCTTTTCCTTTTTGGTCGCGCCTCGAAAGTGTTCGGTGATGGCAGCGATGTGGTACTGGTTCACGGCTGCCTTCTGTTCCTTGGTTTGTAGCCGCCAATCTTCCGGCAGTGCTTCGAGGACGCGTGGCGTTGCGATGATCCTTCGGCACGTCCACCGGTGGCGTGTTGAATAGCAGCGACTCAGCCAGGCGTCGTTCCTCGGGTGGAATCGAAGCGAAGCGCTCCAGCTTCTCTGCGTTGACGATAGCGAGATCCAGGCAGGCCTTCGTGCAGTAATACAGGAAAACCGAGTTCACCACCTCGCGCGCTGAAGCCGGCAATCCGAACGAGATGTTTGAGATGCCCAGCACCGTCTTCACGTACGGGATCTTCTCTTTGATCAGCCGGATGGCTTCAATCGTTTCGACTGCGCCGCCGATGTAGTTCTCATCGCCGGTGGCACACGGGAATACCAGCGGGTCAATGATGAGATCCTCCGGCGGAATGCCGTACTTCGTGGTCAGGATCTCCACCGACCGTTCCGCCACGGCCAACTTTCGCTCGCGCGTGAACGCCTGTGCTTGCAGCTTGTCTTCATCGATGGTTCCCACTACCAGCGCGGCACCGTAGGATTTTGCCAGCGGGCAGATCTTCTCGAACTTCTCCTCGCCGTCTTCCAGGTTCACCGAGTTGATGATTCCCTTGCCCTGGCAATACGTCAGCGCCAATTCCACTGAGCGCGGATCGGTGGTATCGATCATGATCGGCGCCTTGATCTTGTTGATCAGCTTTTCATAGAAACACGGGATGTCCGTGAACTCATCGCGGTCGCTGGTCTGCAAGCAGACGTCGATGATGTGCGCGCCATTGCGAACCTGGCGCCGCGCGATCTCGCTGGCCTCTTCCCACTTCTCCTCTGCAATCAGGTTCTTGAACAGCCGCGAGCCAATCACATTGGTCCGCTCGCCGACAATCAGCGGCCGGTTGCTATCCTCGGCTTCCACCAGCTCCAGTCCGGAGAAGTATGTGCGGTGCGGCGAGGTCTTTCGCGCACGCGGCTTCTTTCCTTCCGCCATTTGGGCCATGGCTCGGATGTGATCCGGGCGCGTGCCGCAGCATCCGCCCACAATGTTCAGCCAGCCGTGGTCAACGAATTTCGCCAACTGCGCCGCCATGCTCTCGGGCGTTTCCAGGTACTTGCCTTCGTCATCCGGCAACCCGGCATTCGGATAGCAGGAAACGTAGGTCGTCGTCAGTTCATGAATGGACCGGATGTGGTCGGTCATGAGATCGGGACCGGTGGCGCAGTTCAATCCCAGTGAGAGCAGCTCCGCGTTCGAGACGGAGGCCCAAAACGCTTCCGCCGTCTGGCCGGCCAGCATGGTGCCCATCTGCTCGATCGTTCCCGAGACCATTGTCGGGATGCGGTAGCCCAGCTCTTTGCCAAGCCGGTCGATCGCCAGAAGGCCGGCCTTCACAGTTCGCGCATCGTTGCAGGTTTCGAGCAGCAGCATGTCTGCGCCGCCCTCCACCAACCCTTGCGCCTGCACATAATAGGTCTCGATCAGCTCCGGAAACGTGACTCCGCCGACCACGCTGATCGCCTTAGTCGTGGGGCCCATGGAGCCGGCCACAAAGCGCGGCCGCCGGGGCGTCGAGTATTCTTCGGCCGCCTGCCGTGCCAGTTGGGCCGCCTTGCTGCTCATCTCGCGCGCCTTGTGCTCCAGCTTGTACTCGGCCAGCACCAGCGGCATAGACCCGAAGGTGTCGGTTTCGACGATGTCGGCGCCCGCAGCGTAGTAGGCACGGTGGACGTCCACGATCACGTCAGGCCGCGTCAAGACCAGGTTTTCGTTGCAGCCTTCGTACGCCGCTCCACCGAAATCGGCGGCGGTCAGGTCTCGTTGCTGCAGCATTGTTCCCATCGCACCATCCAGAATGAGAATGCGAGTGGAAAGAGCGTCCTGGAGCGCCTCGCGTCGTTGCTGTTGGTTATCCATTGAGAGCGGTAATCCTTTAATTATAGCGGGATACGGCCATTTAACGAATTTTCGAGCACCAAGCAGCGGCCAACTGCGCATGAATGGCTCCCATCGGAGGCTGAGCGAGAAAGCCCTGCCCGGCTCCCGGTTTCTAAGTTCTGCTACGGTGTTACCAGTGCGCCGCGATTCGGACTTCTTCGGAGACGTCGAACTGCCCCTGCTATACCTGGCACGGGCCCTTCGCGATGCCCTGAAATTGGAAGACCTGCTCACCGCCGGTGGCGTCGACTACCTGGTCGAAACCGGGATGTACACCAGCGGCTTCCTGATCCGCCGCGAACTGACCGGCGCCTACTTCTACATCAGCCCGACCGATGAAGCCCGCGCCCGTGATCTTCTGTTGGCCAACGGCTTCAAGCCCCAACCGCCGGCGAGCTAACGGCCGCTCCGGAAAAAACGTAGCCACCGATCGGCGGGCCGGCAATCAAAGTGGTCTGGCGAAACGAACTCACCATGCGTGCATTCGAACTCAAGTTATTAACGATTAAAGACTTACTGGACTTCAGCCGATTACCCCGTTGGAGTCCTAGCCGTCCGCCCGAAGCGCCGCTCCACGTTTTGCGAAACGAAACCATCATGACCGGATTCCGTTCACCCCCGTGAATGAAAATGTATGAGATGGTGGGCCGAGGCGAAGGAAGGCCGCCGAGACAATAATGGAGCAGTTAGACCGTAAACGAAACTGGCCAAGCCGACATAATTGAATTCCCGAATGGAGCAATCGAGCCGAGGAAGAACGTATTACTGAAGATGTGGGCTGTTCTTTCGCCGGGAAGGAGAACAGACGATGATTTGTGCAGCGATCGAGCGATGCGCCGGAATCGACGCGGGAAAAAAGGTTCTGGCGGTCTGCATGATGACCGGGCCCCTGGACGGGGAAGCGCGCGTGGAAAGGCGCCACTTTGGAACCATCACGGCAGAGTTGGACTCGTTGCGTGACTGGCTGAAAGCAGAAGCCATCACGCATGGGTGATGGAGTCCACGGGTTCGTACTGGAAACCGGTGTTCAACGTGTTGGAAGGGAGCGTGAAGGTCTACCTGGCCAACCCGCAGGAAGTGAAGAGCCGGAAGGGCCACAAAACCGACGATAAAGATGGCTGGTGGCTGGCGCATCTGCTGCGGCATGCCATGATTTACCCGAGTTTCATTCCCCCGCGGGCCATTCGCGAGTTGCGTGATCTGACCCGCCGGCGCAAGAAGCTGTTGACCGCTGCCACCGCCGAGAAGAACCGGGTCCAGAAGGTTCTGGAGGATGCCAACGTAAAACTGGGCAACGTACTGTCGGAGGTGTTCGGTGTCTCTGGGCAACTGATGCTGGATGCGTTGTTGAAAGGCCAAGCACAGCCGGCCGAGATTGCGCAGTTCGCCCAGCGGGGAGCGAAGAAGAAGATTCCCGCGATCATCCAGGCGCTGGAAGGGCACCAGATGAGCGACCATCACCGGCGAATGATGCGCTACAGCCTGAAGCATATGGTGTTTCTCGAAGAACAGATCGCGGAGATGGACCGCGACATTGTCACCCAGATTCGGGAGGAGGGTTTGGAGGAGCCTTGGCAACTGATCCAGGCAGTTCCCGGCATTCAGGACCGCAGCGCGACCAGCATCCTGGCCGAGACGGGAGCGGACATGACGCAGTTTCCCACCGCCAAGGATTTGAGTTCCTGGGCGGGAGTCTGTCCGGGCAACAACCGCAGCGCGGGCAGAAACAAGAGCAGTCACACGACCGGCGGGAATCCGTGGCTGCGAGGCGCACTCACCGAATGCGCCTGGGCCGCGGCGGCGACCAAGAACTGCTTCCTCAAAGACAAGTTCTGGAGCCTCATCAGCCGATCGGGCGGTCACAAAGCCCCCGCTCTCATTGCCGTCGCGCACCTCATACTGATCCTCATCTATCAGGTCCTCGAGCAACGCAGCCCTTCGAAAACCGCCAAGTGTCGCCACTGCCCGAGCGCCAGAAACAGCGCATGATCCGGCATCATATCCGCCGTCTCGGCAAACTCGGTCTTTCCGTTCATTGCACTGCCTTCCTCACTCCCGGACTGCCCAGCGGAAGTCAAATGTGACGCACCTAACTGACTGAAAACGCGTGACCCGGTTTGAATTCTCGGAAGAACTGGTCGCGATGCGGGTGTGGCCGCTGAATACTGCTCATACGAAAAAAGAACCCACTTCCTCCTGGATCAACCTCGAACGCGTGCCTATCCTGAGACCCCATCTGGTTCCAGGATGACGGCCTGCCCGATTGAGTTCCGGTTGACCCACCTCGGAAGCGACTAATTCCATCGGGAAAATTGTGGGGTAGCTCTGGTGAATGTAAAGGGTCGCTTCAGCTTTGCAGCAGAGAACGCGGCGAAGGCGGGGGTTGGCGATGCCCGTGAGTATCCGAATAGTGAATGATTCACAGCGGCTGCGCCATAGCGGGGTTCGAAAAGGTCGCGAGGCGCTGGCAGATTCGTGAAACACCTCGGAGAATCGACGGGGCGTCGATTGCGGGTCAGGGACCTACCCTACCAGGTGAAGTGGACAGCCACCGGCAGATCGGCAGCACCTGCCAAAGGAGGATTTACCAACTCGTCGCTTCCAGGTATGGTTTGAGGTCTTTTTCGAAGGACTGCTCCCCGGCCTTCCCAACAACGGGTTACCACCCCCAGGACACACGACGCGCAAAAAGCAGAACGGAGCCGCCGAAAATCAGAGGCTCGAGAAAAAGCCCCACAAGCAGAAAAGGGCCTGCGTGGCTCAAGTGAGCTAACGCTCTAGCTCCTTCCAGCAGCGGCGTCACCGCCTTAGGCGGGTCCTTCTCCGACTCGGAAAGATACACCAATTCCTTGAAACCCCAATAGACGGACCAGAAGATGTATGCGAGCAAAGGAATTGCAGTGGCTCACTGATCTTATAGCCGTAAGCGTATGTCAGTTCACTGACCAAAAGAGGACCCAGACCGGACAGAACGAAAAACAAGCCGAACCCGACCGCCCAACGACACGATCGCATGCTTCCGAAACTCGGCCTGCCTATTCTTGCGTTGCCGTGCCTCGCCGCTCTCGCCCGGCTGAAGCACAGCGCCGCAAAGCGAAATGGCGCCGAATGACCCGGCGGCGGTGTCGATGCGACGGCTTTGGCGACGGGCTCGTTGGGTTGGCTCATTGTTGGAGTCCCTCCATAGCTAGGCGTCTGGCAGTTTGCCGATTCTCCCATCACCCGCTATTCCCGTCAAGCCCAGAAGTGACGAACGCAAATGGCTGGTGGAAAAGGAGTTCGCAAGAGCGAACCGATCGATTCGGGCTCTCCACCTCGGCTGTCCACTGCATCGGGTCGAAAGGTACTGTAGTACTGACATGTACGCCATATGTCTTGAGCTGGTGTCGGCTCCGCACTAGACTTTAGGGCAAGGGTAAAGCAAGGGATTCGGGCTTTCTTCGACCTAAGGCATCACCTCATTGCGACGACCTTTGTCGCTGTGAGGTGTTTTGGACGGGATTGTCTGTCGACACATCGATGCATCTTCCTGTCCTGTTAGCCATTCCTCTGGGCGCGTTCATAACGATGTTTTTCGCCGGACCGGATGTGCGGTACGCGAATCCGGGCGCGGCGGTCGACTTCGGCGCCGAGGTCAATTCTCTCTACCAGAGCCTGCCCGCTACCGGGGGAGTCATCGTGGTTGGCGCAAGCGCTTCGTTCTCGACACCCATCCTGTTTACTGGAATCGACAAACCGGTGCTTCTGGTGGGCCTGCCTGGCGATATGATTTCGCTCACCTACACGGGAACCGGAACCGCGATTACATTCGATTACGGGACAAGCCATCGCATGGGTCACGGAATGCGGGACCTTACCCTGACGGGTCCGGGCAATTCAACCAGCACAATCGGGGCCGTCTTTGGCGGCGACAACGGCGCAGAAGGCATCGAGATTCGTGACTTCAAAATTCAAAGCTTTGGCATCAACGTGAAGATGAGTTCTCATACCTGGATTGCGTACTTTCAGCACGGGATGGTCCGGGACGGAGGAATCAATGTTTTACTTCCGTCGGGCCTGACCGAAGCCGGCGAGCAGATTACCTTTAACCATGTCACCTTTGCGGATGCCCCGGCTCCCCACGTCAACAGCGTTTGGATTCAAGGCGGAGGGCAAGAAGTTGTCTTTACCGATTGTTCATTCGACCAAGCACAATTGAGAGTGGGGAACGGAGCAACCTCGGCGGCGCAAATCTCAGTCAAGGGAAGCCATTTTGAGAACCCGAACTATGCGTCGCCGGGCTCAGTAAACTACGACTACGTGACCGTGGATAATAACCCTGGCAACTTTGTAAGGATCACGGATAGCTATTTGCTTCAAGGCGCTCCGAGCAATGGACCGGCCGAGCTTTTAGCCGTACAAGGCGGCTACGTATGGTTATGTGGGGTTGGGATGTATACGCCCGCGGGATCTCCGCTGAAGCATTTCGCCGTAGCACAAAATGGCGGAGTCGTGGAGATGACGGGATTCCACGACCTGAGCAATAACATTGCAGGGTCGTTGGTTGGCCAATGATCGAGGCAGGCCACCTCGCTGCTGTCTGAGCGACGCTATCCTGACTTTTTCAGTTCCTTCTCATCGGTGCGTTGTAAGCACCTGCCTCACGCCTTCTTCAAACTCTTGCAGCGCACTAATCCATAGAGCACAGGCAGCAAGCAGATCACGGCGGCCGCGACGCAGAGTGCGAACTCGGGCACTGTTCCCGCGGACGCATACCGTTGGTAGAGGGCAAACCCGATCATGGCGCCGCTGGTGCATAGGGCAATAATGATGTTTGCGTTGAGTCTTTTGAGCATTGGTTCCTTCCGAAGAGCCGGGTCGCGCTGCCTTCGTCGTCAGCTGTCAGTACTCCAGTCGTGCCGGCAGCGCGAATCTTTCTCAACCGCTCGGACAGTTGGGAAGACAACAAAGGCGAACGCTTTCCCTTCGCCGCAGGCTTTCTTCTTTTGTTCCACAGCAGACTGTCACCGAACGCCCGCCAACGCAGCCGCTGCCAAAGTCATGGAGCTTCAGGGACAGTCTGCTGTGGAACAAAGCCTAACTGCGGCGCGCTGAAGCCCCGATTTGCACCAGGCGGCAGGATCCGCACGATTACCAAAGGCGTATCAGGAGTAACCCTTAAAGCCTTTCGGAACCATGGCACTGTTCTGACCTTTGAGCCAATCGGGGACACCTCTAGTTGGTCTTTTCGGTCGGGTCAATAATACAAAAGGTTCGAGCCGAAATCAGGTAGTTTGCCATCGCGGACCTGCGCGATCCAGAGATCTACCTTCCCAAACTGATCGTCTTTTCGCCAGAAGGTGCGGCACTCTTCCAGGTACTGCAAAACGTTTTCCGTTCTGTGAAGCTTAATGAGTTCGAGAGCGAGCGTCATATTGGGCCCCCAGAATTCGGCTTGCCCAGCTCTTATCTGGCCGGACAACAACAAATATTTCTCGGCAGCCTTCACGTCACCTTCCAAAAGTGCCAGGCGGCCCATCACAAGATTGCCGATAGCAACTGCGTCGCCCTCAGCCGCCATTTCGAATGTAACTGGCTGAGCATTCCGGAACCGGTCTTCGCCGGCTAATGCAAGGGCCTGCTCAGCATAGGAGTGAGCCTCTTCATTCAGGCCGGCTTCTAACGCCGCCTTAGCCACTCCGGCGAGCAGCATTAGTTTGATGGTCTCGATTGAAGCCTGCTCTAGTTCTGCTTTCTTCTCTTCAAAATGTCCTCTCGGGTCTAATCCGTCACAAGCGGCAGTTGAGTATGGCTCTCCCTGTTTGACCCACCGCTGCCAGTCTTCGCGACTCTGCTGACAGATTAGAGCGAAGACTGAACCTGAGCAGAGCAGAACCAGAATGGCTAACCGGCAAAGAGTCCGCTGCATGGCCCCACCGACACCTAGAGTGTAAAGCTTTTTCAGAATCATAGCGGGGCCCCACTGGGCATACAGTCGCCAGACTGGTCGCGGCGTACCGTGAGAAGGACACATTGGGAGTGCTTTGTATACGAGCATCAGAAGAAATATTCTTAGTTCCTTGACCTTCGGGAGTGCCCGGCCAGCGTCGGGAACGCTCTATGGGAGTGGCGGACCTAGCGGGGCTACGCAGACGGGCAACTGGGTCACCCACGGCATGGTGTTCGTGACGTAGACGCGGCAACACATGCGGTGCCGCGGCAACCACCACCGTGAGGCAAGCGGGACCATAGCCGGCGCTCTCTTGAAGTGCTGTGATACGTTGCTAGTTTAATGATCAAGTGGGCACCGGGGACGTGGCGCAACAAGCCCGCAGCGCAACAAGCGCGGTACGCGTCGGCAGACGATCTCGCCAAAGCCGTCAGCCGGCTTGCCACCTTTCCGCCGCTGGTTACTTCCTGGGAGATCGAAGAACTCAAGAGCCAGTTGGCGAAGGCTGCAGCGGGCCAACGATTTCTGTTGCAAGGCGGCGACTGCTCTGAGAATCTGAGCGACTGCACCGCGGATGCCATCACCAGCAAGCTTAAGATTCTGCTGCAAATGAGCCTGGTGTTGGTGCAGGGCACCCAGAAACCGGTGATTCGCGTGGGGCGATTCGCGGGACAGTATGCGAAACCCCGATCCGAAGAGTTTGAAACACGCGATGGTGTAACGCTTCCCAGTTATCGCGGCGACCTTGTGAACCGCCCTGGCTTCACTGCCGAGGACCGTGAGCCAGATCCACATCTACTGATACGCGCTTACGAGCATTCGGCCCTGACACTGAACTTCATCCGCGCTCTGGTGAAAGGCGGTTTCGCCGACCATCACCATCCGGAGAATTGGGACCTTGATTTTGCCAAGCATTCTCCGTTGGCCGGCGAATACCATAGCATCGCCCAGCGGTTAACGGACTCTCTGCGGTTTATGGAGAGCATTCTGGGGGTGAGCGCAGCCGATATGAAATGGGTCGACTTCTTCACTAGCCACGAAGGCCTTCACCTGGTCTATGAGGAGGCACAAACCCGGAAGGTCCCGCGGCGAGAGCCGTGGTACAACCTGTCTACGCACTTCCCCTGGATAGGCATGCGAACCGCCGATCCGCAGGGAGCACACGTCGAATACTTCCGAGGCATCGCCAATCCAATCGCGGTGAAGGTCGGACCGGGAATTAAGGCGCAGACTCTGGTGGAGTTGGTGGAGATTTTGAACCCGTTGAATGAACCAGGCCGGCTTACCTTGATTCACCGGTTCGGCAAAGAGGGGATTGCGGAGTATCTGGCGAAAGCCATTGAGGCGGTTCGTTCAACTGGGTTGACCGTTCTGTGGTGCTGTGATCCGATGCATGGCAACACGCAATTGACCACAGATGGCACCAAAACCCGCCACTTTGACGACATCCTGTTCGAGTTGGAACAGTCCTATGCTATCCATCGCCAATGCGGAAGTGCCCTCGGCGGAATCCACATTGAATTGACCGGTGAAAACGTGACGGAGTGCCTGGGAGGCGCTCGCAACCTGAAAGATGCCGATCTGAAGCGAGCCTATCGTTCACAAGTTGATCCGCGGCTCAATTACGAACAAGCGATGGAGATGGCGATGCTGCTGGCGCGGCTCATGGGATCACAAAGTGAACTCCATCAGGTAAAAGCAAGAGTGGCGCGGTAATCCAGATTGTTGGCCGCGACGAGTTCGGGCAGGTGAGACGTTGCTCTCTCACGATCGCGCCTGAGAAAGCTCTCCAGGCCTTATCGGCTTTCTCTATTTTCGGAAAAAGCTTGATGAATGCGGATTGCTTGATTGGTCGAATGAAGACGGCCCCAGTGGTTCCGCTCCGCAACGAGTCTGTTTGAAAACCCCGGGATGGAGTGACGAGTCGACTGTGCTGCATCTTGGGACAGGCTCGCTCTGTCCACGCGGCGAATAGGCTTGGGTTGACAAGAGTGGATTTCGTGATCGCCTTGGGACAGAGGCGGCGCCTGTCCCGGTCGGCCTTGTCGCGGGTCCGCTCGCTGAGAAGCCGTGAAAAAATGGCTTTGCTTTTTACAAAGTACTTTGTAGTAGGAAGAAAGTGCCTGATAATGACGGTATGGATTCCTCCAGCCAGCCTGTATTGTTGGTCATCCCGGAGCAGCCTGAGCCATCCAAACCCAGTGAGCCCGACGGTCGGGTGAAACTGCGGCAGGTGAACCGAAGCCAGCTGACGATGGCGCAGATCGATGTGGAGCATCTGATCGACGAGCAGCATCCCGCGCGTGGCATCTGGGACATCTGCCAAAAGTTGGATGTGAGTCGCCTTGAAGCGGCGATACGTACCCGCGAAGGTGAAGTGGGGCGGGCAGCTTGGCCACCACGTTTGTTGATCGCGGTTTGGTTGTACGGCTACAGCAGCGGGATCAGTTCGGCGCGGGAACTGGAGCGCCAGATGGAATACGAACCGGGTCTGATGTGGCTCACCGGCATGGAAGTGATCAACCATCACACGTTGAGCGACTTCCGGATCGGCCATCGCGAGGCCTTGACAGTCCTGTTTACGCAGATGTTAGTGGTGTTGTCGGAGGCGGGGCTGGCGAAGATGAACTTAGTGGCGCATGACGGCACCAAGATCCGGGCGCAGGCCGGGGTCGATTCGTTCCGGCGCGAGGCGACGGTGCGTGAGAAGCTGGCGGAAGCGCGCCGGATGGTGGAAGAAGACCTGAACGGGGAGAGCGGCAACAAGCGTCAGCAGGCGGCGCAGCAGCGAGCGCGGCGGGAGCGCGTGGAGCGCGCCGAGGTGGCGGTGGAGCAACTGAAGAACATGCAGAAGGCCGATGCGCGGGTCAGTATGAGTGAAGCCGAAGCGCGGCGGATGAAGCATGGCGACCACGCGATCGTGCCCAGCTATAACCTGCAGGTGAGCACGGATGCGGACTCGGGCGTCATCGTAGGCGTCGAGTTGAGTCAGTCGGCGGAGGACTCGCATGAGTTGCCGGGGGCGATGAAAACGATCGAGGAGAATCTGAACCGGAAGCCGGAGCAGGTAGTGGCTGACGGAGGCTTCACCAATCGCGCGACGATCGAGGAGATGGCGGCCAGCGGGGTTAATTTCTACGGTTCGATCAAAGATCCGAAAGAGCGGTCGGAAGCGGCCATGAAGTCCCATGGCATCGATCCGAAGTTTGCCCCGCACTTTTTCATTCTGCAACCGGAGACCCGAACGGCGCAGTGCCCGGCCGGCCAGCAGCTGGCGCATCTGCGCCGCAACACCAAACGCGGCGATGTGTATGTAACCTATCGGGCCAGTGGCGCCGACTGCTTGGTGTGTGGTTTTCAAAAGCAATGCTGTCCGAACAACCCTGCCAAGGGACGTATCGTATCGGTTCGCGTGCAGGAAGGGGAGGCGGTCGCCCAGTTCCGAACGAAGATGGACAGCGACGAAGGGCGTCGTATTTACCGACGGCGGGGGCCTGCGGCGGAGTTCCCGTTGGCGTGCCTCAAAGAGCGAATGAAACTCCGCAAGTTCCGTTTATTCGGTATGGTCAAAGCCGGCATGGAGGCCACCTGGGCCAGTCTGGCGTACAACGTCATGCTCTGGATTCGACGGGTGAGGGGCGCCGCTACTGCCTCCGCCTAGTTCTCCATCGAATGCCGACGATGGCCGAATTTGCGGCTCTTTCCCGCTCGACAGGCCCGATAAACGCGCGAGAGCAATTGCCCGACTCAGAAGCGCCTCAAATTACCTGTATCTCCCGGGCATCGTCATTGGAACCCAAACCGGGCTCCACTCCCCGCATACGTACCATAAAGTCGCTCGGCTCACAATTCTTCACGGCTTCTGACGCTCGCGGTTCTGTGCTGAACTTTTCACACAGACTCTAACGGTCATGGCTCGTTAGGGTTCGCTTTATGCGCGGGCTGCCATGGACCGTGGTTGTTCGACGTCCCCGGCCTGTTCCCGGAGATGTCCGGCTAACTGGCGAAGGACGGGACTTACTTCGCTAATTGAGTCGCGCAAGTCGAGAAGAGTTGTTCGAATCGCGGCGGTGTCTGCGTGGTTTTGAAGCGGATCCAATAGCGGCGCATCCCCGCCCTCTTCGTGATTCCCTCCAGCGCGTTTCCTGCCGCGCGAGGCTAGTTTCGTAGGGTGTGTGGCTGCTGTGGACTGCGTGCTCTTCGAGGATTCAAGCAACGCCTTCAGAGACTCGCCCAGCGCCTGGTGCAAAGCCTCAGTGGCCGCCAGATGGCGGCTGATTTCTTCTTTGGCCGCGTGGCCCTGGCTGAGACTCTGCATGGTCCACTCGGCAAGTTGGCGATTCGCGCTCGCCAGGTCTCCGCGCAAGAAGCTCAATTGCTCGATCACCATTTCCTGGGCTGCCAACGCCCTTGGACTATCGCCGCTTGGATTCTGAACCTGTGACGACGATCCCTTGCGCATGAGTGGCAGTAGAGCCGTATGGCACAAGTCACCCAAGTTCCTCAAAAGCGCTTTCTCTCTGTGATTAAGCAGCAGGTAGGTCACAGAGACAATTACAGTCAGCAAAACCGCGACCAGCGTGGCTTCGAACGCGGCGCCGAGATTGAAGGTCGCCTGGTACAGAGCGGCCCGAATTTCTTCCGGTTTCTGGGCGCCTGAGGCAAGAAAGATCGCGAACTCGCTCAAGGCTTGTCCAATACCTAGGACGGTCCCAATCAGACCCAGCAAAGGGATTGTCCAGGCGAAAATCCGGACGGGCATGTAGCCGGAATCCAACTCCGCCACGGACTCCGCGCTCAACACAGCTTCCACCGAGGCAACTTCGCCCGACACGCGGAATTCCTCAATCAATCTTTCGGCGCGTGCAGCGACGCAATCGTCCCCGTACTTTTGACCGGTCTGACGCAGCGAGACGATGAGCCGATTGAGGCCGTCATCGTCCTGGAGCAAGCTGCGAGGAAACGTGCTGCGACTGATGCACTCGGCCCGGCGAGAGCATTTCCGCCACCTCATGAAGAGAGAGAACAACGACCAGCCAGCGAGCGCCAGACACAAGAACTCCGTCCAGTGGGTAAAGAACATCTGGCGATACCGAAGCCCTTGCCCGAAATACTGCTGGAAGTAGATCAGCACAAGATACGCGCACGCGGCCATCACGATGGCCAGAGCGGCCTGAGCGATCGCGCCGCTGCTGATGGCCTGTGAAGCTCGCTCTGGCTTGTCCTTTGGTATAAACTCGCGCGGTATGTGCATCTCGCTCATTGGCCTGCCCCCTTGGTTTGCGCCCGAACGATGGGACTCAGGCTGCTCGAAACTGCGCCTGCCGCATCGGGCTTGACTCGAATCCTAAGCTCCACACGCCGGTTTTCGGGACTATAAATGTCCTTGACATTCAAAGGCCGCGCGTCGCCTCGACCGGTGGCAGAGAGCAGGTCGAGAAAACAGGATCGATTTGTCCCCAGAATACTTGACGATTCCGCAACGACAGACATCGACCGCTGCTGGCTGAGTTTCAGGTTCTCCTGTTTGTCGGCTTGCTCACTACCCAGGCCAAAACCTTTCTTGTCGGAATGTCCTTCCACTAAGATGGTGTCGATTCGACGCCGTACTTCGTCGCGGCATAGAACCGCTGCCAACTTCGGGATCGTGGCGCGGAGATACTCTTTTCCTTGCGCCGACAAGTCGGCGCCCCCATGTTCGGCGGTCGCTTGCTTGAAACTCATTAATTCCTGCGGGATCGCGACTACCAGGACGTCTCCATCCCGCCGCATTTTCTCGCCACCACTGAACAGCTTCCGATCCTCAAGCTGGCCCTGGACATAGGTCATAGAACGTTCCGTGCGGGTGGCCTGATTGTTCAGTTTGGCCACCAGCAGAAGGATGAAGATCACCGCCAGCGAGGTCATAAGGTCGGTGAGTGAGCTCGAAAGATGGTCGGTTGAAGTGCGGCGTCTCATTGCAACAGCTGCCGGATGCCACGATTCAGTGCGGATTCCAGCTCTTCCAATTTGTTCGCGAACTGTTCGACGTCAGTGGCCAGGATGGCAGCCATCCGCGGCACGGAACCGTTCGGTGCCCGAGCGGCTTGCCGCGGCCCAGAGGCCATCGCTTCAAGGGCGGCGAGCGAGGCACATTGGCGAGCCATCAAAACCTGCGTTTCAATCTGGACCCGGGCCGGCGTGATGGTTGGTATCAGATGGGCGACTGCATCCACCAGATCCTCGAAGGCTCCGGTCAGCCGCCGCTCGCACGACTTACGTTCGACGAATAGAAACACAATGCTGAGGACCAATCCGGCAATGGACGACAGGAACTTTCCTGACAATCCCTCGATCAGCTCTTTGATACCCGTGACGGTTTCCGTGTCATTCAGCACGGTCACGCGGAGCCCTGCGAGAGCAACCAGAATGGCGACAAAGGTAGCGGTGAGTCCGAGCCCGGTCAGGATGCTGGGGACTGCCTGATAAAAAGACGAATGATAGTACCGCTCGGACACACTCTCTTCAGTGAGGACTTCCCGTGCGGGCGACGTCAGATACCACTCCTCTACTCCGTCCGCATTCACATACTGGACGAGGCTGTCCTCGATTCTGGACCACCAGCTGCGCATCGGGTTCGGAAGCTTTATACAGGCCGATCGTAGTTGGGTTAGGCGCGGTGTTATCAAACCGCTTCGATGCTCGTTCGCACTTCCCCGGGCGGTCTCCTGAAACACGACTGTCAAACACTTCAGCGAGCGGGAAACACGCGAGGCTTCGCGGGTCATTGTGAACATGAGGACGGCGAATAGAAGAAAAACAAATACGCAAGCGGCAATGATGGGCGCGGGAATGCTCATGTGACGGCTAAATAAAAGTCGGTTTGAGGGCTAATCGCTTTACGCTAGCACAAGAAATGGATAACGCCAAAAGAAGTTCGGAAAGATACGAAAAGTCCGTTGCAAATGGCTCTAGCCGTTCTAAAATGGTGCGTTCAACCAAGAATCGATTGCGTTCTGAGGGGCGAAGAATCGTGTCTTCACACGTGTTAGAAACAAGATCCACGCGGCCGGACAGCTGGCTATGGAGCCCGTTGTTGCTGGCCGCTGCCCTGACGTCAGTGATGGGTCTCGTCGTCATGGGTCTCGGCTTGGCGGGGTATGTATCGATGCTGTTGTCCTTGAAGCACGCGGCCGATTCTCCTCGCAGGGAAATGAAGCCGATTCATGTTGAGACGGTGATCAATCCGCGCCCTTCAAAGAGCCCGCAGCAGGAAATGAGCGAAATTCAAAAGCTGGTGACCGATGTACGGATCCGGTTGGCGGAGCTTTCGGAAGCGGAACAACAGCAACAGTCTCGCGGGGCGGGGCTCCTGGAGACGAAGTCTCAGTTAACGATGGATGTTGCGAAGCAGCGAAAGGCCTTGCGGGAAGCCGAGGAGGCGGTGCGACGTTATCAGCAAGACCAGGAGCGAGCGGCGCAGCACCTAGCCCAGTTGCGGGCGGAGGCAGCGGAGCTGGAGCGAAAAGCTGCTGCGTTACGTGCGGATGTGGTTGAAGCGCGGAGCAGGGCGGCGGCCCTGGAAGCCAAGGGCGGCAGGGCGATTCAGTATGTCGAATGCGCTAGCAACGGCGTTATTCTTAAACCGCAGCTAACTCACATCGCTTACGGGGATTTGGGCAATGGGGCGTTGGCGAGGCTGGCAAGGACGCAGGGCGTGTACTTCCTGGTGCGGCCCGATGGCTTCGACAGCTTCAATCGGGCGCGAGACATTGCTATTAAGTCAGGAAAGGTAATCGGCTTTGAACCGATGCGGTCGAGTGCAAAGTAAAGCGATGAGAATACGCCTCAAACCGACTTCATCCGCCGGTCCACTGTTGCTGTTCGCCCTGGCTATGGCTGGAGCGGCGGCGTGGCTGATCGGCCCCGTGAGCAGCAGAGCCGCGATTGCGAGAACAGTACCGGCACGTCCGCCCGCGCCAGTGGTCGTTCCACGCCGCGCGGAAACCGTGCACCCTGCTCCAAAGCTCGCCGCACCAATGCTGGGGCGGGAGATCGAAAGGTTGCGCCGAGAGCTTGAAGCGGCCGAGACCGATGCGAGTTCGCGGCTGTCAGCCCTCGAGGCTTCAAACGCTGACTTGGAAACGATTCAAGCGCAAATAGAAGCCTTGCGCGCCGAGATCGCATCACTAAAAGCCAAGCAGGCTGCTCTCGGGCCAAGCCGTCTGACCAGTGTCGAGCCGGCAGAGGCTAACCGGCTATCCGTGGTTGTAGACCAGCGTCGCGAAGAGATCGAACTCCTCCAGGCCGATCTGGTCCGCGTGAAAGCGCCTGCGGCGCTGGCCAGTGGTGAGAGGTCGCAGCTTTCGACGGCGTCCGCCCCTAGCAACAAGCTGCCGGTGCCGGTAGAACTCATCCATAGCCAGATCGCGCCGGTCACACGGGACTTCTTCAAGTTCACCATGTCCGGCCGCCGCCCGACGTACTCGGCTACGCGAAGCCGGCGGGGCGAAACGATCGAGGAGGCCGGGAAGCCAGACAGCTTATTCGGGAAGTTTCTGTCAAAGCTGCAGCCCAAGCGCGAATACCTTCTGCTGCTGGTGAATGCCGACTCCTTTGAATCCTTCTATGCGGTTAGAGAGTTGGCGATGCGCGCGGGCGTGGAGGTTTCCTGGCAACCCTCCGACACGAGTGACGGGACAATCGCCATTGTTCACGTCGTCCCACCTTCAGCGCGTCACCCTGGGGTTATTCCACTGCCCGACGTCGTGCAGTGATCCTAGCGACAGGCGTGTTCAGTTGGGGGCCCGAATGCGGCCCAATGCTAACATGGCTTTGCGAGTGTCTCCCTGGCTCTCGCCGGTCCGATGCAAATGGCGGTCTTTGCCTGTAAGACCGTTGGTTGCGGAGCGCGACCTCATCCCCTAAGCGACATGGAGCCATACCCAGGAAACGACGAAGCCTCCGCCAGAAACGTAGCCCGAACTCCGCTCACAGGCTGGAAGAAATACCTTACGCAAATCCTTGCCCGCGAAGTCAGTGCTGTGACGAAGTACTACGACCGGTTGATTCAGTGGCTGCCACGCGACGAGGATGATGGGAGTCTGCTTGACACTGTGCAAAGCCCCTTGAAGCAGGTGGTTGGGGGAGACCAGGAGTTTCCAGATCTAACCAGCGAACGAGATCAGCGAACGGCTATCCTGGTCAACGGCACATTTAATCATCATTTCGATATCCAGGGGCTGCTGATGCAACTAAAGCCCAAGCTGGCCCGCACCTCCCGGCTTGTGGTGATTCTTTACAGCCCCTACCTCCGCTGGCTCTACAAGATAGCGAACCAGCTGAACATCCGCAAAGGCGAATTGCCGTGCACGTTCCTGACACGAGTTGACATTGAGAATCTCGCGGAGGTGTCCGGATTCGAGCTGATTCGCGAACGGCAGATGGCTTACATCCCATGGAAGCTGCTGGGCTTGGGAGACCTAATGAACCGGACACTGCCGCTGGTTCCACTGTTGCGATGGTTCGCACTTTCCTCGCTAGTGGTACTTCGGCCGCGCATCGCCAGTTCAGTTGAGGGCCTGTCTTGCGTGATCCCGGCGCGGAACGAGCGAGGGAACATCGAGAATGCTCTGAAGAGGCTGGAGAACTTCCCCGGACCGATTGAGATTATCTTCGTGGAGGGCCACTCGGGTGATGGCACCTGGGAAGAGATTCAACGCGTAACACGAGAATACAAGGATCGGTTCCGTATCCAGGCCTTCCAGCAGACCGGCAAAGGGAAGGCCGATGCCGTGAGGCTGGGGTTCTCAAAGGCAAGTGAGCCCTTGCTGACCATCCTGGACGCCGACCTCACCATGCCGCCCGAAATGCTGGAGCGCTTCTACCGGGCTTATAGCGAAGGTCATGGCGACTTCATCAATGGATCCCGGCTGGTGTACCCGATGGAGGGCGAAGCGATGCGGTTCCTGAACCACTTAGGGAACGTGTTTTTCGCGAAAGCCCTGAGTTGGGTGCTCGATATGCAAATCGGTGACTCCCTGTGCGGGACGAAACTCGTCACGCGAGCCGATTATGACCGCATCCTTGCCTGGAGGCGGGATTTCGGCGACTTCGACCCGTTCGGAGACTTCGAGCTCCTTTTCCCCGCGGCCACTTTGGCGCTGGGGACCGTCGATATTCCCATCCGCTACCTGGCGCGCACTTACGGAGCAACGAACATCCATCGGTTCCGGCACGGTCTGCTGCTACTAAAGATGACAGCAATTGGACTCTTCCGCATCAAGATGCGCTAGGAAACGATAAAATAGCGGCTGTGGGTGAGTGAGCCGTTGTTTGCAAGTACTTTTGCGGCCACCCCAGGGACTACAAGGACTAAGAGTACTGGTTGTATCATGATTCTTTCCATGCAGCCTTCACTGGGGCGCCCGCGTCCATTATGATGAGCAACTAAGACCAACAGCCAATGAATTACTACGAGGAGCTGGGATTAACTCCGGATGCCACTCCGGAGGAGATCCACCAGGCGCATCGGCAACTCACCAAACTGCTGCATCCCGATCAGCAAACCGACGAGACGCTTAGACGTCTTGCGGAGGCACAGATGCGCCGGCTCAACTCTATTGTCGATGTGCTGTCCGACACCGACAGCCGAAAGCAGTACGACAAGGGAGTCAACGCGGCCAACGGGAGGCCCCCTTACACCCCGAGTTCCACCAATCTGGGAATGGCGGCCGGTCTGGAACGCGAGGATGCCAGGCAGTTTCTCACCAGAATCCGGCGATTTGTGCCGTGGTGGGTTTGGTCCACAGTTGGCGCCCTCACCTTGACTTTTGCGGCGGTCTGGTTCTTTGCTGATGATCTGGGGAGTTCATTTGGCGGTAAGACCATGGCGTATGTGCCGGATCCGCCCTCCCAGTCGGGTTCCGGGGCATCTGTCGGTCCGCTCGCGGCCCCTAGTACTCGCGAGTCTCGGGCTGAGGCCCGATTGCAAGACCTCACCTCCCGATTGCGCAGCGTTTTCGAGACAAAACCAAACAAGCCTCAGGTCTCGGATGCTGGGGAATCACAAGGAAAGCAGCCGGCGCTCCAGAAGGAGGTGGTGGCCACCCTTCCACAACAGACACCCCCTGCCGAGCAGACATCTCAGCCGCTGCCTCCCGTCCAGGCAGCAACAAAACACGACATGGGAATTGCCTTGGCGCGCCAAGCCGCGCCAAAGATTGACGGCATTCCGGCAAACAGCATTACAGCCCCGCTGGCTCAAACGCCAAATTTGGGTAAGCCCGCGCCGCCACCGCAGCCGACTCCAACTCCGGCTGTGACGTCGAAGGACGCCCCCACCACGGCTTGGGTCAGCAATCCGCCCGCCACGCCAACGGTCGCTCCGGCCCCCGTATCTGGTCTGGAGGGGGAGTGGATTTACGCTCCTGCAAAGCCCGAGAAGCGTAAGCCGGGCATGTTTCCGCCGGACTTCATTGAACTGAAGTTGTTCAGCTCACAAGGAGAACTGCATGGTTTTTATCACGCCCGTTACCAGGTTGACGAAGCCCGAGACATCTCTCCCGACGTTAGCTTCCAACTCTCCGCACAGGAAGTAAACGCAAAAACGCTCACCTGGGAGAGTTCCAACGGGAGCCGAGGCTGGCTGAAGGTGAATCCCTTGGACAAATCGACGATCAAGGTCCAATGGCAGACCACGGTTTACAGCAAACAGCCGAGTCTAACGGCAGGTGTGGCAACGCTGGTGCGCCGCTAGCGGGTCGCGTTCTTCCTATTTCAGTTTAGGAACTGTGAGGTTGTGAGAAACGACCGCTGAGAAGACGCCGGCGGCAATGAAGTTCACGATGGCGAGTTTCTTCTTGGCGTCCTCGTTGTTACGCATCAGGATTTCCGGTGCAAACACGGCACCGGCCAAGCCGCCTTTGATCAGGAGCCCTCGCATCCCGAAGGTGCCATTCGCCGAGCGCAGGATCGGGTTGGTCTAGGACTTACCCCACGATGAGGCGGCGTCCATCGCCCAAGAGTGTAGCTATGCTGGCAGCCCAGACTTTATTGATGGTTCCGTTGTTCTTCTTTGCAGCGACCGCAGCCGTATTCATTCGGCCTCAGCCGGCGCGGGTTGAGCGAGAGCAACACTGGAATCGGGCGGCGTTTCGACCGCTTCTACGGGTGCAGCGTTCGCGGCTGGACTGGCTGCGTCGGGGCCATCGATCAAAATACTTAAAGGCGCGGGCCTTGGTAGCGGGTTTGGCAGCGGCCGCGGATCGATGGCCTCGGCGAGCAACGCGACGCTAACAAAACAACAGAGCGGCGCCGAGGAAAGGCAGGGACTTTATGATAAACCTCCCGACCGCTAGCGGCGGTCATTAGGCTTATCGTCTTTAGTGGGCTCCGCTTGAATCGCCTAGCAGATTCTCGGCAGCTGTTCACCCAATTGCATAGGCACAACTCGCGTCCCACCGATGGCGGTCTTCGTCACCAGCAGGCCTGGGTGCTGGTCTGTGACCGTACCGATGATTGCGGCTCGGGAGGCTACTGGATGCCTGCGCATGCGTTCGAGAATCGCATCGGCAGACCCGGCGCTGACGATGGCTAGAAGCTTCCCCTCGTTGGCGACGTAGATGGGATCCATCCCCAGCAGATCGCAGGCGGCTTGCACCTCCGGTTCAATGGGTATGCTGCGCTCATCGAGGGCTATGCCGACGCTCGAGCTGGCAGCGATTTCGTTGAGTGAGGACGCGACGCCCCCGCGGGTGGGGTCGCGCAGCACGTGAATGCCGCCGAGCAGGAGGATGTCGGCAACCAGAGCGCTGAGCGGGGCGCAGTCGCTTTGAATTACGGTGTCGAATTCCAATCCTTCGCGGACACTCATAATCGCCATACCGTGGTCGCCGATCGTCCCGCTGACGATCACTACATCACCGGGCCGTGCTCCAGATGGACCGATATCAACACCTGGAGGAATCATACCGATGCCGGCCGTGTTGATATAGCACCCATCGCCGTGGCCCTTTTCGACAACTTTTGTGTCGCCGGTCACGATGACAACGCCGGCTCTGTGTGCGGCGGAGGCCATTCGATCCACAACTCCTGCCAGCATCGCGATGGGGAAGCCTTCCTCCAGAATGAAAGCTGCGCTGAGATACAGGGGACGAGCACCGCTCATGGCGAGGTCGTTGACTGTGCCGTTCACAGCCAGATCACCGATACTCCCGCCCGGAAAGAACAGCGGACGCACGACATACGAATCAGTCGAGAACGCCAGCCGGCCCGTGGTCTCCGGCAATACCGACGAGTCTCCCAGATTCTGTAGGACGGAATTTTGGAAAGCAGGCAAGAAAAGGTGGGTCACCAACTCATTCGAAAGCTGCCCGCCGCCGCCGTGTCCAATCACGATCGAGGGATAGTCGCGTAACGGTAACGGACAAACCCAGTTTTCGAAGTTCAGTTCATCTTTCATTCAACTTGCCGAAACGGAGGCGGTCGCTGCAGCGGGAGCGATGGTCAGGAACCGCCCGTAATTATAGTAGGCGGCGCAGGCGCCTTCGCTCGAAACCATTGTCGCTCCCAGCGGATGCCGGGGCGTGCATTCGTTTCCGAACGCGGGACACTGGTTCGGCTTCAGGCGTCCCTGCAGCACTTCGCCGCTATGACACTTGGATGATTCTTCCGTGCGGATGTCGGAGACATGGAAGCGATGCTCGGCGTCATAGGCGCGATACGTGTCGCACAGCCGCCAGCCGCTCTTGGGGATGACACCGATGCCTCGCCAGGCACGGTCCGTGATCTCGAAGACTTCGGCGAGCGTCTGCTGGGCAACCGTGTTACCTGGCATCGTAACGGCCCTCTCGTACGCATTCTCAACCTCCGATTGGCCGCTCTCGAGCTGAACAATTGTTCGGCGGATACCCTCCAACACATCGAGCGGCTCGAACCCAGTGATCACGATGGGAACACGATGCCTTTCAGCCAGCGGAGGATACTGCCAGTAACCCATGACGCTGCAGACATGTCCAGCAGCGAGGAATGCCTGAACACGGTTGCCGGGCGATGTCATGATCGCCTCGATCGCCGGCGGCACCAGCACATGAGACACGAGCATCGAGAAGTTCTTCAGACCTAACTGGTGCGCCAGCTTTACAGCCATCGCATTCGCCGGCGCGGTCGTTTCAAAGCCAATTCCGAAGAAGACGACTTCCCGGTCAGGGTTCTGGCGAGCAATGGTGACCGCATCAAGCGGTGAGTAAACAACACGGACGTCACCACCCTCGCTCTTCACGTGGAATAAGTCTTTGGCGCTGCCCGGCACTCGCAGCATGTCGCCGAACGAGCAGAAGATGACACCCGGCTGGGAGGCGATTGCCAGCGCCTGGTCGATCAGGGCCAGCGGCGTGACGCAGACGGGGCAGCCCGGGCCGTGAATCAGCTCGATTTCTTCCGGCAGTAGTTGGTCAATGCCGTTCCGAATGATGGAGTGGGTTTGGCCGCCGCACACTTCCATAAGGGCCCAGGGGCGTGTGGTTATTTGGCGGATATCGCGCGCGAGCTTTTGCGAGAGTTCACCGTCTCGAAATTCATTTAGGTATTTCATGACTATCACCTGCCGTGACTTCTGACTTTGCGCCCAGTTCCTCCTCGAGGACTCCGAGATCGCGAAACATTTGCAGGGTTGCGTTTGCCGATTCTTCATCTACTTTGGAGATGGCGAAACCCACATGCACAATGGTGTAGTCGCCGATGTTGATTTCGGGGAGATAAGCCAGGCACACTTCTTTCACGATTCCGCCGAAGTTGACGCGTCCCATCCGGACGCCCTGATCTTCGTAAATCTGCTTCACCTGCCCTGGCACGGCTAAACACATCGGCTGACTCCTTCGAAACCCCGGATAAAGGCTACGGTCAAAGTATATGCTGATAACCATAAAAACGGGTGTCCACTTTTACGTGGGGCCCTCCCCGGTACTGGTTCCATGGAGATGAAAGAGAGCAGCGAAGTGACCGACAGGGTGCGGCGACGCATCGTGATTGACGGTGTGGTGCAGGGCGTCGGCTTTCGACCCTTTATTTATTCCTTGGCCAGGGAGCACGGCCTGACAGGATTCGTCTTGAACCACAGTTCCGGCGTGCGTATTGAAGTGGAGGGTCCGCCAGCTGCCGTCGAACACTTCCAAATCGACATTCGTCTTCGCCAGCCACCCTTGTCGGCGATTGATTCGTTCGACACGGAAGATATCGCCGTTGCTCATGACGCCGCGTTTGTGATTCTCAAAAGCGAAAGTACGGCGTCAGCCAGTACGCCGGTGTCACCCGACATCGCGATCTGCGATGACTGTTTAGGCGAGCTGCAGAACCCTGCAGACCGCCGTTATGGCTATCCGTTTATCAACTGCACGAACTGCGGGCCGCGCTTCACGATCATTCGCGATTTGCCGTACGACCGGCCAGCGACCACCATGGCATCGTTCCAAATGTGCCCGCTCTGCGAAGCCGAATATCGGGATCCGCTGAACCGGCGTTTTCACGCTCAACCTAACGCCTGCCCCACGTGCGGGCCCCACGTGGCTTTGCTTATGTCGACCGGGATCAAGTCAACCGGCGGAGGCTTCGAAGAGGACGCCCAGAGCACCGGCCCGGAGGCGATAGCCGCAGTGAAGGCCCTGCTGGCCTCAGGGGCGGTCGTCGGGACCAAAGGCGTCGGAGGGTTCCACCTCGCCTGCGACGCAACCAGCGACGCCGCACTGCGATCGCTGCGCGATCGCAAAAGCCGCATGGAACAGCCTTTTGCTCTGATGGCCCGTGACTTGGCAGCAATAAACCGCTTCGCCGAAGTCAGTGCGGAGGAGGCACGCTTGCTGAGTTCGCGCGCCCGGCCTATTGTCCTGCTGCGTACCCGCAGGCCCAACTCAATCTCAAGCCTGGTGGCGCCCCGCAACGAGCACCTGGGCGTCATGTTGCCGTACGCTCCGCTGCACTATCTTTTACTCGAGGACATGCCGCTGGTGATGACCTCGGCCAATGTTTCGGGTGAACCGATCGTTCGGGAAAACGCCGAAGCGCGAACCCGGCTGCATGGTATTGCCGATGCTCTTCTGGTCCACAATCGGGAAATTGAGGTGGTCTGCGACGATTCGGTGGTGCGCACGCTGGAGGACAGGGAGATTCCACTCCGGCGATCCCGAGGCTATGCGCCTTTTCCGGTTGTGTTGAAACAGCCAGTGGACGATTTGCTTGCCGTTGGGGCCGAATTGAAGGCCACCTTCTGCATCACGAAAGGACGCTTCGCGTATCTCAGCCAGCACATCGGCGACATGGGGACGCTGGAAACGCAGCGGGCCTTTGAGACTGCGCTGAGGCACATGCTACGGCTCTTTCGCGTCGATCCGCGCTACGTGGTTTGTGACCGACATCCGGGTTATTTATCAACCCGCTGGGCGATCGACTTTGCGAAGGAACGCGGCATCGAACTGTTGCAGGCGCAGCATCATCACGCTCATGCGGCGGCGTTGACGGCGGAATCGGGGCTCGAGGCCGAAGAATCCGTGATCGGCCGTGGCGTTCGATGGCACCGGATACGGCTCCGACGGTGCCATTTGGGGGGGCGAGTTTCTGATCGCCAACCAAGCATCGTTCCGGCGTTTCGCGCATCTCCGCTATGTTCCCCTGCCGGGCGGCGATGCTTCCATCAAACATCCCGCACGCACGGCGCTTGCTCATCTCTGGCAGGCGGGACTGGAATGGGATGACGATCTCCCGCCCGTGAAGGAGTTTTCAGAGGGCGATTTGCGGGTTCTACGCCGTCAATTCGATAGGGGTCTCAACTGCGTGCCCTCGAGTTCCATGGGCCGGCTTTTTGACGCCGTGTCCGCCCTGATCGGCGTGCGGCAGCGAGTCAACTATGAGGGGCAAGCGGCCATGGAATTGGAGGCCCTGTGCGAATCGAGCGGCCAGCACGAGCCCTACCTGTTTCCAATCACGAGCGGCGAAATCGTGACGTTGGACCCCGGACCGCTTCTCGAAGCCATCCTTCGCGATCTACGTTCCGGGGCTGCGCTCTCGCTGATCGCGACGCGATTCCATGGCTCGGTGGCGGCCGCGATTGTCGATGTGTGCAAGTTGGCCCGCGAAACGACCGGTTTGAATATCGTGGCGCTGACCGGCGGCGTTTTTCAAAACATCTTTCTGCTTGAGCTGTCGGTGGAACGCTTGCGTAACTCGGGCTTTCAGGTGCTATGGCACCGCGTCGTGCCTGCAAACGATGGCGGTCTGGCCCTGGGCCAAGCGGCGATCGGGCAGGCTCTACTGCGGCAACGCTAACCTACTGCGAAGGAGCCGACCACTTCTTCCAGGTGGCGGTGTCATCGAGCATCCTGATGAAGATCCCGCCCACTACCGACCGTGCCTGGAAGCCCACTTGCTTGCCCGTCACCGTGTCGTACCAATCGGTCAGCGGCACACGGCTCGGTGATGCATCCGCAAAATGATAGGCCGGCGCGAAGAGCGCCTCAAAGCCCTGCTTTGAATCGGCCAGTGTCGCAGTCCAGGCGAGCCAGTCGATCTTTGTGTAGGCGGCGCGATTATCCAATGGAAGCCCATACTCGTTTGCGTGCGCGGAGTAGTACGAGCTTTCTTTACGGGTCAGCGATTGCGGAAACAGATTCAATCCCAGCAGCTTGTCCCAGACCAGGTTGTACTTCTGGCTCCAGGTGCCGGCGTGATCAAACGTGAGGCGGTAATGATCACCATCGTCTGCCATCTGTACCCAACGCTGCGCGAAATCGCGGGCCGTCTGCTCGTACTGCGCTGCCGCATCCGCATGCCCCAGCGCGCCGGCCAGCTTGCCATACGCTCCCAGGGCGAGAATGGCCTTGATTGAGAGATTCGAGTTATGAGCCAGGTGGCCGGCGAAGTCGTCGGTGCAAAGCTGGTTCTCCGGGTCAAGACCTTTTTCCTTCAGGTACTCAGCCCATTTCGTCAGCAGCGGCCAGTATGGTTTAGCGAATTCCGCATTTCCATCCACATGCGCAACGGCCGCCATCATGATCAGCATGTTGCCGCTTTCTTCCACCGGCATTTGATCTGTCTCCGATGCTTCACCCGCACCGTATTGCTGGCCGTTCGCTAACGGATATTGCCCGAGATCGTGAGGAGCGAAGGGGAATCGCCAACGCGCCATGTTAGCGTAGTCGAGAATCGGCTGCAGTTGGCCTTTCAGCAGGCGCGTGTTGAAGAGCAGGAAGAATGGAGAACTGGGGTAGGTCACGTCGACGGTGTCGATGGAGCCATTGCTAAAGTTCTCTTTGGAAAAGAACAGCGGCGTGCCGTCCACGTCGGCGGTCAGCTTGTGGGCAGCAATGGCTTGCCGATAGGCGAGTGCGCAAAGCTTGGCGTAGGATTCACCACCGGCCGCCACAAGATCGGCCGTGAACTGCCGGTCGAACTCTGCGGAGCGTTTCTCAAGGGATTCGTAGTCTCGCAGCGCCCATTGGAGCAGATCGGACGCCTCGGCGCCATTGCGACGCCAATAGGGGCGCAATTGACGATGAAAGTACTCGATGGAATAGAGATCGTCGTAGGCAAGTACGACGTGACGAGAGATAGCCGTCGCCGTCACCGTACCCAGGGGAAACGCGCAGGCGAGCACCGGCGTCGGCTGCGCGTAGGGTTGAACCGCCCGCATATCATCGGCATCCGGCAAATTGCCCTTATCGAGAAAAGCATCGAATGCGGCTTGCCTGGTGCCGGCAAACTGAAACGAGGCGTCGTCCGCGGGAGCCGTCAAATATAAATAGCCCCAATCGATGCGCAGGTCGTCGCCGGCCTTCTGCAGCACGGGCTGATACTGGCTCCCCATGCGCAACACTTGCAAATGATTCAACCGAAAACGGGACCACGTAACCGGCTCGTCGTTCCGGTTCACCACGATCTCCGATCCTGCATCGAAGTAGATTGCCACTTCATGTTTGCCGCCATCGGCCGACTGAACGTTCCAGGTGATATAGGTCGCCGGACGCGAAAGAACATCCAAATCGTGCGGCAGCGCAGGGGTAAGAAAGGTCAGAGTAGCGCGAATACCAGCGCCCTGAAACGAATAGATCGTGTGGGTCGGCAGAACTTCAAGCTTGGTCTGTTCCAGCGCCGGAACGCGGCGCGGGTCACGTCCCATAAGCCGGTAGGTCTTGCCATCCACCCGAATCAGACTGGAGAGCGAGTGCGTAACGCCGGTCCAGTGTTTGGTCTGAGAATCAGTCAGATGATCAGACATCGACCAGATACTGAAGTAAGGATCGTGCGTCACCAGCGGCACGGCGGGTGGGCGGAAGTCGGCGGCGAGCGCTGAGGAGATGGCCGCCGCGCAAAGAGTAGCGAACAGGCAAGCACGGGGTAGTCTCATGATGTTGGTTTGCTCCATAACTTCCTGGAGCGGGCTGTACGTTTCTTATCACAAGCCGCGTTAGTTCAACCCAAAGACGAGGATGTTGGACCCCGCTGCGATGGAGACGTACTGTGAACCATCCACCTCAAACGTCATGGGCGAAGCGTGCCAGGATTGATTGGCTTGAAAGTGCCACAGGATCTCGCCGCTCTTCGCGTCGGCTGCCGCGAACGCACCGCTGTCTTCGCAGAAAAACACCAAACCCGAAGCAGTTGCGATGGTTCCACCCCAGGAGCGGCCCAAGCCATCTTGTGCAATCTCCCAGGCGATCTTGCCGGTCTGGATATCGATGGCCCGGAGAAATCTCTTCGGCTTGATCTCGGGCACCTCCCGAGCATCACCGCCATAGAACGATTCGCCCGGCTTCCACCATGCCGACGATTTTGTGTAGACATTGCATTTCTCGAGCGCCATCAGATAGAACAGTCCTGCCTGCGGGCTGAATGACGGGGACATCCAATTCGTCGCTCCGTCGACAGCCGGGCAGACTTTGGTTCCCGATACGCTCGGCTCCATGTTCGGCCGAAGCTTCGGGCGACCATTGGCGTCGATGCCATCCGCCCAAGTCAGAAGCTTGACGAATGGATAGGCCGCAAGAAACTTTCCATCCGCACGGTCCAATACGTAGAAGTAGCCATTGCGATTGCCTTGTAGCAGCAGCTTGTGAGGCTCGCCTCGAAACACCACGTCGGCCAGTAAGCGGCGTCTGTGCGGCGTCCCAATCGTGCAGGTCGTGCGGTGTGTATTGGAAGTACCAGGCGAGCGCGCCCGTTTCCGGGTGAAATGCCAGCACCGAGTTGGCATACAGATTGTCACCCTGTCGCTCATCGCCGTTGTAATCGGGGCACGGATTCCCCGTGGTCCAGAACAGAAGCCTTGTTTCCGGATCATACGTTCCGGTGAGCCAGGCTGCGACGCAAGGATGTTCAATCGCCCGGCCTCGCCACGTTTCCGAAAGCGGCTCGCCAGGCTTAGGCACGGTCCAGAAACGCCACACCTCTTTGCCGGTTGCTGCCGAGTAGGCAGCCACGAAGCCGCGAATTCCTTCATCGCCGCCGGAGGTGCCGGAAATGACCAGATCATTCACCACCAGCGGCGCGGACGTCGCTCCATAGTGCTGCTTGTAGTCGGCCATTTCGACGTCCCAGAGCAAGGCGCCGGTGGTGCGCTCCAATGCAATCAGATGAGCATTGTCGGTCACCATGAAGACGCGGTCTCCCAGTAGCGCTACGCCCCGATTGATGGCGCCGGCGGCATCGCCGATAACGCCCTTGGTCAAAGGACGCTGATAATGCCAAATCTGGCGGCCGCTCCGCGCATCGATCGCAAAGCACTGATTCGCAGTGGTGATGTACATCACGCCTTTCACCACCACGGGCGTCACTTCCAGATTGTCCGTTCCTCGTACGCCAAACGTCCACTTCAAGGCGAGGCGGCCGATGTTGCTCTTATTGATCTGACTGAGTTTGCTGTAGCGGTTGCCGCTCAAGTCGCCGTGATAGGTTGGCCAGTCGCCCGGCGCCGGCTGAATCACGTTTTCAAATGCGGCGCGTAGGGCAGACTCTTCGTCGGCGGAGGACGAGCCCAGAAATGGGCCACCGCTAAGTGTGGCCAGATAGGCGAGCAGGTTTTCCTTTTCGGCTGCAGTCGCTGCGAGCGGTGGCATCAGCGGCTTTTCTTCTTCGGCCAAAACCGCAACTTCATCCCGCCTAAGGAGATTCAGTTTGCCGTCGAAGCCCTGTATCTGGATATCAAACGTGCTCCGATTGCGAGCGAAGCCTCGCAGCTCAGTCCCGTTCCCCAACCGCACCTTGACGACGCTGTAGCCGCGCAGGATCTTCGGTTTGAGCAAGGCGCTCTCGATCTCCGCCAGCGTCTGTTGGCGTGCGATCTCCGTCAAATCGGGGCCCATGAAGCCACCTTTGCCCCGCGCCTTGTGGCAGGAGGAGCACTTGCCAGCGCCAAAGAAGAAGCGTTCACCCGCCGCAGGATCACCGGCGGGATGAGCCTCCGCGGCTTTCGTCACAAACGACAGGACGAATGCCACGATCGCCTTCGTCTCCATCTCATTCAGTTGGAAACTGGGCATGCCGGCATCGGGGATGCCATTCTTCAGGAGTTCCCGGATGCTCTCGGCCGATTTCAGCCACGGGCTTTCTGGCTGCGCAATCGTGGGAGCGCGTTCGCCCCCGAGTCCATCGCCACCGTGGCACCCGGCGCAGTGGCTGCCAAACTGCTTTCGGCCTTCAGCGATGAGCGTCGCCGGATTGGGACTGACATCTGACTGGGCCAGACCGATGGTTGCCAATGTGGCGAAGCAGAAGAACCCAGCCAGACGCTCGATCCTCATTGGCCCGTCTCAAACACCAGCGTGCCAAAGTGCTCGGGTACGTGGTTGGGGTCGCGATTCTGAACACACGTCGGCTGCCAGCAAAGAAAGTGACGTTGGGGATCGGCGCCCAGGCCATCGATGCGGTACAGATTCATCCGCCAGCGTGATCCCGCGGCGATCTTATGCTTACTCACTGCAGCGACCGGAATGCGCGCCGCGGCATACCAGACTTTTTTCTGGTGGTCGATCTTCGCCGCCGTCTTCCAGCCCGATCGCCAGGAATAATCGTTGCTCTCGTGATCGAGGTCAATTGCCAAGTCGATCCAATCGCCCGTCGGCGCAATCTCAAACTCGCGGTAATGCCGGATGTTGGTCCAATCGTCACCGAGGAACATCTCAACAACGTCGCGATCCCAAAGACCGACATGGGCTGCGCCGTGGTTTGCCGGCACCAATAGATTGAGTTCGGTGTAAGGGCACTCGAACAGGAAATAGACATCGGTATCGGTCCAGAACGCATGGACCGTGCTCTTCACGTTTGAATACTCAACGTCTTGGCTGCAGTCTTTCACGATGGTCTGCGACGCGGCACTCTTCCATACCGCGGCCTGGGGATCCGTCGTCAGATCAGGATGGCCCTCCAAATAACGGATGTGGAAAGCGACCGTAGGTTGCGTCACGGTGCAAACAGGCGCCTGGCGGGAGGCCGCAGCCGCCACCAACAGGATCAAAAGAAGAGAGAGACGGAGAGTTCGCCGCATGGCTCGTCGCCTGTTCAGTTAATCACACTGCGGCCTGGCCGCCAGCGCGAAACGGCATCGGAGATATTCTGGAGAGCACTGATGCGAACGACTCAGAGTATCGACTACACGGAAGCGAAACGGATTATCGACGCCATCGTTGCGAAGATCGAGCCTACGGGCAAAGCGGGTGTAATTGCAGTCACCGATCCGCATGGAGAGCTGATTGCCTTTGCCCGAATGGACGGAGCGCCGGTTTCGTCCATCCCGATTGCCATGAACAAGGCCTTTTCGGCGGCACGCGAGCGGAAGAGCAGCAAAGAGATTGGCGACCGCGCCCGACACCCGGAGAAGGGCTTTGAGATTGCCTATTTCGGCGACCCACGATTTGTCGGATGGGGCGGCGGGGTCCCGGTTTGGCGAGGAGGCGAAGTAGTGGGCGCCGTCGCCGTCAGCGGCCTGCCCCAGGAAGACGACATCACCCTCGCGACCTTCGGAGCCGGACTCGTATCAGGCGGAGATGGGGCCAAAGAATAGGAGCAGCGCCATGAAGAAATACAGTCTTGCAGGTTTGATTGCTGCAATCTCCATCGCCGTTGCTTTCGAGCCGGTGAGAGCGCGTTCCGTCGCCGATCCGACTGATCTCATCGAAGGATTCCGGCTGGTAGAAGCCGCCTCCGTGGCCGACGCCATGGAGCAGCTGTACGGCCAGAGGGCATACATGACCCACGACATGCGGCCCTTGAACCAGTGCAAGTTCGCTGGGCGAGCCACAACGGTGCTTGCTGACGAGAGAGGAACATCACGAAGGATCGAAGGCACAGCAGGGAATGTTGGACGCCATCGACGAAGCACGGCCGGGCTCGGTGTATGTGATGGTGCTGGAGGATGGCTTGGATTATGCCGGCATCGGCGGGCTTATGAGCACCGCGATGAAGTATCGCGGCTTGGCTGGCGCGGTAATCGACGGCGGACTGCGGGATACGCCGCAGATCACTAAGCTCCAGTTTCCTGTTTTCAGTCGCGGCGATCGTGCCGTCGACGACCGTGAATCACTATCGTTTCGCGGGCCGTGATATTCCAGTTACCTGCGCCGGCGTTGAGGTTCGGCCACGCGACATCATCGTTGCGGATATGGATGGCGTGGTGGTTGTGCCTCAGGACAAAGCCGCGGAAGTGCTCAAGAAGGCGCAGGCACTGGACGAATCGGAACACAGCATGATTCCGTTCATTGAGAAGTACAAATCCATCCGCGAAGCGGTCGCCAAGTTTGGGCGGCTGTAGGGTATAAAGAGTCATCGTGTCAGACGTTGTTCGAGAATCAACCACACTACGGAGCGGCTTCAACCGCCGCGATCTGTTCCGCCAAGGAGGATTGTTGGGCGTGGCCAGTGCCCTGCCCGCGAGCGCGGAGACAGCAGATGCGCTGACTTCGGCGAAAGACGCGAATGAACTGTACGAGTCGATTGGCGTGCGGCCCATCATCAACGCCAAGGGGACCTTCACCATCATCACCGGCTCGCAGACATTGCCCGAGGTGAAGCGGGCCATGGACGAAGCCTCGCGCGCTTACGTTCAAATGGACGAACTCATGGGAGGTGTCAGCAAGAAGCTGGCGACGCTGACCGGCGCCGAGTGGGGCATTGTCACGGCCGGATGCTGCGCGGCGCTGACGCACTGCACCGCAGCTTCTATTGCGGGAACCAATCCCGAACGCATGCAGCAACTGCCGGACCTCAGCGGTCTGAAGGACCAGGTCATCATCCCCGAGTATTCGCGTAACGTCTACGACCATGCCATCCGTATGGTGGGCGTGAAGATTGTCGAGGTGAACACGCGCGCGCAGCTCGATGTGGCGTTCAATGACCGCACAGCTATGTGCTACATCCTCGCCGGTGACGGGGATGAGGGCCCGCTGGGAACTGCGGTCATCTCGGAAGCAGCCCGCCGCCACAATGTGCCGGTCGTGGTCGATGCGGCGGCCGAGATTTTAACCATTCCGAATGTCCACCTGCAGCGTGGGGCGACCGCCGTGGCTTATAGCGGCGGCAAGTGCATTCGCGGGCCCCAGGCCGCGGGACTGCTGCTCGGCGAAAAGAATTTCCTGGAAGCCGCCTGGGCCAATAGCGCGCCGCACCATGCCTATGGGCGGTCGCTCAAGGTCGGCAAAGAAGAGATTATGGGGATGCTGGCCGCGGTTGAAATGTGGAGCCAACGCGACCATCAGGCTGAATGGCGTCAATGGCAAGGCTGGCTGGACGAGATTGCGGCGACGGTGAAGCGCCTGGATGGCGTTGCCACCAGGAACTACGGCGCCGAAGAGGGCTTGTCGAACCGGTCGCCGCGGCTGCTCATCGAGTGGGATGGCGCGAAGCTTGGCATCACGGGGCCTGAGGTCAGCAAACTGCTTTTGGATACTGAGCCGCGCATCGTACTGGGCGGTACTACAGGGAGCCGGCCGGATAACATGGCGAGTTCCGTCTCGATTACGCCTTACATGATGATGCCCGGCGACGCCGCAGTAGTTGGCCAGCGCCTCTACGCGGTGATATCGAGACCGCCTCATTTTGAAACCGACCCGCTGCCGCAAGGCGAGCCGGCCTTCGTCGCCGGTCAATGGGAAGTGAAGATCGACTTCAAGCGCGGCTCGGCGGTCCACACCGTCATTCTGGAGCAGAAAGGCGGCACCCTGGTGGGCACGCATCGCGGCGAATACGTCAGCGGCGATCTGAGCGGCGCCGTCGCAGCCAACCTGGTTCGTTTCCGAAGCTCGCAGAAAATTCATGGGACGTATCTGTTCTGCGACTTTATGGGCACGGTCGACAGCGAGACGATGAGCGGTGTGATCGATATGGGCGAATATGGACGAGCGAACTGGACCGCGCAGCGCCACCACTATGCGCCGCCGACCGGTGTCATCCGCCCCGTAAAGCCGGCTTGATCTCGGCAGAAATCTGGTTCAGCCGAAAAGGAGAAAACATCATGAGCAAAACCGATAGAAGAAGCTTTCTGGGAAAGGGCGCCGCCGTGGCGGCAGCAGGCGTTGCCGCAGCGGTACCGGCAGCGGCACAGGCGAATCCCAAGAGGGTCGTGCACTGGGAAAACGGCAAACCGCCGGAGAAGCCGATGTACAGCCCAGCCGTGTCCTATGGTAATCTGCTGTTCCTGTCGGGGATCGGCGCGCATTTCGAAGGGGACATCAAAGCACATACCAAGCACGTGCTCGACGAGATCAAGACCAAGCTTGAATCCTGCGGCTCGTCGATGGACAAGGTGCTGAAATGCAACGTCTACCTGGCCGACCTGAAAGACTACAAGGCCATGAACGAGGTATACGCGGGCAGCTTCGGCGCCGAACCTCCGGTTCGAACGACCGTCTCCGTGGCGGGTGTGCCGGGCAACTCGCTGGTTGAGATTGACGTCATCGCCTTTATCTAGCGACCGACGATAAAACGCTTTACACTTCGTCCGCAACAGACTGATTATTAAAAACTTGTAGTTGATCTATCGGCCTGAATTCCAGGCTCTATCCTTGAGGAATACTTCAGAGAAAGCTTATGCCGTCCTTATGGGACAGCGCTTACATTTGAGGTGTGAACGACGGAGAAAAACCGCTTCCCCCCCATAGGCGGGGGCACGCTCCCTACCCGTTCCAAAGGAGAAGGTCTCTGTATGATCGTCTTGAAATTCGGCGGATCGTCGCTCCAGTCTGGTGCGGCGATCCGGCGCGTTACGGGCATTGTGAAATCGCAGCTGGCGTCAAAGCCCGTTGTTGTCGTCTCGGCCTTGGGAAACACCACTAATCGGCTCCTACAGATCGCCGAGGAGACGGAGCATGGTCGCAGGTACGGCGCCTGGAAGGCAATCAAGGAACTCTGGGAATACCACACCGGCGTGGCGGAGGAAGTCATTGAGAGATCGGCTTACCGGTGCCTTGAAGAGTCACTGCGGCACCAGTTCACCTCACTACACCGTCTGGTTGCGACGCTCGAAGACGAAGGCCGCGAACTGACGCCTGCTCTGTACGATGAAATCCTCAGTTATGGTGAGCGGCTGTCCAGCGAGATCGTGAACACTGCAATGCACAGCGCGGGCATACCTTCCGTCCAGGTCGATGCCCGGCAGTTGATCCTGACTGATAACCAACACACCCACGCTACACCGCTGTATTGGGAAACGTATGCGAAACTGCGGCGAATTATTCCGCGGTTAGCGATGGACCGCACAGTGGTGATGGGAGGATTCATCGGCGCTACCGAATCGGGCGTCACCACCACGCTGGGCCGGGGTGGGTCCGATCTGACAGCCTCGATTGTCGGCGCTGCTTTCTGCGCTGAAGAGGTCCAGATTTGGACCGATGTAGACGGAATACTAACCTGCGATCCCCGCGTGTACGACCGCGGGTACAAGCTGAAATCGATCTCCTACCAGGAAGCGGCGGCGATGGCCTACGGCGGCGCTAAGGTGCTGCATCCTGATACCGTGGCTCCAGCCATGCGTCAGCGAATTCCGATCACCGTCCGGAACTCTCGCCGGCCGGAAGTCGCGGGCACACGCGTCGTAGCGACCGCCGAGCAGTGCGCGCATGTCGTGAAGTCAATCGCCTGCAAGTCCGATCTGACCGTTCTCGAGATTCGTCTACGTGGCGATGCCGAGGGCAACCTCGACACGCTCCGCCAATTGTGCGGCTCTCATGGCGTGTCGCCGGAGTTCCTCGCCCAGAACGGCGAAGCAGTGTACCTCGCCATCAAGAGTTCCGATCGATACGACCGTCTTCAAATGGAGATCGAAGGCTGCGTCGAAGTTCGTCTGCGCCCGGAGCGCGCAATTCTGACACTCGTCGGGGCAGACATTCCGCGGACACCAAGCCTGAAGGCGCAAGTGTTGAATGCGCTGAAGAATACAGAAGCGGTCGTCTTGTGGGATCATCACGACGCTCCAGCTATGTCGATCGTCGTGCCTCAAGACGACCTGCGGAAGAGTGTTGAAGCGCTGCATCGCGAATTGTTTTCGCAGCCCGATCAGCGTGTTCTTGCTGAGGTCAACCGGCCTGTGCCGGAAGAGGCCGAAGTACGCCTCACCAGCCCGGTCGTGTCGCGGCCTCAAGCGGCTCCGGGTATGCCACACCGCCTCGGGCTAGCCGAGCGCTGATCAACGATTTTGCTGCGCCATTTCCTACGCCACAGCCCCGCGAGGCAGGGCTGTAGCAGGTGCAAAACACCCGATAGATTAGAATCAAGAGAACCAGAGAGATCGGGGCGTAGTGCAGCCTGGTAGCGCACCTGCCTTGGGCGCGCGACCCCGACTTCCATTCCTTCCACACGTTCTTTCAAAACGATAAGATTTTGAGACAGTTGATACAGGAACGAGGATATGAATCTTTCACAAATAATCGAAGCGCTCCCGCTCCAGGTGTACGTCCGCCGCGGCGAGCTTGTCATTCACTTTTCAACCCCGGCCGACCTCGTCAGCAGGGTCGCTGAGACTTCGTTTACTCAGCTTCGAAGCGCGCGCTTCTTGGCTTTAGCCTCACTGCGCGCGCCGAGCTCGAAAAGGACCACATCGTCGTCAGCGAGATCTACCCGTTTATCACGGCGACGAACTTCGGCAAGAACCGGATGGGAAATCCGGCCGGCGGCGGACCGGCATCCAACTATGCCGAGGGCGACAAGCCTGAATTCGTAGCGGGCCTTGTGCTGCAAGCCATCGAAGAAGGTCAGGCGCAGTATTTCGCGAACGATCGGCTTCGTAATATGGCCGGGGCCGCTGCCTGAAGCTGGCGAGGAGAGCGACATGTTTGTCATCACTGGAATCACGGGGAAGGTCGGCGGCGATGTCGCGCGCAGTCTTCTCTCAAAGGGTCAGAAGGTACGGGCGGTCGTACGCGATCGCGCAAAGGGCGACAAATGGGCCGCTCTTGGTTGCGAGGTTTCTCTTGCAGGCATCAATGACGCAGCGGCTCTGACAGAGGCCTTCCGCGAGGCGGAGGGCGTCTTCCCTCATGACGCCGCCCAACTACGATCCGGAACCTGGCTTTCCCGATACCAGGCTGAATGCCGCGGCCATCCGAGCCGCTATCGAACAAGCTCGTCCCGCTAAGGTCGTGTTCTTGTCCACTGTTGGCGCTCAGGTAACTGAGCCAAATCTGTTGAATAACTCCGGCATCACCGAAGCCATGCTACGGACTGTCTCTATTCCCGTAGCGTTGCTTCGAGCGGCATGGTTTATGGAGAACGCTGCCTGGGATGTGGAATCGGCCAAGCAGGGAGCGGTACAGAGCTTTCTGCAACCTCTGGCTCGCAAGATCCCGATGGTTTCAACGAAAGACATCGCCAAGACGGCGGCAGTAATCTTGCAGGAGAGGTGGCAGGGCGTTCGGGTCGTTGAATTGGAGGGGCCGGCGCGCTACTCCGCTGATGACGTGGCGGCTGCACTGGCAGGTGCCCTCGGAACAAAGGTACGCAATGAGTCAGTGCCGCGCGACTCCTGGGAGGAACTCTTCCGATCGCAAGGAATGAAGAACCCGCTTCCTCGCGTAGGAATGTTGGACGGGTTCAACGAGGGATGGATTGATTTCGAGGCGGGAGATGGAAGCATACGCAAAGGCGCTATCACGCTCGATTCAGCAATCCGATCGATGGTTTCGGACAGGCAGGGCTGAATTATCTTCACCTACACGGATAAGGGACTGGAAGGAGACCCATGCAAGACAAACGCATCGCCCTGGTAAACCGGGGCCAATCAAGGAGTCGGACTTCAAGTTGCGAAGGAACTGGTGGTGAAAGACCTCACTGTTCTGGTGGGGTCGTGCAACTTTGAGCGCGGCCAGGCCGCAGCGAAGGAGATCGGGCCGGGCGCCATCGCGCTCCAGCTCGACGTGACTGACCGGGGTTCGATTGCCGACGCGGCGGAGCGCATCCGCCAGGAATTTGGCCGCCTCGACCTGTTGGTTCAGAACGCTGCTATCTCGAATACCAGGAAGGGCAGCTTTTCAGAATGGGTGCCGCGCAGTGTGGGGCTCCACTCCGCGGCCTGAATTCTCCAGACGCATCTCCCGGCGCAAGGGATCGAAACCGAACGGCCGAGACGCCGCGAGGGGTTCAGGCTGAAGCCTGAAGAGCCCGAGCTAGCGTCAAGCCGGATGCGCCCGCCTGCCTTGCAATTCATGGGCTTCAAGGGTTCCCAATAGAAAAACGCCCGCCGAAGCTCCCGAAGCGAACATTCCCGTTTGGCATATTCTGCAAGAGAGTTGTCACCTTTTGCTAGTTACACCTAGGGCTTATTCAGCCAGAATGAAGCTGTAGCTGGGGCTAAAGAGACTCGGCGAACTTCGGAAGAAGCTCCTAAACGTCATAAAGGGTGACACAAATGAACGAGAAAGAAACCGCGGCTCCGGTAAGAGCTTTTGATCGCGCCTACATCAACGGCCAGTTCGTCACTCCCCATGGAACGCAGGTCCTAGACCTGGTGAACCCGACCAACAACAGGGTTATCGGCAAGGTCACCATGGCGGATGAAATCGACACCCGACACGCCATTGCCGCAGCGAAGGACGCGTTCAATACCTTTTCGCAAAGCAGCAAGGAATATCGCATGGACTGCTTGCAGCGGTTGCATGATTCCGTTGCCAACCGAATGGATCAACTCGTTGACGCGACGGTTCTGGAATACGGCGCCCCGCAAGACCGTGCGAAGGGCTCCAACAACCTTGCGGCGAACATTTTCCTGCACTTCAAGGAAGTTCTCAAGGACTTCGATCTGGTCAAAAGTGTCGGAAAATCCGAAGTCGCGATGGAACCGGCGGGCGTGGTGGGCATATTCGCACCGTGGAATTCGAGCGCTGGTTCGATCGCGATCAAGGTGGCTCCGGCAATCGCTGCCGGATGCACGGTCGTTATCAAGCCCAGCGAGAGGAGCGCGATGCAAACGGAAGTGTTGATGGACGCTTTTCATGAAGCCGGCTTGCCTCCTGGCGTCATCAATTTCGTGACGGGCCTCGGCGAGGTCGTCGGGACGGAGCTAACAAAAAGTCCTGACATTCAGAAGATCGCATTCACCGGTTCGACCCAGATCGGAAAACTGGTCGCAAAGAACTCCCTGGACACGATGAAGCGCCTGACGCTGGAGCTAGGCGGCAAGTCGCCGAACATCATCCTGGATGACGCCGATTTCTCCACTGCCATTCCGATGGCTGTCGCCGCCTGTTACCTGAATAACGGCCAAGCCTGCATTGCAGCTTCGCGCCTGATCGTGCCGGAAGACCGGCTCGACGAAGTGAAAAGATTGACCAAAGCGGCCGTCGAAAAAATCAAAATGGGCGATCCGAGGAACAAGGATGTCACCCTCGGCCCCTTGGCGAGCGTAAAGCAGTACAAGCGCGTCCAGGAATACATCAAATCAGGTATCGAGGACGGTGCGGAGCTCGTTATCGGCGGAGAAGGTCATCCTCAAGGACTGGAGAGCGGGAATTTCGTGAAGCCCACCGTATTTGCCAGTGTTACTCGCGACATGCGCATCGCTAAGGAAGAAATCTTCGGACCAGTTTTGTCGATATTGACGTACAAGACGGAAGCCGAAGCCATTGAAATAGCCAATGACACGGAATTCGGGCTTATCGCCTACGTGAGCTCGGCGGACCCCGAAAGGGCAAGCCGCGTGGCGCGGAAACTTGCTGCCGGCCGGGTCCTGATCAATACAATTGGCCACGATCCGTTTGCTCCCTTCGGCGGGTTCAAACAATCGGGAATTGGCCGGGAAGGCGGGATCTTCGGACTGCAGGAGTATCTGGAGCCCAAAGCGATCATCAGCTAACCCGAGAAATGTCCCGAAATGCGAAGGCCGTGTCAAGGCGAAACCGAGCAGTGAGAGAAAGATGACCGTCAACGTACTAGACCGTTTCAAAGCCGCGAACGCCTTTTGGATAGGGCTCGCTAAGATCGGACTCACGCCGGCAGCCGTGCTGGGCCAAGCTCGGGTGCCAGTGACAGTCTATGACGGCAAGAAGAACCTTGTGACCACAGCGCAATTCTTCGCGCTTTGGCGTGCCGTAGGCGAGCTTTCTTCCGATGCCGCCGCAGGTCTGAAAATTGCCACCCAGATCGACGTTGGAAATCGGCCGCCGTCAACGATGGCGGCCTACTACGCCCGCGACTACCGCGACGCTCTCGCGCGCCTTGCTCGCTTCAAGCAACTGTGTACGCCCGAGGAACTGCAAATCAAAATCAGCAAAGACGAATGCTTAATAGAGCCCGTGTGGCAACACGCGCAGGAGGAAACGCCGCCCCTCTTGACGGACGCCGCCTTTGCGTCATTCGTTGAACTCGGTCGCCGCGGTACGGGGCATCCGCTGAATCCGAAAAGGGTGGAGCTCAAGCGCAAAACAGAAATGACCAGGGTCCACGAAGCCTATTTCAAATGCCCGGTCAAATTCGGAGCGCGGCGGAATATCCTCGTCCTCCACACGGCCGATCTCGACCGGCCGTTCCTCACCCACAATGCCGAGTTGCTTGAAATGTTGGACCCACAACTCGACAAAGCTTTGAAAGAGCAACGTGCGCAGCATTCGATCAGCGAGCAGGTGAAATGGATTCTTAAACGCCTGCTGGCCGGGGCCCGTCCCGACGTCTCGGCCGTGGCGCGTGAGCTTGGGCTAAGCGATCGGACCCTGCAGAGGCGGATCGACGACGACGGGACGACTTTTCGTAAGTTGCTTCTGGAGGCGCGCCAGGAACTGGCGCGCGAGTATCTCAACCGGCCGGATATCGATGTCGCAGAGGTGGCGTACCTGCTCGGCTACGAGGATTCGAATTCTTTTTATCGAGCTTTCCGAACGTGGGAAGGGACGACACCCTCCCAGTTGAGGGCAGAGCTCAAACGACCCGTTAACTAGAGGCGACAAAGGGAGGTACTTGGCAGGGCGTGATGCTGATTTACGTCGGTGCTTTCTTGATGGGTAAATTGTCATTCTTTGCTAGCGCGCCGATTGTGCACATTCTCGAAGTAAGAAGTCGGCGTCGTGCCAAATGAATCCCTGAAAGCCGCTATAAAGCTCGACGGCGACTCGTAACCTACCGCGTCAGCAACATTGCTGACGCTATCCCCGTTTGCCAACTTTTCGAGCGCGGTTATCATCCGATGCCGCAGGCGCCATCTGCCGAAAGACATCCGAGTTTCGGTGGCGAACAGGCGTTCGATCGTCCTGTGACTGGCACCTGCCGCCGACGCTAACTCGGCGAGCGGCCTTCGGTCAGCCGGATCAGCTCTAAGCATGGCGGCGACCCGTTTGGCTCTTGGATCGCTCAACTCGGGCAGCTCCAGTGGCGCCTGCTCGTGAACTTCGAGTTGTTCGAGAAGAACCTGGGCGAGATGCGAAGAGCGAGAGGCGGGCGGATAATCCCAAGGCTGCTGCGAACAGACGCTGAGCAGTTCTCGGATGAGCAGGGAGACGCTTACGACCTTGCAACCGCTCCAGTCCGGCGCGCCGGGCGCGTCCCGAGCGATCCACAAAATGATGAGTTCGACAGGCCGCTTGACGAGAAGGGCGTGAGGCGTGCCGCCGCTAATCCAGATCGATTTTGTCGGGGGAAGTATCCAGGCTCCGGTCGGGGTGGTGACGTGTATCACGCCCTTTTGCGAATACATGAGCTGGTGTCGGAAGTGGGTGTGTTCCGCCTTCTCGCTTCGGGAGGGCCAATGACTGCTGGCGCCGACGACGGGCGCCTGCGCTTGTCCGGTAGCGGCACTTTTTGGCGGGATAGCGACATTAATTGTCATCGTATCGCTACCTCCCCACCGATACAAAGACATATCTTTAAGGCTAAGACGAGGACCGAGGGCGCGGAAAGGCATTAGTCACAAGGCCCGCGTGCGGCTTGGCCGAGCGCCCGAGGCTGAAACCGGGCAACGGCCCCATCCTCTCAAAAACGACCATGATTCATTCACTCAACGCGAGGCGTTATTTATGCAAAACGATACTCTTCTAAGCCCCCTCAAAGATGCCCGCGTCCGTGCTGTTATCGAGCGGCTCGTAGAAGCACGCCGGATCCCGTCGAGCGGGAGCCCGAGCGATCATCCGGAAGTGAGCCGCGATCCCTTTGATTATGCCGAGTACGGATTTTCAATTTGGCCCGACCAAGGCGATCTCCTCTATTTGCTATGCCGCGGCATGCGTGCGACACGCGTCGTTGACTTTGCGACTTCGATAGGCAGGTCAGCCGTCTATTTTGCGGCGGCCATGCGCGACAATGGCGGCGGTATCGTCATTGGTTCGGAGCTCGTTCCGGAAAAGGTTAAGACTGCCAGGCGTAATCTGGCCGACGCTGGCCTTGCCGACTATGCCGACATCAGGGAAGGAGACGCGCGGCAGACGTTAAGCGACGCGGGCGGCCCGGTGGATTTTGCCCTCATAGATGGCTGGCCCGATGGCCAGGAGCGGTCGCTTGCGCGCGAGGTTATCGAAATCCTGGCTCCTCAGATCCGAACGGGAGGCTATGTGATGAACGACAACGCGGAGCCCGACTTTCTGCAATTCGTGCGCGACCCTGCCAATGGCTTTATCTCTGTGACCCTACCTCTTAAGCGCGGCACCGAACTTTGTGTGAAAGTCTCTTGAAGACCCCACCTCGGGACCTATCGGTTTCGCGCCAGAATGCCAGCCCGGCTTGGGGAGCGGAGCGCCAGCGAGTAGAGCCCGGCCGCGCCTCGGCGCCGATTCGCCCAAGCATAATATCCCCGACGCAGGAGCCTGATCACCCTGTGCTCACACATGCTCGCACCGGCAGTCAAAAGCCATACGGGAAAGCGTCCCGTTAATCAGCTCTTGCTCACACATTGCTCACACCATTTGAATCCGTAGGGGTCGCGGCGAGGATTAGGCCGGTGCGGTTTTGTTTAGAATGTGCCACTTACGACTGCAATCGGACTGGCTCAGATAGGGCGAAGCTGGTTCGATTCCCGTTAGCGCTACCAATCAATCAATAATTTTCTGACCGCCGACAAGAATCCGGGCTGCGTTCCGGGTTTCCGGTATCGGAAAAGCTTGCCGCCTGAATAACGTTGGGAGTCCAGCTGTTGCGCCTCGCAGGCGAATGTCTATGCTCTCGCAATCACCCGGATTTGAACCAGCGCGCGAATGTCGCGGTTCTCGAAAACCCGGCCGCCCGTCTCCCCTGTTTCGCGGACGGCGACATCGATCATCGCGCGGGCAAGGCCGTCGGCCGGAATCACCAGATTGGGGAACAGTAGCTGAAACGCCGGGTAGATCGCGCGCAACAAGCGGTAGTTGAAATTCGGTTCCTTACGCGGCTCCACGGGGTAGATATACGCGGGCCGAAATATGTAAACGCGAGGAAAGCCATCCGTGAGCAGCGCCTTCTCGGCCTCTCCCTTGTAGCGCGCGAACGCCATCCGACTTCGACCAGTCGGGTCCGCGCCGTTCCCGCTCAGGAACGAGAAAGCAGCGTTGGGGCTGTTACCGTAGAGAACGCGCGCGAACTCGACGGTGTAATCGACGGTTATTTTGCGGAGTTCTGCGTCGGGGACCGAACCGGTATACGTACCGAGGCAGAAAGTCGCTGCGTCCTGGCCCGAGAGTGCCCCCACCAGTGCAGAGCAATCCGCGAAGTCCGGATGGAGAACCTGGTTCAGTTTTGGATGGGACAGGCCAAGTTTCCTGCGGCCTATCGAAGTCACCTGCCCAACAGCAGGGTTGTCTAAAGCGTAGCGAAGGGCGTATCCGCCGACCATTCCTGTCGCGCCAACGATTACAAGACGCTTCTGGGCCGCCGCCGGAACGCTCACGATAGTTTGCGCTCCTCAATCCAGTCGACGTAGAGCTTGCGCTCCGCAAACAGCCACTGGCCTTCCGTCTTCACGAAGGCATCCGTGTAGCGAAGAGCGGCAATCATCAGGCGCCGGCTATTGCCGTCGATAGTGAGGTGATGGGGCATGCAATAAGTTTCCCTTGTGCCTCGGTCGCCGGACAGCGTCAGAATCGTGGTCTGTCCAAGGAAGTGCATGGTCGCGGCGTACTCATTCAGGTCAGCGAAGACCGGAGCCAGTTCTTCGCGCGAGTGCACTTCCTGTGTAGGTGTCGGATCTTTGGCGTTCATAAACACCACGAAGTGGGTGTCTGCGGTAAAGAGCGACATTTGACCCTTTGCATCGCGACGATCTGCACAATGCGCGTAGGCCTCGACAAGCTCCCGGATGGCGAGGCGATCTGCGGCGCCTTCCGGTGAGATGCTAACGTGTTTACCCATAATCTAGTCTCCGTGGTTCAAAGTCCCTTATGCCCGGCAAGAGAGCCATTATTCGAGGATTGCCCGTGTTTCGAGAAACGCCTGGATTCCGTATCGGCCATATTCACGGCCAACGCCGGAGAATTTGAATCCTCCCCAGGGTGCCTGCGGATCATCCGTCATGTTGTTGATGACGACGCGTCCGGCCCGTATCTGCGAGGCCACACGACGCGCGCGGGCGAGGTCGGTCCCGAGGACGGCTGCGTGAAGGCCATATTTAGAATCGTTGGCGATCCGGATCGCTTCCTCCTCGGAGTCATAAGAAATGATGGAGAGCACGGGGCCGAAAATCTCCTCCTGGGCGATTGTCATATCGTTCTTCACGTTGACAAATACCGTGGGCTTCACGAAGTAACCGGTTTCGAAACCTTCCGGATGACCCTCGCCGCCGACCAGCAATTCAGCGCCTTGTTCGATGCCCTTGCGAATGTACGACTGGATCTGATCGTACTGTTTCTGCGACACCATCGGCCCAACAGCGGTCTTGGGATCAGCCGGGTCACCGACGGGAAAGGCCGGTATGGCGTTCAGGCTCGCTTGACCTGGTCGAGCCGGCTCTTTGGCACGAGGAGGCGCGTCCCTGCGGCGCACGCCTGACCGCTGTTCATGAAGGCCATGACGAGGGCCGACGGGATCGCCTCGTCGAGAACGGCGTCATCGAGCAGGACGGTAGGCGACTTGCCGCCCAGTTCCAGCGTGACGCGCTTCATGGTTTCTGACCCGTCGCGCATGATCGATTTGCCAACGGCAACCGACCCTGTGAACGAGATCTTGGCAACACCGGGGTTACGCACCAATTCGGCGCCGACGAGATTGCCGCGCCCAGTGACCACGTTCAGGAGACCCTTCGGGAGATCGGCCTCGTGCAACGCCTCGACCAACACTCGGGTCTGGAGTGAGCTCAACTCACTGGGCTTGATAACAACCGTACAGCCTGCGGCGACTGCCGAGGCGAGCTTTAAACAAATGAACAGCACGTTGGCGTTCCAAGCCGTAATCAGACCGGCAACGCCGACCGGCTCCAAGGTGACTGTCGTCTTGCCCCATGTGCGTGTCAGCGGAAGTTTCTGCAGCGCCTGCTCGGCGGCCAGGAAAGCACCGATGCCCGACTGGACGAGGAGTCCGGCGAACTGAACGACGCCTCCGTATTCCTCGACCATCACGGACGTCAGTTCGTCTTGCCTCGCCAAGGCGGCTTCATGCAGGCGGCGGAGGACCTTTGCGCGGTCTTCACGGGTTGACCGTCCGAAAGTGGCGAATGCGCCGTTGGCCGCGGCGATAGCGCGCTTTGTGTCCTCCTCGTCTCCAAGCGTTACGCGGCCGATCACCTGACCGTTGGTCGGCTTGATGATGTCCATGACTTCGCGGCCGTGAGATTCAACGAACGATCCGTCGATGTAATGGGCGGTGAGATTCTTGATTTCGGCACTGTTTGTGGCGGTTTTCATGGCAGGTGTCTCTCCTGATGTGCTCGCTGTCAGAACGACGTGACGACCACTCTGTTGAGCGATCCGTCTTTGAGCGCCGCGTAACCTTCATTGACGTCGCGCAATGCAATGCTCTTGGAAACCAAGTCATCCAGGTTCATGCGGCCTTGCAGGTACAGCCCCGCGTACATGGGGATATCGCGCTTGAAGTTGGTCGAACCGAAGTTCACGCCCTGGACGCGCTTCTGGCCGCAGATCGCCTCAAAGATGTTCAGATCGATACCCACTTCAGGTGTCGATACGCCGACGAGGTACAGACCACCGCCTGTGCCCAGCATCGCAAGCCCCTGTTCCGCCACAGCCTTCAGCCCCACGAAGTCGAACACATGATCGGCGCCTCCCGGGAGAAGGTCGCGGACCGCTTCGACAGGTTTCGTCGCTGAGGAGTCGATGACGTCGGTAGCGCCGAACTTCTTGGCCGCTTCGAGCCGCTTTGGCTGAATATCGATAGCAACAATACGCGACGCGCCGGCGATGCGAGCGCCGCTGATGGCGTTAAGCCCCACGCCTCCAGCACCGAAGATCACGACGGTATCCCCCGCAGCTACGCTCGCAGTGTTCAAGACGGCACCAGCACCCGTAACAACGCCGCATCCCAGCAGCGCCGCTTGGGCAAAGGGCATCTCCTTCGGCACAAGCGCGAGCTGGTTCTCGTGGACCAGCGCTCGTTCGGCGAAGCCACCCAGCCCCAAACCCTGATACAAGGCTTGCACCTTGCGGCTTAACCGCGGCACATCGGTCGACCGTCTTAATGTCGCCTCCGGGTGCTGGCGCTGAAAGGAACGACCCGACTGACACCGCGGGCACGAACCGCACGACTGAGCGAGAGAGCCGACGACATGATCCCCAACACGAAATTGCGTGACGCCGGGGCCGGTTTCCGCCACGATTCCCGAGACTTCGTGGCCAAACACGGCCGGGGTCGGAAAGATAGGATTGGCAGCGAAGAGCAGGTCCGTGTGACACAGACCGGACGCATGCAAATCAACTAAAACCTCGCGTCCAATCGGTGCAGCTACGTCCACGTCTTCGAAATCGAACTCGCATCCAACCGCGTTAAGTACAAGCGCCTTCATCTTGCCCCCTACGTTCGAATACGAACGTTCGAATCGGCCTAGTGGTCCAATGCGGCCGGGACAGCAACCATAGGCTGGCGCTTGGGCGCTTTCAAGGCTGGCCGCTTTTCTCGAATCGGTTTGGCTCTAGGCTTCTTCTTGCTGCTTTTCATCTTCGTGAGTCTAATTTGACAGAGACTATTCAATACGTCCAAGACATCTTTACTATCAGACCAATCGCGATAAGGTATCAAAATGGAATTGCGGCATCTAAGATATTTCATAGCGACTGGCGAAGAGCAGCATTACGGACGCGCCGCCCGCAGACTGCGCGTGGCTCAGCCTGCGCTTTCCCGCCAGATTCAGGATTTGGAGAAGGAACTAGGCTTCCCCCTCTTCGATCGACTACCGCGTGGCGTGAAACTGAATTCAGCCGGCAAGCTATTCCTGGAGGACGTGCGCCGTATTCTTCAGGAGATAAGCGAAGCGGCTCTCCGCGCCGGCCGAGTGGCGCGCGGCCATTCAGGCACTCTACGTGTGGGTTTCACCGAGAATTCGTGCTGGCGGGGCGTGGTTCCAGAATCGTTCCGGCGATTTCGGGAGCTGCAACCGGACGCCGAGCTCCAGCTTCGGCCATTAGCCAGTGTGGAGCAGGTAGAAGCTCTAAGATTCGGTCGTCTGGATGCGGGGTTCGTCAACTTTATGCCAAAGTCCGATCCGGAGTTGAATCAGCTTCTCGTCGCCTTTCAACATGTCGAACTGGCCGTGCCCAAAGAACATGGGTTTACAAAGCTCAAGAAGCTCCGCTTGCGGGATTTAACTGATGCACCGTTCATCTGGTTTCCGAGGCTGCCAAACCCGGCCTTCTACGACCGCATGATGCACGAATGTTATCGCGGTGGTTTAAAATCGCCCCGCATCGTTCAGGAGGGAATGAACGAAGCAACCATCCTAGGCCTGGTATCGAGCGGCTTGGGCGTGGGATGGGTCCTGGGAACGGCACGCTGGCGGTGCCCGGAGACCGTTGTCGTTCTACCCGTGGTCGACTTTAAGATGCCTTTGACGCTGGCTCTCGTATGGAGACGGGACAACACCTCTCCCTTGCTCGCGAATTTTGTTGGGGATGTACGGCGTTTGCCAGACGTCCGATCTGTCAACAAATGAAGCTCGATAGTGCCGGGGTTGGCCGCCTAGTACACTAGCGCAAACGGGACACGGTCCAAAGAGGAGAAACAACAGCCATGTCCTACAACATATCGACCTTGCTGACCCGCAATCTTCACGAACATCTCGGTCACCCCCCGGCGCGGCGGCGAGCGGCCATGGCCGAAACTCCAACGAAGATTGCGTGTTCTACGATCCCATGGGAGGCGTCTACCGAGTCCGCGGCGAGATCGATCGAATCGCGAGAGCGATCATGGCGACTCATCCTGACTTTCGCTACCAGCCTGTTCGGCGCCATAAATAAATCGAGTGGAAGGGCATTCATTTGCCAGCATATCCGCGGGCGCATCACCTGAGCGAGCAAGCAAGGAAATGTTGACTCGCCCACGCTCATTACTTGAGGTATCCCGAGCCGAACGTTATGATTCCAGATAAGGCTGAACCCCCGATGTCCCGGAAGCGCTTGAGGAAGGCGTCCATGTCCGCGAAGGCATGCGTCACGCTGCGGAATGAGGCTTATGAAGCGCTCCACTTTGTTCCATGTAATCTTTGCGACGGCTTTTCTGTTGTGCTCATCTGTCCGGCGCTGCCCCAAGAGGGTACTGAGATGGCACCCGACGCGAAGCCGATGACGATCGAGGGCGCCGTTCGGGACCTCGCCTGTCCAGTCCAAAATCCGGCTGGACCGCCAAGAGCTTCAGTTTGCAGTGCACCCTGGATTGCGTTAAGCATGGCGTGCCGATCATCATACTCACCAATACCGGGCTGATATATTTCCCAATCTCTGCGAACATGCCTGATTCCGACCAGCGCGAAAAGATGATGCCGTTTGTAGGAAAGTATGTGCAGGCAACCGGCCCGGTGTTCACGCGAAACGGAACTCACGCGATCGCAATCACACAAATCAAAGAACTGAAGAGCGTTCACGTGAACACCGACGCTCGCTGAGCCATCGTCCGACCAAATTCCTGGCAGGTGGCCACGCTCAGCAATTTCGTCTTCGAAATCAACCGGAACAGTGATGCCGCCGCTGGTGATGGCTAAGCCAGCGGCTTCTTTCAAACGGCTCTATCGAAACTGCCCCGGCGACACCATCACCTGTTCCAGGAGTCACTCCCGCCGGCGCACTTCCGATAGAGATCTGGCGTTATCCGGCCATGTAAAAAGCCGATGTTTCGAAAAGGGGCCATTATTATTATTGAAACACCCGCAAGCCGTTTGCCAGCGCCTTTCAGCGCGAGGCAACTTCCGAATCGCCGGCCGATCACTCCCTAATCCGGTATCTCCTGGGAGGAGTGTATTCTGTGATTCATGCCGTGGATGAGCCAGCTGTTTCAAATAGTGTGCCTGTTTCTACTCGCCACGCTCCTCTCTGCCGAGCCGCTGCACTGGCGGCTGATCGGGCCATTTCGCGGTGGGCGCGTCACGTCGGTCGCAGGCGTTCCGGGTCGCTCCAACGTGTATTACTTCGGAACTCCCGACGGCGGGATTTGGAAGACTACGAGCGGCGGACAGGTCTGGAAATCCATCTTCGATTCGACCGGTATTGCGACAATCGGGTCGATCGCCGTGGCCCCGTCGGACCCGAATGTTCTCTACGCCGGGACCGGTGAACGGCAGGAGGGCCATGGCGTGTACCGGTCGAATGACGCGGGCGCTACCTGGTCCTCTGCGGGACTGGACAACGCCAGATTCATCACGTCGCTGATCGTGGATCCGCGCAATCCCGATCACGTAATCGCCGGCGTCAATTCACTTGGCTACTCGATCATATGGAGGCCCCTGCCGAAAACCGCCTACACATACGACCGGGGCGTTTACCGGACTACCGACGGGGGGCGCACCTGGAGCAAGGTGCTATCGAAGGACGACACGATCGGGGTGGTGGACCTCTGCGCCGACCCCGACGATCCGAACACGCTCTACGCCGTCCTCTACCATCCCGCTTCGGGCAAAGGGGACGCGGCGATAGTGGGAACCTCGGATCTCTATCGCTCCACCGATGGCGGGTCCACCTGGTCGGCGCTCTCCTCCGAAGGGCTTCCCGAGAAGGGCCGCGGGCGCATCGGCATCTCGGTGGCTAAGACCGGGGGGCGGAGGATTTATGCCGTTCTCGAGCAGGGCTTCTTCCGGTCCGACGATGCCGGCGCGCACTGGAGGCAATCCAGCAAGGACCCGCGCGTGGTGGCCAGCAATTACTTCAGCCGCGTGTTCGCCGACCCTACCAACCCGGACACGATCTACGTCGCGCAGACTTCGCTTTACCGGTCCATCGATGGCGGCCGGACTTTCGACGCCTACGTGGGTGCGCCGAGCGGCGACGATTTTCACGTCCTGTGGATCGACCCTCGCGACGGCAATCGCATGCTGCTGGGCGTCGATCAGGGCGCGATCGCGACGGTGGATGGCGGCAAGACATGGAGTTCGTGGTACAACCAGCCGACCGGCGAGTTCTACCATGTTGCCACGGACCGCTCGTTTCCGTACCGCGTGTACGGCGCGCAGCAGGACAGCGGGACCGTGGGAACGCTCAGCCGCAGCGATTACGGGGAGATCACAGCGCAGGACTGGTCACCGGTCGGCGGTTTCGAATACACGCAAATCGCGCCCGATCCTGCGCATCCCAATCTGGTCTATAGCCAGGGCTGGTATGGCAGCGTGGTTCGCTTCGACCGGAACACCGGCATGGTGGCCACGATCTTCGACAAGGGAGACGAGTACCGCACGATCCAGATGGCACCGCTGCTCTTTTCGCCGCAGGACCCGAAGAAGTTGTATCTCGGCACGCAGTACCTGTTGCAAACCGTGGATGCCGGCCAGAGGTGGACCCGCCTCAGTCCTGACCTTACGGGCTTCGTGAAACCCGCCGCGGACGAGCCAGCCGACCCAGACGCCCCGCCCGAGCCGGCGATCTCCACCGTCGCCGCCTCGCCCGTCCGCGCCGACGTTATCTGGGCGGGCACCAGCAATCGCATCGCACAACTGACCGAGGATGGCGGCGCTCACTGGAAGGTCGTCACTCCGCCCGGTGTCGCCGAACCGGACTTTATCAAGGCAATCGAAGCCGGACGTCACGATGCGGCCACCGCCTACGTGACGGCAGGAGACAGCCGCATGCGCGCCGGCGGACCGTACATCGCGCGCACTCATGACTCTGGGAAGACGTGGCAGACCATCGTCAATGGCATTCCGCCGCGGGACTCGGTCGAAGTGGTTCGCGAAGACCCGAAACGCCCGAAATTGCTGTATGCCGCGACGACCACGGGCGTCTTCGTTTCGCATGATGACGGCGATCATTGGGAGTCGCTGCAGCTCAATCTGCCGCACACGATGGTGACCGATCTTGACGTGCATGGCGGCGACCTGGTCGCATCGACCTATGGCCGTGCGTTGTGGATCCTCGACGGGCTCACACCGGTCCGCGAAGCTGTGACCGAAACGAGCCTCTTCCCGCCGGCCACCGCGATTCGCGCGCGTTGGGACAACAATCAGGACACGCCTCTCCCGCCCGAAACGCCGGCGGGAGAGAACCCGCCCGACGGAGCGATCCTCGACTATTACCTGAAGACCGCCAGTGCATCCGGTGCAACGCTCACGGTCACCGACCGGGCGGGCCGTGTCGTCCGCCGGCTGTCATCGACCGACAAGACGGCAGAGCTGCCGCTCCCGAATGTCCCGAGCTACTGGTTCAGGGCCGCCGATCCATTGCCGGCCACCGCGGGTTGGAACCGGCACGTGTGGGACCTGCGCGGCGCTCCGCTGCGGGCTGTTCCTTATTCCTACGGAGGCAATCTACTCGAGTACACCGAGTACACGCTGGCCGACCACGCCATTCCGGGGCAGACGCCGCGCCAACAGCCGCTTGCTCCGATCGTTCCGCCCGGCACTTACACCCTCGCTCTGACCGTGAACGGGGAAACGCATCGCAAGACGCTGACCGTCCTTCAGGATCCGCGAGTTCCTGTCCCGCAGGCCGATCTCGACGCGCAGTGGGAATTGGAGCAGAAGGTGATGCAGGCGATGGAGACCAGTTACAAAGCGTATTACGAGGCGGTGGCGCTGCAGAAGAAGGTGACTGACGAAACGAAGAAGAAGCAGTTCGACGCCGTGATCAAGGGCACGACGAAGGCGCCTGGCGTGGGCCCGGTGAATCGCGACCTCGCGCGCATGATCGTAAGCCTGCAGGGCGGAGACGTGCGGCCCTCGAACACGGTGCGCGAGGCGATCGATGGGAAGTTGAAGGCTCTTGCCGAACGGCTGGCCACCCTGGAGTCCTTGAAGAAATAAATGGTGCAAGATCTGGCGTGCACCATTTCCGCTGATTAGTCACAAGTGCATCAAGCCCTGCGAAGTCTTGTCGTGTTGCGTGCGAAAGCACGCCTCCAAACTCCGCTGCGCTTGTTTGGAGCGGGACGTTATCCAGCAATGATCGGCATAGGGGCGATGGTCACCCACCGACCCCTGCCACACCACCGTGCGTACGGGTCCGTACACGGCGGTTCGAGAAGTTACGCTGTTACTCGTCAACGAACGTGGGAAGACCAAGCGATTGGAAGTAGGCATTGGAAAGCCCGACAGACAGGGCCTTGGCTCGTGCGAGGTACCAGGGACCGAGCCCGCTGCCGGCGGTATTACGCGCCAGCCGTGGACGGACCCCCAGTTCCAACAAAGCGGCACGGCGACGGCGTGGAGTTTTCCATTGCCGCCACAGAGCAGCCCGAAGCCGCAGACGAACCCAGCGGATCAAGCCAATCAACACTTTGGGCGTTTCGCAGAAACCGAAATAGCCTCGCCAACCCCGTAGATACGGAATCAGTTCGGCCATCGTGACTTCAATGCTCACACCTTTGGCCCGGCGCGTGATGTCCCGAACCCGCTTCTTAAAGCGTTCCAAGGCTTTGGGTGCAATCGCACGTTTGACCTCAGGACCCTTTGTGAAGCTGAATCCGAGAAATTTCCGCTCCTGTGGTCGCGCTACCGCACTCTTGGCCTCATTTACCTTTAGCTGGAGCTTTTGCGTGAGGAATCGCGTAATGCTCTCCATCACCCGTTGGCCCGCCCGCTCGCTCCGAACGTAGATATTACGGTGAGTAGCCCCGGGGGATCTCACCCCGAGGCTCTCTCAGAACCGTGCTTGAGCGTCTCCGCTCACACGGCTCCCGCCACGGAGCCACGCCGCACACCCATCTGCCAGTGCGCCCACAACTTCGGATCGCGTCTCGAGATACGCGCGACCCAGTGAGTCGCCCTGCGCAAATGCCTGCGCAGCTTCTTGTATTTCCGATCGGCCCAGCGGGCCAACGATCGATCCAGTTGCCGCATCGGCGGATAGAGCGCCGACCGGTAAAAGCGTCCGTAGTATTGGAGCCACCCGCGAATGATCGGATTGAACATCCGCGACAGATCCTCGATTGACTTGTCACTGCGTAAGTGCAGGTTCCAGCTTCGAATCTCTGACCGCATCGTTCGCACCGCCGTGTCAGAAACTGCCGGACTGTTTCCCCACCATTTGCTTTCGGTATTTTCACCGTCCGCACCGGCGGTGGAAAGTAACTGCCCGACGACATCCGATTCCAGATCTTATACAGGTTCCCTTTCAGGTTCCTTTCGAAGTCCGCTATCGTCTCGTCGTCGACCCCTGCCGCTCCCTGGTTCGCTTTTACTCGCTTGTACGCCTCCCAGACCTCCCACTTAGAAATACAGAACGGCTTTGCCTCACTCATCGGCTCCTCCCATTGCTGGTTGGCTCATTGAATTCGGCTCCATAACACAACCCCTTCGCTCCATCCCCTTTCCGGGACTTCACCGCTGTCGGGTCGGAGGTGGCGCACTCAGTTGCCCGAGTGCTGGCCACCGTCCGCCGCCCAAACGGGGTGTGCGGTTTTCCCGCGCCCCGCTTTCACGAAGGCACAAACAACGAGACACGATTCCAACCCTATCGAGTGGGGCTGGCTCCGCACCTGTCAGGTTGATCTGGTCCGCCAGTATCCTCGGATGATGATGTACGGGTTTTTCCCAAAAGGAACTGATCCACCTCATCGCCCTTACGCGCTGACTTCCCTTCTCTTTCCTCCTGCCTTCGTCTGCCGCCTTCCCCGACCCACTCCGGTCGCCGATTGCTCGGTCACACGGCTTTCACCGTGTTTGAAGTACTATTCGGCAGTCCGACTACTGACCGAGCATCGCTTCCCATTTCGCTTTCGCTTATAAGGTCGCTTATCCCCATACCGCGGGGAACTCTGCCAGTCCTCCTGAGGTCACGCATCACTCTTCTGTACCGTGCCATCCGCAAACACCTTGGTGCGGCGGGTGAATGAGTAACGCCTTCGCCTCCATAATGCAGGCTCGACCTTGCCCCGCCTTTGGCCGACCGGTTCATCTTCGGGGCAGCCCCCATCGATTACGGCCCGGTACTTCTCCTCATGCCCTTCGGATTCCACCTCGCGGTGGACACCCTGCCCTCCGGAGTCCTGCGAAATGGTGGCTCCAGGTCCGCCTTGTTCTGTTTCCGGCTTTCGCTTTCGTGCCCGTGTAGACGTCTCCATACCTTCCTTCCTTCTCCGGCCCGCGAGGCATTACCCCCGCGTTCGGATATGGCGCTCCTCATTCGAGCGCCAGAGGGACTTCAACCCTCCTGAGCAATGCGCTGCTCAGCGCACACTACGGGTTGTTCCGCCCCTGGGCTCCGCTTCCGTACTCTCGCCCTCGTGGTTCTTCCACTTGCGGCTTCTCCGTTCGCATCGGAGTCCCAGGTTCCCACGTTCCACTCGATCGCCTCTGGCAAGCTCAGGCCACCTGAATGCCGGATGCCGCTTCGGTCCGTAAACAGGCTCCGCCGAAGCTCGTCCCGCGTTAACGACACCCCCGCGGTTTCGACATCGTCCCTACGCTTTCGACATGTCATCAGTGGTTCCCTTGCGGTCCTCTTCTTGCCAGTCACCTGACCTGGTTCTTTCCAGGCCTTTTCCTTCTGTGCTCACGACCAGGGCTTTTGACCACAGCCGCCGAAGGTGGTTTGGAACCTGCTCCTGCCAGCCGGTTCCGAGGGGCCTACCCTCATCGATTAAGCAGTTACACACATTGGGCCCTCCTCGGCCCTTTGCGCTCGTGGCGCACTATCGTCCGCGTAGCGCACAAAACGGAGCCCTCGGCGCTCCAACTCCCGGTCGAGTTCGTCGAGCACGAGGTTGCTTAACAGTGGCGAAAGTGGGCCTCCTTGTGGAGTCCCCTCTACGCTCGGGCTGACCAATCCGTTTTCCATTACCCCAGCATTCAAGAATGCCCGGATCAGCTTCAGCAGCCGCTTGTCCTCGACCCGTTTGGCAATCTGACCCATCAGTTTGTCGTGATTGACTCGATCGAAAAATTTCTCCAGATCAAAATCAACGCACCAGCCGTAGCCTTCCGCGATATACTTCTGCGCTTGTGCCACCGCTTGATGAGCCGATCGTCCCGGTCGGAACCCATAGCTGTGATCAGAAAACGTCCGGTCCCACTGCTTCTGCAGAACCTGCATCACCGCCTGCTGGATCCACCGATCCAGCACCGTCGGAATGCCGAGTTTCCTCGCGCCTCCTCCGTCCGGCTTGGGGATTTCCACCCGCCGCACCGGCTTCGGCTCGTAGGTTCCGTTCAGCAACTGTTCTCGGATGACTGGCCAGTGCTGTTTCAGATAGTCGCTCAGTTGATCAACAGTCATCCTGTCGATTCCGGCGCTACCCTTATTGGCCTTTACCTGCTGCAATGCTTCTTTCAGGTTTTCTCGCTCACATACTTCCTCCATCAATCGATTGGTTCTAGCTGGGCTTTCGGTGTCATGGGCCGTCAACTGCGATTCAGTCTCTTCCCTTCCCGTTCCGCAGGCTTCACCCGCTCGCATGGAAGAGAAGTCCAGTTCAGTCTGGATATTCCGCTGCCTGTCGCTCTTGAGATCCATGTCGTACTTGCCACTCCTCTCGTTCGGGCCTTCAGTTACCGTTTCCGGCTTGGCCTATCTGTTGACTCCGCCTTTCGGCATTGGAGTGCCTCACTAGCAGGGGACCCGCCCGGCCCGCGGGACAAAGCCGGAAGGAACCGGCCGGTATTGGTGCGTCATCTTTGAAGGAAGCGACAGGCAACGGAAGTAAGCCGCTCTGCGCAGTGGTGTGTTTGAACGCCGATCACTAGCGTGGTTCCAAGCTCCGTGTGCAAAGCAGTGGTTAACGGTTGGGGTAAAAGCCAACTGATTCCGTTTGGAAGAGTATCGTCTTATACACAGCTTGGCCGCTGCCTGCAGCTCAGAAGGGAAGCAAATGAGCAAGAAGCAGCAACCAGCAAAGCCGCAAAAGGTGAATGCCAAGCCGCGTGTGTCAAAGGCTAGGCGGCGCCAACAAAAGGGAATGTGTCTAGGCGATCGGCCTGTCTTGGAGCCGAACGCCGGCGGTGTCGATGTCGGTGCACCAGAAATGTTCGTTGCGGTTCCGCCAGGTCGCGACGAAAATCCCGTGCGCGTTTTCGCGACCTTCACCGAAGATCTCGAGCGGTTGGCGGATTGGCTGGTGCAATGCGGCGTGACCACGGTGGCCATGGAATCGACGGGCGTTTATTGGATTCCGCTGTATGACATTCTTGAGCAGCGAGGTATCCGGCCGTGTTTGGTAAATGCGCGGCACATGAAGAACGTACCGGGGCGGCGCACCGACTGGTTCGAGTGCCAATGGTTACAATTCCTACACTCGGTTGGATTGCTGCGCCCGGCGTTTCGACCGGAGGAGGACATCTGCGCTGTACGGACACTGCTGCGGCACCGCAGCGAGTTGGTGCAAGCCGCGAGTCAACATGTGCAGCACATGCACAAGTCGCTGACACAAATGAATTTACAGATCCACCATGTCATCAGCGATATCACCGGCGTAACCGGGTTGGCGATTGTGGACGCAATCGTGGCCGGCCAACGGGATGCAGTGGAGTTAGCCCAGTTGCGAGACCCCCACATCAAAGCCGATACCGAGACGATCCGAAAATCGCTGGTGGGCAATTGGCGGCTAGAGCATCTGTTCACACTCCAACAATCACGCCAGCTGTATCGGATCTACCAACAACGGATCGTAGAGTGTGATCTGGAAATTGAGAGTCGGCTGCCGAAATTCGAGCCGCGCGCAGACCCGCAGAAGAAGCCCTTGCCGCCCGATCAAAAACGTAATCGCGCTGGCAAGAAAAGAAGAAAGAAAAATGGCCATCCGAATCCCGGATTCGATCTGCGCACGGAAGCCTATAAGCTATTCGGGGTAGACGTGACTCAGATTCCCGGCTTAGAAGAGAACGCCTTGCCGTTGTTCAGTGAGGTCGGTCGGGATCTAGCAAAATGGCCCACCAGCGGGCATTTTGCCTCCTGGCTGAATCTCTGTCCGGACAACGATATCAGCGCTGGCAAAACGCTTTGGCGAGGGATGCGCACTGTCGAAAACCGCGCTGGCCACATCTTCCGGTTGGCCGCTTCCTCCCTCCATCACAGCCCAACCCCGATGGGCACCTACCTACGCCGGATGAAAGCAAAACTGGGGCCAGGCGGAGCAATCACGGCGACGGCTCATAAAATCGCCATCATCTTTTACACCATCGTTAAGAACCAAGTTGAATACGACGAAACAATCTGGGCGGCCCGAGACGCCCAGCGCGAGAAGAGGCTGGCAACAAGGCTCAAGCGACAAGCCAAACAAATGGGCTACGAACTTGTTCCGATCAAGAGTCAACCTGCGGCATAGAGAACCTGTTCACCGACATTTGAAGCTAGGTTCCTTGGAAGCCTTACCGACGACGCAACCTACATATGCCCTCTGCTGACTTCTGCTCTGCGGTCAGACCGCCTTTCGGCCATCTCAGTCGCCGAAGCGACACAGAACAGATCTCCTGAGGTAAGTTCAGCTGCCTTCCGTGCACAGTCGCCGAATCTACGTTTCGCATCCTTGATGGATATGGACTTTGCGGTAAGTTGCCCGCTCGTCCGACGCTAACGCCTTGTATCCGGTTTTTGTCCATCGACTCGCACATTTGATCCATGCTTCTTTCAGACCCCGCCTCGCGGCGGTAGCCCTTGCATATCTCTAGCCCTTCACCTCCATCAGGTTGGGCCGGGACTTTCACCCTTAAGCTGCTGAACATGCTCAGCACACAACGAAGCCGCGTGAGCGCGGCAGACGCTTCGCGTCGCTAAGCAGAGTCAGCAATCGCTTCTTGTTTCTGTGAGCGGAGTCGCGCCAGCGGAAGGTCACCTTGTCCTCAACGAAGGAAACGAGACGGCGGTTGGAAATCGCAACGCGATGAGTGTAGGCGCCGAGGTAAATGCCGAAGCTTATTCATTGCCGAGCGTCCAACACTTCGCCAAGAGGTCGCTGCTGCTGCGCTTGTAACATCGCTGTTCTCCAGTGGGCCCGCTTTCTGACCGCCTATCTGGCATCCTCCCAACGATCCTTTGCCTCTTTACCACCGCGATCAACACCCGCGAGCCCACGTCCATCCCAACGTGCTGCCTTCCGATTTCCCGTCCCACGGTCCAACGGTCGGCTACCGTCGAATCAAAACGCATAGCAGCTTCCTGCCAAACCGGAGAGGCTTCCTTCATCGCACCGTATCGAAACCACCGCGGCCACGCCTCTGCGTTGCGCTCCAGCCGATCTCTTCATGTGGCCGCGGTGCTTCCGATACGGTCCTAGGCATTATCGGAAGGCACGGGGGTGCCTCGCGCGCCGCTAGGAATCATTTGGCCTCCGTCCGAGTTCCTCCCAAATCAACCGGTGGGCTCGATTGCGATTTTGTGCCGTTCCGATCACCCTCGAAGCCGGAATCGAGATCGACCCTCGTCAGAGGTTGAAGGACATGTAAACCCGTCCTCGTTGCTTTTCAGACCGGGCTACATTTGACGAGGTGGCTGCGTGCGAATATACAGGCGTAAAACCCGTGAGACAGTGAATCGGTTCCTGGGCCACGGCGGTCCCAGCCAGATTCTGATCTCGAAAAACTATGAAGTCGTGATGGTAGATGATGGAAAGACGCTTCGGCTTAGATCACTGCACTCGCCCTTTCTCGACCTAAACAGCCTTCATGTGTATGGAATCCGGCCCACGGGTAAAGAGACTGTGAACCGGACGAATTCATGTTAGCCAGAAACGGGAGCGCTCAAGCTCTAACGTCGGGCGCTCCCGAAAGTGGAGCGGACTCGGAGAAATCCACTCTTATACACATTGTGCCTCCTTTTGGACAAACGTGATTCACTCGTGATAACGCTGTAGCCCTGCCCTCGTCCTATATGGCGGCTGATGCGAATCTGGAGCGCCGTTGAACACCAAGGTGGAGATTAACGGTACGCGGGCAGCAGGTTGAGTAGTTCCAGCCTTTACGGGAACTTGTGCGCTACGAACATCCAAGCAGCGACAAATCTTCTTCTTTGTGTTTGCCGCCTGAAACGAGCTTCTCCGCTGGTACTCTGAAGGAGGGGTGGAGCTGGGTTTGTGAGGATGTCTCCTTTCTTTTGGGTTTTCGCTCGATGTTTACATGAATCCAGCCGTAGTCGTGGCGGTGGGAATGTGGAAATCGGGGGAGCGATTTCCAAGGGCTGTGGGAAGGGAGGAAAACCGTAGTTTGGTTTTCTCCGCTTTCCACGGCCCGTCCTTTCCACCGCCTCGGTGGCGGGTTTTCTGCGATGGTTAAGCACGCCGTGCTTGGCGCTGGAAGCTGGTGAATAACTTTCGTTTGGCCGCTTGCATCCGGACGGCTGACTCGGTGTCGGTCTCGCGCAACGAAGCCCGCAGAAGCGACTCCATGGTGTGGCCCGAACGCAGGTGGTCGGCCGCGTCGGGCATTTGCCGGAAGATGTCCCACGGCGTGGCCCAGCGGCGATAAACGCGCTGCTGCTTTCCTTGGGCATCGGTCTCGATTTCGGCTTGACCACACGGCCGGTGAAAGTTGAGATACGGATTGAGGTGTTCGCGATAAAACGTCTGGACCGGATCGGCGTGCTGGGCTTCGATATGAGGTAGCCCATGTGCTTGCGCACCACGGCGCCGTGCTTGGATTCCACCAGCCCGTTATCATTCGAGTGCCGCGGCCTCGACTTCGTCTGTTCGATGAGGAGTTTCTGTCACATCCCCGCCACCTTGTAATTGATAAACTCACTGCCGTTGTCAGAATGGAATCCTTTGAGTTGAAACGGAAACTGCGCCAAAGCCGCTTCCAGCAGGGGTTTCAGCCATGCTTCGCTGATGTGCGCGACCGCCCCCACCACCTGCCACTGTGTTACTTCGTCCACCCTACTAAGGTGATAGATACCTTTTACTCCGTCCTGGTCGCCTTGGTGAACCTTGTCCACCCGCACATAGCCCGGCTTGCCATCCGGTTGGGGCTTGCGGCGCTCGCCGATGGACACCTGCCTCGGATGCGTCTCCTCGTACTCGATGCGCTGCCGCCGGTAGCCGCTGCTGTTGCGCAGGTTGTATAAGTGCCCGTTTGAGATCCTAGCCAGGTTCTGGTAAGTCTGCTTGCCCAAGACCGTGTCCTCGCGTTTTAGAATGGCTTGTGTCGCAGGCCCGCTCAACTTGCCATGGGCTTGCTCGACCTTCACCAGCAGCGCCACATCGGTCGGCGTGTAGTGCCTGGGAAACGTGTGCCGCCGGTACTGGGTCGGTTGAAGCCGGCCGGTCGTGCCGTACTCTCCGATCAGTCGCCCCATCTGCGCTCGGCTCAATCCCGTCATCTTGCTCAGGTAGCGCCGCAACAGCCCTTTGTCGATTCGGCTCCGGCGCGGGTAATCCTGCTGCCTGAGCGTGCGCTCTACCCAGGCGTAGATCTCCCTCCTCCCTCACCCTGAAATCGTACTTCCTGGTTCCCGTCCAGAAAAACACGGATCTGCTCCAGACTCGGGTTCTCCATCTCTTGCATGCGTATTAGCAATCCTCAGCATGCCCTGCCCTCTTTCTTCAGGCTCATCTTGCATTGGACAAGACTACGACACCCGACGTAGGACGTTATCAGTTAACATCGTTAGCGAAACCCTCGGCGTTAGCGAAACCCTCGGCGGTCACCCAAAAGCGGCCAATGGTGGTCACCTGAAAACCGGACCAATGAGCGGGTTATAGCGCGAGGGAGTCGGAAAGGAACTAATGATAAAGAGAATTGCAGTATCAGCTATGAGTTTAGTAATGTTCGCCGGCGGCGCGTTCGCGGCCGACTCTGTGCAAACGAGGTTGCAACAATCGACTGACGTGCTACAAAACATGATGCACATGGATGACAAAAGCGTACCGATGGACACGCTGCACAAGGCCGTTTGTGTGATCGTGATTCCGAACTTAAAGAAAGGCGGCTTCATCATCGGCGCTAAATATGGGAAGGGTTTCATGTCCTGCCGTAAACAAAACGGTGTCGGCTGGACCGCTCCGGGAGCAATGAGAATCGAGGGTGGAAGCTTTGGGTTTCTGATCGGTGGGACTGAAAACGACCTCGTCCTTCTGGTCATGAATAAAGAAGGCGCGCAAAAACTGCTGGCTGACAAGTTCACCATCGGAACGGACGCGACAGCGGCGGCTGGTCCGGTTGGCCGCACTGCCGCGGCAGAAACGGATGCTCAAATGACGGCCGGCATCCTCACGTATTCGCGTGCCCGAGGCGCATTTGCGGGTGTGGCGTTCGAATCCGGAACCCTTCGCCAGGATTTGGACGACAACGCCACGCTGTACGGATCCAAGATTGGAAACAAGGAACTGATGGCCGGCGCCGAGAAGGTCCCGGAAGCGGCTAAGGGCTTTGTCACGGCGTTGGACGCGATCTCCAATACTCGAGCGAAGTAAAACTCATTGATCATAAGGAAGTCCCCCGGCTCTTCATCGCGGGGCGAACTTCCCAATTCACGGAACCGACCTATCCAGGCACGCCCCGCCCTATACATCGCTTCTTCGCGCCGATCCTGACGAACGGATCGGCGCCTTCGTTTCTTGGTCTCATTCGGCGACCCGCTTGGCGCTATACAAGCCGGAAGCATGCCAATGCTCCTGGGCCCCTCGACTCTCAGAAGACGCAGGAGGCCTATCCAGAAACGAGCCGCAACGATGCTCGCGAACTGCTCGTCGTAATTCCTGTTTTACAACGAGCAGGTCTCGATCAGTGGGGTCACACGGGAATTGCTTATGGGCCGGTGACGGACTCCTACATCCGGCGGACGGTTGGGGTCGGCTGGATCCTCTAGCATTCCTTCGGCTACTTGCTTCGCCATCCGCTTCAATTCGGCGACTGTCCCAAGGGAAACCACTCTAACCCTCGTTAAGTGTGTTCCTCGGTCATGTCCGCGAGCGGCGCTTGCGGAGCGCAATCCAGCCGATCGCAACAGCCAACACCAAGAGAACCAGCAACACTATCTTCCACGTCATCGACGCGGAGCTTGCGGCCTCCGGTCCTGGTGCCTCCGCTGTTGCCGGCGGTGGTGTTGTTACTGCTGCTGGAGTCGACTCCGCGACCAGGATCGGCACACCCGCGGGCGGCGTTGGTTGTACCGCTACAGCAATTTTTGGCGCCGCCTCGCCCGTCACGGTCTTCGTTTGCGTGACTTCAATGGTGGGCGCTTCCACGATCTTGGTGGCTGTGACGTTCATGTCCCTCTTCAGCGCGAATGCATCCACCATTTGACCGTTAACGTTGAACATCTGGCCTTTCGGAATGTGGAACTTCTGGTTTGTGCCGTCTTCCAACGTCAGAATCACTGAATTCGGAGGATCAGCGTACCAGACCTTGCCGGTCACTGTCAGAACCGTGGTCACCACCTTCGGGGTGGTAGTTGTAATGGTGGTCTTCTGCACCTTCATACCCGGTCTCAAGTCGTGAACGCTAAGCCGCTTCCCGTCCACATCGATCCTGGCGCTTTCGGGAACGTCCGGGAAATGGCGAAGTGAGCCATCTTCCATTTTGATCATCACGTCGTTGCCGGACACATAAACGACCTCGCCACGCTCGATTGTCACCTGCGAAGTCGCCATGCCGTGCTCTACGCTCGTGGCCGTCTGAACTTGGGCGTAAGCTGCCGTGACGAGGACCACAGCGGCGCCCGCTGCTAGCACTGAGCATCTGAGTTTCATTAACATCATCTTGTCATCTCCTGAGCCTTGATTTGACTGCCTGCACAAAGACCAGCCAGCGCTGTTTTCCGCTGAGTTAGAGAAATGCGTTTTTGCCCGCGGCCTGCAAATTTAGGCCATCGTCCATCTTCGGGGGTGGTTTCCGGCTTTGCAGTCCTCCTTTCAGCGTTGTCAAGCGTGGCGCGCCAGATAGCCGCCCAAAAGCATACACGCAACCGATTGACCGCGTCAAAGGCCGGTTGAATTCTGTCAAGGTCGGTTGAATTCTGTCAAGGTCGGTTGAATTCCTGTGTCGTTAGTATATGATTTGTCCGGTCGAGTTCACACGTGATCTGTCCCTTGGCCGTGTAACGCCCAGACCGTAGAAGTGCCTAGCGAATCGTGGGGGCGCCACTATTTCAGGTTCAAGAAGTGCAACTGCCCGTTATCAGTTAATATCGATAGCGAAACCAGCGGCCACACGTCGCGTGCAACCATCGGCAGTTCTCGGAAGAGAGAGACCTTTCGGAGACGGAACCCCAGAGCAATAAGCGGGCATAACGAGACTGATCCTTGCAACATCTTGTAGCGACCGGGCTTAGAGGCCAAGAAGTAGTACGGGATTGTCGTGGGGGCTCTCAGAGGAAACGCGCGGCTGACCCCATTTCCTCTTTAAACAATGCAGCTAAATGAAGTCTCGCTTTCTTGATTGAAAGAAAAACGTGAGAGCCCCTAGCAAAACAATGATTCCAACTTCTACAGCCAGAACGCGTAGCACAGGCGGACTAAAGATGGCGACCTGACCCGTCCAGTTAGCCGTCAGCGACGGCACCCGCGACATCAGGTACCAGGTAATCCCATACGAAGAGTTGCAAACGACGGTTGCCGCAATTGCCCATCCTTCGGATTCACTGACAAGAGCAACCGCGAGTATCAGGGAGAAACCGATGAGCGGCAGGATTGCCAGGATGAGCAGCATCGGAATCGCGCCGGCAACGCCGCGCGTTGTGAGTAGAACAAGAGCGCAGATGAGCAGCATGAGCCAAGGCGCAAGAAACATCAGCAAAGTCGAGACCAATTTCGCTGTCGTGTATTCAATAGACGACAAAGGCAGGCTCATCAGAAAGGCGAGCGTTTGCTTCTTTTTCTCATTCACAATCGCCGTGACCGGCAGCATACCGGCCAGCACAATGATGGCAACAAAAAACCAGGTGACTCCGATCACGAACGGCACTTCTCCGCCGCGTGCCACAATAGCCAGGGCAGCGATGCCCGCAGCAATTGTAAGGGTGATTTGAACGCGGTGAAGCCGCAGGTCTTTCCGAACCAGATGTTTAACAATCGAACCGCTCACGCCTCTACCTCCTCGCGGCTATGCTCCACGTTTGCGACGAAAATCTCTTCGAGCGTCATATTCTCAATACATTGAACACGGGCGCCGCTCGTCCCATAAGCGTTCGCCAAATCGGGGACGAACGCATTCGCGGTTGCAACCGCGAGTCTTCCTTGCTGCTTCACTGCGATCACGCCGGGCAGTGCCGGCAAGTGAATTCCGTATGGCACCTCCAACCGAAGGCGGCGCCAGCGATCGAGGTACGTCTCCTTATCCATGGAATCGATAATCCGCCCGCGATCGATAAACGTGATTTGATCGGAGATTTGCTCCACATCCTGCGTGTTGTGTGAGGAAAACAGAATGCTCCGGCCTTCGTCAGCCATCACACTTGCCAACTCGGCCAGGATTTCGTGACGCGCCACAGGGTCGAGACCCGTCGTGGGTTCGTCCAGGACAAGCAGTTTGGGCTTGCGAGCCAAGACCAGAAGTAGAGTGGATTTGACGCGCTGGCCATGCGATAAACCTTTGATCTTCTGCTCCTGCCGCAGTCCAAAGCGCTTGAGCAGAAGCTGCGCATAGGCGGCATCCCAGTTCCGGTAGATCGATTGCATGAAACGCATGTGCCATTCCAAGGTCAGGGAATCGTAGAGGCGCATGTCCTCCGAGGCAAAACCAACGTCTCGTTTGGCAGTCACTTGCTGCGCGGGCATGCAATGGCCCAGGAGTCGGGCTTCGCCGGAATCCTGGTGCACCAGCCCCATCAGAATGCGAATCGTGGTGGACTTCCCCGCACCATTTGCCCCGATGAGGCCCATGATCTGTCCGCGTGGAAGCTTCAGAAAGATGTTGTCGAGCGAGAAGAAGCGGTACCTCTTGCTGACGCCGTTCAGTTCTATCGCCAAATCATTCATACGGTTTCCTTTTCCGCAATACGGTCCCCGGCTTCACGGAGCCGTTTTTCCAATTCCTTAGGCCGGATGCCCAGTTGTGCTGCGACACGCATGGCGCTCTCCAAATGATGCTGCAGCTTTTGGTCCCACAGCCGCGCGCCCAAACCGGGGGTAGAAGCGACGTGCGAGCCAATGCCCTGTTGCGTCACAATGATTCCTTCCCGCTCCAACTCCTGATACGCTCGCTTGACCGTAATCACGCTGACGGCGGTATCCACAGCAAGTTGGCGAATCGAGGGAATCGCTTGGCCTTCCTTCCAATCCCCTACGGCAATTCGCTGCTTGATTTGCTCCATGATCTGGAGATACATGGGACGCTTATCGGATTGAGAGAGGGTCAGCGGCGCGTGCATCAGTGTATAATCAGTATACACAGAATGCAGACTATGTCAACCCCTCTTTTTCCTCTCCTCGGCGATCACGTGGCCATTGCACTTTGATCGGTCTGATCTGCCTCGAAACAGAGGAGTATCGGAGGGTAAAGGCCGCGTGAGTTATAGGGTCGAATTAGTGCGGGCGCGGGGACTCAGCCGCGGCACGATTCACATGTCGGTCGCGGCGAAAATGTGTACCACTTTGGCGGGATGGCGACGTGTTGGGCGCCAGGCTTTTCAATCGGGTCTTTCCCTCTTGATGGGAAGGCGTTTTCAGAAGGGCCCGGAGCCGTCAAGGGCGCGGCGTTGTTGGGCGCGGCGAAGCGAACCCTTGACGGTGAGGACCGTTCTGGGACGATGGCCGAAGAGGGAAAGCGGAAGAATGAGCGGCGAAAGTGGCGCCCTAAAACTGGTACACTTGCTGACCGCCTCCAACAATTCACATTTCGGGCCTCAGTGCGACGGCCGTCGACGTGCCCGTGCGCTTGGAACGTCTAGACGGCACCACGCAAGTAACGCGGCTCACGCCATCCACTCCGTCGTTTGTGGTCGCAGCCGCGGCAGATGCGGTGGGCGTCGCCCGCACGTACAAAGTGCAGGGCATCGAGCATATCCGGTCGGGCGTTGACCATCTTCGGCGGCGTAGCGATGTTCTGGGTCATTCAACGCATAACCGCTTTCTAACAATCAATCAAGGAGAAGCGATGAACAACTACGCGCGGATTGCAGCCGCAGCAATGCTGCTGTCCGGATTGGCGACCGCTCAGGGGTTTAACACAGCATCGGGGCGTTAAGAGGCAATTGTCGCTAGCTAATTTAGCAACGGACAGGCGATTCGGGTCAATGTCAATCTTTATTTATTCAGGACCGTCAGCTACTCCGGGTGAAGAATTGACTCATTGATTTCCCAATTTTGCCCGCTTCAATGTCAATCGGGAGATACTCAATGAACGCAGCTCCCTACCTTCCCGTGCCCGTCAGGCTGACCGTTTGCGGCCGATGGCTGGCCCCGTCCTGGACGTTCAGCTCAGCCATGCGCGTGCCTGTGGCCGTCGGCTTGAACCGCACTTCGATGAAGCACCGCGCGTAGGGGCGCCAAACTCGCGCCGCAGGTTCTGTCGGGGGAGGAAAAATCGGCCGCGGCAGGGCCCGTGAAATTGATGCTGCGGATGGTCAAGGCAGTGGCCAGACGATTGGTCAGCGTCACCGTCTGGGGCGCGCTAAACGTCGCCACGTTCAGGGGTGGGAAGTTGAGACCGCCTGAGCGACAATGAACGGGTATGCGGCGATGTTGCTGATCAACAGCGGGCTGCATTGCTCACCGCTGTCGTGGGAGGTGGCCTCCTCCCCGTCCGTCGAGTAGGCATAAAGGACGTGCGGACCTGGCTGGAGCCACGCGGTCTGTCCGCTGAATTGGCCGCTACCCAGGTTGGTGGCCGCGGTCCAGGCGCCTTGCCAGGTGTCCACCTGGAACAGGAGATTGTCCGGGGTCGTCACCTTGCGGAGAGAACGAGCTGCTGGCCGTGAAATCAAAGTTGGGCGTGTGGCTGATCGTCTCGTTGCCGGTAAAGCCAATGAGGCCAATAATGGTGGCGTGCAGGGGAATGCTCTCGACCTGCTGCTCGTCAATCACCGTGACGTCGCCGCTGCCGTAGTTCGCCACGCAGATTCTGCTGGTCACCGGATTGGCGGCCACCGCTTGCGGCCGGGTCCCGGCCGCCACAGTGCTGGTTGTGTTGGTGGCTCCCTGAATCAGCGTGACGTTGTCGGCGTTGTAGTTCGCCACGTAGATTCTGTTGGTGTCGGGGTTGACGGCCCCGCCTGCGGCTCGCTCCCGGCCGCCACAGTGGTGGTGTTGTTGGTGGCGCCGTGGATCACCGTCACGCTGGCGCTGCCGTCGTTCGCCACGTAGATTTTGTTTGTCAGCGGGTTGACGGCCGCCGCGGACGGGCCGATTCCGGCCGCGACCGTGGTGGTGTTGTAAGGGCATCCACAGAATCGTATCCGCTTATACCACCAGCTAGAAGGACCACGACGATGAGCTAATGTAGACCCTGCCAGCGGTACTCTTTGAGCGTTGAAGCCATCGAAACGCGAAGGTATTGTAGACCTTAGATCAGCTTGATCCACGGGCGTATAGGAGCGTACAGGAGCGCGGCACACGGGTCTGCTAATTCTGATAGACTCCAGCCATGCGAAGTCTATTGGTAGTCTTCCTGCTCTTGACAGTGTGCGTAGCTCAGATGAATGCGGTGACGACGTTAACAGTGAAAAAATATAGATCAGACATGGCTTCAGACTTGAGTCGACAGATCTTGACCGTCTACATTCGGGGAATGGGAGAAGGCATGATGTGGATAAACACAAGGCTTCAGCGAGAAAAGAGGCCTCTCTTCTGCCTGGCGGAACAGGTCGTGCTAAACGACGAAAATTACATAGACATAATTGATGCACAAATCAAGAAATTGGCGGCGGCCACGAAGCCAGCAGAGTTAGATGAGATGCAAATCGGTACGATTCTTATGTACGGATTGCAGGCAACATTTCCTTGCAACGCCAAGTGACCGTATCTCACCAGGCGCCGTACAAGCCAAACCCGAAGGGCCAGTCATTGAGGGGGTATGCGGTTTTCCGCATCAGCATTGCCCCCACCTTTCCTATACTGTTGTCCATGGACAGGCAAGAAGCCGTGAAACTTCTCCAAGAGCTACAGAAGCTAATGGAGGGCTTGAGAGATTGCAAGAGCGTGGATAAATTCAACCGAGACGATCTGATACATCGCCGGCCCGGCAGCGAGGAAGGTTAATGACTTGATCACGCAGATCAGGAACGAAGGAATTTCATAGTCTTTTCAGTAACGTCTTTGCGCCCGGCTCCCCAACGCTCCAGCGATGCCTTGATGAACTTCGTTGCGTTGGCCTCATCCCCTCTCTTTTGCACTGGCGCGTGCATATTCACGTTCCACAACCAATGCTCCGTGTCCGTGAGATTCCCGGCGAGATGAAACGCCATTCGATTACCGATCCCACAGCTTAGGGCTGACGCAAAAACAACTTCACAGATTGGGTGAGATGGTGTAGTTCCACTTCGGAAGAACCTGGTGCGGTTTCAGTCGAAGTGATTGAAGCTGTTCGGGTGTCGGTTTGGCGCCGGTGGGATAGTTGCGACGGTCGAGTTGAGCGGTGACCGACAAGCCGGTATTCGTTCTCGTGGAGCGGATGAAGTTGAGAATCTTCTGATAAGTGTCGAGTGGTTCGCCTGCCCAGTTCTTGGATATTTCGGAAAAGAGACGATGTTCAATGGGGTTCCATTTGGAAGCGCCGGTCGGGTAGTGCGCCACGGTGAGGGTCAGGCCGAGGGAGTCGGCCAACTGAGATTGGAGTTCGGTTTTCCAGGTGCGGCGACGAGCGCCATTGCTGCCGCCGGTGTCGCTCAGGATGAGGAGTTGACGGGAGCGGGGATAGCGTACCGCGCCTTCCTGGCGCCACCAATGTGCAATGGCGTGCGCCGCAAAGGCGGATGTGTCATGCGAGACGCCCAGCATGACCGCTCCCCGATTGGCGAGCAGATCGTAGATGCCGTAAGGGATGGCGACACCGGTGGAATCCGAGCGGAAATCGTGGTCGTTGACCAAGCGGGGAGATAGATCCCAGCGCGCGCCAGGGTTCTTGAAGTTGCCGACCAGTTCGCGTTTCTTGGTATCGACGCTGATGATGGGCAGGCCGCGGCGTTGGAAGCGCTGACGAAGATCGCTCAGATAAAGGAACTGATCGTTGCGGTCGGGACTAAAGTCGGTGGAGAGTTTCTTGTGATTGACCCGCAGGGAATAGCCCATCTGATGGAGGAGACGAGCGACGGTGTTGGGGCTAACATTGACACCGAAGTCGCCCAGCGCCATGGCAATCTTCTCCGTAGTGCGCCGAGACCACTTCAACCCGGTGATGGGATCGCCGGCAGTGTCGTATTCGAGCAGGAACTCGATCAGTGTGACGATGTCGGCGGTTTTTTTTCGACCGGTTTGCGGCCGCCGCCAGAACGGCGGGTGCGCTCCGTCGATACATTCTGATCGAGCAGTTGTTGGCGTCCGCGAGCGACGGTGTGCGGGTCCAAGCCGAGGAATTCGGCCAGAACGCTATCGCCTCCGTGACCCAGCTTGATGGATTCCAGCCCAGCAAACAAGCGACGCAGCTGCTCGTCAAGCAGACTGTAGAAAAGCAAGATGGCCGCTTTCAGTTCATCGGGAGACACCTGGAGAGCGGAGGCATCGGTCAGTAGAGGGACCGACTGGGCGGTTTGCCTGGTGCGGAGTTGACCGCGAGCTTGCCGGCCATCGGCGGAGGTGTAAAGAAATCGTCCGGCCACCTCGGAGCGGCGCAGGCGGTTGGCGCGCACCAGATCGTGGAGGGGATCTTGGACCTCAGCATGAAGAACGTCGGCCAGTTCATCGGCGAACCAGCCGTTCGGGGACTGGTTGACGAAGGACTCGACGGTAGAGACGAGGGTGCCGTAACGGGAAAACCAAACTGCATCGTGGGACCACAGGCCGATGTCATCGAAGCGGGCGGCTTCGCGTAGGGCATAGTAGCGGCCGCGATGGGTATAGCTGGAAAGGTAATCCAGGAGCTTGAGCTTTCGAAAGACGGTAAGGTCGGCGGACGTGCCGAGAGCCGCTTTGAGTTCGGGCAAAGTAGCGATTTTGTGGCGAAGGAGATGCTTGCGGAGATCTTGGGGATTGAAGGAGAGTGGGCGCATAATGTTAGAGTTCCGACTAATCAAACATTTCACTCGGAACTATAACACAATCGACAGAAGCACGGGTAGGCGGACCGTGATCGCGACTTCTCCAGTGTTTACAGAGCTTGTAGGCGGTGTGGAGGCCCGTTGATGGGGCCCGTCAAAGCAACGCGCAATGATTTCTTTCCGATTTCGGCGTACTAGTTAATGTTGCGCAAACCCTTAGCATCTTGTTCAGACGCTCGGCCTCAAGTACCAGCCATAATAACGCTTCGTGTCGAAGATGGTCCGATTACATGCGCTTCCGCTCCTGCCGGGGATCATTCTGGCATCAGAGAATGCCGAGCCATCGGATTGAGCACCTTGGCGGAATTTCTGGCCTCCAATTCACTTGAATTCCCGCGGCCTCATGGCCCAACATATCACTGATGAAAACAGTTGGCTACATTCGCGTATCTACGGACAAACAGGCGGATCGAGGCGTTTCCCTCGACGCCCAAGCGGAGAAAATCCGCGCCATGGCAGTCGTCCACAGTGGGGAGTTGATCGATCTCATTGTGGCCGGCGGCGAGTCCGCCAAGAGCCTGAACCGGCCCGGCATGGTGCGTCTGCTGGCGCTCGTTGACTCCGGCGCCGTCAAAGCCGTCATCGTGGCAAGGCTGGATCGGCTCGCGGACGACGGGCAACACCTGGATCTGGGTCCTGGTGAGCAACAGGCGCTGGCCGAGAGATCCGGGGTTTGCGCGGCGACGGCATGGCCTTGCGCGGGATCGCCGCGGCCCTGAACCATCGAGCGTACCGAACGCGGCGGGGCACGGCCTGGCGGCTGGAGTCTGTGGCACGAGTCGTGAAGCAGGACCAGCCTGTGCGGGCTACGCGGCCGACTTAAAATCTGGCTGCTTGCGAGCAACAATAAGGCTTGCTATCTTGTGCCTGACGGCGCGGATCGAACGCTCTCACGCCTCGAAGTTTTTCTCAGTCCTGAATCTCACGCACTAGTCTCTCGTCGAATTGCGGCTTGAACAGCGCGGCGGCGCTCTGCCGGGAGACGGTCTAAATAATGGGCAAGCGCATCTTCAACGATCAGCCACGCGGGACGCTGTTCAACCGAAGCCATAGCCTTGAGCTTGGCTCGAACGCCGGGCCGGATCGTAATGAGCAGCTTAGGGTAATCTCGAATGCGTTTGGGTTCGCCCCTAGTCCCCAAACCCTCAGGCGGACGTCCCATGCGCTTCGATTCTTTAGGCATACGGTTTATTATATAACAAACTACTTGCACTTGGTTATATAACAATCTACAATTGAGTCATGAAGGCAATCGGCTACGTTCGGGTGAGCACAGACAAGCAGGCGGATTTCGGCGTTTCGCTCGAAGCGCAAACGGAGAAGGTTCGGGCCATGGCAGTCGTACAAGGCGCGGAGCTAATCGAAATCATCGTTGATGCAGAATCCGCAAAGTCCCTGAATCGTCGTGGTATGGCGCGGCTTCTGTCGCTGGTGGATGCTGGCGCCGCGGATACGGTCATCATTGCAAAGCTCGATCGGCTCACCCGAAGCGTCAAAGACCTTGCCGAGCTGCTGGAGCGGTTCACCCGGCGCGGCGTTTCCCTGGTAAGCGTAGCCGATTCGCTCGATACGCGGTCCGCGGCCGGCCGTCTGGTCCTCAACATCATGGTGAGCGTTTCCCAGTGGGAGCGCGAAGCTATTGGAGAGCGGACGCGAGACGCCATGCGTCACAAGCGGGCGAACGGTGAACGGGTGGGGACGGTCCCCTTCGGCTACCGCACCGCGGCGGACGGCTTGCACCTGGAGGCGGACCCGGCCGAGCAAAGCATCCTGTCCCGCATCCGGGAATTGAAGGCCGCGGGCTGCACCACACGTCGCGGGACGGCTTGGCGGTTCCAGTACGTGGCGGAAGCACTGAGGGCAGCGTGAAGAAGCGTGAAAGTGGCATTATTCGAGCATGGCTGAGCGAAAGAAAAAGGCAAAGAGGGCGGACCGAAGGAAAGGGCGCGACCTGATAGAGCAGAAACTTGCCGAACTGAAGGCTGAGGCTGCGAAGTTGCCGGCGGACCGGCAAGAGCAACTGAGGTGGGAACTTGAACGAAAGGATGAGCAATGATTTACAAACGAGGCGGCTATCACCACATGGACGTAACCGTCGCGGGCGTGCGCTATCGCGAGGCGTTGCACACGTCGGACAAACGCGAAGCGTTGGGGCTTGAGAAGAAGCGCGTAAGCGAAATCCTTGCGGGCAAGGGAGCATCCAAGGCCGGGCGTGACTTCGCGCGGCTGCCGTTTGGCGGCGCGGCCGATCTGTTCATCGAGGAGCGCGCGCCGCACGTCTCGGAGCGCACCGCGCAACTGGATCGCGAACGGCTGAAGACCCTGCGTTCGTTCTTTGGCGAGACGCCCCTGCTGCGCATCAAGGCGTCTGAGGTTTCGGCATACCAGCGCGCGCGGGTGGCGGGCCGCATCCGTCTCAAGGCCGCAGGCCAGGCGCAGCCAGGCGTTGGAAACCGCACGGTAAACATGGAAGTGACAGTCTTACGTCAAATGATGCGGCGGGCGAAGGTCTGGTCTGTGATCAGCGAGGACGTGAAGATGCTACCGGAGCGGCGCGGTGTCGTGGGGCGAGTGCTCACTTGCGAGCAAAAGGAAATGCTGTTCCGTGTGGCCGGCAGCCGGGGCGCTTGGATGGTTGCCCATTGCGCGGCGGCGCTGGCAGCGTCAACCACGTGCCGGGGCGTCGAGTTGAAGAACCTCCGGTGGGGGGACGTCGACCTTTTCGCCAACGTTATCAGTGTGAAGCGTTCGAAGAACGAGGCGGGCAAGCGGACGATACCGCTGAACGCTGACGGCGTGGCGGCGCTGACAAGACTGCTGGAGCGGGCGCACGTAAACGACGCGACCGGGGCGCAGCATTTTGTTTTTCCCGCCTGTGAAAACGATGTCATCGACCCAAGCAAACCGCAGAAAACATGGCGTACCGCATGGCGTTCACTTGTGAAGAAGACTGCGTATCTGGCGGGTCGAGACGCAGCAAGCGAGGCGTTGGCCTCCACTCACCGAATTAGCACAGCCAAAGCCGCATGGCGGCGTGCTGCCGGGTTCTTCTGCGGGTTGCGCTTCCACGATCTGCGGCACCAAGCCATTACGGAACTTGCAGAGCAAGGCGCGTCAGACGCACCCGTGATGGCGTTGGCCGGGCATCTCAGCAGGGCAATGATGGAGCACTACTCACACGTCAGGATGGAGGCGAAGCGGGCGGCTGTAGATGGTCTGGCGACCGGACTGATTCAAAAGCGACCAGAGGAGCAACCGCTATCTTCGACCGTCCAATAAGCGGAATTGATCCTCCGGCTTTCGGGTCAAGTCTCAGTATGAGCCGGATTCAGAAAGACTCAACAAGGGTACGCTTAGCCTTGTCGTTCTTCATTGCCCGATAGCTCTGAAGGATTTGAGCCGCTCGTTCTGTGTCTGTGACATCGTACAGAGACGCGAGGTAAGAGCGGCGCAGTGGTTCGTCACTAGGCACCCGGCGCAACGCCTCCACAAGCACTTCGCGCACTATTTCCTCGAAACGCCACCATTTATCTTTGTCCTGCAGAAGCGCCAATTGATCGGTGCTTAGCGGACTTCCGTGCACAAGGTTTGAGCGGATCGCATACATCTCGTTGATGCGCCTGATTGCTGTTGATTCAGCGTCTCCCCGCAGATCGAGAAGCCGCTGGGCGCGCTCGCGGAGTCGCCGCGACACGAAATCCGACTCGGGCACCAGTGCTGCTTCGAGTGCCGTGATGTAGTCCACGACGCGGTCAACAGAGTCTTCAAAATTGGCGTTGAACTCTTTGCCCCCGCCGTACAGCAGAAATCTGCGACTGACCGAAAACCATCCGGATTTCCATCCAGCGCGCGCTACCAAGGAGCCTCTAAATATCCCCCATGTTGGGCACTCGGATTGGTTTATGACGTACGGGCGCAGGGAACTGCTGCTAACGAGCGGAGATATGGCCCTGTAGGGGTACTGTTGCCACTTCGACCGTGAATCTTCCAACTTCAAGGCGGCAAACGCCAAGTCTCCCGGCCGAAACAGGCGTAGCAAGACAAGCAAATCCTCGATCTCACCAGGAATCGCGCCAAAGCCGCTCCAATCCTCCTGTGCCGACGGAATGGTTGGATACTCGCGCTTCAGCATCCACTCGTCCCGCATTGCGCCGGGGAAGTACTCCTGAGCGGCCTTGAAGTCGGCGTACTCACCCAAGCTGCTGATGGTGAAGCCGGGAAACTCCAACTGGGCTGTGTCCGGTTGGAGGTTACGGACTAGCACCCTGACTGTCGCGCTCTTGGTTTTGGCTATACTCGGCATCGTCGGCTCGACGTCTGATTTTGCGCAATGGCGAGTCTTCGGCCCATCCGGTTACGTCACAATCCACGTCACAAAAGGTCACCGAACCGGCTAGCCTTTGTCGTATGTTCTTTAAAATATTGGTCGGGGCGGCAAGATTCGAACTTGCGACCCCCTGCGCCCAAGGGATAAGAGTCTGCTCCAAAGGCTCCATCGTTTTTCGCTGAAATCTAACAGTTACAACAATCTGGGGAAGCTGCTTTCGCTCAAAAGAGCAACCCCCGTGGTTGGAACAGAAGGGGTTCGGACACAGTTTTGGCACAGAAAAAAAGCAGGTGCGCTATCTCGGCCCAGGCACTCGTGGCAATGTCACTGTTGGGCGGGCGCCGCGTGTACACGCGCGCAGGATGTGTGCACTCTCATCTGGGTCGCTCGCAACCTCCTTGTTGCAGAACCTTGCTGCGCCATTCAAACGTCTGCCGAGTTGCGCTGCCTAAGTGTTCAACCGCTGTTGAGCGGCCGCCAAGACTTTGTAGCCTATGTCGCCGTAGCCCTTCAATCGTCGGTCATACATTTACGCGTTGGCATCCGCATCTGTTGCACTATCAAAACGAAACTCTCAATGAGCGGCCGCCGTTCACCCCCGCCTATGAAAATTCGATTCCCGGGCAAAGGGAACGACACTGATTTCGACCGTCCCTAAGCCATTGAAAACACGTGAGCCGAATTGTATTTTCGGAAGAAGCCAAACCAAAAACCGGACATTTCATTTGCTGTTTAAATTGGACATCTTGACGTGCTACCAACAGGCAGTTCTCGCGTCGTCAGTTCTCGCATCGCCAAGTCGCCATCGGTTATGTCGGACACTGCGCCGATGCAAAAGGTCTGTACCGCAATCTGACACTCTTCCCTACGAACCACCAAGGTGATATATATTACTAACACCTGGAGGGCTGCTTATGCCAACGACTGATAGCCCGGGCCCGAGCAAGATCGCAGATGTTGCCGTGCTGGGCGATAACGAGGTCAGCCCGGAGACGCTGGAATTAACCAGCGGAATGCACATCCGCTGGATGAATCGCACGCATCACCCTTGCGAAATCAGTTTTAGCCATCCGTCGCCCTTCACCGGGCACGCTCTCGTATACGAAGCGCCGCCGGGCGGGGTCGTCATCTCCGAATCCATCAGGGAGGATGCCCCTAGAACATCGTTAGAGTACGTCGTGAAAACGATAGGATCAGAAGGGGCCCGTCACGAGAGCACCCTTGAGAGCTTCCGGTCACCGATCCTGAACCCGACGGTCATTATTAGAAGCCCCTACTGATCCCCGGGAACAATGCGTACGAAGCGTGGGTCTGTCTTCAGATCCGCAAACGCTGGGCTGTCTCGGGCCAGGGTCGGTGAGTAGCCGGCAGCAACGGCAGCCGAGAGCCAGCGTAGAGCCTGCTGAACATCTCCGCTGCGTTTGTACACTTCGGCTGCGTTGAACCGAACGTAGGGATCCGTATCGTTCAGCGCCAGTGATTCTTTCAGATGAACGTCGGCTTTGCCTTGATCACCCACCATCGAGTAGTACAGCGCCAGGTTACCCAGCAGGGCCGGGTCCCTCGGAGTCACTTGCAACTGCTGCTCCGCCAGTGCAATCGCTCGTCTGTAGAGCGACTGCGCTTCCTGACGCTTATCCGCCATCTGGAATGTTGCTTCAGCCAGGTTGCCCCACATCAGATAGTCAAGATTGTTAAGAGCCAGCGCCCGCCGGAAGGCTGTTGCGGCTTCGCCAAAGCGATGGGAAAAGAAATAGGCCGATCCCAAGTTCGAGTAGGCATCAGCGGATGGCCGGAGCGAAATCGCCCTATTCAAGAACGGAATCGCGTCTTTGTACCGGCCCTCAAGCGAATACAGGCCGCCGAGATTACTAGGCCCTCGATAATTGTCTGGCGACAACGCCATCACTTGACGGAACATTTTCTCCGCGCCATCGTATCGACCAGCCCGAAAGTAGAAAACGCCAAGCATGTTATAGCCGCCCCAATAATTAGGGCGGAGCCGGATAGCTGCTTCGTAGGTGTCCTCAGCTTCTCTTGGCCTGCCGAGACTCGCCAGAGCGGACGCCAACCCCCTAACCGCCTCATCGCTGGTCGGGTCTAATTCAAGGGCCCGCCGAAACTCGCGTGCCGCGTTCGAGTAATCGTCGGTTCCTTCATAGACGGTGCCAAGACAAACGTGTCCATCCGCCAGGTTACTTCCGAAACCAACGGCACTTGCACACGCCTCTTTGGCCTTTTGAACCAGAGAACTATCTCGCGTGTCTTCGTATTTGTGCCAAAAGGCCTGTCCCAGTCCGGCATATGCCGGAGCATACTTGGGATCAAGTTCGGTTGCCCGAGAGAACACTTCTATGGCGCTTTCAAGGCTTTTTGGCCGGGTGTAGTCTGCGAGGTAACCTCGACCTTGCAGGACAAAATCGTAGGCCACTGGCTTCGTCACGGGGTCACCAGCGTGGACACGCTCTTCCGGCCCGAGTTCCAGGTCCAGGGCCTTTTCCACGCTGCTGGCGACTTGGTCCTCAAGCGCGAACGGATCGCTCTCCGCGGAGGTCACGGTTTCTCCCCGCAGTTCCTGAAGCGTAGCGGCGTCGACCAAGTGATACGTGACACGGACCTTCGGCCCGTAATGTTGAACGCTTCCCTCTATTCCGAGGTTGACACCAAATTCCCGCCGGGCTTGTTGGACGCTCTCGATGTGGCTTAAGCGGACTTCTTCAACCGGCACGATCTGCAGTGCATGTCTGGTGGTGAGTTTGGTCAGCCGGGCGGCAAGTGTCTCAGCGAGTCCCCTTGCAAAAGCCGCAGCTTCCGCAGTGCCATCCATTGCAGCGAACGGGATCACCGCAAGTTGCTTCTGCCCTGGCAACGGGGCCTTGCCCCAGCCACTGCGAATGGTCGGTCCAAGGCGTGCAATCAAGAGTACACAAATCAGAATGGCGATCACGGTCGCTGCCACCGTTATAGGCGTCATTCTCGTCCGTTTAGTACGAAGATCTGCAATAGCCACCGGACCTTTGGGCTCGCGGAGGGCCTCGACGAGATCCGCGGCACCCGCAAATCGGTCTTGCGGATTTCTCGCGAGACAGCGCAGGATCAACTGTTCCCAGTGTTTGCTCAAGGTCGGAACATGCACCACTGGTGAAACGGGGTCTTCACTCAAACGCCGGCGAAGGGCGGTCCGGCCCTGCTGACCCTCAAAGGGCATCCGCCCGGTCAAGGCCGCATAGAGAACCACACCGAAAGAGTAGATATCACTCGCGGTGGTCGCCTCTTCTCCGCGCATTAGCTCAGGGGCCATGTAGTCGGGCGTCCCCACCATATGGCCTGTAGTGAGCGGCTCGCCAAACTCCTCAACGTCCGGTCGTGAACACGAGAGGCCGAAGTCTGTGATCACGGCCCGAACACCGTTTTTCGCGGGGATGAGCATGATATTCGCGAGCTTGAGATCCCGGTGAATGACTCCCGCTGTGTGGGCGGCCGCCAAGGCTTCCGCAACCTGTAGTAGGATCGGCTGGGCCTCCGCAATTGGGAGCCGGCCTTCCCGCCGCAGCCGCTTCGACAGCGTCTCTCCTTCCAGAAGTTCCATTGTCAGGAACAGGAAATCAGAAGCATCAGCGTCGCCCTTTGCTCCGCTTTTTCGAGACACGCCAACATCAAAAATACGGCAGACGTTTGGGTGCGTTACTTTCCTGGCAAGCTGAATCTCACGTTTGAAACGCGAGGCCGCTTGCGCCGAAGCGACCCGTGGCCGAACAATCTTAATTGCAATCCGGTCGGGGAGCATTCGATCCTGCGCCTCATAGACTTCACCCATCCCTCCCCGCCCCAGATAACGAATGATGTGATAGCGCTCTGCGATTACCTCTCCGATGCGTAGCGTCGGGCCCTCACCGGATCGGGATTCGGTCTCCGGTAGAGCATCCGTCGGCACAGTATATTGGGGGGCGGTCTCTGACGCAGGGTCGGGCGGCGCGTCATGGCCAGCGCCGCTGCTCGGCAGATTCGCAGCCGGTATTTCAGGTACGGGCGCGTCTTCCGAGTTCGTTTGCTTGGGCTCGCTGCCGGGCATGGCTCACTGGCCCCAATCCTCAGTTAACCTATTCAGACAGCGTATCGCAGATCTTGGGGTCTGCGCTTGGCTGAATGCTGTACCGCTGACGAAGAGGTAACACCAACAATCCAAGTCAGTCGCAACGCGGGGGACATTGTGGTTGACAAGACGGTGCGAATTATGGAAACTTTGACGAGACTCCAAAAGAAACTAAGAACCGCGTCAACCGCTGTTGAACAGCTACTAAACAGCTGGGAAGTAGGTTAAGCATGCCCTGGGATGATTTGGTTCAACTTGAACACAAACTAAGAGTGGCGTTGGTGGAGTTCGACTGGGAAGGGGCGGACGGGGTCTGCGCGGCAATCGTCGACCGGCTCGCCACGGAACCGCATGCATTTCCAGAGGCTTCGGCGCGGCGTATTCTGCAAATGCTCAGAAGGAAGCGCCGATTCAGAGCGATGGGTTTGCTTGTCGAAGCGCTACTCCAATCGGGTTTGACTACATCGCAGGTCCGTCGCCAATACGCGCAAGCGCTGATCGATCAACGGCTACTAAGTGGCGCCGAACTGGTCCTGCAGACGCTCATAAGCGACTCTCAGGTGAATGAGTCGGAGCAGGCGGAAGCGCGCGGTCTAATAGGCAGAGTCCACAAGCAGCTCTATGTGAACGCCGACGAGAAAGCCGAACCCGATCGAGCGAGGGCCAACCTGCAGCGTTCCTTCGACGCGTATTCGTCGGCCTATACTCTGAATCCACAGGACAACACTTGGCACGGCATCAATATGGTGGCGTTGCTGGTACGTGCGGAGGACGACGACTTTCCACTACAGGGTGCCACTGATTATAAGAAGCTCGCCGAGAAAATCCTAAAGGTGCTCGCCGACAAAGAAGCAACCGCGGTGGCGGGGCTTCCAGCTTTTGACATCGCAACCCAGATGGAAGCTGAGGTGGCTTTGGGCCTTTTCGAGCAAGCTGAAAAGACCGCGAACATATACGCCGACGCTGACGGTGTTGACGCCTTCGAACTGGCGAGCACGCTGCGCCAATTGCAAGAGGTCTGGAAACTTAACAACACGGAACCTCCTGGCTCGAGGTTAATTCCAATTCTACGTGCCGCTCTCTTGTCCAAAGAGGGCGGTGGGTTGACGGTACCGCTGAAAGAGGCGAGGCGTGATCTCGAGAAGGTTTTCGGCTCTGATTGCTCTCAATCGGTCCAGTGGTATCAAGATGGGCTAAACCGCGCTAGATCGATCTGCCGGATCGAGCTGGCCAACCACAAGGGTTACGGCACAGGTTGGCTCGTGAAATCAACCGACTTCTTTCCAAGTGCGGCTTCGCGGCCATTGGTGCTCACCAATGCTCACGTCATCAGCACGACTTATCCCTCCGCCATCCCACCCCCAAATGCCTGGGTGAACTTCCAGCTGCTTGGGAGGCGGATTCAGATGAAGAGTATAGTGTGGTCCTCGCCGGTCCACGAGCTGGATGCAACGTTTATCGACTTAGCCGAAGAACTCGACTGCGATCCAGTTCCGCTTACTCCATATCCACTTCAGATGGCCGATCCACCACCGCGAATGTACATCATCGGCCATCCCGGGGGACGCGACCTCGAGTTTTCGTTGTATGACAACCGTCTCATTGCGTGCAATTCCGACAAACTGCATTACCGCACCCCGACCGAAGGAGGCAGTTCGGGGAGCCCAGTTCTTGACCCAGTAGGCTGGCTGGCGGTCGGACTCCATCACGCCGGGAACGCAAACATGCCGAAGCTCGACGGTCCTCCGGGCGCGTCCTATGAAGCAAACGAAGGTATCACGGTGCTGGCAATCCAAAAAAAGACGAGGGAATCGAGTGGGATGGCGAGCGCCGCGCAAGCGACAGCTACTTGAGGCCGGCCGGGCCCCCGCTGGAAGCACTCTAAAAACAGGTATTTCTCGAGAGGGAGATCGCTGACCTGCCAACCCAAGGCGCTAAAATCGAATCCGGCCATGGCTCAAGTACCCATCGTCTTCATCTCCTCCACCTCGGAGGACTTGAAAGAATAGCGCCAGCAAGCCGCCAAAGCCGCGCGGGCGCTCGGATTCTCCCCGTCGATGATGGAAGACTTCCCCGCCAACGGCCGCGCCCCGTCGCTCGACGAATGCCTGCGCCAGGTCGAGAGGGCCGACCTCGTCATCGCCATCGTTGCCCACCGCTATGGCTGGCTTCCCAACGACACCGGCCGGCCCGACGCTAAGAGCATCACCTGGCTCGAATGTGAGCACGCTTGGAACGTCACCAGGAAAGAAGTCCTGGCGTTCATCGTCGACCCCAAGGCCGACTGGCCCCTTGACCAGTACGAGAGCTACCGCCTGGTCTCCGAAAGAAAAACTCCTGGCATCCAGCAGCAGGTCGAGCGGAACGAAGCCAATTTGGAACGGTTCAAGCAAGAGCTCAGGGAGTATTTCCGCAAAGAATTCAGCGACGGCCCGACTCTAAGAGCCTTGGCCGGCGAATCTCTCAGCCGATGGCTCGAACGCCATCCACAAGCCGCCGCGCCTCTCGCGCCCGGTGATCCCGAAACTTATCTACAAGCACTGTTCGCCGACACCTGCCAGATCCGCATCATGAAGCTGAAATCGAAGCGCGCCGAGCCCAACGTCTTCGATATCGACGAAATCTACATCCCGCTCACCACCCTGGCAGTGAGGGAAGAAAAACTCGCACGCCGGAAAACGCGCAAAAAGACGCAGCCCTTAGAGCACCTCGACCGCCGCACCGTGCTCGAACAAGCTATCCGCCAGCGCAAAATCGTTCTCATCGGCGATTCCGGCTCCGGCAAATCCACTTTCCTCAAACGCGTTGCCTTCGAACTCTGCCGCAACATCCAAGGCACGCGGCCGAAAGACGCGCCGGCCTTTCTCGCGCCCGAAGACCGCCGCTTCCCCATCCTCATTCGCACCGCCGACCTGACCAAACTCCTCGCTGCCGACAAATCTCCCAAGCCGCACGATGCTCCCGACTGGCTCCCTTACTTCCTGGGCAAGCAAAGTGAAGCGTATAAGTGGGGCTTGGACGAAGCGTTCTTCCGCCGAAAACTGGAAGAAGGCGGCTGCCTGGTGATGGTGGACGGGCTGGACGAGGCCCCAACCGCCGAATGCGCGAGCGAGTGGCGCGCATTTTCGAGAAAGCCACCGCCGGCTTACTCCAAATGCGACTTTCTGGTCACCACCCGGCCCCAGAGCTAATGAAGCCGATACCGTGCTGGCCGGCTTCTACACGCTCCGCATCGGGGATCTGGAGCCGCCCGAAATCAAAACGTTCTTCCACCACTTCGCCCGCGCGCTTTCCTTGCCCGAGCACGAAGTCGAAGACGTTCCAGGAAACCTTGGAAGGTGCTCTCGCGGGCCGCGCCGAGATTCGCGAGATGGCGCGCAGCCCGGTGATGCTGACCGCGCTGGCCGTCTTGCAGCACAACGATCAGAAGCTGCCCGAACATCGCGTAGAGTTGTATGAATCCATCCTGGGCTGGCTGGCGGCGGCTCGCGACGCGATGGAAGGCCGACCCTCCGCCGAGAAATGTCTGGGAGTACCTGCGCAAGCTAGCGCTCTTCCATGCAGGAGGCGGCTGGCGGCCGCTTGGTTCAGATCAACAAGCGCGCTCGCCGCCGAACTGGCCGCGCAACAACTCGGCGGCGGGATAGAGCAGAACGAAGACTTGCTGGAAGGGGAGACGCAAGATTGCGGCATCATCTCTTCAGTGGGAACCGATCTCAGGTTCTGGCACCTCAGTTTCCAGGAGTTTCTGGCCGCGCGAGAGATCGCCAGCTTCAGCGACCAGCAGCAGGTGGAACGGATAGTGAAAAGCCGCAACCTGTATCACCCCGAATGGCGCGAAATGCTGCGCCTGCTGGGCGGCATCTTGAAACAGCAGGGCGCGCAAAAGATCGAAGGGCTGTTCCGAGCTATTTTGGATACGGCTGGGCGACCGGCCAACGCTGGAAGCGCAGACGCGCTGCGCCGCGCTGCTGAGCGCAAATGATGCGCGATTTGAAGCCCATGGGCTACCAGCCGGCGAGCGCGAAGTATGAACAGACCGTCAAGGCCGTGATGCGCATCTTCGAACCCGGCGAGGCGGAGCAGATTGATATCAAGACGCGCATCGAAGCGGCGGATCTGTTGGGGCAGGTGGGAGATCCGAGGCTGGATGACGATAACTGGGTAGTGATCCCGGCGGGTACGTGCACAATGGGAGCGCAGAAGCAAGGGGGCCCCAATCACGACCCGGAGGCTTATGACGACTAAATCGCCGGTGCACGAGGTCTCGCTCAGGGCATTCCGCATCGGGCGTTTCCCAGTCACCGTGCAGGAGTACGCCAGGTTCACGAAGCACGGCGGTTACAAAACCCGCAAGTATTGGGCCGGGGGCTTTGGCAAAATCCACGGAGCCTGAGGATTGGGAGGACTAAAGCGCTACCCGAACCGGCCGGTGGTCGGAGTGAGCTGGTATGAGGCGGCGGCGTATTGCGCCTGGGCCGGCGGACGATTGCCGACCGAAGCGGAATGGGAGCGCGCGGCCGCGGCCAGCGGAGCGTAACCATATCCGTGGGGCGATTTGCCGGCGCTCGACCACACTCGCGCCAACTACGAAAGGAAAGTCGGCCATCCGACGCCCGTGGGCCTCTATCCAGCGGGGAACAGCGAGGAAGGATTGTGCGACATGCTGGGCAACGTTTTCGAGTGGTGCAGCGATTGGTATGGCAAGTACAGCGAGGGACGACAAGATAACCCGACGGGACCCCAAACGGAGAAGCGAAAATTTTGCGCGGGGGCTCCTGGAACGTCGAGCCAAGGTTTGTCCGCGTCTCGTACCGTGACGGGCGCGAGCCTACGTACCGTGACAACGATATCGGGTTTCGTTGTGATGGGGAATTACGTTGAGCGTTTTGTGTTTTGCGTTGACGAGGGGGTTCCAAGGGGGAGACTTCCCCCTATCGCCAATAAGCCGTCCGACGGCAAACAATTGACAGAAAGATTAGGGCGAACAATAAGGCGGTGCCGACTATGCTCCTGTGTGTGTTTCGGTTTGTTCGTTTGGAGTGGCCACCAATCGATCGCGATCGAGAATGCTGCGCTCCGACTGCAGCTTCGCGCTTTCCAGCGGACTGGAAAAGGTCCGATGCTGACGACGTCTGATGGCATGTTCTGGTCTGCTTTGGCGACGCCCTGGAGCGGCTGGCGCGATGCACTTGTAATCATTCAACCCGAAACTGCGGCCCGATGGCAACGCGAACGGTTCCTTTAGAAACGCCTGCAGTGAATGTAATCTACAATACACCTCCTATGAGTGACATATTTCTTAGCTATTCATCTCATCCGCGGACCGCGCCAAGGTCAAGCTCGTAGTGGACGCACTTGAGAAACGAGGATGGTCGGTCTGGTGGGATCATCACATACTGCCCGGCAAGATGTGGGATGAGACGTTAGGTGCCGAATTGACAGCTGCCAGATGTGTCGTAGTGCTTTGGTCGAGACGCTCCGTTGAATCCGAATGGGTGAGTACGGAAAGCTCATGAGGCAAAGCAGCGAAAGATTTTGGTCCCAGCGCTACTTGACGATGTTGAGATCCCCCTTGCTTTTAAGATTGTGCAAGCTGCTCGTCTCACTGACTGGTCAGGTAGATCAGAGAGCGCCGAAGTCAATGCGTTGGTGTCGGCCGTTTCCGAGGTGTTGTTGAGGAACCCTGCCCCAGTCCATGCGACTGGAACAGCCAGAGATCGAGCCCAAAAGATTCTGGAGGCAGCAGTCCGGAGACGCACCCGCTGGCTCCTGGCACTAGCAAGCGCAGTGGCGCTCGTCTGCGCCTCACTAATCCTCTGGCATCTCATTGCGGTCCGCCCTGTGTTTGGGGTCGCATCGGTTCTCGGACTCAAACGAATGGAAAGGGGGAAGTACTCAAGCGACGAAACGAACGGCTGGGGAGCAGAATAAGAAACGCCCATGAATCCATCGAAATGTTGCTTCCCAATGCCTACAGCATTTCTCAAACCTTCAGGGAAGACTTCACTAAGTTTTTTAAGACAGATGGCACGTTAAGTGCGAGCCATTTTTGCCACGCCGGAGAGCGATTTCTACAAAGAGATGACCCAAATCACACTCGGCCAAAAATGGCAGCCCAAAGACCTCGAAACCAATAAGGGCTTCGTAGGAGCAAGCAAACAACGCCTCCTGGACGCAGCCATGGGAGACGAAAAAAGGATAGAGTTCCGATACTTTAACACGCAGTTTCGAGTTCCGGTGATTATCATTGATAATAAATATTGCTTCGTGACGCTGCGCCTTCCTCCGAATGAAGGAGGAGGATCCCCACGCTTCGAGTTCGAGGGCGAGGACAGCTTCGTCAAGACCTGCAAGAGTCACTTTCAGGCGGTCTGGAATGCTAGCCGGGAACGAGCCAACGAACCGTAACAACAATATCGGGGTTTCGTTGTGCTGGGTATGCGGAGCGCGGTCAGCCGCGGGCCAGAGCCGTATTCTTCACGAAGGATGGTAGCCGGAAGGCGAACGTCGGCCCGGCCTTCTCTGTGATGAAAAAGTTTTAGTCCCAGGGGGAAGAATCCCCCTGAGAACCCCCTCGTCAACTCAAAACGCAAAAAGCATCAACGTAATTCCCCGGCACAACGAAAGCCGATACTGAAGTCGCGAAGCGCTGGCACGAACCTGCCACGGTTCGAGACGCGCACGTTCTTTGGGTAGACGGCCCAGGAGCCCCCGCGCAGAATTCTCTTTCCGCCGCCTCCGGGTTGTCGCTTGTCATTGTACCCGCCATACCAATCCCCGCACCACTCCCAGACGTTACCTAACATGTCGTAAAGACCCCACGCGTTGGGGGATTTCAGCGCTACTAGATGTGTTCTTTTTTCGCTATTCTCGCTGTACCAGGCAATTTCGTCGAGGCTGTCGTAACGGCTGCCTGTGGTTCCGGCACGGGCGGCGTACTCTCATTCTGCTTCCGTCGGCAGCCTCATTCCCACTGCCTCGCAATAGGACTTTGCTTCCTCCCACCTCACACTGTCAACCGGAAGGTCGTCGCCTTTGAAGTGGCTCGGATTCTTTCCCATCACCGCCTTGTAGGCTGCTTGCGTGACTGCCGTTTGGCCCATCCAAAACCCGCGGCTGATGCTCACTTCGTGTGCGGGTTCATCGTCATAGCACTCCGAATCGCTCGGCGAGCAGCCCATCATGAACTTCACCGGAGGAATCCACACGTAGCGAAGGTCGTCTCTCGGGTTGACCTTAACCTTAACCAGGGTGAGCGGCGTGCGCAGCGCGGCCTCTGTGGGCCGCAAACTGGATTCGTTGCTCACCGCGCATGCCGACGTTGAAATGATCTGAGCGGGGGCATAGTTGGCGTCGCTTTGCCGGGATCGGCGACCGGCGTTGCCCCTGTTCCTCCCGCCGGCGGAGCACCGACCCCCAACACTGCCGTGACGGCCTTGGCCAGCTCTTCGAATTCAGGATTCGGCAGTTTGCCACGCCAGCCCGCCAAATTCGCTGCCTGGTACCTCCGAAATGCCAGCGGAATCCTCGCCGGATCCAGCGGATCCAGCAATACCGGAACCAGAATGCCACGCCGTTTCGCTTCGCCGGCTTCGGTCCGAACCCACTCCCGCCCGACAGATACCTCCGACCAGGCCACGATCACGCAGCGGGACGCCGCTAGCGCGGCTTCGATCTCCTCTTCCCAGTCCCTGCCCGCCAGAATGGTCCGGTCCCACCACACCGTCCAGCCGCGCGACTCCAACGCGAGCACGAGCGGCCTGATCCTCGCCCGATCCTCGCTCGCGTAGCTAATGAAAATGTCGCTCACAGTCTGACAGTGTCCGGACTCCAGGCGTGCCGCGCTTGCGGTCGCGCCGTTGTGCATCCGCCAGATGCACCACATACTTAGCGCCGCATGAAGTGTGATCAGTCCATCTGATCAATCGATCACACCGGCAAACGCCAACGAAGACCGGGCCGGGCGCGATGACCGTTTTGCCCGCAAACCTAGTCAGGAAATATGCATGCGAGCGCTAATGCCCGCTGCAACCACGAGATCCAAACCCCCCGTGTTTCAAAGGCCGACCCAGCACCGGCATCGGCTTGGATCGATGGAAGAGCCGCGCGTAGATCGCGAGAAATAGACTGCACCTCATGCACGATTGGGCGCCAAGCGCCACGGCAATCCGATGCAGAGGCCGGCTCAAACCCCAAGCAGGATCCTTCTGCCAGACTCAAGCTGGCTAGTTCGAACCGGCGGACGCGTGTTTCAGTAGGGCTTTCTCGATCTCTAATTGCCAAGACGGGCCCTCGCCCCGTGTCTCCCTGGCTTGGAGAATGAAATTGAGATTCCTCGCGGTTGTTTCGCGCTCCCACGGCTCGCGTGAGGCGGCGAGCGCCTTCGGTAGTGTGGCTTTGGCTTGGGTCTCGTCGTTCGCCAGGACCGCCAGTTCCAGCAGCGTTGCCCAATCCCAGTAGTCGGGCTTGCCATTCGCGATCTTTCGCTCAACCGCGTAGCGGACCACCGGCAGGATCTGGTCTTTACGTGGATCGGGCGGGTTCTTCATCTCCATCGACGTGACAGCGTTGATGCCAGGGAAGGCGTCTCTCCAATCCGTTTGAAACCCTGACAAATAGGTCTCTATGGTTTTATCGAGGTAGCCGTCGGCGAGGATGTCATCGCCGGCGTTCTTTGCATCGTCCCACTGGTCTTTGTAGACCCGGCCCAGCAGGCCCAGCGTCTCGCTGCTAGGGCCGCGCTCAGTGACCAGACTGGTTAAGACTTCTTCAGCTTCGTCGCGCCGCTTTAACCGGTTCAGCGCGAATCCGAGCTGCTCTCTCACCATCACCGTCGCGGCCAGGGGCGGCGTCATCTTTTGAACCAGATCCACCATCTCCTGCCAGCTCGAGGTCCCGCGATATGAGAGGAGGAGATCAATCACAACCCCGGATTCCGTGTCGGCGATGTCCCCCAGCTCTTTCTCGACCGCCTTCACTGCGTCTTTTCCTTGCTTCTTGGCAACTCTTAGTTTGCTCTTAAGGTCGTTTGAATATTGGACCTGATCCCGGAAGGCATCGGTTCTCTCGTGCGGTATCGTACCCGGCTGCAATCCCTCCACGAGTTGGAACAGCGGACTGTCCTGCTTCCCCTTGCGCGCCTCAATCAGCAGGTTGGCGATGGACTTCCTGGTGTCCGCGATCTGCGACTCATCGGGCACACCGGCATCGGTCAATTTGTAGTGCACGGTGCGGAGCATTTGGACATCGAACGGCAGGCGACTATCCTGCGCAATGAGCGGAACGGTGCTCCAGGGCCGAAACGCGTGACGAATGCCGAGCTCATAAAAGACGTTGGCATTCGCCAGGGTCAAATCCGCGACTGCAAAATCGCAAAGGATCAGCCGTTCAAACATCGGCTTATGGATAATGCCGCCCACCGTCTCTTCGTCGGCGCGTAAGGGCTCTAGGTCAGCGTCCACGATGGCCGGAGCAATCAGCTTGTTATAGACAGAATCGAAGTCAATCACCGATCCCGTGGGACTCGATTTCTTACCGAAGGGCATCAGAACGAAGCAAAGCGGTTTCAGGATTCACCTCCGAATCCCTGATCATTCATCTACACAATAGCTCAGGGCCTGCATGGCGGTACTTGACGCCCCTGGCATCCTGCTCGATTCCGCCGGATAACAATTTACTGATGGCAGATTGCAGTGCCAGGCGTTGGCGAACTGCATCGTTTGCCTTTCGAGAACGGAACACTTTGGGCGGTTCTTCGTGCGAAGGGGATTTGCACTGAGCCGCTGCGGCGTCAGGATGGACCGCTTCGGCTCCGCCGCCGCTTCCTGATGGCGACCTAGGGGAGTGATTTCCAGGGGCGGCAATTGCAGGAAGATCTCGGGCTGGAGTTCCCGTACTCTGGTTGCTACCGGCAATAACGCGGGATAAAATCAATTGTTCCTGAGCGGACATAATTCAGGCAAACAGGAGGTGAGCGTGGATATCGCAGGTGCAGTTGCTTTCGGCGCAGTCATCGGTTGGGTGACCTACTTCACGATGCGCTACAAAAAGGACCACGCCATTTCGGATATCACAGCGATCATCGGTGCGATTGGCGGCGCGGCGGTGCTGGCACTGTTTTCCAAGGATTCACAAATGTTCTCCGCCTACGCCATCGGTCTGGCGGTTGGGTTCTTCGGCTATGTCCTGATCCTTCTCTTGCTCGGCTTGTTCAGCAAACAGATCACGTTGGCGGATCTTCTGGATCCTAGTAAGACCAAGAACCCATTCATGGGCCAGTAGCGCGGAGTTAGGCGGTTTGGAACCCGAGCATCGCATGACAATAAGGCGTGTAGGCGAGGCCGAGCAGGTTATATTTCCAGAGCAGCGCTAGGCGCTCCTGCCAGAATACGTCGCCGACCGTGGCGTTGGGCTCCGCCATCGCCTTGAAGAAGCTGATGGCGAACTCTGTCGCCAAGTACTCCGGGATCCGGATTTCGGTTCCGATCACGCCGGCGGCCTGGCACCAGATGAATGTGTTCACGAATGTCAGCAGGTCGCTGGGCGAAATCTCCGCAGTTCCACACCCGTTGATAAAGACCAGCGGATGAATATCGGGCCAAGTCAAACCATACCCGACCAAGTCGCCTGTAAGCAGGAGTTCATTGTTGCCCACGCCGAGAAAGGCATTGCCATGGTCTTTTCCACCGTGGCAATAAAAATAGACCAAATTGGGTGCCGGAGCGCTCACCATGCCGGCCAGGATGTGACTTTTATCCCGCTGCATGCTCACTTGGTACGGCGTGATGCCTTTCAGCTTCAAGTAGTGGGTATCGGGGGACTCGAGCTCCAGGCTTACGCCCATGAGGACTCGCGGAGGGCCGTTCAAATAGAGGTGCAGCGGAAGATCGCGCCCCGGCGTCTTGTCGTCTCCGTTTTTGACACTCCCGGCAATTGACGGAGCCTGTTCCAGTACGTGCCGATAGCCCCAGAATCCGGATGGGCAGATCACGTTCGGGTCGTTTGCGCTTGGGCAGGCTCCGGCCAAACACTGCTGGGAATCCAATGCCACGCCGTTGCTCACGTCCGTGAGGAAGCGGCCGCAGACCTCATTGCCAGGATCGGTGACCAGTCGCTTGTCATAAACCTGCGCCCACGGGAAAACATACTTCGCGGATTTGGTGGATGAGATTTGGATCGTTGACTTATGAGCCAGCGTCTTGCGAAGTGTCGCATCGAACGCTTGGTCCTTGTTCATTACAAATTCCAGATACAACGCCCAACCCGACTCGGCGAGCTTCTTCACGTCCTCGACGAATTGCTTGAACGTCCCCCGATTAGTGGTCTGGTCATATCGGTAGCTGATGGGTTTGCCATCCTTATCGAGGACCGCGCAAATATTGAGTAGAGTCGAACGGGCATTACTGAGGGAGGTTTGCATCTCCAAGTCCCCAAAATTAACGTCCACTTGGATGCCGGTCCCGACGATAGAAAAGGTGTGCGTGCCGTCATGCGATTCATTCAGCAGCACGTTAAGCGCCCGTGGCGGATAGTTTGTGACATTACGCATGGTTCCGCTCAGGCAGTACTCTACTGCGGCTACGTTGCCGCCCTTCTCGGCGGTCTGCTGGACCGGCGCGATCTCGGCTGTGACGCGAACCGATTGCAGAAGGTTCATTTGGTAATAGATGGCAACGCGCAACTGTGCGGCGCCAGCCTCCTTCGGCGCGCGGACGTGGAAGTAATGCCTCTCGCTTGGGCCCGTGTGCGGAAGCGTCAGCACAAGTTCACGTTCGGACAGTTCGAAATCGCGGCTGGAGATAACAACACGGAGCGGAAGACCTTCTTCGCCCATCAAAGGCTGCAACAGCTGTTCAGGAACTTCGGCCGGGTTGCGGACGATGCTCTCCGGCAGGCGCCTACCAATGTGGACCAAGACGCTATAGCTCGCGCCAGCCTCCAGCGTACTGTTCTGCGGGATAGCGATGGTGGCAGTGAAGTCCAGGAAAGCTACGTTGACCACCCGCGGTTCCTCGGGCTCTTTAATAATGCGGACAAACTCCTCGGCGAGTTCGGATTCTTGCACGCTATTGGCAGATTCCAGAAGGTCCGATTGTTCTAACTCAAGTTCGAATCGAAGCTTTGATTCCTCGATTGGCTGGATCTCGGACTGCGGGATTTCAGAGGTGCTACGCTTTGTGCTCGATTCGTAGAATGGCCGCGAGGGCGTTTGCTCGTACGGCGCATATATCTCACGCTCGGCTCCGACCGTCAGCGGACGTTCGGGTATTTCGGCGATCATCGCCTCGGTTGTCAGCATGAGTGCCGCGATCGAAGAAGCGTTCTGGAGAGCCGAACGGGTCACTTTGGTTGGATCGATGACGCCCGCCTTCACCAGATCTTCGTACTGCGCAGTGGCAGCGTTGAAGCCGTGGTGCGAATCCGCGGAAGTGCGGATCTTCTCGATCACGATCGCGCCTTCGTAACCGGCATTGCCGGCGATCTGCCGCACAGGCTCTTCACAAGCCCGTATCACGATGTCGACGCCAATCTTCTCGTCGCCCAAGAGCTGCAGTGTTTCAAGGGATTTCGCCGCGCGCAGCAACGCTACGCCGCCGCCCGGAACGATGCCTTCTTCCACAGCCGCGCGAGTGGCATGCAGCGCGTCCTCCACACGAGCCTTCTTCTCCTTCATCTCGGTCTCTGTGGCTGCACCAACCTTGATCACAGCAACGCCGCCGGCCAGCTTGGCCAGCCTCTCTTGCAGCTTGTCGCGATCGTAGTCGCCGGTGGTTTCATCGATCTGTGCGCGCAACTGCTTAATGCGGCCTTCGATCGTCTTCTGCGCCCCGCCGCCATCGATGATGGTGGTATTGTCCTTGTCCACGGTCACGCGCTTGGCGCGGCCTAGGTCTTCCAGGCGAAGGTTTTCCAACTTGATGCCGGTTTCCTCCATCAGCGGTTTGCCACCAGTGACGATCGCGATGTCCTCAAGCATGGCCTTGCGCCGATCGCCAAAGCCAGGAGCCTTCACCGCGCAGACGTTCAACGTGCCACGCAGCTTGTTGACTACCAGCGTGGCCAGCGCTTCGCCTTCCACTTCCTCTGCGATCACAAGCAGCGGTTTCCCAGAGCGGGCGATCTGATCGAGAACCGGCACAAACTCATTCAACCCCGAGATCTTCTTCTCGTGGATCAGGATGAAGGGCTCTTCCAACACGCACTCCATGCGTTCCGGATCACTGATGAAGTAGGGCGAGAGAAAACCACGGTCAAACTGCATGCCGTCCACGGTCAGGAGTTCGGTGTTCATGGTCCGGCTCTCTTCCACCGTGATGATGCCGTCCTTGCCGACCCTCTTCATCGCCTCGGCAATGGTGTTGCCAATGTCGGAATCGCCATTGGCCGAGATGGTGCCCACCTGGGCGATGGTTTCGTTGTCCTTGACGTCAATAGAGAGTTTCTTTACTTCCGCGACCACCAGCTCGACAGCCTTCTCAATGCCGCGCTTCAGGGCCATCGGATTGGCGCCGGCTGCAACTGCCTTCACGCCTCCCCGAAAGATGGACTGCGCGAGAATGGTGGCGGTGGTAGTGCCGTCGCCAGCCGTATCGGAGGTCTTAGCGGCAACCTCGCGCACCATCTGCGCTCCCATGTTTTCAAACGGATCTTCGAGCTCGATCTCTTTGGCGACAGTGACGCCGTCTTTGGTAATGGCTGGGCCGCCGAACTTTTTCTCCAGCACAACGTTGCGGCCGCGGGGACCAAGGGTTACTTTGACGGCATCAGCCAACTGGTTGACGCCACGCAGAATCGCCTGACGTGAGTTTTCGCTGTAAACAATCTGTTTTGCCGGCACTGAAGCCCACCTGTGAAAATGTATTCTATAGGGAAACTTTGCCTTCTTGATGCATTTTCACTTCAATCGCTGGAGCTCTCCGCTCGTAATTCATCCAAAGGCGCGACTAGGCTAGTGGCTATCGGTTGATTGCGGAATGGCCGGGCGGGGAAGGAGAGTGAGGTTGGTCCCTGGAAGCTTTCAACAAAGATGTTTGCCTACTGTATAGCCGAGGTGTGACTCCAACGTGCAGTTTGAGTTGGTTAGCAACCACTTTTGCGCACCTTGTGTGCCTTGCTCCGATATCAACGGAGCCGCCTCTAATGACGTCTGACGCGTTTCGGACAGTCCGAGATGTCCTATCACTCCTCCACACCAAAATGCCCGACGCCAAGCCAAGCTCGGAGACAAAATAACGCAATCTGCGGAGATTCTAAGTGCTCATTGTAAATATCTCACGCACTCCCATGGCCCCGACCGTCCAGTTTGAAGAACTGTCGATGATGCCTTTGGCATCTGGAGTCGCGTCAACAGTTAACTCGTAGATATCCGCCTCCTTTCGGCCGGTGGTGGGTGACTGATAATTCGTTGGCCACGACCTGCCCGTGGCCCTAAGCGATGCGTGCAAACCCGGTCGAGAATTTCATACGCAGGAAAGAGCAAATCTGCTTAATAGAACGACTCCAGCAAACTGCCGAATTACTCGAAGCTGCGGGCAGCTGATACCACCTTGGCGGCCAAGTTCTTCATGGATTGGCTGGGCGATTGTGAAGCCGAGTGCATTCGTTTCAAATTTCATCTGATGCGATAGTTCGAGTCCAGTTGCCTCAGCGCCGACATATGAGGCCGAGTACGACTTTCCGGTAAGCAAATGGCCCAAAGCCTGTCGTTCGCCATAAATAAATCGGGTCGAAGGGCATTCACGGGTCGGCCAACCCGCGTGTAACATTGTTACCCGATATCAGCAACCTTCGGGCCAGCTGTTAGGATCTTTCGTAGCCTACATGGAGTGACAGCCATAGGTGCGGTCACACTATTGGCGAAGGACAGGATCAAAAACAACCTTGAAGTGTTCGAAAAGCCTCGACGACCGCGAAGTCCTCAGATCAAAGACGGGAGGATAGAGCGCCCGTTAATCGCGTTCTTGATTAAAACTCCACACGCAACATCAATTGCACTTGCCGAGCCGTTTCATTGAAAGGCGTCAGAGCCGGAAAACCCGGCTGCAGCCCCAGCCTACCGTATGTAGCGACGCCGAATGCCGGAGACGGGAAAATGTTGTAAGGGTTATTCAAATTTGCGTGATTCAACACGTTAAAGGCGTCGGCGCGCACCACAATTCTACCGGCTTCTCCCAACTTGGGCACGACGAACCCGCGGCTTAGCGAAACATCGACGCTATAGAGACCGGGGCCCTCGAGAGCATTACGCCCCAAACTTCCGAGCGCACCAGTTGCAGGCGGACTAAATGCGCTGCTGTTCAGAAGAAGCTTGCCTCCGGTGACCGGCACAGACGCGTAGACATCGGAGGGATTTACCAGGTTGGGGGTATTATCAGAGAGTACGCCGCCGCCCTCCAAGATCTGTATTGATCCCGGACCCTGGAAGGTTAACATCGGGCTATAAGGGAATCCAGAGCGGACGGCAGCCAAACCTGAGAACTCCCAGTTTCGGAATAACGGTGCGGCAGTGGTAGATGCGAATAGTCGGGGAAGATCTTGGAACCCGAAGATCACGAAATTCTGACGCTGATCGAAATTAGCCAATGCCCTATCTGCATTACTGTTGAATTGTTGACGGAAGGCCGCTGTGACTGGACTTAGATTAAAGCTAAGGTCGAAAAAATCACCCAGCAGAGGATCACTTTGATTATCGATCACTTTGCTCCACGTATAAGAGGCTTGCAGAAGAGAGTGATTTGTGCGGTATCGGCCGACAAGCGTGAGCGCGTAATAATCCGAAAGCCCCTGATTGGCTCGATAAGCAATTGTAGGCACGGCGGTGGTGAAGTAGCCCTCCGGGTTCTGAGCCGAGAAGGGCAGACTGTACAAACGGTTGATGAGGTCGGTGGTGACCAACTCGCGGCCGAGGGATCCAAGCCCATTGACTTCCAGGCTGAACTTTTCGGTCCACTGCTGCTGGACGCCCAGGAAGAAGCTTTGGACATAACCATTGCGAAAGCCCGGCTGAAAAAGCGTGGGCCGCGGAAAGTCGCCGCCATTCACGGGTGCTAGACTTCCCAACGGCAGGCTCGCCGCGATCGCTGCGACCGGCTGCAGGAAGTTTACGGGCCCGCCGAATGAGCCTTGATCTGCAGCCGCGAGCACCACATTGTTGTTCCGCAGCGTCTGCCAAAGGTTGTCGAATGGAGCTTCATAGTAAATGCCATAGCCACCACGTACTACAGCTCGCCCGTCGTTTCGAAGACTGTATGCAAATCCCAGGCGCGGGGAGAAATTCAGATTGTCATTGTTATATAGTTGCTGATTACCACCGGTAGGCGGGGGCGGGAGAGTCATGTTCTCTAGCCGAGTGACGAAATTGTCCCCGCTTCCCAGCCGAACGAGCGCGTCTTTTACCGGTCCAACGTTTGTCGGCGCGCCATAATTGTCATACCGCAGACCGTAATTGAGCACCAGACGCGGCGTCACTTTGAAGCTGTCTTGCACAAAGCCGAAGAACTGGTTGTAGATATAACTCCGGTCGTATTGCGGAATTGAGGCGCCGCTAGGTAACTGGCTCCGCGTCAGCGCAATATCGAACTGAAACACCTGGTCGTTCAGGAAGGCCGTGGGGTCGGAGAAAACGAAGATGCCATCGCGGCCGGCGGTCAGATACCCGTCCAGATGCCTGGCCAGGACACCCATTCCCGCCTTGAAGACATGGCGCCCGTGTTCATGTACTAGATTTTCGTTGAACTCCACGTAGTGACTGTCGTTTTGGTAGCTATAAAAGAGAGGGCTGCCCGGCATGGTGCACGTCTGGCAATTATCGCCGCCAACCTGAATATAAGGGATTTCGGGGTGGGAGCGATTAAAGAAGAGGTTGTCATTGCTCCATCCGAAACGTGCCTCATTGGTAGTGCTGGGAGTAAATTGCCGGGTCCAGCTCACTCCGAGTCCTGTGGCGTACTCGTGCAAGGGCGTAATAAACTGAGGATACGGCGTCCACTCAAAATCGGGCTGATCCACGCGGGAAAGAGCCAAACGAGCCATGATGTGATCCCGCCCCTCGCGCGGGAGGTAATCGATCCGGGGCAACGCCAGGAGCTGGTTGATGGCTACCGGAGGGGCGATCTGCAGATTCGCGAACTGCCCGGTAGCATTAGCGGGCACTGGGGCTGGAAACATTTCGAGCAATTGCCGCGCGGCGGTCCCGGCTCCAGCCATGTGGGCCAATTGCGGCGTGGGTAGGAGATAATCCTGAGGGTCGCTTTCGCTGCGGAAGCGCTGGTAATCAAATGAGGCCGAAACGAAAAGAACGTTGCGGAGGATCGGGCCCCCCACGAAGAAACCCGGCTCGGAGTATTTCAGCGGCGTTCGGAACCCCTCCAGGTTTTCCTGGAAGCCATTGGCGTCCAGCAGATCGTTCTTCAAGTAGTAGTAGCCAAAGCCGTGCCAATCATTGGAACCTGAGCGCGTTACCGCGTTGGCGAGCACGCCCCCGGTGCGCCCGAATTCAGCCGAAAAGTTGCTGGTACTTAGCCGGTATTCCTGCACGACGTCGGGCGCCACGGTTACTAGCGGACCGGTGGTCAGAAAATTGTCGTTTTCCAGGCCATCTAGCAGAAAGTTTGAAGAAGTTGGACGCTGCCCATTGACGGAGATCCCCAGGCCGCGACCGGTCGCTGCATCCGCGGTAACTCCGGGCTGGGTCACCAGCAGTGCATATACATCCCGTCCATTCAGCGGCAAGTCCTGAAGCTCGGTGCCATCGATCACTTGCGAGACCGAGGTCTCCAGCGCCGCGCTCCGGCTTCCGGTGGTGTCGAAATCTGCCGTGTGACTCGGGTCCACATCTGGCCCGAAAAACGGAAGCACGGAGTTGGATTTCGGAAGATAAACGCTACGATATTGGCCGGCCTCCCAAACGTCAGTTAACGGGCGGAGCCGGAAATTGATATCGAGCCGGCCGGCGACAGGGAGATCTAGCTCGTATGTTTCCTGGCCTTGGTAACCGGGCGCGTCAATTCGTAGGTGGTAAAGGCCGGGGGATAACAACGGCAGGTTGAAGTAACCTGCAGAGTCGGATACTGCTTTTTCGCCAAGAGGCGTAGTGACTTTGAACCAGGAGATCTGGGCGGCGGCCACCGGCTGCCCAGAAACAGAGTCCACCACGCGCCCGGTAATCAGGCCCTGAGTGGTCTGGGAAAGCGCAAAGGAGCCTATCAGTGCCAGAAGGCAAATAGACGATGGTGCAAATCTCATAGCAGTCGCTTGACGACCGTATGCCCGATCGCCTGGCCGGAACCCCACCACTCGAGAATCCACCACTCGAGAATCCTGTTGCATCCGAGGTGTTTATGTAGTATATACTCGTTATTCTCTCGCAGGACGTTTTGGCGATGTCCAGATTTACTTGTTTGGCTCTCCTGGTTTACGTCTTATTATCCGCTTGCTTGTTTGTGCCCGCCGCCACCGCTCAGGCTCCGGTCCTTCAAGTTTCTGGCCCGCAGCCCGCAGCGGCTTGCAACAGCTCTTTTCCGGAGGCATGCGTCACCTTCCTCGACGGATCTTACACTCCTTCGAACCAATTGACCTTTCAGGTGACCTCCAGCGATGGTGGGGCCATCAGTTTTACGGCCTCCGCTATGCTTGTCGAACCCAGCGGAGTGACACTGCCCATCACATTTTCCGTGACTCCGGTGCCCCAAACGACACCGGCTAGTGTGACGGTCCAGATCCAAGTAAACAAGGGTGCCGATGGGTACCCCACTGGGACATATCTTGGCTATCTGACCTTGACTTCTCCATCCGCGAGCAACAGCCCCCTGAACTTTCCGATCCAACTTACCGTTTTCCCAAGCCCCGCGGCGTTCCTGGTGAGTTCGCCGGACTTCTCTAAGGGTACAGAACTCGATTTCGGAACGGTCGCGGCGGCTAAGATGAACCTCTCCGTCCAAGTCACGGATACGAGTTCTCCCGTTCCCTCCTTCAGCGTGACGACTTCCACGACAGACGGAAATCATTGGCTCTCAGCGCAGGGAACTAACAACGGGGCGTCCTGCTCGACGCCGCCGTGCCAGTTGTCGATTTCGGTGAACCCGACGGGCCTGCCCGCCTCCAAATATTATGCTGGCTTTGTCACGCTTGCACCGAACGACGGCACTGGGGGCGCGGTCGTTACAGTAACTATGACCGCGGCAGTGAATTACACGCTGACGGTGAGCGATGTGGGACAGGGCCTGGTCACCAGTTCGGACGGCGGTATCAACTGTGTCAACGGGAGCGGGGCCTGCAGCACCAGTTACGCAAGCGGCACGATGGTGACGCTAAACGCGACGCCGGCCACCGGCTGGAGCTTCCAAGGGTGGAGTGGCGCCTGCAGCGGGAGCGGGAGCCGTTGTCAAGTGACGATGAACAGCAATCTGGCTTCCACCGCCACTTTTGCACAGGCGCAGCCGGCGAATTACACGCTGATGGTGAGCGACGTGGGACAGGGCACAATCACCAGCACGGACGGCAGTATCAACTGTATCAGCGGGAGCGGGGCGTGCAGCGCGAGTTACTCAAGCGGCACCAATGTGACACTAAACGCGACGGCGGCCACCGGCTGGAGTTTCCAAGGTTGGAGTGGCGCCTGCACCGGTATCGAGAGCGTATGCCAAGTGACGATGAACAGCAACCTGAGCCCTAACGCCACTTTTAAGCAGGCGGCGAATTACACGCTGACAGTGAGCGAGGCGGGACAGGGCACGGTCACCAGCACGGACGGCAGTATCAGCTGTATCAGCGGGAGCGGGGCCTGCAGCGCGAGTTACTCAAGCGGCACCAATGTGACACTAAACGCGACGGCGGCCACCGGCTGGAGTTTCCAAGGTTGGAGTGGCGCCTGCACCGGTATCGGGAGCGTATGCCAAGTGACGATGAACAGCAACCTGAGCCCTAACGCCACTTTTAAGCAGGCGGCGAATTACACGCTGACAGTGAGCGAGGCGGGACAGGGCACGGTCACCAGCACGGACGGCAGTATCAGCTGTATCAGCGGGAGCGGGGCCTGCAGCGCCAGTTACCCAAGCGGCACGGTAGTGCCGCTAAACGCGACGGCGGCCAGCGGCTGGAGCTTCCAAGGCTGGAGTGGCGCCTGCACCGGTATCGGGAGCGTATGCCAAGTGACGATGAACAGCAACCTGAGCCCTAACGCCACTTTTAAGCAGAATGTGATTAACCCGACACAGGGGCCATTGCTTTTTGTGACAATGCCGCCGTGCCGGGTGGTGGACACACGGGACAACACAAAGCCGGAGGGGTTCGGACCGCCTTCGTTCTCGGTGGGAACGACGCGCTCGTTCACCATCCCGAGCGGACCCTGTAATGGCATCCCGGCTAACGCCCAAGCCTACGCGCTGAACGTAACGGTGGTGCCGAATGGGCCCCTGGAGTATATAACGGTGTGGCCCACCGGGCAGAGCCAGCCTAATGCATCGACCCTGAACTCCTTCGATGGAGAGGTGAAAGCCAATGCGGCGATCGTGGCAGCGGGAACCGGGGCTGCCATCAGTGTGTATGCAACCAACGATACCGATGTCGTGCTAGATATCAACGGCTACTTCGTGCCAAACACAGAAGCTAATGCGCTAGCGTTCTATCCGCTGGCGCCCTGCCGGGTGGTGGACACGCGGCCAGGGGCTGCATCTACGATCGCAACGGGAAGATTGGCAGCCTCTAGCATCACCACGCTGCCGATCCTATCGAGCAATTGTAATGTGCCGGCGACGGCGCAGGCGTATTCGTTGAACTTCACGTTAGTCCCGCCGGAGACGCCGGTGGCTTATCTGACGGTGTGGCCCACGGGAGAAGCCCAGCCCTTTGTATCGACGCTGAATGACCCGACCGGGACGGTGGAGGCGAATGCGGGAATCGTGCCGGCGGGATCTGGGGGCAGTATCGATGTTTATGTGACCGACGCGACGGATCTGGTGGTGGATATCAACGGGTACTTTGCGCCGGCGGCGGAGGGCGGGTTGTCACTGTATACCCTAGCGCCTTGCCGGGTGCTGGACACGCGCAACCCAGTGGGTACGCCGCCGTTCCAGGGGGCCATTAACGTGGATGTGATACGGAGCGGCTGCATCGCCACCAATGCAGCGCAGGCGTATGTGTTCAACGCCACGGTGGTGCCCGGGGGCCCGCTCGCGTTACTTAACATTGTGGCCGGCAGGAAGCGGGCAACCATTGGTATCGACGCTGAACGCGTACACGGGCCAGGTGACCAGCAACATGGCGATCGTGCCCACGAAAAATACGGAGATCAGCGCGTACACCAGCAACAACACGTATTTGATCCTGGACCTGTTCGGCTACTTCGCGCCGTAACGCCGAGGACAGCGCCGTTGTCTCAACCCCGCAGGCGAGACGCGCAGGGCGACCCGATAACCTGCCTCGAGTCGACAAGCCGTCTTGCAAGCCCTCTTATAGGAGCGATGAATTCTGCTCTGATGAGTTTCGCGAATACCCGCTGCGTGTTTCGGCAATTTCATGGCTGTCTCGTACTTCCTTGAAATTTCGACTGGGACCATTGCTAATGCGAAGCAATTGCTTTATAGTCCAAATGGACATTGTTTCCACAATTGGCCTGAGCGTCGGGGGACATAGTCGAGGGTCTCGAGGGCGTGCGCGCTGGAGACGGCCACGAGAGTTCGATCACCAACCCAACGGCAAATGGATCGGGTCGGTTTTTTGGAGAGCCTCGTGAGATCGATCGGCTGCCAACACGTGTGCTTTTTTGATCTCGTCGCGGGGCGGCAACCCGGCGGGTCTTCTTCAGCGAGTGGCCGTACGCGCGCTGTTGCTGCTGGCGGCTATGCCCAGCGGCCAGCATGTCTCTAAAGGGCGACGCAGACATGGTCGGGCTTACATATGTCGGCGTGGATAACGTCCCTCCTCAAATCGGACCAGACAATTATTTTATGAACTGTATCCGCATTCTCGGGTCACGTATTTGCGGTGCTCGGACCCGAAGCGTGGCGATCAGCTATTCACTAACCCTTGCTGGTGGAAACGCGGCTGGTCGGTATTTCGGACGAGTACTCCCGATGCTCTTACTGGGTCTGTTCCTAGGTTCCAGCGCGCACAATCAGGCTTTTGCGCAGAGCTGTACCTCTGGGAGCGTCACAGGGGGGAGCGGTTTTGATGGATTTGGCCTCGATAATGGGGCTGAAACCTTCTTCGCACTACCATCAGGCGGATCCGGTACTCTCAACGTCAGTTTCAATGGTATTGGCTGCAGTTGGGAGCTCGTCGTATTCTCGGGGCCTGTTACCCCTGAAAACTCTTCAGGAGTCAATTCGAGTACGTCATTATCGATCCCCATCAACGCTCCACCCAACACGACTCCTAACGAACAGACTAGTATTCTCACCTTTATAGTTAATGGAATTACTATCCAAACTGTCCAAGTCTATGAGAATTCAAGTTCATGCGTGGCATCGATTTTGCCGTCATCAGTGAGCATTCCAGCATCAGGTGGAAGCGGTTCCTTTACTTTAACGGCTGATACCTGTTGGTGGGGATACAACACATCTGGGACAGGCTTGGCTCTCACTGTATCGCCGGGTGGGCCACCATCATACATGTTCAACTACTCGGTGGCTGCCAATGTGGGGCCGGCCCAGACAATTACTGTTAGTTTCACGCAGCCCTCGCCGGCGACATTTACCATATATCAAGCCGGTTCAGCCGCCCCGATGAATGAGACGATGACGGTGAGCGAGGTGGGACAGGGTACGGTCACCAGCATGGACGGCAGTATCAACTGTATCAGCGGGGGCGGGGCGTGCAGCGCCAATTACCCAAGCGGCACCGTCGTGACGCTAAACGCGACGGCGGCCACCGGCTGGAGCTTCCAAGGGTGGAGTGGCGCCTGCAGCGGTTCAGGGAGCGGTTGTCAAGTGACAATGAACAGTAATCTGAGTTCCACGGCCACTTTCACGCAGGTGCAGACGGCGAATGAGACACTGACGCTGAGCGAGGTGGGACAGGGCACGGTCACCAGCATGGACGGCAGTATCAACTGTATCAGCGGGGGCGGGGCGTGCAGCGCCAATTACCCAAGCGGCACCGTCGTGACGCTAAACGCGACGGCGGCCACCGGCTGGAGTTTCCAAGGCTGGAGTGGCGCCTGCAGCGGTTCAGGGAGCGGTTGTCAAGTGACAATGAACAGCAATCTGAGTTCCACGGCCACTTTCACGCAGCAGACGGCGCCCGTTATTACCTCTCTCATGCCAAGTACGATTCCGGCGGCAAGCGGATCTTTCCCTTTGATTGTCAGCGGCACCGGTTTTGTCCCTGGCGCAGTCGTTTACTTTGAGGAGGTACCGTTAGCCACCGCCTTTATCAGCGGCACTCAATTGCTGGCACAGGTGCCACCGGGCCAGGAGGCGGGTACTTCCATCTCCCTCAGCGTCCGTCAACTGTCCGTCGCCTCCCCTCCGGCCAGCTCGAGTGTAGTCGCGTCGGAACTCGTGGTGAATTCGAACATGGTTGACATGGAAGCGGTCACGACGCCTCAGACCAACAACATGTCGGTTCAAGTTACGGATTTTGGGGGTGTAGAGGGTTTCGGCGTGGCTGCGACGACTGCTGACATGCCCTGCACCAATGTTCCAAGCTCCAGCTCAAGCTGCAACTGGCTGTCGACCACTGCTTCCAACGGCTTGACCACACCGTCGCAACTGTCAATTACCGTGAACCCGGCCGGTCTAGCGGTTGGACTTCACTCAGGCGGGATCACGATTTCGCCGAATGACGGAAGCGGCGGCCAATACGTGGGAGTGACGCTCAGCACGACACCCGTCGGCACCATTCAGGTGAACGCGACGTTGAATGGTAGTCCGTGGAATGGGATGGTGAACTATCAGGTGACCGGGCCGAGCATCTGGAACGAACCCATGGTGCCGGCTTCTTCCCAGACTGCTATCGCGGGTACTTACATGTTGACCGGCGTTTCGGGTGGGCCATCGGGAGCTACGCTAACCAACATCACATACTCACCGAACCAGACCCTGAGTGGAGGCGGGACAACTACTGCCACGCTCAACTTTTCGGCAGCCACCTCGAATTACACGCTGACGGTGAGCGAGGTGGGACCGGGCCTGGTCACCAGCACGGACGGCAGTATCAACTGTATCAGCGGGAGCGGGGCCTGCAGCGCCATTTTCACAAGTGGGACGATAGTAACGCTAAACGCGACGGCGGCCGGCGGCTGGAGTTTCCAAAGCTGGGGTGGCGCCTGCAGCGGTTCCGGGAGCGTATGCCAAGTGACGATGAACAGCAACCTGAGCCCTAACGCCACTTTTAAGCAGAATGTGATTAACCCGACACAGGGGCCATTGCTTTTTGTGACAATGCCGCCGTGCCGGGTGGTGGACACACGGGACAACACAAAGCCGGAGGGGTTCGGACCGCCTTCGTTCTCGGTGGGAACGACGCGCTCGTTCACCATCCCGAGCGGACCCTGTAATGGCATCCCGGCTAACGCCCAAGCCTACGCGCTGAACGTAACGGTGGTGCCGAATGGGCCCCTGGAGTATATAACGGTGTGGCCCACCGGGCAGAGCCAGCCTAATGCATCGACCCTGAACTCCTTCGATGGAGAGGTGAAAGCCAATGCGGCGATCGTGGCAGCGGGAACCGGGGCTGCCATCAGTGTGTATGCAACCAACGATACCGATGTCGTGCTAGATATCAACGGCTACTTCGTGCCAAACACAGAAGCTAATGCGCTAGCGTTCTATCCGCTGGCGCCCTGCCGGGTGGTGGACACGCGGCCAGGGGCTGCATCTACGATCGCAACGGGAAGATTGGCAGCCTCTAGCATCACCACGCTGCCGATCCTATCGAGCAATTGTAATGTGCCGGCGACGGCGCAGGCGTATTCGTTGAACTTCACGTTAGTCCCGCCGGAGACGCCGGTGGCTTATCTGACGGTGTGGCCCACGGGAGAAGCCCAGCCCTTTGTATCGACGCTGAATGACCCGACCGGGACGGTGGAGGCGAATGCGGGAATCGTGCCGGCGGGATTTGGGGGCAGTATCGATGTTTATGTGACCGACGCGACGGATCTGGTGGTGGATATCAACGGGTACTTTGCGCCGGCGGCGGAGGGCGGGTTGTCACTGTATACCCTAGCGCCTTGCCGGGTGCTGGACACGCGCAACCCAGTGGGTACGCCGCCGTTCCAGGGGGCCATTAACGTGGATGTGATACGGAGCGGCTGCATCGCCACCAATGCAGCGCAGGCGTATGTGTTCAACGCCACGGTGGTGCCCGGGGGCCCGCTCGCGTTCTTAACATTGTGGCCGGCAGGAAGCGGGCAACCATTGGTATCGACGCTGAACGCGTACACGGGCCAGGTGACCAGCAACATGGCGATCGTGCCCACGAAAAATACGGAGATCAGCGCGTACACCAGCAACAACACGTATTTGATCCTGGACCTGTTCGGCTACTTCGCGCCGTAACGCCGAGGAATTCGCTCGGCAACGCGACAGCCGGAGCTCGGAACCGACATTTCCTCACTGTGATCCGTTGTCCGTGGACAAAAGGGCCGACACTCGTTTCCGCATCTTCGAATCGGTCGTGTTTTCGAGCGCGGCCCGATAGAATGCGCTGGCTTCCGCCGACTGATGCAACTCGCGGGCCACATCGCCCGCCTGCTCGTTCAGATCTGCATCCCTGGGTGATCGCTTCAGGGCTTCCCTTAGTTGTTCTAATGCAGCAGTATAGTTCTTCTCCCTGATCAACATCGAAGCTAAAGCCCGCCTCGCTGCCACATACCCGGGTTTGGCTTGGACAACAGCTTGATATTCGGCAATGGCTTCCGCAGTCTTATTCTGCCGGGCGAGCGCCTCTGCCAGACTGAGACGGGATGGCAAATACTGCGGCGACTTGTCTAGATTGGTCCGCAACAAGTTGATGGCGTCCCCGACACGATCCGGTTTGGCGACAAGAAGCATGGCCAAGTTCTGCCGTGCTGCGAAGAGATCGGGATTTTTGTCGAGCGCCTCGCGATACAACCGCTCGGCTTTGGCGAAGTGACCGCTGCTGGCACTCAGGACTCCCAAAGCATTGTAAGGCTCTCCTAAGCCAGGCGACAACGCCATCGCCTTCTCATAGGCGGCCTTGGCGTCATCGCGACGGTTTAGCCGCTGATATACCAACCCTAAGTTGTAAGGGAGATACGAGTATTGCGGCGCCAGCAGCATACCCTTCTGATAAGCACTAATGGCTAGGTCGTAACTTCCTGTTTCAGTGTAAGCCAATGCCAAATTGTGCCAAGGATATGCCCAGTGGGGCGCACGTTGGATGGCATCGCGGAATGCCAACTTAGCCCGCACGTAGTCTGCCTGCTCGAGATAAGCGATGCCCAGCCCATTAAATGAATACGCCCCCCGCGGATCGAGCCGGGCCGCAAGTTCGAGTGCGGAGACAGCTTCGGGGTATTTCTTGTCGAAGATCAACGCCCGGCCGCGAAAAAAATACTTCTTGCTCTCGACGATCGTGGAATCTGGCGGCAGAAGTGCCGCGGCTTCGAGATACAATTCTCCAAGGCGGAAATCGTCCTTAGTCTGGGGGATCTGATCACCCTCAAGATAGCGCAGCAGAACCTGTTGCGCTTCATCCTCCAGCGCACTTCGGAGTCTGCCCTGCTCAACTGCAAATTCCTGCGGTTGCAGGTCCTTCTGTACTTCCTGTAATGCGGTAAACGCGCTCTGTGGTGTTTCGGGCAGTATGCGCTTGGCGTCGAGTGCTTCGTCTAGCAGAGCCAATTTCCGGTTAATACGGGTGATTTTCCGTTGCGGTACATCCGCACCCGCCTGGAAGGCACTAATACTCCGGTTCGTCCGCAATCGGGCCAATTGCTCGTGCTCCAGAGGAGTGTACGGCGGCAACTGGATTCCGGGCTTGTCCAAATTCACTAGTGACGCATCGCTGCTCAGGAATCCGGACTTTTCAGGAGACTGCTGGGAATCGGTGGCTTCCTCGACCTTATTCAAGACATACTTGAATATGTCGTTCGGACCGATCATGCCGGTGCTTTTGTTTTCCGCCTCGCCGTTCAGGCCTCGCAGAAGAAAGTAAGTGAAGGCACCATGGCCACCGCCGAAGTTCGGCGCTTCGATGGAATATTGATCCGGCTGGCTAGCTAGTAACCCGAAGACCTGTCCTTTACGCTCCAGAACACTCGCTACGACGGCATTGACTTTGTTGCCTTTTTTGTCGACGACAGTACCAATGTTGCCGGCATGACATACATCGATGAAGACCAGAACGCGCCCCACGTTCCGTAGATCCGCATCCATTACGTTAGATACTTCGGCCATCGGCAAGGCCGTGCTCCGCAGATCCTGTGGATCTGTGTCGTACGTGACAATGTAGGCGTCCCGGTCATCCGGCGTATCGCTAACAATGCCGTGCGCGGCGATGAAGAGCACTACCGTGTCATTAATTTTGGCTCGATTGCTTAAGAACTGATGAATGTTGTCGCGAATTGCTGCTCTCGTGGCCTTTTCATTCAGAAGTAACTTCATGTTGCCTTCGGTGACGGATCCACCTTTGCCACCTCGCAGGTGTTCGTAGAAGATACTGGCATCCTGATCGGCATAGTGAAGGAACTGTTTTTCGAGAAGCTTCTGATACTTGGATATTCCCACCAGTAGCGCGTACGTATTTCCTGAGGCTAGGTCGGGCGCTGGGGCAGCAGGTTGAGTGCCGGGGCGCGGCGAGGTTTGAGGCGTTTCATGCACCAACTGGCGCGTCCAAACTGCGTCTGGGAGCACATCAGCCAGCTTGCGAAGATCGCTGGCGGCGTCCCCATTCAGATTGTATTTCTGCAGCACAGCCGCCCGCGAAACGAGCAAGGCCGGATCCCAGGGGTTGCCGGCCAGCGCCCGATCGATTGGCCCGAGATCGTCGAGAAGCCCCTTCCTTTCATTCTCAGGGAGGGCCTGGATGCGAGCGTTTAGGTCGCTCGCGGGTGGTGCGGTCTTCAGCTCGCGCGTTTGAACGGCCGGATAGAACGGTTCACTGGCCGCGGGCGAGTGCCCGACTTCCGGGAGGAGGCAAAACGCGGCCGGCTTCTTGCTGGCAATCTGGCCGGATCTGACGCGAAGCTGTTGAACCCCGAAAATGATCTCAGTGTTGGCGTTCAAGAATTCGGATACGCTTTCGGCGCAATATAGAACGGACGCAGATGCGCCGGGACCCGTCAGCATGGCATCTTCGGCGAACACAATATCGCCTGCCTTGGCGGTGATGGGCAGCGCGGAGTCCGCGCGCCGAAGCTGTGCGCCCGTGGATGTCAGAACTAGCCCGACGGGCCGCTCCCTGTGCGGGGGGGGGTTCAGTTGGGCTTCTGCCACAACTGCGAAGATGATCGCGCTGAAAAGGGCTGACCGGGTCACGACAGCTGTTTGCCAGTACTATTTCAATGAATCACGATTTAGGGAGTGCTATAACAAGGGGCCGAACATGCCAGCGCCTTTAGTGAATAGGGTACTTGTCAATTTCGTTTCGATCTTATCATGGGACGTTACGGTTAGGCAGAGCACTTGGGCCTCAATTCAATTTCGGCCGCGTGATCGACTGGCAATAACGGACCGCGATCACCGCAGCGATCGTTTCCTACCTGGGCCTGGGAAACAAAACTGGCGTCTCATGCATCCGGCTTCTGTGTGGCCCTCTTTTCCCTTCCGGTCACAGCTATGATTCATTGCACTGGGCAAACTTAACTACTGAATCTGCCAGTTTCAGAAAGAAAAGGGTGCGGAACGTCCGCGGATCGACATTGTCAACTGTTAAACCGGCGGTTCATTAAGGGCGCAATTTGCCCTTAGCATCCCTAACGGTCGAAGTTTGGAAAGTTCATGCGCACAAGCGCGCCTTATTTCTGACTCGCGTACTACTCGATCTTCAACAGCATGGTGACCAACATAGGCTTTCCCGCACCGGAATTCACGTGAAAAAGAGTCTGCGGCAGGGGATCCGAATCTGTCAGCAAGTTACCCTTTTCTGCAGCGTCCTTCTCGGCTGGCGTGGAAACCTTGCCCGCCTGGCCGGGCTCTTCGAGATGTTTTACAGCTGCACCCCAATTCTTTTTCCATTCAGCGAGTTGATCTTTATTGATTGAAAGAGGTTTCGGTCCAATATGCAGATCATCCATCGGCTCAGGAGTAACGAGAATCGTAATCTCTTCGGCTAACTGGTCCTGCCGTCGTCGCTCTACCCGGAAAGGTCCTTCGCCGGCGCCAGGGATATCGACGACTCGACCGGCTCGTACCCGATTATTGCCATGTAGCGTACGGAGAGTCGGAAATATCAGTTGGGCTTGGCCAAAAGTTCCATCCGAGTACTGTTCACGATCTATGATATAGAGATAGCCCTCTCGCCAGGATTCTACACTGACGCGGACCTTCTGCCCAACCCGTAAACCAATGGTCGCGTCGCAACGCTCCGGTGTCCATTCCTGATCCTTACCGCCGTCATCGTCCTGGATCAGCATGCGCACTGATGGCGCGTCGCCAGGCTGGCTGGGCCGGAGGCGCCAGACCGTAATGCCGATGAAGGCGTTGTCCGAAGATTTGGCTGGCAAAGGAACCGAGGGCGGCGCGCTTGCTTGCCGCCTCTGCTTTTGAAGGCTCAGGTCCCAAACGTTGCGCGTCTGCGCTTCATTGTCGCTAACTTGAGCGCTCAGCACCAAGAACGAGCAGAAGCATAGCTCGGCGATCAAGAACAAACCTGGATGTTCTCTCATTACTTCCTCACTGGTGGGCGAGTTTAACCATGTATACGAGCGGGTCACCCTTTTGGATAAGTGCCGTGCTGCTCTCTAGCTCGTCAGCGCGTGCCATAGGTGGATTCTTCTGTAGAAACTCCTGGATTTTGCTAACGTCGGCCAAACTTTGCACGGCGCCTGCGTCTCTCCGATTCTCCCATTGCTTTAGTTGCTCGATTTGTGCGATTTCCTGGGCCGACCAGATGATATACAATTTCTCGATTCCCTGGTCGGCGTCGAGCCTTAGTGTATCATCGTGGGGAAACTGGAGCGTTTGGTTTGCGTTTAGCAATGACGAACCTTGATTGGTGGTGGGTGTTGGAAACAGGATATTAAAACTGGCCATTTTACCGCGCGGAACGGGGCCCTCGTTCAGCAGATACAAGTGTCCAGACTGAGGGCTGCTAAAGTAAAAGCGCAAAAAGTAACCGGCTGGGGTTATCATCTCACGGCCATACCTCACCCATTCCTGGGAGTTTGGCTTACGCACACTGAAGTAGTAGGTCAGGCGGGATTCAGGTAGGACCTTGGGAGACATGGTGTCGTGGAGCCTGGAAAAATACACACCGGCCAGCCAAACTGCTGCGCTTATTAAAATCGCCAGAGCGGCGAGCGCCGCGTAGGGCCTCGCCTTCGAAACCGAAGCCAAGATGTCAGGCGAGGCAAGCCGACGGCCATCCTCAAGAATGCGGGTATCTTTTACATTACGAACGGCGGCGATCTTAAGCTCCGCTGCAACAGATCGGATTCCCGTTGCGATGTTCAGTAGCGCTTCGTCCTCATCTTGCCAGGAGCTCACAGGCTTGCCGTCTTTTGGCAAGGATACTAGCTTGCCAAAGGGGCACTGACGCCAATCAACCGGACGCAGGATAACCGGAATAACACGAGCGTCCTTTGCTTGATGTCGTTCCATTGCTCGTTTAACCTCTTTTCCCCAGCAATAGTCGGATGCCAGAAAGTCGGGACTAACAAGCAACAATATGATGTCGGCTACGTTCAGTTCAGCCCAGATGTCAGCGTCAAATTCCCGGCCCGGATTTATTTTAAGGTCGTGCCACGCTCGGATAATACCCTCATATTCCAGGGGTTTTAGATGTTTAACTAGTTGCTCATAGCGGAGTTCGTCAAGATGCGAATACGATATGAAAACGTTGATCGGCATACCCTGCGAATATTTGTAGCCTACCACTTCAGCGGCTCCACGGCGTGGCTCGCCCCGCCATCGCTTCCTTCATGCCGCGCCAATCGAAACTGCTTTGGACCGAACAGCCCACTTTTGTGAGCTCTTCATTCCGAGGGAATCCCGACAGGGCGGGCGGACGGCCATTGGTAGGTTTTCGGTGGAGCGCTTGCTCGAGCGTATGCCGGGGTCTGTCCCCTAGCATGGGCTTTCGTTCCCCAGGGTAGCCAATGCCATGGCAGCGGATGTACTCATTCTTAGGCGATACCTGTCAGCACTCGTCTGGCTTGCCGGGCTGGCTGGCGTGCTACGCGAGCGCTTTGTGATGCCGGGGTGCCGTCACTCTTCTTCTTCGCCCGGTATGCAATCCTCGCCTTTCGTTACCTGAAGTACGCTGATCTTTGGTCGCTGCTCGTGATGCCAACGCTGGGCGTTGCATCAATCAGCCTTCGAGTATCGTTTCTGCCTGCCGTTCTCTTCTCCGGCCGTCGCACTTCCACTTCCAGCTTCGCCGGCGTTGGACCTGTATCGCCACGTATCGAAAGGCTGGACAACGCTGCTGCTCACTCTGACCGTAAGGCAATACACTGTTCTTGCCCTGCAGTTAATGATCTCCACTTGCCCTACGGCAGCGAAACTCCATATCTATAAAACTCGGTGCGGAAAGAAATCAAATGGACCCGCAGCGTACATGCATTACGACGGGTTTGTCTTGCTTTTGGTCGCGCCCGTCCTGAGTGCGAGTGCGTTCTGGGCACTGGGTCTCCCCACCCAGTGATATCCTTGAGGCCTGCCATGCCTGGTGAATTATCTGAGAACTGCAGGCAAATGCTGCGCGACATCGACGCGGACCTAGAGAGAAGCTATCGATGGCTCTAAGGAACCCAGATACCAACGCTGGATGCGACTCGACAAGGCTACGACTCGAACGTTCCTTGTACGCACTCCACGAATTGAAGTCCACCGACGAGACATGCCGAGAGGTTTTAGCGGGGCTTGATCAGTCCCCGGGCGCAATGAGCCTCGCGTCGCAATTGCAACAGGTTGGTTCCGGAGGAGAAGCCGCTGGCGTTCCCTTCGATCACTTACAACTTGTACGTTCTGCAATTCAGTTCTTCTTCCGGCGCTAACCGAGGCTACAAGCTGCGAACCGGCAAATGGGTTACGGATGGGATGAGTTTTTACCTGCACGACTCGGCCGACGCAACCCGACCGATCCGGGCGCAACACTTGCCTCGGTGACGATCCTGGTTCAACAGGCCTGAAGCATCGTCGAGGTGTAGCCACGAACGAAGAGAACACGGTATCGCGGCTGGGGCCTCCGTTGGGTGCCGGCTGGCCTTCCACGCCATGACCGATTCCGCATAGCCGGATAGCACGTGCTAGCTTGTTAGTGGTCCAGATGATCGGGCGACCTGTCGTCACATGAAGCAAAGAGTTCTGGTTTTCATCGTTGCTTATAACGCGCAAACGACAATTAAAGACGTCGTCAGTCGGATCTCTCACTCACTGGTTGAGAAGTATGATGTCGAGGTCTTGATCATCGACGATGCTTCGAAGGACGCCACATTCGAGGTCGGTCACCGCCTCTCTCAGACCCAAACTGGCCCGTTTAAATTCAGCGTGCTTTTCAACCCGATAAATCAGGGCTACGGTGGAAATCAGAAGCTAGGGTATCACTACGCGATTGAAAACGGGTTCGACTTTGTTGCGCTCCTCCACGGCGATGGCCAATACGCCCCCGAATGCTTGCCCGATTTGTTAGAGCCCCTGGGCAACGGAGAGGCGGATGCGGTGTTTGGGTCGCGCATGTTGGCTCCGCGGGCTGCCTTGCACGGTGGCATGCCCCTGTACAAGTATGTTGGAAACAAGATCCTGACCTGGATTGAGAATCGGCTCCTCAAGGCTCACCTCAGCGAATTCCACTCCGGTTATCGAATCTACTCCACCCGGGCATTGGCTCGTCTGCCATTCGATCGTAATACCAACGACTTCCATTTCGATACAGAGATCATAATCCAACTCTTAACGGCGGAGCTTCGTATCGTTGAGTTACCCATTCCCACGTATTACGGTGACGAAATCTGCCACGTAAATGGGATGAAATATGCGTTCGATGTGGTGATTGCCGCAATAAAGGCCAGATTACAAGGCGCCGGCCTCTTATATGAACGGAAGTTTGACTGTGGGGACCCCAATTCGCTGCCATATGAGCCCAAGCTAGACTACGTGAGTCCTCACTCCTTTGCCTTTACCCAAATCCGAGAAGGCGCCACCGTGCTGGATCTCGGTTGCGCTGGCGGTTACATGGGCGCGGTGCTGCAAAACAAGCACTGCGTTGTCGTCGGCGTGGATGCATTTCCACTTCAGCGACACCAGCTCAGGAGTTTTACCTTCACAATCTCAACCAGGGACCACCCAAACTCGACTACCAACGATTTGATTACATTTTGATGCTTGACGTTTTGGAGCACCTCTCAGAGCCCGAACGATTCCTGGAGCAATTGAGGCAAGCGCTGAGTCTCAATTTGTCCTGCCGGGTTATAGTAAGCACCGGAAATATCGCGTATTTTATTACGCGCACGATGTTGATGCTGGGTCAGTTCAACTACGGCAAACGTGGACTGTTGGACTTGACCCACACGCGTCTCTTTACGTTTTCTTCCTTTCGTCGCTCCTTAGTTCAATCCGGGTTTACCGTTTCAGAGACACGCGGCATTCCTGGCCCGTTCCCGCTAGCGCTGGGTGACAATCTCGCTAGCCGATTCCTGCTCGGCATAAACCAATTTCTCATTCACCTGTCAAGAGGCCTGTTTAGCTATCAGATTTTCATGATTGTGAAGGCTACACCCACCTTGGAGAGTCTGCTCAGGGACGCACAGGAACAGTCCGCCAAGAGGGCTCAAGGTCTCGCGGTGGCCTAGTCCACGTCCAGCCCCAATTTAGAAGCTTCAGGAGACCACATTTCCCGGCCCCCTCCCTCGCACAGGAAGGCGTTCCGTCAGAAGCATCTGATCTCTCTTGCGGTTCTGGTTGTGACAATCGGGCTCTTCAATTGGCCTGTTCTTTCCCGTACCTTTACGTTTGTGGACAGCGCGCCGGACATCACCATCTTTGAACTTCCCAGCTTGGACCTTCGGGCGAAAGCTTTGCGGCAAGGAGTCCTTCCGGTATGAGATCCCTGTGCCCAGGGCGGTAGGCCCATGTTGGCGCAAATGAACCCTCGTCTTTTAGATCCATTTAGTACCGCTTCCTCCTGTTGCCGCTACGCGATGGACATATCCGTTTCGTAAGCATCACATGAACACCACTGGCCCCGGAGCGTTCGCCCGCGCATAGTGGATGCATGGGAAACGAACAAGCGCAGCGGCGTGAGCTTTGGCGGCAACGGATCGGGGAGCAAGAGAAGAGCGGGGCGTCGATCCGCGCCTATTGCAAACAGCACGGGCTGGCCGAGCACGCTTTTTATAGCTGGCGAAAGCAGCTGCGCACGGCCAGTCCGATGACCTTCGCGCTGGTGCAGACTACGCCCAGTAAAGACGCAGCCATGATTGAGCTGGTATTGGCTCAGGGCGACCGGTTGCGCATTCCCGCCGAGGAAGCAACGCTGCGCATCGTGCTGAGTGCATTGCGCGCGCAACCATGATCCATCTGCCGGCCAGCGTGCGTGTGTATTTATGCACGGCGCCCTGCGATATGCGGCGAGGCTTCGATGGACTGCACGCGCTAGTCACCAACACGATGCAACTGGATGCGTTGGCTGGACATTTATTTGTTTTTTCGAACCGGCGACGCGATCGGGTGAAGATACTCTATTGGGATCGGGACGGCTTTGCGGTATGGGCGAAGCGCTTGGAAGAGGGCACACACGCGGTGCCGTTCTCGGAGGACGGCGAGAGGCGTTCCGAGATTACTGCGCGGGAGTTGGGTGCGCTGTTAAGCGGCATCGACTTGAGTCAGGCGAAGCGTCGGAAGCGATATCGGCAAAAACCTTCAGAAGCCGTATAAACATTGGCGTCCGAATCACTTTTGGCTTGGTGGATTGCTGATTATCTCTTATAATCCACGTAATGCCGATCGACCCCCACAGTCTGCCGGAAGATCCGCAGATCCTGCAGAAGATTGTGGTGGATCTGGCTGCGCAACTGGACCAGACACAACGGTTGCTGCAGCAGTTGCTAACCGCCAAGAGCGGCACCCGCAGTGAGAAGTTAAATGCCGACCAATTGCGGTTGTTTGCGCAAGAACTTGGCATAGAGTTAGCCCCGAAGCGGCGGCGGACGGGAAAGACGATTCTCCTGACGAACCGCCAGCGGCCGGCGGCAGTGGTGGCGAAGCGAAGCCACGCGGGCGGCGCGGGCTATCCCCGCACCTGAAGCGGGAACGCATCGTGCATGACCTGGCCGAGCAGGACAAGCATTGCGTCGATTGCCAGCAGGATCTTCGCCACCTGGGCGAGGAAGTAAGCGAACGGTACGAGTACATACCGGCGCAGTTAGTGGTGATTGAAGACGCCTGTCAGAAGTACGCGTGCGCTTGCACGATCAAGACGGCCACCAAGCCGGTGCAACCGATCGAGAAGAGCACGGCGGGCACCAGTTTGCTGGCCTACGTGATTGTGAGTAAGTTAGCCGATCACTTACCGGTTCATCGGCAGGCCAAAATGATGCGGCGGTTCGGGGTTGAGATTGCGGATCAGACCATGTGCGGCTGGATGAAGCAAAGTGCGGAACTGCTGACGCCGCTCTACGATCGACTGAAGGAGTTCGTTCTGCAATCGAAGGTGGTTGGCACCGACGATACGCCGGTGAAGGTCCTGGATCGGAGATTGCCGCATACGCGCAAGGGGAGAATGTGGCCCTATGTGGGTGATCGCGATCACCCGGTGGTGATTTACGATTACACGCCGACGCGGGAGCGGGCCGGGCCGGAAAACTTTCTCACTCGTTACCGCGGCTACTTACAAGCCGACGCCTATGTCGCTTATGATAGCTTTTTCACCAATCGCGCGCGGGGAATGGTGGAGGTCGCCTGCTGGGCGCACGCAAGAAGGCATGCGTATCAGGCACGCGAGACAGATCCGGCGCGGATGGGCGCGGTGTTGGCTTACATTGCTCAGCTCTATGCTGTCGAGAAGCGCGGCCGGCGGCACCACATTCGGGGTGAAGCGTTGCGGCTATTGCGCGAGCAAGGATCTCTGCCTGTCATGGGGCAGTTACACGCCTATCTTTTGAAGATCGCCGATCAATTACCTGCCGAAGAGCGAGGCGGGTCAGGCTGTTTCCTACATTTTGAAGAACTGGCGAGCACTCACGCGCAATCTGGAAGATGGCGATCTGGCGATCGATAACAATCACACCGAACGCTCCTTACGCGGGATCGCGATCGGCCGGAACAACTGGACGTTCTTAGGTAGCGACCGAGGCGGCAAAACGATGGCCATCTTGCGCAGCTTCGTAGCTTCCTGTGAACTGGTGAAGATTGATCCGTTCGAGTGGTTCCGTGATGTTCTGTCGCGCATCCCGACGCACTCGATTCAGCAACTCGACAAGTTGCTTCCTCACGCCTGGGCTGCCGCCCGCATATAAGTCCCGACTCTTCCCAAGTCCGCCTCATGCTACGCCGCCACCACTGGTGTTAATGTGATGCTTACTCCGTTTTTCGGACGGTCATCCCGACCGATGTTGACTCCCGCGCGAGATTTACCAGGGCCACTGCGGTGAGGGCTCTGCTGGCGTTGTCGTAGGGCAAGGAAAACGGACCGTTGACCGAAGAGTTCGAATGGAACAGTCTCTTCCGCCGCCAGCCCATCGGGCAACCTGTGGTGGAAAACGCAGTAGCCGGCGGCCTCGCTGGAGGCGACTATTTCGGCCCACCCAGTCTGCTCATTGGCGATCTCCGCAGAGGTTGCGACGACCAGAGAGGCGTTGGGGGATACCAGCTCACGCAGAGATGCTCCAACGGGTGTAGCGCGCTCCTCGGCCGGGTTTAGGGTGAGCGACAAAATCATCGGGCTTCCGTCATCAGAATAGAAATTGATGTCTACGGAGACCACCGATGGGGACAGTTCAGGACATGAATCGCGGTCCTCCATCCGCCGCCCGAAGCCACCTGCGAAACGATTGCCGAGTAGCGGTCGCCCGGCCCAAGCGCCTTAATCTCCAGCGTCGGGACGGCTTCATCACTGTCCCCCTGGCGGTCACTTACCTGTAGGCGGAAGGCTGATCCTTCAGGGTTCTCCGGCAGTCCCGAAATGGAGCCGGCGTTTGCGTTCAGAGCCAATCCCCGGGATAATGCCCCTTCGGCAACGGACCAGAAGTACGGCGGCTTGCCGCCCTTCGCGATCAGCTTCCGAGGGTAGCCCTTTCCGGCAACGAGGCGGTAAATCGCGCGGCGAGGCAACGGCGAGGCCGTGCACACACAATATCTCATTGTAATATCCCTGTTCGGCTGGGGGGACCGTCACAGGCGCGGCCGAGACGGAGGGCTGCGGTTCGTCAGGCGCCGATGCGATCAACGGCGGCGGGGACTATGGCCGACGGCGAACCGTCCTCAGGGCGACGAAGCCTCGCGACCATGGCTCACAGATGATGCCGTATTCGGGGTAGCTCTCGGCGAACTCCAATTCTTGGAAGCCCGCATTTTGAAAGTGCTCTATCAGATCACTCTTTGAGAACACCCGCATTTCCAGCGTTTCGCCGGGACCGCCGTGAAAACAGAGATCCTCGAAGAGCTGGAGTTGGCCCGCCGCGGTTCGATTCACGAGGACGGACCGCTTCGCAGGTGGGCGATCTGCCAATCGCAAAGATCGGGATAGTGTCCCCTGGTCTGGCCGACGGACTCCACGGAGATGGGATGAGAAGGCCGGTCGCCGAGCGGGATGCATTACGCTCCCAGAAGCGCACTCGAAGTGCCGATAAGGAGACCGGCCATGAAAAAGCGTAGCATCTGTCAACAGAGTCTGAAAAGGAAGCCGAAAGGCTCCGCGAAGCGATCGTACACGATCGGAATGGACCTGGGAGACAAGAGCTGCCGGTTCTGCGTGCCGGACTAAGAGGGCGTGATGGTCGAGGAAGGCAGCGTGGTGACGAGCAAGCAAGCGATGTTGCAAACCCTCGGTGCACGTCCACGGTGCCGCATCGTGATGGAGGTGGGAACGCATTCATCGTGGATCAGCCGGTTGCTGAGCCGGCTGGGGTACGAGGTGTTTGTGGCCAACGCGCGGCGAGTGCAGTTGATCAGCAAGAGCAGCAGCAAAGACGATCGGATGGACGCGCGCACCTTGGCGCGTCTGGCGCGGCTCGACCCGCAGCTGCTGCCCATCCGGCACCGCAGTGAGGGAGCGCAGCAGGATCTGATGGTGATTCGGGTCCGGGCGGCGCTGGTGGAGGCCCGCACCAGTCTGGTGAACGCGGCACGGGGTTTGGCGAAATCGGTGGGGGAGCGATTGCCGACCTGCGACGCCGACACCCTGGTACCGGCCAAGCTGGCGGTTTTCCGGAGAGCTTGCAGCAGACCTTACGGCCGTTGCTGGAGCAGGTAGAGATGATGACCGCCCGGATCAAAGCCAGCGACCAACACATTGAGCAGATCGCCCGGACCAAGTATCCGGAAACCGAACTCCTGCAGCAAGTCAGCGGAGTGGGACCATTGATTTCTCTGACGTATGTGTTGACGGTGGACGATCCGCGCCGCTTTGCCAAGAGCCGGGACGCCTTGCGGCCGAAGCGGGGCGACTCGAGCGAACGCAAGCCGCAGTTGCGGATTACCAAGGAGGGAGACATCTATCCGCGGAAGCTGTTAGTGCAGGGATCGCAGCACATCCTGCATCACGGACCGGATACCGATCTGAAGCGGTGGGGTCGGAAGCTGGCGGAGCGTGGCGGAGGAATGCCAAGAAGCGGGCGCTGGTGGCGGTGGCGCGGAAGTTGGCCATCCTGCTGCATTGTCTGTTGGTCACGGGCGAAGTGTATGAGCCGCTGCGCAACAGCCAGGCCCAGCTACGCGGCAAGCAAGCCGTCGCTTAACGGAGTTTTGGTTTTTGCTAATCGCCGAGTTCGGGTGACTGCGAGGTCACGGTGTAACGAGCGTAACCGGAAACGGAGACGTTCCGTTCGGCACGGAGATGGCAGCCCCCAATCAATGATTGAGGACCCCAAACGGCACCGGAGCGCGATGCTCCACTGAATAGTGCGGATGGAGGCAGGGCGAATCGGCGGTAGTGAAGAAGTGAAGGGAAGGACGCAAGGCGCGCCTCTCGTTGGTCGGCGAGGAAGATTTTCGGTCGCAGGGCAAATTAATACTTGACCTGTTCGGCCTTCTCATGGAAGCCGTAAATACAACAAATCCATCTGGCGCAAGAGCCGCGCGAGGTTATTGAAGGCCGGCTGGACTGGAGAAGTTAGATCTTCGAAAACCTCGCTCGCAATGATGAAGTCGCAAGCGCCGTGCGCTCCCCAGGCGGGATCCCCAATGTCGATCCGTGGCTCTCGATGATAGTAGGTGTTGGTGTAGCTGATCTGCGCTTCGAGAGGGTCGGCAATCGGTTGGCTATCGGTAAGCCCGATACCCGTTATGTCTTTCGCCAGCGCGAACATCGGCAGTCGGATACTCTCGCCGAAGAGTTCCATCGACAGCGCATGCACAATCCACCGGAAGCGGGCGCACGATCCACGGGTGCCGCAAGCGGCGGTTTCCCGGGCCACCTCTGCTTCTACTCTGAACGGCGAATTACAAGCGTTGTAAAGCTGAACACGCTGCAATTCTAGCGCGTGACGGCGTCGGTTGCACCCGTCAGGTAGATGAATACGACCTGATTCGACGCTGCCGGGCTGGGCGGATAATTCCGACCACTAACATGGAGATGCTATTAGCCAATGCGGTGTGTATGTTATGCTCCTTGCTTCCAAGATGGGTTTTCTTCGAAAATATTTTACGGGCCTCAGCTTGTGGCACGCCGTGCTATTTGTCATCCTGATCAAGCTAGTTCTTCTGAGCATTGACCACACACCCCGCGTGTTTCTAGGTGATTCCCGCTCATATATCTACACAGCGCTCACCGACTGGGTTCCCGACGACCGTAGCTACACTTATGGCGTCCTGATCCGCCTCGTTACCGGGACGACCCATCGTCTGAGGAACCTGATAAAGCTTCAGACACTGTTCATGACCGCCGCATCAGTCTGTGTCGTAATCACTCTCAGGCGATACCTGTCAGCGCCCGTGTGGCTTGCCGGACTGGCTGGTATAGTGTGTGCAGCCGAGCCCCTGCAGCTCTTCTCAGAGCGCTTTGTGATGGCCGAAGTGCCGTCACTCTTCTTCTTCGCCCTGTACGCGACCCTCGCTTTTCGTTACTTGAAGTTCGGTGATTTTCTATCGTTGCTTGTGATGCCAGCGCTGGGTGCCGCCGCCATCAGCTTTCGGGTTTCGTTTCTACCCGCTGTCCTATTCTCTGCTGTCGCGCTGCCGCTCATGGCCCCGCCTGCTCTAGACCTTTACCGCGAACTGTCGAAAGGCTGGGCGGCTCTGGTGCGCAATTTTCCTGCAAGGAGAGCCACCGTTTTCGCCCTGCAGTTAATGCTCTCTATTGGCCTCACGACGGCAGAGCTCCATATTTATAAGTCGTGGTACGGAAAGAAATCAAACGGGCCGCCAGCCTACATGCACTACGACGGGTTTGTCCTGCTCTGTTTTGTCGCGCCCGTCTTGAGCGCAAATGACTTCCCCGATCCGGGACTGGGCAAAAGAGTGCTGAGTCGCGTTACATTGCCTCTGAGGGATCCCGGCGAGCGCAACGGCCACCTGTATACCACTGGCGGCTTGCTTGACGCCCTGCTCTCAGAAACGAATCCTCTGCAGCTTAGGGAGGGCGGATTCATGGCGAACCAACTGGCCAACAAGACTGCTGTCTCGGCAATTCTCCATCACCCGGTGGGAATGGTGAGGCTCGTATTGTCCACCGTCGCATCCTATTTCGACCGCCACACCCTGCGAATTATGCTGATGGCCGACGAGTTTCAGAACGTACCGATCGATAAGACCAGCCAGGAGATCCTGCGCCAGGTTGGGTTTAATGGCGGGGAGCAGCCAGTTGCGGGCCCTATTGTCCATTGGCATTTTGCTGCCTGGCCCTGGTACATGTTCCTGGTCATATTCCCGCCCATTTATACAGTTGCGGTGGTGGTCACGGCCTCCTGGCGCACGCCGCAGTACCTTCTGCTCGTTGCCTACAGCTGGGCCTTCTTTTTGCTTACAGTCCTCACCCTGGAGGCGGTCGAACCGCGCTACGAGACGCCGATGGCGTGGCTTGCCCCGCTCGCGACGGCCGCGCTGTTTGTCCGGCCAGCTGGGGCCTTGGCACTAGCAGGGGTCAGTGGGGACGATCATTAGATTTGAAAGACCCGGCGTAGTAGTTAAGGTCGCCGCCGTTCCTGACGGCGCAAATTCCGGCCGATTGTCGCGTTCCTTGATGCACAAATGCGCGCCGGTGGCGGCCGAACCGCACGGCACGCGGCGAGCAAATCTCTACCATTTGTGCAGGTATTGGTACGCACACCTAGCGCAAGACAACGTGTTTTCCGGTGTCTGTGTGGATGTCTTCGTGCGATTCTAACCACGCAAGCGTCGGCAGAAGTTGTGGGCCAGGTGCGACACCGTGCGACTCCGGCACCGCGGAATAGCGTGACAGGTGCGTGCGAATGTCGGGCTCGTGCGTCCCAATCCGCCGTGATTGGGCCCCGTGCCCGAGCCTCTCGAGCGCTCGGGGCATTGCTGACGGTGCTTTGCACCGGCTGAAGGAGGTGACACGTCACCCCAGCTTGGGTTACTGCAGCGCAACCTTGGTTCCTATATAGGAACTTATTCAAACACCGCGACTTACTAATTTTCTCTGACGGGGCGTCCACGTCAGGTCCCTATACGGGAACCTGTTGATTCTGAACGATTGGTGTTTCGCCTCTCTTTTAGCCGCAATCGAAGCGGCCAGTCCACGGCAGCTGGCTTCCCGGCGATTCCGCGCAAGGGGATTTTACTCGCGCTCGCCCTGGCCGCGCCAGTTGCCGCAGTCGCTGGAGCACGGTTGCCGGGTCATAACCTGCCGGGTAGTTGGACCGGCTTGCTTGCCGCCGCTGGCCGGGGCGTTGGGTTATCCGCCGGAGCGACCGGTTCTGGTTCGAGAGCCCCAAGAGAGGCGGCCCCTGTCAGCGGTAAGCCTCCTTGCGATCACGGACGCGGATGATTTCCAGGGTGTCTTCCCGGGCATGGAAAAAAACCCGATGGTCCTGTGTGCGGAGACGGAACTGCGGTGGCTCGACGCCAGCCAACTGGCGGACGTTGCCCTCCTCGGTTTTGGCGAAGCGTGCCAGCGTCTTCAGAATCTGCAGCGCCGTCTTCTGCTCGATGGCGCGCATGTCGGCAATGGCCTGGTCCGTCCAGATGATCCGCTTAGCCATTGCGCTGGGAGGTTTCTCCCGGTAACGGGTCTTCGCCCATCTTTTCCCAGTCCGCCATGCTCAAGCCGAACTCGGCCAGCACCTGCTCGTGCGGAATGGGCTCATTGTGCTCCAGCCACTTAACGGCCTCGGCGACAGCCTGACGGTCCTCTTCGGTGAAAGGCTCGTCATCCAGCGGCGCATTCGACAGCGTGTACGACACAACCGGTTCGACGATCGTTTCCAGCAACCCAACCAGGGCCGAGAGCTGGGTGTCAGGCAGACGGTCTATCAACTCGTGGGCGTGCTCGCGATTGCTCATTTGTTCTCCTTCGGAGTCGTAACCATCGGCTCAGCGGGAAGGCCGCCGTCGGGGGTTTGGGGGGAATACTCGCCCGCCGCGGCGATGGCGCGGCGGTCCCCTTCGGTCCGGTCCTGGTCTTCTTCGTCAGCCATGACTGGCGGAACACGAACCACGGCGGCGAGCTGGCCGGGGCGGGGTTGATCGAGCAACCAATGGCTGTGCTGTCTATCCATATTTGTTTCCGCTGTTAAATACCGTCGGCCCTACCCTCTCGGAAGGAGCCGAAGCACTGGCATCCTCTACCGGGACGTCATCGCGCGACTGAAGATCACTCCGATGATTCTAGTGTACTGATGAATCCCGGACAACAGCTGGGGTCTTATGAGTGAGCCATCCGACGCTAAACCCACGCTCTTTGTGCCAAAGCAAAAAAATAGTAAATGTTCTAGCTTGCACGTATGACATACACCAATTAGACTGTCCTACGTGACCGAAGCCCTCCCACAGCAGCCCCAGAGCCTGACCCTTTCGCTCCGCATCAGCGAGGCGTTGCGCAATCGGCTCGAGGATCTCAGAAAGCTGACGGCCTTGCGGAAGGGGGATAACGTCTCGACCTCCGAGATCGCCAAGCGGCTGCTCGAAGCCGCTCACCACGAGCGGATGGAACTAGTGGAACTGTTGGGCAGGGCGACGGAATCGCTCCTGGAGGTTCGCCGGAAGGGCGAGGCCGGACAAATGCTGTCACGGGCGCAATGGACCCTGCTCGCCTACTACGTGCAGCGAGGCTCGGAAGGCTTTTCGAAGACCCCTCCTTCACGCGAGTCATTCATAGGAATCCTCCAGGCGTTCAGTGCGGTGTACCAGCTGAGCAACAAGCGATCGAGGTACGACGGCGAATACTTCAGCGACCTCGGTCCGGACTCCTGGCCGGAACGGCCGCAGGGTTCGGGTCCGATCGCACCGGAAGTGGTTCGGGAAGCAGTCGCAAAGCTGCTTCAGCGTCTCGAGGATCCAGCGAGCCGGTGTGGGCCGCCGATTACGGCAGGACGGAATCTGTACCGGTTGCTCGAGGACACCGAAAAACCCTGCAGTGTGGCAGAGCTCAACCACTCGCTGGCTCCTTTTTTCCGTGTGCTGTGGCGCGTTGCCGCGCGCGGGCATTACTCCGCCGCGCGCGAGCCCATCCGGGCCGGCGGCCAGACATTCTTTCGCCCGCCGATCCCGACGCTTCACGAGGACGGCTTCACGTTGGCGTTTTCGCTTGGTATGGATGGCGAACTGTCGATGCTGCTGTGCCTGCCGGGGACGCGTGGCCCGGCGTATCCGTTGGCGCCGTACCCGATGATCGCCGAGTTTCGTTCCATGCTGCGTGCGTTCCCTGAGCCGAGACCACAACAGGTCTGGGATGGCGAACGGTTATTTGCGTTCACGACGCAGGCCTACACGCCAGGGGAGCCGATCGATTGTTGGTTTCGCGCCAAAGACAACGGGATCACGGTGGGTTTTTCGAGTGAGGAGTGGAAGACGGTGCGTGAGCTGTTCCGGCGCGGCTGGGAGATGCCGGAGGTCAAGGTGGCCTGGGAGGCATTGAGTCTGGAATACGGAGAGATGTGATGGGTAAGGCGGCATTGCGAACCAGATCGGTCGGCACGAAGGTCACCGAGGCAGAGTATCGACGGCTCGAAGCGCTGGCTGGCGACGCCAGCGTGAGCCTGAGCGAGTGTGTGCGTTCGATCCTGCGGGAGCGATTGGAGCGGGCAGGGTCGGCGGACCGGGAAGAGATGGTGCTCGCCGAGTTGCTGGCGCTGCGCACGATTCTGGTGAACCTGCTGCTCGCTAGTGCGAAGAAAGAGGCGACGAGCGCGGCCGAGCTGAGGGCTCTCATCGAACGAGCCGATGCCGGCAAGTGGGAGCGAGCGCGCCAGGCGGTGGCACAGCCACGGGCCGCATCGCCGGGCGGCGACTTGGTGGTGCCGGAGTTCTCCGTTGGACGGAAGGACGCCGGAATAGGAGTAAAGGACAAGGCGTTTTGATGCTGACGTTCATAGAACGCTGGAATCTGAGCCAGCCTCCGAGGCCGCTCTGGACGACCGGAGCTGTGCTCGCTGCCGCAGTCATGTTCGTGCTGTCGGTCGGCCTCGATTACTCGCGCCACTGGTCGGCGGTTGAGAAATTCTATCTGGTGTCCTATGCCAGATCGTGGATGGCGATGTGGCCGGAGGATGCCTCGCGATATCCGCTGCTCAAAGTGGCCACCGGCAAAGGCAAAGTGCGGTTGCCGCTCTTCGACGAAGTGGATGTGAAAAAGGACGCCAAAGACGAACGACTCTACCAGCTGAGCGAGGCCGGGCGACAGCGCGGACTGACGGGCGTTGTATTGGCGGAAGGGGAGTTCCTTCCACGCAGTTGGCGTCGGTTCCTATCGCATTGGGTCTATCACGACCTGACGGTGTGGGACTACCTCAGAAGTTCCGTTTACAGAACGCTGGCTGCGCTGGGCCTTATGCTCTTGGTCGCCGTACCGATCGATCGGGAAAGGTCGCGCGCTTGGGAGCGAGGCGATCACTGGCGGAAGATCGAAGCTTTCGAGCAGCGGCAATTCGCCGCCGAACCAGGAGTCTGGACCGCAAACATCGGAATCAGAAAAGAAGAACGCACGGAGCACCTTGGGGAAAGACCACGCATCACCGAAGTGCACCGTGAGCCGATGGGCGCGGTACCTTCTGAGGTAGTGCTGGCGTCCGAAGCGCCTTCGGAAACCGAACTGGAGTCACGGCAGGAAACGATCTCGCCCATCATGGCACTTGAGGAGGAGACGCCGTTCTTCGAGTAGGTCATCTCGCTGTTTATGTTGACCATTTCCAAACCAATCAGTGCCGGACAGGCGCGGGCGTATCACCAGGGGGAGTTCCAGAATGCCCGCTCCAACTACTACACCGAGGTGGACAAGATTCGCGGCGAGTGGCACGGACAGCTCGCCGAACGCTGGGGCTTACGCGGCGAAGTCCAGGAAGAGCACTTCACCCGACTCGCGGAAGGGCAGCATCCGATCACGGGCGAGCAACTGGTGAAGCATCAGACTGCCCGAGAGTATCCCAACCCGGACGGAGACTTGATCCGCACGATTGAGCACCGCGCCGGATGGGACGCCACCTTCAGCGCGCCCAAGAGCGTGAGCCTCACCGCGTTGGTCGGCGGTGATGCCCGCGTCCGGAAAGCACACCGCGAGAGCGTCGATCGTGCCCTCAACGAACTCGAGAAGTATGTCGAGGCGCGTATGGGAGGGAATGCTGCGGCTGTTTCGACCGGCGCTTGCGTCGCGGCGAAGTTCGAACACGATAGTTCGCGACCGGTGGCGGGATACGTTGCACCGCAACTGCATACGCACGTCGTGTTCTTTAATCTCACCGAGCTAGAGAACGGAGAAACACGACCGCTGCAGCCTCGCGAGCTATATCGAACCCAGCAATACGCGACAGCCATTTACCGAGCCGAACTGGCTCTACGGCTTCGCGAACTGGGTTATGAAACGGAGCGCGGCCCAAGCGGCGCGCCGGAGATTCGCGGATACTCCGTCGAATATCTCGAAGCCTCGAGTCCCCGTCGCCAACAGATTCAGGCGCACCTGGCTGAGCAAGGGCTAGGTGGGGCGGCAGCGGCCCAGATCGCGGCGCACCGCACTCGGGACGCCAAACAAGTCCTAACGAGGGCAGAGACGCTCGCACGCCATCGGGAGTTGGCCGCGACCTATGGCAATCAACCGGCGCATGTCCTTGAGGCCGCCAAGGCGCGGGCGCACTCTCTCCACTTGGACCCCGAGGAGCGGCTCCAGCAAGCCCAGTCTGCGATCACGTTTGCGCGAGATCGCAATCTGGAGCGCGAGGCAGTCGTGGACGAACGCGCTCTGCTGCGCGATGCGCTGAAGCGAGCGATGGGCCACGCCAGCCTCGAGGAACTGCGGAGCAATTTTGTGCAGCGCATCACAAACGGCGATCTGATGGAAAGGCAGACGCCCTCGGGCAGATCGTTTACGACGCCCGAAATGGTGGCGCTCGAAGAAAGCAACATTCGCCGGATGCAAGCGGGTCAAGGACAGAACGTTCCGTTCGCCACGACGCATCACCATTTCGAGCACCTCCGTCCGGGGCAACGCCAGGCCGTCGAAGTCGTTCTTGCAAGCCCTGATCAGATCCTGGGACTCCAGGGTGTAGCGGGGACCGGAAAGACCACCTCTTTGGCAGCCATTCGTGTGGCCGTTGAACGAGAAGGGCTACACAGTGCAGGGCCTTGCGCCGGCGTCGCGGGCGGCGCACCAGCTCGAAGCTGCCGGTATCCGCTCGAAAACCTTACAGCATCATCTGGCGCAAGGCGTGAGAGCTCACGAAGGCACGGAGAAGCAACTGTACTTTCTCGATGAATCGAGCCTGGCGAGCACGCGTCAGGTGCACGAGTTCTTCGGCCGCCTAAGGCCGAATGAGCGAGTGCTGTTGGTCGGAGATACGCGGCAACACCAATCAGTAGACGCAGGCAAGCCGTTCGAGCAATTGCAAGCAGCCGGCATGAGCACCGCACGGCTGGATGAGATCGTTCGGCAGAAGGAGGAGGGCCTGAGGCACGTGGTCGAGCAACTGGCTCGAGGCGCTGTGCGTGAAGCGATCGGCGAACTCCAACAACAGGGGCGTGTCCATGAAGTGAGTAACCACGAGGCCCGCTTACGGGAAATCGCGAGAAGCTATGCCACGCAGCCGGAAGGGACGCTTGTGATCTCGCCGGATAACCAATCGCGAACGGAACTGAACCGCGTGATCCGCTTGGCATTGCAAAAACAGCGTTCTGTGGGCCACGACGAGCATCCGGTCACAGCGCTGGTTCCCCGTCAGGACATGACCGGAGTCGACCGAGCATGGGCCGGGCAATACGAACCGGGCGATGTGGTGCGCTACACCAAGGGCAGCCGCACGATTGGCTTGGGCGCCGGGGAGTACGCGAAGGTGAAGGAATTCGAAGCGACCGGCAATCTCCTTACGGTGAGCCGGGCCGACGGCACGACGCTTTCGTACGACCCGCGCCGACTACAAGGCGTCACAGTCTACCGGGAGAGCGAACGTAACTTTGCCGAGGGCGACCGGGTGCAGTTCACGGCCCCCGATAAGGTGCTGAAGATCGCCAACCGCGATCTGGGCACCATCCAAGGTATCGACGCACGGGGACACGTGGAGATCCGTCTCGACTCCGGCCGCGATGTTCACTTCAACCTAGCGAGAAATCAGCACCTCGACTACGGCTACGCGGTCACCAGCCACTCCAGCCAGAGCGTGACGGCAGACCGAGTGCTCGTCCACATCGATAGCGAAATGGCCCACGAGAAGCTGATCAACAGTCGGCTCGCCTATGTCGCCATCTCTCGCGCCTCACACGACGCGCAGATCTATACCAACGACGCCGCCAATCTCGGTGCTGCACTGAGCCGCGAGGTGTCGAATGCTTCAGCGATTTCTTTGGAACAGCCGGCGGCAGTCAAAGAACGTGGCCAATCGCAACCGACTCTGGATGAGGGTTACTGGCAAGGGATGGGCACCTTCGGATGAATCGTTATCGATTCATCGTCGAAGCCTTGCTAGCACTCTGCTCGTCGGAGCGCTGGCCACGGACGGCCCAACAAGTCGCTGAAACCGGCGCTCGGATGTGGCGCCCGTTCCTTCCCTCCTTGTCCACGTTCCGCAGCGGTCCTCGCCGTCAAGAGTCCGCTGCGCCGCGCGTTTCCCGCGCGCCCTTGACCGCT
>CAVYTS010000002.1:0-137591 GCA_963771305.1 uncultured Acidobacteriaceae bacterium
CTCGGCTCCCTTCGCCTGCTCGGTCTTCAGCCCATCTTGTGTCGCTCCCGTTGCCCCGAACGTGATTTGGTGGTGGCCTTGATCGTGGCTCGGATTCTCACCCATCCTCCAAACTCGCCACCTGTCGCGGTCTCCGACAAGAAACGGCCACCTCTTCGCTTGGCTCCCTCCTCGGACTGGGTCACGAACATCAGGAGGCCCAACTCTACAATGCCCTGGATTGGCTGCTTACCCGCCGAATCCAGATCTGCATGCGAAAATGCTCTCGCCAAGCGCCACTTGTCAGACGGTTTCTCTGGTCCTCTATGACCTCAGTTCCACCTATTTCGAAGGCCGTCACTGCCCGCTGGCCCGCTTTGGCCATTCGCGCGATCAGCACCGTGGTAATGTACAGATGGCCTGCGGACTGCTGACTGCCTCGGAAGGTCGCCCCATCGCAGTGGAAGTCTTCGAGGGCAATACGGGCGATCCCAAGACCGTCGCCTCGCAAGTCGACAAACTGCGGCTCCGTTTTCGCCTGGAGAAAGTGATCCTGGTCGGCGACCGCGGGATGCTGACTTCGGCACGCATCCGCGAAGACCTTAACCCGCATGCAGGTCTGCAATGGATCTCGGCCCTCAGATTCGGTCCAGATTCAGAAACTGATAACGGGAGGCGCACTGCAGTTGTCGTTCTTCGATCAACAGGACATGGCGGAAATCCAGCATCCATCCTTCCCAGGTGAACGCTTAATTGCCTGCCTCAACCCGCTGCTCGCTGAAGAGCAGAGCTCGGTAAGCGTAATGAACTACTGGGGGGCCACTGAAAAGCAGCTCAACAAATCTGGAAATCTACTCAGCAAAAGTAAAAACCATTGCGCGGCCGCGGAGAGATCGGCCTGGCCGTGGGCCGCATTCTAGGCCGCTACAAGATGGGCAACACTTCAAGCTGTTCATTGAGGATGACGGTTTTCGTTTCGAGCGCAAGCCGGACAACATTGAACGGGAAGCGGCCCTGGATGGCATTTACGTCATCCCGCAGCAACGTTCCGGCCGAGGCACTCAGCAGCCAGAAGGTCGTCGGTCACTATAAGGGGCTTTCCGACGTCGAGCGCGCTTTCCGCAGTCTGAAGAAGCGTGGATTTGAAGGTCCGCCCCATTTATCATTACCTGGCCGATCGAGTGCGGGCGCATGTTTTTTTGTGCATGCTGGCCTACTACGTTGAGTGGCACATGCGACGAGATTGTGCTTCCTTGCTCTTCGACGACGACGAGGCGCAGGCGGCAGACGCCGCGCGCAGCAGCATCGTCAGTCCTGCCCAGCGATCGGACAAAGCCAAGCGCAAGGATGCCACCAAGATCACCGCTGATCACTTACCCGTGCACTGCTTTCAAACTCTGTTGAAAGATCTTGCCACCCTGACGCTCAACGAGGTTCGCGTCGGCGCTCAAAACCTCCGCCTGTTAGCCAATACAACACCCGTCCAACTGCGCGCTTTCCAATTACTCCAGGTCTCCGCGTCTTTGTAGCTGTACCCAGTAGGCGACACCGCAAGATTGCGTAACTTCAATCATTGCTGTTGATTACCGCAAACTCCACAAAAGAAGTTCTGTCTATGTCCGCGTCGCGATTAAACGCCTTCGCGGCGTAGGACTACGGTGCCACGATGAACATAATCTTTCACGGCCCGATTGCCGGTGAGCTGCATGGTTTCCTGGAGTTCAAGCGGAATTTAGGTTCGGATACGGACGCGCGGAGTTTGCGTTGAGGGAGTTCGACAGATTCCTTTCCGGCTACGTGAAGAAGAAGCGCCGATGGCGACTCGATCAAGCTGCTCTCGCCTGGTTGTCGAGCAAGCCCAATCGCAAACGAGTCAGCGTTTCCATGGATGCGGCGGTTCTCCGGCAACTCTTCTCAAATCTCCGACGGCGTCCGCACCTGCATGTTGAGAGCCGCAGTGGCCGCGACTTCCAACTGAGTCCTGCTTCGTGCCGCACTACCTTTCTGAGGACAATGTGGTAAAGCTGACAGGTCTCTGTTCGGGCTTGAGTCGCCCGGCCTTTCGAGCCAGCTTATACAGGGCGCTCGTGCTCATCCTTTACTGCACGGGCATCCGCTTTGGAGAGGCGCTTCGCCTACGCATGCGCGACGTGGATACGCGATCAGGGGTGCTTTTCGTCGAGACTTTCAAAGGGCGGCCCCGGTGGGTTCCGTTTCATCGTAGCCTGGCCAGCGAGTTAGACCGGTACCTGAACGAGCGGGTCAGCTACGCGCCCGCCGGGCAAGACGCTCGATTCTTCGTTGGCGGAAATCAGCGAAGCTTACCGGTGAGTACGGCTTACTCAACCCTACGCGGCTTGTTTGCAAAGGCCGGACTCAAGCCAGAAAAAGGCCGTGTGGGGTCTCGGCCCTACGACCTGCGGCATGCCTTCGCCGTCCAACGGCTCAGGCTGTGGTATCGGCAAGGCGTAGACCTCCACACGCGATTGCCTTGGCTGTCGGCTTACATGGGACACGTGGATATCGTCGGAACCGCGACCTATCTGAACGCCACACCCGAGCTTTTGGAACTGGCGGCGCATCGTCTGCATCGCCGATACCGAAAGACCAGCGGGAGGATCAACGTTCATGAGTCGTGCAAAACCGGACTCCCTCCTCGCCTTGACTCAGAGCTTCTTCGTCAGCTATCTGCAGTCCACGCGAGGAGCCGGCGGTCACACCGTGCGCGCGTATCGCGACGCGTTGACGCTGTTCTTTTTGTTCTTGGCCGGACGGAAGCGTAAGCAGATCGCGGACTTGGATCTCAACGATATTCAGGCGGAATCCGTACTGGCGTTCTTGGAACACATCGAATCCAAACGCAGCAACTCTGCCGCAACGCGGAACTGTCGACTGGCGGCGATCCGCAGCTTCGTGCAACATCTCTTACGGTGCGACGTGGCGCGCGCCGGTCAGTACGGGCGCATCCTTGCGATTCGGACCAAGCGGGCGACCCACCGGGCGGTGGCGTACCTCGAACCCGAGGAGGTTCGTGCTCTGATCGCCGCTGTGGACATCGGTTCGCCACGCGGCCGGCGTGATCACGCGTTACTCCTGTTGCTGTACAACACAGGTGCGCGCGTTAGTGAGGCGTTGACGTTGCGCCCGGGCGACCTTCGTTTGGAACGTCCGAGACAGGTGCGGTTTCATGGTAAGGGGCGCAAGGAACGATCTGTCCACTCTGGTCAGAGACGGCCTCTGCATTGCGTCGCGTCATCCGGCCCGACAGCGGTAACGACCTCATTTTCAGAGCCATCGAGGGACGCCGCTGACTCGAGACGGCGTCGCCTACTTGCTGGGGAAATACGTTCGCTTGGCAGCGAAAGATCAATCACCGCAACATTGCGCCACGTTACGCCCCACATGCTGCGCCATAGCTGTGCAGTTGCACTGCTGCAAGCCGGCGTAGATGTTTCGGTGATCCGCGACTATCTGGGCCACGCCTCTGTCGCCACCACCGGCCGATACATCACCACGAATCTCCAAATGAAGCGCCAGGTTCTCGACGCATTCTGGAAGCGGGCCGGTCTGGCGCCGACTGGAGCCCGGAAGTGGCAGCCGTCACCGAAGCTGCTGGCGTTCCTCCAAGAGCTGTGATGTTATGTGGAGCGCCGACTTCGCCGAGGGGCGCTCCAACAAGCGATTCCGGGCTTTTCTAACAGCTACTCTGGATAACGTTTGAATCAGGATACTGCGCCCAACAACCGACGTGTACCATCTTCGGCCCACCCACGCCGTCATAGGCCTGGTAGCCGTCGGTCTGCAGAATGCCTTCCCACTGACCCAGAAACTTTCGTGGACCATCCCGACCGCGCCCCAGGCAGAAGTCGAAGACCGTCTCGCCGCCCGGCTTGCCGTACTGCCATAAATAGGCTTCGTGATTGCTGCCGCGCCGATCATGCATCTGGACCGGTACAGTCGTTTCGTCGCCCTGCAGATACGTTGCGCTCAGCAGATCCTTGCGCATGGCGGCGATCACGGGTTGCAGTCCTTCGCCCACTCGCATCACCCAGCCATCCAACGTCGCGCGCCCGATCTCCAGGCCCGCTTCGCGCTCCAGCACGGCGGCCTGACGGTACAGCGGCATGTGATCGCAATACTTCGACACGATGGTTTGAATCACCACCGCATCACTGGCCAGTCCCTTTTCCACGATGCGCGGTTCCAGCGGCGCCATCGTAGCCGGGCCTCGTTCGCAGCTCCGGCGGGCGCGCTTCTCGCGCTTGGTGACCCGAACGAAGTAGCGAGCCGGCTCGACGTCGAGTTGCTCACTTTCGTCATAGCCGATGAGCGAAGTTTCCTGCCCACAGGAACGGCAGGTCTGCTCCTGGCAGAGAATGACTTTCTCCACGCGCCGCAGATTCTCCGGCAAGCGCTCACGGCCCGGATGCGGCTTGCGCTCGCGGGCGGCATCTTCACCACCGGCTCGCGGCGCGCTTCCGCTTCCACTTCTTCGCCAGTTACTCCGGGCTCTTCGTCGGCCAGCAACTCCAACTGCAGGTTACTAAGTGTTTCACTCTGAGGTCCCAGCATGCGAATTCGCTGCTGGCAAGCCGCTCTTCGAGCACTTGGAATTTCAACTGCGCCCAATGCAGTTCGCGTTCCAGCTGCGTGATGCGGATTTGCGGATCGGGGGCGCTCACAGAGAAGTTCCATCTTAAGTGAAAAGGCCAACCCAGGCGAGTGTTTTCTCACCCTAAGCGCGATTATTTTTAACGCACACGATCAAGTAGAAATGTTTTACGCTGCCGGCGGTCGGCGATGCCAGTTCCGTCATGGCCGCGCTTCGGCCAGATCCATTCCATTCACTAACATGGCCAGTTCTTCGGGCCGCATCGATACCGTGCGTGTGCCGGTTGCTTGCGGCCAACGGAACCGCCCGCGCTCCAGTCGCTTCGCGCAGACCCACAATCCGCTGCCGTCCCACACCAGCGCTTTCAATCGGGTGTGCGTTCGATTGATGAACAGAAACAAATGCCCACTCAGCGGGTCGTGCCCGAACTGATCGCGCACCAGGCCGAACAGCCCTTCGAATCCCTTGCGCATGTCCACCGGCTCCGCGCCCAGATAGATCTTCGTTGCCGGCCCGAGGCCGAACACGGCTTACACTGCCTCGGCGATCCGAATCAGCCGCGCCAGATCGGCCTCGCTGAAATTCCAGGTGCTCTCGATGCGCCGGCCATTGGCCAGCATCAACGTGAACACGCTCCGCACTTCGACCGGAGCCGCTTCCAGTTTCACCTTCACCAAATCCTGCGGCTCTTCGCTTCGCCGCCGCCTTCCGCGTCGTCCGCTGCCGGTAATAGTCGAACGTCGTCAACGGCATCCCTTCCCGCTCACAGTATCCCCAACGCGACAGTCCGCTTTCTTCGTACCCCTTCAGCAGCCGCTCGATTTCCTCCGCCGTTCTCTTCTCCATGCCGTCATCTAACCACCTTCCGCAGCGCCGCTCAACACGGGTTGGTTAGACGCTTACTTTCCAACAGCGGTGCCGCCCCTTCAAGTGCCCGCTTCGGAGACCGTCCCCGCTGGCTAACTTTGACTCTTTGACTACCTTTTGTGGTCACTACGGGCTCCCTCGGCATCAGCCAGCGCAACCGTCACGGCCACTTTGAAACTTTGAACAGCGCGTCTGCTAACGCCGCTGCTGGCCTGGTCGCGCCGCCGACGCCTTCCTCACTGACCTGCTCGCCGACCAGCTTAGAGCCGTATGCGTCCAGCACCGGCACGGCTACGTTGAGTCAGGCGGCTCCAGCGGGCCAAGCCCCTCCGAGAGTTCTTTGTCGAGTAATCACAGCCGGCGCGCATTGAGCTGTACCTCGGCGGTCACCGGTGACCACCATTGGCCGCTTTTGGGTGACCGCCGAGGAGCTGTATCGCTGTGGGCCGAAAGCTAAACGTTCTTGGGTAGTGATCGCACCCGCAAAACAATGCGCGATCCTACGAAACCCGCATGAGCGACGGCCGTTCACGCGCCTGTGAATTATCCGATTCTGTGGCAAAGCGAACGATAATGACTTTGGTCCCTAACCCATTGAAAACGCGTGACCCGAATCATATTTTTTGGAAGGAGGAAAATCACAACGTGCATTTTGCGGCAATATCCACCTTCCATTGGTCGCAGAACCCAAATGTTGTCGGTCTATCCGGAATTATGTTCGTCACCGAGATCTCGGCCATCAAGAGACTTGGCGCTTTGATAGCCCAAGCCAATTCCCGCATTCTGCCGAGGCGATAGGCCCATAACAGCGACATGGGGCCATTCATGCCGAAGACCGCGAGGAGATGCGGTCGGCCCTGACCCAGCGGGACGTGAACCAAATACCCGGCGGACTTGTCGCTCCGCAGGGATCGTTTAGCGATCGGATCTCGTTCCATGTAAGGAGCGTACGCGCCTGTCGAGTAGAAGCGCGCGCTGAAACGTCTTTCAAACCCTGGCTGCATCGCCCCCTTCAGATGGTCGCAGAGCGAGATGCGCGTTCTTTTGCAAGTGTTGAAACACTCCCTCCGAAGGACCTTGAAAATCGCAATTTCAAGTTCCGAATTTGTCTTCCCAAGAGGATGTTTTTCGCCGAACTCATCGTCCATAGGAGGCCTGGTTGTCAAGAGAAGAACATCCTGCTCGCCCAAGTTAAGCCGGGCGAACTCATCGAGAGAGGTGTCCTCAGTTAAACGCGGATACGTCCAGTTCAAAAAGACGCCGCCATAATCTAAACCCGAGCGCTTGAGCTGATCATACAACTCAACTACTACCGATTCATCTCGCAGCTGGTGTGGCCGCAATGGCCGGTCATGCGGGTCGTTTGACAGATAGCAAAATCTCACGAATTTGCCCAATGCAGAGCCTCCTCTCGTTGCGTGAACGCTGTCAAGAACACTGTTCTCACAGCGCCCAATCGACTCCGAGCCGCGCCGCCGAAACCCGATGTTCTGCAATGAGCAAGCAGTTCAAGTCGTACATGCAGCCCTCGCTCACACGAGAGCCCAACTCGGCCCATGCCTTGTACCATCGGGTTGTCGCCAGCAGAGCTTCATACACCGTGAAAGCCGGGCGCCACCCCAGCCGGTTCCGACTCTTTTCCGTAGCCAGCGATTGGTACTCAAAAGGCTCTTCTCGGGGCGCGCCACCCTTCCACATCACGCCATTCCCCCACAGTTCGCAAATCTTCGTTGCCAATAGCGCATTGCTCACCCCAAACTGCTCATACGGGCCAAAATTGAAGGCTTCGCCCGCAACGTCTTTCCGGTCGAGCTGACTCATTAAGCTCATGTACCCTGAAAGAATATCGAGCCCATAGGTATATGGTCTCGTGAAAGTCGGCCTGAAAACCTCCGGAGCACGCCCCTCCGCCAGGGCCTCGTAGCAATCGACGAAAAGTCGCCCAGCGCCTTGCGTGCTGCTTGATCCATGTTGATCGCCCCCCACAAGTACGTTACCCGCCCTGCCGACTGCAATCTTAGTATCGCTGTCCGCGAAGTAGCAGCGAGCGTAGTCGCGAATAACCAACTCTGCGCAAGCCTTCGACACTGCATACGGCCCAGTCGCACCGAGTTCGTCGGTTTCGACCCATAACTCGCCTGCGGGCTTCTCTCTGTATACCTTATCCGTCGTGATGAACACGCTATGCTTGGGGCTCGCCGCTAGGCGCAGCGCCTCAAGCACCGTAGCCGTGCCAAGCGTATTGCTGCTGTAAGCCTCCAGGGGGTTGCGAAACACCTCACCAACGATTACCTCCGCAGCCAGGTGAAAGACGCAATCGGCTTCGTCAACCAGGCGTCGCATCAAGGAGAGGTCCCTCACATCCCCATGTATGAACCCGATTCGGTCACCCAATCCCGAGGCTGCAAAATTCGAACGCGTTGACGCTAGGCGCTTATCCAATCCGGTCACAACCGCTCCAGCTTGAAGCAGCATCAGCGCCAGCCATGTACCTTTCACTCCGCTGACCCCTGTTACGAGAACTCGTCTCCTATCAAAATAGTTGTCAAACATTCTGGTTCCTAAACCTCCGCGTTCGTGTGAATTGGTCACCTACCCGAGATTATCGCTGCACCCACAGATGTTTCTCGATTGCCTCGTACAGTGGTTTTGGGGCGAAAACTTCCCTCTTGGGTGGCACAACGCGAGGATAGCGGCCCTCGTGATCCCAACGTATTTGTGTTTGAGCGTTCCTGCGAGTAGCACGATACGAAAATCATACAGGCACGCCCGCCCTTCTTGCACTCCTCGAATCGCCCGTTCTTGGCCCGAAAGCAATGTTAAAACCTGACGCTGCATGAGCCCAATTGCCCGGCATTGGCTGCTGGATTGGCAAGGCCGGTTGAAATTTCTGCACCGGCGCTGACAAATTGCAATTTCACTCTATGTAGTTGAAAAAACCTCTGACGGAGAGCGAGGGATTTGTTGGCGCAAAGGTATTTGTCCTCTATAAGTTGCAGATTCTTCGTGGCCGCCATGACCCGTTTTGCTATGAACGCGAGGGCGCATTGCCCGGTATTGCCCGGCGGAAGGTGCAGATGGAGGCACTGCCGCCGCCCTCATCGACCCGAGCACGCACTGTAGTCCGGCCCGGCGAAGGGAAGTCAGCATTTCAGCACTGTTCTCAGTCTGCGAGACAGAATGGAGTCACCAACGTCATCACAAATGGCATCGCGCCCTCGAAGGGGCTCCGCTGCGGATCCTACACCCCTAGAAATCACCATAGTACTAGAAGTGTTTGTTATTTAACGTTTCCTGTACTTTATCAAGTAAGCAATTGATCATTGAGGTCGACTCGCCCCCGCCGACGCTAAGCAAGTGGCTGAAAGCCCGAGAGACGCGTAATTACCCAATCAGATCGGCTACCTAAGTTCTTGTGCCTCACTGATAAATAATGGACTAAGCGGCTTGGCCGCGCGTTGCCACCTGAATGCCAAGGGTCTTTAGGAACCTGGCAAGAAGGTCCCCAAGCCGGTGCGTTAGGAACGAGAAAAAAATACCAAAGCTTGAAACAATCCGCAAGCTACTCGATCTAACGTGTTTTTGCGCTAGCTTTTGTACTAGAACTGGCAGTACTGTGGTTTTAGAATTAGTAGAATTACTAGGGCCGGTGCGTATGGGGACTCGGGGTTTAGGGGAGCGCTGAAATGTTCGAATCGTCAAAACGAACCGGGCCTCAACGATACGAGGGGCCACGTGCGGGAGTTCGCGGGAGTGATTTAATTGGCGGCCAGGGGGACAGAATGAACGTCTCCGGAATCTGGCGCCAGCGCCGCGGGTGGATCGGGAGATTCTGAGCTGTCCGTGGTAACGGCAAACGGGGCGATCTCGCCTAGCACGCAATCGCGCAGATCCCTCCCCAAGAGCCTCGTGAAAGGCGGAGCCAAGCAATCGGTTCGTCCTGGGGTAAGACTGTGCTGATTCGTGAGAACAAGCATTGATCGTGTCCACTAATCGTTTGGAATGGGAAAACGGTCGATTCAAGAAAAGGGGTCGCCGTGAAGTCGATATTGCTTACCGGCGCGTTGTTTGGCCGAACGAATGTTCCTGGACGGCAAGCCGGAGATACAACGCGCTAACAGTTTTGTGGCAAGAATCGAGATGAATGCATAGACAGCTCTGCCGAAGTTAACAGCGCCGAGGAAACGGTAGGTTGGAGAAATTATGTCGATGAGGACGATAAGAGAGAAAACGGTAGGTTCGAGAGGTAAGCTGATGAGGACGATAAGTGCAGTTGGTCTATGGGCCGGTCTGTCTTTAATTTCAATCCCTGTTTTGGCTCAAATTAGCCCATGCGACTTGAATCAGGATGGAACGGTCAATGCTGCTGACGTGCAATTGGCAATCAATATGACTCTAGGCTCCGTGCCTTGTAACGCCAATATTGACGGCGCCGGGGTATGTAACGCCGCCATTGTGCAGCGAGTTATTAACGCTGCGATGGGTCAGGCATGTAATACTAACGGCGGTGCGGTGCCTCACTTCGTTTCCTTGAGCTGGACCGCGAGCACCAGCTCAAACATTGCCGGATACAACGTATATAGAGGATCGGCATCGGGCGGACCGTACACGATTGTGAATTCTTCTCTGGTAGCCGGAACCGCGTTCACGGACACGACAGGCGCCGCGGGTCAGGCCTATTACTATGTCTGCACGGCGGTTGACACTAACAACAATGAAAGCGCTTATTCGAATACGGCGGCGGCGACAGTACCTACCCCATAGTTAAATTTAAGGCCTATAACATTGCGCTAGAGCCCAGTATGCCGGAGGGTGCGCAAGTGCTAAGGATGGTCAATCGGTTCAATAATTACACTTGAGGCGCAGGATCCCAGATCTCGATTCCGGCGTTATTTAAGAGTAAGAGGGAGATATCAGTGAAGAAGCATTTTGCCCATTTATCTGCGGCTGCTTTCTTGGTAGCTGCCGCGATTAATCTTGAGGCTGCACCCACTGTCACCTATGTGCAAGGTAACTATGCCACGCCTCAGACACCCCAGACCACAGTGAATGTTACTTTCACCGCCGCGCAGACTGCGGGTGACCTTAACGTCGTAGTGGTGGGATGGAACGACAGTACGGCCGTGGTCAGTGCCGTTACCGACTCCAGTAAAAATATCTACACACGGGCAGTGGGCCCCACGGTCCAAAGCGGAACCGCTTCGCAGTCGATTTACTATGCCAAGAACATCACATCGGCGGTTGCTGGGAATAACACCGTCACGGTGACTTTTGCGAGCGCGCGCGTACCCCGACATTCGTGTGCTTGAATACAGCGGAGCGGATCCGAGCAACCCAGTGGATGCAACGGCTGCGAACTCCGGCAACAGCAGCACCGCCAGTAGTGGCTCGGTGACAACGACAAATGCGACTGATCTGATCTTTGGAGCCAACGTGGTTCAGACCCTTACCAGCGGTCCTGGCGGTGGCTTCATCAAACGGCTGCTGACGACACCGGACGGCGATATAGCAGAGGACAGGATGGTCACGGCTGTCGCAGCTATAGCGCGACCTCGCCTGTGAGTCCTGCGGCACCTTGGATCATGCAGATGGTCGCTTTCCGCACTGGCCACTCCGCCGACAGTGGGCAACGTTGCGCCAAACAGCGGGTCCACGGCGGGCGGCTCGGCCGTCATAATCACAGGGACGAACTTCTCTACTGGAGCGACGGTGAAGTTCGGCAATAACGCCGCGACCAGCGTCGTGGTTGTGAGTGGGACGCAGGTCACGGCGAAGACCCCGGCTGGCAGTGCCGGGGCTGTAACGGTGACGGTTACGAACGTTGGGGCGACGAGCGGGAATCTGGCGAACGGGTTCACCTATGTCACGGCCTCGCAGACTACCCCTACCGCGCTAACCTGCGCGCCCACGAGCCTGGGATCCAGTGCTTCGAGCACCTGCACCGTTACGCTGAACCAGGCCGCTCCTACCGGCGGCTCCTCCGTCGCCGTCTCCAGCTCCAATGCCGCACTCTCGGTGCCCGCCTCGGTGACTGTCGCCGCTGGCGCCACGTCGGCTACTTTTGCAGCCACCACCGGCTCTCTCAGCACCAGTGGGAGCGCTACCGTCACTGCGACTCTCAACGGCGTTTCCAAGTCAACTACGATCAGCTTGGTGGCCTCGACCACGCCTACCGCGCTAACCTGCGCTCCCACGAGCCTGGGATCCAGTGCTTCGAGTACCTGCAGCGTTACCCTCAGTCAGGCCGCTCCCACCGGCGGCTCCTCCGTCACCGTCTCCAGCTCCAATGGCGCGCTATCGGTGCCCGCCTCGGTGACTGTCGCCGCTGGCGCCAAGTCGGCTACTTTTGCAGCCACCACCGGCTCTCTCAGCACCAGTGGGAGCGCTACCGTCAGTGCGGCCCTCAACAGCGTTTCCAAGTCAATTACGATCAGCCTGGTGGCTTCGACCACCCCTACCGCGCTCACCTGCTCGCCCACCAGCTTAGGACCGAATGCTTCTAGTTCCTGCACCTTGAGTTTGAATCAGGCCGCTCCCACTGGAGGCTCTTTCGTCACGCTCTCCAGCTCCAATGTCCTGCTCACTGTGCCCGCGTCGTTTACGGTCGCAGCCGGGTCCGGTTCGTTTACATTTACAGCCACCACCGCCACCTTCAGCACCACTCAGAGCTCAACCATCACGGCCACCCTCGGCGGCGTTTCCAAGACCGCCACGATTAACCTAGTAGCCTCGGCCACGCCAACCGCGCTAACCTGCGCGCCCTTGAGCCTGGGATCCAGTGCTTCGAGCACCTGTACCGTTGCCCTGAATCAGGCCGCTCCTACCGGCGGCTCTTCTGTCAAGCTCTCCAGCTCCAATGCCGCACTCTCAGTTCCCGCCTCGGTGGCTGTCGCCGCTGGCTCGACGGCGGCAACGTTTACCGCTGCCAGCGGTACTATCGCCGGTACTCAGAGCGCGACCATCACCGCCTCCCTCAACAACGTTTCCCAGATTGCCACGATTGGCCTCGTGCCGACTGTCGGGGTCACGGATTCCTTAAGCTTGTCGTCGGGAACCGCCGGGTCGAACCGAACCGTATCCTTGAACCTGAATCTGACATCAGCGCCTGGCAACCAGGAGACCGCCTTGCAGTGGACTTTGACATATTCGACTGCTAATGTAGTCTCCATTTCCGCGACTGCTGGCACGGCGGTTACAGCCGCGGGTGGAACGTTGGATTGCTTCGCAGGATCAGGCACATACACGTGCGTAGCTTCAGGCATGGGTACGACGACTATTTCCAGCGGCACCGTCGCAATCATAGATCTAGTCATCGCTTCAGGAGTTTCGACCACTCCAATCGGTGTCGCCAACACCGTGGGGTCCTCGGGCGCGGGCAACGTCATCACGGTCGTACCTTCAGGTGGGGTCGTTACCGGACCCTGACTCCGTCCTCTTACGGCGGCCGCGAGTGCCGCGCAGGTCTGCTGGGTTCGACTCGCAAAAGGGGGCCCGCAGGAGAAAACGACGAGCTTCATGAGGACCAAGATTTTGCATGATCGCGTTGGCGGACTAAGGGGGTCAGGTCAATATAACGCCGAATAACGCCGAGACAGACACCGAGCTGCGGCAGTCAGAGCTGCCCTAAAGTCTTTCGCGGCCGAATTTCGGACGATTCACCCGTGTGGGAGGGACAGGGTTATGCGCGTCCAAAAAGCCTGAAACGGAGAGAGTTTCGAATTTTTGCAGAAACAAGATTGTACTCTGACCGCGAGCATGTTAGGTGTCGAGTGGAGCGTCACTCAGATCGAGCTGCACGAAGGGCATTGCGTGGGCGCCTGACTTTCTGGTTGGGATAGCCCGCCCGATTTCTCGGCCGCGCCACGGTCTGTTATCCCATGCCGGCCTGCAGGGCTTCCCTCATCTCCGCTTCCAGCAGGTGCTGCAGCGTCTCCCCGACGGTCGTCTTGAGCAGACTCACTATCTTCTGATAAGACCTTTGATAAGACCTTCCTCAGATCTTCTGCGGTTCGCCTTCCTTTCGCGCTATTCTGCTTCGGGTCACCCGCCACCTTTCCTTGTCCGGACGGCAGCACTGAAGTGAAGCAAGCCTTCCGCACGGGGAGGTTCACATGGGACTTTAGTCCAATAAATTGGGGGCAAGTCCTAATCGTCCCACCGAGCCAAGGCTGGTCAGAAGCCGACAATCTGCTGAATTCAGAGTGTTTAATCCCATCGATACTTTTGGCACCCAACCTGCCCTACTCAGATTGCCGAGATCAGGACAAGGCCCAAATGGGACCGAAATGGCGGAGCTTACCCGCAGGGATCGATTTGATGCCCATCGGGACTCATTCAGGTGCAGGGGTTTCGGTCAGCCGCCCTTCCGTCGGTTCGGGGCGAGCGATATTTTGAACGCCCGCGTTCTCTGTCGGCGCAGCTCGGATTTACCTGGGGATCCTATCTACAAGCGGTTCGTAATTCTTGATCGCGACGGTACGCTGATCGTAGAGCGCAACTACCTCTCAAGCCCGGATGGCGTCGAGTTGCTCGCTAACGCCACAGAAGGCTTAAGGCGTTTCAAGGAACTGGGCTGGGGTCGCTTGGTGGTGACCAACCAATCCGGCATCGGGCGCGGGTATTTCACTGGGGACACTGTCAATGCAATTCACGATCAAATGGCAGCGTTGTTCGCGCGACGCGGAGCGGAGATCGACGGCATCTACGTGTGCCCTCATGCACCCGAAGATGACTGCGATTGCCGCAAGCCGAGGACAGGTTTAGTGCTCAAAGCAGCTGCAGATTGGGGTTTCAAGCCTTCGGATTGCCTTTTTATCGGTGACAAAGCATGCGACATCGATTTAGGGCGAGCGTTGGGAGGGTCCACAATTCTTGTTCTTACGGGCTACGGCACGGAACACTGGCAGACTGGCTTGGCGCGTCCCGACTTCGTCGTCCGTGATCTGAGCGAGGCTGCCGAAGTGGCTATGAAGACTGTTGCATCCCAGGAACAAGTTGGCCGGCCAATTTGACTGGTAAAGTGATGCCCTCTCTGCCTGGACACAAGCTATCTCGGCCTTGAAGAGCGGTGGTTCCATCCATCAGCGGTCTGTATTTACGGGTGGTTAACAGGCTCCCACACGTTCGCCTGAGTTGGCTGGACTCTAGAATGCTCGTGAAGATCTGGCCAATCGCATGTATTGCCGTTCTGCTCTCCATTCTCGCGCTAGGCCTCTGGCCCTTTCATTCGCCAAGAAACGATGTTACTTGGCTGCCAGATCGCCCTGGAGTTCGCCTCGGCGGGACAGGCACGTTGCTTGGATTCACTCCAGCTGACGTAAACGGTTCGCAGGATGATAAGGATGATATAGCAGCCAGCCTCGAAGTATGGCTGCAGCCAGGCAGGATGTGGGACTCAGGTACGTTCCTGACACTGTACTCCCCGGAACGTTTGCGGGAATTCTCCTTGCGCCAATCTCAAACCGACCTCGAATTGCGAGTAGAAAGGGACAACTACCGTCGCTCCGCCAAAGCCAGAGTTAGCGTGCCTGATGTTTTCCGGAAGACAAAACCCGTATTCATAACAGTCAGTTCTAACGTTCAAGGAACGCTTGTTTTTGTTGATGGTGTTTTGACCCAAAACGCGCCCGGCCTTCGACTCTCGTCAGACGATGTCACTGGCCAAGTTATCGTCGGTACTTCGACCGGGCAGAGCCGAAGCTGGAAGGGACAATTCCTGGGCCTCGCGTTTTACGAGCAGGCGCTTTCGGCAGCTGAGGTTCTCGATCATTACCAGAGTTGGACGAAAGGCGGGCAACCGAGACTTCTGACGGGTGATCGTTGCGTGGCACTCTATCTGTTTGATGAGCACCACGGGGAGGCGGTGCACAGCCAAATCAGCTCCGGAAGCCTTTCAATTCCAGAACAATACACTGTATTAGACAAGATATGCCTGGCGCCGCCATGGCGAGAGTTTGAAATGTCGCGAGAGTATTGGGAGGCAGCCTTAAAGAATATCGCCGGTTTTATTCCCCTCGGCTTTTGCTTCTATGCCTACTGGTCGGTTTCCCGTCCACTCCCTAGGCCGGCCCTTGCGACTATCGCGATGGGTGCCGCGCTCAGCTTCACGATCGAGTTTCTTCAATGTTATCTTCCTACCCGGGATTCGGGTACTACGGATCTCATTACGAATACGGCGGGAACAGCCCTTGGAATTCTTCTGCGTCGCATTACCCTCCCTTGAGGCCGGATAGCCGGTGGTTTGACAATAGTTGACTGGCCTTGTGCTCATCGTCCGATGAGCTTGACCAGTCCTGGCAAGAACTACCGAGCTCAAACTTTGTGGCGCCAGTTTACCTAATAGATCCTCTTCGGGATGTTCGGTGGCCGAACTTCCTGGAACATCACCGCTCCGCCAGCTTGTTTCACAGCGTAGAGTGGCTAGATGCCTTGCGTCGAACGTACGGATTTGAGGCCGCCGCAGTGACAACATCCAAACCTTGGGAACCCCTGACGAACGGTTTGGTTTTTTGTCGGGTTCAGAGTTGGCTCACAGGACGGAAACTGATCTCGATTCCGTTCTCTGACCATTGCACTCCGTTGGTTGGCGATGAAGCAGAGTTCAAGCTTTTGGTGTCGCGATTACAGGAGGAAGCTTCTCAAGGAAGACAGAAGTGCCTGGAGATCCGATCAATCGCGACAGATTCCGCGGCAACAACCGGATTGACCGTCGCGCGCACCTTCTGTCTGCATAAAATTGACCTTCGTCCGACCATGGATGAGCTCTTTCGAACCTTTCATAGCAGTTGCACCAGCCGAAAGATCAAGCGAGCACTGAGAGAGCATTTGACTTACGAAGAAGGGACGTCAGAAGAGCTACTTCAGAAGTTCTATGTGCTCGTGGTACAAACCCGTCGTCGGCAAGGGATTCCTCCACAGCCTATTTCTTGGTTTCGGAACTTGATCGCCTTAAGCAGGGAGCGACTGAAACTTCGACTCGTTTCCCATGAGGGTCAACCCGCGGCCGGCATTCTCACTATTCGCTATAAGAGCATCATGACGTACAAGTATGGGTGCTCCGACCCGCGTTTTCATCGCTTTGGTTCCATGCAACTGCTGATGTGGAGGGCGATTCAAGAAGCCAAGGAAGGTGGCCTTCTGGAATTCGATATGGGGCGCACCGACTGGAGCAATGAAGGACTTCTCGCTTTCAAGGACCGCTGGGGTACGGAACGCTCCACTCTTCTATATCTTCGCTACCCGGCCGTTACTCCACCCCGCCGTGCCCAGGAGGCTGCCCTGAGCATTTCCAGGCGTGTTTTGGCTTCTGCGCCCGGCTGCGTAGCAACGGCTGCCGGTAACCTCCTCTACTCTCACTTCGCTTGAATACGCCTGAAAAGGTGAGAGCTGAAATAGTGCGGGCAAGCGGGTACGTTAAGAGTTGCGTTGATTTGAACGGCCCTCTTTACGGGAAGCAACGAAGCGAGCTCCCCCTGGGCTCTTAACTCAGTTAGTCACAGAGTGTACTTGAAGCAATCCCGATGCGCCATTTGTTAGGGTCGGCTACCGTGGTACGCTGCGTTCGCCAGGCTTGTTGGCCGTCGGTGCAAGAAAAAAAGCGAAAGGCGTGATGAAGAACAATAAAGTCGTAGTCGCTGGACTCGGAGAGATTGGCAAGCCCCTACTCGAGCTCGCTTCAAAGAACCATGATGCCATTGGCGTTGATATATCGCCGACACCTCGGATCGACGCGGTGGAAATCCTGCATGTCTGCTATCCGTTCCAGATCAAGGATTTCATTGGTGAGACGGCGCGTTACATCGACCTCTTCAAGCCGAAGCTCACAATCATCAATAGCACGGTGGCAATTGGCACCACACGAGCGATAGCGGCACGAACGGGTGTTGGTGTCGTCAACAGCCCGGTGCGCGGCAAGCACGCAAGAATGATCGAAGAACTCCGAATGTACACCAAATTCATCGGGGCGTTAGATCGGGGAGCCGGCAAACTCGCCGCCGACCACTTCAGCTCTATGGGCTTGAAAACCAAACTCTTGTCTTCTCCAGAAGCAACCGAGTTGGCCAAGTTAACTGAGACGACCTACTTTGGATTGATGATTGCTTGGGCGCAAGAGGTCGAGAGGTACTGCGACCAATCCGGCGAAGACTACGCAGAGGTGGCTTCGTTCTATGACGAAATCAACTTTTTTCCTGCTGTCAAGTATTTTCCCGGAACAATAGGGGGGCATTGCGTGATGCCCAACATTGACATTCTGAGCGAGTATTCACGGTCCATGCTACTCGACGCGATCCAGGCCTCCAACAGGATGAAGATCGAGCGTGAAGCGCGCAATCGGGAGATCGCGGGAAGACCCGATGTGGCAGCGACTGCTGCCGCCGTCCCAGCAATCCTCAGGTAACAGGAATTGGAAGCCCGCGGCTTTCAAACAACGTGAAACGGCGCTGCCCGCCTCGCCGACAGCACTTACCAATCGATTGCGACACTGGGAGAATGTAAGTTGACAGTAGATGCCTCTGCCCTGCCGGCCTCACCCTCACGGGCTCCGGCGCAGTCGGACGCAAAACGCCTTCAGGGCAAACGAGTGGGGATGGTCACGTTCTCTCCATTCCCCGCTGATCCTCGTCCGCGTAGGGCTGTCGACGCACTGCTAAAGGAAGGCGCGACCGTTGACCTAGTCTGCTTGGCGGATGGCAAGGCACCGCATACGGAAAGTTCAGCCGGGCTCACTGTCGTTCGCATTCCTATCACACATCACCGCGGTGGCAAGCTATCGTACGCCTACCAATACTCGGCATTCATTCTCATCTCGGCCTTCCTGTTCGTCCGCGCGCTGTCTCGAGCGGCGATATCACTTGATTTACGTCCATAACATGCCCGATATTCTCGTGCTGAGTGCGATCGTGCCAAGGATTCTAGGGGCGAAGGTAATTCTGGATTTGCACGATCCAATGCCGGAGCTGATGACGACGATATTCAACCTCGACAAGGACAGCCTAAGCGTGCGCCTCATTCGGCGACTCGAAAGGTGGAGCATCGCGCGCGCAGATCTAGTGCTCACTGTTAACATCGCCTGCAAGCGTATCTTCGCTTCACGCAGCTGTGATCCGGAGAAGATTGGCGTTGTGATGAATTCGCCAGATGAACAGATCTTCCCGTTTCGGGTGCCGCGATCAAGCCCGCCTGAAAGCGGCGCTCCGAACAGACGCTTTGTAATCATGTATCACGGGTCGTTAGTGGAACGAAATGGTCTGGATCTAGCGGTCGATGCCTCGCAAAAGTGCGAGAGGTGATTCCGACGGCGGAGCTCAGGATTTATGGTCGCAAGACTCCTTTTCTACAGAGAGTTATGGAAGACGCTGGCAATAAGGGGCTCGCTGAGTGTGTGCACTATCTGGGGCCAAAGAGTCTGGAAGAGCTGGTTCAAGAAATCGACGACTGTGATGTTGGAGTCATTCCCAACCATCGCAGTGCTTTTACGGAGATCAATACTCCGACGCGCATCTTTGAGTATCTGGCCTTGGGTAAACCAGTGATTGCTCCGCGAGCGCCCGGCATTTGTGACTACTTTGACGACGATTCGCTAGTTTTTTTCGAGCTTAGGCAGCGCAGAGGACCTCGCACGAAAGATGGCGGGCGTTTATGTATCATCCTGCCGAAGTAGATCGAGCATCGTGAGACGTGGACAGGAAGTCTATCGGGAACATAGCTGGCGCACCGAGAGAAGTCGGCTTACGGATTTGGTTGCTGGGCTCCTCTGTGAAGGAAGCGCTAGCTGATTCCGCAAAGCGGGACGCACTGAACCATGAATTTCAAGACGTCCACTGGCGGTTTGCGTGAGGGCTGAAATGTCTCAACATTGCTCGAACCTGACCTACGTTCTGATCACGCCTGCTCGCAATGAAGAGGCGTTCATCGAGAAGACGATCGAGTCGGTGATTCATCAAACCGTACTGCCGGTGAAATGGGTGATCGTGGACGATGGATCGACGGACAGACGCCCGAAATCGTAGGCCGCTATCTCTGCCAAGTATCCTTGGATTGAAATGGTTCAGATGCCGCAGAGGCGAGACCGCAGCTTCGCCGGCTAAAGTGCAGGCTTTCAACGCCGGCTATGAAAGAGTCAAAGACCTCGAGTACGAGATCATCGGCAATCTGGATGCCGACATTTCCTTTGAAAAGGATCATTTCGAGTTTCTTCTCAGCAAATTCTCAGGAGGATCCCGACCTCGGCGTCGCCGGAACGGTCTTCAGAGAAGAAGGCTACAGTTCGGAAACGGACAGCTTCGAGGGCCACAAGCACGTTTCGGGTCAGTGCCAGTTGTTCCGGAGGCAATGCTGGGAGGAAATCGGCGGTTACATCCCGCACCGCGCTGGGGGAATCGACTGGATGGCGGTAACAACTGCCCGGATGATGGGCTGGAAGACCGAGTCGTTCCGGGAGAAGTCGTTCTTTCACTACCGGCACTTGGGAACCGCGGAACGCAGCATTCTCTCCTCCTCGTTTTCCTACGGGGAGAAAGACTACTACCTCGGCGGCCATCCGGTCTGGGAACTATTCCGAGTGGCCTACCGGGCCACGAAGCAGCCCTATATTCGTCGGAGGCCTGGCCTTGGGGCTGGGCTACTGTTGGGCTTTTCTCCGCCGGACACCTCGCCCAGTGTCTCGGGAACTCATGGCCTTCCACCGCAAAGAACAGATGGCCAAGCTCAAGGCCATCCTCAAGTCCGCTCGTAAGATTCAAGCGGGTTGACAATTTCAATGTGGCGCAGAATTAGCTGAATCTATCCTGCAGTGCCTTATGAACGAAGCTCTGATTGAAAAAACTACCGCTGCGGTTAGCCGGTTCTGTGGCTGGCTTGATCGTTACGGAGAGACCTCATACGATCATCAAAGTTTCTTCGCGAGCAAGCTCGGGCGAAGTGCCAAGGCTCTTTATTACCGCAAGCCTCTGCTTGGGACACTTGCGGTCGCTCCCATGGTGTTTTGTGAGGCCTTTGTACCCTCGGCGCGAACGATTCTTCTGGAAGCCGCAGCGTTTTCCCATCGCAGACGCCCATTACGCCATGGGTTTTGCGTTCCTCGCGAGAAGTCTATGGAGCAGACAAATATTACCAGCGAGCCGTTCACTTCCTTGAGGTCCTGCAAGAGACTCGCTGCCGAGGTTATGAGGACTACTGCTGGGGATATCCGTTCGACTGGGAGACGAGAACGGGCATTATAAAAGAGGGCACACCTCTGATAACGACGGTGCCCTATGTTTACGAGGCATTCTCGCAGGTTTATGCGATCGATGGAGACCAGAAGTGGTTGCGAATCATGCGATCAATTGCCGAGCATGCCTTCAAGAGTTACCGGGACGTGGAGACGGCGCCGGACGCCGCCAGTTGTGCCTATACCCCGGCGCCTGACGATCCAGCGGCGTCATCAACGCGAGTGCTTATCGAGCGTTTCTCCTGACCAAGGCCGGAATCGAGCTCTCGGAGCCGCGGTACCTGGAGGTCGCGAGAAGAAATCTGAACTTCGTTCTTGCGTCTCAAAACGCAGACGGTTCCTGGTATTACTCGACGGATGGCCAAAGGGATTTTGTCGATCACTTTCATACCTGCTTTGTCCTGAAGGCTCTGGCAAAGATCGAGCAGCTTACAGGATGTCCTCGGTGCCGGAGCGCCATCGAGCGAGGGATCAGCTATTACGTGAGGAATTTGTTCGATGCAGACGGCCTGCCGGTGCCATTTTCCAAGGCGCCGCGGCTCACGGTATATCGCCGGGAGCTGTATGACTGTGCGGAGTGTATCAACCTGGCCGTCCTCTTGTATGGTCGCTTTCCAGAGTTGGACAGGATCTTGTCACGTGTTGTCACGGAACTGCTTGCGCGATGGCAAAAAGCCGATGGCTCGTTTCGGGCTCGCCAGCTTCTGGTCGGCTGGGACAATGTCCCGATGCATCGCTGGGCTCAGTCGCAGATTTTTCGAAGCCTTTGCTTCTTGCTATCCCGAAGTCTAAGGAAGCCCCAAGACAACACTGGCCAGCGGCTCCGCTTCAACCAGTCGGAGTTCGAATGCTACGAACTAGCGACTCTTATGTGCGGCATTTGCGGACAATTTAACTTCGGAGATCCGGAGCCTGTTCGGCGCCGGGACATCGAGGCGATGACCAGGACGCCTCGTCCATCGAGGCCCGGATGACGAGGGTTACTACATCGCGGACCACTTGGATTCGGTTTTCGCAGGCTCTCGATCATCGATCTTGGGGGCGGTCATCAGCCCATGTCGGATCAGGAAGAATCCGTTTGGGTGGTTTTCAACGGTGAAATCTATAACTTCCTTGAGCTCAGGCGTGAACTGGAAGGATACGGCCACGTTTTCCGCACGAAATCGGACACAGAGGTCATCGTCCATGGATACAAGCAGTGGGGCGATGAGGTGCTCAATCGCCTCAATGGCATGTTCGGTCTGGCCATCTGGGATGCGCGGCAAAGGCGGCTGGTTCTCGCCCGCGATCCGTTCGGAATCAAGCTGCTCTACTACAGGATCGATGGGGATCGCTTGTATTTCGGCTCGGAGATTCGCGCCGTTCGCGCAACGATGCCGGACAGCGCCGAGATCGATCCCACTTCGTTGAATCTCTTCCTGCGCTATCGCTATACGCCTTCGCCTTACACGATACTCAAGGGCGTGCGCAAACTCGCCCCGGGCACCAAGCTGACCAGTCCAAAACGGCTCTTATCAATTGAGCCGATGGTACAGATTCAAGCCTACTCCTTTTGCGCCCGCAAAGTCGCTCGGCGAAGCCACGGAAGAGTTGCTGACCCTCTATCAAGCAGGCGGTGCGGCGGCAGCTCATCAGCGATGTGCCGGTCGGCTTGCTTTTGAGCGGCGGCGTCGATTCCGGGCTGCTGCTCGCCTTGATGAATCTCAACGGGAGTTCGTGGCCGACTTACACGGTGGGATACGGCTCGACCTTCGCCGACGACGAATTGGCGGACGCCGCAGAAACCGCTCGCATACTGGGATCGAAGCACACAGCCGTCACGATTACGAGATCGATCTTCGAAGAGACGCTGCCGAAGATCGTTGCTTCCTTGGAAGAGCCGATCGCATCTTCCTCGATTGTTCCGATGTATTTCGTCTGTGAACGAGCCCGCCAAGACGTCAAAGTAGCTTTGGTCGGACAAGGGCCGGACGAGTTGTTTGGCGGTTATCGTCGTCATCTCGGCGTCCGCTATGGCGCGCCTGTGGGCACGATTGCCGAGCTTGGATGCGCACCCCGATCTCCTCCGCCATCGACGCTCTGCCGAGAAATGAGACGCTGAAGCGGGGAGTCTACTCTCTGGCGATCCCGGATCGGATGCGCAGGTATCAGCATGTTCTGTCGCTCCTGCCGGGAGAACAAGTCGACGGCCTGTTCCAGGACGGGCTGCTTGGATCCCAATCCGGGTGACGCCATACTGGAATGCTGGGCGAGCATGACCGATCTCATGTCTGCGACCGACGAGCTTGGTGGGCTTCAGTTCCTGGAAGTGCGATCCACTCTTCCGGACGAACTCCTGATGTATGCGGACAAGCTCTCGATGGCGCACGGTCTCGAGCTTCGCGTCCCTTATGTGGACAAAGAGATTGTCGAATATGTCGAACGCTTGCCCGCAAATTTCAAGGTGAGGAACGGCTCCCGGAAATGGCTGCACCGCCAGGTGTGCCAGAACTATCTTCCCGACTCGATTCTGAAACGGCCAAAGCGTGGGTTTGCCGTGAATGTCGTGGATGATTGGTTCCGCGGCGCCATCGACAGCAGGATGACCGAGACCCTCCTCGACCGCGGCTCCAGGATCTATCAATACCTTCGTCCGACCGCCGTGCGCGAACTTTTCGAGCAGCATGCGTCCGGCCGGCACGACAATCACAAAATCCTGTTCAGCCTGGTCGTTTTTGAGGAATGGCTGCGGGCACACGAGGCGCCGGTAGAGGCGTTGAGCTAAGAGCGCCAGGCGATGATAGGCGTCATTGCGGATTCCGCAGAACAGGAAGTCGTCCGCGAGTTCTTCGAGCTGTTCAAGACTCCGTGGGAGTTCTACCGGAGGGATCGGCGGTATGAAGTTGTGCTCTGTGCCGGGGATAGGCCAGATCGATGAAACCGCGAAGCTCGTCCTCTTTTATGCCGGCAGAAAGACGGCATTTTGACGATGAGCATAAGATCCAGACCGGACTCCAGCGAAGCGACACCTGCATCCTGACTCGTATCAAGGGAACCGGATCCCAATCTATGGGGACACCATCACGTTTCCGGAGAAAGGGAGCGGCCTCCTGACGGATGAAGACTCCCAGCAGTGCGTGGCGTATCTAGACCGATCCGGCGAACGAGTGCTGGCGCGGATCGGCTATGACCTGTTCGGTGAGGTTCGCACGTTGCTGACGGTAGGTCAGCCGCCTGCCAATGCCGATATGCCGGCACTGGAGTCGCATATCGCGTTCCTGAGAGACTTAATCACCGGCTGCGGAGTTCCATTGGTTGAGATCCCGCCGGTTCCGGACGGGTATCGATTCATAGCTTGCCTGACTCACGATGTCGACCATCCCTCGATCCGCCAACACAAATGGGACCACACAACATTCGGGTTTTTGTACCGCGCCGTCTTCGGCTCGTCTGCGCAACTTCATTCGCGGGCGGATGCCGCTTCGAGATCTGATGGCGAATTGGGCGGCGGCGTTGAAGCTGCCCTTTGTTCACTTGGGCCTTGCCAAAGACTTCTGGCGGGAGTTCGATGATCGCTATCTGGAATTGGAAGAGGGCCTCCGCTCAACGTTTTTCGTGATTCCTTTCAAGGACCGCCCAGGGAAGAACGTCGCATGGTCCGGCGCCCAGACGTTTCGCGCTGCTAGGTATGGCGCCGGAGATATCGCAGATACGATTCAAGAAGTTGCATGACTGCCGGTTGCGAAGTCGGACTGCACGGGATTGACGCTTGGCTCGACAGCTCGAAAGGCCGCGAGGAACTGGAAGAGATTCGACGCCTGACGGGAGCCTCCGAAATCGGCGTGCGGATGCACTGGCTCTACTATGACCAACAATCGCCCGTGGCCCTGGAGAAGGCCGGAGCGGCTTATGACTCAACGATCGGCTACAACGAAACGGTGGGATATCGCGCGGGCACGACGCAAGCATACAAGCCGCTCGAAGCAACTCGGCTGCTCGAATTGCCGCTGCACGTGATGGACACGGCTCTGTTCTATCCGCGCTTATCTCGGGCTATCCCGACGCGAGGCGAAGACGATCCTCGGCCAGAATGGTGGACAATGCGGTCCAGTTTGGAGGCTGCCTCACGATCAACTGGCACGATCGCAGCCTCGCTCCGGAGAGGTTGTGGGGCGCATGTTATCGTGACTTGGTTCAGGATCTGAAGACGTCGAGGCGCGTGGTTTGCAACGGCCGGGCAAGCGGTCTCCTGGTTTCGAAAGCGTCGATCGGTAGTATTCGAAACGGATGGTAACGAGCCGGCCGGAGTGCGCGCCAGCGTCGCGGCTGATCGTCGTGATGATCTGCCTGGTTTGCGATTGCGAATTCATAAGGCGCGAGAGTCATGGCGGAATCGGCCGCATATGGTTCAGAAGACTACGTCGACATGGCCTTCGATGAAAGTGTTGACACCCAGGTTCCCTGCGGAGTCAGCTGATGAATACTCGAAGGCATCCGGCAGCGACAAGCCAGAACAGCGGATCGCAGCAGACGACCATGTCTCGAGCACGCGATGAACGATTCTTTCATCATCGCCCCAGATGACCGGATACTCGTAACAGGGGCCGCAGGTTTCATTGGATCTCGCGTCGTAGAGAATTTGGTGGATCGCGGGTTTCGAAACATCCTCTGTTTTACTAGGCCCTCCAGCGAACTGGCGAGGATCGAAGCCATCGTCAAGCGCCGACCGCCAGGAGCACGAATCGAGGTGCTCAAAGGCAATCTCCTCTCCCGCGCGGATTGCGAGGCTGCATGCAAGGATGTGGCGGTCATCCTTCATCTGGCTGCCGGGACCGGCGAGAAGTCCTTTCCCGACGCATTTATGAACTCCGTCGTCACGACGCGCAACTTGCTCGAGGCCAGCCTCCGGCATGCGCGTTTGCAGAGATTTGTCCTCGTCAGTTCGTTCGCCGTGTACACCAACCGCCAGAAGTCGCGGCCGTTTGGACGAATCGTGCCCAGATGGAAGAGCATCCGGAACTCCGTGGCGACGCCTATTGCTACGCCAAGGTCAAGCAGGAGCAAATCGTCACCGAGTATGGCAAGAAGTTCGGAATCCCTTACGTCGTGGTCAGGCCTGGTAGTGTTTACGGTGCAGGCAGCTCTGAAATCACGGGCCGGGTGGGCATCGGTACTTTCGGGCTCTTTCTGCATCTGGGTGGCTCCAATACGATACCGTTCACTTACGTGGACAACTGCGCCGACGCGATCGTCCTGGCCGGCTTGGTCAAAGGAGTCGATGGCGAGGTGTTCAACGTCGTCGACGATGAACTCCCATCAAGCCGCCAGTTCTTGCGCCAGTACAAGAAGAACGTCAGACGCTTCAAATCACTCTACGTGCCTCATGCGGTGAGCCATGCGCTCTGCTACTTGTGGGAGAGGTATTCGCAATGGTCGCAGGGACAGTTGCCGCCCGTTTTCAACGCGCAGACGTTGGTACTCGAGTGGAAGAAGACGCGATACAGCAACGAAAAATTGAAGCTTAGACTGGGCTGGGTACCCAAGAGTGTCCACCGAGGAAGGATTGCGCCGATATTTCAAGAGTTGCGGCAAGGCGGAACGGCATGCTTAGGGTCGCCATCGTGGGATGCGGCAAGATCGCGGATGCCCACGCCTCGCAGATCCAAAGATCTGGATGGATGTGAGATCGTTGGCGTCTGCGACCGTGAGCCGCTGATGGCCAAGCAGCTTTACGAACGTTTCCGGGTCAAGCGGTACTTCAGCGATCTGCCTGAACTTGTTCGCGAGGCTCGGCCGGACGTCGTCCACATCACCACGCCGCCCGAAAGCCACTTCGATATTGCCAGATTCTGCCTCGAGCACGGATGTCACGTGTATGTTGAGAAGCCCTTTACACTCGATGCAGAGGAGGCGCAGCGACTCGTTGACTTGGCCAACAAAAATGGGCTCAAGCTAACGGCGGGTCATAACTATCAATTCAGCCACGCGGCGCGGCGCATGAGAGCGCTGGTTGAGACGGGGCTACCTGGGCGGCCTGCCGGTGCACATGGAAAGCTATTATGGCTATGACCTCGGCGACCCGAGCTATGCGCGCGCCTTGCTGGGCGACAAGCAGCACTGGGTCCGCAGGTTGCCGGGAAAATTGCTGCACAACATCATCAGCCACGGGATTGCCCGGATTGCCGAGTTCTTGACTAGCGATGCTCCTCGGGTGATCGGCACACGGTTTTGCCAGCCCGCTTCTCAAGGGCATTGGCGAAACCGAGATCGTGGACGAGCTTCGAGTGATGATTTCGGAGAAGGAGCGAACCACGGCCTATTTCACTTTCTCCTCCCAGATGAGGCCCTTGGCTCCAAGAGTTTCGAATCTACGGTCCGAAGAACGGTCTGATTCTGGACCAGAATCACGAAATCTTACTCCAGCTTCGCGGCGCGAAATTCAAGAGCTACGCCGACCACTTCATCCCCCCCGTGGTATTTGCGAAGCAGTATCTTCGAAAACCTGTTCGGGAACGTGAGGTTATTCCTGGCCAGGGATTTCCACATGGATTCCGGCATGAAGTACTTAATCGAATCCTTTTACCGTTCGATCCGCCAGGACGCCCCGGTCCCCATTCCTTATCGCGAAATTCTGCTCACCGCCAGAATCATGGACGCCATCTTTGATCAAGTGTTTGCCGGACGGCCCCGGCGGTCTTTGATTCTCAAGCGGACTTAGTGGCTTTGAGAAGCACTGCGCCAGCGCCGGGGCGTTTATGAGACAGTACTTCAAGCTGGATTTCGTTGAGCGCGTGGCTAGCGGCGACTGCCAAGCCGATGAACTGACGCGATGTCTCCCTTACTAGCGCTACTGATTTGGTTTGTTCTTCTGGTGGTCCTACTCTTTCTCGACCCCGCCAGAGAAGGCAAGGTTTCGGTAGCGCTCTGGATACCTGTTGTGTGGATGTTCATCGTCGCGACCCGGTTACCTTCCCAGTGGCTCGCAGGCGGCATCGGACTGGCAGCAGCCGGCGGCCTTGAAGACGGTAATCCGATAGATCGCGATGTTTACTGCTTCCTGATATTGCTCGCAATCGGCGTTTTGATCTCGCGACGTTTCAGATGGGATGGCTTCTTCACAAACAATCTTGCTCTAACGGCATTTGTTTGCCTCGCTCTGGTTAGCGTCTGCTGGTCCGACTTCCCATTTGTCTCCTTCAAGCGATGGTTTCGTGACCTCGGCAACTACTTAGTTATTCTGGTCGCTCTATCGGACTCCCGCACACAGGCACCTATACCAACGCTACTTCGGCGTCTTTGCTATCTGCTTATCCCTCTTTCTGTTGTACTTATCAAGTATTATCCGAGTATAAGCATCCAATACAACTATTGGACCGGTTCCTCGATGTGGGTAGGCCCTACGACCAGCAAGAACTCGCTCGGCGTTGTATGTCTAGTCAGCGGGCTCTTCTTTGTCTGGGATACACTGACCCGCTGGCAAGATCGTAAGAAGGGGCGAATCAAACTGGTCATACTTGTGAACATTGGGTTCCTGGCGATGACGCTTTGGTTGCTCCATTTTGCCAACAGCGCCACATCTCGAATTTGCTTGTTGATCGGCTGCCTGGTAATTGCCGCCGCTCATACCGGATTGGTCCGGCGCCGGCCCGATTCTGCTCAAAGTATTGATCCCAGTGGGATTATGCTCGTATCCCATTCTGGCCTTTGGGTTTAACATGAACGCTGCGTTAGCCGAGGCCGTCGGCCGCGATCCTACGTTTACCGAGAGAACCGATATATGGAGAGTGGTGCTCAGCCAAGACACCAATCCGCTTGTTGGCACGGGTTACGAAAGCTTTTGGCTGGGTTCACGACTACAAGCAATTTGGTCGACACATGTGGGAGCAGTCAACGAGGCCCACGACGGGTACCTCGAAGTGTACCTCAACTTGGGTCTAGTTGGCTTAGTCCTACTTGTAGGATTCCTGCTCTCGAGCTATCGAAGCATCTGCAGGGGGTTCACGCCTGCGTCTCGTGTCGCTTCACTCGCAATGGGCACATGGGCCGCGATGCTCTTCTACAACATAACCGAGGCAGCTTTCAGGTTTCACTTCATGTGGGTTGCATTCCTGGCAGTGGCTATTACCGTTCCGGCACAAGCCGAAGGCCGAGCACAAGATGGCGCCGCGTCGAATGAAGGCAAAGGCCAGGGAGCGGTAACCATGGAAACGCCCCTACTTGGCCCGTATGAACCGGCACCCTGGTGGAACTGACGCAGGCCCGACAGCGGCGCCATGCTTCGCTTCTGCGCCAGCGATCGTCAGCGGCACAAGCAGAAGTCATGCTTGATCGCAACATTGCTTACGCTCGAAGTCGCGCCAACCACGACCTGTTTTACCTGTTTTACCTTTTCGGCGGGCATCAATGAGGGCTGGCGGTAAGGTTCGTCGGGGGACTTGGACGCTGAGGACTCTGGGGCTGAGGATAGGGATAAGTATAGGGCGTGTATTGGTAAGTCGTCCCTGGTCTATCTGTACTAACCTGTTGGCGCTGCATGTTCGCCGGCTGCGTCGTTGAAACGAAGTAATCCCGGCCTGGCACTACAAAAGAACTGCCACTGCCGACTGCCATGCCTGAATCATTCCCCCAAACGTAAGCTGGGCTGTAAGTCTGATTAATGCCGCGACCAATTTGATACGTTATCGGGTAGGTTCCGGAAGCGCAGTCCTCCGTTAGCTCTATTGAGCCCGCCCCCCCATTGTTCCCCGGATCGGAGACGTGGTTGTTGAAGACAACTCCGCTGCCGTCGCGCAGAGCCATGTAAGTCGACTGATTCCCGTTCGCCGCTACGGTGAAGGTGTTGTTGTAGATTTCCCACCATCTCGCGCCGATGTTGCCACAGGTGCCGTGCTGGTCTACTTGGACGTTGTTCAGTGTGTTATAGCGAACCACCGTTCTCGCACCGTAATAGGACTGGACGGCGGAGGCCCCCCAGAAGTAGGCGGGATTGCCACTTGCGTTGTAGGTAAAGGTATTGGTTTCAATGTAAATCATGTTCGGGCTGCCGGGAAGTACACTGTCGGACCAGGCGCTCGCGTCCGTCGCCCCCATGCCCAAGTTGTGGATCATCTCGGATGCTCCGCCGCCCGTGAAAGTGTTGGTGTCGATCAAGCCTGTGCCATTCCCGGATACGATTATGAAGATCGCTAGATCCGATGGATCGCTGAATGTGTTTTGGTCAATGCGAAACAAGGCGGTGACAGTGCCGCCGCAACTTTGTAGCCCGCCGCAACCCGACACATTAATCGCTGGCGTCTGGGAACTGGTATACGTGCCATTGAAGGTGAAACCCTTTATTTCCGTTGGAGTGGCGGCATTTGAGTTAACAACGATGCTGCCATTTGTGAGTGTTGTGTTGCCCGCGCTCGTGAGGACGATGCCTTTAGTGCTCGGAATAGTCACCGACGCCGACCACGTGCAGGTACCTGAGGGCACGACCACTGTGTCCCCGGATGAAGCAGAAGTTATGGCCGCTTGCACAGCTGCCGATGAGCAGGAGGCGGCGTTGGTGGTGGCAGCCTGAGCCCCAATACTGAAAAGAACGCCCAGAAGAAGCCTAAGAAAGCCCATTCTCGTGATAATCGTCATTGATCGTCTCCCTTGAAGATCGTCTCCCTTGAAGGTTTTTGTTCTCGTTCCGCTGCACCTGATTTCTGGCAGCCCGACGTGGTAGTTAGTGCGAAGTCGCATGGGCCCTTTCGAGGATAGGGCCTGCACTGCTTCGGCTGTCGCGTCGGCGTGGCGGCCGCTTCGTCGGTAGCAGCGTACGCCGATGTGCTGAAGAAGCCCAACCAAAGCCGCAATAGCCCATCCCGGTGGCGGAGAAGTCTTTGGGTCGCTCGAAAACGCGTGCGTTCCGGGCCATCGGCCGACCTGAAGACGCAACTAGACAATGATTGCCCTTTCTTGAAGCGGCCGGTCATTTTCTCGGAGCTGCCACTTGAAGCCACAACTCATGGAATGAAAGGTTTAGAACAGTTGCAGCCAGCGTGTTCGTACAGCTAGTTCATTTTGAAAGGCTCCAAACTCAGCCAACCCACCTCTCGTATCGTTAGTGGCTACGTCGATAGCTTGTTCTCACGAGGCACATCCAAGAATTACTACCAGGGGATTACGGCCTCCAAATATGGCCTCCGAAGAATGAGGGTGTCGGTTAGCCGCCATTGGCACGGGGTTGCTTGGTGAAAACCTAGGCATGGTAAGGCTATCGGCTGCGTTTGCTGTCGGCAGTGAGAGGTTAAAGGGCCCGTCGACACCGTTGATCTGCCGGAGGCCACGAACATCGTCGCCGTACGCAATAGGCCCGGCCAGAAAGGCCGGCTTTTCATTCAAACATCGGTGTTCCCCTACTTTTCTCCTTGGCTCGCAACTCGCCTCTAGTACTCCTCGCTTCCAGGACCTCAGTTCTGGTACTCAAGGATAACAAAGAAACCGTTGGACAGAGTAATTTTACAAGTGGTTTCAAACTTTCTAGCGATTCGGTTTCGAATGCGTATTCGCGCACCAGGGCTGCGGCGCAGGTGTCGGGGCGAGTGATTTGTGTCCCAGCCCACAATCGGGCACATTGTCAGGAACTAGGCTGAATGGAGCCCGGTTTTGTGGGCCTTCGTCTCGCAAAACGGCATGGAAGGCCGTTGACGGGCCGAAGTCTAATAAGTCTTTAGGAACTAATAGCTTGATCGAATGCGCATAAGCGCTTGGGACCCGTTCTCCATTGCGCCTAAACCCAGTTCTCATCATGAAACCACTCGTCTCGATTCTCATCCCCGCATATAACGCCGAAGAGTGGATCGCCGATACGATCCAATCCGCGATTGCCCAAACTTGGCCGCGCAAGGAGATCATCGTCGTGGACGATGGGTCCAAGGATCGGACCGCGGAAGTGGCGCGGCGATTTGCCTCGAAAGAGGTTGCGGTCGTCTCCATAAGGAACCAAGGTGCTGCGGCTGCCCGCAACCATGCCTTGCAGCTTAGCCAAGGGGACTACATCCAGTGGCTGGACGCGGATGATCTTCTGGCGCCGGACAAGATCGAGCGGCAACTTGCGGCGCTGCGGGAAGGCGACGGCAGGCGAATACTTCTTTCCTCGCCGTGGGCCCCCTTCTACTATCGGACCGAGACGCGCCCGCTTCGTCCACAGCTCGCTGTGCCAGGATCTTTCGCCCGTCGAGTGGCTCCTGAGGAAGATGGGCGAAAACCTGCACATGCAGACGGCAACCTGGCTGACGAGCCGGGAACTGGCCGAAGCAGCCGGACCGTGGGACACGCGACTCCTCTCTGATGACGACGGCGAATACTTTTGCCGCGTGCTCTTGGCATCCGAAGGCACCCGTTTCGTACCCGAAACCGGGGTGTTCTACAGAGTCACTGCCTCGAACCGCCTGAGCCACATTGGCAACTCGGATAAGAAGAAAGACGCGATGCTCCTTTCGATGAAACTGCACATTCAGTACCTCCGATCGCTGGAAGAAAGCGAACGTGTCCGAAAGGCCTGCCTGACGTACATGCAGAATTGGTACGACAATTTCTATCCGGAACGGCCGGACATTGTTGCGGAGTTGCAGGCGCTGGCCGCACAACTTCAGGGTCACCTGGAGACGCCCCGCTTGCGCTGGAAATATGCCTGGATGAGACCGATGTTTGGATGGAAAGCTGCAAAATGGGCTCAAGAGGTGCTTCCGCAGCTCAAGGCTTCATGCTTCAGGCATTGCGACAAGGCAATGTTATAGCCTGGAGGCGGGTCGAGCAGCCGAGCCGCGTAAGCACTGTGGCGCGGCGAATGCTGGAAGGCCAGACGCTCGCACGGATCTCAGTTGGAATGTCAACTCACGTGATCACCGAGACATGATGCGAGGATTCGATTAGCCCCCAAGCTCTGAAGGATCGTCAATTTGACAGCGGCTGCACTGATCGATCGCGGTGGCCCTGCTTACCGGCGGTAGCCGACAGGCCCTACGTGTTCGGCCTGGCAACGTCGCTTACGTCCAAGGGCACGACGCTGGACCTGATTGGAAGCGATGAGCTGGATTTCCCTGAATTCCACGGCAAGCCTGGAGTGAACTTTCTCAATCTGCGAGGCAGCCAACGGCCGGATGCGAGCTTCGTGAGAAAGGTCTCCAGGGTGTCGATGTACTATGTCAAGCTGATTCGCTACGCTGCGACCGCAAAGCCGAGAATCTTTCACATCCTGTGGAACAACAAATTTGAGTCGTTCGATCGAACGCTGCTGATGCTCTACTACAGGTTCCTGGGGAAAAGATCGTCCTCACAGCCCACAATGTGAATGCAGGCAGGCGGGATTCCAACGATACGCTCCTCAATCGCCTAACGCTCGGAATCCAATATCGGCTTGCTGACCACATCTTCGTTCACACGGAAAAGATGAAGCGGGAACTCATCGAGGAATTTGGCGTCCAGGCGAGCCGAGTTACCGTGATCCCGTTCGGGATCAACAATGCTGTTCCGAACACGCGTCTCACACCGACGCGAGGCAAGGCAGCGGCTGGGCATCCGCGAGCGGTGAAAAGACGATTCTGTTTTTTCGGCAGCATCACGCCTTACAAGGGTCTCGAATATCTGATCGCCGCGTTTCGACAGATCCTGGCACGGCGTGAGATTATCGGTTGATCATCGCCGGCAGACCGGAGAACTGCGAGAGATACTGGGGAGACGATCCGGGAAACGATCCGTGAGGACGTGCAAAGCGGACGAGTGCTGCTCAGAGCGGACTTCATTCCCGATGACGAGACCGAGGTCTATTTCAAGGCGGCAGACGTTCTCGTGTTGCCTTACAGGCATATCTACCAGAGCGGCGTCTTGTTCCTGGGGCACAGTTTCGGCCTGCCGGTTCTGGCGGCCGACGTTGGTTCCTTGAAGGATGACATCGTAGAGGGCAAGACCGGGTTTGTGTTCAGGCCTGAAGATCCAGTTGATTTGGCGAAGACCATCGAGCGATACTTCGCGAGCGACCTATACGCCGAACTTGAACGGCCGGCGGCAGGAGATACGGGACTACGCTACGGAGCGACATTCCTGGGACGTGGTCGGCCAAATAACCATGAGCGTGTATGCCGAGCTTGCTTCGGATGCCTAGCGCCAGAGGCATTGCCGAATCGTGACGCGTCGAGCGCTTCCGTCGATGTGAAGGCCCCTCATGAAACAACATCAGACGGCTCCGGCCCTTCTAGAAGGAAAACTGTTCATTATGGTAATCACTAGCACTCCACTTCGCATCTCATTCTTCGGCGGCGGCACCGACTATCCCGTCTGGTATCGCGAGTACGGCGGCGCTGTTTTGGCGACCACGATCAACAAGCGCTGTTATATCACTTGCCGACGATTGCCGCCTTTCTTCGAGTATCACAGCCGCGTCTCCTATTCGAAAGTTGAGAATGTCCGTCGGAACGACGCGATTGAGCACCCATCCGTGCGCGGCTGTCTGCAATTCCTAGGCATCGACGAGGGTGTCGAAATTCACCATGTGGCTGACCTGCCCGCTCGAACGGGTCTGGGTACGAGTTCGGCGTTCACGGTGGGGCTTCTGCTCGGTCTTTATGCGCTCCAGGACAGAATGCGCGATAAGCATGCGCTTGCTGCCGATGCGATCCACGTCGAGCAGGAGTTGCTTCAAGAGGCGGTCGGCGCCCAAGACCAGGTTAGTGCCGCCTATGGAGGCTTCAATCGCATCAACTTCCGGACGGATGGGACCATCGAGGTCAAGCGCGTGTTAACTGCGCCAAGCAGATTAGCAGAACTGGAGCAGCACCTGGCCCTTTACTTCACCGGCTTTTCCCGGACTGCTTCGGAGATCGCCCAGGAACAGGTCAGAATGACGCCGCAACGGAAGCAGGAGTTAGACGCAATGCTTCAGTTGGTTGACGAGGGTGAGTCCATTCTTGCCAGTCCCGCTCGCTCGCTGGATGAGTTTGGCCGCTTGCTGCACGAGGGCTGGCAAATCAAGCGATCGCTTACCCAAAAGATCACCAATGCCAGCATCGACGAGATTTACGAAGCTGGGCTTAGCGCCGGGGCGCTGGGTGGCAAGCTGCTCGGCGCCGGCGGCGGCGGCTTCATGCTGTTCTTCGTGCCGCCGGAGCGGCGGCAGGCCTTGCGGGAGCGGCTGAAGAAGCTGCTGTGCGTCCCGTTCGCCTTCTCGAATCAAGGCAGCCATGTGGCCGTCTATGAGCCCGACGAAGTGTACGACAAATCGCTCGTTAGCGAGCGGGATGTGGTGTATGCCTAGCCCGCCCGATGCGATTTTGCTGTGTGGCGGAGCGGGTCTTCGTTTGCGGAGTGTTATTGGGAATGCTCCCAAAGGGATGGCAGTCGTTGCCGGCCGCCCATTTCTGGAACTGTTGCTTCGGCAGCTAAGCAGGCACGGTTTCGAGCGCGCCATTCTGGCTGTCGGGTACCAGAAAGACGTAATTCACTCCCATTTTGGCGAACGAGCCTTCGGCCTTGACCTGACGTATTCAGTCGAGGCAAGCCCGCTCGGGACGGGCGGCGCATTACGCAACGCTGCGGATCTGGTCAGATCGGAGAACGTCCTGATCATGAACGGAGACAGTCATACCGATGTCGATCTTCAAGCGTTTGTAGGGAACCACGGAGAAGCAAAGGCTGATGCCTCTGTCGTTCTTGTGCCCGCCGATGGACGCGGCGACGGGGGCTCGGTGCGGGTGGACGACTCCGGCAGGCTGGTCCGGTTCGATGAAAAACAGGGTTGCGCGGACTCTCCTTACCTCAATGCTGGGATCTACATCCTGTCACGGAAGATCCTTTACGAGATACCTTCCGGAGTTTCGGTCTCGCTGGAGCAGGAGCTTTTCCCCCGATGGCTCGCGGAGCGAAAGGACATTCGGGCCTTTGTCCATCAGGGCAAGTGCGTCGATATCGGCACCCCGGAGCGCTATCAGGTTGCGCAAGGCATTCTGGCAACCGTCGAAACGGGCCAGACCGCTCCTGCAGAGGTGGATGCACTATGAACGTAATGATTACGGGAGCCTCGGGCTTTATAGGCGGTGTCCTAACGAGGCATTGCATCAACGCTGGTTGCTCCGTCCTCGGGATCGATATCCGCGAACCTCGGGATTACGCTGGTGAAGCTTCTTTCGAGCGTTGCGATGTGCGCGACTCGTCGCATCTACAGCACCTTCTCTCGGTGTTTCGACCGGACCGCATTTTCCATCTGGCAGCACAAAGTTACCCGACTGTCTCCCTGCTCGAGCCTCGCGAGACCTTTGACGTCAATGCGGGGGGAACGATCAATTTGTTTGAATGTCTGCGAATGTTGGACATCAAGCCTGTCGTCGTGGTCGCCTGTTCAAGCGCGGAGTACGGTCCGGTGGCGGCTGAGGACCTGCCCGTTCGAGAGACTCATCCGCTCTGCCCTTTGCATCCGTATGGCGTTAGCAAGGTAGCTCAGGACCTCTTGGCTTCCCAGTATTTTGTGAACTACGGGATACCGGCGATCCGGATTCGGATTTTCAACACCACGGGACCCAGCAAAGAGGGCGATGTGTGCGGCGATCTCACTAGCAGGGCTGTCGAGATTGAGATGGGAATCCGACCGCCCATCTCTGACTGGTTGGTAATCTCACCAGCCGCCGGGCCATCGCTGACGCGCGCGATCTCGTGCGGGGGTTATGGTTATCCGCGGAGCACTGTGCCCATGGTGAGGTCTACAACCTCGGTGGAGACAAGGTGTACTCGGTTCAAGAAATAATTGATGCCATTCGATCTGAGGTACGGGTCAGCTTTCGGATACAGCAGGATCCGTCGTTAATGCGCCCTTGCGACGAGCCCATCATCGCCGGGAACACGAGCAAATTCCGGAGCTGCACCGGATGGGCGCCTGAATTGGACCTGGCTGGAACAGTCCGCGACATGCTCGACTGGTGGAGGGTCCGCCTGGCAGGTGAAAGCTCCCAGCGTTCGCTCGAGAACAGCGTTTCGCCAGTGAGCATTTGAGCAATGGAGGTCCCGATGACTGCCGACATCCTTCGCACAAATATAGAGCGCAGTATCGACATTCATAGCCGCCTAATTGCTGCGTGTTTGCCGGCGCTTACCACGGCCGCGGACGCTCTCGTCTCGGCTTACCGTTCGGGTCACAAGGCCCTGTTCTTTGGAAACGGCGGCAGTGCCGCGGACGCACAGCATCTCGCGGCCGAGTTTCTCGGGCGGTATCTGATCGAGCGCGAACCGATGCCCGCGCTTGCGCTCAATGCGAACACCTCCGCCGTAACGGCAATCGGCAACGATTACGGGTATGACCAAGTCTTCGCACGGCAACTCCAAGCGCTCGCAACTCCGGGCGATGTGGCCGTTGCAATCAGCACCTCCGGAAACTCACCAAGCGTGATCGAAGCCGTCTTATGCGCGCAGAGGCTAGGACTTTTCACGATAGGATTCACGGGAGCATCCGGCGGTCGTCTCCGCGGAGTTGTCGATGCACTCGTCGCCGTACCATCCCACGAGACGCCGCGCATACAGGAGTGCCACATTCTACTCGGTCACGCCCTCTGCGATTACGTCGAGCAGGTGGTGGCCAACCATCAAGCGGTCTCCATTACTGGCGCGGCGGTCGCGCACAATGAGATTTAGAGAGGGGAAGCAGTCAGATTTGCGATGTGCCGATTCCTCCATGGGAGCAGGATTTCCCTTACGTACAGGTTTTGAATATCGAATGCGCTCCGCCACTCGCGTTGATTTAAGGTCAAATGGTAGATCTGCCGGGGTAGTTGATTCCCGGAGCGACGAAGTCGACTCTGCATCGCCTCGGAGAGAAAGTCGGAGTGTGCTCAGAGCCTCAGATTCGCGGAATCCACGGCGGAGTGTCGCGGACTCCCTGATCGAGCACTTTCGTTGTCCCCAAGATGTCGCGGACTTCGTTGTCACAGGGGACCTCTCCAGTGAGTCCGGCTACTTCGGATTCGGGTCAGACACTATTTGCTTCGGGCCGTGTTCCTCTGGCAGTCCTGCGAAATCCATAACGGCATCCATGCATGACGCGGGCCAGCACATAACCATCAATGGGTCGTCGATACATCTCCCTTTCGACCCCGTAAGGGTCGTGGACAACCTTCATTGCGAGCGTTATTCCAACTCATGGACGGGAATAAAAACGCTCTCGGCCCAGAGCCCTCTTCGGGACCTGTACTACCTCATTCGTCCGCTCCTTGGGGTTTCGCTGCGGAAGCATTTTCAAAAGCTGTACTTTCGGGGTTGGGACAAGATCGCCTTTCCCCGGTGGCCTGTCGACACGACGGTGGAGAATATTCTCGAACAACTCCTGGCGCTCTCGATGAAGTCTAAAGGAGTCGCGAAGGTTCCGTTCATCTGGTTCTGGCCGGATGGGTCTCCCAGTTGCACGATGATGACGCACGATGTCGAGACGTCCGCAGGATTGGACTTCTGCTCACAGTTGATGGACCTGAATGACTCGTTCGGGATCAAAAGCTCGTTCCAGATAATACCCGAAAAGCGATACAGCGTGTCACGGTCTGCTTTGGAGACCATTCGCAAAAGAGGTTTCGAGATCAACGTTCATGACCTGAACCATGACGGGCAGCCGCCCTGCGACCGGACGGAGTTCTTACGCCGCGCACAAGGAATCAACATGTTCGGGAAGGAGTTTAACGCTCTGGGCTTTCGTTCGGCGTTGATGTACCGGAATACCGATTGGTATGACGCGCTCGACTTCTCATATGACATGTCTATTCCGAATGTGGCCCATCTGGAACCCCAGCGAGGCGGGTGTTGCACGGTTCTCCCCTTCTTCATCGGCAACATTGTAGAATTGCCACTCACGACTATCCAGGACTACTCGCTATTCAACATTCTGAACGAGCATTCGACTCGGCTGTGGAAAGAGCAGATCTCTCTCATCCGTCGAAAATCCGGCCTTATCAGCTTCATCGTCCATCCGGATTACGTCATCGGTCAGGCGGCGCGGCGTGTCTACGCCCAACTCCTTCATCACCTTTCTGAGTTGCGGTCACAAGGAGAAACCTGGATCGCCTTGCCGGGTGACATAGCCGCTTGGTGGCGACTGCGAAGCGAACTGAGTCTTGTCGAGGTAGGCGGTTCCTGGCACATCCAGGGTGAGGGTAGTGAGCGAGCTAGGCTAGCTTATGCCGTCCTGGATGGTGATCGAATTTCTTACGAACTTGCCCCGAGGACCACTGAAAGTAGGGTGTGACTCGCGTGTTTCCGTTCTTTCGTTCAGGGAATGGACTCCTTCTTCCCAGCCGCCTCTTCGTTCAGACTCATTAATTTGGTGCAATTCCCACTCGTCGTCAAGCTAAAGGAATACGCGCCGCGCCGCACCTTCAAACCCTGATCTCTAACCAATTGAAATCAAACAGCTTTGGCGCAACCGCTGCGATGGCAAGCGAACTGCAACAGTACCTTCAAAGGCACATTGTTTCCATCCTCGCGCGTCCAATATGGGGCTCGGAGGGCGGTAGCATGGGCAAAGCCAGCAAACTGCGAACGGCACGAGACTGATAACCTCAGGTATTCCTGGGCGATCCTCTAGGTATTTCAACCATTCCCATGACCTTTCATGAGACTAAGCTGCCAGGTGTGTACGAGATTCACATCGAGCCTCAATGCGATGAGCGTGGCTTCTTTGCACGATGTTGGTGTCAAAAAGAGCTTGAAAGTAAGGGGCTGAGTGCCCGGGTCGCACAATGCAGCATTTCGTTCAACGCTCGAAAGGGCACACTTCGGGGAATGCACTATCAAGCGGAGCCCTTTTCAGAGACTAAAATAGTTCGCTGCACCAAAGGAGCGATTTACGATGTAGCGGTCGATCTTCGCCCTAACTCGCCAACATTCAAAGAGTGGGTCGCCGTTGATTCTCACAGCTGCAAACCGGCACATGCTTTACGTGCCACAAGGTTGTGGTCACGGCCTAATGACTCTTGAAGACGAAACCGAGGTGTTCTACCAAATATCGGAATTCTACAATCCAGAGTCAGCTCGGGGAGTCCGTTGGGACGACCCGGCATTTGGGATCTCCTGGCCAAGTGCGGTTGAAGTGATTTCGGAGCGAGACCGAACATACCCGGACTTCGAGTTGTAGCGATGAATCTGCTAAACCAACTCGAAGAGCGAGACCGCGAAAAAGTTGGCTACGAGTTGCACAGTTTCGCCTCTGATCTCTACCCGATCTGTCGAAGTATCACGGGCGATGGCTTTCGTCAGACAATGTCGAAGATCCAAGAGCTGATTCCACTGCGAACCGTTGAGGTGCCCACCGGAACCCCGGTATTCGACTGGTTTGTGCCCAAAGAATGGAACATTCGAGACGCGTATATCAAAGGCGCGGACGGGAAGCGCATCGTGGATTTCCGGTGTTGCAATCTGCACGTTATGAACTACAGCGGACCAGTCCACTCCTCGATGCGGCTAAGCGAGTTGAAACCGCACCTGTTCACCCTGCCTGACCAGCCTGACTTGATTCCATACCGAACGTCTTACTACCAAGAGAATTGGGGATTTTGCCTCTCTCATAACCAGATGTTGGCACTACAAGACGGCGACTACGAAGTATTGATCGATTCAACTCTGGAAGACGGACGCCTCACCTATGGAGAGTGCTATTTGCCAGGGCACTCGACCGATGAGGTCTTAATCTCGTGTCACGCGTGTCACCCATCCTTGGCGAATGACAATCTTTCTGGGTTAGCTGTATCTACGTTTCTGGCGCAGTCCCTCTTGAAGCGAGAGCTGCGCTATTCCTATCGGTTTCTTTTCATTCCTGGAACGATCGGGGCTATCACGTGGCTCGCTCAAAATCGGGAGAGCGCTGACCGTGTCCGTCATGGGCTTGTTCTGACGTGCGTCGGCGATGCAGGTGGATTCCACTACAAGAAAAGCCGCCGCGGGAATGCCGAAGTCGACAGAGCCGCGGCCCATGTCCTCCGGCACAGCGGCGAACCGTCTGATGTTCTGGAGTTCTCCCCCTATGGTTACGACGAGCGTCAGTACTGTTCTCCGGGTTTCAATCTTCCGGTGGGCTGTCTGATGCGAAGTGTTTGGGGTAGCTTTCCGGAGTATCACACTTCGGCCGACAACCTCGAGTTCATCCTGCCTCTGCAATTGGCCGGATCCTTACGTGTGTGCGCCGCCATAGTGGACGTTCTTGAGAATAACCGGCGCTACTGCAATCAGAACCCTTATTGCGAGCCTCAACTGGGACGACGGAACCTTTACCGGCCGACAGGCGGTGATGCGATCGGCGACGAAATCTCAGCTCGCCTTTGGGTGTTGAATCTTTCTGATGGGGAGCACTCGCTGCTGGACATCGCGGAGCGTTCAGGTCTCCCATTCCGAGCAGTCTCGGATGCCGCAGAGGTTTTGTCGAAAGCCGCGCTGCTCTCCGTCGTTCATTAGATCCCTGCTGTTCTTCGATAGAGATAAGAATCCGGACATTGCTCCGAATCTTTGGATTTGCCGGCTCCCGGGTTTCCGCCAGGGTATTTGGTAAAGCCGTTGATTACTAAATACCTGCGGCATTATTAGTGGATTGGCCTAAAAAGTGCCCCAACCGAACACGAGTTTCACTCCATGAAAATACTTCTTACTGGACATAAAGGCTATATCGGTGCCGTTGCGGCGACTATCTTGCGTGAGGCGGGTCATTCACCTGTTGGACTTGACACAGATCTGTTTGCTGGGTGTGATTTTAATGGACCACCCGAGACGATCCCCGAGATCCGAAAGGATCTCAGAGATTTAGCCTTAGGGGATTTGGATGGCTTCGACGCAGTTGTTCATCTTGCGGCCTTATCCAACGATCCTCTGGGTGACCTCAATCCGCGTCTCACATACGATATCAATCACCTGGGCTCGGTTCGGTTGGCGGAGCTGGCCAAAAAGGCGGGAGTGAAACGATTCGTCTTTTCATCATCCTGCAGCACCTATGGTGCCGCGGGAGATGCCATTCATGACGAGACGGCTCCCCTTAACCCGGTGACACCGTACGCTGAATCCAAAGTGATGGTCGAGCGCGACCTCTCCCGATTGGCCGATGAGCAGTTTAGCCCCACGTGCCTGAGAAATGCGACAGCGTACGGCGTGTCCCACCGCCTGCGGCTGGATGTGGTTTTGAATGACCTAGTGGCCTCTGCCTACACGAAGGGCCAAGTGTACATCAAGAGTGACGGGACACCGTGGCGTCCTATCGTGCATATCCGCGATATTATCGGGGCCATTCTGAGTGTTCTTGAAGCCCCCCGAGAAGCCATCCACAACGAAGTTTTTAACGTTGGCAGGACGGAAGAGAATTTCAGGATCCGAGACTTGGCCGCCATCGTAGCCGAAACCGTCCCTGGCTGCCGCATCGAATATGCCCCCGGCGGCGGTCCGGACAAACGATGTTACCGCATCAACTGTGATAAGATCCGGCGGGCTCTGCCGAACTTCCTCCCGCAATGGGACGCTCGCAAAGGGGCAGAGGAACTATACAACTGCTATCGCGCTGCGGGGCTCACTGCCGCAGAGGTGGATAGCGGTCGTTATACCCGCATCAGCCATCTCCGAGGTCTCCTCAAGGCCGAAGCGGTCGACGCTTCTCTTCGACGGTGCCAACAGGAAGTTGGAGTTGTCTGAAGCCGTCACTGGATGTAGAACATGATTACAACAACAACATCAGATGCCATCGGAATGGAACCTGTCGCTAAAAGCGGCGCAGGGAGAGTGTGCCGGTTTTGCGGCGCCGGCCTCGACCGCACCTTCGTCGATTTGGGGATGTCCCCCCTCTGTGAGACGTATCCCTTGGAAGCCGAGTTCAACCGTGGAGAAATGTATTATCCTCTACACGTCTATGTCTGCGACAGGTGTTTCTTGGTGCAGCTGGAGCAATACGAGTCCGCAGAAAATATCTTCAGCGACTACCCCTATTTTTCTTCTTACTCGGATTCCTGGCTCAAGCACGCTGAAGACTACTGCGACCAGATGACGAACCGCCTCGGCTTAACCAGCGAGAGCTTCGTGGCTGAGGTGGCCAGTAACGACGGCTACCTGCTCCAGTATTTCGTTCAGCGCAAGGTGCCAGTGTTGGGTATAGAGCCTGCTGCCAACGTCGCTCAGGTGGCGGTGAAAAAGGGCATCCCGACCTTAGTGCGTTTCTTTGGCACGCAACTGGCGCTGCAATTGGCGAGTGAAGGCTTTTGTGCCGATCTGGTTCTTGGGAATAATGTACTGGCTCAAGTACCCGACCTGAATGACTTCCTGGAGGGACTTCAGATCCTACTGAAACCCGAAGGAACCCTAACATTGGAGTTTCCTCATCTGTTACGACTGATCGAGCGGAACCAGTTTGACACGATCTATCACGAACACTTCTCCTACTTTTCACTGTTAACCACGGTGGCGCTCCTCAAGGCTCATGGCTTGACGGTATTCGACGTGGAGGAACTGACGACGCACGGCGGATCTCTCCGCGTTTACGCCTGCCGAACGGAAAACCAGAGACGTGGCATCGAGCCGAGCGTTCAACGGTTAATCGCCGAGGAACATAGGGCTGGGCTCGCCTCGGTGGAGGGTTACGATAGCTTCGCCCGGCAGGTTAAGCAGACTAAGCTTGCGCTCGTCGATTTCCTACTGACAGCAGCACAACAGGGCAAATCGGTGGCCGGCTATGGAGCGCCAGGCAAAAGCGCGACACTCCTGCACTATTGTGGCATCGGCAGGGACCTAATTGAATACACCGTCGATCGCAGTCCCTATAAGCAGGGGCGATTCCTCCCGGGTACCCACATTCCGATTTACCATCCTGACCGGATTCGCGAGACTAAGCCGGATTATGTTGTCATCCTGCCGTGGAACCTCAAGGACGAAATCATGAAGCAACTACACTTCATCGGGGAATGGGGTGGGCGCTTCGTCGTTCCTATTCCGAAAGTAGCCATCTATTGAGACTGAAAGGCGGAGGTGACTTTGCATGAAAGTGGTTCTCTTCTGCGGGGGCGCTGGGATGCGGCTCAGGGGATATGCCGACGACGTCCCCAAACCGATGGTCCAGGTTGGGACGCGGCCCATTCTCTGGCACCTGATGAAGTACTACTCTCACTTTGGGCACAAGGATTTCGTTGTCTGCCTTGGCTACAAGGGTAACTGCATAAAGGATTACTTCCTGCACTATGATGAGTCAGTCTCTAATGATTTTGTCTGGTCGCAAGCTGGAAAGAAAATCCATTTCTTGAATCGCGATATCGACGACTGGACGATCACATTCGTAGAAACTGGAGCCAACGCCACCATCGGTGAGCGGCTCAAAGCGGTAGAGCCCCATTTACAGGGTGAAGAGATGTTTCTAGCGAACTACGGTGACGGTCTGAGTGATCTGCCGCTGCCGACGATGCTCGAGGTATTCGGGCAAAGCCACGCCATCGCTTCCTTACTGCTGGTGCAACCTACGGCGAGTTTTGACATCGTCAACGTCGGGCCTAAGGGAATGGTCACCAATATTTCTGCGTTGAACTCGCACCGACATTTGGATTAACGGTGGCTTCTTCGCTCTGCGTAACGAGATCTTCCAGTACATTCATCCAGGCGACGAACTAGTACGGGAACCATTTCAGCGGCTGATCGAAAAGCAGGCCTTGTTGGCGTACAAGTACACCGGCTTCTGGCAATGCATGGACACCTTCAAGGATAAGCAGCGCCTTGAGGAACTGAACCAGAGTTCGGCCCCATGGAAAGTCTGGCATAAGACATCCTGCCCCGGCTTCGGACGAATTAATGGCGATATCGGCTCGCGCATGATCCAACTGAGTTTGAGCAGGGGCTCCACTGAACCGCTGCAGATCTTATGCTTGGGTGCACACTCGGACGATATCGAAATTGGCTGTGGCGGCACGGTTCTGCGATTGGCGGAGCAGTACCCCGGCTGTGCGTTCCACTGGGTGGTGTTCAGCGCGATAGGAGTCCGGCAGGACGAGGCGAGGCGGGCGGCTGCGATGTTTGCCGGCACGCGGTCTGCGAGAGCCACTCCTGGAAGCCTTCCCGGATGGGTTCCTGCCTTTTGTGGGCGCCGACGTGAAAGCGGTTTTCGAACGGTTGAAGCAGTCGGTCTCCCCGGATCTCATTTTCACTCACAACCGCAAAGATGCGCATCAGGACCACCGCCTGTTAGCGGAACTGACTTGGAACACCTTTCGGGACCATCTGATTCTGGAATACGAAATCCCAAAGTACGACGGCGATCTGGGCCAACCCAGCGTGTTCGTGCCACTCCCGGCTGAAGTGTGCCAAAAGAAAGTTCGCTACATCATCGATGCTTTTCAGTCCCAACACCCCAAACGCTGGTTTCGGGAAGACACCTTCCTCTCCCTCATGCGCCTTCGTGGAATGGAATGCAACGCTCCCGGCAATTATGCCGAGGCTTTCTACTGTCACAAGATGGTGCTGTGAATTGAAACACAACGCACCGAGGACGGGAAAGATGGCCGACATCTCGAGCATTCTGAGAACGCGATGCAGAACTTAAAGGAGAAGACGATTCGCGGTGGTCTTGCGAGACTCCTCGCCCAGGGAACGAACTTCTTCCTGCGGGTGGGCTCTCTCATGATCTTGGCGAGATTGCTGGGGCCGAAGGACTACGGATTGGTCGGTATGGTCACAGCTTTCACGGGAGTTCTGACTTTGTTCCGGGACTTCGGACTTTCGTCTGCCGCCGTTCAGCGTGCGACTGTTACCGAAGAGCAGATTTCGACTTTGTTCTGGATCAACCTGTTGGTCGGTGCGCTACTCGGGATTCTGACGTTAGCGATGGCGCCCTTTATCGCTGCCTTCTACCACGAGCCTCGGCTCTTCGGGGTGACGGCTGTCTTGGCATCTGGATTTCTCTTCAATTCGGCAGGCATACAACACTCAGCACTGCTCCAGCGCCAAATGCGCTTTACTGCTCTGGCGGTGATAAACATCGTCAGTCTGGTTGTAGGTACCGCGATTGCAATTGGTGGGGCCATGGCTGGCTACGGATACTGGGCTCTCGTCGCAATGACGGTCACTACTCCAGTCGCCAGCACGGCCGGCTTCTGGCTGACCACAGCCTGGATTCCGGGGATGCCGCACAGGCGGGCTGGAATTCGTTCGATGATCCGTTTTGGCGGGACGATCACTTTAATGGCCTGGTCGTTTATATCGCCAGTAATCTTGAGAAAGTTCTGTTAGGCCGCTTCTGGGGAGTTGACGCAATCGGCGATCTACGGAAGGGCATACCAGCTCATCAACATTCCAACCGACAATCTGAACTCGGCAGTCGGCGAGGTCGCGTTTTCGGCACTTTCCCGAATCCAGGATGATCCCGTTCGCCTCAAGAGCTATTTTCTGAAGGGCTACTCTTTAGTTCTTGCTATGACCCTGCCAATCACGATCGCCTGCGCGCTTTTTGCCGATGATTTGGTTCTGGTCCTCTTGGGACCCAAGTGGAAGGACTCAGCCGCTATTTTCCGCTTTTTGGCGCCGACGATCTTGGTATTCGCGATAGCCAATCCCTTGTGATGGCTGCTCTCTTCGATCGGATGGGTGGAACGAAACCTGAAGATCGCTTTGCTTATCGCGCCCACGATGATTGTGGGCTACGTTATTGGCATTGCCGTATGGACCCAGGGGGTTGCGTTTGCCTACTCGACAGCGTTGGTGCTTTGGCTCCTTCCGCTGATTGCGTGGTGTGTACACGGTACTGTGATTTCTTTTTGGGACATTTTGCTGACTGTGAGCTTCCCGCTGGCTTCAAGCATTGTGGCTGGCAGGGCTCGCCTTTGGAGAGCGTTGGGCTTACGGCCAATGGTTGCCTCCTTGGCCTCGACTTGTGTTAGAAAGCGCCGTCCTTCTCATCACGTTCCTCGGGATGCTCTCATTCGCTCCAGGACAGAGGACACTCTTCCTAGATCTCATTCGCGGATTGGCCAAGTCTTCACCAGCTAAAGTGAACAGCTTGGTTTCGGCGTAGGAAAAAACCCTTAAGAAGACCATGCCTCAATCAGTTCTGACGCGAAAACCAAAGGCCCTTTGCAGGTCTGTATTTGATCGCTTTATGCATGTGAATGAATGGGTTTGGAGGCGCTTACCATCCTCAGTAACTACGACTCGGCCGGGATATCTTTATGGCACTTTTCTGCACGCGTTGGTCAAACTCAGGTCCGGGCGTCGGCAGTATCATGGCACCTTCTTCCTTCGCAACCGTTCCGAACTGGAATTGATCCGTACGCTCTCAAATCAAAGAGCCAAGGACTCCACGTTGAGACTTTCAGTGTTGGCGTGTAGCAACGGAGCTGAGGTTTACTCAATCCTGTGGACGATCCGCTCGGCGCGACCAGATTTGAAGGTCATTGTGCATGCGGTAGATATTTCGAATGAGATTCTGGCAATTGCCAAAGAAGGAACATATTCCCTCCTGATCCCGGACTTGTGGATGCGCCAATTTTTGAGCGACTCACGGACGACGAAATGGAAGCGATCTTTGACAGGGAAAAGGACGAGGTAAGAGTCAAGGCATGGATTAGGGAAGGTATCGATTGGCATGTTGCGGACGCCGGAGATCCGGAGCTCGCGAGACTCTTAGGTCGGCAGGATATAGTCGTAGCAAATCGGTTTCTTTGCCATATGGCTCCACCAGATGCGGAGAGATGCCTACGAAATATAGGGACTCTTGCTTAATCCCGGTGGATACCTTTTTGTTTCGGGTGTCGATCTAGATATTCGAACTAAGGTTGCAATTGATTTAGGATGGACCCCCGTACGGGAGTTACTCGAAGAAATACACAATGGCGACCCTTCGTTGAGACGCGATTGGCCGTGGAAGTATTGGGGTCTAGAGCCGTTGACGAGAAAAAGGGACGATTGGGTGATTCGGTATGCATCGGTTTTCCAGTTGGGTGGCGAAAGAGCATGAAGGGGCTTGCCAAAAGCCGGACTAAGAGGATTGTCGCCAAGCTCAAGAGCGAGACGAACACATGAAGCTGCACTAAGTATGCCCAAGCAAGAATTCATGCCCGCAGTCTATGGAGTCGAGCAAAAGGATGTCTCGCTCACCGGCGCGAAGGCAATTGGAGGCGGGAAACCGCGCATCTGCATGCCGATGTGGCGCAATTTCGCAAAGAAGGCCTTCAGGTGCGGCCTTTACGAGGCGCAGGACGTTCTGGTGGCGACCGACTCAGTTGATTTGCTCCAACTGGAGCCGGACTGGGGGTTTCAGGTTCTGGAGAAGTGGCAAAGAAGGCTGATCTTTCATGACGTCACCAAGAAGTTGGTCTTTCTCAACCCAGGCCTCCGCAAGGTGAGGCTGTCTCAGGAGTATGAACTGTTCATTGCCGTGTGCCAGGACTGCTGGGATTTGTTGTACTTGAACGCCATCGAAGGATGGAAACAGCATTGTCGTACGAGTATATGCTGGATCGACGAAGTATGGGCTGCGTCGCTGTCTGATCGCAAATACTTACTTCGCGCGCTTAACCAGTTTGACCACGTATTCGTCGGAGCTAAAGATACCGTTGAACCCTTGTCTAGGGCCATAGGCAAGACTTGTCGATGGTTGCCGGGTGCAGTAGATGCTCTTCGATTTACACCAACTTCGAATAGCATGCCGAGGGTAATTGACGTATATAGTATCGGGCGAAGGTGGGACGGAATTCACCAAGCGTTGCTTGGGGCGGCTGAGGGCCGTGGGATCTTCTACCTTCATGATACGTTTGCTGCAGCCAATAGCGAGACCAGCGACCCGCAGCAACATCGAGAGTTGTTTGCGAATATCGCAAAGCGAAGCATCCATTTTGTTGTTTCCCCTCCGAAGATGGATACCCCCGAACAAACAGGTGGCCAGGTAGAAATCGGCCATCGCTATTTCGAGGGAGCGGCTGCCGGGACAGTGATGATCGGACAACGGCCGATTTGTGCGGCGTTTGAGGAGATGTTTCCCTGGCCTGATGCCGTCGTAGAGTTGCGTCCCAATGGATCGGATGTCCTAGACGTGTTGGCGAGCATGATGTCAGAGCCTGCCCGTCGTTCAGCAATCGGCCGCAGAAATGCCGTTGAAGCACTCCTGCGCCACGATTGGGTTTATCGTTGGGCAGAAATGTTTCGGCTTGCCGGAAGCGAGCCTTCCGGACTAATGAAGGCACGTGAGAGCCGACTAAGGAAGTTGGCGGAGCAGGGAACGGATGCAAATGAGCGATAGCGGCCGGCGGCCGAGGCTTGCCATTTTCGGAACCTTTGGAGCAGGGAATCTGGGTAACGAGTGCACTCTGGAAGCGATGCTTTACAACGTTCGTAGGTATGTCCCGAATGTTGATCTCGTTTGTATTTGTCAGGGTCCCGAAGAGATAGCGTCGAGACACAACGTTTCTGCATTTCCTATCCGATCTTCCATGACGCTCAGAAAAATGTCTAGAGTGGTACGGCAAATTAAACGTAGCTCAATGTCGGACGTCGTGCGGAGGCTAGTCAAGATCCTACTGGAGCCTTATCGGTGGCATAAGGCGGTCAGGATGTTGAAGGGAAGTGACATGCTTGTTGTAACGGGATTGGGCATGCTCGGCGATTTCGGTATACGACCTTTCGGCCTGCACTATGACATCTTGGGGTGGTCAATTATTGCGAAACTGTGCGGGTGCAGACTTTTGTTCGTGAGCGTGGGAGTGGGCCCAATACGCAACCCCATAAGCCGATGCTTTGTAAAGGCGGCTCTCTTGTTGGGGGATTACCGGTCGTATCGTGATGATTTTTCGAGGCACTACGCTGAAAGCCTGGGCGTTAAGGCCGCCACCGACAGCGTCTACCCCGACTTGGCGTTCAGCCTGCCCAAAGCTATGCTGCCTCGCAGTCGCGAGCGGACCGGCGACTCAGCTGTTATTGGCATCGGACTGATGAATTACTATAGCCGAGTAGGCCAGATTGTCGAGGATGTAGGGATCTATAACACATACACGACAAGTGTTGTTAGCTTGATGATCAAGTTGTTGGAGCGTGGGCATGCCGTGCGATTGCTCATCGGAGACGTTGTATACGACGAAAAAACACGGTTCGACGTGAGGCGGTTAGTTGAGGAACGCGGGTGGACGTACGACGATGGGAATATTATCGATGAGCCCGCCTCCTCGGTTTCAGAGATTCTGTCGCAACTAGCGGCTACGGACGTAGTTGTAGCTAGCCGGTTTCACAATCTGGTGTTGGCTTTGATGCTCGGCAAACCCGTGGTTGCCGTTTCGTATCATGAAAAGATTGTCGAGTTGCTGAACCAGGTTGGATTAGCGCAGTTCTGCCAGGATATTGAGGACATCGATATTGATCGACTGATAGGGCAGTTCACCAAACTCCAGGAAGGAGTTGAGGGCTGCAAGGTGCGTATCGGCGTTGAGCGAAGGACCGAGGCGTATCGCAGGGCGTTGGATGAGCAGTACGGGCTGATCTTTGGAACAGTCGGCGGGTAAAAGTGAGATCGGTGATACGGCGCGACGTTCTGTAACGTGGTGATCAAGAACCGCGGAGGCGATGCCGAGCGGGTTCCCCACGGCCGCAATCTGGTTCGAGACCGCTGGGGTACAGCAGGTATGGATGGACCGTCGCGTGGGTGCCCCGATGTTATGCCACCTTTTCTTTCCGGCACTCCAACACGATGGCCGGCGCGCCGCCAGGTCGCTCTCTCCGTCCCGCGATGGTTACCCGTTTTTGAGCTTTGCCGAAAATTGAAGTAGGCCTCTGTGTGGTGGTTGGGGTGACGGACTCGACCGCTTCAAAACACCGAAGGCAATACTTATTCTGGTTCAGGCATGGGAAGCGCTTGAACATCCAGGAGCTATTCAATAACATCCAGAAGCTCTTCAATTAAGCGTGATTCCCCAGAACCGTGTGGAGGAGAGAGATTGTGAAACAACGGCTTTTTAGTAGAACTTTTGGTGATAGCACGACTGTGCGCCTCGCACTGTTCAGTATTGGTGCCTTGATTTGCGGGCTGGAACCAGCTGCTCTGTTCGCCGCACCAACCATCACGTACGTGCAGGGCAACTATTCCGCACCGCAAACCCCGCAGACGACTGTGAAGGTTACGTTCACAGCCGCACAGGCTGCAGGCGACCTCAACGTCGTCGCGGTGGGATGGAACGACAGTACTGCCACTGTCAACGCGGTCACGGACGCGAGCGGTAACGTCTATTCGCGGGCCGTGGGACCGACCGTCATCTCTGGCGTGGAGTCACAATCGATTTACTACGCCAAGAACATTCTTGCCGCCGCTGCCGGCGCTAACTCAGTCACCGTGACTTTCTCGGCGGCTGCGGCGTATCCCGACATCCGAATTCTCGAGTATAGAGGCGCCGATCCCAACAACCCGGTAGATGTGACGGCCGCTAGCAGCGGCAAGAGCGCGACCAGCAGCAGCGGCGCGGCGACTACGACCAACGCGACCGATCTGATCTTCGGCGCCAACCTTGTTCAGACAGTTACCACTGGAGCAGGAAGCGGCTTCACCAAACGCTTGCTCACGTCACCGGACGGCGACATCGCGGAAGACAAGATGGTGACGGCCACTGGCAGCTATAGCGCCACGGCGCCGCTCAGTTCCGGGCAGTGGATCATGCAGATGGTCGCTTTCCGCACGCCCGCAGGAAGTTTTACGGTTTCCGGCTCGCCAGCTTCTCTCAATGTAATCCAGGGCACGCAAGAGACCTCCACAATCACCACCGCCGTCAGTGGTGGATTCAGCAACGCGATCAGTCTGTCGGCTTCGGGTGTGCCCGCAGGCACGACGGTGAGCTTCAACCCAACTTCAATTGCGGCTCCGGGTGCGGGAACTTCGACCATGACGATTACCGTGGGGTCGAGCACGGCGGCAGGGACTTATCCGATCACTGTAACCGGCAGCGGCGGAGGCCTCCAGCAAACCGCCACCGTGACTCTGACGGTGACTGCGGCGCCGAACTTCACTCTTTCAGCCTCGCCGACTTCTCTAAGCGTTGTGCAAGGCAACCAAGGAACCTCCACGCTCACCACGACCGTCGTTGGTGGATTCAGCAACGCGATCAGTCTGACGGCTTCCGGAATGCCTACGGGTACGACCTTGACTTTCAACCCTAGCTCCATTGCAGCTCCTGGTGCTGGCACTTCGACCATGACCATCACGGTTGGGTCGACCACCGCAACGGGAACTTATCCGATCACGGTAACCGCGACGGGCGGCGGAATCCAGCACACCGCGACCGTCAATTTGACGGTGACCACCCCAGCCAATTTCACACTTTCAGCCTCCCCCACTTCCCTCAGCATTGCGCAAGGGAACCAGGGGACCTCTACGCTCACCACCACCGTCAGTGGTGGATTCAGCAACGCGATCAGTCTGTCGGCTTCCGGTATGCCAACCGGCACCACCGTGAGCTTCAACCCAAGTTCCATCGCGGCTCCCGGCGCGGGCACTTCGACCATGACCATGACCGTAGCTTCGACGACCGCGACTGGAACTTATCCGATTACGGTAACCGGCACAGGCGGAGGCCTCCAGCAAACCGCCACCGTGACTCTGACGGTGACTGCGGCGCCGAACTTCACTCTTTCAGCCTCGCCGACTTCTCTCAGCGTTGTACAAGGCAACCAAGGGACCTCTATGCTCACCACCACCGTCAGCGGCGGATTCAGCAACGCGATCAGTCTGTCGGCTTCCGGCATGCCAACCGGTACCAGCGTGAGCTTCAACCCAAGTTCTATCGCGGCTCCGGGTGCTGGCACGTCGACCGTGACCATTACCGTGGGGTCGAGCACTGCGACAGGAACTTATCCCATTACGGTGACCGGCAATGGCGCTGGCATCCAACATACGGCGACCATCAGTTTGGCGGTGACCGCGGCACCCAACTTCACGCTCTCAGCCTCGCCGGCGACAGTCAGTGTGGTTCAGGGAGCTCAGGGAGCGTCGACTATCACAACCACCGTCAGTGGGGGCTTCAGCAACTCGATTAGTCTATCGGCTTCGGGTATGCCGACGGGCGCGACGGTGAGCTTCAACCCGAACTCGATCGCTGCTCCCGGTGCGGGTACTGTGACCATGACCATCACGGTTGGGTCTACCACCGCCGTGGGAACGTACCCCATTACTGTGACTGGCACTGGGGGCGGGATCCAACAAAACGGAAACGTCACGTTGACTGTTACGCCGCAGGGAATAACAGCTCCGACAAACGTCGCAGTTACCATTGGAGGACCTGGCCCGGTCGTATCCGCAGTCCAGGGCTACTACAATTCAACGTTCTTAACCACCCATACGACGGCTGCCTTCGATAGCACTGGCGGTGATCTGATTGTAATGTGCGCCTCCTCCCACTCGGGCGTCACCTTAACCCCAAGTGACAGCTTTGGCAACACATGGACGCCGATTAGCGGCCCGACTAATGCCAGTGCCGGGGCATTCGATCTAAGAACACAACTTTGGTATGCCAAGAGCCCGGTCGTAGGTCCAGGTCATACGATCACGATGAGTCTCTCCTTTTCACAACCTCTTGTGATGTCAATCATCGTCGTGAAGGGCTCAAACATCGCCTCGCCAATTGATGCTGTTTCGCTGATTGGCAGTGACAACGGGACGCAAACCACCAACGTCCTGACCCCGAGCATAACCACCACGAGCGCCAACGATCTGCTCATCGGATTCGTGAAGGTTTCGTCTGGCGTCTCCTTCCAGCCCGGTGCGAACTTTACCCAGCAGAGTGCGGCGTCTTCCAATTACCTGGACGCCGAGACGGGTCCGGCAGCGACCCCAGGGAACTACGCTGCCTCCTTTACTATCAGCTCACAGGAAAACTGGGAGTCCGCGGTCGTTGCCGCCGCCAATGATCCAAATCAAACGACGCTGTCGTGGGCGGCATCCACCGAGGCCGGAGGAACTATAAGCAATTACTTGGTGGAGCGCTGCCAAGGCGCCGGGTGCACGAACTTCGCCCAAATCGGAATAGCGACAGCGACCTCCTTCGATGACACCGGTTTAGCAGCCGCTACGAGCTACAGCTATCGGGTAAGAGCCGAAGATACGGCCAATAATCTAGGCCCGTATTCAACCGTCGTGACAATTACGACGCCGTCCCCGATCCTTTCGACACCGTCCGCGCCCGAAAACCTAGTGGCTGCTGGCCCAATCGTAATCGCGGGCCAAAGCTACTTCAGCGGCACCCCTCAGGCGGCCCACACAACGGCTCCCTTCGATAGCACGGGGGGAGACTTGCTTGTTTTGTGGGCCACTTCGCAAGCGGGCGTTACATTCACTCCCAGCGATAGCTTCGGCAACACCTGGACAACGCTGGCCGGCCCTACGAGTACGAGTACCGGCTCCGACCTGAGATCACAACTGTGGTACGCAAAGAATCCCATCGTGGGGCCAGGCCAGACGGTCACTGTGGGTCTCTCTTCCGCACAGGTCCTAACGGCTTCGATCATCGTGGCGAAGGGCTCCAACCCCTCCTCGTCAATTGATGCGGCATCCCTGATTGGCAGCGATAACGGAACACAAAGCAGCAATATTGTCAGTCCGACCGTGACTACGACTGGTATCAACGATCTTCTCCTCGGTTTCGCGCAATTTTCCGGTACCGCCGTTTCCCTTGCGGGCGCCGGTGACACGCAGGAAGCCGCGGCCTCCTCCAGCTCCCTCATCTCCGAGGCAGGCCCGGCAGCTACACCGGGCGTTTATGATGCGGCCCTCACTACGACCTCGAACGACACTTGGCAGTCGGCAGTAGTGACGGCAGCCAACAATCCGAATCAGGCGACCCTCTCGTGGGCGGCCTCAGCCGAAGTTGGGGGAACACAGATCGGCGGAGCCATTAGTAACTATATGGTGGAGCGCTGCCAAGGCACCGGTTGCACGAACTTCGCCCAGATTGGCACAACAACGGCGACCACGTTCACCGACACAGGCCTTACGACCCCCGCCAGCTACAGTTATCGGGTGCGAGCTAGCGACACTGCCAATTCTTTGAGTCCCTATTCGAGTGTCGTAACCGTTGCGACAACCGGCTCGCTACCCTCAGCGCCCGGAAACCTTCAAGCCGCTGCGAACAGGCAGGGTCCGATCAATTTGACCTGGACAGCATCGACCAGCAATATCGGGATAGCGAACTATCTGGTGCAACGGTGCCAGGGCCTTGGATGCAGTAACTTCGGGCAAATCGGAACTTCGACTGGCACCACCTACACTGACTCGGCAGTGTCGGGGAGCACAACTTATAACTACAGAGTACAGGCTATCGACAACGCTGGAAATGGAAGCCCGTACTCGAACACAGCGATGGTTACCACTGTCGGCAATCAGCCTCCGACGGCGCCGAGCAATCTGACGGCCACTGCAGTCAGTACAAGTCAGATCAACCTAAGCTGGACAGCCTCGACGAGCAGTATTGGGTTGGCGAACTATCTAGTGCAACGATGCCAGGGCACGGGGTGTACCAACTTCGCGCAAATCTCTACTCCGACGGGAACCACTTATACGGATACGGGTCTGACTTTGGGCTCCAGCTACAGTTATCAGGTAGAGGCTATTGATATTGAAGGCAACGTAAGCCCATTCTCGAATGTGGCAAGCGCAACAACCCTGTCGACGACCACAACCATCACCTATGTGCAAGGGAATTATGCCACGCCGCAGACACCTCAGACCACAGTGACGGTATCGTTTACTTCCGCGCAGGTTGCGGGCGACCTGAACGTCGTCGTCGTCGGGTGGAACGACAGTACAGCCACGGTCAAGACAGTCACAGACACGAAGGGCAACGTCTACGCGCTGGCGGTAGGTCCGACAGCCATCGCAAGCGTCGAATCGCAATCTATCTATTACGCGAAGAACATCGCAGCGGCAGCAGCCGGAGCTAACTCCGTCACCGTGGTCTTCTCCAGTGCCGCAGTCTATCCAGACATTAGGGTTCTTGAGTATGCCGGCGCCGATCCCAACAACCCAGTGGACGTAACGGCCGCTGGCACCGGCAGTAGCGCGACCAGCAGCAGTGGCACTGTGACCACAACCAACGCGGCCGACTTGCTCTTTGGCGCGAATATTGTTCAAACCACGACTTCGGGTCCGGGCAGTGGCTATACGAGCCGTCTGCTGACCGTTCCGGACGGCGACATCGCCGAAGACCGGATGGTTGCGGCTACGGGCAGTTACAGCGCCACGGCGCCGCTCAGCTCCGGGCAGTGGATCATGCAGATGGTCGCTTTTCGCACGCCTTCAGGAACATGCTCGGGTACCCCGCCGACCGCGCCAACCAATCTCACCGCGAGCCCGGCCAGTATGAGCCAGATCAACCTGACTTGGACTGCGTCAACGAGTTGCCCTGGTATAGCGGACTACGTGGTGCAGCGTTGCCAAGGAGCCAACTGCACGAGCTTTACACAGGTTGGGACCGCCACGGGAACGACATTCGATGATGGCGGTCTCGCCACCAACACCAGCTACAGCTACCAGGTGCAAGCCGTAGACAATAGTGGGAATTCTAGTTCATTCTCCAACGTGGCCAGTGCGACAACGCTGGCGATTTCGATCAGCCCCCGCACGGCCGCCCTGACGGTTACACGGACTCAACAATTCACGTCCACTGGCAGCGGCAGCGTGGTCTGGTCGGTAGACGGGGCTGTCGGTGGATCCGCGTCTTCGGGAACAATCACCAGCACGGGGCTTTACACACCACCGAATGCCGCCGGCACACACACCGTCACGGTGACGACGTCGGATCAACTGTCTTCGGCTAGTGCCACCGTTTATGTCACCAACTACCCGGGAACATTTACCTACCACAATGACAACCTCCGAACGGGTCAGAACCCCAATGAAACTGTCTTGACGACCGCCAATGTCAACAAGAACCAGTTCGGCAAGCTATACTCCTACACGTTGGATGGCATCGCCTTTGCCTCTCCTCTCTATGTCGCCAACGTGAGCATCCCAGGGAAGGGATATCACAATGTCGTCTATGTCGCCACCGAGAACGACAGCGTTTACGCGTTCGACGCGGACGGGCTAAGCACCACCCCGCTCTGGCACGTTAGTTTCCTTGGTTCCGGTGTCACCACTGTTCCCTGCGCCGATGCAGGCGAATGCGGTGACATCCCCACTCAATTTGGGGTCACCAGCACGCCGGTCATCGATCAAACGACCGGAACGATGTACGTCGTTGCGGCAACAAAAGAGGGTGCGACCACTTGGGTGCAACGCCTACACGCCCTCGACATCACAACCGGCGCTGAGAAGTTCGGTGGCCCAGTTGTACTTCAGGCAACCGTATCAGGCACTGGTAGCGGATCCTCGGGTGGGAACGTAGCTTTCGATCCGCTGCGGGAAAACCAGCGACCTGGGCTGCTGCTCAATGGTGGCGTCGTCTACATCGCATTCGGATCGCACGGCGACAACAGCCCTTGGCACGGGTGGGTTCTAGGCTACAACGCCACGACGCTTCAGCAAACGATGAAATATAACGCTACCCCCAATGGCAATGGCGGTGGTATCTGGCAGGGCGGAGGTGGACTGGCAACCGATACCACCGGCGACATTTACTTTGTAACCAGCAATGGCGACTTTGATGCCAACACTGGCGGCATCGACTACGGCGATACGATTGAAAAGCTCAGTCCCAGTGGAAGCGTGGTCGACTATTTCACACCGCATGACCAGCAGAACATGAGCAACAATAATCTTGACCTCGGGGCCGGCGGTCCGGTGCTGCTGGTCGATCAGACTACCGGTCCTGTCCCGCATTTACTCATCACGGCAGGCAAGAGCGGAACCATCTACGTGATTAATCGAGACAACATGGGTAAGTACAACGCAAGCAATGACAATCAGATTGTTCAATCCCTGCCGGGCGTTTTACCCAACGGTTCGGCTGAATCCGGAAACTTCAGCACGCCCGTCTTCTTCAACGGCTACGTCTATTTCGGCGCCATCAACGACACAATCAGAGCGTTCCAACTGACGAACGGATTGCTATCTTCAGCTTCAACCTCGCAATCCGCGGAGGTCTATGGCGCTCGCGGCTCATCCTTTGCGATTTCCGCCAATGCGACGTCTAACGGAATACTCTGGGCTTTGCAGAACAACGGCGTGAGTGCAGACAACGACGTGGGTAATCCGGGCATCCTTTACGCCTACGATGCCAACAACCTTTCGACGGAACTCTACAACAGTAGCCAAGCTCCGGGAAATCGCGACACGATGGACAACGCAGCAAAGTTCTCCATTCCGTTAGTCGCGAACGGCAAGGTGTTCGTTTCGGGTCAAACACAGCTAACGGTTTTCGGGCTATTGCCGTGAGCTGCGGATGCCTGTCGCAAACGGTCCGTAGTTCTATTAAGATAACTGCGGATTCTCGGATTCGCCGCATCGGCCCGCGGTGGTTAAGAAATCCGCAAGGCGGATGCCGGAGTGGTGCCAATGGCTCGCACACCCAGCGTTGACGCTCGTCACCTGCAAGGCAAGATGGCACTGGTGACCGGAGCCAGCAGTGGTGTCGGGCGAGCCATAGCCCTGGCATTGGCTCGTGAAGGTGCGGAGCTCTGTGTTGTAGGCCGTGACCCCATCAGGCTGGCTGAGACCGCCGCGGCCGCTCGAGCATTCTCGCCGGTGTCCGACTTTCAAATCGACCTGACTGCTGACGAGACACTCCGTCCGCTCGTGAGGCGTCTGGAAGGAGTTGGTAGGCTTGATGTGCTAGTTCACTGTGCCGGTGTGATTCATCACGATCCAATGGAACAAGCGCGCATTGAGGACTTGGATCTTCAATACGCCACCAATGTCCGCGCGCCTTACGTGCTGACTCAGCATCTGTTGCCACTGTTGACTGCCGCCCGCGGCCACATCGTGTTCATCAACTCAAGCGTGGCGTTAGCTGCAAAACGGCCGAACGTCGGTCAATACGCCGCCACAAAACACGCCCTAAAAGCCATCGCCGAGAGTTTGCGGGAGGAAGTTAATCCAAAAGGAATTCGGGTGCTCACGGTATTTCTCGGTCGGACTGCAACCCCAATGCAGGAGACCATTTCCAGGGAGGAGGGACGAGCTTACCGCCCAGAAATACTCCTCCAACCGGACGACGTTGCTTCTATCGTTCTTCAGGCGCTAACGCTTCCGTCTACTGCTGAGGTGACCGATATTTCTGTTCGCCCCATGAGAACGGCCTGATTAAGACTCATTCCTGTCCTAAACAAGTCCTTTCGGCCAGTTTTTCACAGCCTAACCCATTGATCAGTAATGGCGCCGTTGGCCATCGCCAAACGAGGTCTATGACGGCGCGCGGATCCTGTCCAGGACACTGCCTGGCGCGGACACGCGAAGCGGTGACACGCAACTTGCTCAAACATGGCGTCCTACGGCCTTCCCGCAGCTACTCACTCAGGGGAGAGAGGCTCCGACCGTTCGCAGCCTGTCCAAAACGAGATTGGCGAAAAGCTGTTTTGGACAAGACTGATTAAGACTATACCCTTCCGACAAAGGCGCTTGGGCCCGGTGCTCGGGCACGAATTATTCGCAACTAGGAACTAGACTAATAATTGTGGCAAGAAATATTTGAGCCAAGTGCCGGTTCACTGCACGCGTTCACTGATGGAATTGAATCGGATTGTGCCTTGCGGCTTTCTGCGACAGGCCACATGCCAGCAGATGTCCTTGGGACCTGAGGTGATACCGGGTTGTCACGCGAGAATGACGGTTGAGGCGACGGGGCGGAGGTCGTCGACGTCGGCTTTTCCAGAACGTTGGGGCCCGACGCCGGAACGGTGGCGACGACCTATGCGGAAGTGTCTATGCCCAGCAGGCGCTCGGTCTCTCCAGTGCCTGCCGTCGGAGCCCATTCTTCGGAGGAGCGAATGTTTCGGCCGCTTTGACCCTCGCAGCCATGGGACTTTAGTCCAACAAATTGGGGCAAGTGCTAATCGTCCTCCCAAGAAAGGGCTCGCCAAGATTCCCAATCTGTTCAATTCACACCGTTTAATCTCATCGATATTTTGGCCCTCAACCTGCCTCTTTAGTCTCTTAGAGCGCAGGAGAGGGATCCGAATGGGACGAAAACGGCGGAGCTTACCCAAATACGGGCCGGCGAGGGAAGGCGATGAGATTTCAAATACGCCCTACGCGTTTCGGCTCGCTGCAGCTGAAGATCCTTGGGAGTAACGGACAATGGAAGAGCTTTGCGATTTCAACCACCAGCCTTGGTTTGCCGTTCGAGTGAAATCTCGATCAGAAAAAAGCGTTGCAGCGATAGCTCAGTACAATGGCATCCAGCAATTCCTGCCGCTCTACCGGAGCCGCCGCCGCTGGTCGGACCGCATGAAAACACTGGATCTCCCGCTCTTTCCGGGCTATGTATTTTGTCGGATAGATCCGTCGTGTCGGCTTCAGCTGTTGACTATTCCCGGCGTTCATCATATTGTCGGCGCTGGAAAAACACCCCTTCCGGTCAACGAGGCGGAGATAGCCGCATTACAAGTGGCGGCGCGATCAGGACTTCCGGCGGAACCCTGGCCGTTCTTGAGAGCTGGGCAGCGAGTGCTGCTTGAGGGCGGACCTTTGGCCGGACTCGAAGGCCTCCTCATCGAGATTCGTAAGAACTATCGACTTCTGCTGTCGGTGACTCTCCTGAATCGTGCCGTTGCAGTTGAGATCGATCGCGACTGGGTCACGCCGGTTCGCGAACCCGCCCGCGGAATGGTCCCAACGGCTTTCACATCATCACGCGCCTTGAGAACGCCTCAGCTGTGAGCCACGAGCGTTTCACGGCCCTCGTCGAAAGTCTCGGTTTCACGTCCAATCGGTAGTCTTGGTGCGAACTATATGATTAACCTAGGTATTGTTGGCTACGGTTACTGGGGACCTCGCATTGTCAGAAACTTTCACAATGTCGAAGGTTGTGAAGTTTCGATGGTGTGCGATAGAAGCATCGCCGCACTCCATCGTGTGGCACGCGACTTCCCGGGCTTGCGCACAACTTCTGATCCGTGCGAAGTCTTGACAAGTGCCCACATCGACGCCGTGGCCGTCGTAACGCCGGTTTACACTCATTTTGAGTTAGCAAGAACGGCGCTCCAGAATGGAAAGCATGTCTTCGTGGAAAAGCCGTTCACTTCGACAGCGTGTCAGGCTGAAGAACTGATCGAGCTAGCGGACAGAAAGAACCTCCAAATCATGGTGGATCACACGTTTCTGTTCACCGCCGCTGTCCGCAAGATAAAGCAGCTGATAGATGAAGAAAAGCTTGGAAGGCTCTACTACTACGATTCGACCAGAGTAAATCTTGGCTTATTTCAACACGACGTAAATGTAATCTGGGATCTGGCTCCCCATGACCTCTCCATAATGGATCATCTCGTTCAGGAACAGCCTGAGTGCGTAGTGGCAACAGCGCAAGCCCATCTGAACGGTCATGAGGACATTGCGCACATTACTGTCTATTTCAGCAACCGAATCATAGCCAATATCAACGTGAATTGGCTATCGCCGGTCAAGGTGCGCACAACCCTAATTGGTGGCGAAAAGCGGATGCTCGTGTGGAATGACCTGGAAGCCGATGAAAAACTAAAAATTTATGACAAAGGTGTTGAGGTTACGAACGGGCAAACTATGTACGATTTACCTTTCATCTATCGATCCGGCGACATGTGGGCGCCAAAGATAGAACAAACAGAGGCTCTTGCTGTTGAGACCGACTACTTCGTCGATTGTGTATCAAACAATGTGAGACCTTTTAACGACGGTCATGCCGGCCTTCGCGTCGTCAAGATTCTCGAGGCTGCCGATAAGTCAATGAAGGGCCGCGGCAACCCGGTTGACTTATGAGCAATTATCTTTGCATATCTCCCGATGTAAAGCTCGGCGTCAATGTAAAACTGTCTAGCTTCATCAATCTGTATGGCTGCGAAATAGGAAATAATACGAAAATCGGCGCGTTCGTGGAGATTCAGAAGAACGCAACAATCGGTGATAACTGCAAGATTTCCAGCCACTCATTCATTTGCGAAGGAGTCAGAATTGAGGACAATGTCTTCATTGGCCATGGTGTCAAGTTCATCAACGACACCTATCCCCGCGCGACCAATCGGAGTGGCAGACTACAAACCGAAGACGATTGGAAAATCGAAACCACACTTGTAAAGACTGGGGCGTCGATCGGTTCCGGCGCAACAGTCCTTTCCAACATCGTCATCGGCGAGAGGGCGATTGTAGGCGCAGGGAGCGTTGTGACGAAAGATGTTCCCGCAGACTGCATTGTGGCCGGCAATCCGGCTCGAATGCTGCGCGTCTTGAGTTCCGAGGAGGCCTCAGAAACGATATGAGCGTCGTTAGTAATGTTCCTTTCCTAGACCTGATCGCTGCACATCAGAATCTGAAGGATGAATTGTGCAATGCATTCCAATCTGCGATTGAGACCGCATCGTTCATTGGAGGGCCGCTGGTCGAGGAGTTCGAGCGCAAGTTTGCAGCGTACTGCAACACGGATTACTGCGTGGGCGTTGGTAGCGGCACGGATGCGCTACGGTTTGCGCTTATAGCCGCAGGGGTGCGTCCCGGTGACACTGTTGTGACGGTCCCGAACAGCTTCATTGCTACGGGTGAAGCGATCTCTCAGGCAGGCGCCATTCCAGACTTTGTCGATGTGGATGAGCAGACTTATAATCTGGATCCAGTGAAGCTCAAGGTCTATCTCGAAAGAGCGTGTTATTGGAATTCTGCTCTTGGAAGGCTCGTGGTTCGCAGGAGTGGCAGCCCGTTAACGGCAATCGTGCCGGTGCACTTGTACGGACAACCGGCAGACATGGATCCAATTGCCGACCTGGCCGAACAGTACAATCTGATTCTTTTAGAGGACGCCTGCCAAGCGCACGGAGCTGGTTACTTCTCGGAAACAGACGGCTGCTGGAAGCGCGCCGGTTCGATGGGAAAAGCCGCGGCCTTTAGCTTTTATCCCGGGAAGAACCTGGGAGCTTGCGGCGAGGCTGGCGCGGTAACAACGAACGACGAAGAACTTGCCGGCAAAATCCGGATGCTTCGAGATCACGGCCAAGTCCGTAAGTACTATCACGAGCTTGAAGGCTATAATGGCCGCCTGGACGCGATACAAGCCAGCATACTTCTGATCAAACTAAAATATCTGGACGAATGGACCGACCGTAGGAGAAAAGCGGCGGTACGCTACGCCGAGTTGCTCCACTCGCTACGACGCGAAGTCACCCTGCCGTACCAGCCATCCTGGGCTGAGGCTGTCTATCACCTCTTCGTCGTCCGCGTCCCAAACCGGGAACACTTCATGAGGCATCTTTCACTCGCAGGTATAGGCACCGGCATCCACTATCCGATCCCCCTGCATCTACAGCGAGCCTACAACCACCTGGGTTACTCGGATGGCGACTTCCCAGTGTCTGAGCGTCTCTCGAACGAGGTGCTTTCCTTGCCCATGGGCCCGGAGCTCACGATTGGGCAACAGCAGCGGGTTGCCGAAGAGGTCCGGAAAGCCGTTATGCTAGAGCCTCAGGTTTGCGTGGCGGCACAGTAGACTCCGCGTGGCTCGCAACGGATGTCAGCCTGCCGAAAGAAGGTCTTTGGCTGCGGCGGGGCCATCGCGGCAGGGGGTTCAGTGGCCTTGGCAAGATCCTTGTGAGTATTTGGTAATCGATTCGTTGAACAAGCGTTGTGACAAGTTCTAGTCACTCACCCTGAGGAAGAAAAAAGCGTTGCCAGAAACGACCTCCTTGCCAGAGCCAGAATTCGACTTTCGGGAAATTCTCGACTCAATACTGCGTGTTCTCAGAACCCAAAGCATCTTAATTCTTGGGATGTCGGCAGTAACCGCGCTGCTGACGGCTGCCGTGCTGCCACTAATTCCTTTGAAATACAAATCAGAGGCAACTGTTCTAGTCGTGCAGCAAGAAGTTCCGGAGCGCTACGTTACGCCGACTACATCGACCGCTATTGGCGAGGCTTTGCAGGCTATGACGCAGGAGGTGTTGTCCCGTACCCGCCTAATGGGAATCATCGACGAACTTCACCTCTACCCGAAGGAGCTTGCGAAGTCCGCGCCTGAAGAGATCATCGAAAAGATGCGGAAAAAGATCGACATTACGCCGATCACCTCTCCGGAGCGGAAGGACTTCACTGCCTTCAAGATAGCGTTCACGAGCGAGGACCCGGGCGTTGCTCAGAAAGTCACGAGCAGACTTACGTCGCTATTGATTGAGGAGAACTTGAGGACTCGCCAAGACCAGGCAGCCAACACGGCCAGCTTCTTGAGTTCGCAGCTCGACACAGTGAAAGATAGGCTCGCTGAACAAGAAGCGCGGTTGAAAGACTTCAAAATGCAACACCTGGGCGAGTTGCCAGAGCAACAGCAAAGTAACATGGCTATCCTAGGCAGCCTTCAGGCACAGCAACAAAATATTGCTTCGACGTTAGGCCGAGCTCAACAGCAGAAAGTCTATCTGGAATCGCTTCTAAACGATTATCGGACTTTTTCTGCTCGCAGAATGCCGTTGGTAGCGAGTGCATCCGGTGCTCGTGTGTTAAGCCCACTCGAAGAGGCGCGCGCGGAGTTGACGCGACTCCAATCGCAAAGAGCAAAGCTATTGGAAACTTACACGCCAGAATATCCTGACGTCAAAAAAGTGGAATCGGAAATTAAGAAGCAACAAAACGTGGTTGAGACCCTCAGCCCAAAAGAGACTGCACGGGTGGGCGCGGTGACGCCGGCGCCCGTTAGTAGCGAAGAAGACATATCACTCTCCCAGCTCAAGAGTCAGCTTGAGGCCAATAGGCTGGAGATTGAAGACTTGTCGAAAGACGACAGCAAGTTACAAGCACAAATAGCGGAGTATCAGAAGCGGCTAAACGCCACGCCAGTGCGGGAACAGCAGTTGGCCGATGTAGTGAGAGACTACGAATTACTGAAGCTGAGTTACGCCGACCTTCTGAGCAAGAAACAACAGTCACAGCTTGCCGCTAGCCTCGAGAAGGAGCAGGAGGGGCAGCATTTTCAAGTGATCGACCCCGCCAATCTCCCCAAGATTGCTGCTGGGCCTAAGCCGCTCCCGGTCGGCCTTGGAGGCGCTGCGTTCGGTCTCCTAGTGGGCCTGGGGATAGCGTTCGTAATGGAGATTAAAAAGAATGCGTTTCAGTCTGAGAAAGGACTTATGAGGTCGCTAGGCCTGGTGCTGGTTCTTGAAGTTCCAATGATGCTCACGGCCCCCGAAAAGCGTGCTCGCTCCTGGAAATTGGCGTTCGAGGCCGTAACGAGTTGTGTTCTTGCCTTCCTCATCTGCGCCACTGAGTATTATGTCTATCGGCGAGGATAGCGGCATGTTGAGTCCCTGTGGAGAGAATCCGCAGAGGCCCAAGCAGTCGTTGGCAGGGAGGACCTTCTGACCCAATTTCTAACCCTCTTCCCGAAGCCCAGCGATCAAGGGGGTGATTCTTACAGTTCCGCCGCCAAGATCTCTGAGCTACCTGCGCAAATCTCGGATCTCGAGATGGTACGTGTGGAAGACGTCAACATGCAGGATGGGTGCCGCCTCTTCATGCACACGGACCCTCGTAGCCCAGCGGCCGACCGCTTCCGATATCTCCGGATAAGGCTTCGTGAGCCGTGGCAGACCGGGAAGTTGAAAAGTGTGCTTATAACGAGCGCGATCCCCCGGGACGGAAAGTCGACCGTCGCCCTCAACCTGGCATCAGCTCTCTGTGAGCACGGCAAAAAAAGAGTGTTGCTCATAGAAGCCGATCTTCACCGCCCGGGTTTGACTTCCCTGTTGGGGCTCAAGGCGGGTCCCGGTCTGGCCGAATGCCTTCGAACTGGCGTTAATCCGATGCCGTTCATACGGCTACTGCAGCCCCTGGGTTGGTATTTATTGGCGGCAGGGGGAGAGTGCGATAACCCGGCGGAGTTATTGCAATCAGGGGCTCTCCCCGACCTACTCAGCATTATCGGCGAGAACTTCGATTGGATTCTCATCGATTCTCCCCCTGTGATTCCCGTTACGGATGCGCTCTCGGTGGCACGAGATGTGGACGCAATCCTCATGGTCGTCCGGGCCGGATCAACACCTCGTGACTTAGTTCAGCGCGCAGTCGCTCTTCTTGGTCGAAAGAAGCTATTGGCCGTTGTGCTGAATGGTCTCGAAGGCCTAAACCGCAGCTATTCCAAGTATGGGTATTACGGCAACGACTCGTCCGCAGATGGGACGAAGGCTGTGGCTGTGATTCCCAGCGAAGTCAAATCCAGATGAGGCTCTTGAGCCGCCGCACATCCCGACAAACGACGGATGCCATGCTTCTGATTGTCGGGAGTTGGACGGACGGAAGACAAGTGCGGGCATCCATCAAGCCTATTTCTATTCATTACAACTCATGGGATGGAAGGATTTCGGGACGGGCGGCCCGCTAATCGCTTTCTCTGTGCACGTATTGGCGCTGCCAGCAATCCCCACGCGGCTCTTCGCACGCCGTTTCATCTTATGGATACCCTAACAGGCAGCCAACCCAAAACCATTCGGGCTATAATCGCCGACGAGCAACCAGCCTTTCGTGCAAGTTTACGCAACCTTATTGAATCCGAACGGGACATCGAAGTCGTTGGCGAGGCGAACGATACTTCACGCGCGGTTGAGCTAGCCGACCAACTCGATCCAGACATTCTTTTACTTGATTTCACCTTATGCCAGAAGTCTAAAGTGAATGAGTCCAAGGTAACTCGTCATTCCTTGGCACAACTCCGGATGGTAATGATGGTCGGAAATCCCGAAGAAGCAAGTATCGTGGACTCGTTTTCTCTTGGGGCGAGAGGTGTCGTGCCGAAAGGATCCGAGGCTCGCGTGTGGCTCAAAAGCATTCGAAAAGTAGCTGCAGGCGAATACTGGCTCGGTAGTGAAAGTGCCGCAATCCTAATAAAGGCCCTACGTGCACTCCTCCCGCAGAACGTAGAGGGGGCTCGGCCTCAACATTTTGGACTCACCCGTCGTGAGCTCGAGATTGTAGAGAGGATCGCCAGCGGCCGTTCGAACAAGCAGGTTGGACTCGAGTTCTCAATCTGCGAACGAACAGTCAAGCATCATCTTACCAACATCTACAACAAGCTTGGAGTTTCGAGTCGTCTGGCATTAGCGCTTTTTGCGCGTGACAACCGCATTCTACTTCCCCCTGAAACGAGCAGTTTGCGACGATTTTGAAGGCATGACATTGTGCCTTTCTCAGTAGGTTAAGAGAGTGCCTGGCGCTCTGAGAAGTCCTCCGTGAAGGCATTGTGCACTCGTCGCAAGGTCAGGCTTTTTTTCGTCAGATTTGCAGCGTTCGAGCGGCGGCTTCCTCAAGTGACCTGTCACCTGCATCATTGGGCGTAAGTCAACTGAAAAGGACCTTCCGAAGCCAGGTTTCGTCGATCGACTATCTGGCTCCGGCCATTGGTCAAGCCTGCTTCCGGTGGTTCTCGACTAAGATCCCAAATGAAGTGGCTCGTTTTTCATCGACGTGCCAATCTTGTGCCGATGCATACTCGTATAGGCTGTCGCAGTGGTCGCGACCAACGTAAGAGAGGTGTAGTTCGTTGTTGAATTGGCTAAAATCCCTAAGCCTCCTCCGACCGGCAGCGAAGGTTCAGTATGCCTTCGATACGTCTTGGGACGCCGAGATCCTTCCGCGTCAGCTTTTCATGAAAATGCTGTGTTTGGAGCGAAAGAGATCAGAGCGATCCGGCAGGCGCTTTGTGTTGATGCTTCTCGAGCCCCTGAGCATCTTGAAGAGCGACGACCAGACGGAGATTCTCGGAAGGATCTTGTCAGCGCTTCGCCAGTCGACGAGGGAAACCGACATTACCGGCTGGTATGGCAACGGAATCACAATCGGTGTCATCTTCACAGAGATTGGGGCCGGCGACGCGTCGATCGTGAAATTGTTTTCCGAACGGGTCACCTCTGCCCTGGGCAGCGCACTTGGTGTGGAGGAAATGGACAACATAAAGTTGTCGTTCTTGGTCTTTCCCGACGACTGCGCGGGACAAGGGCCAGGCGTTGAAACCTTTTCAGTGCTGTACCCGGACGTTCTACATGAGTTGGAAACAAAGAAGGCTTTTCTGCTGGCAAAGCGCAGCATGGACATTTTAGGTAGTCTCGTTGCGCTAGTCATTCTCCTGCCCTTACTGCTCCTGATCGCGGCTGCCATCAAGCTGACGTCGCGAGGGCCATTACTCTTCAAGCAGAAGAGGCTCGGCCAATTTGGAATGAGCTTTACGTTTTTGAAGTTCCGATCGATGTACGTGGGGGCAGATCAGACCATTCACGAAACGTACGTGAAGGAATTTATTGCAGCTTCGAAGGGCACAAAAGAAGACGGAACGAGCGATGAGATCTACAAAATCAAGGCCGACCCCAGGGTAACTGCGATCGGACGAGTCCTACGGCGGACCAGCCTCGACGAACTGCCCCAATTCTTCCATTCCTTAATGGGGCAAATGTCGCTCGTTGGTCCAAGACCGCCGCTGCCCTATGAATTCGATTCCTATAAAACATGGCATAAAAGGCGCCTGTTGGCCGTTAAGCCGGGTATCACTGGGCTTTGGCAAGTAAAGGGGCGTAGCAGGGTCAAGTTCGATGAGATGGTGCGGATGGACCTGGAATATGCCCGGGCGTGGTCTTTGTGGCTGGATCTGAAGATCCTTTTGCAAACCCCGAGGGCGATCGCGACTGGACAGGGGGCCTATTGAGCGAAGCTCAAAAGGGTCATCTTGCCTTCGCCTTGCTCTTCTTGTCATCACTGGCGGCCTTTTGGGAGCCACTAGGAAATGTCGCAAATCTGTCGCTCCAGGACGACCGCTACTCGCACCTGTTGCTGATTCCGCCCGTCGTGGGATTTCTGTTCTATTCGAAGAGGAAGAACGCCTTCCTAGCCTCGAGATACGACATAACGCGAGGCTTAACGGTTCTCTCTTTAGGGGCAGCGCTCTTCGCAGCTGCCGAGTTCATCCCGCGTTGGTCATCGCCCGGCTGGCCGAGCCAGGATGTCCTGCTATCCGTCGCGGTCTGCTCCATTGTCACCGTATGGAACGGCGAATTCCTTCTCTGCTACGGTAAAGAAACATTTCGGTATGCCCTGTTCCCGCTTCTGTTTCTCTTTCTCCTGGTTCCGCTCCCATCGGCTGTCCTAGATAAAGCAGTCGTGGCTCTGCAGCATGGGTCTGCTCATACTGCCTATCTCTTGTTCCGGCTTTTACGAATCCCCGTATTGGCCCAGGGCGTCAACCTCTCGTTACCGGGCTTCAACATCGAGGTCGCCAAAGAATGCAGCGGCATACGGTCCGGCGAGTCTTTGGTCATTACTAGCATCCTGGCCGGATATTATCTGCTGCAGTCGGCATGGAGCCGAATTGGGCTTGTCTTGCTTAGCGTCCCGATCGCGATACTGAAGAACGCAATACGCATCGCCACGATTTCGTGCCTCGGGATTTATGTCAACCCAGCTTTTTTTTACGGCAAGCTTCACCGTAACGGAGGCTTGCCGTTTTCTTTTCTGGCCTTGGCGATGATAGCACTCCTGCTTTTGTTATTTCGAGCAGGGGAAGCTTCGAGTCGAAAAGAAATGGCGAGTGGAAAAGTGCAATGTTAATCGAGACACTCCGCTGGCGCGACGGGTGCAAATCGGTATTCTTGCGAGACATCACTCAAGCCCGGAACAGACAACTGACCGGCCTGACCTTGGGATTGTCGCTTCTGTTTGCCTCCTGTTCCTTCAGGAACCCGAGCGAACAAAAGCGCGGGTATCTGAATAGTGGGGAGAAGTATCTAGCTGCCGGGAAGTTTAAAGAGGCCGCAATCGAATTCCAAAACGCCCTGCAGATCGATCCAAGGTTCGCAGAAGCGGACTACCAACTCGCGATCACATACCGAAGCTTGGGCAATCTCGAGGCGGCCTATCAGGCGATGTCCAATGCAGTGACAATCGATCCCTCGGATTCGCGAGCCCAACTTGAGTTGGCGGACTTGCTTATCACGCGACGTCAATTCGAGCAGGCCAAGTCGGCGGCCAAGAAAGTGACCGCCGCAGATCCTGAGAATGGCCTTGCTCACGCGATTCTAGGGAAGACGTATGCCGTCACGGGCAACCGGCCCGAGGCCATTCAGGAACTCCAAAAAGCCATAGAGTGCGACCATGGGCGCGTTGAAAACTATGTCGCTCTCGCAGCTATTCAGCTGGCCAGCGGTCATCCCGCTGAGGCGGAAGCTCTCTACAGGCAGGCCGCCGAGGCAAGTCCCAACTCTGCGCAGGCCGAGATGTTCTTGGGTGAGTTTCTGTTCTCTCAGGGGAACGCAGCCGGAGCTGAGAGGGCAATGCGCACGGCGTGCCGCTTGGATGCACACGCGATCGCGCCCAGATTATTTCTGGCCCGGATACTTGTCGTAACGGGCAAACGCACGGAAGCCGAGAGCGCCTACGCGGCTCTGAAGACAATTGCGCCAGACGATCCACAGGCATACCAGGCTTTGGGGTTATTCTATGCATCAGTCGGAGATAAGGAAAAGGCCGTCGCCGAATTTCGTGCGCTCTCTGCCTCCAAACCGGCCGATACGTCAGTCAAGTCGCACCTGGTGGAAATCCTAATCGATCTCGGGCGGACCAAGGAGGCGGACACGCTCAACCAGCAGATCTTAGGGGCGAGCCCGGATGATCCGAATGCGCTTCTTGCACGTGGCCGTATCCTGATCGAGCAGAGTTCTTGTCGGGAGGCAGTGACCGCACTCGAGCAGGCCGTCAAATCTAATCCTAAATCCGCCGCGGGCTATTACCTTTTGGGCGTCGCCCAACAATTGCTGGGATCTCGTGACTTGGCCAAGAGCTCTTTTGCCCGAGCGCTCGAACTGCAGCCGCAGAGAACTGATGCGGCGATCGCACTGGCCAACCTGCATATCAAGAGCGGAGATAACGACGAGGCGTTGCGCCTTGCTGATAGCAGCCTCAAGGCGAATCCAGAGATGCCAGCGGCCGCTCTGGCGCGTGCACAGGCCTTACTAGCGAAGGGGAACATGAAGGAAGGTGAAGCGGCGCTTGAAGACGCGCTTCGGCTGGATCCGTTTTATCTTCCCGCGCTGGCGCAACTGGCGAAGCTCTCCATCAGCCGGGGACAGGCACGCGATGTGATTCGGAGGGTTTCACTATTGGTCGAGCAGCGCCCCCGGGAAGCCGGCCTGCACCTCTTGCTGGCAGTGGGCTACTTCGAAATGAAGGACCTGGCCAACGCGGAAGCCAGTGTCCGGCAAGCTGTAGCGCTAAACCCGCGAACTCCAGAGGCCTACACGTTGCTCGCCAACATTGACACCGCCAGGGGCCGAACTAACCAAGCCGAAAGAGACCTGCGCACCGCAATCGACATTGCGCCGAATAACCTGACCAACTATATAGCTCTGGGCACTCAATATGAGAGACAAAGCCGGTGGGAGGAAGCGAAGAAATTATACGCAATGGCGCATGACATAGACCCCAATGCTCCCTTCATCGCGATTGAGCTTGCTTATCTCTACCTCGATCACGGAGGCAATCCGAATGTCGCGGTCTCACTGGCTCAGCTCGCACAGAAGAGCTTGCCCAATTCCCCCGCTGCAGCAGATGCCTTGGGATGGGCCTATTACAAGATGGGATCGGTAGAGACCGGAATCCATGAACTGGAAGGATGCGTTCGCATATCTCCCAACAACCCGATGTACCGCTATCACCTTGGCATCGCCTACTTGGCGGCACGCCATTATGACTCCGCAACGCAGTCCCTGGAAAATGCGCTCAAACAAGATCCCCAGTCGAGTTATGCACCTAGCATCAGGACGGCGCTGCAAGAGGCTTCTGCGACGCGCTAACAAACTGAAAGGACTGGACATTGGTACCAGTACCGCACCTTGGTGCGGTTCCATTGACGATCCGCACGAGTGCGGTTAGCATCATCTATAAAGGTGTTTACGGACAGACAGGGGTTAACTCTTCGGATGCAGAACAGAATGAGATCTTCGCGGAAGTTGTTCAGACTGGCAGGTTGTTTAGCGGCCCTATGCTTCGCAACTAGCGCCTTAGCAACTGTCAACATGGAGCTGACAGGCGTGAACGGGAATTCGTATGCGGGTGTTTATACGAGCCCATACTCCGCCACCGTTAATGGTGTGGCGACGACCGTAATCTGTGACGACTTCTCGACCGAAAGTTCTATCGGCCAGACTTGGACAGCGAACGTTACAACCGTGGCGAGCGTCGTCGCCGGAACGAGTTCGGCGAAGTTCTCGCCCGCACAGAGTTATGATGCCGTGGCGAACCTTGCAAACCAACTTCTCAGTGTTAGCGCCTCGAGTCAGCAGGCTATTGTTCTTTCGTTTGCGATATGGGACATCTTTGATGCCGGTGGCGTGCAGAGTTGGTTGACATCGCACCCTGACCCCGACGGAGTTTATACCGCCGCAATGACCGCGGCCAATACGGCACTTACCGCCAAATACACCGCTGGCGCGTACTCTAACTTTTACATCTACTCTTCGACGGTGGGTGTTCCTCAGGAATTCATAGGAATAGGAAGCGGAAGCGTATCGACTCCTGAGGCCTCCTCTCCCGTCATTCTGGCGGTCGACTTACTCGCTCTCGGAATAATCGTTTGGCTGTTTCGTCGCCGGACGCCTGGGGCAGCCCAATAGGGTGGTCCTTTCGTTGACAGAGCGTTTCTCTGGTTGCGGTGTAATAATCTGACGTTTACCATCCCCAGCAGCTAAACCGGCCGTAGGCGCTCGGGGTCAGTTTGGGTGTATCTTTACTTGCCATGCAAGCATCGATCGGCAATCATCTCAGCGATGGGAATCGCTGATGTGGCTGCTGGAGAAGGTGCGTTGCATACGTGCAGCATTCGATCCGTCTGGGCGAACAGAAAGTCGTGCACCAGCGTGCCGTCCTTCATCACTGCCTGTGCACGAATGCCTGCCTTTTCGGGAAGCAGATCGTCTATCGTCAGTTTTGGGCAGTACTTCCGGCACTCGCCCAGGTACCATCGCTTCCAGAGTGAGTTCCGCATTTCGATCAACCCCGATGCCAGATTGGACGCGATCGTTTTCCAGAACCCAGGAAATAGCGCGTATTCCCCGACGTCCCGCAGGTTTAGCGAGAACTTAGGATAACCTTCTCGCGCAAAGCCAAGCACCGCATTCGGCCCCACGGTAACGCCACCATCGATCATACGGGTAAGGTGGATGCCTAGAAACGGAAGCTCTGGATTCGGGATCGGATAGATGAGATGCCGAACCAGGCCGTTCAATGCGGCTGGCAGTCGGTAATACTCGCCTCGAAAGGGCACGATCTGGTAGTTGACTGAGAGGCCGGCAATCTTTGCGAGCCGGTCCGACTGTAGTCCAGCGCACGCGATCAACTGCTTCGCAGTCCACCGTTGGTCACCGGCACGGATTTCCACTGCATCGAAAGCTTCCCGAATTGCGGTTACTTTGGTTCCGAATCGAACCTCTCCCCCCGACGACTGCACCACAGCACTCATGGCCTCGGCCACCCGCCTGTAATCGACAATGCCGGTCGACTTGACCAAGAGTCCGCCGATGCCAACTATGTTTGGCTCCCGGCGCTGCAACTCTTCCGCGCTAAGTCGCTCCACACTAATCCCGTTTTGTTGTGCTCTTTCAAATAGAGCGTCCAAACGCTGGAGCTCTAGAGCGTTCGTAGCCACCAGTATCTTCCCGCAGACTTCGTAAGGAATCGAGTGCTGCTCGGAGAAGTTTTTTGTGGCCACTTCGCCCCGGCGGCAGAGCTTTGCCTTCAGGCTGCCAGGCAGATAGTATATTCCGGCGTGAATCACACCGCTGTTATGGCCAGTCTGGTGTTGCGCGGGGCCATCTTCTTTCTCGAGCAGGACGAGGCTAGAGCCGGGCCGCCTTTTCAACAACTCCATAGCCGTGGCAAGGCCAACGATGCCCCCGCCGATGACACAAAAGTCAAAGATCATGTTAAGCAATCTGTTTACCTATAGTGTAAGGTGACAAGGGTTTCACTTGTGTAGAAACCGGGCCGTTTGCCCTTCGCAGAGGCCAGTCATCTTCATCACGAAACGCGCAGCAGCTCCCTGTGTGCCCGGCAGCAAATGGGTAGGCCCCCGAGCAGAGTTTCGAATGGGCAATTCCCAAACGTGGGTCATCCCGATCCTTTCAGGTTTGTCTTGCATTGGGCAAGACTTCGCCGCTATATCCGCCGGGCACAATAGGGCTGTATTCGTTCGAAACTGCGCAAATTAACTGAGACGTGCCGGGGTTTTCTGCTGCTTTAACGTGTTAAATGGTGCTGCGTATCTTAGTCCTGGCCATGGCAATTCCCTTGGGTTGCCTCGCACAAACCGTCACGCTCGGACTCTCGTCTGGTGCAGCAAGTCCAGGCTCGTCTGTCACTTTGGCCGTTAGTCTGAATGCTACAGGAGCCACTCCGTCGACGGTTCAGTGGGCTGTTCAGTACTCCACGGAGGATTTCTCTGGGGTGACCGTGACAGCGGGCCCGGCTGCCACGGAATCGGGCAAGACGGTCTCCTGCAACCAGCAGGGCGCCGGCACCACGAATTGCATTTTGTGGGGCGCGAATGCCACGCCCATTGCCAACGGGATTATTGCCAATGTACGGTTAACGGTCTCGGCCTCTACTCTCGCTAATTCGTCCGGGGTCCAAATCGTGAACTGTCTGGGCGCGAATCCGGCAGGCAACGCTTTACCTGGATCTGGACAGGGCGGCAGTGTAACGATACTTCAGCTCATTACCGCGAATCCTAATCCAATCCCAGTAGTCTCCGGAACGACCGGCAAGACCCTTATCAGCTGGAACGTCGCTAACGCCAGCAGTGTGGAAGTTCACGTCGGGAGCGCCATGGGAACGCTATTTGCGGAAGGCGGATCAGCGGGGTTAGCAGAGACGGGCGACTGGGTGGGCAACGGGACCGTTTTTGTGTTGGTGGACGGGACCACACACGCGGTTTTGGCGGCCACCACCGTAACGTTAATTGGGACCCCCACGATTAACGCGTATCCCAATCCGATCCCGGTCGCGCCGGGCGCGACAGTTGGCCAGACGACCATCAATTGGAATGCGCCTGGTTCCAGTAGCGTCGAGGTCCATATCGTGAGCGCCATTGGACCGTTATTTGCGGAAGGTGGATCAACGGGATCAGCCCAGACGGGGGACTGGGTGACCAACGGAATGGTGTTTGTTCTAGTGGACGCGACAGCGCGCGCGGTGCTCGCGACGACCACGGTGAAGCAAATCCTGCCATAACCGACCCGGTACGTGGCTGGTCAACCCACAGGTCGGGATGTCCGGCGATTAAGTTCTGGTGAGGAGGCGGCGCTGAGTCTTCGCGCTGCGTCTCTTCGTCCACCGCATTGATGTAATCCACGTGGAGCCGCTCCGCAAGCAGCTCGGTTCCGCAGCGGTTGAAAGCCTCGCGGGCCGAAATCGTGGCTCCATATTGGCGACTTGCCATATTGCCCTATCCCGAGTCAAAAAGCTTGCTGGGTTACCGGATCGCTCAATTGTGCACGGTTCCTACAGCCACGACGATAGCAGCTGGGCTTACCTCCTCTCCGTTTCGGCAATCAGCCGGGTGATCCTAGTGCCGCGAGAATGCTTATCCAAACCCTTCGGCCGACGTGTTCCCCTCCATTAATTGAAGTCAGCGGGTCTGGTGAGGGCGTTCTGACGGGTCAGATATTCCCGATTCTCGCACGGCGCCTGCCAGGCTCAGCACACCTTCGACAATCGCGGGGTCGGGCGTGATGAGAAAAACAGGGGTGGAGGCGACATCCATTTTGTGCACCCTTTCGAACATCTAGTCAAGCCATTTCTGTGCCACCTTGCCATAGTCCAGCGTCCATGACTGGGCCGACAATGGCTATGTTTTCATCGATCAGATCGATAAAGAAATCCAGTTCCTCGGGCACGTAAATGTTCATAGTTGCGTCTCGGAACCTATTGAATGGGGAGTGTTGCTCTCATGGCTTTGGCATACAGATCGAGCGCCGAATACGGAAGCTGGTGAGCGCCCAAACGACTCGACACGGCCCGGTCATGAACGGCGATTTGCCGGCGCCCCCTTGCCAACTTTGCTAAAGATCACGCGACATCGATGTCCAGACTCGACTCGATAGCGCGCGCCGATACTCACTCCTCCTTCGGTTCTGGATTCAAGGTGAGCGGCGATTCGAGCTCGAATTCGAAGAGTGAAGGTTCCCTTGAAGTGGTCACTGGATGCGTTCTGACAGCTAGAGTTGTGTCGCGAGTATCCTTGGTCGATGGCGGCGGAACAGCATCTGAAGTCGGTGGGACCGGCATCAGTGTTGCGCCAAGTGACGAGTCGGGCGGCGATTTGGGTACGTGGGTTTGCCGAATTCGTGCTTGCCGTGCGCGCTTTCTACGAAATCATGGATGGTACTGGGAGCCACCGAGACCTGCAAATGCTAGCGAAAGAAGACAGCAATCTCCTGGAACGTGCGGCGCTTCCGTCGCAACTCTCTAATTACTTCGGCGTGCTCTTCGAGCTTCGAACGCGGCTGCCGTTCGGGGATTTGGTCGAGCAGTTTGCGAATTCGCTCATCCATCGAAAGCACCTTTCTGGCAGACGTGACTTGAGAAGAGAGGCCGCGCGAACTCGGATACAACTTGAACGAGTTACGAAGTTCAATCGAAATGCAATCCGATTATAGCCGAATAAGTCCATGCCCTTAACGTCGCTCAGGGTCGCCCGGTTACTTCGTGTTACCTGGCCTAAGCCGAAGGCTTAGGGATACTGTCTACTCTAATCAAGTTTTATCGAGTGCGCGGCGATTTTCCTTCCTTTGTAACCCTCCTTTCCGCTATACTGCTGCCATGCGGATCGCCTTCGAGATTCCCGACGATCTGGCAGCGCAGCTCACTCTCGCCGATCAAGACCCGGCGCGAACCGCCTTAGAAGCGATCGTCCTCGAAGCCTATCGCGCCCACCGACTCACTGGCCTATCAATTGGGCCAGTTGCTTGGAATCCCCAGCCGCTATGATCTGGACGTCTTTCTAAAGAAGCATCAAGTCTGGCTCGAATACTCGATCGATGATTTTGAGCGCGAAAGGGCGCTCAGTGAAAAGCTGTGGCAGCGACGCCAGACTCAGCTTGCCGAGGAGGCGGCCTCGTCAAAGCAATGATCGTTGTGGCGGATACCTCGCCGCTGAATTATCTGATCCTCATCGACCAAATCGACCTGCTTCGGATTCTCTGCGGCAAGGTGTTCATTCCTCCCGCCGTCGCCGGCGAACTGACTCACCCTCGCACGCCGGAACGGGTTCGCAGGTGGATCGCTCAACCGGTGCCGTGGTTGGAAGTACGCGCTCCGCGAAGCATGCCCGCCGATTTCCCTTCCGAGCTCGGACCTGGAGAATGTGAAGCCATTGCCCTCGGCCAGGAACTCCACGCCGATGCCTTGCTCCTCGACGAATGGGACGGACCGGCCGAGGCAGAACGCGGACAGCTTACCGTGGTGGGAACGCTTCGCGTGCTAGGCGATGCTTGCGAGCACGGGTTGATCGACCTGCCGCAGGCCATTGCTCTATTTCGAAAGACAAACTTCCGGGCCAGTGAGTACTTGTTCGAACAGGTCCTCTCGCGGCATGCCCACGGGCAGCGCAAACAAGCGGAGAAACAGACAGGACCCAAGGACTAAGACAGTGCTGACGATCCGCGCATTGACCGGAGGAGCGACCTATGCCTCGCGGCATCTGTCGTCCAACGACTATTACTCGGAGAAGGAGCGTGTGATCGGTCAGTGGATGGGACAGGGAGCCCAACGGCTAGGCCTGGAGGGCGCCGTCGACATGGATCAGTTCGACGCCATCCGGCAAGGAGTCGACCCGGCGACCGGTGAGTTTCTGCGACCCCGGCAAAGCGCCGACCGATTCAACGAAGACGGCGAACGCACTGGCACCGCCCGCAGTCTGTATGACTTCACTGTCTCAGCGCCGAAGTCCGTGTCGATCCAATCAATGCTCGATTCCCGGCTGCTCGACGCTCATAATCATGCCGTCCACGAGATGGCCCAGCAGATGGAGCGGCTCGCAGCGGCGTGTGTGCGCCAGCACGGCGCCGATGAAAACCGGGCGACCGGCAACCTGGTCATCGCGGCCTATCAGCACGACACAAGCCGGGAACTGGATCCGCAGATCCATACGCACTTGGTCGCTGCCAATCTCACCTACGACAGCGCGGAGAGCCGATGGAAGGCGCTTCAGGCTTCCGACATCTACGAACAGCGCGCATACCTGACGGAGGTCTACCGTAATGCGCTCGCCCGTTCGGCCACCGAACTGGGTTATCAGATTGTGGATCGTTTCGACAACGGCCGCGAGCGTGGCTTCGAGATCGAAGGCATCGCAGCCGAGACGATCGACAAGTTCAGCCAGCGGAGTGAACAGCGCGACCAGGCGATCGTCGGCTTCGTGGCGAAAAACCTACGCGTGCCCACCAATCGCGAGATTGCGGTGCTCGTCCGAGAATCGCGTGAGGACAAGCTGGCCGAGATCCCGACCGCTGAAGTGAAGCAACACCAGAGCGTTTCACGCCGAACGAACTCTCCCGGCTGTGGGAGTTGCATACCCAAGCGCAGGAACGCCAGCCGGCTCAAGAGCAGAGCCACGAACGAATCGTCGCAGCCTCGTCTGTGGTCTACGCCCGAGAGCATGTGAACGCGTCTCGGTGGCCAAGGATCATGACCTGAAACTCGAAGCTTTACGCCACGGCCGGGGCCGGATCGATCTCGAAGAACTCAAGGCTGCCGTGCTCGGTGAAGAAAGCCGGGGGGTGCTTCTAAAGGTTCGTAACGAGGTTGCCACCCTGGAAAGCGTGGCCCGCGAGCGCGCGATGGTCCAAACCATCCACCGCGGCCAAGGGAAGTTTTCGCGACTGGGAGGAGGCCAGGAGTTTGTGGTCTCCGATCGTCTGCGGCCCGAACAGAAACATGCCGTCGAGGTCGTACTCGATTCCCGTGACTTGGCGGTCAATCTGCGAGGAGCGGCCGGCACCCGAAAAACCGCCACGCTTCAGGAGATCCAGCGTGGTCTGAAAGAAGGCGGCCGGGAGGCGATCGCGGTCGCTCCCACCCGCTCCGCGGTGGAGGAGCTGGAGAAAATCGGCTTCGCTCGTGCCATGACGGCGGAGCGGTTGCTCCAGGACTCCAGCCAACAGAAGCACCTCGCCGGCAACGTGCTGATCGTCGACGAAGCGGGCATGGTCTCCAGCCGCCAGATGTCCGAACTTCTCGCACTGGCCGAACGAAGCCGGACCCAGATCCTGTTTAGCGGCGACACCCGTCAGCTCCAGAGCGTTGAAGCCGGAGACGCCTTGCGCGTGCTCGAACGGGAATCCCGCTTGAAGAGTGTTTCGCTCAGTCAGGTGCAGCGGCAGACACTGGCCGAGTACCGGACTGCGGTCGAAGAGCTCCGACAAAATCCCGCTCGTGGCTTCCGTCAGTTGGAGCAGATGGGCGCCGTTCGCGAGATCGACTGGCAGCTTCGCCCACAGGAAGTCAGTCAGGCCTACCGCGACGCGCTCGCCCAACCAAACGCCAAGGGACAGACGCGCGAGGTCCTCGTTGTGGCGCCGACGCACGAGGAAATCCGCCGGCTCACCGAAGCAATCCGCGCGGATCGCCAGCGGGCCGGGGATCTCGGCGAAAGCGCGCTACTCACCCGCTACGTGCCTTTGAATTGGACCGAAGCGCAGAAGCAGCAAACCAAGCAATACCGCCCGGGCCTGGTGCTCGCTTTCCATAAGGCCACCAAGGATGTGGCCAAACACGAGACGGTGGAAGTGGTTCGCGTTGAGAAAGACAAGCTGATTGCGCGCAAAGAGACGGGACAAGAAATCACCCTCACTCGCCGGCAAGCGCAGGCGTTCTCCGTGCATGAGCGCCACGACTTCGATGTAGCCGCCGGCGACAAGCTCATGCTCCAGGCCAACCGGCGCGATGCGGGATTCCGGGCCACCAACGGCGAGATCGTCACCGTCGCCCGCCTGGAGGACGGCCGGATTCAGCTCGAAGACGGTCGCCGTTTGCCGGCCAACTACCGCTCCTTCGATCATGGCTACGTCATCACAGCGCATCGCAGCCAGGGTAAGACCGTCGATGCGGTCATTGTGTCCGGAGACCGGATGTCGAAGGAACAATTTTATGTGGCAGTCAGCCGTGGCCGGGAAAACCTCATGATCATCACCAGCGACAGTGAGCAGTTACAAGACTCCATAGGGATTTCGGGAGAACGGCTCTCGGCCAGCGAACTGGCACGCAAGGCCGGGCGAGACGTTTCGCTACATCAACTGCCGGAGCTAACACGACAGCACAACCTGGAATCGGCGGGGAACTGGGCACTCCGGCAGTCCGCATTCCGCGGGCCGGACGAGCCGCAGCGCAATCTAAAGCAGAGCTTCTCGCGAGGACGAGAGGTGGATTCACAGCGCGCGAACGAACAATCACAGGACAAGCAAGACCATGGCTTCGGGTTCTGAGTCGCCATGGGAGGTGTCCGAGGACGGCCGCGCGACCTCTCTGATGGTGCACCTACGCCATCAGAGTTTCGTCTTCCCTTGGAGCCTCTTCCTATTTACTGAGGGAAACGACGCGTCCCTGCGGGCCGTCTTTCACACGCACGTCATCCTCGTTCAGGGCGCTGGTCTAACTTCCCTACTTTCCGATCTAGCGACGCAAGTAGTATGTGCATTGATCGAACCGGGCCGCACCGCGAAATTCAGCAAGAGTGAAGGTCCGTACGTCGCCGGCATTTCCATTAGTGAAAACAAATAGCGCTTCGCCAGAAAGGGCGCACTCAGGCTTTCTGGCACAACCAGAGATTGCCTGTAACGGAGAGTCGGTCAAGGCCGGCGCAAGCCGCCGCGCAGCGGGCCGGAGCCGAAGCGAAGGAGCCTTGACGGACTCGCGAGCGGAAGGCACGCTAATGGGGGACGCATTTTAGATGGTTCCATTGCGCCGCATCGCGTTGGGAAGAAACAGCCTCTAACGCTATCGAGTTCCGCTGTTTCCGCTGGTGTCAGATTCCCGGCCCGAGCGCGCTCAGCCAAAACGTTCATCCGCTCCGTATCCTCTGCGTCAAAGTCAAAAGAGGGCAAATCCACAGCACCGAAAAATTCCGGACCAAGGCGGACGGATTATTTGCGCGTACAGGTGTTGCGGGCGACATTCATAGCCAGGAAGAGCACGACCCAAGGCGCGTGAATTCGATGCGGTTGCCCGTCAACGGGCACGATTGACGGTCCTCGCTTCTGGTTACGTTGTTCCGTTGTTCTGCTTCACTCCGGGCGGCAAAACAGAAGTCGCGTTCTGCTTACATTTAGGGACCGTTCAGCGCGGAACTTAGAAACCGTCGAGCCGGAAGTCGGTTGTAGTCCATCACTTCTGTCCCGGCACTGCCGAAGGCCAGGTACCAAAACGCCGTTTGCGGACCCGCGTCAAATGCGATTTTCAAAATTGCTTCGGGAGTTCGGCCGCCTTAGCGGCGCGCATTGAGCGACAATCGAAGTATGCAGGAACCGATCACGCGAGATCCCGAGGTGATGCACGGGACACCCGTCTTTCGAGGCACGCGTGTTCCGGCGAAGACACTGTTCGAATATCTGGAGAACGGCGAATCTCTAGACGATTTTCTGGAAGGGTTCCCTACTGTTAGCCGCGAACTCGCCGTCCAGGTCCTTGAGGAATCAAGTGAGCTTCGCCTGGCTCGAGTCTGATGCGGGTTCTGATTGACGAGTGTGTTGACCAACGGCTCCGATTGTTGTTCACTGGACACGACTGCGAAACTGCTGTGTATGCCAAACTCTCAGGACTCAAGAACGGCGCCTTGCTGGCCGCAGCGGAGGAGGCGGGCTTCGGGGTCATCGTGACCACCGATCAAGAGATTCCATATCAGCAGAATTTGACCACGAGGCAGATCTCTGTCATTGTTTTGTGCGCCCCAACGAACAGACTCGCCGACCTGCGGCCGTTGATTCCGGCTGCGATTAAGGCGCTACATTCGATTGAGGCAGGCCATGTCATCCGGATCCCCTGAACTGGTTCGAACCGAAGCCGTTTGCGGACCGCACACGGATTCGACGCGAGGAACCGCCAAACGAGAGCGACGAATAGAGACTTGCGACCGGTCGCTACTTGTCGGTGATGAAGTCCGATGCGTAATCCGTGGCAGGGGCGGCTCCTGTGTTTAAAACGAAGAAAGCTATCTGGCGAATGGTCAGTCCGAGCGGGTTGAACGGTACGAGATTGTTCTTCACTTGCGCCGTCGATCAGCACCGTGAGGTCGAGGGCTTGAGGTACGCAGCGAGATGAACGGCGTCTGTTTGGCTGAGCTGATGTTAGCCAGTGAACGTGTCGGATGCCATTTCTAATGGTATCCGGTATTGTAAATGGTATGACGCTCAGGATCGATAAAGCCGGGCGCATTGTCGTCCCCAAATCTCTTCGGGAGCGGCTGGGCTTCAAGCCATGACACGGAACTGGAGGCTATTGAGCAGCCCGAGGGCGTGCTTCTCAAGCGGGTCGAGCAACGGCCTTCCATGGTCAAGGTCGATGGTCTGTGGGTCCATCAGGGCAACGCCGAACCCGGGGGCAAACTGGGATCGCATCCTTGAGGACGTGCGCGAGGAGCGGATTGAGTCCGTTTTGAAAGCATAGCCCAGGTGGATATTTTCTTCGATACGACCGTTCTCGTTGCCGCCTCCGAGCAAAGCCATCCGCACTACGCGCAAGCCCGGCCTGCGATGCTGCGCGTCGCCGCGGGGCAGGACAAGGGATTTATGGGCCTGCACTCGATCGCGGAAGTGTTTGCCGCACTCACGCGCCTGCCGGTCCAGCCGCGCATCCATCCGGTTGAAGCGGCTCGCATCGTCACCGAGAACATCCTGCCGCATTTTGAGGTCGTGCCCCTCGGCAAAGAGGACTATCTGGAGGCTATGAACACGATGGCAAGCGGCGGATGGAGCGGCGCGAAGATTTACGACGCTCTGCTGCTGCGCTGCGCGGCAAGGTGCGCGGTGGAGCGTATTTACACGTTCAATCTCGGGGACTTCAGGCAGTTGGCCCGGTCCGGTCTGCAAGAGAAAATATGCGCGCCATGAGGCGGCGCGGAACCCTAGCTCTTTCGAATTCTCTGTCGAAGAATCTCTGACGCATAGCTGCTCGCCATCCTGCGGCCGCCAGCCGAGCCCTGTCACCGGCTGTTCTTTGTTTGCTCCAACGAGCCACCGCACTTCTTCGTGGGACGCGATGTTACACCCGCTGCCGGTGCCGCCCTGTGACCGACCTGGTCGTTTGACCATGAGGCGCCACCAGTTTGAGGGCACTCGCCAGCATTACTGCCCCTCTGTTTAAGTGTGCCGCCAGTTGAGCCTGGAATATGCCCAAGAGGCGTTCGGTCGTTCTCGCGCTCCTTTGGGTTTGCCGCCAATTCGCGCGAACAATACGCGAACATTGAGGGGCCTAAAACGGCCCAAATCGTACTGCTGCATCCTAAATCACCGCAATAATAAACCATTTACTTTCAGTAATATCGATTGATTCTTGGCTCAGTCGGCATTCGGGCAGGAGGCCCTGAAAAGGCTGGCGTCGACGGTTCGATTCCGTCCCTGGCCACCACACTTCAAGCAATCCTCGATTCTTGTTTTTTCGCGATCCTCCCAACTCCTACTGTCTCAGCTCGAACAAGCCTAAAAGCGTGCGGGGAGTCTCAGCTCGGAGCAGTTTCTGCTGGTCCGCGTTAGAGTGTCCACGCGCGGCTTCTAAGGCAAAGAGGCGATGCTATAACTGTCGCAAAACACAGGTCTGAGTATCATCTGATTGTACGCGCCGATGAAGACCACGGAAGCGGAATCCTGCGGGGTTGGCATGTCCGGGCGGGGAATGAATGAATCAATTCCAAATCGTAGAAGCCGTTAGAACCATCGTTCTCGCCTTCACGGCATTATTCCCGTTAGTGAACCCGGTGGGCGGTGCGCCCATTTTCCTTAGCCTCACGCGTCGGTACCCGCAATCTGTGCAGAAAGTCCTGGCGCGCAAGATTGCGATCTACGGGTTTGCACTTCTCGCGGGTTCCCTGATACTCGGCACCGAGGTCTTGTCTTTCTTTGGCATCTCGCTGACTGTCGTGCAGATTGCCGGAGGATTGGTGGTCGCGATCACAGCCTGGAATCTGCTGAATCAGAGTCCGGCGGTTGCGGCCTCATCAGATCCCGCCACGCTGGAGGACGCCTTGCAACACGCATTCTTTCCCTTGACGTTGCCGATTACGGTGGGGCCGGGCTGTATTTCAGTGGCTATTACGCTGGGCGCCCATTTGAGATACCAGAACGCCGCGGAACACGGCTTCTCGTTCCAATTCTTCGGTTCGGCGTTGATCGGCATGGCTCTAGTGTGCCTCCTGGTCGTGATCTGTTACGGAAATGCGGATCGTTTGGTGAAGATATTAGGCGCATCTGGCACGAGTATCCTGACGCGTCTTTCGGCTTTTATTTTGCTCGCTCTTGGGGTCCAAATCATTTGGAATGGACTGGAATCGGGCCTGCCGCAGATCTTCGTGAAGGGCACCCATTAACAGCGGGTAAGTGGCGGGCTCGAAGGTGCTCCTGAATGAACCAACGTGACATAATTCTCTGTTACGGGGACTCTGGAACGCCATGCTGCCACTGATTCGCGACCTGATTAAGCCCTATAAGGGTAGCCTGTTCATCATCCTGGCGGCCATGGTTGTGCAGATCGTTGCGAGTCTCGCCGCGCCTTGGCCCCTGAAAGTTGTACTCGACAATGTGGTGGGCAGCCACAAGGAGCCGCCGTGGGTGACCCACTTGCTGGGCGCTTCGGTTCACGACACGTCGAAAATGCACATAGCGCTTTTCGCGGGATTGGCCGTTTTGGTGATTGCCTTCGTGAACGCAGTCTCTTCCTATGTCGCCAATTACTACACTGAAAGCGTCGGCCAGTGGGTGGCTCACGACCTGCGAAAGAAGACCTACCACCATCTGGAGCGTCTTTCCCTTACTTACTTCGAAGGTCATCAAACTGGCAATATTCTGAGCACGATCACGAACGATATCGGCACCATTCAGGGTTTCGCATCGGCCTCAACCCTGGGAATTCTGGTCGACCTGCTCACCATCGTCGCGATGATCGGGCTGATGTTCTACCTGGATGTGGAGTTCGCGTTGGTGGCGCTTGCCGTTACGCCTTTCCTGGGCCTGTTCTTAGCTCGATTTAAGAAGGCCGTCAAGAAGGCCACCAAGGACGTCAGAAAAGAGCAGGCGGACATGCTGGCCGTAATCCAACAGGGACTGGAGTCGGAACGGGTTGTGAAAGCCTTCGGTCAACAAGAGTTGGAGGAAGAGGAGCTCGACCTCGTCAGCCGGAAAACAGTCGACGCCGCACTGAAAGCGCGACGTGTCAAATCGTTGCTCTCGCCGATCGTGACGGTCACCGTAGCGGTGTGCACCGGGTACGTGCTATGGCGCGGCGCGGGTCGAATACTGGCGGGAGAAATGACCGCCGGTGCGCTGACAGTTTTTCTCGCCTACCTGAGTAAGTTCTTCAAGCCTGTTCAGGATCTCGCTAAGATGACCAACGTCATCGCCGCCACTACCGTCGGCGTCGAGCGCGTGCAAGCGATTCTGCAAGACGATACTATTATTCCCGAGAAGCCGCATGCAAAGGAACCAGGCATTCTCCGTGGCGAGATCGTCTTCGACCACGTGGCGTTCGGATATAACGCGGACGCGCAGGTCCTGAAGGACGTCAATTTCACCATCAAGCCCGGCCAGTTGGTTGGCGTGGTCGGCCCCACGGGCGGCGGCAAATCGACCGTCGTGAGCCTGATACCGCGGTTCTACGATGCACGCAAGGGCACGGTGCGAATCGACGGCGTGGACGTGCGTGACTTCACGCTCGCTGGACTTCGAAAGAACATCGGCTTTGTTTTGCAGGACACCGTTTTGTTCCGCGGCACCATTCAGGACAACATCGCCTACGGCCGGCCGAACGCCACCAAGGAAGAAGTCATGGAGGCGGCCAAACTCGCCAATGCGCACGACTTCATTTCGGCCATGCCAAAGGGATACGACACGCAGGTGGGGGAACGCGGTCTTACGTTATCAGGCGGCCAGCGCCAGCGCATCGGCATTGCTCGCGCATTGATTCGCGACAACCCGATTCTGATCCTCGACGAACCGACGGCCGCGCTCGATACGGAATCGGAGCGGTTGGTCGTGGAAGCGTTGGAACGGCTGATGAAAGGGCGTACCGTCATAACCATTGCTCACCGGCTGAGCACCATTCGGGATGCCAACAAGATCATCGTCTTGAAAGGCGGCGTCGTGGCAGAGACCGGGAACAAATGACGAACTGTTGGCGTTGGATGGCGTCTACGCGGAGCTTCATCGCATCCAGTTTGGGGATTCGCCCAAGCCGGTTGGTCAGTGAGTGGCGCCCTCCTGTTCTTGCGGGTCCACGCTCGGTCGGCCCTGTTAGCATAGGCATGCAAGGAGTCTGAATGTCTCGTTCGTTAATCGTGCTGCCCGATGATACCGGCCAGCCTATCCTGAAGGCCATTCAGGGCGCGCAAAAATCAATCCGGGTCAAGATGTTTGTGTTTTCCGATCCCGGGCTGGTCCAGGCAGTCATCGATGCTCAAAAACGGGGCGTCAAGGTGCGGATTATGCTCAATCCCGCGCGTCGGGATGGCGAGGATGACAACGCGGAGACGCGTAAGACTCTGATCGCGGGCGGCGTTGCGGTGAGCGACACCAATCCGAAGTTCGACCTCACCCACGAAAAGTCGATGGTCATCGACGACTCGGTCGCCTTTGTGAAATCACTGAATTGGGAAACCAGAAATCTAACGGAAACCCGGGACTACGCGATTGTCACGACTCACACTCACGAGGTCGGCGAGGTTATCGAGTGCTTCGACGCCGATTGGAACCGGACCGATTTCCAGGACGGGCAGACCGCGCACTTAATTTGGTGCCACGGCAACGGCCGGCAGCGGATTGCGCAATTCATTGACGAGGCGAAGCACTCTCTGTTTGTGCAGAATGAGCGCTACCAGGACCAGGTCATTATTGAGCATCTGGTTCGCGCAAACCGTCGCGGGGTAAAGGTCCACGTGATGGCGCGGCCCCCTCACAAGCTGAAGGCGGAAAAGCTGGTGGAAGCGGTCGGCGGCATGCGCATCATGAACGATGTCGGAATCAAGGTCCACAAGCTCAAGGGTCTAAAGCTGCATGGGAAACTGCTGCTCGCCGATGAAGAAAGAGCGGTGGTGGGTTCCATCAATCTGGCGCCAGGCAGCTTCGACAGCCGCCGCGAATTGGCGATCGAGGTTCGTGATCCCCATATCATCGAAAGGCTTTCAAAGGTCGTTCACGGAGACTGGGATAACTCGCATACTCTCGACCTTACCGATGAGGGGCTGGTGAAGGACCTCGGCGATGAGAATGAAGATGCGGTAGCAAGGCTGGGGATTGAACCCGCTGAATTGGAGCACCATCATGACCACGGCCACAACCATGATCATGGGGAGACGCACCATCATGAGCACAATCACGACCATAAGAACCATGCTTCCTGAGCGCCTTTCATTGCAAATCGAAGATTGACAAGCGACTCGTAAAAGCCGCAGACTAGGCAATATGCGACTAGCCGTGTTTTGCCTGATAGCGTCCGCCGCGCTCCCCTCACTAAGCCAAGCTGAGGCCCCTGTTTTCGTGGTTACGCCGGGCGACAGCACGTCAAGTTCTTCGTGAAGGCCTCGGTGGCCATCCAGGGAAACTTCGATAAGTGGGATGCAAAGTTGACTTTGACTTCCCCTGACCCCACGACGGGTGTTCTGGATATTAAGATTTATGCGGCCACCGTGAATACCGGAAGCGGAATGAAGGACGACAAGCTGAAGAGCAAGGACTTCTTTGACGTCGCCAACGGATCCGTACATCACGTTCAAGTCAACTAAGATTGTCCAGACCGGCGCCAACACCTTTGACGTGAATGGCACCTTTACGATTCGCGGAGTGTCAAAAGACGAGAAGTTGAGCCTTACGGCTGAGCGCAATGCGCAGGGCGACGGCGGCGCCATTCAGGGGACCATGGCCTTTGACCGCAAGGAGTATGGCATGACGAGCGGCATCCCCTTCATCAAGATCGCCGACCGCGTTGAGGTGACTGTCAACCTCAAGGCAAAACGCGTCAGCGGCCCTCCGGTGGAACTGAAGAAGTTCTAACCCGGCGTTGCAAGGGCCTGTCGCCGCGCCTTCGACGCACGTCGTGCTATCGCTCGATGGGCTTCACCTAAACTCAAAGACTGAGGAGTGGCGAAGCGTGTCCGCTGCTCGATTCTTCAGCTCCACTCAGTGAGGCCCCTATGTCGATTCGACCAGTAAAGCGGCTCATCAAGGCCAAGCCGACCCTTGAAGGCGCCGGCGTGCATCTGCGCCGGGCGTTTGGCTTTGGCAATACGTCCGATTTTGATCCCTTCCTCCTGCTGGACGACTTCCGCAATGACGTTCCGGCTGACTATCTGGCCGGCTTCCCGTGGCATCCCCATCGCGGTATCGAGACCATCACCTACGTCCTTGCTGGAACCGTGGAGCACGGCGATAGCTTGGGCAATCACGGTGCAATCGCGGCCGGCTCCGTCCAATGGATGACGGCGGGAAGCGGGATCATTCATCAGGAGATGCCGAAGGGCGATCCGGAAGGGCGGATGCACGGGTTTCAACTCTGGGCGAACCTACCTTCTTCGCTCAAGATGACGCCGCCTCGCTACCAGGAAGTGACCGCCGGCGATATCCCCCTCATCACGGATGATGACGGGACGGGAGTGCGCATCGTCTGCGGAGACTTTTGGGGCAAGAAAGGCCCAGTGGATGGGATTGCGGCCGATCCTGTTTATCTCGATGTGTCGGTGCCTCCCGGGCGGCGCAAGACTCTCCCGGTTGAGACCACCCGGCACGCTTTCGCTTACGTCTTCGCGGGGGCGGGGAAGTTCTGTAACGCGTCCGGTCCGCTTGCGGTGCCGACCGAAGGGCTGGGCTGGGCCGATAAGGTGCCGCCCGCGCAGGCCGACAACCGATCGCTCATACTCTTCGATCAAGGTGACGAGGTAACGGTAGAGGCGGGGCAGGACGGCATCCGTTTCCTGCTGGTCTCGGGAAAGCCACTTGAGGAGCCCGTCGCCTGGTATGGCCCGATCGTGATGAACACCCAGGAGCAGCTGCGGCAGGCGTTCGAAGAGCTTGACCGTGGGACGTTTCTGAAGCCGCAGGCGGCAGCTCAGCACCTAAGCAACTTGCCCGCCAATAGCCCATTCACTCGCCGCAGACCGCGGAACCGTTCTGCTCGTTCACAGAATCCTCGGCCGCGCGCAACGAGATTTCCGATCTGGCTGCCCTTGCTCCTCTCGGCGGTCATCCTGATCCCGCTCGGTTGGTGGTTCCACAGCTGGTACACGGTGAGCTTCCAATCGCCCATCCGCGTGCGGCTGGTCTCGCCGATTGTCATCGAGGAGCGGCTCACATCATCCGGCGCGGCTGAAGCTCGGGCCGATCAACTTGGCCGTCGCCTCTCCGCCTGGCAGGAATATGCTTGCCGCCAGTTCGGCCCCGACTGCCGCGTGGCGCTCGCCATCCAGCGCGCCGAAAACCCGCAGGGCAAGTGCGAGATCTACCACTACAACTCCGATGGAACACTCGACTGGGGCTACTTCCAGATCAATACCGTCCACCTCAAGCGTCCCGGCCTGAATCTCCGCGATCTTCTGGATTGCAAGGCCAACATTGATTTCGCCGCCCAGCTGTTTCGGGAAAAGGGCTTCACTCCTTGGAGCACATTCAATTCCGGCGCATACCGCCGTTTCGTGAGCCAATGAGGCGCGCGCATCGATGCCTGAGCGTGACGCTGCTGAATCGCGAAATCCGAATTCGATATGCTTCAAAGTCACCCTTTATGAGAACAAGATCGTTCGCACTAATCTTTGCCCTGGCCGTGCTGAACCTCGGCGCCTCCGCGCTTGGCGCCCAGACTTACCAGCCCAATTGGGCTTCTCTCGACACACGGCCTGTCCCGGCTTGGTTTACCGACGCCAAGTTCGGCATCTTCATCCACTGGGGAGTCTATTCGGTGCCGGCCTATGCGCCCGTCTTGCCCGGGAAGCTCGCCTATGCGGAGTGGTACTGGCACGCGATAACGGAAGGCCAGAAGCCGGGAGCCAACGCTCTCGATGCGGGCTCCTGGCAGTATCACCAGAAGGTCTATGGCGCCGCCTTTCCTTACCAGGATTTTGCGCCTGAGTTTAAAGCTCAACTCTTCGACCCCGACCATTGGGCTGACGTCTTCCAGCGCTCCGGCGCCCGCTATGTCGCGCTCACTTCCAAACACCACGAAGGCTTTGCGCTGTGGCCCAGTCAGGAAGCTTCAAAGACCTGGGGACGCCCATGGAATGCCGTTGAGATCGGTCCGAAGCGCGACCTCCTCGGCGATCTGACCACGGCGGTGCGCGCCAAGGGACTCAAGATGGGAATCTACTATTCGCTCTACGAGTGGTACAACCCGCTGTATCTCACCGACAAGCCGCGTTACGTTTCCGAGCATATGACGCCCCAGTTCAAAGACGTCGTCACCCGTTACAAGCCGTCCATCATCTTTAGCGATGGCGAGTGGGACTTGACCTCGTCTGAGTGGCAAACGGAGAGCTTGCTGGCCTGGCTCTACAACGAGTCCCCGGTAAAGGACGAAGTCGTCGTCGACGACCGCTGGGGCAAGGATACCCGCCACAAGCACGGCGGTTACTGGACCACCGAGTACACGCCCGGGATGGCCGCCATGGACCACCCGTGGGAAGAGAGTCGCGGCATGGGCTTCTCCTATGGCTACAACCGCGCCGAGCGCATCGAGCACTACCACACCGGCCGCGAACTCGTCATCCTGCTGACCGACCTTGTCAGCCGCGGCGGCAACCTGCTGCTCGACATCGGTCCGGCTGCCGACGGAACCATCCCCGTCATCATGGAAGAACGCCTTCTTCAGATCGGTTCGTGGCTCAAGGTGAACGGCGACGCGATCTATGGCACGAAGCCCTGGAAAACATCGCGCCAGTGGAGCACGGGTGAAGTGCTGAAGCAGGATTACAACCAGGAGTTCAACACCAACTACGACGTCACGGCGCTCACACTGAAACCGGCTGCTGGCAAAGCAGGCATCGAGGCATTCTTCACATCGAAAGGCAACGACGTTTACGCCATCCTTCCCCTCTGGCCTGGCCGCAGTTTCACTATCAAAGACTTCGACGGTTCAAAACTGAAGTCCGTTCAACTAATAGGCTCCACGGCCGCCCTGCGCTTCAAGAAACACGGCAACACGGTCACCATCGCACTTCCCGACTTACCGGAGGAACTCCTTTCGCAACCGGCTTGGGTACTGAAGCTAAGCCAGTAAGTCTATTCTCTAGCGCTGAACCGCGCGCGTCAGCAAGCGAAAGCGTCTGCGGTTGACAGTGCGAAGGAAGCCTCGGAGTCCTGACCCAGCTTTCTGAGGCCGACCGTGAGGAAGCGCTTGCCCAGGATTTTGGCACAACGCGCCGCCCGCCCCTTTTCCGTGCTCAATGCTTCAATAGGAATAGAACGATGGGACCGTACCCATCTTCTTAAGACCTTGAGGAGTAAACCATCCGATGAGATCGCTTCGCCTTGCCGCTCTGACTCTGTGCGCCTCCGTCTTCTGCTTTGGCGCCAGCAAGGAAATGATCGAACTGCAGCGTGACGTCGCGCAGCTTCAGGATCAGGCTAACCGCATTCAGCGCACACTGGACGAAAAACTCGCAGCCCTCCAAGTGCTGCTTCAGCAGACCTCCGACAATTCGTCCCGGGCGGCCGTCTCGGTTCAGAACATGCAGACTGACGTCGCAACCAAGGTCGGAGAACAACTGCGGCCACTGCTCGGCGTCGCTCAGAAAGTGGACGGCATGCAAGAGGAGATGCGTGGTCTGAAAGACTCGCTGTCCGAGTTGAACGCGCGGCTCGACAAACTGGACGCCAAAATGACCGACGTCAGCAACAAGATCGCCTTGGCGAACCAGCCGCAGCCCCCGCCCCCAGCAGTAGGCGCCGGCCAGCCGGGTGCGACGGGGCCCGTTTCGCCCCAGGCCCCGGCTGGCATGAGCGCGGAAACGACTTTCGCGGACGCCCAGCGCGATGAGCAGGCTGGCAACTATCCAGTGGCAATCAAGGAGTATCAGGACTACCTCACGTATTTCGGCCAGACCGACCAGGCTCCCTCTGCGCAGTACCACATCGGTCTGATCTTTTACAACGAAGCCGACATGGATAGCGCCGTCAAAGCCTTTGACGCCGTGCTGGAAAAGTACCCGGAGAATAGCCAAACCCCCAACGCCTATTACATGAAGTCGATGGCCCTGCTCCGCAGCGGGCAACGCCAGCCGGCCATTGACGGCTTCAAGGAGTTGATCGAAAAGTATCCGCGCACCGATCAGGCCAACAAAGCCCGCTCCCAGATGCGCGCACTGGGTGTTCTGCCGCCGGCCGACGCGCCCAAGACCAAGCGAAAGCCGAGCAATTAGGCAGCACGCGGCTTCGGGTCTGACGCCGTCGACATTGCTGGTCCAACGAGACCCTCCGGCGGACATTCACGTCTGCCTTCGCTTGACAAATCATCTCGACTTGTCGATACTACCCATATCAGTTCTATGCCTTCAGTGTCTATGCCTAAATCGGATATGCCTTCGGGCGCACTTGCCCTGCTCATCATGCGCGTGTTGCGCTCGGGTTCTTTGCACGGTTATGCCATCGCCCAGCGCATTCATACCCTTTCGTCTGAAGTTCTGAGCGTGGAAGAAGGCTCGCTCTACCCGGCCCTGCAACGAATCTTGCTGAAAGGCTGGGCGACGGCGGATTGGGGTCTTTCAGAAACCAATCGCAAGGTACGCTTCTATTCGTTGACTCCCTCCGGACGCAAGCAATTGGAATCCGAACTGTCTGATTACCAACGGGTGCACCAAGCCATCCAAGCAGTTCTTCGGACCGCATAAGGAGATTGCCCCGATGGACCTCTTTCGCCGTCTTCGGTATCTATTAAACCGCCGGCAATACGATCAGGATCTTGCCAGTGATATGGAGTTTCATCGGGAAATGGCGGCGCGCGAGGGCAGACCGTTCGGCAACGCGCTGCAATTGCGCGAAGAATCGCGCGAGGTTTGGGGCTGGACGTGGATCGACCGTCTGGGACAGGATCTGCGCTACGCCTTTCGAATGCTGAGACGTTCGCCCGGATTCACGGTCGCAGCAGTCCTGATGCTGGGTCTCGGCATTGGCGTCAACGTGGCCGCCTTCGGCTTCTTCAATCTGGTTCTCTTTAAGCCACTGCCCGTGCGCGATCCCGATTCCCTGGTCAGGCTCCAGCGCCGCTCCCTCAAAGATTACGCTACGTTCCTGCCTTATCCAGAGGCGATGTTTCTCAGCGATCACTCGAAGGCTCTCGCCTCAGTCATCGCCACGAGCCAGGCACTGATGTGGATTGAGGTCGGCACGAAACCGCTAGGAGTGAACTTTGTCTCCACCAACTACTTCGCGGAACTGGGCGTTACGCCTGCCGTGGGGCGCCTGTTGAACGCGGCTCGCGATGAGGCTGCTGATGCGGAGCCAATCGCCGTGTTGTCCTATGAGTTCTGGCAACGCTACTTTGGCGGCGATCCCTCCATCGTTGGCCGCACGATTCATCTCAACAACAAGCCGGTCACCGTGGTTGGCGTTATCGCGCAGAGTTTCGGAGGCCTCACGCTGAGCAAACCGGACATCTGGATTCCCATCAAGCAGCAGCCTTACTTCATCAACGGCAGCCGCTTATTGACGGACTATACCGGAGATGGTGTCGATGTGTGGGGACGTCTGCAGCCTGGCGTCACGATGCAAGCGGCCGAGCAGGAGCTGAGCCAATTGACTGCGGAGCTCTATAAACAAAACCCCAAGGATCTTTGGGAGAAGGAAAGCATTCACTGCGATCCCGGTGGGTATGCACCGATCGGTAACGGCCGGATGAGGGGCAACGGTGTTCCCACCCGTGAGAAGGCGATGATCCAGCAAATGGTCGCAATTGTCGGCGCTCTCGTTTTGCTGATCCTGGCGGTGGCCTGTGCCAATCTCGGTAGTCTGCTGCTGGCGCGCGGAGCGGCCAGGCAAAGGGAGATCTCCATTCGTGTCTCCGTGGGCGCAGGCCGGGGTCGTCTGCTCCGACAGCTGTTCACAGAGAGTCTTCTGCTCGCAGCGCTCGGTTCGGTCGTCGGAATGGCATTGGGAAGCATCGCATTGCGGCTGATTCTCTCTATCACGGAAGCCCCGCCGTGGTTGAACCCGTCGCTCGATTGGCGGGTGATCGGCTTCACCTTGACGATCAGCTTCTTCGCTGCGGTCCTCTTCGGCTTCACTCCGGCATTGCAACTCGCCAGGCAGCGGCAGAGCGCCGTCAGAATGCGTCAGTTTCTGATTGGGGCGCAGGTGGCCGCCAGTTGTGTCCTCGTGATTGTGGCCGGGCTCTTGGTCCGGGCGTTGAATCACGCCATGATCGACGATCCCGGCTTCAACTACGCGCAAGTGGTTTCAATCGATCCGCGGCTCTCGAACTATGGTTATTCGCCCGAGCAAGCCCGCGCCTATTTCGAACAGTTGCGCAATGGCATGATTTCGCTTCCCGGCATCGACTCGATCTCGCTCGTTCGCGTTCCACCATTAGGTAATACAACCATCACAAACGGAGTGGAGATCGGCGGGCGTCATGTGGAGATTCACGTCAATTGGGTTGAGCCGGAGTTCTTCCACACCATGAAGATCCCGATTGTTCGCGGCCGCGGATTCACGCGCGGCGAGACAAACGTCGTGATCATCAGCGAAAACCTGGCCCGCCTCCAATGGCCGGGCGAAGATGCCGTCGGAAAGCAATTCTCAACGGAGAAGGACGACGCCGGCAAACCCATCAACAACCTGGTGGTTGGTATTGCTGGCAACGCCCGGCAGATTAAGCGCGAGAATCCCGATGGCGTTGAATCCTATTTCCCAGCAGAGCCGGCGGATATGGCTGACCTGGTGATGCTGGTGAAAACAGCCGGGGCGCCCGAGGCGCTGGTCTCGTCCATCGGCGCAAAGGCCAGAAGCATTGATCCAAAGGTAATGCCTGACATACGAAAGCTCAAGACTTCCTTCCGCGACAAGTTGCAGTCCATCGAAAGCAGCGCCACTGTCGTGAGCCTGCTGGGCGGCTTGGCGTTGGTACTGGCCTGTTTGGGAATCGTCGGACTGCTCGCTTATGCAGTTGCGCAGAAGACAAAAGAAATCGGGATCAGGATGGCCATCGGCGCCAAGCCGCGGGATATCCTTTCGCTTGTGTTGCGCCAGTTGTCCAGGCCGGTAATCCTGGGAATGGTGGCGGGCGTTGCGGGAGCGGCCGGACTTTCCAAACTCCTCCGCAGCGAGCTCTACGGCATCAGTAACCTGGACCCGCTGACCTACGTCGCCGCGCTCGCCCTGTTTGCAGTTATGGTCGCCTTGGCCTCGTTGCTCCCAGCCCGCCGCGCCTTACGAGTGGATCCCCTTCGGGCATTACGCTACGACTGAGCCGTTTGAGCGGTCTTGGCCATCCAGTGTGTGCGGGCCAAGGGGGCGATGGCACCCCAAACTGCCCCAATACCAGTCAGGCGACCACCCGCATGTTACGCTGAAACTTCTCTCCTCGATGACTCCAACCCTCGATCTGAAGAGGACTCCTCTTAACGATACGCATCGCTCCTGCGGGGCCAAAATGGTTGATTTTGGCGGCTGGGACATGCCTGTCCAGTACTCCGGTATTCTCGACGAGCACTATGCCGTTCGCAAAGCGGCAGGACTGTTTGACGTCAGCCACATGGGCGAAATTGAGGTGCGTGGTCCGGAGGCTCTCCAACTGGTCGACTACGTTTCCACCAATAACGCCGCCAAACTGAAACCAGGGCAAGCCCATTATTCCGCGCTGCTGTACGAACACGGCGGTTTCGTCGACGACATCCTGGTTCACAAGATCGACGACCAGCACTTTTTCCTGTGCGTGAACGCCTCGAATCAGGACAAAGACTTCGAGCACATTTGCCAGCACAATCGCTTCAATGCCGAAGTCGATTTCGCCGGCCCCCGTTACGCCCAGCTTGCCGTGCAAGGGCCCAAAGCGCTCGGTGTTCTCCAGCAATTGACGCCGGTGGACCTCTCTGCAATTCGCTACTACTGGTTTACCGACGGCGAAGTCTCCGGCACACCGGCCCGCATCGCTCGCACCGGTTATACCGGCGAAGACGGTTTTGAAATCTACGTGAGTCCGGATCAGGCGGCGCGCCTGTGGCAGGAGATTCTGGCGGCGGGCCAATCCGTCGGCATCAAGCCGGCCGGTCTCGGCGCCCGCAATACGCTGCGTCTGGAAGCCAAGATGGCGCTCTATGGCCACGAGATCACCGCCTCCATCAATCCCTGGGAAGCCGACCTGGGCTGGATTGTGAAAATGGACAAGGGCGATTTCGTAGGCCGCGCCGGGCTCGAGAAGTTACAGGCGGCAGGGCTGACGCGCAAACTGGTTGGCTTTGAAATGACGGGGCGGGGAATTGGCCGCGACGGCTATGAGGTTTTCCTCGGCGGCAAACCGGCCGGCTGGGTCACCAGCGGCGGACCTTCGCCGACGCTTGGAAAGAACATAGGCCTCTGTTATCTGCCGATCGATAAGGCGCAGCCCGGCGTTCCGATTCATATTATGATTCGTGACAATCCGGTCGACGCCGTCACGGTGGCGACGCCATTTTACAAACGACCCAAGGTATAGAAGACAACGTCATGAGCTATCCGAACAATTTCAAGTACACGAAAGAACATGAATGGGTATCGGTGGAAGGCGACGCCGGGACCATCGGAATCACAGACCATGCCCAGGAAGAGCTCGGCGACATTGTCTTCGTCAACCTTCCCAAGGTCGGCAGCAAGACGGAAAAGGGCCAGTCTTTCGGGTCCGTCGAATCCGTGAAGGCGGTTTCCGACATTTACTCGCCTGTCTCGGGCGAGGTGACTGCGATTAACGATCTGCTCTCCACCAGTCCGGAGAAGCTGAACGAGGATCCCCACGGCGCTGCATGGCTGATCAAGCTTAAACTGTCCGCGCCAGCGGAGATTAACGATCTTCTGTCCGCTGACGATTATCAAAAGTACATAGGGACGGAGTAAGTCCTCTGTCCCCGCCCGTTTCAAGTTAGGGATCGCATTGCGCTACTTACCAAAGTCTGATTCTGAGCGTCGTCAGATGCTCGATACCATTGGTTTACGTTCTCAAGAAGAGTTGGTTTCGTACCTGCCCGAAGACGTTCTCTTCCGGGGCAAACTTGCCATCGAAGACGGCAAGAGCGAGTACGACATCATCGACTATTTCCGGCAGCGTGGTGAAGAGAGCGGCGCGGGCTACGCCAGTTTTCTCGGCGCCGGCGTCTATCGTCACTATCGTCCGGTGCTGATCGACACCGTCGTGTCGCGCGGCGAGTTCCTGACGTCGTACACGCCTTACCAGGCCGAGATTGCGCAGGGCACGCTCACATCCATCTTTGAATTCCAGACCATGGTCTGCCAGCTCACCGGTATGGACGTCGCCAATGCATCCATGTACGACGGTTCTTCTGCGATCCCCGAAGCGGCGATGATGGCAGTTCGGATTAAGCAACGCGACAACGTTCTCATCGCGCGCTCCGTCCATCCGGAGTATCGTGAAGTCCTCGAAACCAGCACCCGCCATCAAGGCATTCCGGTTTCCACGCTGGCCTACGATAAGCACGGCCGGCTGGACCTGGATGACCTCAAGAAGCAGCTCACAGAGGAAGTGGCGGCGGTGATCCTTCAAACCCCGAACTTCTTCGGCGTCATCGAGCAGGTCCCCGAGATTGCGCAGATTGTCCACAGCAAAGGCGCCTTGCTGGTGGTGAGTTTCACCGAGGCCGTAGCACTGGGTCTGATTGAGCCGCCGCGCGACGCGGACATTGTTGCCGGCGAATTGCAAAGCTTCGCGATCACGCCCAGCTACGGTGGCCCGCACGCCGGCATCATCGCCACCCGCGAACAGTTTGTCCGCCAGATCCCTGGCCGCCTGGTGGGTGAAACAACCGATCGCGATGGGAACCGTGCCTTCTGCCTGACGTTGGCCACTCGTGAGCAGCACATACGCCGCGAGAAAGCCACGTCGAACATTTGCACCAATCAGGCCCTGATCGCCCTGATGGCGACGGTGTTCATGACTGTCTATGGCAAGCAGGGCTTACGCGAACTGGCCACGCAGAATCTTTCGAAGGCTCATTACCTGGCTGGCAGTTTGCCGCTCGAGTTCGATGCGCCCTTCTTCAATGAATTTGTGGCCCGCACCAACGGCAAGAGTCCCGAACAGATCAACGCCGGGCTGCTCGAAGAGAAGATCGTCGGCGGCTTGCCCTTGGGCCGCTTCTATCCGGAACTTGCCCACTGCGTTCTGCTTTGCGCCACCGAAATGAGTAAGCGTCAGGACATGGACCGCGTCATCGCGGCCTTTACCAAACATTGAGACCTGTCGCAGTGAAGGCAAAAGGAATTTAGGCGAATGGTAAAAAAGGTTTCTCCTCACATCACGCAGAATGAGCAGCTGCTGTTCGAACTCAGCTCGCCGGGCAAGATCGGCTATCAGCTTCCTTCGCTTGACGTGCCGGAGGTCGATCCCGAAACCGCCCTCGGCGCGCAGAACGTCCGCGCCGAAATTGAGGGTTTTCCCGAAGTCAGCGAAGTGGAAGCCATCCGTCATTTCACGCGACTCTCTACCTGGAACTACGCCATCGACCTCGGCCTTTATCCGCTGGGCTCATGCACCATGAAGTACAACCCGCGTGTGAACGAGCTGGTGGCACGCACCGAAGGGCTCGCATGGGCGCATCCTTATCAGCCGGAATCGCTCTCGCAGGGTTGCATGGAAGTCATCTCGACGCTCGAAAACGCGCTTGCCAGCATCACCGGCATGGATGCGCTGACGCTGCAACCGGCCGCCGGCGCGCACGGCGAGTTCACCGGCATCCTTATGATTCGCGCCTTGCTCGAATCGCGCGGCAACCCTCGCAAGAAAATCCTGGTTCCCGATTCGGCTCACGGCACCAACCCGGCCACGGCAGCGATGGTCGGCTACACGGTCCAGAACGTAAAGTCGAACGAACGCGGCATGATCGACGTCGAAGCCTTGGCCGGTTACGTTACCGACGAAGTCGCGGGCATGATGATCACCAACCCCAATACGGTTGGCGTCTTCGAAGAGAACATCAAACGCATTTGCCATATCCTGCATGAAAAAGGCGCGCTGGTTTACATGGACGGCGCCAACATGAATGCGCTGGTCGGCGTAACGCGGCCGGGCGATTTCGGCATCGACGTCATGCACCTCAATCTGCATAAGACCTTTTCCACGCCACACGGCGGAGGCGGTCCTGGCTCAGGCGCGGTTGCGGTTGCGAAAGATTTGACGCCGTTCCTGCCCGGTCCGCGCTTGAAGCGCGTCGACGACCAGTGGGCTTGGAATTACGATCTGCCGCAATCCATCGGGCGCGTCCGTTCTTTCTATGGCAACTTCGGCGTGCTGGTCCGCGCTTTGGCCTACATTATGGCCCATGGCGGCAACGGTCTGCGTCAGGCTACCATCGATGCGCTGATGAATGCTAACTACATTCGCACGCAGCTTGAACCTTACTACGATCTCGCCTATAAAGCGCCAAGCATGCACGAATGCGTATTCAGCGACGATCGTCAAGTCGAAGCGCGGCGTTCGCACCGGCGATATCGCCAAGCGCCTCATCGACTACGGCTTCCATCCCTACACCGTCAGCTTCCCGCTCATCGTGCATGGCGCGCTCATGATTGAGCCAACTGAGACGGAGAGCAAGCAGGAACTGGACTACTTCGTCGATGCGATGATCTCCATCGCCAAGGAAGTCGAAGACAATCCGGAATTCGTCTTGAAGGCGCCGTATTCAACGCGCATCAAGCGTGTCGACGAAGTGAAGGCTGCCCGACATCCGATTCTGCGCTGGAAGCCGAAGTCGACCGCCAGCCAAGCAGCCGACTAAGGGCCGCTTCTAACGTTCTCGAGGGTAAGCGAGATCACCGCTGCTCCTTCGATCGGCAGTGACGGTCGCTAGATCCAATGACGTCGCCTGGGGACCGAGCGCTTCGAGAAAAGAGCGGTCATGCGAGACGACAATGACGCTGCCTGGATATAGCTGCAGCGCCTGTTCCAGAGCTTCTTGCGCTTCAATTTCGAGATGGTTGGTCGGCTCGTCCAGCAGGAGCAGGTTTGCCCCGCTGCTAAGGATACGGGCGAGGACAACTTTGGTTCGTTCGCCTCCGCTCAGTTCACACAGCGGCCGGTTGAGACGATCCGGGCGGATTTTCAGACAGGCGAGCAGAGTCCGCGCCGTGGTGTCTGAGCCGCAAATATCGAGCGGCGACAAATTCAAATCGGTCTCGTCCGAGTTCTGTCCCAGACTGGCGAATTTAACCTTAGCCCCGAGACGAACCGATCCCGAATCGGGCGGCGTGGTCCCCTGGATTACATTCAGCAGCGTTGTTTTGCCTGCTCCGTTCGGCCCGACAATCGCGAGCCGGTCTCCGCGGCGCACATGGAAGCTGAGATCGCGAAACAGACTCTTCGTGCCAAAGGCTTTCGCTAGTGCTACGGCGGCCAGCACGATATCGCCGCTTCGAGCCACACGATCAAACGTCAATCCGTCTATTGGTTGGTGCTCCCATGGCTTTTCAACGCGTTCTTCGTCGCTCACTCGCGCCCGCAGAATGCGTGCGGTGCGGCCGACCTTCGCCGCCTTTCTCGCGTAATGATCTTTGCCGCCGCGAATGCCGTCGGGCGTGGTCGCAACTCGCGCCGACAGCTGTTCTCTGTCGCGCGCGGCCCTCTCCGCAGCCGCTTTCCGGCGCTCAGACGCCTCGTACGCGGCCCATGCCTGTCGATCGAGCAGTGCTCGCGCTTCGTCTATACCCGCGGTAGCCGCTCTCAAACACCCGAACTTTCGAGCGCTCGATGTCGATAGTGCGGGTAGCGAATTCTGACAGTAGTGTGCGGTCGTGAGAGGTAATGACACAGGCTGCCGCTCGCGACGCCAGACTTGCTTCGAGCCATTCCCGCGCTGCGATGTCCAGATGGTTCGTTGGCTCGTCCAAGACCAGTAAGTCCGCTTCTATGGAGAGGGCGCGCGCCAGTGCCGCTCTCGTGCGCTCGCCGCCCGACAGCGATTGCACCTCGCGACCAAAATCTGGAATGGAGTAGCCCAGGCCATTCAGCGTTCGAGCTACGCTCGCTTCCGCCAGGAATCCGCCCGATTCCTCGTATTCATTAATCCCGCTCGCATAGTCGGCGACGCTCGATGGGTCGGACAGATGCCTCTCCGATTCCAGAATCATGGCCCGGAGTCGCGCCAGAGAGGGCAGCGCATCGAAGACGAAGTCATACAGCGTCTGGCGGTTTTCTGCTGGAATCTCGTGGTCGGCCACCGCGATCCGCAGGGCACGAGAGCGGGCGATGCGGCCACGCGTCGGCTCCAGATGTCCGGCAATCAATCGGAGCAGGGTTGATTTACCCGATCCATTGGGGCCGACTATGGCTACGCGATCCCCTGGGTAGATTGAGAACGAGACGTCGTCGAATAAGACGGGACACGACGGGTATTCAAATGAGAGTTCACACAGATTCAGTAAAGACACGAAACCTCCGGATCCGCTGCTAAGCGGAAGTAAAAGCGGGAGTGGTCTTTACCGTTTCATTGTCGTCGCCGGAAGGAGACGCCTTCAAAATACCACAGGTGAACTTCTCTGTGGATGCTATGATCACAATCGCGGAGGAAGCCGGAAACCATCTGGAATGGGCGCTTAAGGGAACACTATTCGCCGTGTGTTAACCCACCGGTTTTAGACTGGAAAGGCCATTATGAATCCAACGCGCCGAGACGTGGTTGCATCCCTGTTCGCAACGGCTACTGCAGCACGTGTCAATGCGCAGGTTCAGAGCGTCAGCGCCCCGGAGCCTTTCATCGTCCCTGGCAAGCGGCCCTTGATTCTTCACAACGATCGACCCGAGGATCTTGAAACGCCGGTTCGTTACCTGAACACCTACCTGACCTCCGTCGACACGTTCTTTGTCCGCCAGCATCTTCCGCGTCCGGCGCCCATTGACCCTGATGCCTACCGGCTGCTCATCAACGGACGCGTTTCCAAAACGCTGAACTTTACGCTGCCTGACCTCCAAAAGCTGCCCCAATACACGGTAACCGCAACCCTGGAATGCACCGGCAACGGGCGCGCGTTCTATTCTCCGAAACTGCCGGGAATTCAGTGGGCACGCGGGGCAGTCGGCACCGCGGAGTGGCGCGGCCCCCGACTGAGCGATGTCCTGAAACAGGCCGGCGTCGATGCCCAAGCGAAGTTCATCGAGATCGACGGCGCCGATACTGGCGTTGCCGCCACACCCGATTTCATCCGCTGCATGCCGATGGAAAAAGCACTCCATCCGGACACGCTGCTGGCACTCAGTATGAACGGACAGACGCCCACCATTCATGGTTTTCCGGCCCGACTCGTGGTGCCAGGCTGGGACGGTACCAGCTGGGTGAAATGGGTAACGCGCCTCACCGCCAATACAGATCTCACAACGGGGTTCTTTATGAATCCCGGCTATCGCTATCCGAAGTACGCGCTGCCTCCGGGCACGCCCGCCCGTCCCGCTGAATTGGAAGTCATCGAAGGCATGCCGGTGAAGTCGACCATTACTTCTCCTGAAGACCAGGCTTCCGTGCCATTCGGCCCCACCGAGATTCGTGGCTTTGCGTGGGCTGGCGAGGAAGCTATCGAGCGGATCGAGGTCTCGACCGACGGCGGGAGCCGCTGGCATGAGGCCGACCTGATTTCTCCCAAGCTCCATTTCGCTTGGCGACTGTGGAAGTTCAAATGGGATCCCGAGAAGCCCGGATACCACATCATCCTTTCGCGGGCCACGGACACAGCGGGCCGCGTTCAACCGTTCATCCCGGCCTGGAATCCTTCGGGTTATTTGTGGAATGGCGTCGACCGGGTTGGCGTCAACGTGGAGAAATCGGCATGATCAGGCGCACGCTCTTTACAACCTTCGCCTGCGCTCGCCGTCGTGCTCACGGCACTGGCCGCTGATCCGGAAACCATCGGGCGCGGCCAAAAAGAAGAGGCTCGCACGTGCATTCCTTGCCACGGGCTGATCATCATCCACACTAATCGCCTCTCCCGCGCCGGCTGGAATCGCGAGCTCGACAAGATGGCCAACTGGGGCGCCAAGCCACAAGACCGCGCGGCGCTGCTGGAATACCTGGTGGCCAATTTCGGCGACGACAAGCCGGTTAGCAAACCAATCCTAACGGGCGATGGCACATCGCAGACCGCGAAGTAGAACTCAGGCCGTATTACCCCCGTCTTGCCGGCACACACGGTGTGTGACCTAAAACACGCTACACTGTCAGACGCTGTTTGTCCCGGCCACGCTGCGCCGGGGCAGAAAAGACCCTGCTAACCGGGAGGATCATCGATGTCGCTTTGGTCAAGATGGATGACACTGCTGCTCGTGGTGATAACCACAATCGCCGCGGTTTCGCTTCGAACCGTTGCGCAAACTTCGCCGGAGTCCGATGACAAATACATCTGGCTGGAAGATGTTAACGGCGAACGCGCCATGGCCTGGGTGAAAACGGAGAACAAACGTTCGGCCAAAGTCCTGGAGAATGATCCGCGTTACGCCGGGCTGGAGGCGGCGGCGCTCAAGGTTCTCGAGTCCCCGGACCGGCTACCCACGCCCGAATTGAACGGTGAGGATGTCTACAACACCTGGCAGGACGCCCAGCACGTGAGAGGCATCCTGCGGCGTACGTCGCTCACCGATTACCTCACGGCAAAGCCACAGTGGCAGACGGTACTGGATTACGATGCGCTGGCGAAACAGGACAACGAGAGCTGGGTTCAGAGGGGCCGCAACTGTCTTTATCCGGGGAACGACTTGTGTCTGATTGCGCTATCGGCTGGCGGCGAAGACGCCTACACCATGCGCGAGTTCAGTTTGAAAGCGGGCACCTTCGTCCAGGGTGGCTTCCTGCTGCCCAAGTCAAAGCAGGGTGTCGCGTGGGTGGACAAAGATACGGTTCTGGTGTCGAGGGACTGGGGAGCGGGCACCATGACTAAGTCAGGCTATCCGTACGTAGTGAAGCTCTGGAAGCGCGGTCAGGCGCTGGATCAGGCCCAAGAGGTCTACCGCGGCGCAGAGACGGACGCACTCCCTACCAGCGCTTCCACGCTCAACGACGGCAATGGACATCAAGTAACAATGATCGTGCGCGGCGTGACCTTTTTCGAGCGGGAATGGTCAGTGGTGACGTCCGACGGCGTGAAGCGGGTTGCCCTGCCTGGCAAGGCGGACATTGAAGGCCTGCTCGACGGCCAAATTGTTGCCATGCTCTTCGAAGACTGGCGACCGAGCAGTAAAGAGATGAAGCTGAGTCAGGGCACCGTGATCTCTCTGGATCTGGAGGCGGTGAAAAAAGATCCGTCCCATCCGAAGCCGACGGTCGTCTTCACTCCGACAGCGGTCGAGTTCGCGGAGCGGTGGGGGGGCGTTGACACAACCAGAAATCACATGTTGCTGACGACGCTCGAGAACGTGCAAGGCCGTGCTTACATCTACAACCACGGAGCAAAAGGCGCCTGGACGCGGAAGAAGCTGGACGTTCCCGACAACCGGGCAGTTGGGATCGTAAGCACAAACTGGTCTGATGACAAGTTTGTTCTCTCGCTGCAAGGGTTTCTGACGCCCTCGTCTTTGTGGCTCGGTGACGCTGGGACGGGCACTCTGAAGGAAGCAAAGACGCTCCCAGCACAGTTTGACGCCTCCGGCATGATGGTGGAACAGTTGGAGGCAGTCTCCAAAGATGGAACAAAGGTGCCCTACTTTGTGGTGCGACGAAAGGACATTAAGTATGACGGCACAAATCCGACACTCCTGACGGCTTACGGTGGGTATCAGATCTCGGAAACGCCGAGTTATTCAGCCCTCGTTGGCAAACTTTGGCTAGAGCGTGGCGGCGTTTATATCGACGCAAACATTCGCGGCGGTGGCGAATTCGGACCCGCCTGGCATGAGGCCGGACTGAAGACCCATCGCCAGCGCATCTATGACGACTTCTCGGCAGTGGGTCAGGATCTGGTGACGCGCAAGATTACTTCGCCGCGCCGCCTGGGGATTGAAGGCACGTCGAACGGCGGCCTGTTGGTAGGTGTCGAGATGACGCAGCATCCAACTATGTGGAATGCGGTCGTGATCCGGGTTCCGCTGCTCGACATGCTACGGTTTGAGCAGATTGCAGCAGGCGCTTCCTGGATCGGGGAGTATGGCTCGGTTCAGAATCCCGAGGAACGTACGTTTCTCGCGTCGATTTCTCCCTATAACCAACTCAGGCCGGATGTGAAATATCCCGAGCCGCTCATCTTTACAACCACCAAGGACGACAGGGTGGGTCCGGTGCATGCGCGAAAGTTCGCGGCGAAAATGGAGGAGTTTCAAAAACCGTTCTTCTACCTGGAGATCATTGAGGGCGGCCACGGCTCCGGGGCTGACTTGAAGGAGGCCGCAAAGACGAGGGCGGTGCAGTACACATATTTGACGCGAAAGCTGATGGATTAGCGCTGAGGTCAGTGTTGCCGGAGATTGGACTGGCTTCCAACTCTTGCAGCGCCTCCAATCGACGATAACGCCGCCGCCAACTCACCCCTGCACCGCAGCTTGCGGTAACATCGACTACCCCTTTGAGTCGCCGATACCTCTACTTGCTCCTGCTCTGCCTGCTCGCGATCATTACGTATCTCGACCGGGTCTGCATCTCCGTGGCCGGCCCGCGGATGCAGGACACGCTCCACATCGCCCCCGAGCAGTGGGGCTGGGTCGGTACGGTTTTCCTAGTTGGCTACGCTCTGTTTGAAATCCCGAGCGGCCATCTGGGCGACCGCATCGGTGCGCGCAAAGTTCTTACGCGCATCGTTCTCTGGTGGTCGCTCTTTACGGCCATGACGGGCACGGCGTCCCTCTATCCCATCCTGCTGGGCGTCCGCTTCCTCTTCGGCGCTGGTGAAGCGGGTGCTTACCCCAACGCGTCCGTCGCCATTTCGCGATGGTTCTCGCCTCAGCGGCGTGGCCGCGCCTTCGGTCTGTTCACGATGTCCAGCCAGATCGGCGGCGCACTCTCGCCCTTGCTGGTGATCCCTATCCAGCGGTCCTTCGGTTGGCGCATGGCGTTCTACGTCTTCGGATGTCTCGGCGTGATGTGGGCCGCCGTCTGGTTCTGGAAGTTCCGCGACTATCCCTCCGATTCGCGCCGCCCCCCTCCCGTCATTCACGTATCCTGGCGGCCGATCCTGGCCAGCCCGAACCTGTGGGTCATCATGGTCCTTACCTTCGGATACGTCTACACCATGGGCTTCTACCAGACCTGGATTCACACTTACCTCGTCCGAGGCCGTGGCTTCAGCGAGCAGGCTCTTTCGCTATCGGCGCTGCCTTACGTGGTTGGCGCTGCGGGCAATCTCCTGGGCGGACTCACCTGCGACTGGCTGGCGACCATCGTGGGCGTGAAATGGTCTCGCCGAGGCGTAGGGATGGCTGGCGCCCTTCTGTCAACGGTCTCCATCATCGGTCTGATGTTTGCCAGCGGCCAACTGGCCGCCATTGCGTACCTCAGCCTGGCTTACACGGGTATCACTTTACAGCAACCCGTGGTGTTCACTGCCTGTCTCGACATCGGCGGAAACCAAGGCGGCGCGGTGGTCGGGTTCATGAATACGGCAGGGCAAGTGGGCGCCGCGCTGTCGTCGGTGATTTTCGGCTACCTCGTGAAGGCCACCGGCAACTACGATGCACCACTGATCCCCATGGAGGCGCTGCTCGCCATGGGGATCGTCCTGTGGACGAAGGTGGATGTCACCGCCCGAATAGCTTTCCCGACACCCAGCGTTTCTCTTGAAGCAGCCCTGCCGTAAACGACTCTGGTTGGCGTTCAGCGCCCATCACGACTAGCCTTTCGAAAGACTTAAGTATCCACTTGACAATCTTGTCAGAGGTGGCGTAAAACTTAAGTATGCACTTAACTAACGAGTGCCGAAAGGAACGAAGGAAATGCACACCATGCAACAGCAATCCGTGATTCACAACACGTTCGTTATCGAACGCAGTTATCCCGCACCGCCCGAGCGCGTTTTCGCCGCATTCGCCGACCCGGCCAAAAAGCGCCGCTGGTTTGCCGAAGGGGACCATCACGACGTCGAACACTACGAACTCGATTTTCGCGTGGGCGGCCAAGAAAAGGCCCGTTTTCGCATGAAACAAGGCACTCCGATAGCGGGTATGATTTTGACGAACGACACCAGTTATCACGACATTGTGTCCAACCGGCGCGTTGTCTTTGCCTCAACGATGGCACTGGATGAGAAGAACTTCTCGATCTCGCTGGTGACGTTTGAGTTTTTGCCCTCAGCAACAGGGACGGACCTCATTTGCACACACCAGGGAGCGTTCTTCGAAGGCTCCGATGGTCCCGAAATGCGGCAAGACGGTTGGCGCAAACTCCTCGACAAACTGGCCAAAGAGCTCGCGAGTTAATTGTTAGAAGCGCTGGAAGAAGTCTGCGGACTCATGGATAAAGAAGGACCAGATGTCGACCGCGTCTTCCACGCTCTCGGCGATCCCACCCGCCGGGCCATTCTGGAGAAGCTAAGCCAAGGACCGATATCGGTTTCGCGGCTGGCGGAGCCCCTCGACATGTCTCTGGCCGCAGTCGTCCAACACTTACGGGTGCTGGAGGAAAGCGGCCTCGTGCGGACTGAAAAGATCGGAAGGGTGCGAACGTGCAGCATCGACCCGGCCGGACTTTCGTCTGCGGCGAAGTGGATCGGCGACCGTCGCACGACGTGGGAACGGCGGCTCGACCGCCTTGGCGATCTCCTCGCCGAGCCCGGCAACTGAAGTGTCGAGATTCTCAGGTACAACTACGAGTTGATGTGCATACCAACTAGTTGGTACGCTCTTTGTCAGGAAGGTTTTATGGCATTCGCAACAGCGCAACTCGGATCCAAGACCAAACTGCTAGACGCGGCCCTAACTGTCATTCGCACCAAGGGTTACTCAGCCACCACGGTGGATGACATTTGCGAGGCGGCAGGAGTGACGAAGGGCGCTTTCTTTCATCACTTCAAAAGTAAGGAAGAGTTGGCGGTGTCGGCGGCGGGGCATTTCTCGTCCAGGGCGGACGGGTTGTTCTCGACTGCACCGTACCGGGATTTGCCCGACCCGCTCGATCGCCTCTTGGGTTACGTGGATTTTCGTAAGGCGATTCTCCAAGGAGAGCTGCCGCAGGTTACGTGCTTGCTCGGCACAATGGTGCAAGAGACCTACGAGACGCATTCGAAGATCCGTGAAGCTTGCCATAGACACATTGGCGCGCATGTCGCAGTGATGGAGTTAGACATTGCCGAAGCGATGCGCAAGTACGGCGTGGTCGGCCACTGGAGCGCCCGGAGCCTTGCTCTCTATATGCAAGGCGTGATCCAGGGCGCTTTCATTCTGGCGAAGGCTCAGTCCGGCCCCCAGGTGGCTGCTGACTGCCTGGATCATTTGCATCGCTACTTGGAAATGCTTTTCATCCGACCCAACCCAAAGGAGATTGTATGAACCTTACTGAAAAACCGGAAGTAGTAACATGGCCCTCGACGCACTATGTATTCATCGAGAAAATCGGGCCGTTTCCAAAGATCGCCCCACAAGCCTGGCAAGAGCTGCACCAGCTTGTGCCCCGGATTGCGGAGAGCAATCAGATCACGGGTTACACGAGCCTGTACAAGATGAGTCCGAACACATACCGGGCCGGCGTATCGGTGGCTGAAACGCCCAAGGACCTGCCCGAGGGCGTAGACTACTCGCTGTTTGAGGGCGGTAAATACAGCCGCTTTGTTTTGACCGGACCGTATTCCAACCTGCCGGACGCCAGTCGCCGGGTTTTTGAGATCGTTTCGCAAACAGAACTCCCGATGAGGCCGGATTACTGTATTGAGAACTACGTGAACGATCCGCGAAAAACACCTGAAGAGGAGTTGGTGACGGAAATACTGATTCCGACCTTGTAAATACTTCCGGGCACGGGCCGAACGTTTTTTGTTGTGGTAACGTCTTGTCCTTTTGTCTTTGAGAATTCCCGGCAACGTGAGGCAGTATGTCAAATATGGTCATGAGAGGCGCGATTCTGAAAGTGCCAGGCGCGCAGCTGTACTACGAAGTTCAGGGGTCTGGCCCTGTGTTACTAATGATTCCGGGCGGCCCTGCCGATGCAGCGATCTTCACCGGTGTCGCCGGGTTCCTGGCGGATACGTACACGGTAGCTCGCTACGATCCGCGTGGTAACTCGCGCAGCGTACTGGATGGACCGCCGGAGGACCAGCGGATGGACGTCCACGGTGACGACGCGGCCCAGTTACTGGCGGCGCTCGGCAAGGAGCCTGCCCACGTGCTCGGCAGCAGCGGCGGCGCTCAGATTGGGCTCAACCTGGCTGCCCGCCATCCCGAGCGAGTGCGAACTCTGATCGCTCATGAGCCACCGTGCACCGAACTGTTGCCCAACGCCGCGGAGAAGCGAGCCTTCGCGGAAAGCGTCTATGACACCTACCGGTCCGCCGGGGTCGATGCCGGCATACAAAAGTTTCTGGCGGGCACCGGTTTGGGCGGTGGTCCGAGGCCGCCCCAAGCGTTACCGACAAGCCCCGAAATGCAGGATGCGTTCAGCCGAATCAAGAGTAACTTCGCCTTTTTCTTTGCTTATGGGCTGAAACCGATTAGCTCCTACGTGCCCGATGTCGCGACGCTGCGATCGAGGCCTGGCCGAATCGTGGTGGCCGTGGGCGACACCTCTTCGGGGCAGCTGGCTTACTTGGCAGCGATCGCCTTAGCGGAGCGGCTTGGACGCGCCCCAGTGACTTTCCCTGGCGGCCACTCCGGTTACGTCGAACAGCCCGCCGCGTTCGCTGAAAAGCTGCGCCAGGTGATTCAGGCGTAAAAAAAAAGATGAAGCGTGTCTATTTCGCGTCGACCCGTTCGACATTATTACAGTAGAGCTTGAGAGACTCACTGAGACCACCGCAGACCTTTCAAAGGAGCAGATTTCTATGACCGAGAACACCGCAAACCTGCCGCTGATGGAGGTTGTTACCACATTTATGCGCGAACTGAAGTTTGGGGTGCGCTCGCTGGTGCGCACCAAGGGATTGACCATTACAGTCGTCGTAACGTTAGCACTCGGCATCGGCGCCAACGCGGCCATCTTCACCCTGGTGCGGGGCGTGCTCTTGCGGCCGCTTGTCAACCGCGATGAGAACCACCTCATCTACATTCGCCAAAGCTCTGGCCAGAGCGAGAATAGCTATTTCTCGGTGCCGGAGATTCAGGATCTGCGGGCGAGCGTGAAAACTCTGACCGAGCTGGGCGACTTCTCCCAGATCGGATTCACCGTGGTTGGGCTCGGCGAGCCGCGCGAGCTTCGCTCGGGCGTCGTCGGTGGATCGTACTTCCATGTGATGGGATTGCATCCGGTTCTCGGGCGTCTGCTCGGCCCCGGCGACGACGGTCCTTCCGCCAAAGGTGCGGCGGTGCTGACCTATCGGTTTTGGAAGACGGCGCTGAAGGGCGATTCTTCGGTACTTGGCAAAACCGTGAGGCTGGGCGAAAGGTCGGCCACCATCGTAGGGGTGCTCGAGCCGTCAGTCCCCTACCCAGCGGAAACGGAGATCATCGCCAACGTGGTGACCAGCCCGCATCATCTTTCCGCGACCATGGTCACCGGGCGGATTCACCGCATGACGGAGTTGTTCGGACGGTTGGCGCCCGGCGCGGATCTCCAAGCGGCGCAGGCTGAACTGAACGCCATCTACGCCACCATGGTCAGAGACCATCCGGAGGCCTACTCGAAGAAAGGCGACAACCGTATCCGGGCGGTGCTGCTGCGCGATCAGATCACGTCGCGTGCTCGGACCGTTCTACTCGTGCTGATGGCAGCATCGCTACTGGTGTTCGTTATTGCGTGCTCAAACGTAGCCAACCTGATTCTGGCGCGGACGGTTAGGCGCGAGAGCGAATTGTCGATCCGGGCGGCGCTCGGCGCAAACACGGCTGCCCTGCGCCGGACGCTGCTGGCGGAAAGCCTTTTGCTCTGTGGCGCGGGCGCTCTGCTGGGCGTCGTCGCGGCGCGACCGATGGTTGCCATTTTGGCGCGCTATGCCTCCCGCTTCTCCGTGCGGGCTCTCGATTTGACGGTCGATTCGAGCGTGCTGTGGGTCGGCGCGGCGCTGGCCATCGTCGCGGCCGTGCTCCTGGCTTACATACCGCGTCTGCCTTCGGCCGACGCGACAAACGGGTCCGGTCTATCCAATAGCAGCCTGCGAATCACCGGTGGCACAACGCGCCGCCTGCGGGTTTTCGCGGTGACGCAAATCGCGGCATCCTTTGTGCTGCTGGCCGGTGCCAGCATGCTGCTGACAACGCTGATTTCTCTTCAATCGGTGCAAACCGGTTTCGACATGCATCACGTGCTCGCCATGAACGTGCCAGTGATGTCGTACGGGAAGACACCCGACGAGGTCGCGAACTTCTACAGAGAGGCGATACACCGGATCAAAGAGGTTCCTGGGGTGGATGGCGTTTCCGTCGGCACCGTCGTGCCGTGGCGCGACAAGGCCGAGTCTAATTTCGCCTTTGAGTTCTCGGCCGACGGCCACGTCCGCGCGCCGGGCGAAGAGGATCCTCGCGCGCGCCTCCGAACCATCGCGCCGGGGTTCTTTGCCTCGCTCGGTGTTCCGCTCATCGCTGGGCGCGATTTCAACGATGGAGATCGCCGCGGCAGCGAGCCGGTCGTTATCGTGAGCCAGAGCGTAGCGCAGCGTATGTTCCCGGACCAGGATGCAATCAACCGTCACGTAATGTGGACTGATCCGATCATGAAGTTCGTTGACATCAGCGTGAAGCCGCGGCGCATCATTGGCGTTGTGGCGGATGTGGACGATGAGAACGTGGTGCCCGGTCCCGCCCTCACGATGTACGACCCACTTGGGCAGCAGCCGCTGTTTTCAGGCCGTCTGTTCGTTCACTCGCGAACCGATCCGCACGCGCTGGTGCTGCCAGTAACGCAAGCCATCAGACGAATGTCCGCGGAACAGCCCGTGGAGCGCGCGGCAACGCTCGAAGAGGTTCGCGCCGAGGTGCTTACGCCGGAGCGGCTGAACACGCTGGTATTTGGCGGCTTTGCGGCGGTGGCCCTGCTGATTGCGATTGTCGGCGTCGCGGGTGTGCTGGCCTTCTCCGTCAGTGGGAGGACGCGTGAGTTCGGCATCCGGCTGGCCGTTGGAGCGCATCGCCGGCATTTGCTGACCGAGGTCATCGCCCAAGGCGCGGTCATGGCTACCGCCGGCGTCGTAGCGGGTGCGGCTTGCGGTTACGTGCTGGCGCGTCTGGCGAGCAGCTATGTCGAAGAGATAAAGATGCCCGGTGCCATTCCCGTGGCCGGAGCGGCGATCGTGCTGCTCATAGCGGCAGTGGTCGCGTCGGTGTGGCCGGCCGCCCGCGCCGCGCGGGTCGACGTCATGCAGGCACTGCGAACCGAGTAATCACACAGGCCCGAGTCTGCACAGTGAGATCCTGATGACTCTCAGGGGCGGAAGGGGTGAGACGTGTGTTTTTCGGCAGCAGCAAACTTTGTTGGCAGCGGAGCACTCGCCGCGATAGGCGTCGTCACGTTGACCAAGGTGAAGCACCGGCGCGAACTGCTTTTCGCTGCGCTGCCGACTCTCTTCGCCGTTCACCAGTTCATCGAAGGTTTCGTTTGGCTCGGCTTGGACGGCATTCTCTCTCCAGTGGTGGCGCACAATATGGGTGCGGCGTTCGTACTTTATGCCCAGGGACTGCTCCCCTTTGTGCTGCCGCTCAGCGTTCTGCTGTTCGAACCCGCGCGCAAGGACCGCAAGAGAATGATGCCGTTTGTGATGGTTGGCGCGGCTACGGCGCTCTACATGTTGTGGGGTCTGGCGGCATATCCTTTGCAGGTGTTTGTCCGGGGAAACAGCATCGTCTATATCAATCCCGCGACAAACAACACGGCCCTCGCGGTGCTCTACGTGATCGCTACCTGCGGTTCGCTCTTCTTTTCGAAGGTCAGGGCCATGGTGGTATTCGGCGCGGCAAATCTAGCGATTCTGCTCACCGTGATGGCATTTAAACGCTATGCATTCACCTCGCTGTGGTGCGCCTATGCTGCAATCGCCAGCGTGATCATCCTTGCGTACTTCTGGAAGAGTGCCGGCGTTAGGCCTTTCCGCTACGCGGAGTTGCTGTAGAGTTGCCATATTGAAGACCAAAACCAAAGAGGACTGAAGCACATGGCAAAGCCGGCAACGAAGACCGTACCCTCAGACAAGCTTGCTTTATACGAAAAGCTGGTAGCTACTAATCGGGCCGTCGAGCGGAAGGGCGCGACGGTACCTTACACTTCGCTAAACGGACACATGTTCAGCTACCTGAGCAAAGAGGGCAAGCTGGCCCTTCGTCTGCCGGCTGAAGAGCGCGAGGCATTCCTAAAGAAGTACAAGGCTAAACTGTGCGAGGCTTATGGAGTCGTTCAGCCTGAGTATGTCGAGGTTCCCGACTCGCTGCTGGCAAAGACACAAGAGTTGAAGAAGTTCTTCGATTGCAGTTACGCCTACGTAGGTTCTCTAAAGCCGAAGCCGACGGCCAAGCCTAAGAAGTCTTAACCCACCGACTTCGACTCTCGCTTTGCCAGGCGCCGCAGCCGATGCACCTCGCTGAACTCGATGCCCAACTCCCGGGCTGCCTCGGTGAGCGACATGCCAGAGAGTAGAATCTTGAGGAACTCCGGCGTGCGCCACCAGCCCTTTGGCCGCCCGCGTTTGACCAACTTAAGCCGCCACTCGAAGGCGGCTGCCGGGTCAACCCCATGCTTCGAGGCAAATTCGCGCGTTGGTAGAGCCGCCAGATCGTCGACGCGCTCGTTCCAGAACGCCTTCAGGTCCTCACGGTGGTAGAAGCGAAGGTTCCTCAGCGCGACCTTAATCCCACTGGAGCTCACCGGCAGAACTCGAATTCGGAGTCGAGATATCGCGGTGGCGCCAACAGGACCGTGCGGCGCTCGATGAGTATCTCCGCTATGTCGACGTCCTTGATTATCCGAGCGACGCGGCGCGCCACTATGCCCAAATCAGGGCTGCACTGAAGGCTGAGGGAGCCATGATTGGAGCCAACGATCTCTTCATCGCCGCGCATGCGCGCTGTCTTGGTATGACTCTCGCGACAAACAATACGCGCGAGTTCGGACGCGTGGCCGGGCTGAAGCTCGAGAACTGGACCAAGCCGAGCCACTGAGAAACTCTGGACTTTTTGGCGCGCCGATAGAGGCGGCCCGTCCCTATCGGCGCCTATGTCCTAGATCTCTCCTCTTGACATTCTACAAGAGACGGTGTACTTTAATTTTATCTCTTGTCGTTTGTCTAGAGGTAGCCCGCTATGAAACCGAAGTCCGATCTTCTGCAGGGAACGCTCGATCTGCTTGTCCTGAAAACCCTTGCCTTGGAACCGATGCACGGCTGGGGTATTTCACAGCGCATCCAACAGATCTCGGAGAGCGTGTTGCAGGTCAACCAGGGCTCGCTTTATCCCGCTCTGCATCGCCTCGAAGAGCAAGGCTTCATTGAGGCCTCATGGAAGCCGTCCGAGAATAACCGGCAGGCCAAGTACTACGAATTGAGCCGTCTCGGCCGCAAACAGCTGACAGCTGAAACCGAGAATTGGGAGCGTCTTGCAGGCGCAGTCGGCCGCATTCTTCGCGCTGTCTAGGCGGACACCATGAACCCCAGGATTTACCGTAAGCTGACCGCCATCGGCCGTTTTCTCCTCAATCGCAAGAAGGTCGAGCAAGACATGGATGCCGAGCTTCGGTATCACGTGGAGCGTGAAACCGAAGAGAACATTCGTCGCGGCGTGATGCCAGCGGAAGCGCGCCGCACCGCTCTCATCTATATAGGCGGCGTCGAACAAACCAAGGAGGAATGCCGCGATGCCCGCGCTGGCCGCGCATGGGAGTCCACGCTGCAGGACATTCGCTACGGCCTCCGCATCTTACGCAAGAATCCAGGGTTCACGGCGATCGCCATCGTGACCCTGGCCCTCGGCATCGGCGTCAATACCGCGATTTTCAGCGTCGTCTACGGCGTGCTGATTCGTCCTCTGCCCTATCAGCAAGGCGGCCAGCTCGTGGTGTTGCATCAGAAGGCGTCTCACGTCCACCTCGAGGACATTCCCTTCGCAGCCAAGGAAATCTTTGACTATCGCGACACCAACCACACCCTCAACGGTGTCGTGGAACACCACAGCATGGTGTTTCTACTACTCGGCAAGGACTTCGCTGAGCGCGTCCAGACGGCGGTTGTTTCCGCGAACTTCTTTGAGGTGCTGGGCGTCAGACCGATGCTGGGCAGAACCTTTGTGGCCAGTGACGAATCGCACAACGCCGATGCGGTGCTGATCCTCAGCTACAAGTACTGGAAGGAACGGCATGGCGGCGATCCCAACATCGTGGGCAAGGTGTTTCAGATGAACAACCGGCCGCATACCGTGATCGGTGTCCTGCCGCCCATTCCGCAATATCCAAGCGAGAGCGATGTCTACATGCCGACCTCGCAATGTCCAACGCGTTCCTCGGCCGAGTTCATTCAGAGCCGGTCGAATCGCATGATGACTGCCTTCGCGCGGCTCAAGCCGGGCGTATCGCTGGCACAGGCGCAAGCTGACCTCTCAACGATTGCCGGCCGGCTCGAACGGGACTTCCCGGAGACGTACAAGAAGGAGCTTGGATACAACATCGCCGCCGCACCTCTGCAGTATGACCTCACGCGCGGCGCGCGCCCCACGTTCTTGGTGCTGCTGGCCGCGGCCGCTTTCGTACTTCTCATTGCGTGCGCCAACGTCGCCAACCTGCTCCTGGCGCGCCTCCTGCGGCTCGAACGGGAACTGGCCGTGCGTACAGCGCTGGGCGCTACGAAGACGCGGCTAATGCGCCAATTGCTGACTGAAAGCGTACTGCTGTCGCTTGCCGGTGGGGCGCTGGGCCTCGCCCTGGCACCACTCACACTCAACCTGCTCGTGAAATTCGCCGAGCGATTCACCACCCGGGCCGCCGAAGTGAGGGTTGACACGCCTGTACTTCTCTTTACCTTGCTCGTCTCCATGGCAACTGCCTTGATCTTTGGACTGGCTCCCGCGTTGTCGTGCAGCCAGCAGGCCAGTGATGCACTCCGGCAGGGGTCGGGCCGCACCACATCCAGCCGAAGCCATCAAGGGCTGCGCTCCGCTCTGGTCATCGCCCAGGTGGCGGTGTCGTTCATTCTGCTGATGGGCGCCGGCCTGATGATCCGCAGCTTCGTCAAGCTGCAACAGGTGGATCCGGGCTTCAGGCCCGATCACCTTTTGGCCATGCGTCTCAGTTACAGCTTCACCAGCCATAACAGGCCCGAAGATGTTCAAATGCTGTGGGACAATCTGCTGCCGAAAGTAAAGGCTCTGGGGGGCGTCGAATCCGTTGGGCTCACTTCGAACTTTCCACTCAACCCGGGCGGCATCACGAGCGGACCCGGTAACAATACCTTCGAGATTGAAGGCCAGCCCGTTGCGAAGGGCCAGCTGGCTCCCCAGGTGAACATCACGGTCTCTGGAGATGGCTACTTCGAAACCATTCGCCAACCCATAGTCAGCGGACGAACATTCACCGAGCACGATACCGCGAAGAGCCTTCCGGTTGCCGTTATCAATCAAACCATGGCCCAGCATCGCTGGCCGTCGAAAGATCCCATTGGCAGGCGCGTCACGTTCGATGAAGGTAAGACTTGGCTCACGATCATTGGGGTCGTCGGTGACGTCCGGGAGTATGGGCTGGATCGTCCGGTGGAAGACGAAATCTACTTCCCGGTGCGTCAACAACCCTTTGTGAATAACCTCATCGTGCGCACCGCGATGAATCCCATGAGCATTGCGCCGCTAATCCGTCGCGTCATTCACGAGGTGGATCCCCACATTGCGGTCGACCGCACCAATAGCGTGGCCAATTTCAGGGACTTTTCCATCGCGCCGGCCCTGGTAACCGCCACGCTTCTAGGTGTCTTCGCCGGCCTCGCGCTGTTGATCAGCGCGAGCGGCATTGCGGCCGTCATGGCACTATCGGTCACTCAACGCACGCACGAGCTGGGAATCCGTCTGGCGCTTGGGGCCTCGCGCAAGAGCATCGTTCAAATGGTTGTGCGGCACGGCTTGAAGCTGGCCTTCATCGGCACTGCCATTGGCATCGCCGGGTCGATCGGCGTCACGCGCCTGCTCTCCACATTGCTTTACGCCACCAGTCCAACGGACGTGCTCACGTTCACGGCGGTATCGGCGTTCTTTCTCGCGGTGGCGGCGATCGCGTGCTTCGTACCCACTAGACAGGTCACGGCTATCGATCCACTCATTGCGTTGCGCCAGGAATAAGGCCGACGGGGCGGCTGGGTAAAGCTGTGAAGAGTTCGGATTATGGCCGCGGATGAAGGCGGATGTCGAACGAAAGCTTGAGGGTGTTGGGCCGATCGAAACCCTAAAAGTCGGCCATCATCTATCAAGAGCATGGAGTCGTTGGAACTAGCGTCTGCTCATCTGACTTCACGTCAGCGACTGCGGCACTTGATGCGCTCCCATGCAACGTACTTAGCAAGAACAATCGCCGCCTCATAGTCGATCGCGCCGGAAGGCCGATGCGGTGGATTTTCTATATATGGGGTATCAGTACTTTGGGCAACTATTTTGGCCGTGTTAAGGCAAACTAGTAAGTAGTAGTGTCCTTTTTGTGAGGTTCCTTACTCGCTGTGTCGCCATTTTCCGTCGCGGGTCACCGTTTCTCAAGAGGTCTTTGACCAGGTCTTGACCCCGTCTCCCCGGGACGGACCTGTTCTGCATCAGCGAGTTCCCGCGCTACTGCTCTCACCGCGATCAGCTTGAGTCCATCATGTGGGATGAGGCGCATTATTCAGAGGTTCCTCGGAGGGGGCGCGCCAATCTGTGGCAATCTGTCTGACAGACATGTTGAAAGCAAAACAAGTCCTTTTCGCGCTTCTCGTATCGACGACGATCGGCTTCGGCGCCTCGGGTACCAGGAATGCGGATGCGGCCTGGAAGAGCGCTGGCGCAGATGACGGACTGCGGCAAGCTTTTGCGCGCGCAATGTACTCGCTGGAGCATGCAGGCCACGGGTCCTGGCACGGCGTTAATGCTGCACAGCGATTGACGCTCGAGTTCAATAGCCAGGGAGCCCGGCTGAGCCATCCGGACGGCAACGCCGGCCATTTACAACCCAGTTCGTTATTTCACGGATGTGCCGACGACCAATCTTGAGGAACACATCACAAACGGCTGCGGGACGAATCCACTGATTTACTGTCCAGACGAGTCGGTGACGCGGGGGCAGATGGCGTCGTTCATCATGCCGGGATTGTTCAACGAAACGACGATACTGGGCCCGACGGCGCCATTGTTGACGGGAGTGAGTCCCAATACTATGGCTTCGACGATCGGCACGCAGATCACGGTGACGATCACAGGCGTCAACACGAGCTTCCAAACGGGAGACATGGTGACGGTGCCGAGCGGGATGCTGGCGGTGAGCAATGTGATGGTGAACTCGGCGACGTCTATCTCTGCGACGCTGACTGCAAACTCAAATGTGGTGGCTGGACCACAGGCGTTGGTGGTGACCAGCGGCGGGCAGAACCTAACGCTGCCGCTGGCGATTAAGGTTGGGACGTACTGAGGCTCGTTCCAGTGGAACCAAAGCCGAGATGAATCTCGGCTCAGCAGGCTAACAGCCTCCGCCACGCGACCTGACGTCGGGGCAGGTGACGGGAACCTATGACGACGTTCTCGCGTTCCAAAATCCGGATGGCACTTGCGTGGTGCTGATGCGGATGCAAGTGCAGATCGGCAATCGCGCGGCCGCCTGGAACTGCCGGGAGATTGCGTGGGCACGTTTTCGATGAAGCCGTAAGTGTTTTGGCCGCACGGTAAGATACAACCTGAGCGCCGAACTTTCCTGACACATCATGAATGAATCTCCGCCAACGCCGGCCATCATGCGCCCGTTTCTCCGCTTCGCCAAGATGGAGGCGGCGGGGGGCATTCTGCTGCTGACGTGTACGGTGGTTGCGCTGGTTTGGGCCAACTCCCCATGGTCCGGTTTCTATGACCACTTTGGGCACGCTCATGCGTTTGTGGGTTTCGAAGATCGGGTGTTGGCCGAATCGCTGCACTTCTGGATTAACGACGGACTGATGGCGTTCTTCTTCTTCCTGGTGGGGTTGGAGATTAAGCGTGAGGTTTTGATCGGCGAGCTGGCCTCGTTCCGGCAGGCTGCGCTTCCCATGAGCGCGGCTGTGGGAGGCGTAATTGCGCCGGCGCTAATCTACTGGGCCATCAACCGCGATCTGCCATCCGCGGCGGGCTGGGGAGTTCCGATGGCCACCGATATCGCGTTCGCGCTGGGCATCATGGCGCTGCTGGGGTCGCGTGTGCCTATGTCGCTCAAGCTGTTTTTGGCGGCCCTCGCCATTGTGGACGACATCATTGCAGTGCTGGTGATTGCCATTTTTTACACCAGCCGCATTTCGTGGTATCACCTCGGCGCCGCCGGGCTGTGCATGGTCCTGGCCTTGGTCGCCAACAAGATGGGTATCACGTCGACCATTATTTACGCGCTGATCGGCGTGGGCCTGTGGCTGGCCATGTTGCATTCCGGCGTTCACGCCACGCTGGCCGGGGTGCTGCTGGCGTTTGCGATTCCGGCGCGAACGCGGCTGAACCCGATTGCGTTCTATAAAAACAGCAGCGGGATTCTGGATCGCTTCCAGGCCGCCGATGATCCGAACTCGGCGTTCTTCTCCTCAGGTCAACAGGTGGCGTTTCACGAACTGGAAGAGCAGTGTAACGCCGCGCAGCCGCCGCTACAGCGCATCGAGCACGGCTTGCAGCCCTGGGTGGCGCTGCTGATTATGCCTCTGTTCGCCCTGGTCAACGCAGGCGTCGACATACGCAGCTTCAGCCTTAGCGCGCTGGTACACCCCATCACGTTGGGGATCGTGCTCGGCCTCGTCATCGGCAAGCCGCTGGGCATTACGCTCTTCTCGTGGCTGTTCGTAGCCACAAAAATCGCGGTGAAACCCGCCAGCTTGTCGTGGCTTCAGATTCATGGCGCTGCCTGGCTGGGAGGCATCGGCTTTACGATGTCGCTCTTCATCAGCGCGCTTGCCTTCGATGAGGAGAAGCTGCTCGCCATCGCTAAAGTCGCGATCATACTCGGCTCGGTGATCGCCGGCAGCGTCGGATCCTTCATCCTGGTCAAGACAGCGTCGAAACGAAAGGAAGTTGCCGTTGCATAATCTCAGGAGCGCTTCGCGAGGCATGGTCCCACTCATGATCCGGATGGGCGCTCTGCTCCTCGTCAGCACCGTTCACGCTTTGCCGCAGAGCGTCAAGACCAACTATGACAAGTCGGTGGACTTCTCCAAATTCCATCACTATGAATGGCGGGACTCGCCTGAGTTCGAGAAACAGCCGGAGCTCAAGACACGTTACGCGGTCGGCATCGACCTGGTGCGGTCGGAGGTCAACAAAGGGTTGATGGCGAAGGGCTATGTGCCGGTCGATTTCACGCCGGACTTTTACGTCACGCTGTTTCTGGGATCGAAAGGGATGACAGACGTGACCACGCTTGATACGGGCTGGTACACGTGGGGCGCGTATTGGTACCCGATGTGGACCACGGTCATGGTGTCGCATTACACCGAGGGCACGTTGATTCTCGACATCGTCGATGCGAAGACAAAGCGGTTGGCCTGGCGTGCCTTTTGCCAGGACGACATCCGCGACCCAAAGCAGCGGCACGAGAATGTGGAGCGCACCGTGAAGAAGGCGTTGAAGAAGTTTCCACCGAAGTAGAGGGCTTTGGGGGCCAGGTTGACGAAAGTGAGCGGGGCGTTCGCCTTGTTCCCTTCAGCAAGCTCAGGGGAGCATTTGCAGTACAGGCAGTGAGGTCTGCGTCCAGCCCGATTTATAGGGGGTCGTCTTGATGCCCATTAGTGTGATGTCATTTTGACCACCCGGCGTTGCGTTGCGAACTCGGATCGATCCAACAATTCCGGCGGACGTCGGAAAGAGGCTAGTCAAAACAAACTGCATATGATGCAGCGGTATAAGGGTGAGCGGCGAACTGGCCAGCACCTTCCCTTTGGCGTCAAGTGCGTCGACAATGAGGTTGGCAGTCGCGTACGAGACGTAATTGGCGATGGCCGCGCCGCACACGACGCCATTTGTCTGATCGAACTGCATAATAGGATCTTCAGTATCTGAGACGAAGAAGTCACTAGCCACGATCATGCTCTGAGTTGTCCAAGCGCCGGTGATTGGGTTCGCGCTCTCGATGATCGAATAAATGGAGATGTCTAGCCCTGTGCCAGAAGGATCTGCGCAGGCCCAACCGACCTGTTCAGCCGCGAGCGCTCCGTCCGTGTGATAGACATCGGTCGCCAGCGGTTGAAGGAATCCACCAAACGGCTTACTCTGCGCTCCCTCTAAAAAATGGAACGTTGCCGGAGTCCCGTCTTCATTGACCAATTGCAACCAGTAACCTTCTTGCGCACTCGAGTAGTTCGTGATGTAGATCGTCGTTCGATAGATACCCCCGTCGACAAGTTGGGGTATCACTGTGCCGGTCATTCCGGTCGCGGCCTTTGGCGCCGGCACTCTTTGCTGCGTGTTCTCATCGCAGACGCTTTCGACCAGGATGCTATCACAACCATTAGGTCCGTTCGCTCACGCGCGCGGTTCGGTGCTGAAGTTTTTACACAGACTCTGACACGGACCGCACGGCATTCACGACACGCTCGACGGCAAGCTCCGCGATCGGTTCGTTCCGCACGCAGCGGACTTGCTCGCCGCGCGGTCCCCAGACTGTGGGGTCTGTTGGTCCGAACAGGGCCACTGTAGGCGTGCCTACTGCCGCTGCCAGATGCGTGATGCCCGAGTCGTTGCCAATGTAAACACGTGCGCCCGCGAGCCAGCCGGCCAGTTCGCCCAGGTTGTCGAACCGATCGGCACCCGGCAACACGTCCTCCGGACCGGCCAGCCACTTCACTGGTCCGTCAAGCCGCGCAGCCAGCTCTTGAAACCGCTCCAGCGGCCAGTTCTTCTTGCGGCTGCCTGAGAACGGGTGAATCACTGCGGCGCCATGCCGCGCAACCAGCTGTACCGGAATCCTCGGCGACAAACCGGCGGGTGCACCGACCTGTTCGGTGAAGAAGTCTGAGGCATGCAAGCCGTAATCATCCGGAGGTAGCGCTTTGAGGAATGTCCAGTTTGGATTCAGCGCCGTCGCCGCTTCGCGAAACTCGGGACGGTTCTCGCCATACCAGCTCACAATCGAATCGAAGCTCTGCAGCGCGGCGATCAGCGGTTCAGGCTTATGGTCCCCGATGCTCAGCAGATCCAGGCCGGTGGCGGCAATCGCGCGCACACGGTATGCGAATCGGACTAGCGGGGCAACGGCGCTGGTAACCCAAACTTCGGTATATTGAGACCGCAGGAATTCCATCGCAGGGAGGGCTAGGATGCAGTCCCCGATTGCGCCGGGCCGGATCAGTAAGCGTCGCACAGCTCGGATCGTCCGAAAACATCCGCTTGCTTACGAGTCTGTGTGAAAGCCCAAGCAGTCCCTCCGACTCGGAATGGAAACCAAAGCCGAGATGACTCTCGGCTCAGCAGGCTGAAGCCCGCGCCACGGGGGCTGGCATCCGCTTGCTTACGCGCGCGGTTCCGTGCTGACTTACTAAAGCGTGCTGATTTATTAGAAGCGATACAACCCTCGGGCATTCTCGCGCAGAACCATCTTTGCCAGTTCCTTCGCACGGACTTCCGTGACCTCGCCGTCTTCGACCATTCCGGTCAATGCCAGTCCCAACGCCAGTCGCCCGTATCGAGTCCCGGTCCAGGCGGTTTCTTCCCAGCCGATGTCCCGGCCCAAGGGGCTCGCATCCGTTCCAAACAGCACTTTCTCTGGCGCGGTCTCCAAGTAGTTGCGCATCGCCTGTGCGGCTTCGGTCGGATAGGCGAAATATAAAAGCCCTGACGTGTCCACATACACGTTCGGCTTCAAGGTCATGCTGGCCGCTTGCTTGGTGAACGGCCATCCGCCATGCAGCAGGACAAAGGTCGTCTTGCGCAGCCTTGGATCGTCGAAAAGGCTCTCCAAGGCCAGAGGGTCTCCATTCGGCGTTCGGAAGTACGAACCAATTCCGGAGGCGCAGTGAATGTGAACGGGCAATTCCAATCGCCCGGCCTCTAACGAGATGTAGCGGAACAGAAAATCCTGAACGGTTTTGTATTCTTCGCTGGTCGGTTCCGACGAGCGTGCGTAGATCGCGTATACACGCTCGGCTGCTTCCCGGCTGGGATTGTCGATCTGCAGATCGCGCAGGTACGCGAACTCGAACTTCAGCGCCACCGCGCCGTTGCTCTTCCATTGCGAGAGCGTGTGGCTGATGAACGTGAGGTACTCGTCGAAGCTTGCCGGAAGAGTGGCCATGCCCGCATCGGACAGTTGCTTTTTGAGCAGCCGCTCCTCGCTGCCGGCAAAGGCCCGATGGTCAGAATCCAGCCGGTAGAAGCTCTCGTTATTCAGCGGAAACAGGAACATGTCCGCGAAGGGCACCCATTTAAAGCGGTCGTTGGGCAGGCTTTTGCCCATCGCGACCCGGTTCGCAAGCATGATGTCGGTTCCCGTCTTGTTCAACACCCAAGTAGGATAGCGGTCGCCCTGTGCGGTCTGAATTCGCAGCTTGGCCTCGCGGAGGGACTTCACGTGCGGTTCGGTGGCGTCCTTATAGCCGTAATCAAACAACTCGCGCCACGCGACGATGAACATAGGATTGTCCGGCCGGGCCGGGGCGGGCAGGGCAGGGTCTTCTATCGCGTCGGCGGGTAGGGCGTCGAAGTCGCGATCGCGCGCTTCGCCGGGGCCGACGTTACGCATTGGATGCGCGTGATTGTCAATCACGCGAGTGTGCTTAATCTCGGCCGCGATCCTGGAATTGACCTTGCCTTCCAGCCCCAGCCCGCCCGGCGCACTGACATTTCCGCACGAGCAGAGAGCCAGAGTCAAGACAAGGGCCGCGCAGCATCGAGCGGGCATGAAATCCCTATGCATCGCTCGATTCTAGCGAAACATCCTTACTGGATTGTGACTTGGAGCGGAATATCGAGAGTCACCGGCCGCAAACACATTTCATTGTTGCAGGCCTGGTACTTAAGCTTGCCATTCACGGTGACCGTACCCGGAGCGGCGTTCGGTTCCACCTGGAACTCGGTGTGAATGGGAAATGTGCCGGTGAACACCGTGAGTGCCTGGCCGTTCACCTGGAGCTCTTCGGCTTTGGGATAAAGGGTGGTCTTCGCATCCAGCGGGCCGCCGGTCCATGTCAGCTTGAGAGGAATGATGTATTCATCCTTCGGCTTATCGCTGTTCACGTGATAGCCGGGCTTCACGGTAACCGTCAGGGTCTGAGCAACCGTGGCGCCGCGGTGCGCCGTCAACGCCTCGGTGGGTGTGACGGTGACGACTTTAGTTTGCTGCGCTTGCAAGCAGAGGGGCAGCGCCAGAAGGAGTGCCGCGGCCGGCAGCAGCCGTCTCTTGGCCGCCTTTAAGCAGGGCTTGGATTTCACCAGCATATTCATTCTTTCCCACCAGTCCCACATGAGCCGAGGCAATGCGGCCATCTTTATCGATCACGAACGTTGTCGGCAATGAATCCACGCCACCGTAGAGTTGTGTGACGGAGTCGTTGCCCAGGAGGATCCGGTAGTTCACCTTGCGCTCCGAGAGATACGGCTTGACGGCCTGCCAGCCTTCGTCGTCCATCGCAACGCCGAGCACCGCGAAGCCCTTGTCCTTGTACTGCTGTTCGAATTCCATGAACCACGGGATTTCCACTTTGCAGGGCCCGCACCAGGTTGCCCAGAAATTCAGCAGCACCACTTTGCCGCGGTAGTCGGACAACTTGACCGTTTTCCCGTTTTCATCCTTGAGCGAAAAGTCGGGCGCGGCCTTCCGATCCTTGGTGGCCCGCACCTGGGCCTCCACCGGCGGCATAGTTGAGCAGGAGAATAAGATGCCCAGTGCGGCGACTGTCAGTAAAACTGTTGACTTGACGTTCTTCACTATCGATTTAGTTCCTCCTACTAGGATACCGTCTTACCGGACGGGGCGGGGCATTGGCGACAAGGGGCCAAACCCTGAAAAGCCGAGATGACTCTCGGCTCAGCAGGCTAACAGGCCTGCGCCACGAGCTTCGGGGTGCGTTAGTCATCGGCGTCCGCTCGCTCACGCTCACGGTTCCGTTAGGCGTCGCACCTGCTAGGCTCGCAGCCCGTACGCCTCGAGTTCCAGCCATTCTTCGAACCACTTCGCCCGCTTTGTTCGCCAGCGTTGTGCCAGGCTCACGGGTAGCCGTTGCTTTTCGCTACTCAAATACCAGGCCGCTGTATCGCAGAAGCTTTCGCAGACATACTCCCGCCACGGCTGGTCATCAGCAGCGAGACGGCCGCCGCTGGCTTGCCGCCAAGTGTCCTTCCAAGTCTCCGACGATTCGCCCAGCTCGCCCCGCGCCTTTCTGAGGATCTCTTCGCGCAATAAGGCGCCATAGTTACGGCGGCGCTCATTTCCGCATCGCGCCCACACAAAGTGGAAGAGTTCATGTACGAGAATCGTTCGCAGCAGCCGCTTCCGTACTAACAGCTCGCGCTCGAGGACGATGGCACGCTTCCTGATAAAGCTCGCCGCATGAACCGCATACCCGCGCTCCATCTGGCCGGAAAGCAATTTTCCACGAAAGGCGGTCAACTCCGGCTGGACATCAATCAGGACAGAACTTCCCATGAGCGGGAGTGCCTGCTCGATTTCCTGCAGCCAATCGCCGAGCGGGCGTCCCCCCACTCGCTGATCTTTGGCGCGCCTAGTGGCTCGGAGCTTGACTCGGAGATTGGGGGGGCCGTGGTGGTGGGGCCACCTGCTGGCCGGGCTGAGCAGGCTTAGCGCCAGCGTCGAAGAAGTCATTATCTTCCACCTGGATCTTGTATTTGGCCATGGTGGCCTTCATCACTTCGTTCGCGTGGGCCGCTCGAACCTGCTCGATGATTTTGGGCTTGGCCTCATCAAACGAGATCTTCGGGCGGTCGCTCATCAGGATGATGTAATAGCCAGTTCGAGCCTCCAAGGGGTCCGTAACCTCGCCCTTCTTAAGCTTGGTGACTGCATCGTTGATGTTCTGCGGTAGGTTGTTCTTTCCCGTCGGGAAACTCCCGATCTCGCCGCCTTTTCCGGAGGACGCAGTGTCGTCCGAATCCGTCTTGGCAACCTCGGCGAAATTCGCCCCAGCTCGCAGCTTCTTCACAACATCTTCTGCTTTAGCCTTAGCTTCGGCCTGGGTCCTGGTCGGCTTTCCATCGGCAGGGGGCTTGGCGCCCGCCGGGAGGAAGGAAACCTGAATGACGGCCAGTTTCATCTGCTCAAATTCCGAGGGATGATCGGCGTAATACTTGGTCACATCGGCATCTTTTACTTCGAAGTCGCCCGTGGTTAAGTGTTGCAGGTAGGCTTGAAACATGATGCTGCGGCGTGCGCCTTCCAGATCTTCCTTCCAAGGGGACACGTCAGCCATTTTCAGCTTTTCCGCTTCCTCGGCGAATTGCATGCGGATGTAGGCGTTTTGAAGTGCCTGCTGAATGCCGGTATCGGTTTCCGGGAAATGCTTCCGCTCCTCGTTGGTAAGCGTCCCCAGCACAGCCATGGCTTGTTTCGCCGTGATCTTCTGACCATTGATCTCTGCTACCACGCGGGTAGGGTCGGTCTGCGCGACGGCTAACGGGCCGCGCACCTTCAGCCCGGCCATGCCGTTCTGTGGCTGAGTTTGACCGGTCGGGGGCGTTGTGGCTCCCGGTGCGGCCGGTGGAGCCGGCGCTGTCTGGGACCATCCCAGCGTTGCCGTAAGTGCAAGTAAAGCGGCCGAAGCGGCCCAAACGGTCAGGGAGTGTCTGCGGCTTCCGCAGAAGAAATAACGACAGTTCATGATGAGAGTTCTTTTGCTTTCCAGAACCCTCAATGTAGCATGCGTCCGGCCGCGGGTGGTCTTGTTTACTGCGGCTTCACCGTGGCATGGTGCAACTGGCTCAAGGACTTAGCCTTTGCCTCGTCGCTGACCTGGATATTGTTCACCACCTGCAAGGATGCAGCCGTCCGCGCCATGCGCGTAGCCGCGCCTTTGTGCTGCGGGACGCTGGTTTGTCCTTCCCACGTCACCACGCCGTGCTGGACGTGGAATTTGAACCCATCCTTGCCGACCTTCGATTTCGCCAGCTTGGCGCGAAGCGTCGCTTCCAACTGAGCGTCGCTGACCGTTCCGGCGGCGGGTTTGGCGGTTGTGGTTGTCGAAGGGGCGCCGGGTGATGCGGCTGCCGCGGTTGGCAAGACGGCTCCTAACAGAGTGAAGTAACAGGCTGCTGCGCTGCGAAGCAAGACTGCCGCTGCCCTTCGCACTCGGTGCATCGTTCAACCTCCAAACTTACTGATAGAGTGTCCGCGGCGGGATATAATTCGCACGTGCCGACGAATAACCGACGAGAATTCATCCGAAACGCCACCCGAGTGGCCTCTACCAGCGCAGTGGCCATAACGGCCGCCTCCTATTCCAGGGTCCTGGGCGCGAACGACAAAGTCCAGATGGGGGTCATCGGCGTCGGCGACCGCGGCCGCCATGTCATGAGTCTGTTCATGAACAACTCCGACATCCAGGTCTCGGCCGTCTGCGATGTGTACGCCCAGCAGATCGATTTGGCTAAGCAGAAAGCGACTGCGGCTGCGTCCTTCTCCGACTATCGCAAGTTATTAGAAATGAAGGAATTAGACTTGGTTTTGATCGCCACACCCGATCACTGGCACGCCGCCTGTGCTATAGCCGCCTTGAATGCCGGTAAAGACGTGTACGTCGAGAAGCCGCTGACCCGTACTCCGGAGGAAGGCCCGCCGATCGTCAAGGCCGCCAGGGTCAACAATCGCGTCTGCCAGGTCGGCATGCAACAGCGGTCCGGCAAGCACTACCTGCAGGCGAAGAAGGATTACTTCGATACGGGTAAGCTTGGCCAGATCACGCTGGCACGCACCTGGTGGTATGGCAACGGCTACCACTTACGCAAAGCGCCGGAGTCACTGCAGACCAAGCCCAGCAACCTCGATTGGGCGCAGTTCCTGGGGCCAGTCAAGTGGCGCGACTACGATCCCCAGCAGTACTACAACTGGCGCGCGTACCTCGACTTCGGTGGTGGCCAGGTGACGGATCTTTTCACGCATTGGATCGACGTCGTGCACATGTTCATGGGCAAGGACATTCCTACCGCCGCCGTCGGTATCGGTGGTGTTTTTGCCTATCCGGATGGCCGGACCGCTCCCGACACCATCAATGTGCTCCTGGAGTACCCGGGCCCGCAGCAATTCACCGCTACGTTCGAGGCCACGCTGGTTCCCGGAATCACTGGTGCGGCATTGGAGATCGCCGGTACTCAAGGCAGGCTCTACATCGATCGCAATCGGTTCAACTTTTACCCGAAGGGCGTCAAGGAACCCATCACGGTGGAGGGTTACGCGGCCCCCGATCGCGCCGACCTGCTGACCCAGGATCATGTGAACAACTTCCTGGAGTGCGTGAAGACGCGTGCGCGGCCCAACGGCGACGTTCTGATCGGCCACCGGTCGGCCCAGGCTTCGCATCTCGGCAACATCTCCTACGTCCAGAAGCGCCGCATCGACTTCGACCCAACGAGGGAGGAGATCCTGCCGCTGTAAGGGCTGTAATCGTGTTAGACGGCAGTTAACGGATTTATCTCTTAGCGTTCGTCAGCAGCTGCTTCAAGCGCTGATAATCGGAATTCTCCTGGCTAGCTCTTTGGTGGGCCGCTGCCTCCAGATAATCAGCAGCGGTCTTGCCCTTGGCATCTTTGATGCCGCTTCGAGCGCCGTTTGCCAGGAGCCACACCGTATGATCCGGCAGCCAAAATCGCTGCACGGCGAACATCAAGGCCGTCTGCCCATCGTTGTCGACCGCGTTGATGTCCACTCCCAGGGCTACCAACCGCTCAATCTTGTGCGAGCTCGACATGCCTGCTGAGACAGCCATCAGCACCGTTTGGCCGCTGGCCGACCGGGCCTTCGGGTCAGCTCCAGCGGCCAGCAAGCGATCGAACACCTGATCGGTGTTGTCATAGGCCGCATACATTAGAGCTGTCCAGCCGCTCGCGTCGGCCGCGTTTACCGAGGGATTTGCCTTCAGCAATTTGTCGCTGGTCGCGAGTTCCTGGTTCATTGGGCACATGAGCGGCGTCAGCCCTGGTTTCGGGACGATGCACTCTGTGGCGATCAAGCTCATCCGTCCCTGAAATCTTTCTGCCTTTGGTTCGCCATGCCTCCAAAGATGCGTGTCCGCGGCGAGATCGATTTGGCCGTCCAGCTCCCGTAAGAACTCAGGCGCACTGTGCGCGTAGTCCGACACCCGCTTCACATTGCCTCCGATACTGACTGTTGTCCTGTACGTAGGGTTGTCGGTTACCATCTGCGAATAGTGATCACAAAGTGCCCAAAACTCCCGGGTCCGAAACTTCTCGATGAGGTCTCTCGCTTGGCTGGGCGGTATCGTTCTCGAAGCCTCACCTTTTGTTAAGACCGAGGACTCTCCCTTCCAGGTCACTCGACCATCCGCGCTGATGTGGACGGTGTAAGCTGGGCACGGTCCGAAACAGACCGTTCGCTGTAGCTCTACAAAGTCGGTTTCGCTTAGCGGCTGCGAGGGCACGCGGACCAACCAAGCCCACGGGCAGCCCGACGTCCTGATCTCACAAGATGCTGGCGAAAGCATGCCAGTGAGCAACAGGACAAACGCCAACCGAGAAGGCATCGCTTACGAGAGTACACGAAGACTCCAGCAGTCAGCGCCCTACCGGCCCGCTGTTCCGCCCTGCCTGTTAATGTCGTCTCGTAATCCCATGTTTCGCACCAGCCGCAGCAGGTAGTTCGGATGCAGCCCCAGTATTTTTGCGGCGGCCTTATAATCGCCGCCGCCCTGCGCGTAGGCTTCAAGAATCGATTCGCGCTTGGCTTGTCCTACGGACAGGTGATACTTCGCGCTGGCGTCTCGCGGCGCCGATTCCAGCAGCGTTTCTGGCAAGTCCTCCGGCAGTACCCAGTCGGAAACACCCAATACCACGGCCCGCTCCATCGCATTCTCTAACTCGCGGACGTTGCCGGGCCAGCTGTACTGCGTCAACATCTGCTCGGCTTCTTTCGTTAAGCCTTCCACGTGTCGTTTGCAACGCACGGCTGATCGCTGGAGGAAGAACTGGGCCAGCACCGGAATATCTTCGTGCCGGTCGCGTAATGGAGCGGAATGCAGCGTCACCACATTCAGGCGGTGGTAGAGATCCTCACGGAAACGGCCGTCGCGAACATCTTCTGCCAGCTCGCGGTTGGTGGCGGCGACCACCCGGATGTCGAGCGGATGCGGCTGCGACCCGCCCACGCGCTCAAACTCACGCTGCTGCAACACACGCAACAGCTTGGCTTGTAGCCCGTGAGCAAGTTCGCCCACTTCGTCCAGGAAAATCGTTCCCCCCTGCGCCAGCTCAAAGCGGCCGCGCTTCAGAGAAATCGCGCCAGTAAACGCGCCCTTCTCGTGCCCGAATAGCTCGCTCTCAAACAGACTGTCGGAAAGGGCCGCGCAGTTGACCGCAATGAAGGGCCGCTCACGCCGCGGGCTCTTCTCATGCAGTGCCCGTGCTACCAGTTCCTTGCCGGTGCCGCTCTCCCCGGTGATCAGCACGGTCGTGTCGCGTGGGGCAACCCGGTCGATCAGGTCCAGCAGCCGCTTGATCGGCGCGCTCTTCCCGACGATGCCTGTGCTCCCAATCTGCTCTTCGAGCATCGCCTTCGCGACTCGCAGAGTTTCCACTTCGCGGTTTGCTTCAAACCCGATGGAGGCCAGTGAAGCCACCGCGGTCAGCGTTTCCAGGTGCGCACCCATCCGGGGCCGTTCGGCCAGTGGCAACGCGAGGATCATCACCCCGCCCAGGTCTCCGGATAGATACAGAGGCACACCGATCGCCGGGCGGTCGCTGTCTTCAATCGCCCCTTCCTCACACACCCGCTCGATGACATCGTGCAGTCCCAACGCGTCGCCCGGATGCACTTCGCGATAGCGAGCCTGCAGGTCGGCCGCCGTCGTGCCGAGTAAGAGCAAACCTTCTGTGACGGGGATCAAGTCTCCGACCAGTCGCAGGATTTGACCCTGCAGCAGCTCATTCTGCTCCTCGCCGATGCTGGCCGCCAGCGCTCGAAACAGGAATACCAGCGAACAAGCCGATAGCAAGACGGGCTTGGTATCAAACCCGCCGGTGGGCGAGTCAGGCGCGGTTCGGGGCGCGGCGTCGGCAGCCCCTCCTTCGCCATTGCGGAACATCAGAATCGTTTTGCCGACACCGATTTGGTCGCGGTCTTCCAGCCACCGCTCCGCCGACCTCATCCCATTTACATATGTGCCCAGCGAAGACCGCAAATCCACAATCACAAACCGGTTGCCCTGGCGGCGGATCTGGCAGTGACGCCAGCCCACTTCCGGCTCCGGCAACACGATGGTTGCGTTGGTCGCCCTTCCGATTAGCGTTTCGGCCGGATCCAGTGCGAAGCGGGTGCCCGCCGCCGGACCATTGACCACAATAAGTTCCGCGTTCATTTGAAAGAGGCGCACGCCCGTCTCCCCAAGGCGTTGCGTCCTATCATCCTACCGAAGCGCCTGCCGGTCATGCGCCTGCTGGCGTCAGGTAGACGACAGCAAGCGCCCGATATGAAACAAAAAAAGCGATGCCGCCGGAACGGCACCGCCTCAGACTCACAACCCAAAGGAGAAGCAAAACCTAACTGCAGCCGGAGGTGCCTCCGCAGTTTTCACACTTGTAACAGGAACCGTTTCTGGTCATCATGCTGCCACACTCGGCGCACAGCGGCGCATCCGACACCACGTTGGCTTCAAACGGCAGCGCTTGTTGGGGCTCCGGTTCGGTGGGCCGCAGCTTTAACGTGCTGCCCGCCTCGGCCGGATCCACAATTCCCAAGAACCGCGCTCCCAGCCACCGGAAAATGTAGTCGATGATCGACTTCGCATAAGGCACCTGCTGGTTGCCGGTCCAGCCACTCGGTTCGAACCGCACGTGGCTAAACTTATCGACGAAGAACTTCAGCGGCACTCCGTACTGCAGGCCGTAGCTGATCGACGTTGCCAGCGTGTCCATCAGGCCCGATATGGTTGAGCCTTCCTTTGCCATCGAAATGAAGACCTCACCCGGCGTACCGTCTTCATACAGGCCCACCGTGATGTAGCCTTCGTGCCCGCCGATCGAGAACTTGTGGGTTACCGACTGCCGTTCATCCGGCAGCTTCCGCCGCACCGGCCGGTACACGATTTTTTCTGTGGTCTGCGCCGCAGTTGCTACCGCAACCGCTCCCGCCTGCTTCTTCTCGCCCTTGCCCGTGCCGGAGCTCATTGGCTGCACTCGCTTCGAGTTGTCGCGATAGATCGCTACCGCCTTCAGCCCCAGCCTCCACGATTCGGTGTAGGCGTTCATGATGTCTTCCGCCGTCGATTCTTCCGGCATGTTAATGGTCTTCGAGATCGCGCCGGAGATAAACGGCTGGACGGCCGCCATCATCCTGACGTGGCCCATGTGATGGATGAAGCGTACCCCGTTTTGCGGACGGAAACTGCAATCGAACACCGCCAGGTGCTCCGGCTTCAACGCCGGCGCTCCTTCGATGGTGCCGGTGGAATCGATATGCGTCACAATTTGTTCTACCTGCGCCGGGCTGTATCCCAGCCTGATCAGCGCCTGCGGAACGGTTTGGTTGACAATCTTGATGACGCCACCGCCCACCAGCTTCTTGTACTTCACCAGCGCCAAGTCTGGCTCAATGCCGGTGGTGTCGCAGTCCATCATGAAGCCGATGGTGCCGGTCGGAGCGATCACGGTGGTCTGCGCGTTGCGAAATCCCACCTTCGCGCCCAGCTCGTAAGCCATGTGCCAGCATTCTTCCGCGGCAGCAAACAACGCCGGTGGGACGCGCTTGCTATCGATGCCGTTCACCGCATTCCAGTGCATCCGGATCACGTCAATGAACGGTTCTTCGTTGACGGCGTAGCCCGCACACGGCCCGACGGCCTCCGCGATCCGAGCGCTCGTCAGGTACGATTGCCCGCACATGATGGCCGAGATCGCTCCCGCCAGGTCGCGTCCCTGATCGCTGTCGTAGGGAATGCCCATGGACATCAGCAGCGAACCCAGATTCGCGAAGCCCAAGCCCAATGGCCGGAACTCATGGGAGTTCTTGGCAATTCGCTCGGTAGGATAGCTGGCATTGTCGACGATGATCTCCTGCGCCAGAATCACCGTATCTACCGCTTGCCGCAGCGCTTCCACGTCGAATTGGCCGTCCGGCCCCACGAACTTCATCAAGTTCAGCGATGCCAGGTTGCACGCCGAATCGTCCAGGAACATGTACTCCGAGCACGGGTTCGATGCATTGATCCGAGCCGTGTTCTTCGACGTGTGCCACTTATTAATAGTCGTGTCGAATTGCATGCCCGGGTCGCCGCATTGGTGAGTGGCCTCCGCAATCTGGTGCATCAGATCCTTCGCCTTGAAACGGTTGACCGGCTGCCCGCCTACCACGCTGCGCGTCCACCAGTCGCCGTCTTCCGTCACCGCCCGCATGAACTCATCGCTGGCCCGTCACCGAATTGTTCGCGTTCTGGAAGAACACGGAGCTGTACGCCTCGCCGTCGAGCGAGGAATCGTAGCCCGCATCAATCAGAGTGTGCGCCTTCTTCTCTTCCTTCGCCTTGCACCAAACAAAGTTCTCGATGTCCGGGTGCTCGGTGTTCAGAATCACCATTTTCGCGGCGCGCCGCGTCTTGCCGCCCGACTTGATCACACCCGCAAACGCATCGAAGCCCTTCATGAAGCTCAGCGGACCCGAAGCCCGGCCGCCGCCCCACAGCCCGGCGTCCTCTTCGCGAATGCTCGAAAGGTTGGTTCCCGTGCCCGAGCCCCACTTAAAGAGCATGCCTTCGGTCTTCGCCAAATCAAGAATCGACTCCAGCGAGTCGGTGACCGAATTAATGAAGCACGCTGAGCATTGCGGATGGTTCTCGCCCGGCTTCAGCTTCTTTAGACGTTGCTCTTCCTCGTCGTGATAGAAGCCGTAGCCGCGCGCTTCCTTCACGCCGACGTTGAACCAAACCGGCGAGTTGAAGCAGGCCTTCTGATGCAGCATCAGGTGCGCCAGCTCCTGGCGGAAGTTCTCGCCGTCACCCGCCGTCTTGAAGTAGTTGCCGGCTAATCCCCAGTCGGCGATCGTGTCCACCACGCGGTGCACCAGTTGGGCCACACTGCGCTCACGCTCCGGCGATCCCAGCCGGCCGTGGAAGTATTTGCTGGCGACGATGTTGGTGGCAGTCTGCGACCAATCGGCCGGCACCTCGATGTCTCTTTGCTCGAAAATGACCGATCCCCGGTCATTGCCGATCGTGGCCGTCCGTAGCTCCCAGACGATTTCATCGTAGGGAGTCTTTCCGGCTTCCAGCTTGCTGGTGAAATACCGGGAAAAGTCGACGCCTTTGCGCTCAGCGCGGCGCAATGATCGATGAAGTTCCTTCACCTTTACGCTTAAGTCTACGCTTAATTGACCCATTTGATTGCCTTCCGAAATGCCTTTCTCGCCTGCCAAAACCGCCCCCCCAACCCTACGCCCCACAGACCCAAACCCCGTAATTCGGGATCGTCTCGGTAAGGGGAGCAGCGCGAAAGCCCCGTTCCGGACAGCGGCTACCGGAATCAAGAAAATCTGCGCTAGTGCCAATACTCCGCTATATCTAGTATCCCGTCAAGGAAAATATCTACATACAGTGCACCACTTTAGAAGGATGCTTCAAACCGGTTAAAAGTGTCGCCGCCGATCCGAACTTGGATCCCGTTTGGAATGAACCGGAAAGCTCCAAGTTTGACAACTGTTACCGGATGGCGATTACGAGCTTCTATCAGTTTTTTCCTAGGCACCAGTACCACCGTTTGCCACCGCATCGAGCGTCTGCCGCACAACTTTCAATTTCGGGGAGGTGAGTTCCAGGGTAGGAACTTCGGGGGAGAGGAGTCCCAGTCTATCAGTTTTTCGACCGTCCCGGAACAGGTTTATGGCTTCGATGTCGAAGCGGGCGGGTGTAGCCCCTGCCTCTGCCTGCGCTTACCTGACTACGCTCAGGTTGTACGTCTGGCTCGTCGCCCCATCCGGCGCCGTCACGGTCATCACCACCGGAGTGGCGGCCGGGCCCAGCGGAACATCCACCGCGACCCCGCTCTTCGCCTCGACACCGTTGACCTTCAGCCAGCTTTGGCTCGAAGTAGTAGTTGCTGTGACGTGGACGCCCGACATTTTCTTTAAAACCGTTGCTTTGTAGCTCGATCGATTGGGCGTGAAGTCAAGGCTATGGTCTTCGCTCACTGCGAGATTGCTGAGCGTCGCCATCTTGTCAGGCGAGGTCGTCAGGCACCGGTCCTTCGTTACGTTGATGGACACCCAATTCGGATCCGTCAGCCGGTCGCCGATGATTACCTGCGAGTAACCGGCCAGACGCAAGGAGGGCACCAATACCTCCGTTCCGCGATCGACTACCGTCTGGGCGGCTTTCTGGAGGTTATCCAGGTATCCTTCACCTTCCAGCGGCCGGTCGTTGTGGCCAGACATCAAGCGTGTGATGGGCCGCCTCAGCTTGGACCGAAAACCCTCCAGCGTCGACAAATACACATCCACCGCAGGGCTCGAAGCGCTGAACAACCAGAACGAATCCGGGATCGCGGGGCCGTTGCTGCCCACCGAATCACCTGTGAACAGGAAGCCGGTTGCCTCTTCGAACGCGACCACCGAACCCGGCGTGTGCCCCGGCACCTGATAGACGATGAACTTCCGATCTCCCAAGTCCACAACGTCTCCCTCTTTGATGTTTCGTAGGTTCCGCGCGATCACTTCGGCACTGACGCCCTTTCGCTTCAACATTCCTTCCACCTGGGTGCGGTCGGCGTCATTGATATGCTCTACGCTCTCCGCGATGAACTCATCGCTCTGCCCCGTATGGTCCCCATGGAAATGTGTGAACAGTACCTCAATTGGCAGGTTGCCCGCGATCCGCGTAATGTACTCTCGCAGCTTGCCTGTGCCCATCCCGGAGTCGATGAGCAGCGCTTTCTCGCTGCCTCGAATCAGAATTTGTGACGCCGGGAAGAATTTCCTCCGAGACATACTCCGTGGTATCGCGCCGGTCGATCGTGTATCGGAAAGTGGCGATGTCGCTGTCGTTCATTCCGGCCTTCATCGCCACCGCCCGGATTGTGTATCCGGTCTTGAGCCCCTTCTCGCGGTCGTTGATCGCGCCAACCCACAACACTTTGGTTGGATCAAATGCCGGGCTCGCCGCGTTGGGGCGAGTGCCGTCGAAGGTGTAGTGGATCTGTGCGCCCGGCGTCGCCGAAAGCAAAGTTACCGAGTATGTCGTCGGGTAAGTGCCCGGGGCGGGGAAGGCCGTCGGTAGCGCCAATGTCGGCGCATTCGGATCCCTCTTCGGCGGCGGCCCAAAATCCTGTGCGCAAGCCAGGACACCTGCCACACCAATCAGTATTAAAGACGACGCACGAAACCTGTAGCTCATGACACCTCTACAGGCGATCACCTCATCTGGTCATTCCTTGCCGCCCCCAGTGGACGTCACGGCTGCCGGCTCGACTTTCTTCAGGTATTTGTCGTACCACGCCAGATAGCGCTCTAACCGGTCCCGTATGTAAGACGGCTTGTTGATGCCGTGAAACTGGTTTGGATAAATAATCAGCTCCGTCGGGACGCCCAGGCTGCGCAGTGCCTGATACATCTGCTGGCTGCCCTGAACCGGCACGTTGAAGTCGCGCTCACCGCCCAGGAATAACGTCGGCGTCTTGATCTTGTCCGCATGTAAGAACGGGTACGAGATCTTCTGGTACGTCTCCCAGGCCTTGGGGTTCCAAGGCGGTCCAATCTCGTAGTCGTACTGAATGATGTACTGGTCCGTGCCATAGAATGCCACCGTGAACGCCGTTCCCGCGCCGCTCGTCGCCGCCTTGAAGCGCGTGTCCGTGGCAATCACGTAGTCGGTGAGAATGCCTCCATAGCTCCAGCCGCCCACCCCCAAGCGCTGCGGGTCGGCAACTCCCATCTGAACCACATGATCGACCCCGGCCAGCAGGTCTTCCACTTCGTAGTGGCCCCAATCCGCGTAGATCGCGCGCGAATATTTCTGGCCCCGGCCCGAGCTTCCCCGGTAATTCACCGCCAGCACCGCATATCCATTTGCCGCGAACCACTGGCGCTCCACGGACCAGCGGTGGTCATCCTGTCCGTTCGGTCCGCC
>CAVYTS010000003.1:0-52518 GCA_963771305.1 uncultured Acidobacteriaceae bacterium
CCCTTCACCTCCATCAGGTTGGGTCGGGACTTTCACCCTTAAGCTGCTGAACATGCTCAGCACACGACTAACCCGCTTCGCGGGATTTCGGTAGCAGAAGCACGGATGGAAGGACAGCCGCTATCTGCGCTGTGTTTTTCAGCTGTACTTTGAGGACTCCATTTTTGCGGAAATATTGAGTTGCTGCTTGCAGCACATCCCATTTCGCAAAGGAGTCCCTTATGACATCCCTTCGGCAACGCATGACCGAAGACATGCAGGTGCGGAATCTAGCACTGAACACGCAAATGTCATACGTGCAACAGGTCTCTCTGTTCGCACGCCACTTCAACAAATCACCGGAAATGCTGGGTCCGGAGGAGATCCGCGCCTATCAGGTGTACCTCACCAACGAAAAGAAGTTGGCGCCCAGTTCCATTCTCACCGCCGTCGGAGCGCTGCGCTTTCTGTACAAAGTCTCTCTGAAGAAAGCCTGGATCTTCGAGGACGTCATCCCGGCGCCCAAGAAGCCGGAAACGCTGCCCATCGTGCTGAGCCCAGAAGAAGTCCTCCAGTTTCTCGCCTGCATCGGCGGCACCAAGCATCGCGCCATCCTGACCACTTGCTACGCGGCCGGCCTGCGCATCTCGGAAGCCGTCCGCCTCACCGCACCTGACATTGATAGCGCGCGGATGGTGATTCGCGTCGATCAAGGAAAGGGCCGAAAGGATCGGTACGTGATGTTATCCCCAAAGCTGCTGGAAGTCCTGCGTGACTGGTGGCGAGTGGAAAGACCCAAACAGTGGCTCTTCCCAGGCGATATTCCTGGCCGGCACATCAGCACGGATGCGGTGGAGCAAGCGTGTCAAAAAGCTCGTCGTCGTTGCCCCATTCCGAAGCCCATTACGCCTCACAGTTTGCGGCATGCCTTCGCTGTTCATTTGCTGGAAGCCGGCACCGACGTCCGCACCATTCAGTTATTGCTCGGTCACCGCAGTCTGGCGACCACAGCACGTTACCTGCGCATCGCGACCAGCAAAGTGTGCTCGACATCGAGTCCGCTCGACCTGCTACCTCGCCCTGTTCCCGTTGCGCCCAAGCCCGCCACGCCTCAGTATTTCTGAGCGACGGGCTCATGGATCGGCCGAAGCTGGAAGTGGCGGATGTCTTTCGCCGCTACGGCGCCACCTATCGACAAAAGCATGGTGCGTCGATGTCCACCGCGCAGCGGCGCGTCATGTCCGCAATTGAGCTGTGCCGAACGGCGGCCTTAGGAGGCCATCTCGAGCGATGCGACGAGTGCGGCCATGAGCGAAATTGCTTCAACAGCTGCCGTGATCGCCATTGCCCAAAATGCCAATCGCTTGCTCGAGCGCAGTGGGTCGAGGATCGTCAAGCCGAGCTGCTTGACTGCCCGTACTTTCACGTCGTATTCACCGTCCCGGAAGAGATTGCCGCGATCGCTTACCAGAACAAAGAGGTGGTCTATGACATCCTCTTCCGGACCACAGCAGAGACGCTAAAAATCATCGCCGCCGATCCCCAGCATCTGGGAGCGGAAATCGGCTTCTTCGCCGTGCTCCACAGTTGGGGGCAGAACCTCCAATTTCATCCCCACTTGCATTGTGTCGTGCCCGGCGGTGGGCTCTCGCCCGATGGGCAACGCTGGATCTCTTGCCGGCCGAACTTCTTTTTGCCCGTCCGCGTTCTGTCGCAGCTTTTCCGACGCCTGTTCCTGGAATCCTTGCAGAAGCCATTCGATTCGGGGAGATTGCAGTTTTTCGGGCGCTTGGAGCGACTTCGTGAACGCCTCGTTTTCGCCCGGCATCTCGCAGAATGGAAAGAACACGAGTGGGTCGTCTATGCCAAGCGCCCGTTCGCTGGACCCCAGCAGGTACTCGACTACGTGGGCCGATACACTCACCGCGTTGCTATCTCTAACAACCGCCTGCTCGATATCGAAAACGGTCAAGTTTGTTTTCAGTGGAAAGATTATCGAACTGGCGGCCAAGTGAAAACGATGACCTTGTCGGCCGATGAATTCATCCGGCGTTTCTTACTCCACGTGTTACCGAACGGCCTCCAACGCATCCGCTACTACGGTCTCCTGGGAAACCGCTATCGGCAAGAGAAACTCGCCCAATGCCGCCGCCTGCTTGGCATGCACATGCCTGACCAGCACAGCGTGCTGCCGGTCGAGCAGGGCTACCGCGACCGATGCGAAGCTCTCATGGGCAGTTCGTTGCGGCAGTGTCCGCAATGCCGGCGTGGTCGCATGGTGTCGATCGCGATGCTGCCGCGGTGTCCCGACTATTCTCCGCTGATCATCGACTCATCATGATCCACAGCTCGCTCTTTCGAACTCGTGACTCGATGTCTGGACTCGCCAGTACAGCGGCGAAGTGTTGTTCGAAGCGCAACCGTTTTGTTGTGGCGCGTTCGAGCAAGGCCGGCAAGACCCGCTCGCCTCGCTCCTCGGCTACGTCGAGTCGCCACCTGGCATCGTTATGGCCAATCCAGTTCCAGCTACCGCCGACTCTTAGCGTATTCGCGAGCCAAGCTGGATCATTCAACACCCATAGCCCGAGCTGTGGTGCAGCGGCTTAGTCCAATCCATTTTTAGCCCACCGTCACGGCGTTGACACTTTGCGTTGCACCTGAACATCCACCCGCCGCGCCGCCGAGCTAAAAATGCTCTGCACCATGCCGGTCATGCGAGTCGGGAGAGAGGATCCATCCGGCTGGACCGCGTCTTTTTCGAGAACGATCGAACACGTGTCGAACCCCCGCAGGCCGCCACCCTCAACCGTGTGGGCGGAACGGTGCATAGATCAGCCGATAGCGTGAAGGTGTACTCGTCAGCTTTCGGCCGATCCTCCGAGCCGCGATCGGGATAGGGGGAAGCTTCGCGGCTCCCCTCCTCCCACACCACCGTGCGTACGGGTCCGTACACGGCGGTTCGAGTCGGTTACGCTAACACTCCTCGAACAATGAGGGAAGTCCGAGCGATTTGAAGTAAGCGTGAGAAAGCCCTACGCAGAGGGCCGTGGCCTTCGCGAGATACCAGGGGCCGCGACCGCTGCCGGCGGTATTGCTCGCCAGCCGCTCCCGTACCCCCAGTTCCAACAGAGCCGCTCGGCGACGGCGCGGAGTTTTCCACTGCCGCCACATAGCTGCCCTGAGGCGCAGCCGGACCCAGCGGGTCAAGCCGATCAACACTTCAGGCGTTTCGCAGAATCCGAAATAGCTGCGCCAGCCCCGCATATATGGTGCCAGTTCCTCCATCGTCGTCTCCATGCTGACGCCTTTGGCCCGTCGCGTGATCTCCCGGATTCGCCGCTTGAACCGATCCATGGCCTTACGCGCAATCACGCGCTTGACCTCCGGACCGGCCGTAAAGCTGAACCCGAGAAACTTCCGTTCCTGCGGTCGTGCCACCGCACTCTTCGTCTCATTCACCTTGAGCTTGAGCTTTTGCGTGATGAATTGCGTAACGCTCTCCATCACCCGTTGCCCCGCCCGCTCGCTGCTGACGTAGATATTGCAGTCGTCCGCGTATCGAACGAAGCGATGGCCCCGGCGCTCCAACTCCCGGTCGAGTTCGTCGAGCACGAGGTTACTGAGCAGTGGTGAAAGTGGGCCTCCTTGTGGAGTCCCTTCTACGCTTGGGCTGACCAACCCGTTCTCCATCACCCCGGCATTCAAGAATGCCCGGATGAGTTTCAGCAGCCGCTTGTCCTCGACCCGTTTGGCGATCTGACCCATCAGTTTGTCGTGATTGACCCGATCGAAGAATTTCTCCAGATCAAAATCAACGCACCAGCCGTGGCCTTCGGCGATATACTGCTGCGCCCGTGCCACCGCCTGATGAGCCGACCGTCCCGGTCGGAACCCATAGCTGTGATCGGAAAACGTCCGGTCCCACCGCCTCTGCAGAACCTGCAACACCGCCTGTTGGATAAATCGATCCAACGCCGAAGGAATGCCAAGTTTTCGCACCCCTCCATCCGGCTTGGGGATTTCCACCCGTCTCACCGGTTTCGGTTCATAGGTTCCATTCAACAGTTGTTCCCGGATGGTTGGCCAGTGCTGTTTCAGGAAGTCCTTCAATCCGACGACGGTCATCCCGTCGACGCCCGGACTTCCTTTATTGGCCTTCACCTGCCGCAATGCTGCCTTCAGGTTTTCTCGCTCACATACTGCCTCCATCAATCGATTCGTGCTAGCTGGGTTTTCGGTCCCATTCGTCGCCCCGGACGGTTCAATCTCTTCCCTTCCCGCCTCTCGGGCTTCACCCGTCGGCTCCGATGAGAAGTCCAGTTCCCTCTGGATATTCCGCTGCTTGTCGTCCTTGAGACTCATGGCCTACTGGCCTCTCCTTCTCGTTCGGGCCTTCGGCCATCGTTCCCGGCTTGGCCTATCCATTGCTCCGCCTTTCGGCTTTCGGAGTGCCTCACTATCCTTGCCGACGTCATGACCTACTATGCCCTCTGCTGACTTCTGCTCCGCGGTCAGGCCGCCTTTCGACAGCCTCAGTCGCCGAAGCGACACAAAGCAGATCTCCTGAGGTAAGTTCAGCTGCCTTCCGTGCACAGTCGCCGAATCTACGCTTCGCATCCTTGATGGATATGGACTTTGCGGTAAGTCGCCCGCTCGTCCGACGCTAACGCCTTCTATCCGGTTCTTGTCCATCGACTCGCACATTTGATCCATGCTTCTTTCAGACCCCGCCTCGCGGCGGTAGCCCTTGCATTATCACTAGCCCTTCACCTCCATCAGGTTGGGCCGGGACTTTCACCCTTAAGCTGCTGAACATGCTCAGCACACGACTATGCCGCGATTCTCGGGGCGAACAGTCGATCGGCGGCCATTCTACTTAGGGTCTTGGTAACGCGGTCGCATTCTGATTCGGCATAGTCTGGGATTCGGCATAGCGACGAAGATCATGAGGTGCAATTCCGGGAACTCCTGCAGCCACCGCGTACGGCCGCAGCAACTGCCAGATGACCTTCTCCGTCAAGCGCTCGCCGCGAATTTCATCTCCGCGGTTCACCGGTCTCAAGACGTAACCTTCGCTCAACCCCGCTGCCACCGTCCAGCTGTCGATTGCGCTCTTCACCCAAGTCGGCATCGGGATCGTGCGCACGCGGCCGTGCTTGCCAACCAAATCAATGATGCACCAGCGACTGTCTCGCTGCTGGATGTGCCTGAGTGTAAGTGCAGCGACTTCAGACCGGCGCAGCCCGCAGCCGAGCAACACCGCTAGCATCGCCCGATCGCGCAGACCCTTCTTGGTTGTTACGTCCGGCGTGTTCAGCAGCGCTTGCGCCTGCCTAAGTGACAGCCAGTTGCCCACTCGCACGCCCTTTGACTTGGCGCCCTTAACCCGCGCAATGCCGGCGGCGAGCTCAGGCGCCAGCAGCCCGTTGTCGGCGGCTTCAACGGCGAGTTTTCGAACGGCAGTGATGCGGACGTTGATAGATACAGAGCCGAGGCCGCGGGCTTCAAGGGCGGCGCGCCAGGCGCTAACGGTGGCCTTCGTGAGGCCGGCTCGTGGCTCCTGGCTATACCAGGCGAAGAACTCGTCCAGGCCGAGATTGTAGACCCGTTTCGTAATCGGAGACGAGACGCTGTCGAGGACCAGGGCCTTAAGTCTGCGCCAGTCTGCGGCCCGGTCCGCCACTAGTAAATCGTTCATTTTCAGTCCTCTTAATGGGCATATCGGTAGCCATGTGGACATTACCTCGGGACGGCGAGGACATCAAGCTTTGAGACTTACAATCATTAGATGTTGCGGGCCCAACCGCGCGGCCGGGTGAAACAGAGGTAACATCCATGACCACGTATACCGATCCATTAGCGGGTCGAGTCAACTGGGAGCGCGTAATAGTGGGCGGCTTAGCAGCCGGCGTGGTCGTCAACGTCTTCGAGTACGGCGGCCATCGTGTGTTTTTGGATGACGCCTGGACGTCGGCTTTTCGAGCACTGGGGAAGACTCCCACCGGCTGGTCCACATTCATCCCTGGCAACTTTTTGGTGGGGATTCTGATGGTGTGGCTATATGCTCGCCTCCGCCCGCGCTACGGCGGAGGGCCGAAAACTGCTTTACGGTCGGGGCAGGCAGCATGGGCGGTCTTCTGGGCGATTCCGATGCTGGCCCTCATGCCTCTGGATCTCTTTCCCAACGGCCTGCTGGCCATCGTAATAGCTCTGGGCTTTGTGGATGCGGCTCTGGCGGTGCTGCTGGGCGCGTGGCTTTACAAGGCGCGGTAAGCCCCCACGGCGATTAACCCTCGGCCTGGGCTCTGTGAAACGCAGCCCAGCGCTTCTTCTGTGCGGCAGCGATTCTCTTTCTCGCTTCTGCACTCAAGACTGGCCTTTTTCTGAGCGGTGCCACAGCGACAACCGAACCTACCTTTTCTGTCCTCGGAGGTCTGCCCACACGTTTGCCCAGCATGCTCCTAACCTGTCCGATCTGCTCTTCTAGTTTTTGCTTTTGCGCTTCCAGGCCATGGAGAGCGGCTTCTAGGATCTCCCGACTTGGGATCGATGAATTTGCCATCACCCATTGGTAACACGCCTTCGCGGGTTATCCGATTGACAGAAGGAGCGGGAATTGTCGAGCGGGAAGCTGTTACGCTAGAAATCGATTGCAAACCGAGGTGAGTTCCGTTGGCAGAAGTTCTGCTTCAAGATGGCGAGAGCCTGGAAAGTGCACTCAGACGCTTTAAGCGAAAGGTATTGCAAGAAGGCATCATCAAGGACATCAAGCGCCACGCCTTCTATTTAAAGCCGGGCCAGAAGAAGCGAGTCAAGCAGGCGCTGGCTCGCAAACGCGACAGCAAAAAGAATCGTCGGGACGGCGAACCAGATCGTAGTGAGGACCGTCACCCCCGCGCGGCAATTCTTGGTTAGAAGAGCCGATAGCCAAGCGCGATTGAGAACTTGTTCTGCCCGACTCAGCAGCTCTCACCAGGCAGAACAGAGGGGCGTCGATATCCAGCCATATCGGAAGCCAACAGGGAGCCGGTAAAGACCGCTTGATTGTTCCAGCTTTCAGGAGGGTATCGGAATAACGCCTGCGGCCGCACCGACGGAAACGCTGGTCGTTCTTGCCTTCCTTGCAGGTCCCCTTGGGCCATTTCTTCAGTCGAAGCATAGCACCTGCTTCACTTTCGTCTGTCCGCTGGCTAGGCGGCTATACGCGTCCACAGCTTTCTCAAACGGAATGCTCTCGATCGGCGGCGGTTTCAAAGCCCCCGTTTCAAAACCGGCGCGGAGTTCGTCTTCAATTTCTCCTACCTGTCGCGGCGTCAGTCCATTACTATCTACCCCGAGCAATCGGGAGAAATTATGATAGAAGTCGATGAGGTTGAAACTGACGCGCGGATCTCCCGTGCTTGTTATAGCCACCTGTCGCCCCCCGTACCTAAGCGATCGCAACGCGGGCTCGAACATTGGGCCACCCACGGTGTCAAAGACACAATCGACTCCTCTCCCCGTCAGTTCAAGGACCCTTTCGCGAAGATCTTCGGTCTTGGTATTGATGACCGACTCGGTACCGGGAATTGGCTCGGATGTGGTCGCCGCACCAATAACGCGCGCCTGTTTCCAATTCGCAATTTGTGTGGCTGCTTGTCCCATCGCGCCCGCGGCGCCAACAATTAAAATGGTTTCGCCAGGCTGGATTTGAGCTGCAACCACTACAGATGCCCAGGCTGTTGTGTACGGAACCCCGATCGCCGCCGCTTGCGCCATGCTCAATGACTTCGGTTTGGGCGACAGCGTCTCCTCCGGAACGACCACATATTCCGCGTGAGAACCATCACGGATCATGCCAAGCGTCGGGGAACTGCCCCAGATCTCTCCAGCTTCGTGACGCCCCCCTTTGAAAACAATGCCCGCAAAGTCGCGGCCGGGGGTTCGCGGCAGAGTTGTGTTCTTGAAGTATCCCGAGACGTTCTTGTAGTCGCTGGGATTGATCCCTGTTGCCTTCACTTGAACGAGTGCTTCCCCGTCGCCGGGCTCTGGCATGGGGATCTCGTCAATCCGTAGAACCGTGGGCGGCCCGAATGCGGAAAAACGTAAAGCCTTCATGACCTGTTCTCTTTCCTTTTAGCGGACTTAGAGGCGACTAGTTGCCATTGGGCGAGGCACGATGGCTCAAGGCCCACACATACGCTGCGACCGCGGATATCTGGTCGGGCGTAAGTTGCGCCCCACCCATCGGCGGCATAGGGCTGCGGTATTGTTTTGGTTGCGACACGCCGTCGGTTATCGTTTTCGCGATGCCGGCATAGCTCCCATCGCTCCAGAGCCATTTCTTGCCCATTAGATCGGGCCCCAATGGCGTGCCCTGACCGCTCTCACCATGGCAGCCCGTGCACGCCGCTCCGCCCACCTGGCCGCGGTAGATCCGCTCACCGAGGACAACCATGTCTCGCATCGCGCCTTCAGGAACCGGAAGACCGCTGGATGCGGGCGAACCGGCGTCTGGATGCGTGCCCTCCGGCGGTTCGGCGGCCACGTCAACGGGATTGCCCGCCGGAGCTGTTGCGCTCGGACATGGCGTAACGTTCGCGGCAGCTCCTTCGGAGCCGCCATGATAGACAATCCGGTAGATCCGCCCGCTCACATCGTCCGAAACGTAGAGCGAACCGTCCGGTCCCACCGCCAAGCCAGCGGGGCGATGTGCGGCTTTGGCCGGCGACTCCACCGCTCCCGCGAAACCATCCGCAAATATCTCGCACTGGCCGGACGCACGGTCGCCGGCGAGCGCCTGAAAAACCACGTTGTAGCCACCTTGCGCATAAGGCGCCCGATCCCAGGAGCCATGGAAGGCGATGAAGACGCCGCCGTGGTAACGCGCCGGAAATTCTTTTTTGTCGTACCGCACCATTGCATTAGGCGCCCAATGGGCAGGAAATGACGCAATGGGAGCAGTTTTGCTCGCGCATACGCCGATCGTCTTGCCATCGCCACCGTATTCCGGCGCCAGTACCAGCTTTTGCACGAACGCATCGTAGTAACACTCGGGCCAGCCATAGTCTCCCTTTGGCTTCAAAAGCAGCAACTCTTCAGCCGGCAGCGTCGCCTCCTGGTCGGGTTTATACAGTTCAGGCCAATTCGCGTGGAGCTGATCCCGTCCGTGTTGGGTCACAAACACTAGCCCCCTTGAGTCGATGGCAAAACCTTCAGCATTGCGGATTCCCGTAGCGAAGCGCGCAGCCGTCGAAAAGGCTTGGTTCGTCTTATTCGCGTCGTAGCGCCAGACACCGCCGCGGGTCTCAAGTTCGGTGCAGGGGTCCGCGCCGGGCGACTTGAGTGTTCGATTTTTCAGCTGGCAGGAATTAGTCGCGGTGGCGACATCGACGTACATCAAACCCTCGCTATTGATGATGAATGGATGCATCGGATGGTCACCACCCAGAGGTAATCCGGAGACTATGGTCTCGGCAGAGCCACTCGGCGCAACGGAGCCGGCGGGCAATGAATATCGCACGATCCGATCATTGATCTCGGCGTAGATCGATCCTTTATACATGCCGATGCCGGTACCGCCTGCTCCGCCACTTTGGACGGTTTCGCCAAAGCGCTCAATCACATTGGCCTTTCCCGCACCGCTCTTGTCTTGCAGGGCCACGAGAAAACCACCGGAATGCGGCGTGTCGTCACCGTAGTATCTGCCCGACCAGGTGTTGACATAAAGAACTCCGCTCGGCGCAACTACCATGTGGCGGGCGTGACCAATGTGGTCAGCGAAAACGGTTGCGCAGAAGCCAGGTGGTAACTTCAGGACGCTGTCATCGTTCGGACACGCTTGGCTCTTGGCCGTTGCACCCGGATTGGATTCGTTCTGAGCCGGCGCCACTGAAATGCCCGCGCACATTGCAGCGAGCGCGACGAAGGCAGACAGCGGAGTTTTGAACAGGTTGGATAGTTGCATTGAACACTCCCGAAGATCAACGATGAAAAACAGCGTTCTGACTCGCGAAATTACCAAAAACTATTACATCCTCTACCACATTTCCATCGGGTATTGCGGTTTTGTAAAGGGCTCCACAAGCTAGCTCTGCTTATGGTTGTTCTTCGCCGGGCGATTGCTGTGATTCTCAACAGCAAGATCTCCGACGAGAACGTCAGGAAGACAGAAGCATTTCGCGGCTGTGATAATCGCCGATCACGGCGTTCATGCGGATGTCGCTAATTCGGGCGTTAACGTCCCTTATCGGTAGCTGGCCTGTGGGAAAACCGCTGGCTGGACGCGCGGGGCTCGCAGACGTTGTTATCTGAAGGGAGCGATTGACAACAATGCATGACCGAACTTCCGAAACCGACCTCTTAGCAGCCCGTGGCTAAAGTGCCGTTTTTCAGGCTGAGTAGTGAGTGCATCGCGGACGAAAGGAATCGGTGCGGCGTGGCCTTCGGTCGTCGGATTGACCTTGGAATGAGTCCATGCACTCAATATCGAGTACTGTTAGCGTTTCTGCGAGCATAATAAGCACCTGAATCGCTAAAATGGCGCTCCCACGGTCCTGCAGACCTCGCGGCGTGCCCACTTGCATGCGCTGCCGCATGATCAAGCCCAAGTTACACGCTCCGGCATGCACAACCAAGCGTTTGAGTATGTTCTTGTGCCCACGCAGGTGCTTCCGTCTCATGCCTCCGGTCTCGTACATGTGCGCAAATGATCGCTCTAACTTCTCGCCGCGCTGCTTCAGCAACCGCTTGCCGCGGACTCCTCGTATACGCCGCCGATTGCCATACACAGCCGCTTGTTCGGTTGCCTTGCCGGCCCAGTTGCGCTGGCCACGATCCGGTTCCGGTATGTAGCTCCGCACTCCCACTTCCTTCAGGTCTTTCAATACCGCATTGCTGTGATAGCCTTTGTCCGTCACCAGTTCCGCCGGCCCTTCCGGATTCACCCTCTCGCCCGCTTCCTCGTTGTTGACCGCCACAGCGACTTCCGCTATCTGCGTCCCGGCTTGGGACAATGTCTCCACGATCGTCGTCGTGTCGCCCTGATCGGCTCCCTGCAGCGTTACCGCCACCACCGCTCCAGTCTCCATGTCTACCGCATGCTCAGCCTTGTGCGCCAGGTGTGTAGACCCATCTTTCATCTTGGTGATCTTGGCGTCCGGATCGTGTGGATTGGTCCATTCCTCATTGGACATCTTCTTCTTCCGCTTCCGATCCATTTGCGCCAACTGCTCTCGCGTCGGCGTCTCAATCCCGGCCTCCTTGGCCAGCTTCTTCAGAAACTCTTCATAGCTCTCCCCGCTCTCCCGTCGTACGATGCTGCGCAGGGCGGCATTGGCTTCCAGCGTTGTCGCATCAATCCCAATCGTGTCACCTTTCAGCAAACCCTCTTTGGCAACCAACTCCAGTACCCATGTGAATACCTTCTGGTGTGTCTCCAAGTCGATCAGCCGCCGCGTCCGCGAGATCGTCGAGTGGTCCGGCGTCTCTTCATCCAGACTGATTCCCAGAAACCGCCGTAAGGACAGCGAATCCTCCGACCGCCAGGCGATCCCGCGTTCCGAATCAATTCCTTCGAAGTAGCCTACCAGCAGCCGAAAGTAGATGCCCGGTGTCAGGCTGGGGCGACCCATCTTACGCGCGTAGAATCCCCGGCATTCGGTTTCCACGAACTCATCAAATCTGTTGCTGTCCAATAGCTCGTTCAGGCGGACGTAGAACGGGTGTGCGGCGGTCGCACGGATCTCCGCGGTGGCCATCCACAACATCTCCTGCCGCTCACGATCCTTCCGGGTTCCCATCGCCATGATCCATTCTAAGCCGAAACATTTCTACATCAAAATGTTTTATGACCTATGCCCGACTTTAACCACGGACTGCTAGCCTAGACGGTAGCCGAGCATTTCAACACGGCGTTTGGTTAGTGCGTCCACCCTCTCAATGAAATCCCTAAACCGGGGGACGCTGTCCCTGACGGTCAGATGGCCGTAAGGCGTTGCCCTGGGAGGCGCCACTCGCAGCCGACTCAGAACCAGCTTAACCGACATCACGTCAGCGATCCGGAGAAACCCGGCAAGCGGATCTGTCGCAAAGTCCTCCAGGCGCAACGGAAGGGTGGCAACGTCCAGGTATAGCTCGGTTTCCTCAACAAATTCGGCGAAAGAGAGAAAGGGCGGCCCCGGAACACCGGCGAAAAACTTGAGGTCGCCGCAGGCAAACGCTACAAACTCAGAGAAGTTCTGGCTCAGATCCGTGCAAAAGTCGCCGGTTTCCTTATAGACGTCATGAATGCCGAGGATCGACCTGTTTTCGCGGAGGTACGTGCGCCACAAAACCCAGTTGGTCAGCAGCGAATCGAGGGGATGACGATAGACAAAAATCAAATCGGCCGAACCTGACCGGACGGACGCTAAAATGCGGTTGGCTGCGTCCGGTTGATACTGCATTCGGCTTACGTATTTCATCGTGGCGTGGCCGCCGTAGATCATCGATGTCGGCCCAGGATGGAACTGGAGTGTGTCCCTGAAGTAGCCGGCCCTTTCACCGAGGTTATAGAGTAACAACGTATTGATGTACCGAGGTTATAGAGTAACAACGTATTGATGTACCAGCGCCCGGTGCCAAAGAGTCCGATCACATATGCTGTTCGATCGTTTCCCATCTGAGGAATTCTCCAGCCCCGGTTCAAGAGGGCCGTATTGGCTTTCAAGCGGACAGGGTGGACAACCTGGTAGCGAATGGTGTCCTTGATTGCCCCCCATTTTTCCCGGGGCGATTTTCTCCCGAATCTGGCTAATTTGTCGAGGACGTGCATGCGATTCTCAACTTGATCATGACGCAATGCTCGGCGAGGGCAGCCAACCCACCAGCCAGCAACCCCGGCCGCAGTTCCAGTAGTGCGGCCGAATTCGGAACGATATGACGTGATATCGGTACTCTCGAACCCGGTCGCGAAGCCACTTCCGCGAAAAGCCGTTTATAACCGGCCAAGCGACCTGCGCGACTTCCTAATGAGGCAGATCTCCGCGTTCGCTCTTAAGGCACCCCGTTTATATCGGAAGCTTGGCGCCCAATACATCCAACTGCTCAATCACCGGAGGCGCTGCGAGCAAGTTCGGAGCCTGAGCCATCAGAGCCTTCGCAATCGGTCCGTTTAGATGATTCTGCCGTCCTGCTTCATCTTTGAATGCGTCAAATATGGCAAACGTAGTTGGTCCCAATCGCAACGCGAACCAGACCGGCGTCGTCGCCTCCTCATTCGCGAGTTGGAGGCCTTGCTTTAGGAACGCGGCGACCTCATCTTCCTTCCCGGACTTTGCCTCCAGGCGTACGAACAGAGCAACCGTAGGCATTTTCAAATCTCCTTGGAGCGAAGATTCGCTCAATTCGAGCTTAGGCCGCGAAGCTCTTTTTTGCCACAGGCAAGAACGCCTTATTTCATAGCGATTGCCATGCTCGCGGATGAGAGGGCTGAGTTTCTCTGCCCGAGGACTCTCTTCTTCGAGGATACGAAAATTAGGGTTCCAGCGCCGGTAGTTGTGCGACACAAGGCAACCGGCGATCGATACTTCGTCCACCGCTTGACGTGGCACCGACAAAGAAGACGAACCGCAATTCAGTTTAAACGGCGTAATCTGTGTCGCGCGCCCCAAATAGATAGGCGTCTTTCGCCATACAGCACTGCGCCAACAGTTGCTGTGCGGGCGTTATCGAGTTTCATTTGCGTCGGGCCATCCTGTGTTGGCCGACGGGCAGCTCAATTGCCACGAACCTAACTGGTTGAAAACACCGGAGAGACTCGGGAAGGCACCGGAGTTCGCGGGGCAAATCACGCACCCTTGGGTGATATGGCATCGCGAGGAGTATACTTCCGGCAGCCAACCACCGCTGGGGGCGTTAATTTGTATTATCGGCAATACCTCTGCGAGGGACATTTCAGTGGGCCGGCTCGGTACCCTTCTTGGGTAAGTCAGCGGCTGCTGGTCTGGCACCTCTCCAGAGTTGTCCCCTAACGTCGCTAAAGAACGTGCCGAGCATGTCCTTTTGATACACGTAGAGGATGCCGTAAAGGCCGGCGAATTTTCCAGTGCCACTGATAACTTCTTGAACTCCGCTGCCATACCCACTCGAAGGGTGGCCGGAGAGTTTACCGCTGCCGGTTTCGCGAACGGTGAGGGTCCCTACCTTGGTCGTGTAGATGAAGGTTCCTGTGGTGGATTTGAAGCCAGCTGCGGCGGAAGGAGCGGGCGCAACTCCATCGAGCACAAAGTATGTCGTTCCAGTGAGTCCATGGTTGCCCTTGGCAGTGCCGGCCAAGCATACCTTGAGCGGACTGGTGCAGCCTTCAGGGGAAGAGCGGTCGATGATCTGGGCGCGAACGTTACTGCATTGGTCCCCGAGCGCCCGGATGCATCCGACGGTCATCGACATCGTGGCCAGCACGGACACGGCGAGGGTCTTCGTTCGCACCCTTGTTCTTCCTTTCATTTCGATCACCGGGCCTCGAACGGATTGACGCCGAGCCTTTCCGCGTTCAATGTCAGCGTCCCCAAAACAGCTCCTGGTTCACCCTACTGCCGTTACCCAAGTCTAAAGGACCAGGAAGTACCGTTAGCGTCTCGGATCCGGCGATGCAACGCGCTGGAGCTAAATCTGCGGCACGTTATCAGTTAATATCGGTAGCGAAATAGCCGCCAGGGCCCGCGACTTAGAACCTTTCTCCGGCGAGTTGGTCCTCTTTTCCGCCACCTGGGTCGTCCAATTGACAAACGCCGCGACGCTCGTGACTGCCTCGCTCTACATCATCGTTGAGTTGGAGTCTTGGCTTTCAAAAAAAATGGTAGACCGGCGCCGGGACTTGAGGTGAAGCCTGGACGAGCCCCGCGTTTCGGCACCTGTCTCTCCCGACAGTTACAATGGCTGCTCTTTCGGTGCTTAACTTAGTTGATACCGGTCCCGAACGCCGAAAACGGCACAGGAGTCCATTAGTGTGGCCGGCCTTTTCACACCTACGCTTATCTTGGGATAGCGGCAACGGGCACATCGGGGTGTGGGAGGAGCCGAAGGCGGCTTTTCGTTAGTAACAGGAGCGGTGGAGCCCTGGGCTGTCAAGAAGAGCAATGAAACGGCGAAAGGAACGATGAATACCGCAACAATCGATCGAAAGTTCACATTGGCCGCGCTGGCCTTTTCAAGCCTGTTCCTGGCTGGACGGGCTTTCGCTGCCGATAACATCAAAGGCCAAGTCCTAGGCGGCGGCGCGCCGATCGCCAAATCAACCGTCACGTTGTGGGCTGCCAGCCAAAATGCTCCCAAACAACTCAGCCAGACTACGACGAATGCGGATGGAGGGTTTGAGCTCTCCGTCAAAGGCGCGCCCGCTGACAGCAGCCTCTATCTGGTTGCTAACGGTGGTGAACCCAAAGCGAGGGGCGGCGGCAACAATCCGGCTATCACGCTATTGGCGGTCGTAGGCAGCAGGCCTCCAGCAAGCGTGGTCATCAATGAGATGACGACGGTAGCGTCGGTATGGACCAACGCGCAATTCCTCGACGGCACGGCGCTGAAGGGCCATGCTCTTGGCCTCCGCATCGCCGCTGGCAATGTACCCAATTTCGTCGATCTGGAAACCGGAGGATGGGGCGGAGCCATCCAGGGCCCGCTGAACAGCGGCCAGACGCCCACGAATGGCCAATTTCGCGACGTTGGCCGACGTGCTCTTCGGTTGCATCACGCGGGTGAAGTCGTATGCCTGCGACAGCCTCTTTGACGCCGCGAAGTGGCCCGGCGGCAATGCCCCCGTGGACACGCTTGGAGCCCTGGAGTCGATCGCCCTGAACCCCTGGCACCAGCCTGAGAAGGTTTTCGGCTCAAAACCCACGCGATTGGAACGGCGTTCGGCAACACCCTGTGGCGGCGGTATCTGAAAAGCGACCAATGGGTGAAGAATCCAACTACTGCGGCGGAACTTGCGAAATTTAATGAGACCGTTGCTTTCTTCAAGAAGTATGCCGGGGACTACGGATTCGACTACCTGATGATCGTGGCCCAGGGCTACCAGGAGTCGCTGCTGAACCAGTCGGCGAGGAGCCCGGGGGGAGCGGTTGGAATCATGCAAGTCATGCCCTGGATCGCAGCGGCCGAGCCGATTAGCATCCCCAACATCTCGACGGCAGAGAACAATATTCATGCCGGAGTAAAGCTCCTGCACTCGATCTCGGAGCAGTATTTCAATGATCCGAAGATTGATCCGATGAACCGTCTGTTGATGACTTTTGCCGCGTACAATGCCGGCCCGAATCGCATCGCAGACCTTCGAGAAAGAGCTAGTGCGCGGGGGCTGGATCCCAACATTTGGTTTGGGAACGTGGAACTGATGGTTGAACAAAGCGTTGGGCTGGTGACCGTTCAATACGTCAGCAACATTTACAAGTATTACGTTGCATACAAGCTTGTGGTTGAGCAGGGGCAAACGCTGCAGTAGCGCGAGGCTGGGTGCCGATGCGCTCACAGCAGTTAGCGGCGTGCGTCGAGCCGGTAAGACGGCCGCATTCTTTGCAAATGCTAATCCCGACAGAATCGAACAGTAGCTAAGGAGTGAGGCATGCAAGCGATTGATCCGGCCGGGGGCATCGCCGAATCGGCGTTCCGTTTACTACGGGTGGCCCTCCAAAGCCTCATTTTTCTGGCAGCGGTTGTCGCTTCGCGATGGGGGATACATGCTCTCCTCCTGAACCGCGAGGGGCGATCCAACCGCCAGCTTGCTATTTATTCAGCTGCAAACACCGCTGTAGCCGCCGTTCTTCTGCTGCTCCAAGACCCGGTCGCTCGGCTGTCAACCGCTATAGGGGATGCCGTCAGCGCCATGCGTCCAGGATCTGAACTGCGCTGGCTAGGCGGGATGCTGGTGGGCATTTACTACGCGGTGATCGCCATCTTGATCCTGTGCGTGGCGATCTACTTGGTGGGCGTCGCGCTGGCCGTTTGACCGTTGCCGGTGACGGTGACGTCTGGAATAAAAGTGAGGCTGGAAATCGCCCAGGTCGCGCCAGGAGTAATGGGAGTCGGACCCCCGTCGTAGGAACCACCGGTATTCGACACCACGTTGTAATTCACCGCTTCCTGATAGGAAGGCGTCAGTTGCTGTGTTCCAAGAACGCTCAACTGCGCGGTAACTGGAAACATAGTGTTCCCCAAGGGGGCCATCCCGCTGGCGGAAAAACCGAATGCAGCGCCTCCTCCTAAGCTGCCAACGAGAACAGTGTCAATAAAGCCAGAGAAGCTCTTGTCGATCTCCGCGCACCCGGTGCCTCCGGGTATCGACTGTCCCTCCAAAATATTCTGATCGACCTGCAATCATTGAGGTTGATCGACTTCCATTTGCTCTTCGTTTCTGCCGCGGAACAGCTGCTCACAGTGCTCGGCGTACTCATTTCGATGTTCAGGACCTCGGCCCACCTGCGGTTAGAGAATCTCGCCTTGCGGCAACAACTCGCCGTTTTACATCGGTCGGCGCCAAGACGGCTGAAGCTAACGCCGGCCGACCGAATGTTCTGGGTCTGGTTACGGCGCGTGTGGGGCGACTGGAAATCGGTGCTGATGATTGTCAAGGCCGACACAGTTGTCGCTTGGCAGCGTAAAGGCTTTCGCTTGTTTTGGACGTGGAAAATTCACCGGGGAAAGCCAGGTCGGCCCTGCGTGCCGCAAGAGGTTCGGAACCTGATCCGGATGATGAGCCGGAACAACCCGCGCTGGGGTGCACCACGCATTCACGGCGAGTTGCTCAAACTGGGCATTGAGATCACCGAACCAACGGTAGCCAAATACATGGTTCGACTGCGAAAACCGCCTTCCCAGACTTGGCGGACCTTCCTTGAGAATCACGCGAAGTGCATAGTATCGGTAGACTTCTTCACCGTGCCCACGATCCGGTTCCAGTTGCTGTATGTCTTCCTGGTTCTTGCTCACGATCGGCGGCGCATTCTGCACTTCGGCGTAGCTGCTCATCCAACTGCGGAGTGGACCGCCCAACAACTTCGCGAGGCCTTTCCGTGGGACAGTGCGCCTCGGTATCTGCTTCGCGATCGTGACCAAATCTTCGGGAAGGAATTCGTCGATCAGGTGAAGGCGATGGGCATCAAACAGGTGCTATCGGCGCCGCGGTCTCCATGGCAAAGGGCGTATATCGAACGGCTGATTGGGTCGATTCGCCGCGAATGCCTGGATCATGTCATCGTCTTCGGCGAAGGCTCTCTGCATCGAACACTCACGGCCTATTTTGCTTATTACCATGAGTGGCGAACTCATTTGTCGCTCGCCAAGGACGCCCCGCGATTCCGACGATGCAACCCACCGCCGAAGGCAAGGTAATCGAGATTCGTGAAGTGGGCGGCCTGCACCATCATTACGAACGCCGCGCCGCCTAAGAACGCGATTCAAACACACGGACAGAAATCTGAAATAAGTCCGAGCCGCGTAGTGATACGCGGCTGCGTCAATTTCCGGCCGCTGCGGATTCCGACGTTTCTAATGACGGGTCGTTCGCATCTCGCTCCCTCGTTTGGCCGCGTGGTTCGGGTTTATTTGTAGGCACAACCGGACGCACCTCGGTCTTGCCGGGTTCGCAGGGGCTCTTTTCCCCGCGCTATTCGCCCGACGGCCGCTCCATTGCCGCGATCCAGGCCTCCGGTGGCCACCTTATCCTCTACGACGTCGGTACTCGCCAGCGAACGGACCTGTCCCCTGATCTGACTGGAGATTATCCGTGTTGGTCGCGAGACGGCCAATTTATTGTCTCCGACTGGGAGGGTTAAAACCCTCGCCTTGAGGCGACGGCTTTCAGCGCGTGCGCGCCAGGTAAACTTCGGGGATGACGGAATACCGGCGTGGCGCGCACACTGTATTTGAAATCCATCTGCACCTGGTGTGGATCACCAAGTACCGAAGACCAGCGCTGCAAGGCGAGGTGGCGACGCGAGTTCGCGATCTGATCCGGGACATCTGCGGCCAACATGAGGTGTCGATCATGAAGGGGCACGTATCGAAGGACCATGTACACCTGCTGATCTCACTACCTCCACAAGTGACGATTAGTCGCTTGATGCAGTGGCTGAAAGGCCGAACGGCGCACCACCTGCTGCTGGAGTTTCCGCACCTGAAGAAGCAGTTTTGGGGAAGACACCTATGGGCCCGCGGCTATTTCTGTTGTAGTTCGGGCAACGTGACAGACGAGGTCATCGCAAAATACATAGCCGAGCAGAATGTTGACCAGGACGAAGACTTCAAAGTGGATGGTTGAGTCCATCTACTTCTTGAAGCCCGCTTGGTGCGGGACTCATCCTGCCGGCCTCTGGCCGGAACAGGGCTTACAGCCTGTTACCAGAGCCACCGCCTTGAGGCGGTGGTTTCTCACTTACTTCGAATATAACTATCACGGCGGGAACGGGAGCGGCTTCGAGATCTACCGCGTGCGGGTCCGGGATCGCAAGCTGGAACGGCTTGCCAATTTGAAAGGGGTGCACATCAGATTTATGAAGTGAAGTCACGCGGCAGGCTCGATCGGAATTGAACGACGTTCCCAGAAGTCCTCGAAGCGTCCACTGAGTTTGGAACAGCGCAGAGCGATGATGTTGTTGGCTCCGGAGACACTCCAGTGCATGCCGGACCGCTTGAGTCGTGTTCCGATCAGAACTTTGCAGCCAGCCTCCAGAACGCCGGTGGAGGTGCATAAACCCTGTGCATGAAACTTCGGGTATCGCATGCGGGCGCGATTGCGGATGATGTAGAGCATGCATTTGGCCGCTTCGGCGAAAGAAATAGCATAGGGACGGAGTGCGTGGACAACGGCCTGCAACTTTCCCTCATCCAGTTCTGTGCAGCGCGCCGTTGCCCATGCTGTGGCTTCGTCGCCGGTGACCCCGAAGATCGACTGAGCAGTGCGGTGCAGGGTCTGTTTGACGTGGAACCGGTCAAGGATCTGAATGGCGTGTGGAAACAGTTCATTCGTGGTATTCCAGATCCAGGCCGAGCCATCGCCCAACACCGCGTATCTGGGTGCTTCCGTGAATCCTCGCCGCGTGGCTTCCCGCAAGACACGCTCGGCGAGGTCGGATCGTTTGAGGCTGGTGTCCGGAGCGGCGGCGCTTTCGATAGCGGCTGAATAAGTGATCGATCCCGGGTCCCGCATCGGCTTGTCCTCCTCATCCCGCGATTCTGCGCTCCACACCGTGACGACTTTGGCCTCGCGGGTTCGTGCGGAGCCATCCGGCTGTTTGCCGGCGCGTCCGGCGACTTCCGAGGGGCGCATCGGCACGCCGGTGCCATCCATCCCCAGGTACATGGTGGGAGCTGGCTGGGCCATTCTTTCCACGCAGACGCGTTCGTCGGCAGCAATTTCTGCGCCCAGCGATTCGGCGGCTCGCTGCACCTGGCTGACACTGGCCTCCACTCCTGCCAACTCGTGCAGTAAGGCGCTGCTCTCCTCGAAGCTCACCAGCGCCGCCGTACTGCCTGTCATGCGCAGAACCCCGGGTGTGAGCGAAAACAACTCCAGCCGCAGCACGCGGTCGCGCGGGCAGAAGCCGGCCTGGCACCGGGTGCAGTGATAGTAGGCCCGCTCCAGCCGCAGAGGCCCCAGCACGCTCTCGAACGTCTTCTCGTGACGGCCCCGATACCGGGCCGGTTCTCCGCAGGAGCATGGCAGTTCCGGTCCGGCGTGATCGGAAGTATCAGCGTTCAGCCGTTGTTCCAGCGCTCGCGCGGCCAGCCGGAGAGCCTGGCGCCGCGCCGCCATCTCCACGGCTTCGAAATCGAGATCGGCAACCGCGTGCGGACCTAAGAGGGTTTCGATTTCCTGGACGATTTCGTTTTGGAGATTCTCCTGGAGCCCCTTTTTTTGGCCTCTCCGGAGGAGGCTGAGACATGCGCCAGCTGACTGTCTGCCCATTCTTCGCAGGCATCCCAATAATCGTCCACACGGGTACGAAATTCACGACCGACATCCAGCTGCTGCCGGACTATACCGGCCTGATCGGCGGTGAGGAAGCGCGAGCGTGTCTTGCCTCCCACCGCACGGGTGAGGCTGTAATACGGACCGTGACGAGCTTTGGGGTCTTGAGCACAGGCGCAACCCGGCTTGCCGCATTTGATCGTGCGTTCAGAGAGCGAGCCGCGGCGCATCGGATTGGCATCGGCTAACTCGGTCGCTAGTTGACGAACCCGGGGCGGCGCCTCAGGAGGAGAAGAAGTGGGCAAGCAAAAAATCAGGGCATCCAACAAAGTTTCATTCTGGTGGTGTGCGCCCATATGAAAGGCGTGAGGTTTCCACAAGCTGCTGCGGGGTGGTTTGGCCTAGCTCCCGACGACTCACTGCTCTCGATCCGCGACACCGGAGGTACAGACATCTACCGGCTCGACTGGGATGCGCCGTAACTAATCGGTGCCCCCGATCAACGGAAGAAAACTTACGACGCTCGGCAATGTCTTTCAGCACGAGAATGCCCCTTGAACACATCTGGCGACCTAAACGCATCCAGTACAAGGCTTTGGAAGGATTCCGCCTGAAAAGTCCGGTTATCGTCTCTGATCCGGCGAAAAGCGAGCCGGGAGAAGGGGCCCTTCGTAGAATTACCTGCGCTGTTCTTTTTCAGGCTGAAGAACTCTTCTCCCGGCCCATCGCTGCACAGGCGAGGCCTGATGACGAAGGGGCCGCTTACGCGACCCCTCGTTTTTCTGACCGGTCTTTGCGGTCCAGAACGTGGATTGATTCAATGACGATTTCGGTGACCGGCCATTGCACTTTGATCGGTCCGCTCTCGGTTTCGATGCTGCGCTCGTACTCTCGATAGGTGAGTTCGCCTTCGAGGAATACATGCGAGCCGGTGGGAATCTTGGCGGTGTAGTCGGCCGTTGAGCCGAATGCGACGCAGGAGTGCCATTGGGTCTTCTCCTGCCATTCATCATTTGCGTCTTTGTAGCGCTTGGTTGTCGCAATCGAGAGTCGGCTGATATTTGCGACCGTTCTGCGTTGCTGAGGTTTTTGCATCGCGGCCCGTGAAGCCGCAGAGAGTGATTCGATTGAGATTCATAGTTTGAGTCTTCCTTTCTTGATTGCATTGAGAGTTGCGCAATGCAACTCCTGCCTGACCGGCGAGGTTCGGGGGTAGCAACTGTCCAGCTGAGGGGAATCGCCCATCGTGGAAGCGAAGCGACACGACGAAGCGCAGCGGAGGGCTGCACAAGCGACAGCGCGGAAGCCTGGGGATACGGCTTGACGGGCGCGAGGGCCGGAGCCCTTAGATTCGGTGGGGGCTTTCCCCCGAATTCGTCTGTGACTTCGGTTCTTTACTTCTCTCCGTTTGTTCCCACTGTTCCCAGAACGACCTTCTACTGGGAACAAGGCAACTGATTGATACACTGCGTTGTTCCTACTGTTCCCGGTGTTCCCACTTCGTTCAGAACTTTTCCAGGCGACCCAATCGCATTTGAGGAAATAGACGGAAGCGGAGCAACTGGGAACACTAGGAACCGCGATTCTTTTCATAGGTTTCAACTGGGAACAGACCGGGAACAGGACTGAGAACACTGGGAACATTTACGCCTCCACCCGGCGATATCGCCATTCCAGCCTCGCTCCTTGGCGTTCGCGGTAACGCTCCCAACCCAATGCTTGAAAGCAGCGTGCGACGCGGTTCTTGTCCGATTGTGTCCACTGCGACCGCGGCTTATCGAGACACAGCGAGAGTACTTCTCCGATGGCCGCACTCGGCCGGTCCTCAATCCAACGTGCAACGAGTTCCTCCCATGGATCTCCTTCGTAACGGTCCGCTTGCTCGGCCGCAGCCTCTTCGACAAGCTCGGCTGTTTCCAACCACCAGAGGAAGCCTCGATCAAACCGGGCTTTGGCTTCCGCCCACAGTTGATCGCGATCCCGCGCGAGACCATCAATGTCAATCGAGCCACACGCGACTGGCCAGAAGCGGCGGCCACCCGTTTCGTCCCGGAGGTAGTTGGAGTGATTGACGGTCCCGGCAAACACGCATTGGCGTGGCGATTCAACCAGTCGTTTCCCGTAGGGTGGCCGAAAACGGTCCGTGGTGCGGCTCATGAAGGCCTTGATACGGCCGACTTCGGAGCGGTTGAGCGTATCGAGTTCGGAAAGCTCGATGATCCATACGCCCCGCGTCTGTAAGACTGAGTCTTTACTGCCCAAATCCGCCAGTTCATCGGTGAAGTAGGGCCCTGCCAGTGTCTTCAGTGCCGTCGACTTCCGGCTGCCTTGCGGTCCTTCGAGAATCAGACAGCAGTCTGCTTTGACCCCGGGCCGATAGATGCGTGCCACCGCCGAGACCAGCCAGCGGGCGCCAACGGCTCGGCTATAGTTCGTGTTCTGAGCACCTAGGTAGATCGTTAACCAGCGGTCCAGACGTTCTACCCCATCCCAGGAAATGCTTTCGAGGTAACGGCGGACCGGATGGAAGGAACGGTCTTTCGAAACCGTTTGCACGGCCTGCGCTGCAATGGTGACGTCGACCAGGATGCTCTTGCGCTGCAGCCAGTCGGCCGCGAGACGGTCTTCCTGGTCGCTCCATGTTCCGTTCGGGACCGGACCCCACGGCGCCGGCCGCAAGGCGATCGGTGAGAGGGCGAACTCATCAAAGGCGAGCACGCCTTTCCATTCCGGGGCGTGCCGGAGCGCTGCGATCGCGTTGGCCAAGACCGGATAAATGTTGCCCTCTGGATAGCTGACGGTGGGCTTTGCTCGAATCAACTCCTTCCGCCAATCGAACGGAGTGAACGAAACCCGCGAGATTTCTGCCAGCACCGTCTCCGGCCCGACCGCCGCGAGATGATCATCGATCCCTTTCCCTTGCGCGAGATCCCACTCCAGAAAACCGACGACCGCTCCTTGCCGGCGCAAGTGTTGGGCGAGCTCTGCACGAGCGATCCGCACCTGATCTTTCGAGTGGGCGTCGGCGTCGAACGCGATGATGACCTTGCGATCCTTCCAGGTGATCCACTCCAGGTCCGGAATGGGACCCTTCACATTCATCCGCTGACCGTCCGGACCGGTCGCCTTGCCAATCGTGCCCCGCCAGTTGAAAACGCCCGCAATACCGACCGGCAGAAAGCGCGCGCCGTCCTGAGCGTTCCAACGAGCAAGTCGCCACAACGCAAGTGTTTTGAACTCGCCTTCGGTGATCAGCACGAATCGATCCACGTCGCTCAGCGCAGCCTCGGCCCCTGGTGGCAGATAGAGCATGTTCCCTCGTCCCGGCGGACTGAGGTACTTTTGCCTCACCTTCATCTGGCCGGTCGGGTCGAGTTCGAGGTCGGGGTGGTCGCGCCGGAGCCGGTATTCGCGAACGATCGCGCGGCCCGGCGAGAAGTAGGGGATGGCGATGCCGGCGTAATCCCCTCCTCGTCTGCCGACCAGTTGCGATCCGGTGAAGGAGTCGACTCGGCGCAGACACGCGGCCATGACGACATGCCGGTCCAACCATCGGACTTCGAGTGCCGCCAGATCGGCGGTCGACAGCTCTTCGCCGATGACACTTCGCAGAACTTGATGTTCTTCGGCTAACGGATTTGGACCTGAGTGTCCCTTGTTTCCATTGAGCTCGGCCCTGGAACTTGCGACAGCATTTTCTCCTGGATGGCAATTACCGAATTCGGATACACTTTGAGCAGTGACCGGGTCAATGTGCACGGCTTCACCAAGTTTTTCTGCAAAGGGCGCCGCTCGCGAGTGGCGCCCTCCGCCTTTACAGGGTCCAACGGAGGGGGTCTGACAGATTTCTGACAAATCCACGCCGTTCGTGCAGTTTTGTCCGTTTAGGCAGTTCGCAAGTTGTTTAAATCATTGATCCTTGGTGGTAGGGTCGTATTCGAACCCCACGCCGTCCACCAGGCAGTAAGTTATTTATTTTCAGTAACATAGATAGATTTTTAGGTTGGACGTGGCCGGAAACGACATGCCGTACACCACGCATAAGTTGTTGGTGTTTCATGAAGTTACAGACGGCAGAATTCTGGCAAAAGTCAAAGTCTGACAAAGCCCAGACTCATTCGTGACCTCGAGAACCCGCTTTCCTTCGTTGGTCTTTCGGGAGCAAACAGAGTGAACCGTCGCTTGGTCGCGTCGACCAAGCTCGACTGAAAAGCGTCCGCGACCTAGTTAAAAGTCCGGTTGTGCCCGATGATCCTCCGGTTGGTCCCTAATCAAATTGCTTATAGCCCGATCACAGACGATAACCGGACTTTTCGTTACTAATCCCTTCGATTCAGCTGCCCTCCCAGCATCTGCGATGGGTTGTGATTGTCAAATGGCGTGGACGTTGATGTTAAGGCGGCAGGAAACCCTGACTTGGCAACCGCCGTTTACTCACTATGCCCAAAAGCAATTGCGGACTAAACTGTTCGCGAGCGGGTCGCTCGCTCTCGAGACAGACAAAGGCGAATCAGATAAGTGCTTAGCCAGGCCAGCTGGGAACTGGTTCAGCACCGAGCTTCTCTTCTCACGAAGGTTGCCGCCCCGAATATGGAAGCTGGCGATCAACGCGAAGAGAGCACGCTATTCCGAGACTGTCCAGTCAGCGTTATCGATCGCCTTCTTACGTACAGTGCGTTCCGGGTTCGATGACGCTGCACGACGCTTGTTCCTGTCGACTCGTCGTGCCTGAATTTGTTCCTCATACACGCCGAGTTCCGGATGAGGGCATCAAAGCGTGCTCAGAAAAGCGATCAAGTCCGCCTTTTCCCGCTCGGAAATGCCGATATTGAAACGCGTGTTGTAAAAGTCCACGACATCCGCCAGCGTTCTTGCGGACCCATTATGGAAATACGGCGCGCGGCTTGAGAGCCCGCGCAGAATCGGGCCTTTGAGTCTCCCGACATCCTTCCATGCTCCAGTGATGAGTGCGCGGCCCGGGTCGGTGGTCTTCTTGATCTCCGATGTTGTCTTGTTTTGTAACGTGAAGACGGGCAGATAGCTGACATCGAGCGGGCTATCCAGATCGCCCACACCAATGTTCAGTGGCGCGGATACGGAATGATTGCCGACGTTGGGTGAATCGTGACACGTTCCGCAAGTGCCCAGTATGGAAGGGAGGTTTAAGTCATCATTCAGCCCGGCGACACCAACAATGTTAATCGGCTTCGAATTAAAAAGAGTTTGCCCCCGCGCAATACTTTCGCGGCGTGCGTATTCCTGTGCGAAGAAGCCATGCCACCCGCTAGAACTTTGCAACCAGTCGTCGAACAGACTGAAAATCACAGGGGTAAAAGGAATGTTCTGAGGATTGCCGCCCAGCGGATCGTTAATGCCCACGAAGAAAGCCGGCATAGTGTTCTGAGCAAGAAAAGAGGGACCGCCCGTGGCTCCTCCCGCATTCAGTGGACCGGCTGCATAATCGTAAGCCTGCGCCGTCACCAGCGTCATCTCGAAATCGACAATCGCCTGCTGCTGTTCCATGGTGAGCGGGGTCGCTGCTTCAGCATGGATGTTGGTGGCATCCATTGCCTGGTGCGCCAGGTCCGCGAGCAGATCACCGGGATTGGTAGCCGGGGCGATCTTCTGGGTTCCCGTCTGCGCGGACGATTCGCGTCCGTCCCACATCAGCGTACTCAAGAATCGCAGGTTGGTGGTCGGCGCCGGCCGGCGATAGACAGAGAGTGTCGAAGCGTCGTTGCACCCGTATGGGTTTTCGACGCTGACCACATCGAACTCTGCGTTGGACGGCACAGCAATGTGGATGCGGATGACACCACGGTCGAGCAGCAAGCCGTATGCCGCGCGCCGCTCCTCGAGTGTGCCGGTCTGCACATTCTCATTGCAGTTCGCCCCGTCAATGGGTCGGAAGACGGGATCTGTGCCCTGCGTGAGAAGGAACCGAAGCTTAACCTCATCGCTTGAAATACCCCACCCTTGCGCCGGCCTGTGACAGGAAAAGCAACTACGCCCATTCGTACCGAGAGATTGGAAGAATGGCCCGGACAGGCTGATGGGGCCGCCGGCCGTGTTGTAAGTCTCAAGTAAGCCCGTTGAATTAGGGAACGGGAAGAGGTCGGGCAAACCTGACCCATCCGCCGTCAACTGTTGCACCACGCTTCCACTCACGAACAACAGCGCCAAGGGAACAAGTTGTCTAGTCATGAAAGGTCGTCTCCTACCGATACCTGCGGATTTGCGCGACAGATCTGACGGCAAGACCAGAGCTGTTTGGATAATTCGTGGAGAGTGTCTGGCAGTTAGGGCCGAGCCGCCAACCGTTGTGCCAATTCACGAGCCGGCTGCAGGTAAAGTTCGGCCAGTTCCTTGTGTGTTTGAAGTATCGACTGAGCGTTAGCGAGCTGAGCCTTCGCGTTGGCTCGGTCGCCTAGTTCCAGGTAACAGATTCCGAGCGTCGCGGCGGCGGCGGCGATGCGTGGACTATTTGGATCGAACAATTCATTGCTGGCCTTCACCGCACCCTGGAGGAGATGGAGCGCCTTGGCAGCATCATGCTCCAGCAGATAGCCTTGGCCTGCATCGAGCATCGCGCTGGCTTGCCGCGCTTTGAGATACGGCTGTAAACGGCTGGACGCAATGGTCGCGAACGTTCGCTCAGTCATTGCAACGGCCGTCTTTCCATCCCGTGTATCCAAGGCGACTGTGGCTCGCGCGTCCAAATTCCTAAGGAGATCGAGGGACACAGCTACGGATTCCGGAACCGGACCATAATGGTGTTCGATCAGGTCGGCCGCCTCCTGTGGCTTTCCTAAAGCCAGGTCCAGCCCAATTTGTGGAGTGACATAGTTAGAGTCCACTTTCCCGCCGACCTTCTTCTTGATCTCGGCCGCTTCCGCCAGCAACTGTGCCACCTTCTGATGACGTCCTAGGTCAAGCAGGATTTGTGCTTGATCTTCCAGCATCTGTCCGAGGTAGCGGGTGCCAGGCCGATTTCGGCGGCGATTTTCGACAGCCTGTGTAACGTAATCGAGGGCCTCCTCGGGCCGGCCATACGCCTGGAGGGCCATTCCATACTGAAGCAACATTTGCGGAGTGTAGAAAGGATCGCTGGCGCCCTTCGTCTTCAGACAAACGTCCTTTGCCTTCAGCAGGTAAGGAATTCCGTCACGCGGCCGAGAAGTAGCAACTAACATGGAGCCCAGTCGCGATTCCGACTCCAGGGTGTCCATGTCTTCTTCGCCTCCCATTGCCTGGGCAGACTTCAGAGCAAGTCCGAGGTTCTCCTCAGCCGCGCCATATTTCATTTGGTGGTTTTGAGCTTCCGCTTCAAAGGCGTAGTAGCGCGCCAGGTTGAGATTGGGATCGCCGTCGAACTTCCTGGAAACCGCAATCGCTTCGGCCAGGTATGCTTCAGCGCGGACATCGTCCCCGAGGTTGATGGACGACAGCCCCGCTTCGTAGAGGGCTGTTCCGAGTTCGGCGGATGCCGGCCCATCCCGGTACACGCGCACTGACTCCTCTGCGAACACCATCGACTTTTTGAGGTCAGTGCTCTGATAGTGCTCCGCCAACCTGAGGAGCAAAGCGGCCCGGGTGTGAGAGGTAGAGTCGCCCCTCTTGTCGAGAATGGCTTTTGCCTCTAGTAGAACCGCTTCTCTTTCGTTCACGGAACGGGACGCATGCATGGCGGCGCCCAACTGGACCAATGCCGGAACGACTGCGGGACTGTGCGCCCCATAGAGGCCTTTCGCCACGGCGACGGCTTGTTTGTCCAAAGCCACGGCTTCATCGTCAAGGGCGAGCTCCTCATATAAGGAGCCAAGAATGGCCAGCATCCGCAGCTTGGCAGCGGGGGCGTCGTTCAGGTTCTTCGCCACTTTCGTTGCGCCCATATCGAGCAGCGCCCGCGCCGTCGTTTGGCGTGCTTTCACCGGATCGGGATTCTCAAGGCTGTTGGCTCGAAACAAATCCGCCGTGAATTCCTCGACCGCCGCCGACGTGCGCGCTTCGTTCCGCGCAACGCGGGCCTGCCACAAAGCAACGCTTAAACCCCCAGCCAGCGCGACAAAGACCGCCGCGGCGGACGCCACCGTGAGCTTGTGCCTCGCCACAAACTTCTTCGTGCGATACCAGGTACTCTCCGGCTGCGCCAGCACCGGCTGGCCTTCGAGATATCGTTCGATATCGGACCGGAAAGCATCCACCGTGGAATAGCGTTTTTCCGGATGCTTCTGAAGCGCCTTGAGAACGATCAGATCAAGGTCGCCCTTCAGCAGCGCTTTGAGCTTGCCAACGGTCGCCGATCGCGCCTGAGCCAGCTTGTCATTGTCGACCGCTTGACTGGGGCGCCTGGGCTCCGCAGTAAGGATGGCCTCTTCTAACGCCCCCTGTGAGTCTCGCTTAGGAACAAACGGGCGGCCGCCCGAGAGCAGCTCGAACAGAATGACGCCCAGCGAAAAAACATCGGAAGCCGTTGTGAGAGGCTGCCCCGAAATCTGTTCCGGCGATGCGTAGTTGAGAGTAAGCGCGCGCCCGCCGGCTTGAGTCAGTTCGGTCTCCCGTGCTTCGCCGTGAGTCAGCAGTTTTGCAATGCCGAAGTCCAGCAGCTTCACTTCACCATCGCCTGTCACCAGAATGTTCGAAGGCTTCAAGTCCCGATGAATCACCAGCCGTGCATGGGCATGCTGTACCGCACTCAGAATCTGTAGAAATAGTCTCAGCCGCTCGGGCACAGGCAGATGGCGCCCATCGCAATAGTCGGTGAGGTGGGCGCCCTCGACGAACTCTAAGGCCAGGAAGGGGCGGCCGCCTTCGGCGAGTCCCGCGTCATAAAGCCTGGCAATGCCTGGGTGCACGAGGCTCGCTAATATCTCTCGCTCGCGACGTGAGCGCTCCGCAAACTCGGCTGAGTGGATGCCTGCCGAAGGAAGCTTCAGCGCAACGTGGCGATTCATGAACCCGTCCGTGCGCTCGGCGAGCCAGACCTCGGCCATCCCGCCTTGTCCAATCAATCTCAGCAGGCGGTAGGGTCCGCACAGAGCACCCGCACTCAGCCCTGCCGCCGCATCCAGCGCCGCTCCAACCTGTTGTTGGACAATTTCGTTGATTCTCGATTCGGTCGGCCGGTCGGCAGCAAGTAGTTCTTCCACCTGCCGGCGTATGGCCGGGTCGGTAGGATGCTCTTCGAAGTAGCGAGACTGTTGCTGCTGATCGAGATCCGCCAGTTGATGGAATAATTCTTCCACTGCCGGACTGATGTTCATCGCTCAAGTCCCCCGCTGTCGCGGCTCGCTGCTAGATGCTATAGCTGTGCATTGGATCGGCTGTGCTCCGGACGTCTTCCGAATAGACGCCGCTAGGCGGTCAAATTGCACGCGAAACTATGCATCTATGGCTCAACCCAGAATCGGCTACTTCGGGCAAGCAGTGATCACCAGACCAGTTGCATTGGAGAATGTTAACGAGGTCATGACGTATGTTCGGTGTTGCGAATCCGCCGCCTGGAGCGAATTGGTGAACATGTCGATCTGATCCACGAGCATTTGTGTGATCGCGGGGCGCAGCTGCTGGTCCACGATTTCTTCCAGGAAAACCTTCGATATCTGTGTCATGCCGTCGCCAATGAAACTGGTGCAGGCGAGGCTGAGCAGATTGGACAAAAATGACCAGCTCACTTGCGGATTGACAACCGGAGCGGCAACGAACACTTGTGATGCGCCCGTAATCGTCAGCTGGATTACGACATTCATATCCGCGTCGAACCAGTCGGGCACGTTTATGCTGAGAGGAACGTCGATGTTGACCGCGCCGGCATCACCCGCGGTCACGCTGGTCCCGCCGTCTTTCAGCGTGAACTGGCTGGTTCCGCCAAAAACGTCGTCGAACTGTTGCTTCAGAGGCACTGTCACCACGGATGCCGGAAATGATTGACTGCGGCACTCGGAGGTATCCAGGTGAATTGTGACTTGTTTGAGTATTCTGGCCACGGTCGGGTCATCACTGATCGCCGTCGCTAATTCGAAAACCGTCTGCTGGTTTACAGTAAACGTCTGGCTGCCGGTGGAAGGCACCGCCTTGCCATTCAGTTCCACAAACATGTCGAACGCAGTATTCGTGGGAACAGTCACATTCCAAGAGGCGGTTACCGTACCAAAAGTTTTCACCGTGAGCGGGCTGACCACGAACGTGTGTAGCACTACTGTTTTTAGCGCCTCGCGCTCCTTCTTAACCAATTCGGGAGGATCGCCGCCATTACCGCCTTTAATAAGGCTCACCATACTCGTTCCTCGCTTTCGCTCTGATCTGATTTATCCGGGCAAGGAGCCCGAGGGAGAGGAGCAAGAGGCCAGGACGAATGCACCGGCCTCTTTCTCTTCCTACTCTTTACTGCGGAATGTGAGGCGGAACTGCAGCGGAACCCGAAAGATTTTTCCTTACGCCAGTTCGCGGTGCAGCCAGGCTTTCGCCAGGCGAAGTTCGCGGCGAACCGTATGCACTGGAAGAGACAGCGCTTCCGCCGATTCTTCGGCGGTCAACCCGGCGAAGAAGCGCAAGTCGATGACTTGCCCCTTCACTGGGCTTTCTGCAGCTAAGCGATTGAGCGCGTCGTCCAGCGCCAAAAACGCATCGTCCTTCGGTGCGCCGAGATCGGGCAAGTCTGCCAGCGGAAGCTCAAGTCCCGGCCCGCGCTTGGTGGCCCGCCGGGCGCGTGCCATGTCGACCAATACCTGCCGCATCACACGAGCGGCGATTCCAAAAAAGTGCGAACGGTTCTCACAGGCTGGCAACCGCGAACCGGCCAAGCGCAGGAAAGCTTCGTGAACCAGTACCGTCGTCTGGACCGATCCCGGGGAGCGTTCTCGGCGCAGGTGGCTGCTAGCCAGACGCTTCAACTCGTCGTAAACCAAAGGGATGACGGCCTTCAGCGCATCATCGTCGCCGTCGTGAGCGCGGCGCAACAGATCCGTGATCTCCATTCTGCCAATGGTAGATCAGTTCCCTGAATGGCAGAGAAAGCGCAAGTTGAATAGCAAAACACCTCAGTTTGGGAAGCCAAGTCCGACATGTCATACAACATAGGCGACACTCCCGACAATCCGCCATCTCACAGCTACCTCTTTGAAACAGATAAGGACTGCTAAACGGCGATATCGTCTGGAATCCTTCCTTGCCAATCCGGGGCAGATCACCGGTCACAGCCGGACATAATGGAACTGCTCCGCGCAAAGCAGTGTATCGGATATATTAGGGTCCAAAAGTAGTTTCAGATCGTACTCAGGATTCTCCGAGAAATTGTGCCACTGACCTCCATTCGCCCTCACGAAAAAATGTCGCCATTAGATCGAGAACAGCGCAACCAAACTAGAGGGCCCTACGTCGCCGACTCTGAGGGGAACAAGTCTGTCACCTTGTCGGGGCGTGACAGTCCACTAAGGACGAGCAGACCGCCGAAATGTTTGTTTCGTTTTAGGAGCCGACGGTGATAATCTCTACTTCCATGAGCGTGTCAAGCACCTATCTGCCTGGAGGTCACGGACGGTTCCCTTCTGTGAGCAACAGGGAATTCTACGCAGCGAAGCCCCCGGATCAGATACCGTGGGAAAGATGAGACTGCTGCTTGCGTCTCTAATCTTGGAGGGGGTGCTCGGTGGCCCTGGCCTTTTCGCCCAGCCTACCGCAGATGCCAATAAGGGAGAGCCAGCTTCCGCGCACGCGATCGCGAGTCTTCCCTTAGGCAACCATGGCTCGCTGGAGTATTTTCATTTGTCGACCGCCAACCTACGATTGGCAAGTACCCTCCCGCCCAGCATGGACATCCCATCGGCGATTGCACTCGACAGAAATTCGGGCATGCCTGGAATTCGTAGGTTTGGGAATCTTACAATTGAATCCTTCGGTTATGGCCCCAACACGCCGCGCCTCCCTGGTTTCGAGTTCTCGCCAGACTACACGGCAGCCATGTTCAATTTACAGGGGCTGGAGTGCCCGCGCTGTGCGATTGGGCCGGTAGACCGGGCGCGGTCCACCCTTCCTCCATTCGGTGCCAATGTGACTCTTCGGTTGCGCGATGGCCGAATTGAGTTGTTTGCCGGTGTCGGCGCTCTCGAAGCCTGGAAGGCGGATGTCGAGTTTGAACCGAAGGGGTTCCAGAAGTTCAGCAATACTTACGGGGACGCATGGTTAAGCCAAGCTATGGCTGGCGGCAGAATTGCGCTTGATCGGGATCATCATTTTTGGTTAGGCGCAACTGCTCGCCACGCATACAACTTTGGCGCGGGCACAAGACAGTGGAGTAGCATTACTGGAGACGCCACATTCAGATTCGGCCGATGAACGGCGCGCCTTGGGTTCACGCGATAGACGGCTTCTGGCCGTAAAACTACGGGAAGCTGAATCCCACCAGCAACTCCGCTTGATTGGGGTTCGTCTTCGCCCATGGCGGCACCGGCTGGTCTACCGCCCAGCGGGTATAGCGGATCTCAGGCGCGAATCGAAGGAGCAACGCGCGCAGCTCAACTCCACCACCGAGTGAAATTCCATAATTCGACGGCGCTGTCCCATTCGGGTTTCCTGACGCCCGGAATGATGGCCCTGCCTCAACAAAGGGATTGATTCTCTTGTTGGAAAACCTGTATTTCACCAATAACGGTACTTCCCAGGTCAACACCGTCGCGGACGGATTGGTGTAGGATCCGTCGCCTACCGGATAAGTTGCGGTGGACGCGTAGCTCAAAGGATGATAAAGCGCATCCGCTTCGATAGATAAACGGAAGGGCAGGCGAACTTCGATCGAGGCACCCACGACATAACCCTTTGAGGTCGAGTAGAAGCTGTAACTCGGTGAGAAACCTGATGCCGATGCTGGTATCGTTGACATCTCAAATCCGCTGGTCAAAGCACCTCCCCCAACTACGCCAACGGATATCGGTTGGGAATACGCGCTGAAGCAAGGGAACAACACGACAGACGCCAACGCTGCAAATCTAAAATGCGACATGTGCAGTCGAGACGCTGCAGGTCAGAGAGTGGTTCCGGATGGTTTTCGCGGCAGGCGACACGGAGCGCAATTTGAGGCATTGAGTGGACACGATGGCGTCAAGTCTCTCGAACTGGAAAGTCGGCGTGTCCGCCGTACTGACAGCACAGGACGGCACACGCCTAGCGGAGCAGCACCAGGCAGTCGCCGATAAGGACCGTGAAACGCTAGTGCTGTATCGGAAGTGACCCGGCGACCGTGAGCGTCCGGCAAGCGTGCGTGACTCGAACTGGCCAGCCAGAGTAATTTTGGGGAATGCCCCGAAAGCAAACACCAATCGCCGAAGAGTTTCTTGATTTACAACGTCGGCTGGCGGAATGGAGAAGTAGTCATCCGCGCCGCTCGCCGTTGCCGGAACAGTTCTGGACGGAGGCTGCCGGACTGGCGCGCAAACATGGCTTGTATCGCACGGCCCGCACGCTGCCCATCGACTACGCCAACCTGCGCAAACGCCTGCGAAGTCCAGCGCCGGTTGCACCCGTCCCCCGTCTGCAGTTCGTGGAACTATCGCCCACGCCGGCCGGGACCGGCTATTGCGTGGAACTGTTGCGGGTGCAGGGCAACTCGGGCGCCGTGGACTGGAGCCAACTGTTGCGCGCGTGGCGGCAAAGCGAGCGATGATTCAGATCACGCCGCAGATGCGCATCCTGGTGGCGGTCGAGCCGGTGGACCTAAGAAAAGGTATCGACGGGCTGGCCGCGCTGTGCCGGGAGAAACTCCAAGCCGACCCGTTCTCGGGATGTCTGTTCCTATTCCGCAGCCGCCGCGCGACAGCCATCCGTGCGTTGGTGTACGACGGCCAAGGGTTTTGGATGGCGCACAAGCGTTTGAGCAAAGGACATTTTAAATGGTGGCCCAGCGGAAGCACCTCAGCGCAAACGCTCCAGGCGCACCAGGCGCAACTGCTGCTGGCGGCGGGCAATCCGGAAACGGAAGCAGCGCCGGTGTGGCGCAAGGTGGGTTAAAAAAATCGCGCCAGGGCCTTGCGTTCGGGCGCAAATTTTGTCACACTGTTGCTTCGCCATGGAACTGCAGTGGAGATACCGCGGCCGCACAATCACCGGTGGCGACGTCGGTTTCATTCGCGACTTGATCGTCGCCCACCCCGCAGCCGGGCGCTGTGAACTGTCTCGCTTGTTGTGCCAAGCATGGGACTGGAAACAGTCCAACTGAGCCAATGAAGGAAAACGATGAAGCTGGACCCGGAGACCATCGACATCAGTATTCAGGAATTGGAAGCGCTGGTGGATGGAGCGTGCCATCAGACGCTGAATGCGGACGGTCACCGCAAGTTGCGCGGAGCGGTGGAAACGTTGGGGGAGATGGCGCGCCTGCTGGCAGACAAGGACGCGACTTGCGGCCGGCTTGATCCTTCAGGGTCACGCGGCGCTCCAGGCAACGGTCACAGCGCCGGCTGAAACTGGACAACACCTCGATGCCGTCCAACGCCGCCACCAAGCGCCCTTGCACCCGTCCCTCATCGAAGGCTTTACCTCTCTTCAGACGGCGGTTGACATCCACCAACATGGTTTCCAGCGGGTTCAGGTCGAAGCCGCATAAACTGTACCGCAAGGTGTCGTCGCCCAAAGCGCGCTCGGCGCCGATCCAGCTTTGCAGATGCGAATGAGACAGTTCACTATTCAACTGCTGAAAACTGGGTAGGCGAAACACAAAGCTATGGAAGACCGCCAGGAAGATGCTGGATGGCGAGATTTCCGGATCGGTGCGGGCGTCCGCCATCTGAGCTGCATGAGCGCGCAAACCGAAACCTTTGTTCAGCCAAGTGGAAAGCGAAGGCAGAGAATGCGCGCTCTCTTTCATCCGTAAGGCTGTAAGATAAGCGAGACGCCGTCTCTCATCCCCATGCCCGGATGGCTCACTTTTTGACGCTCTTCCTTTTCTTGTTCTTAACCTTGAGACGATGCATCAGTTCCCGGTTGATGTCGGAGATTTTCTCCAGGTTCTCTTTCACTTGGTGATAGTTCTCAATCCACCGGCGGACTTGCTCGACCTGATCGCTCGGCACAGTGCAACCGGCGCGATGCGACTGGTCTAAGGTCACGCTCAAATACCATACCGGCCCGTGGCGCTCGCCACGGGCACATTTGCAATCCGGATTGCCGCACGTCACGTAGCGCTCCATCAAGGAGCCGCGAAGCACTTCTGCGAGCGGCGGCAGAACTCTGGTTAGGCCCTCGCGCCGCTTGCGCAAGGCGAGGTCGGAGAGTTTGGTCAGGTTTTCTATTACAGCCATATGGATGCAAGAATGATACACCCAAACGCTCAAAAAGTAAATGCGAATCTCCCAAATGCGAATTTCCCGCCTATCTTATTGAGCTATTTGGAGATCGCTTTGGCATGCGAAGTCCCTGAGGAGAGAGCCTCGAACGGCAAGCACGCGAAGCGTCTGCCGCTTCGGCTTCGTTCAAACGGCGTTATCGTCTCTAACCTAACTGTTCAAGGCAGCCTCTGAATTCCCAACCAGCCGTGCATTCTTCAGAGGATGACGCACAGAGGCTCCGATGGGACGCCTGCCCTAACTCAGCGCTCCTGTGGGTAGGTCCCCGGTTTGCAGGCTTTGACTCGGTGTCATTCTAATTTGTTGCCCAGTAACCCGTCTTCGCGTTAACGAGCAGTTTCCGGTTCTTTACCTCTACGGTTATCTTTCGGAAAGCGCCGTCCGCGGTTGTGTTGGTTGGCCTGTAAGCCAGCAGGTAATATTCGCGGGAATCAGCGAAGGCGCGCTGAATTCCCTTGAAGAGATCATTGTCGTTTTCAAAGAACGTTCCGCCAGTATCATGTGCCAGTTGAAAGAGAGCATCGGTGTTCTCGCGGGCGACTGTCATCTGACCTTGATCCACCCTCTCCGGAATGACGGCGCCGTTGCTGGTGTCAAAGCTGTTACTACCCAGCGAGGCAGCCGCATACAGCCCGCGAGAATCGATGGTATAGAACTTGACGTTGTACTGGACCGCCAGTTTGAGGACCACCTGCAAAGGCGCCTCCTGGTCGTGTGGATTGAACTGAATCATTCTGTTTGTTGACGGCCCGAAGCCATCCATGATGCCGTACAGTTCACGTCCTGGAAAGCGGTTAAATCCGTCTGAAATTAAAATGATGGTCCGCATGGTAGGCATGCTCGCGGTTGCCTTGACCAGTTCATTCAGGCCGCGCAGGAAATCGCGGTCGAGATACTCAGTTCGTTGGCCAACGCTCAACAAAGTTCCCTGGGCCCTACCGGCGGCCCCGGCACATCCTGGGCTATCGGTCCTTGTTCCGTAGACTTCGCAGGCACAGAATTTGCAGTAGTCATCCTTCATTTGGTTCCGGAACTGCTGAATGTCCCGTACCGTAGTGATGGCTTCACTGTCCTGAATCGCTTTCAAAAACTGTTTGCTCTGAACCGCCTGTAGGATCTTCCCTGAGTCGCGAGTGGAGTCCTGCACCACGTGCACTTTCCGCCCCAAGGCGACCAGCGCGTATTGGGAGTCCTCGCCTTGCTCCTGGGCGAAGAACTTCTTCAGCGCCTCATTCACCCGCGCGAAATTCGAAAAAGCGGAATGCATCGTATCGACACAAATCAGATACGTGCGCTTAGGGATCGCCGGCGCGACACCAGTCTGAAGTGCTGCAGGCTTGTTCGATAGTGCCGGGGACTTTCGGCTTGGCGTAAGTGAAGGGGCAGGAATCGGCGCGGTGTCGCTGCTCGTGCTGAAGGCGACGATCTTCTGCGGTGTGCCGTCTTCAAAAACCTCGAAGTCATCCGCCTTGAGACCTAACGTGGTGGCCTTTCTTGTCCGTGACAACAACAGGAACCAGCACCTGTCGCACGTCCGCTTTGATGACCGTTGGTTGGGATTGACCGAAGGCCTTTGGGGTGACCGTGAAGGTTGCCGCCAGGATTATGCAGAGAGGCAGCGCTGGCCGAGGGCTTGGCATGTACGCCTTGGTGACGCGTTTCAAGAAACGCGCGTTACCGAGGGGTAGCGAGTACCTGCGAGGGCTACGCGTCAAACGTGAAAAACTCCCCCACAGAACCGCGCGCGTCAGCAAGCGGATACGGCAGAGCGCTCTGGCGTCAATTCCCTGGGGCCCTTGGGGAGGAGCCTCGTAGAATATCGGCGGCAGGCGATGACAGCCTGTGCCGCGTTGGATTCTGCTTCATTCCGGGAAGGCGGCGTTTGGCTGGTCCAGCGGGGCAAAGCGAGTATCAACTCGGAGCGCGTGTTTGCTTGGCTGCCCCTTTAGCGAATCCCTATTACCATCGAGTCCGGGCCGACCAGATGCTCGACGCGGGTCTCGCGGAAGCCGGCTTCATTCATCCAGCCCTGGCAGTCGGGGCCTGCGCCGCTGACCGTCCTCTACCAAAGTTCCGATCTGCGGATGGCCTTCACCCTCCACAAATCAGTTTCGAACGAAAAAAGAATACGGCTGTCGAGTAATGCACGACCCGGCTAGATTGCAATATTGGCCGGTATACGGGTAAGTTTTGAAACGCCTACTTCGCCATTCGAATGAGCCGAACTCGGCGTTGCTTTCAGGTTGCCGAGTATACATGTCGATCAGCACACTTCGACTGGTAGCTGTCAGCTTGCGGGTCCCGCAAACAGCAGCAGATTCCCATCCGGATCTTTGATAACGAAATTCTTGGCGCCCCAAGGTTGCTTTTTCAGCTTCTGCTGAAAGGCCACACCAGCGGACTGAAACTCAAGAAACAGCAGCTTGATCTCGTCCGCTGTAGCGACGGTCATAGATGCCGATAACAGTTCCTCGCGATCGCGGACTGTCGACTCGATTACCGTTCGCTCGACGCATCTGAGATTGAGACGCGCCGCGTCGCGACCCACCTGTGCATAGTAGGGAGGTTTGCCGTAACTGAATACAAGTGAAAAGTCTAACTTCTCAAGGAAAAAGTCGCATGATCTCTTAATATCGGTGACGAACAGTTGCGGCTCTGCACCGACAATTACTGCTTTGGATGGCGACGATTTAACCTGAGTCGACGTGTTCGAAAGTCCAGTTTTCAGGGCTTGCCAACTATCGAAGCCCTGCTGTCTTGCGACCATTTCTTGTGCATCGCTCAACTTAAAGCTCGCCGCAAGAATCTCGGAGTCGGGCATATTCAGGAAACGAGGCAAAAGCCCGCGGATTTGTGCGGCGACGGGATAGTGGTGTTCGCGATGCCATCGCAATATGAGCTTGGCTTGCTTCTTGAGGTTCTCTAGATTGGGCATGTAGACCTCCACCGTGAGATCGTAGGTGGGCATTGCCCTTCGGCGGGTAGCCGTTGCATCCTACATGCGCAGATTACAGTATCTGTGACGGTGTCGATAGTTGTCAATTGAGAACTGCGCCGCTGTACTGCGCAAATAATCCGTCCGGCCGCAGTCTCAATGGCTTGCGACGGTCTCGACTTGTGAGAACCTAAGCCATCATGAGCGCGTGCGAGCTAATCACAGCTCTTTCACATGCGACTGCAACCGGCCGCGCGGTGCTGTTCGACCTGGGACGCTTACTCGCCCTGTGCTTCCGGTCCCGCGCCGCCTTAGCCGCTGAGAATCTGTTCCTGCGTAAACAACTCGCCCTGTTCGAGGAGCGTAAGGCGAAACCGCGCCGAGCCACCGACTCGATCCGGTGATGGCCGCCCTGGGCAGGCTCTTCGCCTGGCGCCCCGCACTCCGTGTGGTCAAGCCCGACACTTTCATCCGCTGGCATCGAAAAGGATTTCGCTTGTTCTGGCGATGGAAGTCCCGACCGCGTGGCCGGCCCAGGCTGCCGAACAATCTCCGACAACTCATCCTCAGAATGGCAGCTGAGAACCCGATCTGGGGCGAAGCCCGAATCGCCGACGAACTCCAGCTCAAGCTCGGCCTGCGAGTCTCTCCTCGCACTGTCGGCAAGTACCTGGCCGCAGCACGCGGACCGGGACGCACGCCGGACCCGAAGCACCGTTGGATGACCTTCGTTCGAAATCACGCCAAAGGTATCGTGGCCTGCGACTTCTTCGTGGTTGCGACGGCCACGTTCCGATTGCTCTACGTGTTCGTGATCATGGAAATCGGGACACGCAGGATCGTGCATCACAACGTTACCGCCCATCCTTCAGCGGAGTGGACGCTGCAACAGTTCCGCGAGGCGCTGCCAGGAGAGCACGGCTACGAATATGTCATTCACGATCGCGACCGAATCTACTCAAGCGAACTTGACCGCGCAGTACATGAGATGGGCGTAAGGGTACTTCGCACACCGGTGCGCGCCCCGAGGGCAAATTGTTTCTGCGAACGCGTCGTGCGCACGATACGGAGAGAGTGTCTAGACTTCATCATTACCCTTTCGGAGAACCACCTTCGGTGCACGCTCAAAGAGTGGATTTCCCATTACAACCACGGCCGCCCACATCGGAGCCTGGGGCCAGGTATTCCCGCGCCGTTGGTGCCCGTTCCGTCGCCAAACGCGAACCGCCATCAACTTCCTAATAATTGCTGCGTGAAAGCCAAGCCAGTTCTCGGAGGTCTACATCACGAGTACACCCTGCAAAAACTGGCTGCCTAGCGCCGGAATGATTATTTGCGCACTTCGATCGGACGTGCTGAGTTCGATAGGTCGGGCCACTGTCAAGACTTCAATTGCTCGATTCGGATCCTTACGCCCCAAAAGCGACGGCGGCCCGAATCGTGGGTAACCAGTACCTCTGGATCAGAGTGTCCAGCGGGGCCGTTTTGTTGTGTTCGGCAGCCAGCATCTCCGCCCAGCAGCATTTTCCTGCCCGGGCCATAGCGAGTGCCGCCATAGCCCGCACGATGCGGTTCGGTGCGACCTTTAGGCTCTTCTCGTAATCTCACGAGCTGGCAGAGGACTCGTTACTGCGATTACTGCATTAACAAAGATTGTCGGGAAACAGAGATCCGGGCTAAATCATTGAAAACATGGAGCGGGAGAAGGGATTCGAACCCTCGGCTTCCAGCTTGGGAATATGGGCGTCGATTGTAAATAAATGACTTAGGCGTTTACGGCGCTGTTTTCTGGTTACATAAGTCTATTGTTTTCACGATCCGTTCTCCAGAAGCCCCGTTATTGAGGTAAACGAGGTAACGAAACTTTGCACGTTATCGCCTCGCAAGCTCCCTCAATCGTTCGTTTAGTGTCCGCTCCTTTCCACACAGACTGCCTTATAGTCCTACAGGCTGACGTGGTCCAGATACCGTCGGGTTCTGTTTCCGAGGTCAAGTCGACGCGAACACCCGACGGTCAGGTGCTCAGCGAGGTCGACCGCGTCGTGTAGTAGGAAAGGCATCTCCAGGCGATATCACTTTCGCTACCAGTTTCTTCTGGGGGAAGTCCTTCCTGTTCAGAGTGACGATAAAAGGCGGCACCCCCTTGCTCCGCACATGCGCAGATCGCGTTGTCGTTCGGATCGGGCGACACATCGCTTTCCTCGCGAACATCTACGAACTCTGCCTCCTCACGGAGCAAGTTGATGATGTTCCCGACGAGATGCCGCCGTACACCGAGCCTCGTGAGGACGCCTTTGTATTCCGAAAGGACGTCCTCCGTTACGAGCCATACGAAGGTTCCACGCTCTAGCCAATCACGAAGAAATGAAGCGCTCGGATTCTCGGTGGTGCGCCCAGGTTTGAATCCCGCGACTCCGGCTATGACAACCGAGGTATCAACTACGCCTCTAGGCTGTTTTTCTCGACGGGCCAACCGTTATCTCCGGCAACTTACTCTTCTCGGCACGGAAACCGCGAATTGCCTCCGCCACCTGGGACTCGGTTACGCACGACAGGTCGGCCGCTGCGGCCTGGAGACTGCGAGCGAACTCGCGCTTCCATCCGGGTCTCTTTCTGCCGCGGGGCAAATCTTTATAGACAGCGGCAAGTGGAAGCTGTTCGTTCAGTTCCTTTGCCAGATCTCTTAGAGGAATACGAACCTCGATTGGCTCTCCGCCCCTCGTAGGGCGTGACCGAAGCGACAAGTAACGGACTGTCGCTACCTCGTCGTCCTTGAGGCTGGAAAGCGCACGCGTGAAAAGGGCAAGCACCTCCGTGGAGGTACCGAGGGACTCCTTCAAATACAAAGCGATCTTCGCTTCCAGAAGAAGTCGATTGTCGAACCAGTAGAGACCGTCACGCCGGATCGGCCTTAAGACTTTGAATTGCACAAGGTTCTGCAAGTCTTTTGGCGCTACACCCAAAACGGCACTCGCCTGCTTCAGTTTTAGCTCGATGGGCATCCATTCTATACCATCTAAATTGTAGACGCTTATGCCCGTGTGGTCAATTCGCGCGCGCGCGACGGCGCGCGACGGCCCGGTTTTGAGGTATTGCCCTTTCCTTGCCCTTTTGATGCATCGCATCAGTGCATCGCCAGTCAACACCGGATCCCGAGTGATCGGGATGCGCAGCATCCGCTGCGCCAATCTGATACACGAGAATCGTGTTCCAGCTGCCGTCGGTTCTACTTCCAACCCCCGCCCAGCGCTTTGTAGAGTTGAACCAGGCTCTGATATTCGTTGTCTCGAGCCTGCGCGAGCGTGAGTTCAGCTTGAAATAATGATCGCTGGCTGTCCAGGACCTCGAGATAATTCGCCGTACCGCCCTTATAACGCATAAGCGACGTCAACTGATGCTTGAAGATCCTTTACAGTCTGCTCCTGACGCTCGCGGACACCGTGGTATTTCTCATAGCCAATCAGGGCGTCGGAAACATCGCCGAACGCGTGCTGGATAGTCCGTTGATAGCTGATCAGAGCCTGCCGGTCTTGCGACTTGGCGTACCGCAGGTTGTTACGTAAATACCCACCTTCAAAAATCGGCTGGATTGCGCTTGCCGCGTAGCTTCCTACACCGAGAGGGGCCGGGATACTTGCTCCAAGAAACGTGCTATGCCCCCATGCTCCAACTCCGGAGCCGAGGAGAGAGATTTGCGGAAAGAACATCGCCTTCGCCACGCCGATGTTTGCGTTGGCGGCGACCAGGTTTTGTTCGGCTTCACGGATGTCGGGCCTGCGCTCGAGCAGCGTCGAGGGCAGCCCTGCCGGTAATTGCGGCGGCAAAGTTTCGCTCCATTGCCAGCCATTCGGCGTCTCGATTCCGAGGGCCTCCTCGATAGGCACGCCGTGCGGATAGTCCCCTAAGAGGATGCTGATCGCGTCCTCAGTCTGCCCAATTTGCCGCTCCAGGTCCGGAATCTGCGCATTGGCGGTATCGAGCACTTGCCGCGCCTGAAGCACATCAAGGCTTGTACCGACACCGTGAGTCAGGCGCAGCTCGGTCAGTTTCACCGAATTTTGCTGGGTTTGCACTGTCTGTTTTGCGATCTGAAGCTGAAGGTCGAGATCGCGAAGCAGAAAGTAATCGCTTGCTACATCGCTCACAAGCGTTAGGATTACGGTCTGTTGCGCGTCTTGGGTGCCCAGCAGTTGGGCCCGGGCTGCTTCGGTCGCACGTCGATAGCGCCCGAATAAATCCACTTGAAAGACCACGTCAGCAGCGAGCGTAAAAATGTTGGTCTTGATGCCCTGATCGGTCTTCCCGCCGCCGAACTCCGGGTTAAGCGAAACCATCGGGAACTCGTTAGAGCGCACGATGCCTACCTGGGCTCTGGCGGCATTGACGCGCTCAACAGCCAGTTGCAGATCATAGTTCTGCTTTAGCGCCGTCCGGATCAGTTGTTGGAGTTGAGGATCGTGGAACACCTCCCACCAAGGCAGGTCTGCGAACGACTTGGCTTGGGCTTCCGCTTGTTGGGATTCATCAGGACCGCGGAATGTTGCCGGTGTTTGCACGACCGGACGATGATAATTCGGTCCGACCATGCAGGCCGAAAGCATGAGTGCCGCCGCAACAACGAACGCCGGTGAGGTTTTTCCTCCAAACTTGAATCGCGAAATATTAAGCATTTTGTTCACCATCCGTAGTCGCGTGATGCTGAGACGGAGCGGACAGGAAACGCTCGCGGGCCGCCGCGGACCATCGCTCCACCACGTAAAAGACTGCCGGAACCGCAAAGATACCGAGGACGCTTGCGGCCAACATGCCTCCGATGACAGTGGTTCCCATGATCTGGCGCGCGATCGAGCCGGCTCCGGATGCAGTCCAGAGCGGCACACATCCGAGAATGAACGCAAAGGAAGTCATCAGGATGGGGCGCAGTCGAAGCCGCGCGCCTACGAGCGCCGCATCAACCAATGGCTTGCCCTGTTCGTACTGTTCCTTCGCGAACTCGACAATTAAGATCGCGTTCTTGGCGGCCAAGCCAATCAGCATTACCAGCCCGATCTGCGCATAAACATCGTTCTCCATCTGAACCATATAAGGCGGAGCGATGAGGCTCATCAAGTAACGGCGCAGCCACAGCACCCCGTACGCGCCAAAAATCGCCACCGGCGTGCTCAGGAGAACGCTGAACGGCAGCGACCAGCTTTCGTACAGCGCCGCCAGAATGAGGAAAACGAATAAGAGTGAAAATCCGAATACGAGCGAAGACGGTACTCCTTGCCGTGCCACCTGTTCCTGGTAAGATATGCCCAAATAGTCGAAACCCATTTCGCCGGGCATGGTTTGCTTGAAAACCTCTTCCAGCGCCGCCGTGGCCTGATCCGAGATGTAACCGGGCGCGGCGCTGCCGTTGATCTGCGCGGACCGGTACTCGTTGTAGCGCATCGTGAACTCGGGTCCGGAACGAGTCTCGAATTTTGCGAGCGACGAAAGTGGAAGCCCCTCGCCCTGGCTGTTCCGCACGTAAAACCGACCCAAGTTTCCTGTATTTGCTCGGAACGGTGCCTCTGACTCCACGTACACCTGCCAGGTGCGGCCGAATTCGTTGTAGTAGTTGACGAACAGTCCACCCATGTACGCCTGAATGGTGCTGTAGACATCGGTCAAAGCCACGCCTTGTTTGAGCACCTTTTCACGGTCGACGTTGATGAACTGTTGCGGCACGCTCGGCAGGAACGTTGTGGTGATCGAACCGATTTCCGGGCGCTTCCGGGCGGCCACTAGAAATTTGTTCAGGTTATTTGCCAGAAACTGGACGTCCTTGCCGGCGCGATCCTCCAGGACAAAGCTGAATCCGCCCGCTGTGCCGACGCCCGGTATCGCCGGCGGCGAGAAACTGAAGACCGTTCCCACCGGCAGGTTCCTGAGTTCCTGGTTCAAACGCGCCTTGATGGCTTGAAATTGGTCGGCCTGGCTGTCGTTCGCCAATAATGTGTCCGCGCCTAAGGTCCTGTCATTCCATAAAAGTAACGAAAGACCCGAATGGTTCGCCAGAAGCTTGCTGATAGCAGGTAACAATGTTACACGCCGATTGGTTCATCCTGTCAGAGGCTGTGCTCGCTCAGGTGAAGCTGTGCTGGCAATGAATGCACCTTCGACCCGGTTTGCTTTATGGCGAACGACAGCCTGGGAAACGTGTGCCGCCGGTACTGGGTCGGTTGAAGCCGGCCGGTCGTGCCGTACTCTCCGATCGGTCGCCCCATCTGCGCTCGGCTCAATCCCGTCATCTTGCTCGGGTAGCGCCGCAACAGCCCTTTGTCGATTCGGCTCCTGCGCGGGTAATCCTGCTGCCTGAGCGTGCGGTCTACCCAGGCGTAGATCTCCCCTCGTCCCTCACCCTGAAATCGTACCTCCTGGTTCCCGTCCAGAAAAACACGGATCTGCTCCAGACTCGGGTTCTCCATCTCTTGCATGCGTATTAGCAATCCTCAGCATGCCCTGCCCTCTTTCTTCAGACTCATCTTGCATTGGAATGGCCCCCTCCTCCAGGCTCATCTTGCATTGGACAAGACTGTCGCCGCCACGGCGCCCGCTGATGTGCTGAAATGGGGGGTTTGCGAACCCACTAGCAAAAACGGGGAGAACGGCTTAAGATATCTGCTGTTGGACGCCGCCCTGCGGTTTCAGATGCTCGACCGCAACCTCGACGATTGCACTGTATCGAGTGATTGCTGTTCCAGACAGAATGATGGGCACCATGGCCTTGCAGCGGGCCTTCGCAAACTGGCACGAGGTCGACAATGACTACGAACGCAAACCCGACTCTGGAAGTGATCAAGCAACCGACAGCGGCAATTGGGCTGGCGCTGGTCCGTGCAACGATTGGCGCAATGTTGATCTCGGTCTTTTTTGAAAATCTGGGAAAAGGCGCCTACACTCCGGCGGGCTACGCGGGGGTGATCAGGTACTACATCGAGAACAGCCACTCACCGGCAGCATGGAAGTGGGTTATGGGATTTATGGAAGGCCACGCCCCGATCGCGGCCCCCATGCAAGCGACGACCGAAATTTCTCTCGGGATTCTGCTTCTCATCGGTCTGTTTACCCGTACGGCTGCATTCGTGGCTTTTCTGTTTCTCGGCAGCCTTTGGCTTTCGGAGTATGGTAAGTCGTGGATCTGGGAGCTGCTGGTTCCGGTGCTGGCATGCCTCGGGCTCGCGATCGGACGCGCCGGCCGGAGATGGGGCGTTGACGCGTGGCTGTCGCAGCGGCGGCCATCTTCTCCGTGGTGGTGATCGAGCCAAGTCCAGGTGCGAGTTTCGGTCATCATTCCCACCCATAATGAAGCGCGGGCGATTGAGCGCGTTCTAGCGGATCTCCCGTCTACTCTGACGACGGAGGTCATCGTCGTGGACAGCAACTCGAATGACGGAACGCCCGAAATCGCCGCAAGAATGGGCGCTCTCGTCGTTCAGGAACCGCGCCGCGGATACGGCCGAGCTTGTCTTACAGGGCTAGCCGCGGCAAATTCTCCTGACGTTGTTGTGTTTCTCGATGGCGACTACAGCGATCGACCTTCTGAACTGCCGATTCTCTTAGCGCCAATTGCCGAAGGGCGCGCTGACATTACGCTCGGTTCCCGCCTCCGGGAGCGGTGTTCCGCCGGGGCGCTGCCTTGGCATCAGGCGTTTGGTAATCGCTTCGCCGCCAGCCTGATAAGGCTACTCTATGGGCTGGAGATCAGTGATCTCGGCCCGTTTCGCGCGGGCCGCGCAGATGTATTACGCGGGCTCGCCCTCGAAGAGACCACCTATGGCTGGGCAGTTGAGATGATCCTGAAAGGCGCCCTGGCTGGATTCCGTGTGGTTGAAGTCCCTGTGAGCTACTACCCGCGAATCGGAAAGTCGAAGATCGGCGGTACGCTGAAGGGAACCGTCGGCGCCGCTTGGTTTATTTTCAGCCTTATCGTGCGCTACTACTTTCGACCACGAGGCGCCGGAACACCTCGGCCGGCGTAGGTCCGCGTCAAACCTATGGAGCGTTCAACCGAGACGGTGGTGCGTTCGCCTGGACGTGACCGCGTGCTGGTAATCATGGCGAAAGCGCCAAGGCCAGGCTCGGTCAAAACCCGACTGGCTCCCAGCCTTTCTCTTGAGGCTGTCGTGGCTTTCTACTGCTGTCTTCTGGACGACACGCTGGCACTGGCGCGGTCATTGGGCGACGTAGAAGTTGCCATCATGTGCCCGGAGTTGGATGCGGATGAATTGGCGCACATGGCAGGCAGCGAATTAAGCGTAGTTGCGCAGAAAGGCGAGGGCCTTGCCGCGGGACTTACTTCGGTATTTGCGCACTTCGCAGAAGAACGCCAACGACGCACCATTGCCTTCAACAGCGACAGCCCACATCTGCCGCGTTCTGTTCTCGAAGATGCGTTCGAAACTCTGGCCGCACATGACGTAGTGGTGGGACCGACGCACGACGGAGGCTACTATCTCGTAGGGGCAAAGACTTCTTACCCTACGCTTTTCGCGCGCGACGGAATGGGCACCGGCAGCGCGCTGGAGAGACTCCTATCGCGCGTTCGAGCTCTCGAGCTTTCTCTAGGCCTCGTAGCTCCCTTTTACGATATCGATGTGTCTGACGACCTGACTCGGCTGGCAGAGGATTTGCGTCGGGCTCCGGAGAGGGCGCCACGAACGGCGATGTGGCTTAAAGAGTGGGAACGCGTGACGGCGCAACCACGGACGGGCATCGGAGAGTTGTGAAGTTCGCCCCTTCCACCAGAGTGTACGTGCTCGGCGCTATCCTCTGCGTAGCGCTGGTTATCTGTTCATTCAACTTCAGCGATAAGGGCGGCCCGTCTTTCATTGCGTCTTTGGCCGCGGCCGGCATCGCATACCTCCTGGCCATCCGTGAGTTCTTCGCGACGTCACAATTTCCACGCCGAGTTGTCGTTGCCGGTCTTGCTCTCGCCTCTCTGTGGCATCTTCCATTTCTTCGAGTGCCACCAGGCCCTGATGATGACATTCACCGGTACGTTTGGGATGGCCGCTTGCAGAGGCTCGGCTATAACCCATATGTCGTCGTTCCCAGCGATCCCACAGTCAGCGGATTACACACGACCGAGACCCACGGCTTGAACAACCCGAATGTACCGAGCCCGTATCCGGCGGCCGCTCAGTTCTTCTTCCGCACCGTAACCGCGATTCACGAATCCACCTTCGCGCTGAGACTGGCATTTGTGGTTTGCGATTTCGCAATTGCCTTCCTGCTGCTCGACGTTCTGCGTCGCGAGCAGAGCGGGGCGCATTGGGTTCTTGCATATGCCTGGAACCCATTACTGGCCGTTGAAGTGGCGGGAAGCGGTCACATTGACATTCTTGGTGCACTGCTCCTGCTGGTGTCCTTCGCCGCGCTAGGGCGCAGGTGGCGGGCGATTGCAGCCCTGGGATTCGCACTAGCCGTCGCAGTAAAATTGCTGCCGGTCGTGCTCTTGCCCCTCTACTGGAAACGCGTCCGAATCCGCGACGCTCTGCTCGCAGCAGCGGTGGTTGCACTCCTGTATGTGCCGTTTCTGAACCGAGGCCACATTCCGATCGGCTCGATTGGTACGTATGTGCAGATTTTCCGTTTTAATAACCCTGTGTTCGGGAACCTCGAGCGAGTGGTGCCTCTGCAGGTAGCAGCCGGGCTGGCGGTGTTTGCCGGATTTGTTACCGCGACCTGGCTGAGAACCAGGTCGCCGGAATGTTCGCAGGGAGCATTTGCCTGGCCGATGGCAGCATCACTTCTGTGCGCACCGGTTATATATCCCTGGTATCTTCTCTGGCTGCTGCCGTTTTCGAGGTCGGCCGCGACGCTACCGATTATCGTCTGGACCGTGAGCATCATCCCCACCTATATGGTCTGGCATTGGCGAACACGTGGAGGCGAGTGGATGGTTCCGGGCTGGCTAACGCTGATAGAATACGGACCTGTGGCAATTGCCGGCGTGCTGGTTGCAATGCGCCGGCGCGCACGGCCCGGAGTATCTCAATGCTCAATGGACCCGGCAGGATGAGTTTCGCGATGCTCAATTTCTGAAACCTAAGCCCGTGGTTCTCATCCCGCTACCGAGGAGGGACGTTTATGACAGATTTGAGCAGACTGGATGTGATCGGCGCTTTGGCCTTCAGCTCGCTGCTGTTGGTCCTCGGTGCAACCTCATGCAGCTCGGAAAAGCAGGAAAAGCACTCGCCAATTATCGAACCGATCGCCAAAGCATATGGCCTGGATTCGTACGATAAGGTTGACGCGTTCCGCTATACGTTCAATCTTGATTTTCCTTTGGGGAAGGTTTCCCGCGCATGGGCGTGGGAGCCGAAGACCAACACGGTCTCTTTTGATGGGAAGGATAAGGACGGGAACCCGGTTAAGGTCACCTACCAGCGGTCTCAGGTGGCAAGCCAGTCCGACACGGTCAAGAACATGGTGGATCCGGCGTTTGTCAACGATAACTATTGGTTCCTGTTCCCCTTCCACGCTTATTGGGACACCAGCGCCGAGGTGCAAGACAAAGGCACGCAGAACTTGCCGCAGGGCACTGGCTCGGCCCGTTTGGTCTCCGTGAAGTATTCCGGCGGCGGTTACACGCCCGGCGACACCTGGAACCTCTTCGTCGGCAGCGACAACCGCATTCAGCAACTGCTCTTCCAGCACGGGGGGAACGCGAAGCCGAGTGTCGTCATCGCAACGTGGGACGGCTACAAGATGGCTGGCCCCATCCTGGTCTCGACGGACCACGTAGGTACCGCGGATGGAGGGGCTCTGCACCTTTTCTTTTCCGACGTGGCCGTCAAGCTGGCGGGCTCCGATACCTGGGTGAACGCGCAATAGAGACGAGCGGGTCATTCGGAAATGGCGGTAGTTCCGACAAACAAGCCTCGGAAGCAGTGAGATGCACGCATTCTCATGAAGGCCAACATCGATCTGGATATTGGGCGAAAGACGTTTGCATCTGGCCTGTTACCCGAGTTAATCGCTGCGCTTCGCGGCAGCCGCCCGGGGGATTTGGTTGCGGTTGCCGGTGACGACGAAAGTATTGGTTCTGAGTTGGAGACGTGGTGCCGGTTCACCGGGAATCCGCTGCTGGAAACAACGGTTGAAAAAGGACGCAGGCGATGGGTCTTCCGCTGCGGCACTGTTCCGGTATCCACCGCAGACAATCGGCCCGTGGGCTCGCGGCTTTGGCTTTACACGAATTTCGACTGCAACCTTCGTTGCGACTACTGCTGCGTCCGTTCCTCGGCAACAGCGCCCCGGCGAGAACTGGGGATCGGACGTGTACAGCGGATCGCTCGCGAAGCGGCGGAGCTTGGCGTGAAGGAGATCTTCGTGACCGGAGGCGAACCGTTTCTTCTTGAAGATATCGGCGAAATTCTGGTTTCTTGCGCCGCAGCCGCTCCGACCACTGTGCTGACCAACGGGATGTTATTTGGCGGGCGGCGGGCGGAAAGCCTGCGAACGCTGCCCCGCGATCGAATTGTCCTGCAAATCAGTTTGGACAGCGCAACGCCCGACCGGCACGACCTCCATCGCGGACCCGGAACATGGGCGCGAACGCGCGAAGGCATTCAGCGCGCTCGTGCGCAGGGGTTTCGAGTGCGACTGGCTGCGACCGTTTCGGCCGATGCCGAGGCCGAGGAATTCCGTCAATTCCTCGATGAGGAGAAGATTGCGGCCGAAGACCGAGTCATACGCCGGATCGCGTTGCGCGGTGCTGCCAGCGAAGGGATCGCCGTTACTCGGGCCGATCTGGTGCCGGAGGTGACCATTACCGCCGAGGGCGTGTACTGGCATCCCGTCGGGGCGGAAGATGCCGATATGCTGGTTACGCATGACATTTTTCCTCTCTCCGAAGCCTTCGCTGCTGTCCGCCGCGCCTTCGAGCGCGAAGGCGAACACGCGAAGAAGCTGGCAAGGATATTCAATTGCGCATGACCGTTGGCAATGCGCCGGCGAATTCGCGGTTGGTTAAAGCCCGATCGGCTTCCTCTCTCACGCCGACTTGGCAAATAGCCGCTCGAAGAATCCCTGTTGGGCGGCGGCCTGCCGCAATGCAGCGTAACCATCAACATGAGGCGGCAGCCAACGCTGCAGCCCTTCGGCGTCGAGTATAGGGCGATGAACCGGGTTGTCGTAGCTCATGGCTGAGAGCGCCTCGGCAAACCGGCGCTCCTGTTCGAGGTCGAGGTCAGGCCTCGCCGTGAACATGCAATGATTGTAGGCCGGAGAGGACCATATCTCACGAAGGCCGCCTTCGGGCACCAGGCGCTCTTGCGCACAGTGTTCCAGGGGGCTGCCGATAGCGCCGGCGTCGGCTCGCCCGTCGAGGACGGCGCGCACCACGTCCACTTCACTGGTCCCGGTATCACCATGTTTGCCGAGGTCGCTGTCGAAGCGCAGCGTCCGGTAGTCCTTTCCTCGCGCATGCCTTGCTGCTCCAAAAAGTGAACGGGAAGAATCGCTGCGTGGCCGCTATCGCGGCTGCCAAGCGCGAGTGTCCGATTTTTCAAGTCCGCGAGCGTAGAAATAGGGCCCCCAGTGACCGCGACGATCTTGGTCATCCAGCCGAGATCGGTGTCGCGCATGGCGATCGCACGACAGGCATGGCCGCTCCACTCATCGGCCTGCAGGTAGGCAAGGTTTGTGTTCCAGGCAATATCGATACGCGGCCGGGCTCGCCCGGTTCGGCAGGAGCGCGATGACCTGCGCATCGTAGCTCTGAAATAGTACGACCTCAACGGGAAGATGCGCTTCCTCGTGAAAATACCGCCGCATCCCCTCCCAAATCGTGACCACTTTCGGATTGTATGCAACAGCTCCAAGCCAGATTGTTTTGCTCATAGGCCTCCCCTCTTCCAGGTCAGCGGCATTACACAAAACACGCTCTCCCGTTTTCGCAGGCGCCTGGTCTCAGAAGAGCGAATACCCAAGAGCGACTTCCCGATGAACTCGCGCAGAACATCGCCAGTTGGCGCCATAACAGCGCCCGCGTGCGCATCGCGGAACAAGCGTTCGATGTACAAATGCTTTGAGAACGCCGCACCGCCGCAAACGCGCATTGCTGCCGAGGTAACGCCGATAGCAACCTCGCCCGCAGATGCTTTGGCCTCAAGGACGCGCAGCATGGTCGTCTCTCGCAGCTTTTCAAGATGGTCGATCAAATCGTCGATGCGCGCCGACAGCCCGTCAGTATCAATCTGCATCGCGGCAAGTTGCGCACGCAGGTAGGCTCTCGCCGAGGCTCAGGCCGAGATGCTCGAACTTCGCGCTCTTGAGGTGCGACGTCGTTCCAGCGATTGCCGCTCGGCACA
>CAVYTS010000004.1:0-35854 GCA_963771305.1 uncultured Acidobacteriaceae bacterium
GTTCCAGGGCTGAGGTGCAGGGCGCGTTCCCCTGGACCGCAGACGAACTGCGAAGAGAGTGTCGCACCCCAGGCGAATCAGTAGGATCACTACGCCCGAGAACCATGCCATTACGAGCCACGGGAAAGCGCGCTGTAGGTTATCCAATCCGAGCGAATACCAAGCCGCGAGGTGAACCATATTTCCACTCGAAGCAACCTGCGATACGGGAATGGGAGCGACTGGAACGGCCGATCGCCAGCTATCGGAGGCCAGGAAGCCGTACGTAAGGATCGGAGCTAACGCCATGATGGCGAGGCTCAGGCAGGCTAGAGTGTAGCGCGCATGTGTGCTAATTCACCGGCTCGCCAGACCTCGAACCGCTGCGTACAAGGCCGAAATTAGCGCGCCCTGCCATAGGAAATGCATCAATGTCCAACCGAGATACGCAACCGGCGGCTGCGCGAAGAAAACCGGAAAGGCGCTCATCGTGATTCCTTCCTTTTGTCCAGTTCGTCCAGAATTCGTCGAATCTCTTCCAGGTCTTGGCGCGAGGCAGGCTGAGCCGCCAGCGCCCCTAGCACGAGGTTCTTAGCCGAGCCCTCAAACCCGCGCTTCAGCATATCCGCGGCGATATGCTTCTGGGTCTGCTCTTTGGCGACGGCCGCCTCATAGACATGCGAGCGGAAGCGCTCGCTGCGAACCAGCAACCCTTTTTCGGTCATCAACTGCATTTGTTTGAGCGTCGTCGTGTAACGGCTGTCCTTGCCGAGCGCTTCGTGAACTTCCCGTACGGTGCTCGGCCCCAGACGCCAAAGCGCCGCTAGTATGTCGAGTTCGGCGTCCGAAGGAAGTGGTGTGGGAAGCGAAATTTTCCGGCTGGAGCGGAGAGCCATAATCAAAGCGTATTACGACTACAATCGTATGTCAACGATAAACATCGTAATCGTCGCCAGCTAGACCCGGCTACCGTCTGTGATCCGCTCGGAAGGCCTCTCTCCGGAGAACTGTCAGTCGGTGGCGTTGAAAGCACCTGGGCCGTCTGTAGTGCAACAGTTAGCTAGTTTCTGTCGCGAAATGGCTGAAATCGGCGCCGGACGAGTCCCGGAGCCACCACGTCCTGGTGGGGCTATACGGAGCGTGGCAGGGTGGATGGTTACCGTATTTTGGTCGGCTATTTTCTGCTTCCTGCCAGCGATTACGGCGTAAAGGGTCGATTTATCTCAATAGTCATCCGGCCGAACCTTCGTTCGGTTGAGGATGAAGGTTTTCCAGGTGGAAGTCGTTTAAGCCGCGGCTTTTCGGCGGTTTGGTTTACTCTTTTCCAACAGGTCGGCGATCCGCAAGAGATTATTGGCCAGCACCGCAGCACCCACCAGAATCTCGAACCGCTCCCGGCCTTTGAGCAGGCAGCGTTTCATGCCCCGGCCGCGAAACAACACCGAGATGCGCCCCTCGATACCCGCCCGGAATTTCTGGCCCTTTTTGAAGTCACGGCTGCGCTCCAACTCTTCCTGCTCCTCCGTTCTCTGGCCGCCCCTTTGGGGTATGCACACCTTGATCACGCCTGCGTCCTTACAGTTCTGCACATTGTCGTCACTGTGGAAGCCGCGGTCGCCAGCGAAGTGGTCCGGTGCGTGTTGGAAGATTTTCTGGTGATGCTCCAAGGAAGCTTGCACATGATCGCTATCGACAGGATTTCCCTCCAGCACTCGATACTCGGTAATCAAGCCATGAGAACTCTCGGCCAGGAATACCTTGTGTCCGAATTCCACCGGCTTCAGGGCCTTGCCCCGCTTGATCATAGCGGTGTGGGATTCGAAGACCGAATAGATTTTCTCTTCGGCCGGAACCGTCTCTCCCTGTAGCACCCGGCGGCGCGTCTGGTTGATGACACGATCTCCCAATTTGCAGAAAGAGGTGATCTCCTTACAGATGTCGTCAATCGCCGCACGGATGATAACTTCGACCCTGCGGACGCGCTTGGCGGCGGCGACCGCTTGCTTGGCATTTCTCACCACTTGCTCGGTGATCCGGATGAGCTCGCGGTACTTGGGAGTTTGCTGCTGTTCCCGCTGCCGGGCCGTCATGCGCTGGATGGCTTGCATGCGGCGGCGGGCGCTGCGCGTGCGATTGATAAAACCTTTTACTCCGCGGGGTAGTTTCTCATCCAGACGGTCGACCAGACGCGTGATGACGCGCACGCTGTCCCACAACAAGGTGGCATCGGTGGGGTAATGGATATTGGTTTCTACGACCGTGGTGTCCACGCGGAGTTGTTTGCCGTTTTCCAGGCCGAGTTCCACGGCTGCCTGCACTACGAGTTGATTGACAGCTGCCAGCGTGGCCGGGGTGAGCCGATTGATGGCGCGGTTGAAAGCATCATGCTTGGGGACGGGGTGGCTGTCGAACTGTGTAAAGCTGCGCAATGTGTTACCGAAGCGTTAATCAGGGGCGGACTGCTTCGTAGTAGCGGTGATCCGGGGTAATGCCCGAGGAGCGAAGGGAGCAGGTCACTCGTGTCGAGACCGTCAGGGTCAACGGGCAACCGGAGGAACTCGCTGGTTTCGGCAGAAGGCGGCAGCTTTCACTGGGTGGCACGAGCCGGATGAATCGAGAGGTTCACGTCCGGAATCTGTGAGCGCCTCGGGGTGAAATTCCCCGGGGCGATGCAAGCCATCGTTGATGCGCTCGCGCAATTCGCGGTAGTCCCAATTCTTGACGCGCATGAGAATCAACGAGCGCAGGGTCTGCGCGGGGGTGATGCCGTGGCGCCCGGCATTGGGCTTTTTCAGTCCCCGCTCCAGATCCTTGCGCACGAGTTCGACGAGATCGGAATGCTTCTCCAGGAAGTCAGCAATGCGTTGCAAGCTGGGGTCAAGGTGGATACCCAGACTCTGCAATTGGAGATCGGCGAAGCTGAGTTGGGGGATGAGAAGGCGGCTCATTTTTTCTTCTCCGTTCGCAGCAGTTCAAGATTGATCTCACAGATGCGCTCCAAGGAGGCTTTGAGCTCGTGGTAGTTGCGCAACCACTGCTCGACGACCGGCTTCTGTTCGGGGCGAAGGCTGAACTGCTTGGTGCCCCCGCCCGGATAACTGACCGTCAAGACCCATACGGGATGGCCTTTTCCGTCGGCGCACACGGCACAGCCGGAGCGATGACGAATGACGCGGCGGAGCAGAGAGCCGCGGACGATCTCGGCGGTGAAAGGGAGGGCGGCGGCGAGTTTGGCACGCTTGCGAAGGGCGGCTTCTTGATTCATCTATATAGATGAAATAACAATTAGCGGAATTTGTCAAGAGATTCGCGCGACATTTTTCCCGATTTGTTTTATCGCAAGCCGCCACAACTGCGCGTGGTGAGGCTGAAACGTACGGCGGCCGCACCGAATCATAGGTTCTCAGCCTGCCTATGATCACTAATCAGTTAGGAATCAATAACTTATGAGTTTCGCGACAGAAACTAGCTAGCGATATTACCTCTTAACGGCCGAATACCGGGTCGGATAGGAACTGCCCGCAAAGTCCGGATCGCTGTGTCCTGACGGTTATCAGACAGCCACCTGAGCAACACAAGGAGAGACATCAGGAACACATAACAGCACCAAGCACGGCAGATTGAGGAAACATCGGAGCGAAAGGGCCGGTTGATTAATGCCGGGCGTTGGCGAGTTCGCGATAGCGATAGGCCACGCCGGAACTGCTTTCGATCTCGCTTTCCGTCAGATAGCGTAGCGGAGTCGATTCGCCGATGCGGAGGACAACCTGCGCCAAGCCACTGATCATCGCACGCTCAGCTGGTGTCATGTTTTGACGAACGACGATGCCTCGGCCTTCTACGATTAAAAAGGGACGCTCCTCATATTGGCTAGCCCACTCTTCCAGGGGATAGCAAACGCGCACCGCTCTGAATAACGCCGGGGTGCTGGAGCTTGAAAAAATTGCCTGGCATGGGAAGAGCAGACCTCCCGAGAGGATGGCGCGCACGACGGCATCGGTGCCAAGCGCATGCGTGTCATCATCGTCGGGTAGTTCCCACTCGGAGTTTGTAGCAATGCGTGCCAGCAGGTCGTAGTCGGCCGGATGAGGGCGCCGGGCAGGGATGGCAAGCCGCCGCTCTATTTCATCTAACAGCCCCTCGACGCTGGCGCAGTCATCCCCGGCAAGGACCAAACCGTGATTGCCCAAGACCAGAATGTCGAAGTCATGGGACAAAGCATTCTCGATCTCCCGCGCGAGGGGGAGGCCTGACGGGACATATGGAATCCAGCGCCAGCGCAGTCCGTTAAGCAGTTGCTGGAGGCGCACCTGGGCATCCTGGCGAACTGCCCAAGCGATCGCATTTACGGAGTGGATGTGAAGAACGACGCGATGGGGCAGCACCGAATGCGTAGATGTTTCGATGGACGCGTTAGCGAACCGGTCTGCAGGATCCACGTTCTGCCGGAGGCACTCGAGGACCGATGCCAAATCCAGGGGAATCAAAATATCACCGCTGCGGGCGTCGGCCATCCACTTACCGGAGGCTTTAATCCACAAAACGCCGTTCAGTTTCATCGAACTGTTACCAGTGCTGGCTTGCGTAAGCAGCGGGTTGTTACCAACTCGCGCGGACAGTTCCAGCAGGGGTGTGAGTTCGCCGCCCATGGAGATCTTTGTGCTCATACGCCCTGTTGTTGGCATTACGGCAACACCCGCAGTCCTTCTTGAATTGGTAAGGGTGGGGCGATCCGTTTTGCCCGGGCTTTTCCGATCTTGATCGAGGCTTTAAGAATGGCTCCGACCGGCACGATGCCACCGAGTTTGTGAGCTGCTACGGCTGCCAAGCCCATCGACGCGACGCACCCGCATTGCGCGCAGTCCGGTTTGCCTCCAAACTGGCAAGGGACGATCTTAGTCTTGAGGTCTGCCGAGATGGTCTGCGTGGTGAGCGCGAAGACGCATTCGTCGGGACTATGAGGGGGCGACGAGAACTGCCGGATCAAACCTTCCGGCATGTCAAGTTTTGGAAAATCGACGCGGAGAGCCATCATGTCTGCAATTGCCTGGAGGCGCTGCCGAGGGTCCAATATCTCCGGCATCTGATCGCCGACCTGTGGGGTGAACATGCTAAACCAGATCTTATTGATCTCGGCTCGCGGAGTCCAGAATGCCAGAAACTCCCTCAAGTAACCTGGGCGGCTCATCATCTGGCCGGTAATGGTGCAGTGAATGGTGATTCTCTGGCCTGTTATGTTTTGCAGGATTCGCTCGTAGGTGGCCGGAGCGCGCCGAACGTCGTGTTCAGCCGGCAACCCATCAATCGATACGACCACATTCAGATGGTCAAGGGACGCCCACGCCGGCACCAGAGGCCGGAATGCGCTGGTCACCACCTGGACATGGATGCCGCGATCCAGCAGCAGGGGAATCATGGTTTCGAGCTCGCGATATCTGACCAGCGGGTCGCCGCCGACGATCGACAAATGCAAAGGCTTGACGCGATCGACAACCTCGAGAACTCCGTCGATCAGACGCTGCCCCTTGTAATCGCGGAGCCCACGGAGCGTTACGCCACCACCGATATGACCATCTTCATAGGCGTAACATCCGGGACAACGCAGCGGACACTCACGCGTAATCTCGATGGATAGCGAGGGCTGCTCGCCGTTGAGAATCTTTCGCCAAGCGCTAATAATCTCAGAAGTCTTCAATTCGATCCTTTTCTGCCACGGAAAAACACAGGGTCTCGAAACATGGGCCCGACCGGTCTAAGCCGGCCTCAGAAACGACGCTCCAGGCAAGTGCCGGTGAACTTCGAGAGGAAGACGACCGAGACTCGGCCTCTGGCAAATGGAACTACAATTTCCGACGGACTTCGGACAGTGGAGGGGAGGGATCTGAGGCATGCCCGGTGAGGGCTATCGAATCGGTGGAGTGATTAGTGTCAATGACTTTGTGGAAGGCGGTCCAGCCACCTTGAGACAGAGAAAGGGGTTTCGATAGATGGGAGTGAAGTTGCTGGGCGCGAAGGCCACCGTCATGCTCCAGGGAAAAGGCAGCCCGAGTGTCGACCGTGTGCGGACTTACAGCTGGCGGGTCAGGTATGGTATCGAGCGCAGCAATCAGCATCAACGCGCCGAGTAGCCATACTATGCAGCGAATTGATCTTACTGGCGGAAACACTACGCTACTAGGATAGTCGAGTTCAATTCAGTAGGTTAGTTCCAGCCTTCGGGTTTGAGGGATTCGACAGTGACCCGCACTCTTCATCTCCCAGACATGAACCCAAGGACTGTGTCCTTCTATAAGCCCAGGGCTCCATGATCTCGCTGAGAGTCGGCGCTCGGACCCGGACAGGACAATCTGAGATCCGCCGCACCACACCGATTCGCTTGAGATCGCGAGGACGCTGGTTTCGCTTCCGATATTAACTGATAACGCCCCGGTTGTACGGCTGGGACACCGGGGTGTCTCCCTGGGAACCCTTATCGTGGTTCTTGGGGTTTCACTCTATGAGCTTCCGGCTGACCCTCGCCTTTACTCTGAGTCTTTCCCTCGTTTCGAGATCACCCCACGCAGCTCCAGTCGTTACCGAAGACTCGATTTGTGCCGTACTAGTCGCTCACGCGGTTCCGCTGCATCAGGCGGGCGAAGCTCAATTGCTCGCCCAAGCTCGCGGCCACGATTTCTTCCTTTTAGGGGAACTCCACGGCGAAAATGGGATACCAGAACTCATCAGAGAATTGTGGCCTCAGCTTTGGACGGCTGGTTATCGTCACAATGTCGCAAACCGGAAGGATTTGCGACTGGGGGATGAGCTCGAGGTCGGTGAAGGTGCTCAAACTACCGCGGCAGATCTAACTGTCGCATGCAAACAGGGCTTTTCGGAGGCTCAGTGAATCAACAACCGGGCTTAATCCGTCAGCGGATGAGAACGCCACGCGCCGCGGGCATCGCCGGCATCATATTTGCTCTATTATTCAGTACCAGCCTGCTCATCATGTGGCTTTCTATTCCAGCCAATCCACTTGGTCCAGCGACCGATGCCATCAGTCGTTTGAACATGCTCTCATTCTCAACGAAATTGATGCCGTTCGCTGGCATTGCCTTCTTGTTGTTTATTGCCGTGGTGCGCGACCGTTTAGGGCAATCTGAAGACCGCTTCTTTGCCACTGTATTCCTTGGTAGCGGGCTGCTGTTCGTTGCTATGGTCTTCAGCGCAGGCGCCGTTGGAGGAGGGATCCTCACGGTCCTAGGCAGTGGATCGGAAAAGCTGATAAAAGGTGGCGTCTATGCTTTCGGGCGCGCCGAGATCGCCCAGATTATGCACATTTACGCGATGAAGATGGCCGGCGTGTTCATGATCACGACCTCCACGATCTCGATACAAACCCAGCTCTTCCCACGCTGGATGGCGGTCCTCGGCTATGTACTGGCTCTCGCGCTTCTCCTTAGCGTGGGAACCATTGAATGGATTCCGCTGGTGTTCCCACTTTGGGTGCTCCTGATCAGCGCATTCATCCTGATTCAAAATCTTCACAGACCGTCGGGGGCCGCAGCATAACAAGGCCATGACGCGCGAGAACAATCGCTTTGCTCTGGGGCGAGGCGATAGACAAGCTGGATCCGCAAGCGGTCCATCGTTTGTTCGAGCGCCCAGTCGGCTTCCGATAATACAAATTAACGCCCCGATTCCTGGGTTATAGAAATCGGAGTTGTCTCTCGCCGAGAAGCAGATGTTTCAGGTTCGCACTGATTTTCGGATGAGCGTTCCGCCGGGTACTTCTGCGGCGACGGGACGTCAAATACGTCGCATCGAGGCGCACGTGATGGCGGGCCGATTTGCTCATTGCCCCTGGCCCGGTGCGTTCTGGAATTCCGGTCGCAGTGCCGGCAGAGAAGGTTTGGGTCTAAAGAAAAATCCATGAGTTCAGAATCCAGTAGTCAAACTGACGCTGGCAGTGGTGCGGCGCCATGCGCCGTCTCTTCTATTGCTCAGAAAGTATCTTCGATTCCGCTGTGAACTTCCGATAATCGCGGAAATCGATGGTCTTCCGTCTGCATTCCTGACGATCCCGAACACAAACGCGCGTCTCGGCTTGTAAGGGCAGAAGGTAGGTATCAGAAGACCCCAATTTGATCTCGCCGAAGGTCACGTCGACCTCCACGCTGCGGAGCGGGAAAGCGGAGGGAATCCCTTCCGCCGCCCTTTCGATTCGTAAAATCCGGTTCGACGAACGGTCGAACCAGATGCGGCCACTGTACTCTGGAACGACGAATTGATAATCGGAAAGAATTTTCCAATCCGACTGTGCACGGCTGATGTGAAAGGCGTACTCCGCGGCAGGCGCGCCGCCGACCCGATCTTCCTTGATGAACTGGAAGTCCGAATCTGGATTCTGAAGCAGGCTTCGGAGCAGACTTCCAAACTCTCCGGTGGAAATGTCGCCGCCCAGCGCCGCCCACGACTCTTGGGTGGGCTGGCCGTTCACCCGGATTTCCCGATACTCTTCGCCCGTTTTGCCACTATATGAGACGTCGGCAGAGAGGGTGTCTTCGACTCCCACATGGCGATCTGTCTTGGGTAGGCGATTTGACGCGTGTTGCTCTTCATCTTGAGCTGCGCCGGCGTGTTCTCAGATCGCGCCACCACTTCTTTGCAAAGGAAGTCCGGGAGCGAGTGAATCATCAGCCCCGCCGCGCCCCGGGCCTTCTGAAGTGCCGGGTCCGCCGCAGCTTGAGCGTTCGGGGGCTCTGGCGGCACCGTACCGCACCTCTACCGTACGGCCCTTATACGACCAAGTGGAATAACAATTTATGGGTAAAACGGATCGAGCTTTCTCCGGGTCGCCGATGATACGGACGGGAGTGTTCATCGCTTGATGTAGGCGAGTTTCGCGACCCCAATGCGCGGATTTATCTACGCACCAAGAGAAGGCCGGAGAGTCCGCAGCTTATACCGTGAAAAGTTTCTTCTCTGCGCTCAAGCCTCGGGGGACACTTGAAAACCGGCCAATGAGGGACGTCTGAAAACCGGCCAACGAATCAGGCAGGACAGTTATATTTATACTCCGGCGGGACACTTTGGGGCAAATCTTTCTTCTCGGTTTTTTGGGCAAGGAGCCCTATGATGTCTCTACCTGGACGGAGGATGCGGCAACGCTAGGAAGCGACCGGAGCGCCGACTCAGGCGCCGGAATGGCGGGACGGCGCCAGCCGCCCCAAAATGAGCGTGCGCGATGAGCCATTCTGGCTCGAAAGCGGCAAATCCCAGGGGTGTGGGGACAGAGTCCCCACGAAAACAATGCTCCTCGGCGGTGGCGCGGCTGTCGCCACACACCGGCACGACAGCCGGTGCAGTGGATGTGGACCACTCAGTGCGCGCCTCGGTCAAGACTGGGGCCAGCAAAGGATCATGTTGGAACCATGCGCTCGCCAAATGTGCAGCTCAAATCGTCGCGGATGCTGAGGCCGTAGCCAACAAAATGCGGTAGTCTTTCGGAAGCCCGTCGGCAAACTCATGGGCTGCCCCCTGCTGTACCTTTAGTGCGCCAGCTCCGTGGGCCGCACTTGAGCACATGTCCGTGATGGAGAAGCCGGTCGAGCATGGAGCCCACCGCAGCAGTGTCGCCCAGCAACTTTCCCCAGTCGTCCACTGGCCGGTTGGATGCCAGCAGAGTGCTGCAGCGTTCGTACCGACGCATGACGATTTCCAGGAGATCCTCGCCGGCCGAAGGTGGGAGCTTGCGCATTCCAAAATCATCGATGATCAGCAGCGCAACGGTCGAGACGGTTTCCATGTGCTGCTTGCGCGTGCCATCGATGGAGGCGTCAGCTAACTCTTCCAGCAAAATGTGGGTCTCTCGATAGAGGACCTTGTAACCCTGCTGGATGGCCGCTTGGCCGATGGCCTGGGCCAAGTGGCTCTTACCCGTGCCACCTGGCCCGAGGAACAGCGCGTCTTCCCGCCGCTGGATGAAGGCGCCGGTGGCAAGGTCGAAGATGAGACTGCGGTTCATCTTGGGGTTAAAGGTGAAGTCGAAGTTGTCGAACGTCTTGTTTGGATCGCGGAAGCCGGCGTGTTTGCGCCGGCGTTCGAGCAGGCGATCGGAGCGACGTTCGAGTTCGTCCGACACCAACGTCGCGAGTAGATCGATAGGCGCCATCGGTTCGGCTTGCGCCTGGCGGAGGCGGGTTTCAAGCACGGCGGCAATGCCGCCGAGGCGGAGTTGGCGCAGCGAGCGTTGCAGTTCGATGAGGTTCATTCTGGGTTGTTCTCCTGAGTCTTTCCGTCAATGAGGTCGCGATACAAGGTGAGCTGGCGGATGATGGGATCCACCTGGCGCAAGGTGAGTTGGGGCCGGCGTTCCAGCCAGCGTCTGACGAAGCGATAAGGGTTGGCGGGGAGGCCGATTTCCAAAGCCGCGGCGCAGCCGTCATCGGTGAGCACTGCACCGTGTTTCCGGGCTAAACCGAGCAGCCCTTGAATGCGACGGATTGCGGTCACGCCCTGCTCACGGTACATGTGCTCGGCCAGCGTACCGGCGTGCGTGCCGATCCTGGCGCAGCGGGCCAGCAGTTGCTGTGTGGTACGGGGTGTGTGCGAGGGGCGGTCTTCGTCCGGGATGCGATAATCGCCGCGCTGTTGGCGCAGATGCTCGCGTAGCAGTTGCCCGCTGCGAGGATCGAGCACTCGTACGGAGCGGCCATCCCACTGCACCTTGACGCTGCGGCCTATCCAACCCGGCGGCGCGCTGTAGTAGGCGGCCTCGACTTCGACACAGCCGTCGAGGTTGACCCTGCGGTCGCCGAACTGATAATGGCGGAAGGGCTCCAGGGGCAGTGGGAGGAGGGTCGGCTTCTCTTCGACAAACATAGCGGCGACTTGGCGCTTGGTGGTGCCGTAGATACGCGTGTCGGCCCAGTTCTGCTCCCAGCGGTCGAGGTACGCTTGGGCGTCAGCGAGGCTCTCGAAGCGGAGACCTTTGAGCGGAGTGTTCTTGGCGTGTCCGACGCTACGTTCCACTTTGCCTTTTCGATCCGGATCCCGGACACGGCAAGGCAGCGCGACGGCACCATAGTGGGCGAGCAGATCGCGGTACAGCGGATTGAGCGCCGGGTCGTAGATATCGGGTTTGAGCACACCCTCGCCAAGATTGTCGAGGACCACGGTGCGCGTGCCGCCACCCAGTCGGCGGAAGGCCTGCTCGTGCAGTTCGGCCCAGACGCGGGTACTGGATTGGAAGGTGAGCAGGTGAATGCCTTTCCGGCTGTAGCCGAGAGTGAGAACAAACATGCGGGTACGCCGGTACCGGCCGCTGTGCGGATCGCGGACCATCGGACCGGTGCCGTAGTCCACTTGAGCTTCTTCCCCGGGAGGCGTGATGATGATGGCGCAGGCAGGGGGCCCGGGGCGACCGCGCAACTGGCGGACGAAACGCTTGACGCTCTGGTAACGGCCTGTGAAGCCGTAGTCATCGACCAGATCCTGGTAGATGGCTTTGGCGTTCCGGCCCTTGCTGAGCGAGAGATCGATGAAGTCAAAGTACGGCTCGCAGGCGCTGGCCGTGGGGCTCCGGATGGGTACGCAAACCGGGTCAGAGTCGGGGGACACCTGCTGCGTCTCATTGGCCGGTTTTGGTTCCTCCGCTGGTACCGACGCCAGGCCCATTTCGGCGCCAGAGTCGGGGGACACCTCGTTGGCCGGTTTTGAGTGTCCCCCGAGGTCAAGGACTAAGCTAAGACGGAAGGGCATGGTTCGCCATCTATCCGATCAGGTCGCTTTCTCCCAAAGTTCTCCACCTTTACCGGTCTGTCGTGTCATCAGAAGGGCTACCTCCCTGGAAAGACGGTTGACAGCTGGTACGCCACGGGCATACCTCCAACGACTCCGAAGCAGACAGAGCTGTTATTGCTTTGCGGCACTGGATCGGGCAGATCGCGTAGAGACCGTCCTCTTCGGCAATCGCGGAACAACCTGAACACCCGCCCAAAGCGTCGCTAACGTTTGCTCCACCACGAGAGTCTGGTCAGGCAAGTCAGGCACGACCCCTTGTATGACCATGAGCGTGGCGAGGCCGAAGATCGCGTACCACCAGGTGTGGGCCACCACTATGTCATCCCTGCCTGGCAATCCTTCATCCCTGGCAACATCGAAAAAGAGCTGTACGAAACGTTGGAACAAAGGCGCGCCAACGTCGTTGATATATTGTCCGGCGCGGATGCCGTTGCGGTTCTCCGGCCCGAAGAAGACGTTGCGGAACTGCTGTGGACGGGCGGTGCAGAACTGAATCAAGCCGCGTGAAGTCGCAAAAAGACGCTCTTTCGGTGCTGGATGTTTAGCGGCAATGGCGTCGAAGTTCTGAATCAGCAGCCCGATCGTCTCGCTGCTCAACTCGGCAAGAATATGCGATTTGTCAGGAAAATACTGGTAGATCACGGCGTGCGTATAGCCGATCTCTTTAGCGATCGCACGAAGCGTCACGGCTTCGTAACCGCGATCGGCAAACATTTTGCTTGCAGCCGCAAGGATTTCGCCCCGCAGCCTCTCCTTACGTTCTGCCCGGCGACTTGGTGATGTGGATGTCACTTTACCAGCTTACTCTCTTTTGGGACAATTTTCGACCACTTGTCTGATTATAACCATCGGTTGAAGTGCAATCGATGGTTTGCCGCGATGTGTGGATGACGTTCAAGGCCCACGCGGCGACGACGAAGTCCTTCGCATTGTGGGGCTTGCAGCTCCCACGGAGATGCGCCGCGAATGTTGCGGCCATTGGATCATTTGTAAACCAGTGAATAAGTTACAACCAATGGTTAGGATCGGCGTCTAATCGTTAGGTCGCAGATTTGGATTGGGCGGCCAAACAAGAAGGAGAAGGCGATGAAAGTTCTTAACAAGGAGAAAACGAGCATGTATTTAGTCATGGGCATTACTGGAAAAGTTGGGGGCGCGACCGCGCGGCATCTGCTAAAGCAAGGCAAACAGGTGCGAGCACTTGTGCGCAATCGCGAGAAAGCGGCGAATTGGGCAGACCAAGGCGTGGAGTTGGTGGATGGAGACTGGAACGATGCGACAGCCATAGCGGCGGCGCTCAAAGGTATTGAGGGCGCGTTTGTTATGTTGCCGGCTGTGTGGGCACCCTCACCCGATTACGGAGAAGCAAAGGGTGTGATTGCGAACTATGTCGAGGCGCTGACCAAGGTAGTGCCCCCGCGGGCGGTAGCGCTCTCGTCGATGGGCGCGAATAGAACAAGCGGGCTGGGGATGATCACGGCCTTATCACTTTTGGAGCAGGGTTTTCGCAGTCTGCCATCTCCAGTCGCATTTGTGCGCGCAGGCGGCTTTTTCGAAAACTTTCTTTTCGGCTTACAGGCCGCCCAAGGCGGAACACTACCGGTCTTCTACAATCCTACAAACCGGAAATCGACAATGGTCGCGTCAGACGACATCGGCGCAGAGGTAGCAAAGCTTCTGACCGGGCCGGCGTGGTCAGGGCATCGCGTTATCGAGCTTGGTTCGATGGTAAGCGCGGATGAAGTGGCGGAACAATTGGGTGAAGTTTTAAAACGCGACGTAAAAGCCTTTGCCGTCCCGCGTGCAGGATGGGCGGAAGCGTTCGAGCAGTTTGGCGTCCCGAAGGGCCACACTGGACCCGCCGAAGAAATGTTTGAGAGCGTGAACGCGGGATGGATGGGCCTCGGAATCACGGGTACGGAGCACGTGGCGGGTACGACGTCCGCACGCGATGTATTCGCGGCTGCTCAGAACCCCGCCAAGGCATAAGTCCGGGGCAAGCCAATAAGAAAGCTGAACACGCAATAGATAAACCCGCGCGGGCAGGTCTGGCAACGCAAATAGCCGCGATGGTAATAACCGGCCTTGTCGCCTTTATTTGGGTGTACTTCGGAGGGTTATACCTGGTTCGCGATCCCGGCGAATGGAGGATCGCCAATCAGCAGCTCGGATACCCGCTCTATATCATTCCTCTGATTGGCGTGACCCACATCCTGGGGGCGTGGGCCTTCTGATTCCCAATGTGCCTCGATTGACTGAGTGGGCTTATGCCGGTCTCGCGATCGATCTTTCACTCGCGTTCTATTCACATCTGAATAGCGGTGGCAGTACTTCGGATAAATTTGATCCGATTCTCGTTATGGCGTTCGTCCTTGCTTCGTATGTATTAAGACGCTGCATGCGGGCAAACATGTGGTCGATATGAAGAACACGCAGGGGTAGGTGGCCTACCCCTGCTTTTTCTTAGCCAGCGCCACCGCATTGTAGGTGCCCCATCATGACGCAGCTTCATCGCGGTATGGGTGGGACTGCACCGCGGCCCACAGACTCGGCGGCAGCCGCAAACCACATGAACGTAGAGTCGTCTACTCGTAGAGTGCCTCGCCATTTTCAAGCACCTAAAACGGCGATCTGGTAATCAGCGATTGCGGCCCCAGGTTCGCGAGGTTCAATTGGATGTCTCGGAGATTACCCCCAAAGTCCCCCCAAATTCAGGCGACGTTAGACTTTTGCGGCTTTAAGTCTTGTGTTTGCAACGCGAGGCGGCTATAAGTATTTCGGCTGTTAACCGAAGGGTTGTAGGTTCGAATCCCACCAGCCGCCCCAGTTTATTTCTTTATTTTCAACGTAGCCATTTGAGGACACGCCGTTTGCGGCACTGGCGCCCACCTGCGTGTGTGTCCATTGAATTACCCATATTTACCCGAATTTCCTTATCCATGGACGCAAGGGTACCCCCAGTTTCCCCCCAGTGAGCGTTTGAACACCCGCGGAACGGTGCGCCGACTTGGTGCCGAGATTGTCGGCCATGGCTCGATAGAACTCGGGCCGCGGCAATGCCACAAAGGCTTGAGAGCATGGCCCATCGGTCCAACGTCGAGGGCCCCGCGAGCTGAACTGGGCTGACACGAATGCGGATACAATTGCAGTGCCGAGAGTGCGAGAAATGTTCGTGCTGCAAGGAGGTCAAGGAATGGTAACGAGACGGAACGCGATGCTTGCGGGGGCGGGTCTGATGTTGACGCCTGCCCACGGGATGTTTGCTTTTGGAAGCAAGGATTTTTGGAACACGAAAGACCCGTCTGAATGGAGCGACAAGGAAGTCTCCAAGCTAGTGACTCAATCGCCATGGGCGAAGGAAGTCTCGGTAGCATCTGCCGGAGGCAACCCTGGATCGGCACCCTCACAAGGCCCTAGCCGTAGTGGCGGTGGTGGCAACATTGGAATGGGTGGTGGTGCCGGTATGGGCGGCGGTGGCGGTGCGGGAATGGGCCGAAGCACGGGAACGATGGGTACCGATGCCGACCCGTCAGGAGGCAACACGCCTCGCATTAAAGTGACCGTGGTGTGGGAGAGCGCTTCGCCCGTGCGGCTCGCTAAGAAAACGGCTGGCGAAGAACCAAACAATTACGTGGTGAGCATGACGGGGATGCCCGTAGGCGGCGACAAAGAGAACATCAAAGACCACACGACCCTGCAGGCGAAAGGCAAGGATCCGATTACGCCGGAGAAGATCGAAGTGCAAAACTCGCCAGCCGGTTCAACGGTGCTGTGCTTCTTCCCAAAGTCGCCGCCCCTGACCGCCGACGACAAGGAAGTCACCTTCACCTCAAGAATGGGCCCGATGCAGATCAAGGTGAAGTTTGAGCTGAAGGACATGCTGTACAAGAATCAACTTGCGGTTTGAAGATTGTTGTTTCAGCAACGATCTCGAGTAATTCCAAGAAGGCCGCCAATGGTTCATGAGAAATTAGCACGCCTGGTCGACCTGTCGGCCCGCATTGGAAAGAATTTGGATCTAGTACAGGCTGGCGGCGGGAACACTTCTTTAAAAGATGACGGCACCCTTTGGGTGAAGGCGTCAGGCAAGTGGCTAAGCCACGCCGCAGAAGACGACATGTTCCTCCCCGTCCCAGTCGCCGACATTGAGCGCCAACTCGCTGCCGAAGATGAAAGATTTCCCGAGTATCAAACAAGCAGCGGCGCGGTCTTGCGTCCATCGGTCGAAACCGCCGTTCATGCCGTCATTCAACACAAAGTGGTGATTCATGTTCACTCTGTTCGAACCATCGCCTGGGCTGCGCAAACGAACGGCCGCGAAGGTGTGGCGTCGTTATTGGCAGGCTTGAACTGGCATTGGATTCCGTACACGGATCCTGGCATCCCGCTGGCCCTCGCGATTCGAAAGATAGCTTCGAGACCGCTCGACGTGCTCGTTTTGGAAAATCATGGCCTCGTCGTCGCGGCGGAAACGTGCGCCGAAGCCGAAGCGCTTCTTCATGAAGTGGAGCGGCGTGTTGACACACCAGCAAGACCGGCTGGTCCACCAAGCATAGCTAGCCTCGAGCAACTCTTGCAGGACAGGAGTTGGCAAATCTCTCAAGACACCGAAGCGCATGCTTTGGCCACCAACGAAAACTCATGCCTCGTCGCCGAAGGAGGCACTCTTTTTCCGGACCAATGCGTCTACTTGGGCCCCGCTGCTGCGGTCGTGCAACCAAATGACACGCTCCAGGATGCTTGCAACCGATATCAGGCGCGGTTTAATTTCGATCCGGTCTATCTGCTCGTCCCTCGTGTCGGTGTCGTGACCAGGCGTGACGTAAAGCCTTCCGCTCGCGAGTTGTTGTCGGCTCTGAAGCGCGTCATCGAACGAATCCCCGCGAGCGCCCAGGTGACTTATTTACCCCCTGCACAAGTCGCCCGGCTCATGAATTGGGATGCAGAGAAATACCGCATCGTCATGGCTCAGCAAACTTCAAGCCAAAGATCTAAGCCGATGTAATACATATAGTCTCTGAGGAGCCTCCTTGGGTTTGACTCTGAATCAGTTCTCGCCGAGTTCAGCTTTCTGTCCACTATGCGCTCCTCCTTGGTACTGAATTTGACCTGGGCACCCGCCCCGTGGAGGCTCATCCTGATGGGACTTCTAATGAACAAACTACACGCTTAACTACTGAGGCTCCGGGCTGCGCGAAGCCAGCTGAGGAGTATTTCGTAGGCGCCCGCGTGCGCGTCAGCGTCGGCGTAGCCATGATCGCGGAATGCCTGTTCGTCACTCCGGAAGTGGGCCACACAAAAGTCCAAGACAGTGTCTAAGGTTTCCGCAGCGGTCTCGGGAGTCGCGCCCGCGAGCAGGCCATCACGTAGCGCCTGCAGCGAATCCCGGATGGCCTGATGTTCTGTCTGCAGTTCTGCCGTGATCGCACCACAATTGGTCAGCGCGTTGAGAACTCTTGCTTGATCCATCGTCTGCCTCCCTAATGGTTGTAACAGCCTTCCACTGTTCCGGATCAGGCTAACTCGGAACGACCCGATTCCGCCTCCATCTTGCTGCTAGGTCACGACGTTTGGCAATTACAACTGAGTGTTCTTAAGGCATAACAAGGCAGCCGTGAATTGAGATTTCAGCCGCCATTCCCGGTTACAACTAGGGGCGAGTGTAGCGCGAAATCAGATAAAAGACAGCCGCCCTCATGGTCCTGCCCGTACCCGTACTGGAAATCCTTACCCTCATCAGCCGGGCATAGCGCGCCATTGCTCCGAGACCCCAGCGTGATGGCTTGCGGGTAGGGAGTGCGCGGAAAGCGGGGTAAGGGCCGCCCTGTTGCGCATCCTGAAGGAGCGCCCGAAGAAACGGTATGCGCGAAGAATGTTTAGGTTGTAAAATTATATGTAGAGGCTCGGTTCGCCAGGCCAGCGCAAAGCGCACCCTTCGAAAGGCACCTCCAATCTGACCCATCGGAAGGCGACGTGTGCTCACGCAGCAAACGGCGGCTCAAACCCACCAAGTTCAGGTCTGGCCCATTGAGCGGCTCGTTTTCTACGCGCGCAATCCGCGCAAGGACGATGCAGTCATCGATCGCATGTGCAGCAGTATCCTCGAGTTCGGCTTCAAGATCCCGGTCCTCGCTCGCGGCGATGGCGAAGTCGTTGATGGCCACCTCCGCCTTAAGGCCGCCCAGAAGCTACGGATCACTGAAGTGCCCGTCATCCTCTGCGACGAGTGGTCCGCGGCGCAGGTTAAGGCATTTCGGCTGATGGTGAACCGATCGGTAACGTGGGCTCAGTGGGATGACGAGTTGCTTGCTCTCGAGTTGCAGGAACTGAACGAAGCGGATTTCGATCTAAGCCTCACAGGGTTCGACCCCAAGGAGATCGACGATCTGCTGCTCGATCCGGGCGACGACGATCACGCGAACGCCGCGCCGCCGCTGCCCGAGAATGCTGTCTCGAGGCTTGGAGATCTGTGGGTCTGCGGACCGCACCGTGTGCTGTGCGGGGACGCAAGCAGCCCAGAAGCCGTGGCGACGTTGCTGAGCGACCGAAGGCCGACCCTCCTCGTCACGGACCCTCCCTATGGGATCGAGCTGGATTCCGAATGGCGCGATCGCGCTGGCTTAAATGGCTGTGGTCCGGCTCAGCCCAGTTACCTGAAGAAGCGCACGGAGGGCCACACTGAAACCACCATCTCCGGTGACACACGCGCCGATTGGTCTGAAGCATTCGAACTGGTGCCAAGCCCCCAGATCGCTTATGTATGGCACGCTTCGGCCCGCGAAGTGCTGAACGGACTCCTGCCGCATCGGCTTTCTGTATCCGCAGCAGATTATCTGGAATAAAGGGCGCACCGTGCTGACGCGCACTCACTACTGGTATCAGCACGAACCCTGCTGGTATCTCCGGAAAAAGAACGCTCCATGGTTTGGGAAAGCCGGCGAGAACTCCACAATCTGGGACTCGGCCTCACCCAAGTTCATCATGGGCGGCTCGGACGAAGAGAAGTTTGACCACCCTACGCAGAAGCCCGTTGATCTGATGCGCAAGCCTATCCTGAACCACACGAAGCGAGGGGAGTTGGTTTATGAGCCGTTCCTTGGCAGCGGAACGACACTGGCCGCCGCCGAACTGACACAGCGTGTTTGTTTGGGCATGGAGTTGGACCCTAAGTATGTAGATGTGATTGTCGAGCGCTATCAGACGCTGGCCGGCAAGAAAGCCACGCTCGACGGCGACGGCCGCACATTTGAAGTGCTGGCTGCAGAGCGCCTGAAAGGAGCGGCATGAATTGCGCGTTGCAACCGCGAGATCGCGGCCATCGAAACGCTCCTGCGGAATGGCCACCCAGACCTGCAAGGATTGTGCCTTGCACTCGCGGACTGGTTGGCGGAGCTGCGGCTGATCGAACGAGACCTGGGCCTGAACGTAGAAAAGCCCGCCGCGGCCGGAGCCGGGCGGGCGTAGGCAGATTGATGAGGCTACTGGTTGATGCGGTACGTCCGCTCTCCGCCCTCGGGCTTGAACGACTCGACGGTGAATCCAGCCTTCTTCATCGCGCCCGCCATGAATCCGCGCACCGTGTGTTTCTGCCATCCCATGGACGCCGTAATCTCGGAGAGCGTCGGGCCCTCGGGGCGCTGGAGCATCGCAACGACCTGAGCGGTCTTACTGCTCTCCCGCGGCGATTTATCGGCCTTTGCGGCCTTGGGTGCGTTCTTGCGGGCCGTGGTCTTCTTCGTCGCGGGAGCCTCTGGTGTCGCAACGTCGGGCGTTTGTGGCGCAACAGGCGCAGCCGTCGCGGCTTCGGGAACGGGCGTGGGTTCGTCTGCTGGAACGGCCTCGGGGGCAGCCTGCCCAAGGCTTTGAAGCGCTTTCCAGATGCGGCTAACTGCCGTCTGGCGATCATTGAACTTCTTGACCGGCGCTGCTCCCGGCAGGCTGTTCCAAATTTCGACCAAGCGTGCCACCGGCCAGTCGGCTGCCAGCTTGTTCAGCCCGGCTTCGTTGCGGAATGGCTCCGCGTTCGTGACGGCCTTTGCTTCCTGAATCGTGTCATGAACGATGATGTTGTTCGTCTCGGTTTCGATTGTGAAGATTTTCATGGTGTTTGTCCTTTGCGCGGCACTGCCGCAGTGACATCCATCACTCGGCTGGCGAGACACAATCAAGCGAATTCTGGAGGAAATCGACCCAGGCGATGGACAGGCGATGATGGCGGACTCCACCCGGCGCCGTCATCATTTGTCATCTAATGGCAGCCCGCGGCTCATCTCTGGAACGCAAACAGGAAGAAGCCATCGCCGCGCTGCTGACCCAGCGGAACATCGAGGAGGCAGCTCGGACGGCGGGCATCAGCACGCGAACGTAGCTGCGCTGGCTCCAGCTACCAGAGTTCCAGAAGGGTTACCGGCAGGCACGCCGGGACGCCTTCGGGCAAGCGGTCTCACGCCTCCAGCAAGGGACTTCTGCTGCTGCCACCACTCTGCTAAAGACTATGATCGACCCAGGCACGCCGGCGTCGGTCCGGGTACGAGCTGCGGAGGCAATATTCAATCACGCGGCCAAGACGATTGAAATCGAAGATATTGAAGCCCGAGTTTCGGAGTTGGAGCGGGCTGCGGCGTTATCGAGGGAATAACGATGAACATCCGAAAAAGGCTGGAAACACTCGAAAAAGGGATTCTCCGCGACCCCGTCACGTTGACGATGCCCGACGGCAGGGCCGAGACCATACCCGACCATGGCCGCTATCTGCTTCGCTTGTTCTTGGCCGCGATTGGCCAAGAAGCCATCAGCCCTAAGCAGGCGGCGAACTTGGATCTGATTCGTCGCTCGACGGGCGGCAATCCCATGATCGACCTGATCCGCTGTTTCCTCCAAGGACCAGTAGGCGCCCTTGAAGAGGCTGCGGACCAGCAGAAGTAACTACCGATATGTACGCATAACGCCACGATCGTTCAAGGCCTGCAGGCGATGAAGATGAAGAGAAAACACGATGAAAACGATGGACAAGCGCCTCACCAAGCTTGAGGATCAACTGCGGCCAGTGGGGTGGAAGCCGAAAGGGCACCTTCGAATGGTGTTCGCCAGGGCGGGCGCCACGCTGAGCCTGGATGGCGGAACCTGCAAACGAACACTCTGTCCGGACGGGACGCTTATGGAGTTGGTTTTGCTTCTCAATGCCGCCGAAGGTCTTCAAGATGTCAGCGAGCAAGAAATGGATGAGTGGGTTGCTGGCTTTCCGATTGTGAGTCTGTGACCTTGGGGCGAAGAACGTGAAAGCGATCGCCAGTCGATTACGGAAACTCGAGAATCAGGCTCGACTTGAGGTGAACGAAAACGGCGAGACACCTGTGGAGCAGGTTCGGACCAGCCGAAGGCGCCGGCTAGGAGGAGCCTTCAGAGAGGCGACCTCGGAAGGCTTTGCCGGCGCCCGGTCATATAATTCTCGTCAACGTAATTCCCCGCGATCTCGCCCGTCGGGTTGATGGCGAAGTAACCGGTGCCCTGGCTTGGGAATGCACCAGGGTCCGGGGCATCAAACGTGGCGATGGTGCCCGTGGCCGAGCGCAGAAAGGCGTGGCCTACGCCGTTTATGTCGTTGTCGTACCCCGCGATGTCCCCCGACGGATTGATCCTCTGGGGGGTGGTGCCCAGCCCAGCGTCCGGGGCATCAAACGTGGTGACGGTGCCTTTGGCCGAGCGCACAAAGCCGCGGTATATGTAGCTCTGGCCAATGTAATATCCCGTGATCGCTCCCGCGTTGTTGATGCTGACGGCGGTGGTGCCCTGGTTAAAGCCACTCACTGCGTCCGGGGGATCAAACGTGGTGATGGTGCCCGTGGCCGAGCGCACAAAGCCGTGGTTCGTAAGGCTCGCGTCTAAGTAGTACCCGGCGATCTGCCCGGGCGGATTAACGCTGGCGGCGACGGTGCCCTCTCCAGCGAGTGTCCCAGCGCCCAGGGCATCAAACGTGACGAATGTGCCGTTGGGGGTGCGCAAAAAGCCGTGGTTCACGGAACTCGTGTCTGAATAGTAGCCGGTGATCTCCCCGGAGGGATTAATGCTCTCGGGGAAGGTGCCCTGTCGAGCGCCTATCCCAGCGCCCGGGGCATCAAAGATGGTGAATGTGCCGTTGGCCGCCCGCAAAAAACCGTGGAATACGTGGCTCGCATCCTGGTAGAACCCCGTGATCTCCCCGGCAGGATTGATGCTGCCGGCGAGGGTGTTTATAGAGTTTGGAAGATCAAACCCGGTGAAGGTCTGGCCTTGTGCAGCAGGTTAAACGGCAATCGTTAGAACGGCGACGAACGTTATCACCGCAACCCGCGTGAGGGGTCTGGCTTGCATAGTGATCTCCTTGATCAGGGAAAGAGCAGCAGGCCTTAGGTATCGACGGCGAACCGTTCGGACGACCGCTTCAGCTCCAGGTAGTCCCTGAGGGTTCGGACATTGAAGATGGTCAGGTTCGGATCGACGAAAGCGATCTTGCGTCGAATGCCGCTGAGCGCGTCCGTCCCAGCATCCGCCCGCACCAAAATGGTCATTCCGTCTGCTGGCGGCCGCACAAAATTGCGCCGCGTTAGCGGCAAATAAATTACTGATTGGCTGATCCCGTTGTTAGTCCACAAATCGTGCACCACACCGATCACTTCATAGGACTGCTTGTCATCCCTAACACGCTCCCCGATCGCGTTACCGTTTCCGAAGAATGCGCGTGCCGCACTCTCGTTCAGCACGGCGGGCAAGATCTTCGAGTCGTCTCCTTGGTGCCGCTGATCTAGGCCTGTGAACTCTTCGCCGGTCAACATTGGCTCGCGCAGGGCGGCAAAAAAGCCCTCCCCTACAGTTTCCTCGGCCGCCGATATCTGAACCCGGGAAGCCCCGTGCGAGTCTTCCGCGGTGAAATGGTTGGGTTCATCTTCATCTTGGATCGGAAAGGGTGCCTGGGCCGCCAATGCGACGCTACGCACCGCGCCAACTGTCTTGAGCTCTTCGGGAAGTTTCTCGAACAGAGCTTCCGCTTTTTGGGGCGTGTAGCCATTCCGCACGGGATCGATGGACAGCAGATACATGGTGTTTGGATCGAATTTGGTTTGGATAGTGCTTGTCTTGCTGATTCCCAGCACCAGGAAACCGGTGATCAGCAGCAGCATGAGCGAACCCGTAAACTGGGCCACCATCAGCAAGTTGCGCAGGCCAAAGCGCCGGTAACCAGGCAACTGCAGCGCCGATCCTTCTTTAAGCGCCGGGGCCACATCGGCTTTCGTCGCCCGCAGGGCGGGCGCCAAGCTGAATCCGATGCCGCAAACGATCACCAGAGCGAGCACGAAACTTGCTGTGTGCCAATCCGGAACGGATGCCGGTTCACGGGCACCGCCGTGGGCGCAGTGAATTTGGACTTCAATACAGATAAGCCGTAAGCCAGCGCGAATCCTGCGATGCCGCCCAGCGCAGAGAGCAACATGCCTTCACTCATCATCTGCCGGATTAAACGAAGACGGCTGGCCCCTACTGCCAGGCGGATTGCCAGCTCCTTTCGTCGATTGGCTCCGCGCGCAAACAGCATGTTTGCCAGATTCATGCTTGCGATGGCCACAACCAACACCATCACTACAGCGAAGAATCCGATCAGAACGGACTTCAAGTTCCGGGGAAGGGGCACCATGGTCCCTGCCAGAAGTAAGGTCACACGTCTGCCTTTGTCGGTGCGCACCGGCACCGAAGAATCCTGATCGTCCAAGTGACGTGTGATCGCATCGAGAGCGGCTTCCGCGGATTCCATACTGACGCCAGGAGCCAGACAGATCATGGCGAAGAACTCCTTGGCATTGCGTTGATGCAACACGTCGTTTGCGAGTTCCGGAGCTATGGCAGCCGGGGCTGTGATCGGAACGAACAGCTCAGCGGGGTTGATGGAGAGTGCACCATTGAAATTCTTCGGGGTGATTCCGGCGATGGTCGCCACTTGCCCATTCAGGCGCAGCGTTTGTCCCACCGCGTCGGGAGAGGAGTTGAGTCGATTGCGCCGGAAACGATCACTGATCACCACAACTGGCGCATCGCCGAGCTTTTCCAGTACGGTACTGAGCACCCGCCCGCGCTGCGCTCGGACGCCGAGCACGGAAAAATAATCGGTCGATACAAGTTGTCCGAAGACGCGCTCCGGTTTCGCATTCTCATCACTTTGGAAGGTGACATTGAATGGGATGCCGGTCTGAAATGCGGCGACCCCGGTGAAGAGGCCCTTTTGATCCCGGTATCGCTCGATGTAGTAATACGAGACAGGCTTCTCAGGCATCACCAAACGCTCGGCATTCGCCGCTGCCGGTAGCTCGCGGAATATCAACTGCAATTTCGAGTTGTACACCATGGTCGTCAGCCCCATTCCAATTCCCAACGAAATGATGCCGACCAGCGCGAACCCGGGCGACTTGATGAGCGCCCGCACGGGATACCGTAAGTCACAGCGCATCTCGCTCAGGTACTCCAACGCTACGCGAATTGAGATGTCTGCGATCAGCCGGAACAGCCCAGCCACTCCATGCTGCTTGGCAATCTCGGCTACTACGTCCTCCCCAAGTTGGACGACGTCCGCGCCATATATAAGTTTGAATTCGTGCGGGAAAGCTTCGGACGACCGCCGGTAGATCCGCAATGCGAAATTCATTCGGTCACCAGGGCCTGCTTGAGTCGAACTGCGCGGACCAGCTCCTCTAGGCGTCCGCATTCCGCGTTCAGCACACTCCTGCCGAAGGCTGTCAGCCGGTAATAGCGACGTCGCGCGTCGTCCAATTCCGGGGCGGGCCGTTCGTCGGACTCTTGGATCAGGTCCATCTCGATGAGCCGCTTAATGGATCCGTACAGGGTTGCGGGCCACAGCCGCACTCTCCCGCTGCTACGTTCAAGAACCTCCTGCATGATTCCGTAGCCGTGCTGTTCGCCACCAGCCAGGGAGAGCATGATGTGGAACCAATGCGCCTTAAGGGGAAGAAAGCTTTGGGTGTCGGTCTCAGGCATTAGAATATCTATATCGGATTATATATAGATTGACCAATAGTGTTAACGCAAGTTGGTGAAAGCGCAGGTGCACGAAACTCCTATGTCATCCAAAGTGGACGACACTTACCGATATGGGACGATAACGCCCGCTAACCGACGAGACAGCATCTATGTGTACGCCACGACATGCTCGCCGATGGCGTGATAATCCGATTGGCCTAATCCAGAATGTTTGTGGCGGTTTTGCGCTCTTAGGGTTTGCGCAACATTAACTAGTATTCATAAATCGGAAAGCCATCATTACGCGTTGCTTTGACGGGCCCCATCAACGGGCCTCCACACCGCCTACAAGCTCTGTAAACACTGGAGAAGTCGCGATCACGGTCCGCCTACCCGTGCTTCTGTCGATTGTGTTATAGTTCCGAGTGAAATGTTTGATTAGTCGGAACTCTAACATTATGCGCCCACTCTCCTTCAATCCCCAAGATCTCCGCAAGCATCTCCTTCGCCACAAAATCGCTACTTTGCCCGAACTCAAAGCGGCTCTCGGCACGTCCGCCGACCTTACCGTCTTTCGAAAGCTCAAGCTCCTGGATTACCTTTCCAGCTATACCCATCGCGGCCGCTACTATGCCCTACGCGAAGCCGCCCGCTTCGATGACATCGGCCTGTGGTCCCACGATGCAGTTTGGTTTTCCCGTTACGGCACCCTCGTCTCTACCGTCGAGTCCTTCGTCAACCAGTCCCCGAACGGCTGGTTCGCCGATGAACTGGCCGACGTTCTTCATGCTGAGGTCCAAGATCCCCTCCACGATCTGGTGCGCGCCAACCGCCTGCGCCGCTCCGAGGTGGCCGGACGATTTCTTTACACCTCCGCCGATGGCCGGCAAGCTCGCGGTCAACTCCGCACCAGGCAAACCGCCCAGTCGGTCCCTCTACTGACCGATGCCTCCGCTCTCCAGGTGTCTCCCGATGAACTGAAAGCGGCCATCTTGCTTTTCTACAGTCTGCTTGACGAGCAGCTGCGTCGCTTGTTTGCTGGGCTGGAATCCATCAAGCTGGGTCACGGAGGCGATAGCGTTCTGGCCGAATTCCTCGGCTTGGACCCGCACACCGTCGCTCGCGGACGCCAACAACTGCTCGATCAGAATGTATCGACGGAGCGCACCCGCCGTTCTGGCGGCGGCCGCAAACCGGTCGAAAAAAAACCGCCGACATCGTCACACTGATCGAGTTCCTGCTCGAATACGACACTGCCGGCGATCCCATCACCGGGTTGAAGTGGTCTCGGCGCACTACGGAGAAGATTGCCATGGCGCTGGGCGACTTCGGTGTCAATGTTAGCCCCAACACCGTCGCTCGTCTCCTCCATCAGATGGGCTATTCCCTGCGGGTCAATCACAAGAAACTCTCCACCGACTTTAGTCCCGACCGCAACGATCAGTTCCTTTATCTGAGCGATCTTCGTCAGCGCTTCCAACGCCGCGGCCTGCCCATCATCAGCGTCGATACCAAGAAACGCGAACTGGTCGGCAACTTCAAGAACCCTGGCGCGCGCTGGGATCTATCTCCCCGCTTGGTCAACGACCACGATTTCCGCTCGGATTCCACCGGTGTCGCCATCCCTTACGGCATCTACGATCTGCTCGCCAATCGGGGAGCGGTCATGCTGGGCGTCTCGCATGACACATCCGCCTTTGCGGCGCACGCCATTGCACATTGGTGGCGCCAGGAAGGCGCGGTACGCTATCCCCGCTCCCGTCAACTCCTCATCCTGAGCGACACCGGCGGCAGCAATGGCGCTCGTCGCCGCACCTGGAAAACCGAACTCCAATCTCAGTTGGCCGACTCCCTCGGCCTGACCCTCACCGTGGCGCACTACCCGACCGGCGCTTCCAAATGGAACCCCATTGAACATCGTCTCTTTTCCGAAATATCCAAGAACTGGGCAGGCGAACCACTCGACACTTATCAGAAGATTCTCAACTTCATCCGCTCCACGAGAACGAATACCGGCTTGTCGGTCACCGCTCAACTCGACCGTCGCAACTATCCCACCGGCGCCAAACCGACACCCGAACAGCTTCAATCACTTCGACTGAAACCGCACCAGGTTCTTCCGAAGTGGAACTACACCATCTCACCCAATCTGTGAAGTTGTTTTTGCGTCAGCCCTTAGTACTGGCCGCTTTGCAACCACTTCCCGAATCCGGATCGAATGATTAGTGCGGCATTTGGTCAGCGTAATACTTGCGCCAGTCAGTTGCGATCGTGCGTTGCGCCTCTGCCAGGGTCATTGCCTTTGCCGTGCAGACCCGTTTGTGGAGGTAATTCTCCTCCAGGTCCTTCTGATGAAAGCCCGGCGTCGGGTTGGCGGGTTCCGGCCACAAGTTGGAGACATCGTTTGATCCACCGAGTTCAAGCGGGATGAAATGATCTACCTCATAGGCTCCTCGGGCCTGCGGATACGAAAGGCCATACTCGGCGAATACCTGCCGCTTCGTCGCTTCCGATACACTACGTCGTGGACCAGTCTTGGTGCTGCAGATTTCCTCGACCGTTAGTCCCATGACTGCACCGGGAGTGCAATCATGATCGGGCAGCTTCCCGTCTGCGACACAACCGCTATCCTTTGTCTTTCCAGCGGGCATAAACTCAGACGCATTGCCATGCTGTTCCGTCTTTTGGGGTGAGGTTCGTTCGCTTTGAGGCGCAGGTCTGGGAGTATCGCCGTCAACGGCCAGGAAAACAGCGAGGATGGCTGGAACGAGGCGGAAATTCTTCGGCGACATCGTCTCTCCGTGAACTCAAGGTCAGTTGTGTCGTCCGACCCGCGTTTGTCCGACGCTACTGTTGAACAGTCGAACCATCATAATCCCGGCAACGCCCCGATTTCATTAGCAGGCCCGGAGGAGGCTGGCGACCGAATCGTTCGGCGGTTTGAAGTCGCAATGATCGCAAACATGGTCAGCGCCGGGAAGCCGGGATGCTTCCGATATTGCTGGACGACGCCCCTAGACGGAGCTGCGGCCGGCGCTCCCGTTGGGCCAAAGTCTTGAGTACGCAAACCCCCTCGCAACAATCCCTTTCGATTCGGGCTAAACTGAGCCAAATCGCTCAGAAGATCGCGGAGCCAACACAGGAGGGCCCAAAGCTATGTCGACGAATCTGGCCATTAAAGTTGGTCTGCTTAAACAGAGTGAACTCGAGGACGCGGATCGGATTGTCCGGCTGGCGTTCGGAACGTTTCTGGGATTGCCCAACCCGCTTGACTTCATGGGCGATCGCAGTTTCATGACAGCGCGCTGGCGCTCGACCCACGTCAAGGTGATCGCTGCACGAGAAGATGGCCGCCTGATCGGATCGAACGTGGCTACGCGCTGGGGATCGTTCGGTTTCTTCGGACCGCTGACCGTGCTGCCAGAGTACTGGGACCGCGGCGTGGCGCAGCGGCTGCTCGAGGCCACTATGAAGATTTTCGACAACTGGGGTCTGCGGCACACCGGTCTGTTCACGTTCGCGCAGAGCGGCAAGCATGTGTGCTTGTACCAGAAGTTCGGTTACTGGCCGCGCTATCTAACCGCGATCATGACGCGCACTCCAGAGGCTGACGGGGCGACGCAGGCCAAAGACGCCCATGCGTCAGTGCTGCTATCGGCCCTTACGAAAAGCCAGAGTGACCAGGCCATCCGGGCCTGCGGGAAACTCACTGACAAGATTGATGAGGGACTCGACCTCACCGGCGAAATCCGGGCTGTGCTTGTGCAGCGCACTGGTGACGTCGTCTTGACATACAAGCGCGGTGTGCTCGATGCGTTCGCGGTGTGCCTGAACGGATTTGGATCTGAGGGCGGCGAGAAGACTTGTTATGTCAAGTTCGGCGCAGCCCGTAGCGGTGCGGGCGCGGGCGAGCGTTTCGACAAATTGCTAGATGCGTGCGAGGCGTTCGCATTCTCACGCGGAGCAACGGTGGAGGCTGGCGTGAACCTGGCTCGCGAAGATGCCCACCGACGCATGCGCGCCCATGGATATCGAGTGGCCACGCAGGGTGTTGCCATGCAACGTCCGCATGTGGCCGGATTCAATCGAGCCGCTGTCTACGTGATCGACGACTGGCGCTAAGAGAAAAGCGGACATGCGGCGTGATATGGGTCAATGAGTTTCGCTCAGTGCTCGGGCCGTGGCTAACGATAACGCCACTTAAGGTTTTCCAGGCGCGCGTAGCGACTCCTCGTTTGTCCGGAATGCGATTCGACTCCGGTAGCACTCGCTCGAGGTCGTCCAAGTCCCAATAAGATGGTTCTCAGCGATGCCCGGCTTTGTAATTGGAAGGAAGAGCGTGCGCTCATGCGGAGAATCATGAACGACTCGATAGAAGTCCTACGAAATGGTGATGCTAGTCCGGCGAGGACATCGAGGCGCGCCCTGCTTCGGGGAGCGGTTTTGACGGCGGGCATGGCCCGCGCGCAGGACAACCAGGTTGTAACGGCCAGCAAGCTACTGGCCGCTTCTCCGGCGCAACCGATCGCCGAAACTGCATCGGGGAAGGTGCGCGGGTTTGCCATGAACGGAGTGTACGCGTTTAAGGGGATCCCGTACGGCGCGCCCACCGACGGCGCCGCCCGTTTCCGCCACCCGTCCAAACCCGCGCCGTGGGCCGGTGTCCGCAGTTGTGTGCACTACGGTCACATGTGCCCGAACGGCTTCCCCTGGAACCAGCCGGGAGACAACGCACCGCACGGCGATGAGGACGCATTTCTTCTATACCGCGCCTACTTCACACCGTCCGGCGAAGACTGCCTGCGGTTAAACGTCTGGACTCCCGGCCTGGCGGCGTCCACCCACAAGCGCCCGGTCCTGGTGTACATGCACGGCGGGGGCTTTTCCGGGGGAAGTGGTCATGACCTGCTCGCATACGACGGAGAGAACCTCGCCCGCGCCGGCGACGTAGTGGTGGTCACTCATAACCATCGCCTCAACGTGTTTGGATACCTGAATCTTGCCGAGGCGGGTGGCGAGGAGTACGCGGACTCGAGCAACGCGGGTGCGCTCGACCTCGTCGCGGTCCTCGAATGGGTGCGCGACAACGTCTACAACTTCGGCGGCGACCCGGGTAACGTGACCATCTTCGGGCAGTCCGGCGGAGGCGGAAAAGTAGCGGCGTTAATGACCATGCCCGCGGCAAATGGCCTATTCCACAAGGCCATCATTCAAAGCGGTCCGTTCTTGCGATTCTCGACGACCGAAGATTCTGTCCTCCTCGCGAATGCCGTGCTCTCCGAGCTGAACATTGCGAAACTACAACTGGCACGGATCCGCGACGTGCCTATCGAACAACTCGTCGGCGCCGCGCAGGCGGCGTTGCGCAAGGTTGCGCGCCCTGCCGGGGTCGGATCCGTCGTGGGGCGCATTGGGTGGGGACCCGTGGTAGACGGCAGGAGCATGCCCGCACACCCGTTCGACCCGGCTGCTCCCGCCATCTCGGCACATGTGCCCTTGCTGCTCGGGACCAACCTCAACGAAGCGGTAAGCGGCGTAGATAATCCTGAGGTGGATACACTCACAACTCAACAACTGGAGGAGCGCGTCAGCCAGCGCTGGGGAGTTCGAGGGCGGGACATCGTGGAGGCCTATCGCCGGGAGTATCCAAAGGCGACTCCATTCGGGCTCTGGGCTGCCATTTCGGCCGCCTCCTGGCGCCAGATCCACGTCACGCAAGGCGAACGCAAGGCCGCACTCGGTGGCGCGCCCGCCTATCAGTACATCTTCAGTTGGCGGACCCCGGTATTGGAGGGAAGGCCCGGTACATTCCACGCCTGCGAGATCGCGTTCGTTTTCGACAATGCAGGACTCTGCGTTCGCCAGACCGGCGGAGAACTGCCGGCGCTGGCCCTTTCCGGAAATGTCAGCCAGGCATGGGTGCATTTCGCGCGGAGCGGGAATCCGAACCACGCAGGGCTTCCCAGCTGGCCCGCCTATGATGCTGCCAAGCACGCCACTATGTTTTTCGACAGCCCTTGTTTCGTCAGGAATAATCCGGAAGGCGAAGGCTTGCGCCTGATCCGCCAGGCGACGTGATCCCCCACTTTCCGCTTGTCACGCGCGGGTGTCAACGACCATTGGCAAGCCTTAGCTTAGAATGATCTGTTCACGCCTCGAGACTCCGTCGCATCCATGAGTCGGTGGGAATCCGCGAGAGTCGGCGCACACCTTTGAATCTCTAACCTTCTCGCTTGATGCCCCCGCCGTCCCGAGGTAATGTCCAAATGGCTTCCGATATTGCTTAGGACCGTATCGGAAGCGCCGCGGCCACGTAAAGGGATCGGCTGGAGCGCAACGCAAAGGCGTGGCCGCGGTGGTTTCGATACGGTGCGATGAAGGAAGCCTCTCCGGATTGGCAGGAAGCTGCTATGCATTTTGATTCGACGGCGGCCGTGCGTGGGGCTGTGGGAGGGGACATCGGAAGGCAGCACGTTGGGATAGAAGTGGGCTCACGGGTGTAGATCGTGGTTGTAATGAGGCAAAGGATCGGTGGGAGGATGCCAGAGAGGCGGGCAGAAAGCGGGCCCACTGGAGAACTGCGATGTTGCAAGCGCAGCAGTAGCGACCTCTTGCCGAAGTGTTGGACGCTCGGCGATGAATACGCTTCGGCATCTCAGGCGACCTGGGCTTCCGGCGGAGAACGGAGCTTGATCTGGACGGCGGTAAGTCGCTCGATCACAACCATAGGACCACCGCACAGCGGACAGGTCCAGAACGGCGCCGACTGGCCTGGGGAATCAGAGTGAGTTGATGCGGGCGGCGTCACGGGTGAACCGGCCGGAAGCAGGTGCTTACAAAGAGGAACCAGTACCCCACGACGACGGCTGGCGAGGAAACCGAAGTGGCGGATTCGGACGAAGCCACGCGGCAGCACATGCAGTAAAAAGCGACGCAAGAATTCGTCGACAGGCAGAGTCAGGAATCGCTTCTTGTTTTTGTGAGCGGAGTCGCGCCAGCGGAACGTCACCTGGTCCTCAACGAAGGAAACGAGACGGTGGTTGGAAATCGCAACGCGATGAGTGTAGGCGCCGAGGTAACGAAGTACCTGCTCGGGTCCACCGAAAGGCGGTTTGCAGTAGACCACCCAGCGCGGCGCGTAAAGCTGACGGATCAAACTCCGGAACAGCCTGGGCTGAGCCAGGCCGCGAAGCAGGCCGTGAAACTGGAGTTGTCCGGAAGCGTGAGCCTGCTGGAGCGCTTCGAGAAACTTGCCGCGGAAGACTTCGCTGAGAACCCCTACCGGTAGAAAGAAGCGGTCATTTCGGGGGCGCACCCAGTGCGCGTGATCGCGAGACAAGCCGCCAGCGGCCACGACACAGTGAACGTGGGGATGATGCCATCGTCACACACAATACCCCGAGTGCGGACGCGACGCACGTTCGGGTTTTCTATCCGTTTCATCCGCTTCATGGATATAGCTTGCGAGTTCTCCGTAGACCCAAACGGGGAGACGGCGCCGTGTCGGTTATCGATGCAGTCGGCAAACGACTGAAGATTCCAGTATGGATGCTTTCGCCGGAAGCCGCCCACTCCAAGATCAGCACGCAAGCCTACCTAAGCAGGGAATCGCTTCTAGGTCTCGCCTCGTTGTTGAGGCAACGGACTGCCGAAGAAAATGACGTTGCCCTTCTGCAAACGTCTGACGATGGATGCAAGGGAGACCCTCATGGTGCAACTGCAACTGTTACGCCTGGCCCGAACAGAAGAGGAACTCGTGCCCATCGAGGTCACGGGAAGAGCCGAACTGGTCGATCTCATGGCGCGCATTCTGGTGACAGTTTTTCAAGTGGAAGGAAGGAGGACAGATGAGCGAGCTTCTATACAGTCCCAAGATCAAGCCAGAACACTTGGCTCGTAAGGCAATCGTGTATCTGCGGCAATCCAGTGATAGGCAGGTCCGGCAGAACATCGAAAGCCAGCGTCTTCAGTATGAGATGGCTGAGCGGATACGAGGCCTAGGTTGGCAGGAGATCGAGGTCATCAATAGCGATCTCGGTTGCAGTGCAGCGATGGGCTCCGCGTCCCGGGAAGGATTTGAGCGCGTGCTCAGCTCGGTGGCCTTGGGCGAAGTGGGTATTGTTGTCAGTCGTGAAGTTTCGCGATTGTCACGCACCGACAAGGATTGGTGCCGGCTGGTTGAAGTCTGTCAGATTTTCGGAACGCTGATCGGAGATGAGCAACAGGTTTATGATTTGAGTTATCTGGACGATCAGCTCGTGCTGGGTATCAATAGACCTGATTCACAAAGCACCCCTAGTTTAACTTTTCGGTTGATCAACAGCATTCGGAAGCACCGTGGCGGCAGAGTCCGCCCGCTTTCGGCCAGGTGCGATTCCATCACGACGGCAGATGTAACAGACTGTGTGGTAGGTGAAGCGGCGCCCGAAAGCAGTGCGGAAGCCGGCTCGATTGAGCTGGTCAGCGATCTCGGCGTAGCCGTATTTCCCGGCCAAGCGATGAATCCTGGCGACCGCTTCCTGCGGCGTTTTCAGAGACCACTCTCCCGGCATGGGTCGCTTCACGGTTGATCGTGTGATCACTCCGGAGCGCCAGCGAATTTGCATTTCGATCTCACCAGGAACACTAATTCCATCGAGTTGCACGGATTCAATCGCCATGCGCAACAGCCGTTTCCGATCTTGGTTAGTGGTGGTCTCCGCATGCCAGACCGCCGGTAGGTCGCCAGATAACTGGGTGATGGCGGCTCGCTCCTCGGTGGAAAGTCGCCACTGGGCTTCCTCCTCTGCCTGAGTAAAAGCCTTTTCCAGCTGGGCCGCCCGCTCTAACTTCTCATTCCACCGCCGCTCCAGCTCCGCTGCTACCAGACGGTTCGACGGGTCCACGGCATCATATTGCCGTTCCGCCAGCCGCGCCTCGTAGCGCGCTTGTTCCAACTGCATGTTCTGCTGTCGTCGCCGAGCCATCAGATCCTGCTCGATCTGATCCAATACCCGCACGGCCACTTGCAGGCTGGTGGGAGACGCCGCCTCCAAGAAGGCCTCGGCCACCGCCGCGTCTACAGGACGAGAGCTCATCGTCTGACACACGCCGGAGTGGTCACCGTACTGGTAGCCCTGCTGACAGACATAGCTGGACGATCTGCCTTCTCTTCTGGCGCGATGCTGAACTGTCATCTTATGGCCGCAGACGCCACAGACGGCAATCCCCTGCAGCATGGCATTGCCTTCTCGTTCCACTCCGCGGCTGCCTTCGCGGCTCCAGTTTTGCCGTAATCGCTCCTGGTTCTTCACGAATTCTCCCCACTCCAGGTAGGCGGGATGATGATCCAGCAAGTTCACCGGCCATTGTGCCACGGAAAGCAGATGCGGCAACGCTTTGCCGCTCTTCGAAGAGCGGCGCGGTCCGGAATAGTCCCAACGACCGAACACGTAAGCTCCGGTATAGGCTGGGTTGTGCAAGATGCGAACGACTGTACTCAGGGTAGCCGTTTTCCAGAGCAGCGAACCATACCCTTCGCGGCTGACGGCACGCGTCGGTAAATCCAATCCTTGCTGCCTCAGATCGCGTACCACCTTCCGAGCAACGCCATGGCGACGGAATAATTCGAACACATAGCCGAGCCGTTCACGTACTTTGCTATTGGGATCCAGTTCCCAACCCCCGTCCGGGCCCCTCACATACCCGGTCGGCAAAGCAAACTGCAACAGGCCCTTGCGCGCCTTATTCCAGCGGCCCTCGTACAAGCGAGTGCGCAACGTAAATAGTTCCGCCTCCGAAATTGTCCCTTTCACTCCGAGCAAAAGACGATCATTCGGCTCGCGAGGACTATACACCGCTGTCTCGTCGCCTATCAAGGTGTCACTGATTCCGCAGATCTCGATCAGCCGATACCAATCGCTGTTGTTACGTGCCAGTCGGGAAGCTTCCAACATCAGCACCAGTCCGACCTTTCCCATTCCCACTTCTGAAACCAGTCGTTGGAATCCCGTGCGATGGGCCGAACTGCTGCCCGTACGGCCTTGATCTTCATCGATGACTTCCACTCCGCTGGCTGGCCAACCCAGCTCAATCGCCCGTTCCCGCAGATGATACTGGCGCTCGGTGCTTTCTCGATGTTCGATCACCTGCATCGGCGTCGATTGCCGAACATAGACGTAAGCCGTTCGTTCCTGATGGGTGCTTTGAATCTTGACCATCAGCAGCACCTTCCCACCGAAGTGGCTCGCTGTACCGTGCGCCGTGCCAGTTCTGTCAGCAGCGTTTCGAATGGCTGGCGGACCGCCCCAGCACCTCCCACTTCAGCGACTGTCAGAGGCCCTTTGAGGGGCACGGGGGGCTTGGTTCGAGCGCTTGGTGCGACTACCGATCGGCCGCCCAAGCTCGCTCGCACTTGTCGCAACACCAGGTCGGCATAGAAGCCATTCGCATCCGGCCATTCGATCGAAGGCAGTGGGCCGAGGGTCTCCCTCTTGGGATCGGCTACAGCCTTTGCGCGAGAGGTCTGCCGTAGAACTGCCCTGTTTCGTGGGTGATCACGATGCCTCCAGTGCTCTTTCCGCCCACCCGGAGACTCCTGGTGAATCTCAGCCCACTCCGGACCCGTCGGCCGCACCACTCTGATCGCGGGGTTGTGCTGTTGTCCCATCGCCAAAGTCACGTCCGCTAGCTTTTGGCGCGGTTCGAAGATTTCTGGCATCTGCAAATACCGCGACTCGACACCAGCAAGCGCTATCTGCTTGAAAGATATGATAAAACATTTCTTTGTCAAAATGTTCTACCCCTTCCCTGACGCCCGCTTGGTCTCGCCAACAAAGCGTAGCAAGTCTCTCAGCGCGGGTGCCAACAACAGAACCGCAGATCTGTCGCTCGAAGCACTATCATCGATCACTGGTCTCAGCAGATTCGTCCAGCCCCAGGGGATGGACAGCATAAAACCACGGTTCAATCGCAGCAGTACCCACGGCGTTTGTTGACGCCAAAAGACTCGACACACACGTCCTGACTCACCGCAGTGAGCGCAATCCTCCGCGACAATCGTGAGCGCGCACCCACGAAGTGCAACATACGGTGCAGTCTGTTCTGTGTATAA
>CAVYTS010000005.1:0-23208 GCA_963771305.1 uncultured Acidobacteriaceae bacterium
TGTCCTGTCTCTGAAGTTCGCTGACAAAAGCGGGCGACAGACGAGAGGATCTCATCGGCAGTCTTTGTCCAGATAAAAGGCCGTGGGGATGCGTTGGTCAGGGCCAAGTAGCTTTTGATGGCTGCTTCCAGTTGGTGGACGCTACGATGAACACCGCGACGGATCTGTTTCTCGGTGAGAGCAGCAAACCAACGTTCGATCAGATTGATCCAAGAGGCGCTGGTTGGTGTGAAGTGCAGGTGGAAGCGAGGGCGCTTTGCCAACCAGGCGCGGATGGCAGCGGTCTTGTGGGTGCCGTAGTTGTCCAGGATCAAATGGACTTCGAGCGACGAGGGTACGGCTTGCTCAATGGTGTCGAGAAACTTGCGGAACTCCACGCTGCGGTGCCGGCGATGGCAGGCGCCGATCACCGTCCCACTCTTCACATCGAGCGCGGCAAACAGAGACGTCGTGCCGTGGCGCTGGTAGTCGTGACTGCGACGCTCGGCTTGTCCCGGGCGCATGGGCAACAGTGGCTGCGTTCGGTCAAGCGCCTGGATCTGCGATTTCTCATCGACACACAACACCAGTGCCCGATCGGGCGGATTCAGGTATAGCCCTACGATGTCGCGAACCTTTTCAATGAACAACGGGTCCTTGGACAGCTTGAACGTCTCGCTGCGATGCGGTTGCAAGGCAAACGCTCTCCAAATGCGGCTGACCGTGCTACGGCTCAGTCCGCATTGCCGGGCCAGCGAGCGCGTGCTCCAATGCGTAGCATCGCGCGGCAGCGACTCCAGAGTCATGGCCAGGACGCGCTCCACCTCGGCATCACTGACCTTGCGCGGCGTGCCCGGTCGCGGTTCATCCAGTAGCCCGTCTAGGCCATTTTCCATAAAGCGTGCACGCCACTTCCCGACCATTTGTTTGGTGATCCGAAACTGGCCCGCCACTTCGGTGTTGGACTTTCCCTCGGAACACGCCAAAATGATTTTGGCCCGCAGGGCCAACGCCTGCGCCGACTTGGGCCGCCGAGCCCAGTTCTGCAGCGCAGTCCGCTGTTCTGCCGCGATCACCAACTCGGGAATGGGGCGTCCGATCCGCATCGCTGTACTCCTTTGTACATGAGATGCAAACCGAACACATTGTTATTCAGCTAACTTTAGAGACAGGACACTAGCAGGCTGCTGAAAAAGGGGCAGTCAAAGCGGTCGGCCTTCTCATTTTTCGCTTCTTGACGCTATTTAAGGCTGATTGTAAGTTCCGCTGTGGGGGAGTATGTGCCCAAAGTCTGATTTTAGGGACTCCGGACACACTTCTCCCCCGGCTTATACGGATTGAACTGTCGGCGACAGCAGATTCCCCATGCGCACAAGGTTGTAAGCGGCGGCCGCAAAGGTGAACACCCATCCAACCTTGAAGACGCCCCGGTGCCGTGTCTTGCGCAACATCCCTACTGTCTTCATCCAGCCAAACACTTCCTCAATCCGCTTCCGTTTCCGTAGACTGACCTGGTAGCCGGCATGCCGGGTTGTGCGGCCGTCGATCGCGCTGCCGCCGGCTCGCTTCTGATTCTGCGACACGTGCGGAGTGGCCTTCATGCCGCGCATCTCCCGCACGAAGTCTTGGGTGTCGTATCCTTTGTCGGCGGCTACCGTGACCCGCTGCGTGCCTTCCAACCGCTCCACCATCAGCAGGGCTGCGTCCCGCTCCGCCGTCCCGTTGCATTGCAGCAGTTCGGTGTCTACCACCAGTCCATGCCGGTTCTCGATAATCACGTTGCCGCAGTAGGCCAACTTCGCCTCATGCCCGCCGCTCTTCCGCGCCAACCGTGAGTCGGCGTCGGTGGTCGATTCGTGAGTCTCATTACGGCGCTTCTCGCCATGAAAATCCACGCTTGGATTGCCGGGATCGTCCTTCGGCCTTGAGTCGCCGCCATCTTTTCTTTGAAAACTCTTTTGACTGGCCCAAGCCTCGATCAATGTCCCATCCACACTGAAGTGCTCATCGGAGAGCAGGTCGGCTGCCCGCGCCTGGCCCAGCACCTGGGCGAAGAACTTCTCGGCAATCTCGCCTTCCAGCAGCCGGTCGCGGTTCTTGCTGTACACCGTCGGCACCCAAACCGACTCATCCATGCTCAGACCGACGAACCAGCGGAACAGCAAGTTGTAGCTCAACTGCTCCATCAGCAGCCGCTCGCTGCGAATCGTATACAGGACTTGGATCAGCAGCGCCTTCAGCAATTTCTCTGGCGGGATAGACGGACGTCCTACCGCCGAGTACATCTCATCAAAGCAGGGGGAGAGCGCCTTCAAGGCGCTGTCAACCATCGGTCGAATTCGTCGCAACGGATGGTCCATCGGCACTCGTTCCTCTGGTGAAAGATAACTGAATGCTGTGCTTTGCTGGGTGTCTTGGCCGCGCATATCTTAAAACATTAAGACGTCAATCTGTTCTGGCCCGTAACACCCTATTAGCCTTTTTTCAGCATCCTGCTAGTGTCCTGTCTCTGAAGTTCGCTGACAAAAGCGGGCGACAGACGAGAGGATCTCATCGGCAGTCTTTGTCCAGATAAAAGGCCGTGGGGATGCGTTGGTCAGGGCCAAGTAGCTTTTGATGGCTGCTTCCAGTTGGTGGACGCTACGATGAACACCGCGACGGATCTGTTTCTCGGTGAGAGCAGCAAACCAACGTTCGATCAGATTGATCCAAGAGGCGCTGGTTGGTGTGAAGTGCAGGTGGAAGCGAGGGCGCTTTGCCAACCAGGCGCGGATGGCAGCGGTCTTGTGGGTGCCGTAGTTGTCCAGGATCAAATGGACTTCGAGCGACGAGGGTACGGCTTGCTCAATGGTGTCGAGAAACTTGCGGAACTCCACGCTGCGGTGCCGGCGATGGCAGGCGCCGATCACCGTCCCACTCTTCACATCGAGCGCGGCAAACAGAGACGTCGTGCCGTGGCGCTGGTAGTCGTGACTGCGACGCTCGGCTTGTCCCGGGCGCATGGGCAACAGTGGCTGCGTTCGGTCAAGCGCCTGGATCTGCGATTTCTCATCGACACACAACACCAGTGCCCGATCGGGCGGATTCAGGTATAGCCCTACGATGTCGCGAACCTTTTCAATGAACAACGGGTCCTTGGACAGCTTGAACGTCTCGCTGCGATGCGGTTGCAAGGCAAACGCTCTCCAAATGCGGCTGACCGTGCTACGGCTCAGTCCGCATTGCCGGGCCAGCGAGCGCGTGCTCCAATGCGTAGCATCGCGCGGCAGCGACTCCAGAGTCATGGCCAGGACGCGCTCCACCTCGGCATCACTGACCTTGCGCGGCGTGCCCGGTCGCGGTTCATCCAGTAGCCCGTCTAGGCCATTTTCCATAAAGCGTGCACGCCACTTCCCGACCATTTGTTTGGTGATCCGAAACTGGCCCGCCACTTCGGTGTTGGACTTTCCCTCGGAACACGCCAAAATGATTTTGGCCCGCAGGGCCAACGCCTGCGCCGACTTGGGCCGCCGAGCCCAGTTCTGCAGCGCAGTCCGCTGTTCTGCCGCGATCACCAACTCGGGAATGGGGCGTCCGATCCGCATCGCTGTACTCCTTTGTACATGAGATGCAAACCGAACACATTGTTATTCAGCTAACTTTAGAGACAGGACACTAGGGTCGCTCGGTTGGAACCTGGGATCAAGGATCAAACCCTGCTCATTAAAAACAAGTAGCTTGCCGTTGTGATCCAGGGATGGGCGTTTCTTCTTTGCCACAGATTCCACTCTCAAGATAAGCTCTCCGGAATCGACACGCTCAAGAATCCTCAACTCTGCGAAAATCCGACATAGGTGTTCGGGGCAAATTCTTTTGCGTATAATGCTCGGGAGAAGGTTCGCCATGCTCACTCTCCAGGAACTGTCGCAAAAGGTGCTCGCTTATCAGAGCGGGCAAATTCCTCTTGAGGAGTTTGAAAACTGGTTCGAGGACAATTCAAGCGGCGCATATGCAATGCCAGACGTAGCCGCACTCTGTGCTGCAATAGAGGCAGCTTTTTCGGAATACTATTTCGATCACACTGGGGAAATCGAATTAAGAGTAAGCTTGGCGAATGCAGTAGTCCCTTTTGTACAGGGGCCGGTATATGCATCGGCACGTGAAGTTGTACTTGGGAAGCCACCAGTGAAAGCTCTGTCGGCTAACCGTTCGATTTCTCGACAGGTGATGGCCGCAGCGTAAACGGGACCCTTGCGGCTTCCTCGCCGTCAAGGAATACCAGGAAGTAGCAAGTTCCGAAATGCTTTACAGGACCAATGCCCAGCCCAATGTCTAACGCGAGACCGGATGGAAGGTCTTCAAGTCCTGACTGATTTTCCAATGCAGTCTTCTGGGCTGGACCAAGTTCAACTATTTCTCCGATCGCATTTTGAAGCTTGAACTGGATCATGTGCTCGTATCGTCCGGGGTTGGCCTTGATCAGTAAACAGCCATGGGCATTGACCGACACAATAGGAACTTCAGTTCCTGTATCGCTATAAGCTCGTGGGACATTAGGAACCGTAAAAACGTCCACGATTCGGATGACGCTGAGCACGCCGTCTGATTCCCGAAGAATCTTTTCGCACAAGAAAGCGCTCACAGAGATGATGTGAGATGGAAGTGGCATTGGAAAGCCAGTCTATCAGGCCCAAACATGGTTCCTGGCATGCCACCTCGACGACACAGACTCAGGGCGGGAACAACAATCCGTGGGGACGCACGATGCTCAACCGGCCAACTGCCGGCAGGGGACGGGCGTGCAGTCAATCGCCGGAGCTTCCACGCTGATGACCGCTTGGGGAGCCTTCCCGTCGCGTCGGTCGGTTAGGTACTTCAGCGCGTCCAGCCTAACGCGATGGTCAAAGCTTTCGATTGGTTCTTTCCACACCGCAATCTCATCGACAGCGCTCAGGATCTCTGCCGCCATCGTACGCCGCAGCACAACAGTCGGCTTTGGCTTTCGTCCGGCTCCCGGCCGTGCCCCACCGTGATTCACCTTGGAAACCTCCCGGCTTATTCAAAGAATCGAATGGTACTGTCTCCTACTTTAGGGCAATTCACTTTGGACCGCAAAGCGGATCTCGGCAGGGCGTATATTGTTTATGGCCCGCCGGTACACTGGGCGCGTCTGGAGAACTTCATCATGAAGTGGCTTATCGCTTTCGCCCTTCTCGCCTTGCCATTCCCGCCTCTGAGTGCTCAGAAAACTCGTGGGCCAATTACAAATGCCGATGTCATTTCGATGACAAAGGCCGGGCTGGCGGAACAGACTATTGTGCTGGCGATCAGCCAAGGGCCTTCAGACTTCGACACTTCACCCCAAACACTGATTCAGCTGAAAAAGGCAGAGGTATCTGACCGTGTGCTGAACGCGATGTTGGCAGCACCAAGGGGTGGACTTAGTACCGCCCCCACATCGCAATCGGTGCCAGTCCACATCGACCCTTCGCAGTTGCTCAGCAAGGCATTAGATGCAATCGCTCCCAAAGAGAAACTCACTTCGATCAAAGCGATCCGAATGGTCGCCCACCGAACGCTGATTCGATCCGGCGCAAGCGCCGGTGACATTTCCGAGTTCGAACGAGTCGCCAGTTATCCAGGTCGAATCTACCTTTCAGTTCGTCCGTCGGCAGGACCGTCGGTTACTGAAGTCTTGACCCCTGAGTTTAACTACTTCAGGAATGGCAACACTACCAGCGCTATGGATGCGGTAACTCTGCAGGCGTTACGTACAGGCCTCCGCTTTGACCCCTTATACATCGCTCGGCACCCGGGTGATCTAACCCTCTTTTATGACGGCTCGGAGGGTCTTGGAACTGAAAAGCGCGATAAGATTAGGCTTCGAGACACCGAGGGTGTTGAAGAGGTCTGGAGTCTTGACGAGACGGGCCGAATACGAAGAATAACCCGCAAAGCGGCGTCGGGTAAAGTTACTGTGACAGACCTCGCGGATTATCGCCTCGTCGATGGCGTCTACATCGCATTCATACTTCACTCTGTCGCTGAGAATGGGTTGACCATAGACTTAGTGGCGACTCAGTTTCAGATCGATCCAGTTATTGACCCCGGCTGGTTTGCGGGACCGCCGCTGGCTGCCTCAACAGCTTCACCTCCGGCCCCGCCAACAGCCGATCCCTCAACATTATGGGGCCGAACCGCCGTCGAAGTCGAAGCGTCGAAGGCAACCCCTGAGGCATCCTCCCTGCCGGCCGCGCAGCCGTCTGGCGGACTCCGGATCAAGGTCTTGCAGGAACAGTCAGTGCCCTATGTCGTTCAGAGCGGAGGTGGCATCTCCACCACATGCAGCATCGCTGGCGCAGCAAATACGACGGCGACTGCTACCGCGTTGGGTAACCTGACGCTTGCCAACGCGAGTACCAACTCCATAGCGACCATGACCTGCAACTCAAACGACACGACTATTCGGTGGCAGCATGTTTTAAACGCGATGCTCGTCGAGGCGTCCGACGGCAATGCGTACATTATCGGTTGCGATAGGGCGTGGCCGTGGTCCAAGTGTGTGCCGCTACGGCCCGGAGACGTGTTTGACGTTCGGAATACGAACAGGGGGATGGCCATTCGATCCCTCAATGCGAAGGGAAAGGAATCGGAGGCCACGTACGCCGTACTTCAATCAAAGTCCCTCCGCTGACCTTCGCGACGGACACCGGCGAAACTTGAAAAAGCCCCCGAAACAAGTCTCAGTTCGCCGGTATGACGGTTTACACGCATCTTGCCGTTGATTGAAAACGGCCCATCACGTTGCCCTTTTTTTGATGGGTCTGTTGCGGCATGAAGGCATGGTTTTAGCACCAAAAATGGGCCGTTTATGCCTCGCCTTTCAGCGGTCGCAGCGCGCGAGCGGCAATTGTGCGTTTCGAGTTACCTGCGCGCACGCGCACGTGTGAGAGGAATCAATCGTCGCCGTCTCGTACCGTTGAAACACTCTGGCGAAAGATTGTAGCCTGACAGTAGCCGCCTAGCTCGACGGGGCGAAGGCTGGGAACCCTACCCAGGGGCGGCCACACCACCTCTAGGGAATCGCATGGGGAGCGATGCCGGACCTGCCTGAGTTACCAAACGATCGGAAAACCGACTTGGATAGTAGGTGGGAAACGTTGCGAGACGAGTTCCGTCTCGGCGACGAGGAACTTGCTGTGTACGACGGAGCGCGTGACGCCCATGCATTCGGACTCGCGGAGCGTACGATGCCGTCGATCGAACTGGCGAAATCTTGGTTCATACATGCCGGCTTTTACTACTGGAACTACTGGAGGTCTAACGGCGACTCCAAGCGTGCGACGTATGCCCGATGGCTTAACGCTCTGAAGGACGAGACTTTGGCTAAACTCGCCACGGCGTGGAAGGGCAGATCAGATGTGATCGACTCGTGGTTCGAGGGCGACTGTCGACCGGCAGTGGAGGGAGTCATCAGGGGCCTAGTGGACGAGCGGATCGAGTACTCGTATAAACAGCCGCTACCGCTGTTGGCACAGGACGGCTCCCACAAGGTGGGCAGCGTCGAAGCCTCTTCCATAAGTAGGCGAACGGCTGACCAAGCGACTCGACTGCGACGGCGCTCACTGCTGAACCAGTTTAAGGCGGCAAGGGGCCTGTTCACCCAAGCCGATCTCGCTAGACATACGGCGACGAGCCCTACGGCAATCGAAGGAATGGTAAGAGGCGACCGAAGCCGCTACAGTGAAGCAAGGCTGGCCGAATTCCTCAAGAAAATCTCGGTGTCGCCGGAGAAATGGTAAGCCGTCCTAATCGCCTTTCTGATGTTCTCCTGATTCTCCTTCCCCGCAACCGCCGTTGAATTAAGCAGGCTTACTAATCTCCTTCTTTTCTCCGGATTATCTCCTCGTTCTCCGCATCATCATTCGATCAGGAGAACACGCAGTGGCAACAACAAATAACGAACTACAATCGCTCCTGAACGAGCACGAAGTCGCCCGCGTCACCGGGCTTTCTGTGGCGAGCGTCCGACGTTGGCGGCTTCTTCGGCAGGGCCCCAAATACCTGAAACTAAATTCGGCGGTCCGCTATAAGCCGGAGGACATCGCCGAATGGCTCGCATCGCGCCCAACCGGCGGTGGGGACCATGCGGCGCGGCAAGGATCGTCGATATCCGCGTCCCCGAAGTCTGCGGAGGTGCGGCGGTGAGGTATTGGCGGTTAGCCGACGACGCGCCAGCGTCGGAAGGGAACGCCTAATGAACGCAGAGCACATCGCTGAGGCTTTGGGTGGCCGGCCATCGGGCGCCGGTTTCATGGCACGTTGCCCGGCGCACGAAGACCGGAACCCATCGCTGAGTCTGAAGGACGCAGATGGCAAAGTGCTCGCGCACTGTTTCGCTGGGTGCGAACAGAGCGCTGTGGTGGGTGCGCTCAGGGCACTTGAGCTTTGGCCGGAACGCGAAGAACCGAAGGCGAGCCGGCACATCGTAGCGACGTACGATTACAGCGACGAAACGGGCGCCTCGCTTTACGAGGTCGTTCGCTACGAGCCAGGGCGCAACGGAAAGAAGAAGGACTTTTCGCAGCGTTATCGGGACAGCCGCGGCGCTTGGGTCTGGCGAAAGCATCCGAACCAGGTGCTCTATCGCCTGCCGGAAGTGCTCGAATCACCAATCGTTTTCATTGTCGAAGGCGAGCGCGATGTGGAGACGCTACGCGGTTGGGGTTTTCCGGCTACTACCAACGCCGGAGGCGCTGATGCGCCCTGGCTACCCCAGTTCACGGAAGCCCTGTGGGGAAAAGAAGTCTTCCTTGTTCCTGACAGTGACACGCCCGGACGGTTACGCGGGGCGAGAATCGCCCGGGCACTGCTTGGCAATGTCGCGAAACTGACCGCGCTCAAACTCGACGACGGCAGCAAAGACATTACCGAATGGTTTGAGCGGGGGCACTCCGAAGTGGAGCTTATGGCACGGCTGGACGTGGCCTATGCAAGTTAAACCGCTACGGGCCGTTGCGGACGTTGCTGTGTTGGAAGAAGCCGCCAAGCCGCGGTTATTGAGTGCCGCCCCGCAGTTGTATACCGTCGCCGACCTGATGGCACTCAACGTTCCGGCGCCGAGTATGTTGGTCGAAGAGCTTTTGCCAGCGACCGGCGCCAGTTTGCTGGTGGGGCCGAGCAAGTCTGGTAAGACATTACTTGCGATCCAAATCGGGATCGCAGTCGCGAGCGGCCATCCGCTGCTGGATTTCTATAGAGTGCTGAAGCCAGGTCCGGTCTTGGTGATCGAGCAGGATGACCCCGCAGGCGCTGCGAGCATCAAGGAAATTCTACAGCGCTCGCCTGTTCCGGTCAAAGGCATTCCATTCAAGCTGGCGACCAAATTGACGTTCACATTCGGCATCGAGTTCTTAGACTGGCTGGAGTCTCGCATCGCCGAGGACCGGCCGCAGCTTATCGTGTTGGACTCTTACACCGCGTTACGGGGACCTCGAAAGAGCGGCATCGACATAGTGAAGGCCGAGCAAACCGACCTGACCATGATGGACGAATTGGCGAAGCGAAGCGGCTGCGAAATGCTCATCATTCATCACGACTCGAAAGGATCAGCGGCACTGGACTGGGACCAGCAAGCGGCAGGCACGTTCGCGATGACCGCGGCGACTGAAAGCCAGGTTTCTATATCGCGGTTCAAAGAGCTGGACACGAATGCGCCCGAGCGTTTGGTCCGCGTTCGCGGCCGGCACCAGTCGGGCGTTGACATGGTGCTGCGCTTTCGTGAGAGTACGCTCGACTATGAGCACGTTCTCGAAGGCGGCGCGGCATCGCTCTATCCGCTCTTGCTGACCCTGAAAACAGTTTTTGCAGAGCAGACATTCACCCCCCAAGACCTGTCACTAAAGACGGGCGTTTCAAGGGCGACTGCGCATCGAGAGATTGAGCGGCTTTATCGAGCCGATGTTCTGACAAAGCGTGGGCACGGGCAGTACAATCTGACCCGGTGAGAGAGAGAAGACACGTGGGAGGGACGAGACAGTTGAGACACCCAGTAACGCTAGAACGGCGTATCAGTAACATAGGTCTCTCAACACTCTCAACACTCTCAACTGTCTCAAGAGTCTTAGGGGTCCCCATTTATCTCACTGTTGATACGGGCGTGTCCAAGACTTCCGAGATTTTGAAACTCAGCGCAGACGTAATACGGCTACGTCTGCCACGCACAAGTTTCAAATCAAGGCCCCCCGCCCACCACCGGGAGGCGCTGCGGACCCCGACAACCTGACGTGCGGGGTTTAGGGAATAAGTTGGCGACTCTCGCCTCGCGGCCAACGTCGAGCGGACAGCGAAACGATTAAGTTCTTTGAAATCAGCACTAGTACTATATATACAGAATTAGTACTGCTCACGGCCGCCGATGATCGCCGGCTTGCCGAACTCGGACACCTGCGGTCCGGTGCACGATATAGCGGAATTTACTTTCCCGGTTCGAGCACGAGCCGCAGTCCTCGCCCACATGTGATTCAACCTAGTGTTTAGTTGCGTAAGTTGACAATGGTATTTCGGAGCTGGCTTCCCTTGACCTCGCGTTTCCGCCAGCGGAACGGTTTGGCGTGCTCGTTGTGCCTCCGGATGAAAGCTTCAATCGCCTCACGTAGCTGATCTTTGGTCTTGAAGCTTCCTCCGTTGAGTGTCTTGCGTTGCAGCAGGCTGAACACGATTTCAATCTGGTTCAGCCAACTTGCCGAAGTCGGCGTGAAGTGAAAGCGGACTCGTCCCTCGAACTTCGCAAGCCAGTCGTCGTTTCGTTTATGAGGGGAATAGTTGTCGAGGATGACGTGGATTTCTCGGTCCTGCGGCTGATCGGCCAACACGCCGTCCAGAAACCCACGAAAGTCCTCCCGCTTCTTGTTCTCGGTGAATTTCGTGTGAACCTGGCCTGTGTCGACTTCAAGAGCCGCGAACAGATTGAGCGTCCCATGACGCTTATAAGTGCTCTTCAGCGCTCGCACTACTTTACCGCTGTCAGTCTCAACATAACCGGAGGCCCGTTCGATCGCCTGGATGCTCGGCTTCTCATCCACGCTCAGGACCACGGCGTTTAATGGCGGGTTCAAATATAATCCCACTACTTCGGCGGCTTTGGGAGCAAACTCCTTGTCGGTGCTCACGCACCAGCTGCGTCGCCGTTGCAGATAGATTCCTTCGCGACGCAGAACACGCCATACCGCATGCACGCCGGCGTCGAGCCTTTCCGCTACCGCCGGGCCGTCCCAGTGGGACATTCCGGGCGGCGGTGTCTCCTCCAGCAGGGCCAGCACCCGGTTGCGAAACGCCGTGTCATATCTGACTGGTTTGCCCGGCCGCGACCGGTCGCGCAGTCCTCTCAGCCCCCATAGCGAGAAGCGTTGGCGCCATTTGGAAACGCAAGGGATAGAGACCCTCAGTTCCCGAGCCACTTGCTGAATCTCCTTGCCCTCCAGGCAAGCCAGAATGATTCGAGCCCGCTCCACGGCACGTGCCTCCGTCGTACGGCTCTTTGTGAGGGCCACTAAACTCGCCTTGTCTTCGATCGAGCATTCCAGTTTAGGTGCATGTCTAGGCATCTCCCAAACATTTTAATACATAAATGTATTACTGCGATTAAGCACTAGCTAGCAGCGGCTAGTTCGAGTGGTCCATCACAGAAAGACAGGGCCAGCCTCAGAGACCAAATTGCAGGCCACATGACGGCCTCGCAAATTGCTGAGGCCCAGCGACTCGCGCGAGAGTGGAAACCCGCCACGAAATGAGGCCGACGAGTCTCGAAATCACAGGCTCGTTGTCATGCAACGGTTCCGTGACACGACAGAGACTCTCACTCCGAGCCAGCAAAATGTCTGGTGGACAAACCTAGCGTCCCTGGGCAATCCGTTTCCTTGCTACCAGCGCTGCCGCGAGCAACCCTGCGGATAGAAGGAACGGGGTGGATGGCTCCGGGGCAGCTATTGGTGTAATGTTGTGAGTTTCGTATATTGTTTGGTAACTATCGAGGTGTAGATCGTCGATGATTGTTGAACGGTAAAAGTACGCCCCAACAAGTTCATAATTCAAATAGTAGATTTGGGCCGATGGGTAGGGTAGTCCTAGTTTCCCACCTGAGTCCAACACGAATCGGTATGGAATATATTGTTCTTGTGGGTTCGGTGATGGGTCGTTTGCCAGGAATTCTGCTGAGGTTATGATTCCATCTGTCTCGGTGAAACTGTTGTCCGATACTGATTGCCATGTGGTTGGGATTGCGTTGGGGTCGAACAGTATGCCCTGGGTGGGAGGGGTAGTTAGGATTTCGACCTCGGTTGCCGGCCCCGTCGAATTGTTTACGAGTCCGAAGATTTCACCGGTGATGGTGCCGGGGGTGTTGCCAGCATTGTTTGTAATGGAGAATAGGAAGTTGTCAGCCTTCGCCGAACTTCTGAGGAAGCCAAACACGGCGACGGCCAGCGCGAAGGTGCGCGCTAAAGATTTGACATGCATGTGTGGGGATATCCCTGTCGTTTCTGTTCTTGAATCGTCTTGGGATATCTATTTTGAAATATCCACCAAGCCCTATGAAAACATGACTAGCCGTTCGTTGATTGAGAGCAAGGTCCTAGTACAAAACGGCGGAATAGAACTTCCTCGGGCCGTGGGCGACGACTCGGTCGAAATCTGGGCCGTGAACGAAAGCAACAATACGGAAGCGCTCGTAGGAGGTCAATTAAGTACTAGAACGAAATGCTTACCAAGCCGCCGCCGACTTCACGAGCCGCCGAACGGTTCACAATGCCCTCCGCAACCTCGGCGGTCACCTCAAATCCGGCCAATGGGTTCACCCCAGTCGTTTCGCCGTTCGCTTCTCGGCTGCCGCGAGTGACGCCTTCTTAGCACGCGCGGAACGCTCCCCGGCGGTCATGCCTGCGGCCGCTTTCTTCCCTCCCGCACTACCCCCGAGCTTTCCACCCTTCGCACCCTGTCTGCGGAAGAACTCCAGAACCTCCGGCGGTAGCTTCTTTCTAGCCATGCCTCAATCTTACACCGGGTCTTAGAGAAGTTAAAGACTTCTATTGACCTAATAGGGGGTCTTAGATATAATACGGTCATGAAAGCAATCGGCTACGTTCGGGTGAGCACAGACAAGCAGGCGGACTTCGGCGTTTCGCTCGAAGCGCAAACGGAGAAGGTTCGGGCCATGGCGATAGTGCAAGGCGCGGAACTCGCTGAAATCATCGTTGATGCGGAGTCGGCAAAGTCCTTGAATCGTCCGGGTATGGCGCGGCTTCTGTCGCTGGTGGATGCCGGCGCCGTGGATACGGTCATCATTGCCAAGCTCGATAGGCTCACGCGAAGCGTGAAAGACCTTGCCGAACTGCTGGAGCGGTTCACCCGGCGCGGCGTTTCCCTGGTAAGCGTCGCCGATTCTCTCGATACGCGGTCGGCGGCCGGCCGCCTGGTGCTCAATATCATGGTCAGCGTTTCGCAATGGGAGCGCGAAGCAATCGGAGAGCGGACGCGGGACGCTATGAGCCACAAACGGGCGAACGGTGAGCGGGTTGGGACGGTTCCTTTCGGCTACCGCACTTCGGCGGACGGCGTGCATCTGGAGGCAGACCCGGCGGAGCAAGGCATTCTCTCCCGTATCCGGGAATTGAAGGCCGCGGGCTGCACCACACGGCGCATTGCTGAGGCTTTAAACGGGGAAGGCTTCACCACACGACGTGGGACGGCATGGCGCTTTCAGTATGTGGCGGAAGCACTCCGGGCGGCATAGGCCGGGGTTTCTGTAGTTTTTGAAGGTGCGGCACTAGGGGAAAGCTGTAAGATTCGAGGGCGGGCATGAAGAAGCGGCCAGGCAAAGCGAAGAGGACGGGACCGAAGAAGGATCGGGCATGGTTCGAGCGGAAGGTGGCCGAACTGAGGGCCGAACTGGAGAAGTTGCCGGCGGAACGGCAAGAGCAACTGAGGCGGGAACTCGAAGACGAAAGGGACCGGAAGCAATGACGGCGCGCGAGATGCCGCCCCGTCCGAAAGGGAGGTATTGCTAAATCATAACCAAAAGTTCAGGGTAGTAAAGAGCGACCGGGGCAGGAAGAGCGGTTCGATTACGTTAGAGGTGATTAATGACTAAGGCACAACGGGAAGCATATAGGAGCCAGTTCGGGCAGGAACCGTCATCTGAGGCCGCCGTCCGATTTGTGGAACCATCCGATTGGACGGCGGTCGAAGAGAAAGATGAGGAAAACGGCAAAGAGCAGGACAACGGCGAGAAGCCGGGCAAAGCGAAGGCCAGCAGGACAGGATGAATCGGCTTCTCGAAGAAGTGGAACCGGGAAAGGTTCAAGGCATCATGGTGAACCGCATTCTGAAAGCGCAGGAAGGGCAGGGATAGGGACATGGTTTACAAGCGTGGCGATGTCTGGTGGTATGAATTCATCTTTGCTGGCCGGCGGGTGCGGGAGTCAGCAAAAACAAGTAGGAAGACCATCGCAATCGAGTCCGAGCGAAACCGACGACTCGAATTAGAGAAGACCCTTTCGGGAATGCCCGTCGAGAAGCGCGAGAACCGTATCAACTCCGTTTCGGACGTCGTGAAGCAGTACCAGAAACACTACGACCAAGGCCACAGGCCGCAATCCGTTTTGTTCTCGAAGGGGCGGCTTGCTCACGTTCTGCGACTGCTGGGGAGTGTCTTACTCCCGGACCTCAGCGAGAAGCGAGTGCGGGAGTACATCCGGACCCGCCTTGATGAAGGTGCGGGCGGCCGGACCATCAACATGGAAGTCGGAGAACTCAGCCGGGCGATAGGGAAGCCATGGTCCCAGCTTTGGCCGAAGGTTCGGAAACTGGAAGAGCGGAAGGACGTGGGCCGGGCGATCTCTCCCGAGGAGGAGCAGAAGTTGCTTGAAGCGGTCCTGTGGGTTCGTTCCCTATTGATCGGCGCGTTCATAAGAATCGCTTTACTCACGGGCATGCGGGCCGGCGAGATTACGAGCCTGACCTGGGGGCAGGTCGATTTCTCGAAGCGCGTCGTCACGGTAGGGCGGGCAAAGACGTCCTCGGGCACTGGGCGCCAAATCCCGATGAATGAGGAACTGTTCGAGGCTCTCACGGTTCATGCAGCATGGTTTACAAAGCGATTCGGAGGGGCCGAAGCGGAGCACTATCTTTTCCCCTTCGGCAAGCCGATGCCAAGCGATCCCTCAAGGCCGATCACGGACATATCGAGCGCCTGGGACTCGCTGCGGGAACGGGCCGGCGTGAAATGCCGACTCCACGACATGCGCCACACGGTAGCCACCAAGATGGCCGAAGCGGGCACACCTGAGAGTACTATGCTCGCGCTTCTGGGCCATATGAGCAGAGCAATGTTGGAGCGGTACTCGCACATCCGGATGGCAGCGAAGCGGACTGCGGTGGAGGCGCTTTCGCTGAAGCCGGCGCCGAAGGCCGAAGCACCCCGCCCGGTCCCCCTAGAAGACCCAAATTCAAATGGGGTCCCCACAAAAGTCCCCACAGTTGTGGAATCGAAGCTGATTCAGTAGCTTGTATGTGATTGATTTATTTGGTGAGCGCGGTAGGAATCGAACCTACAACCTAGTGATTAAGAGTCACTTGCTCTGCCAATTGAGCTACGCGCCCGACTCTGGGGGAGGACGTCAGCAGTGATTGCCGCCAACGCTTCTCATCGTACCATTGGGCCGCGCCGAAGGACAACTTCCACGAGCATTTCCGCGTGCAGCGGGTCGCAACTAGGCACTCGCCTGCGCCGATTCCCGCTTGAGCGAGCCCGCGGCAATCTGGGCGATGTCAAGCAGCTGCGGGGGATTCTCCGAGATTGATTTGAGCGCATCTCGAAACATGCTGTTACAGAATGGGCACGCCGTCCCCACCACGGCAGCTCCGGTGGCGGCCAGCTCGCGAGCGCGGGTTTCGTTGACACGCTGGCCGGTTTCTTCGCCAAGGAATACCAGGCCACCGCCGGCCCCGCAGCAGAATGATCGCTCGCGGGAGCGCGGCGGGTCGAGCACCGTCGCCGACTTGGCAATAACCGAGCGGGGTTCATCGTAGACCCCTCGATAGCGGCCGAGATAACAGGGATCGTGGAAAACGACGCTGTGCTCCGAAGGCGATTGGGGCAAGCGTGCCCGGTGGCGAGCCATGAACTCGCTGTGGTGCTCGATGGAGACATCGACGCCAAACTCCTTCCAGTCCTCGGCGATGGTGCGAACGCAGTGCGGGCAGATGCTGACCAGCTTCTTCGCGCCATTCTGGCGGAGCAGGCCGAGATTCGTTTCGGCGAGTTGGCCGAACACCAGATCGTTCCCCAGCCGGCGCGCGGGGTCGCCGGTGCAACGTTCTTTCTTCAGGACACCGAAGGATGTGCCAAGGTGGCGCATGACATCGGCAAACGCGGCTATGATCTCCCGCCCTTGAGGGTCGTAGGCGCCCATGCAACCCAGCCAAAGACAGTATTCCTGCGAGCCATCGAACACCGGCAGTTCCTGCTTGGCAATGAACTTGTCGCGTTCGCTTTGCGCAAAGCCCATCGCGTTGCCGTTTCGTTCGAGATTGAGGAACAACTTCGTACCATACTCGTCTTCCCATCGGCCTGTGTTCACTTCGGCGCGACGCAGCCCTATGATGAGCGGGAGGTGCTCGATGCCTACTGGACACTGATATTCGCAGGCCCCGCAGGTCGTACATTGGAAAATCGCTTCCTGCGAAATGGTCGCGCCCACAATGGGCGACTCACTAGTCACCCCGTACTGGTTCAGGTAATCGCGCATCCCCAGTGCGATCAGCTTCGGGTTCAGGGCCTTGCCGGTGTTACTTGCCGGGCAGTGCTCCGTACAGCGGCCGCATTCCACGCAGGAATAGGCCTGCAGTGCGCTGAGTCGCGTCACGTCCTTGCCGGCGACCAACCCGAAGTCTTCATCTCCGGAGAGCGGCGGAATCCGGCTAAACCCGCCACGGGAGAGAAAAACGGTAACCGGGCTTAGCAGCAAGTGCAAGTGTTTGGTGTGCGGGATGAGCGGAAGGAACGTGAATAGCGCCAATGTGTGCATCCACCAGTTCACTCGGCCCGCGGTGGTTGATTCAGGGATCCAACGCGTTGTTATGTACGTGACCATCAGGATGAAGATCAAGAGCGCGATCACGCCGGATTCATAGGAAACCGGCTCCAGCCACTTCGGACGGATTACGAATCGCCGGAATGCAAGCGACGCAATGGAAACGGCAACCAGAATGGCCCACACAAAAGCAAACCAATAATAAATGGCGCCTGGGATACTGGCGGAATTCAAAAAGCGCAGCCCAAAGGCAGAGGCCACATGGTTCAGTGTCACGAGGGCGAACGCACAGAAACCCCAAAAAACGAACGCATGGGCCGCGCCCGGCAACGGCCGTTCTCGAATCACTTTGGCCTGGCAAAGAACCTCCCAAACGAATTCGCGGACTCGTTTGGCAAGTGGACGCAGTCCGAAGTCAGCGTCTGGGCGGGCAGTCCAGATAACCTCAGCGATGCGTCGGAAGCGTCTGAAGAAAACGAAAAGAGATAGTGCGCCAAGTAAGAGGACGGCGTAGGCTTCGCGAGTCATAGAGGTTTCGAATGGCAACGTAAACGACGGTTAAGCCGGGGCGTACATCCGATATAATCGTGTAACTGGAGCGAGGGTTGCATGCCGATTAGTACGTCGAGCATCGGAGGCTTGTGCGTTACGTAATTTCCGGAGCTGCTGGCTTCATTGGATCACACCTGAGCGATCGGCTAATTCGGGAAGGGCATCAAATAGTTGCGCTGGATAATCTGATCACGGGAGCTGCCGAAAACGTCCAGCATCTGAAAGCAAACCCGAGCTTCCAGTTCATCCAGCAAGATATCTGCCAGCCGTTTACGATAGACGGCGCGGTAGATCGAGTATTCCACCTGGCATCTCTTGCCAGTCCAGTGGGTTATCTGACGTATCCCATCGAGACCCTAGACTCCGGTTCCATTGGGACACGGAATCTGCTTGAGCTAGCCCGCGAGCACGGCGCCCGGTTCCTGGTGGCATCCACCTCGGAATGTTACGGCGACCCACTCGAGCATCCTCAAACAGAAACCTACTGGGGCAACGTCAATCCCGTGGGCCTGAGGTCTTGCTACGACGAGAGCAAACGCTTCGCCGAAGCTCTGACCATGGCGTATCACAGGAAGTACGCCCTGAAGACGGCCATAGCCCGAATTTTCAACACCTATGGCCCGCGCATGGCGCTCAACGACGGGCGCGTGGTGCCCGCGTTCATTGATCAGGCTTTGCGGGGCGAGAAACTCTCGGTGTTCGGCGACGGGTCCCAGACTCGCAGCTTCTGCTATGTGTCGGATCTAGTCGAGGGATTGGTTCGGTTGATGGAAGCGGACGAAGCGCTGCCGGTGAACCTGGGTAATCCACATGAAATGACGATTCTGGAATTCGCGAACCTCATCCGCGCACGATTCGGGCCTGAGATTGAAATTGCTTTCCTGCCCCTGCCTTCGGACGACCCACGCGTTCGCCAACCCGATATCAGCAAGGCCAAGCGCGTCCTCGGTTGGGAGCCACGGGTTTCGCTGGAAGAAGGGCTTGCAATCACCATTGATTTCTTCCGGGCCAAGATGAACTCGTCTCTTCCGCCGGCCAGCGTCCGTGAGCGGAATGTCACCCTGCGGCCGGACCAAGCCGCCATCAGGTAGTGCCACGTCCCGCTTACGGGGGCCGGCTGCGAGGAAGCTCTGCAGGTCACTCTCGTTCACAACCGGATCGCCGGAGGCGACATGGTTGAGCTTGCCGGCTCTCATCCACCGCTCGAGTTCGTTCACCAAGTCGTACAGATGCTCGAAAGACTCCACGACGAACAACAAAGGTTGAAAGTGGTCAATTTCAAAGCTCTGGTTGATGGCCCACTCCAGCTGCAGCGGAAATCGCTGGACACTGTCGGATTCAACCGCGTGTTGAATTTCGCCAAAACTGCTCAACAGGCCGCTGCCATAGACCCGGATGCCCTGCGGCGACCGCATCAATCCGAACTCAACCGTAAACCAGAAGAAGCGCGCCATCGCCCGGATAATGCTGGTCAGAGTCTCGATTCGTTCGCGCTTGTCCGCGGATGCTCTCCACCAGCTTGGCGGCCGTATGGGCGCATTCGCCAAAACGAACCAGAGCGTTCGCAAAGGCCGGATCGGTGTGCATCGGCACGTGTCCGGCGATGTCGTGAAAGATGTCCGGTTCCGGCAGATAATCCAACTTGTCGGCGCTCCGGATGGTGATGGTGGTCGGAAACTGGCGCTGGCGCAGGCAATCGAAAAACACAAAAGCCGGGACGTACCCACTCACCGCCCGAGCCTGAAACCCCGTCAACGGGCAAAGGAAGCGGTTGACGTCGTCCAGCCTTGGAACCGCGGTCGGCGACAAACAAAGCGAATCGATGCCGCGCAGGAACGCCTCGTTGGCGTAACGTTTCCAGCGCGGGCCCATGCGCGAATAGAGCCGGCGCCACGCTTCGTGATTCGAACGTGAATACAACTCGTAGGGCTGGTGAATGAAGAGCTGCTCGTGATGCCTTGCTTCATCGATGAAGGAAGCCTGACCCGTGGTGAGTCCGGCCTCGGTCAAGGTAGAGGTTGCCAAAGGTTACTTCTCCCTGGGCCCATTGTATCGCTGAAAGCACCACCTAGGGTGGTGCTTGTCAAATGAGAATGTGGAACGAGGGCTAGCGCGGACTCGTGTTCATTTGGCGCTGGCTTGAACAGCTTCGGCTTTTCCGGTTGCCGCCTGGAGACCTTCCACGGCGCGGGGGCTCTTGGGGTATTGCTCCAGCGCAATCTTGAAGTACTTCGCGGCACTATCCCGATCGCCCATCGACAAGCGCCAGTTTTCCAGCAACCTCAGAAACCGGGCGCGGGTAAGCAGGAGGCTCCGTGTAGCGGAGCGCCCGTTCCCATTCCGAGGCACGATCATAGAGCGCCAGCGCCTGCTTGTCCTTCTTCTGCGCGACAGCCAAGTGACCTTCCAGTTCGGCCTTCGCTACTCTTATGGCCGGAAATGGCTCTTTGCTCTTGGTGGCGACCATCCACTGCTTGATGGCGGCATCCATTTGTTTGGCCTCGTCCTTGGCAAGCGTTGCATTCCCGGTCTCGGCGTAGGCGACAGCCCGCGCCCAGTGATACCAAGCCATTTCGCGCGGCGCGGAGTACGGCGGCAGTTTCGAGCTATCGAGGATGTCGTCCCACTTCTCGAAATAGACCATCGTGGTCATCAGCGCGAACCAGCCCTGACGATCGGCCGCGTACCAATCGTCGACTTCACCCTTTTGCCGGGGCGTCTCGGGAATGGCCAAAAGTTCCTGGGCCAGGGCGACTGCCTTTTCATACTGGCCAAGGACGGCGAGCGTCACGATTTCAAAATGCACATTGTGGCCGTGATGCCCCGTGCCGTACAGCGCATCTTCGTCCATGAACGCGCGTTCCTTGACGGCAGCGGCGGCAAACGCAGCCTCGGCGTCCGCCCAGCGTCCGGTCTGGGCGTAAATGTGTCCCGGCATATGGAGAGCATGAGGAATGTCGGGAACCAGCCGCGGATACTTCTCGCAGCTGGGCCAAGCCTCGCTGGCAAAGGTTGATCCCTCCCAGCCGTGAATCACATAGTGGTGAACGCCCGGATGCTCGGGCGCAGTTTTCAAAAGCCCGCGCAAAATCTCAACCGCTTCCGCGCTGCCCGCTCGCGGCGTTTTGTCGGGCGTGTTGTAGCCGCTCATAATGGCGAGCGCCAGGTAGCTTTTGGCTTCCACCTCATTGGGATACTTGCCGACAATCTTCCGCAGGCCGGCCACGTAGCTCGGCGTTCGGCGTTTGTGAGCCCAAGCCGCGCCGCGCGGCAACCGAGCGGATGTACATCAATTCCAGGTCAGTTGGCCTTGCCCGCGACGTTGCTCAAGTCGAGGGCGCGCTGTGCTGCGTCCGCAGCTCGCTTCGCGCCGGGCTTCAAGTCTTCCGGCTTCTTGGGATGGTCCTTGGCCGGGTCCGTTGGGACGCCGTTCACAAACTCCAACTGAAATCCCGGCCGGTAGTCTCCGGCGGCAACCATCGCCACACCCCACCACGGCATGGGTGCCGTTGGATCCAGCGCTGCCGCTTGCAGGAAGCTGCGCTCCGCTTCGCGCGCCCAGAAGGAGTGCATCTGCGCGACGCCTTGATCAAAGAACTTCTGAGCCTCGGGGTTCGTCGTCGTGATAGGGAAGTGAACAGTTCCCTGCCCTTCGAGAAGCTTTGCCGGCAGTGGCGGCGGCGCATCACCCGGTTCCGGTGCGCACTGATCCTTTGACGCCGCGTCGGCGGCCAGGCGTTTGCCTGCTGGGCTTTCGCGCCCAACATTCCGGCGCAAACCATCACAACAAGGCAAGCAAGCTTCTTTCCTGTCGGCACTCAAGCCTCCTGATCGGCAGTTCGACGAGCGGGTTGCGACTTCTTCAAGCGGCATGACTCGAATTCGTTTAAGGAGATGGTGGCGACGAGTCAAGCGACAATTGCGACGTCACCAAATCCATGAGTTGTCGCACCGGGTATCCCGTTCCATCAACCCGGGCGGCGAATTTCCCATCCTGTGTAATGATACCAACTGTTGAGGAGTGAGCGAGGGCGTCCTCTTCGGCCCAATACCGGACGCCAAACTCCTCGGCAACGCGCCGGATTTCGTCCGGCTGGCCCGTCGCGAAACGCCAGGTCGGGTGTCGGCCGCCCAACGTTTGGCGTAAGCTTCGAGCACTGGGGGCTTGTCCCACTTCGGATCGAGCGTAATCGAGATCAAATCGATCCTGCCGCCAAAGTGCCTTTGAAGATAAGCGAAATTCGCGGAGAGCCGGGGACAGGCCTCCGGCATGGGACAGCGTGTGTAGATGAAGTCAATCAAGACCACCCGTCCGCGCAGGCTGCCGAGCCGCAGCGTGCTGCCGTCCTGCGCAACGAGAGAAAAATCGGGGACGGTCTCGCCGGCCTGCAACGCCCGAGTCGCCGGCTTCGGCGCAAAGCTGTTACCGGGTAGCGGCGGAGTCTGAACCACGCGAATATTCCGTACGCGGATTTGTTCTTGTCCACCACCACATCAAACATCACCCGCGCGCCCGGCTGGATGTCCTCCAGGTTTTCCTTTTGATCGGCGTTAAAGGCCATCTCCATGGCGGGCATAAACCCAGGGATATCCCGATGCGAAATCGTAATCTAGTGCCGGGGCGGTCAATCTTGATCACCAGGCCCTCCCCATGAAAAGTCTTCGCCCACACGGGCGCCGGTATGAGAAGAAAACCGAACTGCGATCAGCATCAGCCGGCTCGAAGTGTCAATGGGTCGCGCGGTTCTCATCGTTTCGCCACCAGCGACAGACGGAACGCCGGGCGATGGGTCTCCACCTGACAGGTCTGAATACCCGCGTCGCTCGCCGACGGCGCAGTTCCTCTGCGGTGAACGCGGCCCGCACGGAGACTGGGCCGTCGTGGACCGTAAGCCGATGCCAGCGCAAGAACGGCTGCGTCACTGGCAGAAACCAATACGGAAAGAATGTGACGCTCCAGATCGGAGATCAGCAGCGCTCGGCTTGATAGGCGATAAAACCCTCCCAGTAACTCGATCACTTGCGCATCCGTGAAGTGATGCAGGAACAATGAGGCAAACACAAAATCGAAAGCGCCATCACGAAAGGGAAATGGAACGCATCACCCAATAGCTTCGGGTTGGGGCGCCGCGAGGTTGACGGGTTCAGATCGAGGCTGAAGACAGTCGCCCCTGGATAGACTCCGGTGATCAGTCTCGCCGTGTCGCCTGAAGCCGCTCCAATGTCGAGCACGGAGAACCGTCGGTGGGCACGACGACACCGGCCAGCATCTTGCGAATGATGCCGTGGCCGCCAAATCGCTCGTTCAGGCGGATGATGTCCACCAGGTTTCCACGAGCGTCTTCAAGCGAAGCGTGGTCCAGCAGTTCAGGTTCGATCAGTCGCCCGCGCATCAAGAGCATTGACACTAGAGTACTGTGAGCGCAACGCGAGGGCGAGTAAAATGACCGGTCAATTTTGCTCGAGGTGTTGTTTGGCGAGCTGCAGGTTCTCGATGAGACCCGCTTGCGACCGGCCCGGCACGATGCGACGGAGGATGGCCTCCGTGAAACCGGTCATTCCGTCAACGAATGAGCGCTGATAGGTTACAAAGTAAAACGCAGGCTGG
>CAVYTS010000006.1:0-30325 GCA_963771305.1 uncultured Acidobacteriaceae bacterium
TTACGCCGCTGTACGACTCCCCGTCACCGTGCATGTGAGTCTTATGGCTCATCGCTTTCTCCCACCGGTCCGCTGCTCTTCAGCCACGGACAGTGACTGGGTCTCTCGGTTCTCGCGCCTGGAGTTTCTATGCGTGCATGGGGTCTCTGACTCCGCAGGGCCGCGACGACTCGCGCTATCGCACCTCGCGTTTTTGCATTCCGGCTAGCAGGACACCGTCTGCTCCCTGACTCGCAGATTTCGGAGCTCAATACCCCGCCCACATATACCCCTGTCCAACGCTTCAAGTGCAGCCTCACGACTGCCCTCGCATGGCTCGGGGCCAGGTTGGTTCGCTATTCCTTTTCCTGTATGAAACTTTCATTCACTACTCCAGGCCGGTTTATCCCGACGCTATCCCTGCTGCTTTGCTTGCTCTCCTTGTCGGAGCAGACCGGATTCTCACCCAGCCCACGAGAACGTTTACTTCCGGGCTTCCGACGGTTTGGTCACCCGCCCCGTCGCCGGATATATCTACAGTGCCAACTGGGAAATTTGCACCGGCAGGGCTTTCACCTGCTAGATCAACAACTAGCGTCACTGCACCATCTGCCACAACCTGTCGCCAGCGACAGTAGGCCGGGGGGCAATTACCTGTTTCACTCTATGGAGACAGTTTAGGTCTGAGATCAACTGACCTTGCGACCCGCTCATCGAAACGTCCCCTGGGCCCGCTTGAGTCGCGACCAAAGGAGATAGTGTATGAGATTCACTGCGGATAGTAGATCAGCAGCTGGAGCGATTGCGCTGGCAACTGCGTTTTTCCTCGCCCTGCCGGCTCCGGCCCAGCAAGTCTATGGCACGCCGGGCTCTCCCAGCGCCACCGTGACGATTGACGGGAAACAGCTCCCGCCGCCGCCGATGAAGTTCGGCGGGGTGATCAAAGAGACCGCCAAGGATTCAACGCCCTACTGGCCCCCGCGCGTGGTGCCCCCGAAAGGTGCCCCCAACGTGCTCCTCATCATGACCGATGACCAAGGCTATGGCGTGCCCGGGACATTTGGCGGTGTCATCCCGACGCCGAACTTGGATCGCATCGCCAAGAATGGGCTGCGCTACACGCAGTTCCACTCCACGTCGCTTTGTTCGCCGACGCGCGCGGCGCTGATCACGGGCCGCAACCATCACTCGGTGGGCTTCGGCGTCATCGGAGAACTGTCCACGGGCTATCCCGGCTATGACTCCGTCATCGGCCCGGAGAGCGCGACAGTCGGCGAGATCCTCAAGGAGAACGGATTTGCCACCTCGTGGTTTGGGAAGAACCACAACACGCCGGGCTTTACGTACAGCAGCGTGGCTGGCCCGTTCGACCAATGGCCAGTTGGCATGGGCTTTCAATATTTCTATGGATTCCTGGGTGGCGAGACGGACCAGTGGCAGCCCTACCTGTTTCGCAATACGACTCAGGTCTTTCCATGGGTCGGCAAGAAAGGCTATAACCTTACCACCGATATGGCCGACGAAGCCATCCGGTACATGCGGGATCTGAATGCGGCTGCTCCCGATAAGCCGTTCTTCGTCTACTACGTGCCTGGCGGGAGCCATTCGCCGCACCAACCGACACAGGAGTGGATCGACAAATTCAAGGGCAAGTTCGACATGGGCTGGAATGCTATGCGGGACCAGATCTTTGCCAACCAGAAGCGGCTCGGCGTCATTCCCGCAAATACCCAACTCACCCCTTGGCCAGATAGCCTCCCGAAGTGGGACTCGCTTGGTCCGCTGGAAAAGAAGATGTATGCCCGAGAGGCGGAAGTGTATGCCGCTTACACCGCCTATACCGACTATGAGATTGGCCGCGTGATCCAAAACGTCGAGGACATGGGCAAACTCGACAACACGCTGATCATTTACATCGATGGCGACAACGGCACCAGCCCGGAAGGTAGCCTGTATGGCACGTTCAACCAGATGACCGCCTACAACGGCATTCTGAACCCGCCGGCCGTGAATGCCGTCAAGGCGTTCAATGTATTGCACTACAACGACTGGGGCTCGGACAAAACTTACCCGCATATGGCAGTGGGTTGGACCTGGGCGTTTGACACACCCTTTAAGTGGACTAAGCAGGTGGCCTCGCACTTCGGTGGAACCCGGCAGGGCTTGGCTATCTCCTGGCCCGGCCACATTAAAGACGTGGGCGGCGTTCGCACCCAGTTCCACCACATCATCGACATCGTGCCCACAATCCTGGAAGCGACCGGTGTCCAGGCGCCCGACATGGTCAACGGCATCAAACAGAAGCCGATTGAAGGCGTGAGCATGCTCTACACGTTCGACCAGGCAAATGCCAATGCGCCGTCGAAACGCGATACACAGTACTTTGAGATGGTCGGCAACCGCGCCATCTATCACGACGGTTGGATTGCGTCGACGACCCCGCCCTCCCCACCCTGGGAACTGGGAACAGGCACGATGCCGCCCCTCCCCGACTACCATTGGGAGCTCTACAACATCACCGAGGATTACTCGCAGTACAACGACCTGGCAGCCAGCAACCCCGACAAGTTGAAGGAGTTGCAGACGCTGTTCTCGACGGAAGCGGCGAAGTATCAGGTTTTTCCGTTAGACAACTCCGGCTTCGTGCGTTTGTTAACGCAACGGCCGAGCGCCGTTTCCGGGAAGACCGACTTCACTTATGTGGGCGAGAACTCGGGCATTCCGGTCGGAAATGCTCCCAGCATTTTGGATAAAGACTACACCATCACCGCTGAAGTGACGATTCCGTCAGGCGGCGCTGAAGGGATGATCGCGACGCTGGGTGGACGCTTCGGCGGCTACGCGCTCTTCCTGAGCCACAGCTTCAACTGGTGGTTCAAGGGCCAGCTGTTCAAATGGCTCGGGTTTGGAGCGATCGCGCTGGGATTGCTGCTGATTGCGTTTGGTAGAAATTCGCGCTGGACGTCGCGGACTGGCTATTCCTTGCTGGTACTCGCCGCGCTTTGGGTCGTTGCCATCTTTGCAACTGGCCTATTCGGGATCGGCAAGAGCAGGCCGGTGTTCATTTACAACATGCTGGATCTGGAGCGCTTCCGCTGGGAAGGGCTGAGCGGGCTCAGTGAGGGCAAGCACACCATCGTATTCGACTTCAAATATGACGGCCCCGGCCCGGGCAAGGGAGGCACGGGCGTGCTCTCCGTCGACGGCAAGGAAGTGGCGAAGAAGACGATTGAGCATACGATTCCGTTGCTAATGGCGATTGACGAGACGTTCGACGTTGGGGTTGATACGCGAACGGCGGTCGACGATCTCGCGTATGAGCTTCCGTTTCGGTTTAGCGGGACCATCGACAAGCTGAACTATAAGCTCGGGCCGGAGCAAATGACGGCGGAGGACAAACGGAAGGCGGCGATGATGCTGGCGGCCGCCAAGGACTAGGTGAGTTTGCGGAAGGTTTTGATGAAGAGGAGAGAGATGGTCATGCTCTCCCAAGTCAACTCGGGGGCTCGACGTGAAGGCGCCGGGTCCCACTCTTTTGAAAGGGCGGAATCCGCTCGCTTACAAGTCTGTGTGAAAACTTTGCGATAGAGTGACGAGTCGACTGTACTGCATCTTGGGACAGGCTCGCTCTGTCCGCGCGGAGATTGGGAGGCTTGAGTTGACAGGAGAGGATTTCGTGATCGCCTTGGACAGAGGCGCCTGTCCCGGTCGGCCTTGTCGGGGGTCCGCTCGCTGACGCTCGCGGTTCAGTGTTGGAGCACTTACGCTCGCGGTTCTGTGCTGGAGGCATGTAGATTTCACGAGCACCACTCACCCGCACTGAACCGCGCGCGTAAGCAAGCGGATTTCTGGAGTTTTCAACACAGGCTGAAGCCTGTGCCACGTTAGGAGCAAATGAAAACAAGAACACTGGTCGTAGCGAATGCGGCACTGGAAGTTGCAACGGGGTTGCCTTGATCGCCGCACCCGGATTTGGCGTTCATCTGCTCCTGGGCGCGGATCTTTCGAGCCCCGGCATCACAGTCGGCCGTTTCACCGGCTTGGCCCTGCTTTCGATGGGCATTGCGTGCTGGCCGAACAAGGAGGAAGCGTCCACGCAAGTAACGTGGGGTCTATTCACTTACAATCTGCTGGTCGCTTTTTATCTGCTCTATGTTCGATTCGGCGAAGGCTACAACGGCACTCTGCTATGGCCGGCGTGTGTGCTGCACTCCTCGCTGGCGCTGCTGCAGGCCCGGCCGGCGATCATGCGAGCGCGCTTGGCGGTTTGATTACTATAAGTCAGCCATGGAACGAGAACAAAGGAGATTTACGTTATGAGCCAAAATCACTTTACGATTAGCTTTCCCTTAAAGTCGCCTGCGGATGCGAAGGCGATTGCGGCGGAACTTCCGCCCCTGATGCCGGCATTATTCCGGGCAGAGGATGGCATCGGGACCATCCACTACTCGCGCTTTGCCGTTCTGAGCGACAAGACGCTGTTATTCCTGGGCGACTTCGACGGCGAATTCAGCCAGCTCATGACGGATCTGGCCGAACACGCCGGGCGGATCTTCGATGCCATCTTCCAGCACGTGAAGGATCCTCCGCCCACTCCGATCGCCTCGAACCCGCCGGCCTTCGTCGAATGGGCCGCGGAACATCTGCTCCATGCGTTGAATCTCTATACCGCTTACCCGGACGTGACTGTCAAAGAGATTAAAGCCATGGCGTCAGCCGCGGACGTGGTGGGCGCCGGCGAACTGAACCCGTTCCTGGTGGTGCTTCCCACCAAGTCTCGCCTTGCCTTCTATGAGACAGAACTGCTCCTGAAAGCGCGGGGGCGCGGGATCACAAAAGATTTGGACACCGTTGGCACACCGCATTTCGCCCAGTTCATTCCGCTGGAGGACAACCAGATCGGTTTTTTCACGGTCTACGACGGCGACTTCGAAACGTACATTGCCGACTTCACCAAAAACATCGGCGAGGTCTTCGATCTGCTATTCAAATTCACCAAGGGCGCGCCGCCGTCTCCGTGCCGAAAGCACCTCCAGGAATTCATTGATTTCGCGGCCGGGGCAAACCGCACTCCCATCGGGTTCTACCAAGCGTATCCAGGGCTGTCGGTGCAAGACATCAAGGCGCTCATCGCCGATAGCAAATCTTAGGCAGTCCCCCGGACAAATAGGAGATGTGCAATGAGCCAGGACAACAAGGAACATGGAAAAGAAGGCGGCCTGCTGGGTCATCTGTTCGGACGGGGCGGCCATGAAGCGCAAGTAGCCGAGAAGCCGGAGTCCGCGGCTCATGCGCACTCCAGCATCAAGACCACGCTCGACCTTGCTGATATTCAGGGATTCATCCTGCGCGGCTACCGGATGCCTATGGTGCGGCACTTCCTGCTCGCGGTGGGCGAGCCGAGCGCGGCGCGCAAGCAGCTTGGACGGTTGGTGAGCGGCGATGAATCCGACTCGCCGCAGATCACCACGGCGCAAGACTGGCATGTCGGGTTCGCGCCGGGACCGGGAGACAACGCAGCCGAAGCTCCGCGCCGCAAGCCCGACTATTGCTTGAATGTCGGCATTACCTGGTCAGGAATGGTCGCCTTGGAGGTTAAAGACCGGGTTCCGAGCCTTTCATTCAAGTCGTTCGGCGCGTTCACGGAGGGTGCGGCCGCGCGATCGAAACGTGTCGGCGATACCGGGACCAGTGCGCCCGAAAACTGGGTTGGCGGCTTTGGCAAGGGAAGCGATCACTTGCTTGTAACCCTGCATGCCCTCAGCCCGGACGCGATGACGAGTTACACGGACCGGCTCACCGCTTTGTTTGCCGAAGGCGATGCCTTCCGGGAGATCTGGCGGACGGACGGCATGGCGTTGATGGAGATGGTGGATGGCAAGCTCACCTTCACATCCAAGGTTCCGTTTGGCTACACGGACGGCATCAGCATGACCACCGTTCGGGGAGGTCCGGAACACTATCCACCCGATCACCAGCAGCCCTGCGAGTCCTGGTTGTTCGTGCTGCAGGATCACGCTGAAAACTACTTCGTGCCGGAGCCTCGCGAACTGGGTCTGAACGGAAGCTTCGCCGTGTTCAAGAAGATTGAGACTGACGTGGTGGGATTTGAGAACTTCCTGCAATCGAACAAGGACAAGATCGACCCTGAGCTGCTGGCCGCCAAAATGTGCGGGCGCTGGCGGAACGGCGTTCCGCTGGAACTTTCTCCCGACACAGACAGCCCGCCGGGCGGCATTCCGCTGGATCAGCTAAACAATTACGAGTATGTGAACGCGGACGGATCGGGTGATCCAAAAGGCTTGCGCTGTCCGGTGGGCGCGCACATGCGACGCATCAACCCCCGCGGCCAACCGGTTGCCGGTCAGGGCCATCCCGGCGGCAGCAACAACACGCACCGGCTGATCCGGCGTGGCCTGCCCTACGGGCCGGCATATGATCACACCCAACCCTACGACGGCATCGAACGGGGCCTGCTTGGCTATTTCATCAACTCGAGCATCGAGAACCAATATGAATTCGTACTGAGTGAATGGGTCAACGACGCCGCGTTCGCCGGGTCGGTGAGGTTGAACCCGAAAGCAAAGGATCCCATGATCGGCGCGCAGAACCCCGAAGACAGCATTTTCGTGATTCCGCAGGCGAATGGCGCGCCTCCCATCAAGGTCACCGGGCTCTCAACCTTCGTTACCACCAAGGCTGCGGCCTATTGCTTCCTGCCGAGCATCACGGCGATGAAGTTTATCGCCAACTTGGGGCGGAGCTCATGATCCTTTTCATGCGCCGGCAGAAATTGGGAGACGCTCTATGCCGCCTCTGACCAGATCGTTCGGAGTCACCTTTAGCGCCGCCGAACGGAATCCCAGTGCGGAACAGGCTATCCACGACGAGATCGTCGAAAAAGTTCTTCTGATGCAGGCGAAAGCAGCCGCCAAACAGAACCGCCCACTCGGTCGCGGAACCCACGCGAAAGGCGTGACCGTTCGAGGGCAATTTGAAGTGTTGGATGTGACGGCCGGAGGCGACAACCTACTGGCAGCGCGGCTCGCCAAGGGAATGTTCGCGAAGCGTGGCGTCTATCCTGCCACCATTCGCTTCGCCAATTCAGACTCGGGCATACAGAGTGACTTCAAGGCGGACGTCCGATCGTTGTCGTTCTCGGTGGATCTTACTCCCAATGGCGCATCATCTACCGACGCGACCGCCGGCCGTCAGGATTTCTCCTTGCAGAGTGCCAGAGCCCTGCCACTCAACGACGCGCCGGCGTTCCTCGCGATCACCAAGCTACTCACGGCAGAAAACCCGGTACGAGAACTAAGGGCGCTTGCGTGGCGGGACAAACTGCGGATCTTCCGGGCGCTGGCCTTGTTATCAGTACAGGCGAAAAAGCCAGGCAAACCGTATCAGCAACTGCGCTATTGGAGCAACGTGCCGTTTCGTCACGGCCCTGCGGACGTCGTGAAGCATTCGACAACACCGTCCTCCGGCAATCCGGCGAGGCCGCTAGATCGAAAGAACCCCAATGCCCTGAAGGACGAACTGGCCCGGCACGTCAATGAGGATGCTCAGATGAGCAGCTTCGATTTCGGGCTCCAGTTACTCGACACGGGAAAGATGACCTATTGGGGCAAGCCCCGCGACGCCGACTTCTGGATTGAGAACGCGAGTGTCGCCTGGGACGAAGTGGAAGCGCCGTTCCACACCGTGGCGCGGCTCACGCTGCTACCGAAGTCACAGTTGGAGCCGGCGGCGGCGGAATCGACCTATTTTGATGTAACAGGCCACTCAACGGCAAACAGCACGCCGCTGGGAAGCATTAATCGCGCCCGCTGGGCGGGGGAGGCAGCCAGCAGAAAAGCTCGCCTGGGGCGGTGAAACGGTGGCCGACCCTCTAGAATCAAGAGTGCCAGGTGCATGCGTTTCAACACGCCCTTGGCACAACGGATCTCTCGTGCCCCAATCTGTCCTCACCCGTACTCTTGTCATCCTTGCCATGCTGGCGCTGCTTGCCACGCACGTTGGATTGCTGGCCGCGCAGACTGCGGCCCAAGCCGTCCCCGAGAAAAACGTTCTGATTCTGGAGAGCTTCACTGTCGGCGACCGGGCCGAGGCAGTGGAACATCTGGAATCGTCTCTGCGATCTCGCGTCAAGGCACCAGTGAATTTCCATATTGAATACCTTGAGTCTCTGCGGTTCAGAAACCCGGCCTATGAGGAGGGCGCGGTTGAAACACTGCGCCGTGCCTATGGCGCGCAAAAGCTTGATCTGGTGGTGGCCGACGTCTATCCCGCGCTTCGATTTGCCATCAATCATCGAAGTGCGCTGTTTCCGGGTGTCCCAATTGTCTTCATGGGCGTTTCGGCGGTGAGGATCCAGGCCCAGAATCTGGGACCGGGCGTAACCGGCCTCAGTACCATGAACTATATTCGCGGGACTCTGAATCTCGCCCTTCGCCTCCACCCGGGCACCCGGAACGTGGCGGTCGTTTCCGGAGATTCAGATTTCGAGCGGTACTGGGTGGGAAAGACTAACGAACAGATTCGCCTCCACGCGGACGAGTTGCAAGAGATCGATCTGGTTGGACTTCCGGCCAGCCAGTTGCACGAGCGGATTCTCATGCTCCCTCCGCACACCATTGTTCTCTTTGAAATGCTGCCGTCGGCTTCGTTGCAGCCGGCGATCGGGGTTTTTGATCTGCTCGAAGAAATCGCGCGCCACGCGCCGACGTACTGTCCTGCCAACCACTGCCTTGGCCATGGTGCGGTGGGTGGATCCTACATGGACTCCTCCGAAGTAGGCGAGAAGGCAGGCGAGATCGGTGCTCGGATTATCGCCGGTGATAAAGCCGAGGCCATTCCCGTGGAAACGGCGACAGCCGAGGTTCCTTATGTCGACTGGCGCCAGCTCCAGCGCTGGCATATCTCGGAATCCGCGCTCCCTCCCGGAACTGTTGTTCGGTACCGGCAGCGGTCGGTCTGGGACCTTTACCAGAAGTACATCATCGCTGCAGTGGTCGTGATGTTTCTTCAGGCTCTGTTGATCGGTGGGTTGCTATGGCAGCGGCTGAGGAAGCGAAAGGTCGAAGGCGCGCTTCGGGAGAACGAAGAGCGGCTTCGGGTGATGTCGGACGCTGCACCTTCGCTCATCTGGACCTCCGATACGGACGGAACCGTGACCTACCAGAACGAGGAGCGGCTCGACTTCAGCACCTTATCGGCGGGTATGGCACTGGGCGAGAAATGGAAACGATATATCCATCCGGACGATTTGGAAAGTGTCCTCGAAGCAAACGCGCGCGCCTACGAGAATCAATCCGGCTTTTCCAAGGAGTACAGACTGCGGCGCCGGGATGGGGTCTATCGTTGGATGTATGATTTGGCGGTGCCGCGGATCAGTCCGGACGGCGCCTTTCTGGGTTTCATCGGCTCGGCTATCGACGTCACGGAGCAGAAGCTGGCCCAGGACGCCCTGGAAGAACTAAGCGGCAAATTGATCGAAGCCCAGGAGAAGGAACGGTCACGGATTGCCAGAGAACTGCACGACGATATCTGCCAGCGCCTTGCTGTGTTGGGCCTGGAACTCGACCGGGCCAACTCCCCCTCCGATGTCTCGAGTTCTGGACGGAATGTGCGGATCATGGAGATCCGGCAGCAGTGCGCCGAGATTGCCAATGATGTCCAGGCTTTGTCGCACGAATTGCATTCGTCGAAGCTCGATTACCTGGGTCTCGTCGCCGCTACAAAAAGCTTCTGTGCGGAGTTCTCTAAACTAAAGAATGTGAATGTCACGTTCACTGACGAGAATGTGCCGCATCCTTTGCCGAAGGATGTTTCCCTCTGCCTCTTTCGGGTGACGCAGGAATCGCTGCACAACGCGCTGAAGCATAGCGGAGCCAAAAACTTCACGGTGAGTTTGCGTGGCGCGCCGGAGCGGGTCCGGCTTGAAGTGAAGGACGGTGGCGTGGGTTTCGATGCAGGGGCCGCCACCCGGAGGACGGGCCTCGGGCTGGTGAGCATGCAGGAGCGCGTCCACCTGGTGAAAGGGGTTTTCCACATCGAGTCGAAGCTAAGCCAAGGGACCTCCGTTGTCGCCAGCGTGCCGCTCGGCGGGGATATTGGCGCGGCGCAGGCAACCTCAGGCCGCGAGGCGACATTGTGACCCACATACGCATACTACTGGCGGACGATCACGCCATGATCTGTGCCGGGTTTCAGAAGATTCTGGAGCCCCAGTACGAGGTGGTGGGCACGGTGGGAGACGGACGTGCCTTGCTGAAGGCGGCGGCTGAGCTCAAGCCGGACGTGGTTCTTCTGGACATCTCTATGCCCCTGCTCAATGGGCTGGATGCAGCCCGCGAGCTCAAGAAGACGATGCCCCAGGTGAAGCTCGTTTTTCTCACCATGAATACGGATTCCGACATCGCCGCTGAAGCCCTCCGCCTGGGAGCCTCTGCCTATCTCTTGAAGAACTCCTTATCCTCTGAGCTATTGCAGGCCGTGGACCATGCCATTAAGGGGAAGCAGTATGTCACTCCGCAGATTAGCCAAGCCATGGCGGAGACCTTCGTCCGCGATCCCCGGGCAGCTGGCCGGCTGAGACGTCTCACCAGCCGGCAACGGGAAGTCCTTCAAATGCTTGCCGAAGGACGGCCCATGACCGAAATCGGCGTTATTCTCGCAATCTCCCACCGCACCGTCCGGTTCCACAAAGCCAGAATTATGGAAGAACTGGAAATTACGACGAACGCGGAACTGGTGCAGTATGCGATGAAAAACGGAATTATTTCATCGACTTAGGGGGGTCTGGTAAGCAGGTAAGCGCACAACCTGTCGCAGGCGACAGTGGTCAAGTTGCCGGTTTAACGTCAAACTAAAACTTGCGACCCGCGTTATCTTTACGCTATCCCCTCAAGGAAAGTGACTTGCCCAAGATTCGGGTTCTTCTTGCCGACGACCACGAAGCGATCCTCGAACAGGTTCGCCTGCAACTTGGCGAAGATTTTGATATCGTCGGCAGCGTCGGGAACGGACGTGACGCCGTCGATGCGGTCCTCCGGCTGCAACCCGACGTTCTTGTAACCGACATTTCCATGCCTGTTCTGGACGGACTTCAGGCCGCGCGGCGTCTACGTAGTTCCAATTGCGGCACAAAGATCGTATTTCTGACGATTCATACCGACCCTGATTTTGTAGCTGCTGCACTGTCCACCGGTGCTTTCGGTTATGTAACGAAGCCCCGCCTCTCAACCGATCTGATCCCCGCCATCCAGCAGGCGCTCGAAGGCCATGTGTTTGTATCGAGAGTGGTCACGAACTAGGATTGGCCTTCCGTCCAATCGCTCCTGAGCCGCTCTACATAAGCGAGTTCTCTTTGCAACTTACGTGAGAACCGTACTGCTCCGATGAACAGCAAGACAGCGCACGACCAGGCAGCGAGGTTCGCTTTCAACGTGATGAATTGCCCGATCGTGATGTGAGAGTTGCGGTTCAGTTCAACATAGACCCAAGCTGAACTGAACAAGAGCTGGACGACGCCCAACACGTAGCCGAACTGCAGACTTCCTAAGCTGGATTTGTAGCGTCGTTGCAGCAGATCGAGAAACGCCTCCGTGTTTGGCGCGGCGCCAGTCCAGTTTCGCCGGTCATTGAGCCAGCGAAAGAGCCAGGCGGCTATTAGCGTCATCCAAACCCAGGTGGCCAGCATTCTCACGGACGGCTGTTTCGAGGTTGCGGCCCAAGCGATAGCCGCCCCACCCATGACGACCGTCACGCAGATATCGGCAATCAGCATGACCCGCATGCGGCGCAGTTGCCGATTGGCCTTCTCGCGGAGACCTGCCGGCACGCGAACGTCGGTTTGCCACAGCGACTTCCAGTTTTCAAGCTCCAGATCCAAGTTCATAACGTCTTCTCCAGCAATTTGCGCAATATACTACGCGCACGGGTCAATCGAGTTCCCCCGTTTGCTTCACTCACGCCAAGAACCTCGGCGATCTCCGCATAGCTCAATCCCTCCAACGCAAGGGTCAGGACGTCGCGATACAGGAAGGGCAATCTCCGAACAGCGTCCAGGATGGTCCGTTGTTGTTCTTTTACTTCGACCTGCCGCTCAGGATCAGGGTTCGGATCGTGAACAAGCAATTCTCCACCTTCAATGGTCTGTGGCGTCCGCCGGCTGACCATGTGGGCGATCGCTCGATTGCGGGCAATACGGAAAAGATAGGTTCGGGGCGAGCTTTCTCCGCGGAACGATGGCAGCGCTTGCCAGACGGCAAGCACCATCTCCTGGAAGAGGTCGTCGCGGTCAGCCGGCGTACTTGTAAATCCACCAGCCAGGCGGAACAGCGCCGGACCGTTTTCGGCCATAAGGGAGTCGAAGAACTCTTCCAACCCCGTTCGCGCAGTTTCCCGTGACACAGCGCTATGAGCCTTCGTCAGGAAGCCGTCAGCAGCCATACACGGCGCCATCCCTCCGGAGCATTCTCCCTGACTCAAGTACGGTGACGGCAGCTAGCCCGCTCGTCATCAATGCAAGGATGAACGCCTGAGCGATCAACCAATGGCCCTGATTCATACCTGATTGCGCGATCAACTGCTGCCCGGCAATTGGGATGAAAACCGCCCAGCTCCCGAGTTGCTGCGGGAAGAAGAGCAGAACATCGAGACGCCCATTGGTAAGAAGATCAGTATCGAAAGATACGTCTGCGCCTCTTTGGCAGAGCGGCTGGCGGTGGAGATAGCCACCTACAGAGCGGCCGCTAGAACAGACAGCGGCAGCAGTCCGAGGATGACCCAGCAGACGAAGGCCGGCGCCGTGAGAAGAGGATTTGACGGCGCGACTACTTTGCGAACAGCCGCAAAGGCAGCAAGAGTTATGGCTAAACCTCCCAGGGAGAAGATGCTGGTGGCCAACCACTTTCCCGCAATGACAGTGCCTCGCGAACTTGATTCAGCAGCAGCGGCAGGAGCGAGCGCCGTTCGCGCTCCCCAGCCACAACATCCATGGCGACGTTCATTCCTCCGACAAACACGGCAACCAACGTAAAGAAAGACATCATGCCGGCCAGCACCGAAGCGCCTTTCGCATTGGATCTGGCGGCTTCAGAGAATGAGACCATGAGTACCAGCGCAGGCCCGATGAGGAGATGCATAACAGAGGCTAGAACAGACCTCACTTCCCGGGCGTGATCGACGATTTCCTTCTGTGCAATCACAATTGCTTGTGTATACGTATTCATTTTGGTGCCTCCGCGGTCAGCTTGACGAAAGCGTCTTCGAGCGAAGCGGTATTTGTGCTCCGTCGGATGTCGTGTGGAGACCCGCACGCGACAACGACGCCGTCGGAAACAATGATGGCCGTGTCGCACAAGGCTTCCACTTCCTCTAGCCGTCTAATGTAATTGACTTCTATCTGAAAGTGTCAAGTTTTTTAACCAACTTTCTGAAGCGGAAACGCCTGGTAGATCAGCAGATCGATACAACAGCCCGCATCCCGCATATCCCTGAGAAGTGCTCGCAGGGCCCGGACAGTGGGAACGTCCAAGCCGTTGGTCGGCTCGTCCAGGAGCAGGTTATTGGGTGAGTGAATGATGGCCCGCGCGAGCGCAACCTTGGTTCGCTGGCCGAGCGAGAATCCGGCAACCCGCTGGCTCGCGATCGCTTGCATACCTAAGGAAGCGAGAACTTCGGCGGCCCGCTTCTTCGCCTCTGCTGGACACAGCCCGTGAAGTTCTCCGAAGTAGGCAAGGTTCTCGACCGCGGTAAGCCGCGGATAGAGGCCGGTGTGGTCGAGGAGCGCTCCCAACACCCTGTGGTGGGCATTCGACTCCTGAATTGGTCCCATCAATCCGGATGGTCCCGTCATCCGCCGTGAGCAGTCCTGAGATGATGCGGAGCGTGGTGGTCTTCCCGCTCCGTTCGCGCCTAGGAGGCCAGTAATGGCTCCATCTCTCGCGGCGAAAGAGACGTTGGTGACAGCCTGCGTTGCGCCGAAGTGCTTTCTAAGTCCTCGGACGGCGATCATAAGTTTCTTTTCGGAATAGGTAGTACGTTTGCCGTCCTGGGCCTTACAAAATATTTAGTGACGGGTCGTTGATTGGAGCGGGAACTGGCTCGCTGCCGTCCTCTTCGCGATGAGAAACGGCGGCGTGGGTCAGCTATCGTAGTGGGAATGGCTCTGGTGAAAGTGACGACGCTCGACAAATTGCCCCCGGGCGCAATAACTGAGGTTTCGGCAGGTGGCGTTCCGTACGCGGTCTGTAACGCCAACGGTGAACTGCGTTGCCTGGACGGGGTCTGCCCGCACGCTGGCGGCCCATTGGGACAAGGCGTGTTGAGCGGGGATATCATCACCTGCCCATGGCACGAGTGGCAGTTCAACTGCAAAACGGGCGCCAACACGGAGGACGAGGATCTGGTGGTCCAGACATACCCAGTCTTAGTGAACGACGGCATCATCTACATCGACGTGCCGGGGTAACTGAGATTGCCGGAGCTACCCGAAGTCGAGACTGTGGTTCGTTCGATCCGGCCGCACGTTGTGGGACGGCGGATCCGTGCGGCGCACTTCTCTTCGCCACGCGTCACACGATCCGGTTTTGAAAAGACGGCAGCGCACCTGCGCGGCCGAACCATCCAGTCGATCGAGCGCCGCGGTAAGCATATCCTCGTAACGCTGGACCGCGGTTACTTGCATATGCATCTAGGCATGACGGGCCAGTTGCTGTGGAACGGTACGGCCGGTCCGCACACCCACGCGATCTTAGAACTGGACGGTGGAGTGCTGGTATACGATGACCCCCGGCAGTTTGGCCGCGTAGAGTATTCCGCCAAGATGCCGGCTTCTGTGGAGCGGCTGGGGCCCGACCCGCTCACGTTGAACTTCGACGAGTTCCATGCGCGCCTCACGGGCCACCGCAGCGCCATTAAGCCCCTGCTCTTGAACCAGACGTTTCTCGGGGGTCTGGGAAATATCTATACCGACGAAGCGCTGTTTGCAGCGCGAATCCACCCGCGGGCGCAGACGCGGCGCATTTCCCGGAAACGCTCAGCCGAGCTCTTCGCGGCAATACAACAGCTACTGGCGGCAGCCATCGAACACCGCGGATCGTCGGTCTCCGACTATGTGGATGGCGATGGCGAGCGCGGCGCTTTTCAGAACCTGCATCAGGTTTACGGGAAGGCAGATGAGGCTTGCCCACGCTGTGGAGCGGCTATCCGCCGAGTGGTGGTCGCGCAGCGCGGAACCCACTTCTGTCCCCGGTGCCAGCGGGCTTAGGCGGCTGGGATTTCGGGGCGACGGGCTCTTCCTCATCCGGCACGCTGAAGCGGATCATGTCGACGATTTCGGCGACTGCCTTCATGGCCGGCACATCGTGCACCCGCACCATGTGGGCGCCATTGAAGATACTGGCGGCCACAGCTCCGGCGGTGGCAAACTCGGTTGCGTCCTCCTGGTCCTTTTTGAGGAACGATTTCCGCGACGGGCCAACCAGGATTGGCAAGTCGAAGTCGCGCAGGAGGCGAAGGCGGCCGATGATTTCGGCGTTCTGCTCCTTGCGTTTGCCGAAACCGATGCCGGGGTCAATCACGATCTGGTGCCGCTGTACGCCGGTCTGGGTGACCCGGTGTAGCGCCGCTTCCAGGTCGATGGCGATGGACCGGATCAGGTTTTTCAGCGGCGGCAACTTGGCCCAGGTATCGGGAGTACCGCGCATGTGATTGATGATCAGGCCGGCATCGTACTTGGTGACAACGCGCGGCAACTGCAGGTCGAGCAGAATGCCGGACGGGTCATTGATGATTTCTGCACCGTGCTCCAACGCTTTCTCCGCCACGGCCGATTTATAGGTATCGACCGAGATTGGGATAGACAGCTTTCCGCGCAGGCGCTTCAGAACGGGCACGAGCCGGCGAAGTTCCTCGGCTTCGGAGATGCGCACCGAACCGGGCCTGGTGGACTCGGCGCCGATATCAATGATGTCGGCTCCTTGTTCCTCGATCTCGACGGCGCGCGCGAAAGCGCGGTCGGGGTCAGAGTACTCGCCGCCATCCGAAAAGGAGTCCGGCGTGACGTTGAGGATGCCCATGATCAGCGTCCGTTCGCCGAACACGATTTCGCGTTGCTTCAGTTTCCAGTGATAGCGCTTTTCCATGGCAACATGGCTCCAAGGGGATTCACCCCCAAACTACGAGTGTGGCAGACCAGGGATCCAGTCCGCTCGAAGACGACTGGTGGTGGATGCCCCAGTACGCGGTTTTTCGCGCAGACCGGTTAGACTCACATAAGCGCTGACCTGAGCTTCCGGGGCTTAGTGAGTGTGCCAACCTCAGAACCCGTGTCCGCGATGTTTGAAGAATAGCTGCGCAGTTGATGATTACCGACGATATCGCCGTTTAGCAGGAGTAATCCGCCAGTAGCCCGCCAACAAAGGCATCGATAAGCGTCCTCCTGTTAGAATCGCGCCTACGGATTGCGGGGCGGCATGAAGAAGTTGTTTGCTATCGTCGGTTGGCTTCCTCTGTTGGCTCCAATGTGGTCGGGAAACATAAACTCGCGTCCCAGGGCGAATGCCGTCTTTCTGAATGGCCGGCAGGCGAACCGTATGTCGGACCGGCAGTAATCCGCGCTTCAGCGACATGTCTGATGGGCATGACCTCTTGACGGTCAAGGACGAAATCAAGAAGGGACCGAACTTTGCGGCCCAGTACAGGCTTGTTGAGTTTAGGACCGGCAAAGGCCCGATCGGAGCAGTCGTCTTCGAGGTAAAATCCGGCCTGAGCTTCCATCTCCCCCCGATAGTGGTTGGTAAAGGATTCTACATCGGAGACAGCCAGTGCCTGGAACTGTACGGAAGATGGCAAGGGACCGTCGACCGCGACCATGACGGCTCGGCACCTCTGTCCTTTTCTTCGACGAGCGAACTGCTGATCATCAGGCGATGCGTTGACCCAGGTAGGGCAGAGCGATTCTGCTCCCCTGGCACAAGCAAAGAGGGAAATTGATCAGCAGCCGGACCCTACCTCCGGCCCCGCCCAGTTATTCCCAACCTACCAAGTAGCGCAGCGGATTGCGGACACAAGCCCGTTTCACAGTCGCTATCTCGCCTTCAGAAACCTGGTAAACGAGCATACTGTCCCAGCTTCCTATGTTCGTGTCCGGGGGCAAGTGAGATATTCCAGCGGCGTCACGAACGGCATGGAGCTTTTGCGCTCGTGACGCAAGTAGGTGCTCAGGCTGCTACTGTGGCTGGTCAGGCAAACGGCTATAAGTTCGGCTCAGAAAGACGCCCCCTGGGACGATCAGACTAGGGGTTCTTGTGGCGTCAACAATTTTGGTCGCGACCAATGATGTCCAGCCGCTGACCGCGGCGGTAATGACGAAGTCGTCGAACTGGGTGGCCGTGGTACCGTCCGACAGCGTCAGAATACGTGTGAAAACTCCGGTGCCGTCGCAGTTCACGGTGTAAGTTCCCTTCTGTGTGCCGGTTACGATGGTCCTTTCTCCAGTCGTCGATCCAGCCTTAGGCTCGTTAACAATGAAGGTTCCTGTCAGATTGCCCTGCCCGTCAAAGGACCTTAGGGCCAAGGCAATGGCTATGTGAGCGCCGTAGTCGCCAATTACGGCATAGGAGCCTTTGAGGCTTGTAAGGTTGTAGCATCTTGGGCTCTGGGCAAATGCGGCTGGCATTCCGAGAAGGCCAAAGAAAGCTAATGCTGCCGGAACAAAAACACGCGTCTTGTTGAACATGGTTCTATCTCCTTCAGTTTCAGGTAGACCCCAGAAGCCGTCATCGAAGCCATACGGCTCCAGATCACTGCCCGCGGGGGGCACTGGACAGAACGCGCAAGAACCTGGAAAGAGGGGCAAAGAATTCGCAATAATAGATGAACACGTTCGGGGAAGTCGGAAAGGGTGACTTTGTGTCGGACACTCGCGGGGAGGTGACCCGGCTACTGGCCGAGGTAAAGCTCGGCCGGAGCGATGCCCTCGATCGGTTGATCGGCTTAGTTTACGGCGAACTGCGCCGCATTGCCGGACGGCAAATGCGAAGTGAGCGGACTGGCCACACCCTGCAGCCAACGGCCCTGGTACACGAAGCTTTCCTCCGCCTGATGGACCAGAGCCCCGCCGACTGGCAGAACCGGGCTCAGTTCTTTGGCATCGCTGCCCAGGTGATGCGCCGGTTGCTGGTGGACCACGCCCGGCGGCGCCGTGCCGCGAAGCGCGGGATTGCGGTCGCTCTGAACGAAGAGCTACTCCAACTGGGTCCGGGCGCGGACCAGACCGACGAAATCCTGGCTGTGGACGAGGTCCTGGCACGACTCGCCGATTTGAATTCCCGCCAAGCGCGCGTGGTGGAGTTGCGATATTTCGGCGGCCTGTCGGTAGAAGAAACGGCCGAAGCTCTAGGCATTGGGACGCGCACGGTCAAGCTTGACTGGGCGATGGCCAAAGGGTGGATGAAATCGCAGTTGAGTGAGGGGACCCGAGCTTGACGCCTCAGCGATGGTCCCAGATCCGGAAGGTGTTTGGCGCGGCGGTGGAGACTCCGGAGCCGGAGCGGCCTCAATTCCTGGGCTCTGCCTGCGGCCAGGATACTGAGCTGCGCGCAGAGGTAGAGCGCTTGTTAGCCGCCAACGAAGAGCCCAGTTTTCAGAGTCCGGTGGCAACGTTGTTCGCGGTTGCTATCGAACTCGCGCCAGGTGATGCCGTAGCGCAATACCGTATCATCGCCAGGCTGGGTAAAGGCGGTATGGGCGTGGTCTATAAAGCTTACGATACGCGACTGCATCGGGACGTTGCGCTAAAGGTGCTTCAGCCCGAGCATTCGGCCGATCCCGAGCGCAATCAGCAACTGGTTTGTGAGGCGCGTGCCGCTTCAGCGCTGAACCACCCGAATATCGTGACCGTCTACGAGATCGGATTTGGAAGCGGTGTGGATTTTATAGCGATGGAGTATTTGGAGGGCCGATCGCTGGCCGACCCCACCCTAGCCAACGGACTGCCCTGGCGCCGCGCACTGGACTGCGCCATCGAGATCGCCGCCGCGCTGGAAAAGGCGCACGGAGCGGGCGTGATCCATCGCGATCTGAAGCCCGCCAACATCATGCTAACCAGCGAAGGCCACATTAAGCTGGTGGATTTCGGGCTGGCGCGCAGGGCGCGGCAAGCAGAGCCGGGAAGCGCCCTCTCTGGTGAGGGTGAGCTGGCCGGAACGGTCGGCTACATGTCGCCCGAGCAGCTACGCGGACTCGCCGTGGATCAGCGTTCGGATCTCTTCTCGTTCGGCGTCGTTCTTTATGAGTTGGTCGCCCGGGAGCGCCCCTTCGCTGGCGATTCACCGATGGCGGTTTGCAACGCAGTCTTGCATGCACCACCACGCGACTTCGGCGACGCCCAACTGCCCGGAAAGCTCAAGGCCATTATCCGGAAGCTCCTCGAAAAGGATCCGGCGAATCGCTACGCAACCATCGACGAGGTCCACCGGGAGTTGAAAGCGTTGAAAGCCTCGCTGGGGCCACTGCGGTTGTCGAGGAATGCCTGGATCAGCGCCGGGGCGGCCGTGGTTGTGGTTGGCGTCCTCTCGGGCTGGCTCTGGCTTCGCTCAACGCGTGAGCGCTGGGCGCTCGAGACCGCGACACCCGAGATCGCCCGGCTGGTCGACGCCGGGGAATATGTCAAGGCCGCCGCCCTGACACGAAAAGCACTTTCCGCGCTCCCAAAGAATGCCACGCTCAACAACCTCTGGAGGCGCGAGACGGGAGAAGTCTCAATTGAGAGCGAGCCTGCCGGGGCCAACGTTTCGTTTCGGCCGTATCGCGGGGAAGCGAATTCCTGGGAGATTCTCGGCAAAACGCCTATTCAGAAGGTGCGGGTTCCCCGGCAGGTCTACGTCTGGCAACTCGTCAAGCCTGGATTCGCCACTGTCTCTTTCATAGGTCAGCCTGCCGGGACACTACAATTCGGTGGTAGTGACGAATTCGATTGGAAGTTGAAACTTCGTCCCGCGGCGAGTGTGCCACCCGACATGGTTGCCGTCCCTGGCGGTTGGGTGGGCCTTGGGTACCCCCTCCTAGACGTTCCAGCCGCGCAAGTTGACGACTTCCTCATCGACCGGCGCGAGGTCACCAACGAGGAGTACCGGAGATTTGTCGACGCGGGAGGATATCAGATGCGTGAATTCTGGAAGCAACCCTTCGTGAGAGACGGGCACTCGATGCCGTGGCCAGAAGCGGTCAGCGGTTTTCACGATGTGACGGGGCGTCCCGGTCCCGCGACGTGGCAGAATGGCACGTTCCCGAAGGGGTGTGAGAAATACCCAGTTGCCGGAGTCAGTTGGTACGAGGCTGCGGCCTACGCTGAGTTCGCAGGCAAGAGCATTCCCACGGCGTACCATTGGGCTCAAGCGGCGCAGTCCCGGGAGTTCACACCACTGATCACTCCCGGAAGCAATTTCCGAAGCGAAGGCCCCCGCCCGGTTGGAGGTCCGGGCACCCTGAGTGGATTCGGGACTTCAGACATGGCCGGTAACGTGAAGGAGTGGTGCTTGAACGAGGCTCAGGACGGCAAGAGATTGATCCTGGGCGGAGGCTTCGGCGAACCGGAGTACATGTTCAATTTCACTGACGCACACTCTCCATGGAACCGCCAGGCGAATTTCGGTTTTCGATGCGTCAAACTCGACAGACCACCCACCTCATCTGCGAAGGCCCTGTTGGAAGTCCAGACTCGCGATTACTGGAAAGACAAGCCCGTTTCGGACGAGGTATTTAAGGCCTATGCAGCACTCCACGTCTACGACAAGGGTGAACTGAACGCAGAAGTGGAAGACCTTGGTTCAATGGAAGGCTGGTCGCGATCGAAGGTGACCTTTGATGCCGCCTACGGTCACGAGCGTGTAACGGCGTACCTTTTGCTGCCCAAGAACGTGTCTCCGCCGTTCCAGACGGTGGTGCATTTCCCCGGTGGGTCTGCCTTCCTAGAGAACAAGCTCGAAATGGGTGACTTTGAGGACTTATACGACTTCGTGATGAAAAGCGGACGGGCGCTGATCGTCCCGGTTTACAAGGGCATGTATGAACGTCAAGATGGCTTACGGCCGGGCAACGGTCCGCCGGCCTTAAGGCGGGACCACGAAATCGCGTGGTCAAAAGACCTGGGCCGTTTGCTTGACTACCTCGAGACCAGGAGGGACATCGACAGCACGAAGGTAGCCTACCTCGGTGCCAGTGCGGGCGGGGCTGAAGGTGCACACCTCCCGGCGGTGGAGAAGCGAATTAAGGCGGCGATCTTGTTGTCGGGAGGTCTTCAGCTCACGATACACTATTTGCCGGAGGTTGACCCGTTTAATTTCGTGCGGCACGTGACCGTTCCGGTGCTCATGCTGAATGGACGTTACGATGACGATTTCCCGCTAGAGTCATCGCAACGCCCGTTGTTCCAGTTCCTTGGTACGCCGGCAAAGGACAAGAAGCATGTGATCTACGAGGGTGGGCATGGAGTCTTCCCCCGCCCCGACGCTGTTCGCGAATGCGTCGACTGGCTCGACACGTACTTGGGTCCGACCCGACACTAGAGAGTTGATTGGCTGCGCCCGTGACGAACAGAGTCAGGCACCTCCATCGGTCCACTTCGTGGCTCATTCATTCTGCATGTACAGATTGAGAAAGCTGGCGTCGTCGAGTCCCATGCATGCGACGACTCCCACTCGGTTGCGTGGTCTTTGGGCGCTAGGTAAGGCCGGAGTGGATTGCAGTCCCGTGTTTCTTAAGGCGTCTAGAGCCGACGCTCAACGGCTGCCCGCACAGTAAGGGGTCCATCCGCGGCCCGCCGACGCTCGGTGTTTCCCAGTATGGAACGCCGCCTGTGCGTTATGGCGACCATGAATCTAGCCGGCACAAGACTTTGCAAGGATTCCGCCCGTTAAGTCGGTTGTGACCGGTGATCTGCCGCGGAAGGGCAAAGAGGATTCCAGACGATATCGCCGTATGTCAGGACTAATCCGATTGATACTCTCGCGATCGACGCACTCAACGCCTTCTGCCCAGGGTATAGACTCAGACTAAATCCGCACCTTCTGTCATTGACGATTCACGATTTGGAGAAGAACCATTGGCCTTACCTAGTGTCCTGTCTCTGAAGTTCGCTGACAAAAGCGGGCGACAGACGAGAGGATCTCATCGGCAGTCTTTGTCCAGATAAAAGGCCGTGGGGATGCGTTGGTCAGGGCCACGTAGCTTTTGATGGCTGCTTCCAGTTGGTGGACGCTACGATGAACACCGCGACGGATCTGTTTCTCGGTGAGAGCAGCAAACCAATGTTCGACCAGATTGATCCAAGAGGCGCTGGTTGGTGTGAAGTGCAGGTGGAAGCGAGGGCGCTTTGCCAACCAGGCGCGGATGGCAGCGGTCTTGTGGGTGCCGTAGTTGTCCAGGATCAAATGGACTTCGAGCGACGAGGGTACGGCTTGCTCAATGGTGTCGAGAAACTTGCGGAACTCCACGCTGCGGTGCCGGCGATGGCAGGCGCCGATCACCGTCCCACTCTTCACATCGAGCGCGGCAAACAGAGACGTCGTGCCGTGGCGCTGGTAGTCGTGACTGCGACGCTCGGCTTGTCCCGGGCGCATGGGCAACAGTGGCTGCGTTCGGTCAAGCGCCTGGATCTGCGATTTCTCATCGACACACAACACCAGTGCCCGATCGGGCGGATTCAGGTATAGCCCTACGATGTCGCGAACCTTTTCAATGAACAACGGGTCCTTGGACAGCTTGAACGTCTCGCTGCGATGCGGTTGCAAGGCAAACGCTCTCCAAATGCGGCTGACCGTGCTACGGCTCAGTCCGCATTGCCGGGCCAGCGAGCGCGTGCTCCAATGCGTTGCATCGCGCGGCAGCGACTCCAGAGTCATGGCCAGGACGCGCTCCACCTCGGCATCACTGACCTTGCGCGGCGTGCCCGGTCGCGGTTCATCCAGTAGCCCGTCTAGGCCATTTTCCATAAAGCGTGCACGCCACTTCCCGACCATTTGTTTGGTGATCCGAAACTGGCCCGCCACTTCGGTGTTGGACTTTCCCTCGGAACACGCCAAAATGATTTTGGCCCGCAGGGCCAACGCCTGCGCCGACTTGGGCCGCCGAGCCCAGTTCTGCAGCGCAGTCCGCTGTTCTGCCGCGATCACCAACTCGGGAATGGGGCGTCCGATCCGCATCGCTGTACTCCTTTGTACATGAGATGCAAACCGAACACATTGTTATTCAGCTAACTTTAGAGACAGGACACTAGTATTACTGTGTTATAAATTACTGAGCCGATTGAGGATGATGGCAAAGCCCGGGTATCGTGTAGGAGATGGGTGTCATCCAAGCGAAGATTCAGACGGTCGAGGATATTTATCGCGTGGTCCGGACGGCTGTGGTCAGTAAGGATCCTATTCGTGCCACCTATCACGACAGGGATCGGTGGTTCTGCCCGCATAGGTTGGGTCGGAATAACGAGGGCCAGGTTCGTGTACTTTGCTATCAGTATGCTGGGGAGAGTTCGAGTGGATTGCAAGCGGACGGCTCACCGGAAAACTGGCGCTGCCTTGCTCTGGAGAAGCTGTCTAGAGTGCAATTGCTCGAGGGTTCATGGCACACCGCGCCCCATCATTCCCGTCCACAGACCTGCATGGTGGATGTAGACGTGGATGCTGAAGATTAACTGCTCCCGCTGGCTCCGCAGAAGGGACAATGAGGCAACTGCCCGAGCAAGTGGCGGGCGGTGACAATCCGCAGCGTGGCAATTGAGCAGGGATTATGTCGTTCGGGACGGATCCGGCGACCCGCGCGGGCGGAAGTCCGGTGGCAGCTCCGGGGCTGATAGTCCAACATGGTCGACGCGGATTGAGGGGGAAAAACGGTTCCGCTCGCCGATCAGGAACCCGTAGGCGGCGATGCACAAAGTGGCGTGATGGTGAAAACCGCGCCAACCCCGACCTTCATAATGGCCTAGTCCCAACTCCTGCTTGAGTTCCTCATAGTCTCGTTCAATAATCCAGCGGTGTTGGGCTATCTTTACCAGAGTTTTCAGGGAAGTCTTCCCCGGCAAAGTGGAGAGCCAGTATTTGGTAGGCTCCGATTCTTTCTTCGGCCATTCGATCAAGAGCCATTCTTCCGGATATGGCTCAGTGCGCTTGTAATCGCGATGGGCAGGACGCACGCGGACTGCGGCAAATCGTGAGTGTAAAGTTTCTTGACAGCCTTGACGCCAACCGATGTCCTTCCATGTCGAAGACGGCAACTCGAGAGCCAACTGCTTTACCGAAATGGGTTGATGATCCGCATTGCGCTGTAGTCGCTTAGCTGGCGCTCCCCGGCCTGGCTTCCGCGCTGGCGCCGGTAAGGGTTGTTGTCCAGGCTCCCACACGGTGGCGTTAGATTCAATGCCCACTATATATTGCAGTCCGAGTTGGGTGAGATCAGTGCGGAATTGCGTGCCCTTCCCATAACCCGCATCTGCCAGTACCACTCCTAGGGGAACCTTCTGTTCCAACGCCTGCCGAATCTGCTGCAAAGCAATCTCTGGCTTGGTTTGAAATTCAATCGACTCGGGCACTCCAGCCTTCCGGCAGCGCTCCTCATCCTGGCACCACACCTCTGGCAGATAGAGTCGCCAAGCAATTGGCAAACTCGAGCTCCATGTGCTCACTGATAAACTCACCGCCACCTGGCAGTTATCTTGTTTGCCGACCTGACCGCAGTACTGCCGAGCGACTCCGACGGAATGCTTCCCCTGCTTAGGAAAACCCGTATCATCCACAATCCATGCCACCACTGGACCGTGCTTCTCCATGGTTGGCAACACAAATCGCCGCACCTCGGCCAGCATCTCCTCGTCATTCCAGGGGGCGTCCGCCACCAAGTGATGGAGTGACTGATGCGTGCGACGAACATTGTCGGGAGCCAAGCGCGCGGCCATCGGCTCCACACTCTTGCGCTCCCCGGGCAATAACAATCCCGTGCAGTAGCTCTTCAACGGTATGTGCCGGTCGGCATGCCCCGCGGCGTCTGCCAGACCCTCAATATATGCCGCGAAGCGCCTCTGCTGTGGGCCTGGCGAGGAGAGGCGTGATCCCACAAAACAATTCTACATTAAAATGTTTGTTTTTAACACAGTAGTACTAGGCTCCTGCCATCTATTGTTGGGCGAGGTCCTGTCCATCGATGTATTTCACTGGCTTGCGCAACACTCTTTCTATCCACCACATGTGCGGCGTACGTGAAAAAGTACTTGCCACTCGGAGAGGCCGAACTCGCCCGTCGAGTCCACCAGCAACAGATTCCAATAGAGTTTGAAGCCGGGGCGACTGCTCGCTTTGGCAACGCGCTGATTCGTCTTGACGAGCATGGGAGGCTTCTCATTAATGGGAGAGAGTGCTGGCCTCGAGTGGAGCTTCGAGGGCCATTGGGATTTTTTCGGCGGAGGCTTCTATACCGCTGACCTCGACAACAACGGCACCCTCGATCTTATCTTTGCGTCGAATACCAGCGGCGTCGGGTTGTCTCCTTCGATGCACATTGTCACTTTAATGTTTGATCATCACGGTAGTCCGATTCCGTGCGAAATCGATGGATACTTCGAGATCGACAAGAACGGAGTGACGGATCTCGTTGACCTTGACGGTAACGGCCGGGCAGAATTAATTCGACAAGCCTACGATGACGGGTACTGGATCACCTCGCTGTACGAGGCTCGGGAGAGTCGTTGGCACCTTGTGAAAGGGACGCACGGACAGCGCAGCTTTCCGCTTTACACCCGATTTACGAACAGGCCGAACCAAGTGCCCACTCTGCCTACGCGAGGACGCAATCCCATTGAAGACGACCTCTCGAACGATTCGCCTCTTCTTACTTCAAAACTGCGGGCTGTTACATGGGCAAATGTGGGCCAGTCGGAAAGTCCGGAACTAACCCTGTCTGATGGAACGGCCTGCAGCCTCGTTGACGAAACGATGGCCGTTATCCTTGACACCAAAAGTGGGAGAAGCGCTGCCACCATGTCAGCACCGGAGGAGGCCCGAAGGTTGTTGGAAATAATCCGCGATGGAAACCTTTCGGTTCAGATCTCGGGGCACAGGCGTTACGGGGCGACGACAGATCTTTAACCCCCGACCTGCGTGCCGGAAGTGATTTGGGCCACAGAGAACCCAATTAGGCCCTGGTCCCAAGCGAGCGCGAGGAATGGGGGTTGAATGCCTAAGCCGGAGCGAAATGGGGACGGACGGAGATTAAATCTGACAAGCCTCAGAGGAACCCGGGTGCTTTGCGGCTTTGAGATCCCCTCGCTCGATGGTCGACAGCAGAAAGTTGCACTAGAGCGGAAGACGGAGGGCGATTACCTATTGGCTATCACGAGCCGGGAGATCGAAGAAACGCTGTACTGCATGCGTCTTGAGAGCGGCGAGCCTTTTGGCTGGAGAATCATGGGTGAAGGCATGGAAGCTTAGCTGAACGCCGAGCGGCGCGAAATCATCGCACTGTTCGCAGAGGAGCCACTCGCACCGAGGGAGATCGCTTCCGCGCTGAAAAAGAATCCGAATGGCCACTTCACGCACCATCCCCGCCTGTACAGTCCGCCGGTTACTGCAGAAGCTTGCGCAGGGCGGTTTCGTTACTAAGAACGGAGGGACTTACGCTCTCTCTCGAGCGCGCGAATAAAAACCAATGAACAGCGTGAACAGTAAATATGTAGGGAGCGCGCGTTCACGCCGCACACACCGGACCGTGGTTCATCTTGTTCCCTTTGTTCACGGCGTCACGCTGTTCGCGCCGAGTCCGGCACGGATTGCCATTCTTGCGCGAAACAATCGCCCGCTGCGCCACTGAGTTGAAATGCTGGACGAACGACTTCGGCAATCTGTAAAATCATGTGAAGAGACTCAGTTTGTTGGGCCGGATGGCGGCGTTCATTGTTCGGGCCATCACCGGTGGTGTACCTCGGTCGTGGGACTGACTCAACGTCAGGAATTGTTCCCGTAATGTCCGGAAACTGAATTGTTACGAAAAACAGGGGAGAGATGGCCTCGGCGCGCAAAAATGCTAATCTGCGAAACGATGCCGAAGACGTTAGACGCGTTCAGATTTCTTCTCATGGCCGTCGCTGGATGGATGAATCAGCGGCAAGAAAATGCAATCGAATACTTGCGCGAAGAGAACCGAGTGCTTCGCTCTCAACTCGGCAAGCGCCGGGTTAAGAAGGCTGGGCAGCCGTAGCGCCTGTTGGGTTTTTGCGCCGCGGCCGGGTCCGCCTGCGTCTGCGGGCCTGAACAATTTAGTCCGCAATAAACTCGCAGCCTTAACACTCATAGTTTTAACACTTGACCGCTAAAGCTAAAAAAGTATCAAGAGAGGGTGCTTGCATACCTGTTGCTTTCCTAACGGAATCATGGAATCGAAAAGGAGATTCTAGTTGAAAGACACCGGCGCCCGACATCCGCCGCCTTTTGTGGCGCCGCTTCTCTACGGGGGCGCGGCGGTGATCGTCCTTGTCGTGCATCTCGCCACTAACGGCAACCTCGGCTTCCACACCGACGAGCTCTACTACATCGATTCCGGCCGGCACCCCGCGCTCGGATATGTCGACTTTCCGCCGATAGTCCCGCTGCTCGCGCGTCTGGAGACCGATCTCCTGGGAGCCACGCCATGGGGCCTCCGCTTGCTCCCGACCCTGCTCGGCGGATTCATGGTTGCTCTCTCAGGTATGTACGTGCGGCGCCTTGGCGGCTCGCTCCGCCTGCAGGCGCTCGCCCTGCTAATCGCCATCACGGCGCCCTATTTCCTCGGCGCGAACTGGGTCTATCAGACCGTGACGTTCGATGAGGCGACCTGGATGGTCGCGTTCTACTGCTTTCTGTCCCTGGTCCTGGAGCACCGGCCCAGGTACTGGATCTACCTCGGCCTCTCGCTCGGCATAGGCCTCGAGGTCAAGTACACGATCGCAGGTCTGGCGGCTGCCATCGGGATTGCCGTCCTGCTTACTCCCGCGCTGCGTTCGGACCTGCGGACGCGGTATCCGTGGATCGCGGCCGGCATCGCGCTGCTCATCTGGGCGCCGAACCTTGCTTGGCAGGTTGCGGAAGGTTTCCCTTCGCTTATCTATATAGTCAACCATCAGGGCTCCGGCGGCGGTTTTATCGCCAACCTGGTCCTGATCGTGGTCTATCTCTTCTTTCTGATTCCACTCTGGGTGGCGGGATTGGTGTCGCTGCTTCGCAGTGCCACTCTGCGGCCCATCGGGATCGCGTGCCTTCTTCCTCTCATCCTTTTCCTGTTCGTGGGCAAGTCCTACTACGCGGTGGGCACCGTGCCGATCGCCCTTGCTCAAGGGCTCATGGCGATCGCCCGCGTCAAGCGGCCGAGGCTGCGCACCGGTTTCCAGATCGCAGTCGCGGTTGCCTGCGCGCTCCAGCTGCTCACGTTTGCTCAGCTGACGCTACCCATCACGCCGCCGGACCGGATTCATTCGCTCGGCCTCGACGCCAAAAACGAGCTCTTCGCGGACAGCGTGGGATGGGAGGACGTCGCCCACCAGGTCGAGTCGATATACGGCCATCTCCCCAGCTCGGAGCGAAATGGAACGATCATCATCTCGGCGTATTACGGTGTTCCAGGGGCGCTACAGATCTACGGCGACAGGAGATCGCTCCCCGCGGTCGTCAGCCCTCAGTTGAGCGACTGGTACTGGCTTCCCAACGATCTGGTGGCGACGAACGCGCTGATGATCGACTACCAGCCGTCGGACGTCGCTTGGATGTGCTCATCCGCGACTCTCGTGGGGCACCTGACGGTCCCGTATGGCGTGCAAGGCCTGGAGCAAGGCGCACCGGTCACGTTCTGCGTGCTCAAGGCTCCGATCCAGCAGGATTGGCGCCGGCTCCGCAACTTTTCCTGAGGGTGGTTGCATGCGGCGGTAATTTGCTGCATCTCAGCTCACACACACGGGGTACCCCCTAGATTTACGACTTGATAGCGACAGGTATCCATAAATCGGAATCGCGGAATCTGCACGCTCGCGCGCGAGCCCGACCGGCTGCGGCATAGCGAAAACCGGCTGTTTTTGGCCGAAACCCACGCCGGCATTCACGAAAACTGATCACAAAGCTGGGGGCCACTTTCTGAACACGATCAGTGGACGTGTACGTCGTAATACCGTCGCGCTGAAAGTACTTGAAGTGGATTCTGAGCACTAGCGTCGCTCTCGTGAGGGCGGCGCGTGAATGTTCGGCAAACACGGCGATTTCAGCACGCCCTAGCGCGTTGATGTTCAGGATGCGGCAAGGCCGGCGCAGATAGGCCAACGAGGTCTGAGTCCAGCCCACAGTATAGTTGGTTGCCTTGATGCCCATCATGGCCATCGTTAGAGCGTCCCCGGAATTCGTAGGATGGAAGCGCAAGGTTCCGGCGATTCCAATGGTCTTCGCCGAAATGTCGGCTAAAAGGCGCTGGTAGTGGCTAAAAGGCAGGAGGTAGCCAGAAAACGAATCGATAACCAAGCCATTTACGTCGAGGACATCAACACTAAGATACGCCGGCGTCGGAAACAGGTTCACATCGGCGACGCCACAGACAATGCCATTAGTCTGATCGAACGGAATCTCGATAGGTATTGAGTTGCTGATGACCATCGGGATGCTCGCGATTCGGCTCTGCGTGGTCCAGTTCAGCGTCCTCGGGTCCGAGCTCTTGATGATAACCCAGACCGAAACGTCCAAGCCGGTGTTGAAAAGGGTCGAGTTTTGCCCAGCCCACCTGGCCCTGGGGGGAGCGCTGGGCCGCCATTCGTGACGGAAGATGGCGACGGCCAGCGGTTGAGGGGTGCCGCTCAGCGACCCAGTCACGCCGCTTGCTCGGCGACGTGAAAGAGTGCCGCTGTGCCGTCCTCGTTCATCATGTTCAACAGATAGGATTCCGCTGTCGTCGGGCTGAGTTCTGAATATAAATGATGGTCCGATAGTTGGGCCCGTCGAGTAGTTGTGGCACCACGGTGGAGGTCTGGGCCGAAGCGAGGCTAACGGCAAAATTGAGCGAGTTCCGCCAATGTTAATGTGAAAAACTGTCTTGATGTTCATGCTGCGGCCGGTGTTCATACTGACCGAACTCAGACTGGCTTGTCGTACTCGGCAATGCCTAGAAAGTGCACTGAAAGTGCTCTTGGCAGCCGTAAGCCCAGCCAGTACAATACATTGGAACGATTCCGCCCGATAAGTCCTGATATGTCCTGTTATCGTCTTTGATCCGGTAGATAGCCCGCTTGAACGGAAACGGCCAAACATGGAAAGTGCTCGCTCAAGTGGGAAGTGGCGTT
>CAVYTS010000007.1:0-96841 GCA_963771305.1 uncultured Acidobacteriaceae bacterium
TCGCTAGCCAACAGGACATTAGCTCGAGGTGGTGGAGACATCAAGGGAAAAGGGCTCGCGCGAAAAGTGGCACTGGACGTCCCGTCCATGGTCGGAGACATCGGCGGTGATGAGGGGTTATTTAACCAGTCGTCTTGCCGAAGGCATCGGGTCTGGGAACATTGATGGGCGGCGTGTGTTGCAGGGGTTGAGGGCTCTCCATCGGAAGCGTAAAGAAGAAAGTCGTTCCTTCACCCGGTTGCGATTCCGCCCAGATGCGGCCCCGTTGCGCCTGCACAATACGGCGGCAGATTGCCAACCCCACGCCGGTTCCCGGATATTCCTCCGCCGTGTGTAATCGCTTGAACGGTTCAAAGATAGTCGAGGCGTCCTTGGGATCGAAGCCGATTCCGTTGTCCCGTATCGAGATGACCCACTCAGTCTCTCTCTGTTCGGCGCTGATATGCACTTTGGGGGGCTCGCTCGGCTTTCGATATTTCACCGCATTTCCGACCAAATTTTGAAAGAGCCTGACCATCTGTCCGCGATCCACGGGAAGGGTAGGCATCGGGTCGTGAGTAACAGTGGCGCCACTTTCCGTGATGGCTTGATCGAGGTGTGTGAGGGCAGCCTCCAAATCCTCATCGAGGGCAATTGAGGATGGCCGCCCCTCTTCGGTTGTAAGGCGGGCGTAAGCTAGCAAATCTCGCACGAGCGTACTCATGCGAGCTGACGCGCTTAGAAGAAAGTTCAGAAAGAGGTCTGCCTCGGCACCCAGCTTCCCCTTGTACTCGTTGGATAGAAGCTGAGCATACGCGCTCATCGTGCGTAAGGGCTCCTGCAGGTCGTGGCTGGCCACGTAGGCAAATTGCTCAAGAGCGGAATTGGATTCTGTCAACGAATCCTGCAATTGCTTGCGCGCCGTCTCATCGCTCATAATCTTTGCGTACCCGATGAGGACGCCATGGTCATCGCGGATGGCATTCATAAAACCGTTCGCGAAAAACTCGCTGCCACTTTTGTGGCGGTGCCACCGAATATCGGTCGCGCTTCCGCTTTCCTCGGCCAGCCTCATCTCAGCTTCGCAAACTTCGACCGCCTTGTCCGGGGGTGTGAAGATTATCGATGCGTGTTTTCCAACCCATTCTTGTTCGGAGTAGCCGATAAGGTTTTCCACGCCTGCGTTCCACGATACAAGAATGCCGCGCGGATCGATCATAAACATCGCATAGCCCGACAGTTCCCGCACCTGCATACGGTAGAGATCGGCGGCTTGCAATGCGGTCAGCGAGACGGCATTCCGGGCACATCTTGAGGCATACTGCCAGGATAACTTTCAGGGCTGCTTTTGCGCTTTCCCGACCGCCCAATGAGGACCGAAAATCGCCAGCGTTAAGCCCTAATATCGCTAACCACGTCGGGCGCCCTGCTTCCGGGCCGTGATCAGGAAGCAAGCAAATTCCCCCCAACGCCGTTTCCGGGTCACTCCGACGATTTACCAACGGCATTTTTTCGTCGTGGGAGAATAAATGTAGTTCTACTTCACCGAGCGCGGTCCGTTAATCGAATTGGCCGCCTCTCTGGTCGAGAACAGAGAGGCGGCCCTAGATGGCCATATCGTCGCTCGCATCCAGAAACGCTCAGAAGCCCCAGACTTTCCGTTTGCTTGTGGTCGAGGATAGTGAAGCTTACCTGTACCTCATCCAGAAGGCTTTTAGCAGGCGCGAAGGAATCCACTAGGAACTTACGGTTGCAAATGATGGCGAGCAGGCCATGAAAGTTTTGTTTGGGGAAGAAAGAACAAACGCACCGCTGCCGGACCTAATTCTCTTAGACTGGAATTTGCCAAAGGTAAGCGGCAACGAGTTGCTTCAACGAATAAAGAAGCACGAAAAGCTCCGCAAAATTCCGGTCCTCGTGTTTTCGTCTTCCCACGCGGATAGGGACATTCACGATGCGTACGACAACCATGCGAACGGCTATATTATTAAGCCGAGCAGCTTTGAGGTGTTGGCCCAGATCGCAGAAACAATTTGAGGAATTCTGGATTTCCATCGCCAAGCTTCCAAAAACCCTGCGGTAGACACATGGTGTGCCTGCTGGCGAGAGCCTTTGTACAAAGGCCCTATTTGAGACTTCCGCGCCGCGCCGTTCGGAAGCGAGATTGGTCCCCGAGTCTCATTCTGGGAAGCTGACTAGTCGTCACTGCGGCTGCGGCGGAAGTAGCAACGGCTGCCGACTGGTGCCTGGCTACCCTGCCGTACGGGGAGCAGAAGAGAACTGTCGGGGCGTTAGTGCAGTATTAGACAAGAGTACTAGATCCTACCAGGACTATGGCTTGATGGTTCTGGAACGATACCTGAGATCGTCGGTGAATGTTCGCCGAAGTTAGCAGTGGCGGGCTGTTTCGGTCGGTCCCTCGCGGCCCGTGTCTCGTCCGAATACAAGCGCGACCGTGCTGGGCGCGCCACGTTCAGTGGCTAATTAATCGAGCGGAAGATTGGTGTGTTAGCCGACACAGCCGAACGGAAGCCCGGCGTTGGCGCTTTGCTAATTCTTCAGGCCGAAGATCGCCAGCTGCTTAATCGTGGCCACAAAGACCTTCCCGTTGGCAACTACCGGAACCACGTTTGCTTTTCCGTTAGTGCTCCACACGCCCGCCGGCGCCTGGAAAAGCTGATTCATGGTCCGGGTGGTGCTGCCAGTCTCGGGATCGAATGCGCGCAGGTAAATTGCCGTGTCGGTGCCCGCTCCCTGTGAAAGGGACCAAATAATTGGATACGACGTTCCGTTCGAGGACACGCTAGTAAAGAACCCTTGGGGGGCGAGGTAGGGAACGGGAGGCCCCACGGCCGCTGATGAGGTCACCAAGCTAAGGGAAGGGCCCGGCGAAGTTGCCAGCTTCCATACCATAACCGACTGACCACCACTCGAAACCACCCGGGCCAGCCCGTCATTCGGGTCCTGGAAGTAGGATTCCCCGCACCAGCACTCGCCGACGTTGTAGGTGCCGAGTACGTTGTTAGTGGTGGTGGAATGGCCTCCCAGGGAATCCTCGTTCATCAGGTACATGTTTCCGTCTTTGCCTGCGGCCACCGCCAGGTGCGCTACGCTGCCCCGCTGAGCCGGCAGCAACATGATGCCGCCGGAGCCGAAATCTATGTCTTGGGGGTCAAGACTCGGCTGATCGTCCGGCGTAAACAAATCGAGAACCGTGCTCAGATCGGACGAAATCTTGACCACGCTTTCTTCGATATTCGTGATTCCGTTATAAGCGGTTCCTGAAGGATCGGAGTTGGCGGTTACAAACAGAACGTTACCGGCATAGTCTGCGGCCAAGCCGGAGCCAGACATCCAAATGGAGGAAAGGAAGTAATCATCCGGCGACGAGGCTTCGGTATCGAGAACCTGGTACGTCGCCAATGGTTTCAGGGTTCCCGTCTGCCAGCCCAACAACCACCCACGCGACTCGTTCGGCGCCAAGTCGCAAAAGCTTCCAAAGCCGGCGTAGACATTTCCATTCGCCAAAAGCAGGCCGGGACGCTGTCTTTGCACCGCCGCGTTGAAGGTATACTTCGTTCCGTTCGATAGCTTGTGGGACGCGGTGATCAGGCGAGGCGGCACCTTGTCCGTCAACGTGGCCAGATCGAGCGCATGAATGTAATACGCTGGACCGCTCGCGGTCTGCGTGTAGACAATGACATACATAGTGTTGGCGACTGGGTCGATGACTGGCGTCGAATTGATCCCGGTATTCGGCGTATTGTTGCAGCCTAAGGGATATGATACTGGGGGTCCGAAATTCGCTTTAAGCAGAATAATCCCGGTATTGGCGCCAATGCCGTAAATTGTATTCCCTTCGGTGGCCACGTAGACGACCGTGTGGATGCCCACTGTGTTGCCTACCTTGAGTTCGATGTTAGAAATGACCAGCGGTTGAGCGTCCACCTGCTCATCCAGCGTTACGGTGTGCAGGAGGCCAAAGGCTGTGACGTTGACATTCGCGGGATTCAGAATACTTTCCTGTGAGTTCCAACCGGTGCGACTGTTGTCGTAATGGTGGGTCGTTACAGAAAACTGAGCGAAAGAGAGGCTGGAAGACGCGAGCATCACGAACGGTAGCGCGCAGTTCGTCAAAGAAAGCTTAGAGCGTACAGTAGTTGCCATAGAGCAGAATTATTTCCTTTCTTGCGAAGCGAGCCAGACAACAAGAACCGTGCGGAATGACCAAAACGAAATCCGAATGGACTTTGGTCCGGACCCCGGTGCCTCAGGGCGTGGCCGGATTGTACAAGGTCGACATGCGGAAGGTCCGATAGGTGGCCTCATGCGCTGTCAACGTATAAACGATGTTTGCTGTTCCGGTAATGGTGTTCTCAGTCGAAGTGGAGAGGGGGTTCGTATAACCGCCAATCAGGCCAGAAGCGCAATACATGTTGCCGTTTCCCAAGGTCTGGTTGGCGCCATCGCCGTCGGAGGAGGAACCGACATCCGAGTCAACATTCAGATTCGCCCACAAGGCGGTTTCATTGATGGCGTACAACAGGCAACGGCTGTTGCCGTTAGGGTCGAACCCTCCCTGCTCGACCCGCGTATTTCCGTTGTCGAAGAGAGTCAGGATTCGGGCGCCCTGAATGACCGCACCACCAAATTGAATGTTCGCATCGTGCTGGTGCGAATTCCACGGGTAACCCAAGTCGTAAGACCCGGCGGTGTTGACTGCACTGGTGGTCATCAGTGGGAGGGGTTTCCCGCTGGTATCGTTGAATGCCGTCGGGCCAAGCTCCCACATGACATGTCCGTCACCGGTCCCGTTCCCGTAATTGATTTTGTAGACCAGGTCCCGGTGCTCCGCGGAGACTAAGAAGTTGCCGTCATACACGGTGTACTGGACAGAATTGCCATGGGTCCAGTCGTTCGCGACTGGAAAGGTTGCGGCCGTAGCAAAATTGTACGCAGTAAGCGGGGGGCAGCCCGGTGTGCTGGGTGTGCACGTTTCCCCCAGGATGGCTGCCTGGTTAAGGTCGAAGTACTTGGTTTCATCCCAATTCCAGACCAGACCGAGGTTGGAATTGAGAACGATGACCTGATCGGAGAGGATGTCGACCGGACTGTTGCATGTGCCACCTTGGGCCCCTAGTGCGTCGGGATTATCGGCGCAAGCCGTAGCCGATGGCGAAACTTCCTCCGATGTACCGAGCATCGCAATATAGCCATCGGGCGCGGCACCGGTCGCACCGTTAACCCTCCGAACGTCGTCATGGATAGCAGTGATTTGCCTCTCTTCGCGCGCTTCGAGTTGCTCGCTGATGGCGCCGGCGGACATTTCGACAATCATATTTCCGGCAAGATCTACTTCGCGAATACCTTGATGGTAGGGATCGCTTCCCACTCCAAAGACACCCAAATAGCTCCCGCCAAATTCGGTACGAAAGGGAGGAATATTTGTTGTGTACCAAAGGATGTTGCCAGCCAGATCGACAGCCGCGGAGGAGAGGATTTTCCAAGTGGCCGGTAAGGTGTCCACACTGTACACGGTGATCGGTTCCGTCAGGTCGGTTGTCGCTCCGGAGGGCATAACGGTCGGCAAATGAACGTTCGAAGGAATGGCGCCGGTGGTAAAGCTTAGGGTCGGGCCCGTGTGGACCACGTGGCCCGCCGGATTGATAGTCTGATAGTACATTTGGTACGTTGTCGATGGGTACATCCCTGCAACGTAGAAATTCATGCTGGTTGTATTGGGGACAGTTGCAGTTGCGCGGCAGGGCTGCGGAGTCGTTTGCTGAAGCGCCGTGATCCCTCCCGGAGGCACCGCGGTCGTCGGTCTAAAGAACACCACCATGTTGTTCGGCTGCAAGCAGGACGTTCCGGTAAAGAAAGCGACAAGCGGGTTGTTCGTGGTGTTGACGGCAGCACAAGCAGCGGGATTAGTAGCACAGTTCCCCGCCGGGGAGGCGCGACGTGAGTGTGTAAGGCAACGTTTGGCTAGCATAGGTACCGGCGTGGATGTTCTTTACGGTAACGCCAATCGTGAAAGCGCCCTCCAAAGCGTTTGGTGTCCACAAGTATGTATTTGAGGGAGAATAGCCTCGGCGAAGCAGGGTGGGGGCGCCAGTCAAGTTGGCCGTGAACTCGTACTCATAGCTGGGGGTCGGGTCAGGGTCGCCGTGTGTGGTCGCGGTCCAGGTGATCGTACTGCCGACCGGTGCGGTCGGCGCACTGGGTGAAAGCGTCACGGCCAGCGCGGCCAATGCGGGGCTCGCCGCAAGAAACACACCGCTAAATAGCGGCGCTAGCTTGATATTCATTTGGTTTCCTCCAGCGTGACAGTCTTGGGGCGAACTCAATCACGATTACGCGATTACAATTTCGGCTGCGTTCCAGATTGCGAAGGAGCCGCGCTGTGTCAACTTCATGGATAGAGAATAGGGTGAATTGTTTATCAAGTCAATCAATTTATCTATATTATGTCGATTGACATGATGGTGTTGGGCTCCAGATCGATTGCCCTCGGTTGAGGCAACCTATGAGGCGAAGCGGCAACGCGGCAGCCTGCTACGCCACCGTTTTTTCGGTACTCCACTTCATCTTCTTAGCTAGGTCATCATAACAATTCCCAAATCCTGCTGATGCTTTTCGGGATATGGGTGCTCTCCCCATTCATGGCACTCGTCTTGGCCAACGTGTTCTGGAAGCCTGGCTCGGTTCTTACCCGAGCGACACTATATAGTGTGATGCTGGGCGTCACGCTGGGCTCCGTGGCCAGCTACGGATATGTTGCTTTAGGCCCCCCGAGGGCGAAGCCCGCTTCCTTTTTCCTTATCGTTCCCCTGGTGTCATGGCTGTCCATCGCCGCAACTGTTCCAGTAGCCGCGTTCCTATCTCGCAGGCTGTCACGCCAAGGAGAGCGTTTCTAGCCGGCGTTGCAGCGGACACCCATGAGTACGCAGTCCCCAGCAGGTGGGCACCAGGCCGGTAATTTTGAGGATTGTGAGAATTTTGAGAAGCGCCAAGCCACCTACGATCCTTGTAAGCATCACATGAACACCACTGGCCCCGGAACGTTCAGCCGATCTCTCATCTACTTTCGTGAAGGGACTCTGAGGCTCAGGTCGCAAAGAGCGTGGGTGTTCTTGATGAGCACCACTTCGATGTGACACGCGCGGACACGTGAGGCGGGCATGTCATGAATAGCTCCAGGCGACGCCGCCCGAGGCGGCGCAGTTGGGCGATTCAGAGGAGGATCAAGAAAGGAATTGGAGAGCGCTTAACGAGGCAGTCGGATTTTACTCCGATTACTCCGTTAAGCGCCGTTTCGGTGCAAGCGCTGTGTTCTCAGTGGTTCGCAATTGTCAGAATGCTTCGCCATGGCCGCATTTGTTCTTTGTTTTCAATTGCGACACAATCTTCCAAGCTGTTGGTTGCGGGTCCGATTCCCGTCTCCCGCTCCATGTTTTCAATAGCTTAGAAGAAACTGAGTTTTGAGCCTTTACTCTGTTTCCCTTTCTAACCCCGTCGTGGATCGCTGATTCCAGTGGTCATCGAATCCGAAAATCATCATGTGTTGACGCCTCAATGATTTCCGATTCCAACCTCGTTACGGTCTCGATCTTCTGACCGAGGTCGCTTATTGCGTAGACACCGAGACTGACGCCTAGACCGTGTCCTCGCTGATCTGCCGAAACCTTGCCATCTACGTTTGCCTTTCGGGAAAGGCTTGCGTTGGTTCGACGAAGCACTTGGAAGTTCACCCACTCGAGACCAATCTTTGTCAGGCGCGGACGGATCTCCCTTTTCCAATGATTGTTGGGGCGTAAGGGCGTGATCCCCGTTTCCAACGGGAACATGAAAGTGTCTGTGGAGGAGGCTCCGAGGAACGTCTCCCAAAGTCGAATATCAGCAAGCGTCCCGGGCGAAAGAGCTATGGTGCGAGTGGTGTTCTTTCCCTTCCGACCTTTTGGCGTATCGATGTTGTTGCTTTCATAAACCCGCTGATCGATCAAGAGTGAGCTGCCGGCGACCTTCCCCACCCTGATCGCGAAGATCTCGCCTGGCCGCGTACCGTCGAAGACCGCCATGCGAAATATCAAGCGCCCCCGAACATCCCAGACACTAAGTGCGGTCCGAACTCAATCTTTGGACAGCACGCGCCTCTCAACTTGACCGTGGAGATCACCGGGCAAGCCCGATCACTTCAGTCGAAGGCTCTTTTCGAGGCGCAAAGCTTTGGGACGGCCGTCTATCGCGCCGAAATGGCAATCCGCCTGAAGGAGCTCGGCTACGAGGTGTTCCAGAACGAAAATGGTACGCCGGAGATTCAAGGGTTCTCGAAGGAATACCTGGCGGCCGAGAGTCTTCGAAGCGACGGGATTAAGGAAAGGCTCGAACAACTCGGGCTTTCCGGGCGCCGGGCCGAAGAGATCATCGCCCACCAGGACCGGGGGTAAGAAGCTCATTCTCACCAAAGAGGAGTTGCGCGCCCTCCACCAGGCCCACGGTCAACAGTTCGGCAACGAGGCCCAGCAAGCTGTCGACGAAGCCCGGCGGCAGGGAAAGGCCACTGAGGTTGGCCGCACCATCGGCCCTTGCGAGGCGGTCGCCTTCGCCATTCGGCGGCTGTCAGAACGCGAGGCCGTCTTCGATCACTTTCAAGTGACGCGCGATGCGCTGAACTATGGTCAGGGCCATCTCCGATTAAAGGACGTGGAAGCCAACAGAGCCGCCGGACGATTCACGAGCGGGATTTAGGCGAGGGAAGGATCTGCTGATGGTAGACCACGATCGCACCTATTTGCCCGGCGCTCGCTACACAACGCCGCAGATGCTGGCCATGGAGAGGGCGACGATTTCGACTGTCCGGAACGGGATAGGCGCGTCGGGCCCGATTGCCCCGGGAGTCACCAAGGAAGAGATCAGCCTCGCCCGAACGCCGGACGGCCACATGCTGAATTTCGCGCAGCAAACTGCCGTGTGGAACGTCTTGACAGCCCAGGACCGTGTCCTCGGCCTCCAGGGCGTTGCGGACTCTGGCAAAACAACATCGCTTCGTTCTGATTCGGGAGCTGGCCGAGACCCAAGGCTATGAATCCCGTGGCCTGGCTCCGACCTCCGGGGCGACCAAGGCCCTCCGCGAGGCAGGCGTCGAGTCCGAAACCTTACAGCGGCACCTGCGGAGTGAACAAGTCGAGCAGGAGAAGCCGCTCCATGGCAGCCGCCGCGGCCTGGGGTTCGCCGGGGGGCGCGGCGCCCTCGAAGAGTGCTGTAATCTTGCGCAGCTTTTCGCGAAGTTGTTGTTCGGTTGTCACCTTCCAACTATTTTAGATTGCTGCTACTCCGCCCGGAATGCCTGCATCGGTTCAACCGACGCAGCACGGCGCGCGGGAATGACCGATGCCGCTAGCGCGAGCGCAACAATCGAAATCGCCGCCAAGACGATCACGGTTGGGTCGAGCGGATCCACCTGGAACAGCAGCGAGCGCAACAGGCTCGTTGCAAAGGTAGCCGCGGTGGCACCCAGGACGCAGCCTAGCAGTCCGAGCTTCGCGCCGGAAGCGAGAACCAGCCCCATCACGCTGGAGCGCTGCGCCCCGAGCGCCAGGCGAATGGCCATCTCATGTGTGCGCAGCGCAGCCGAGAAAGCAATCACGCTGTAGATGCCCAGCAGCGCCAGCAAGACGGCTGCTCCCGCAAAGGTGGAAATGAGACTGGCGTCGAAACGGCGGGATGCCTGACCCTCCGTGATTACTCGTTGCATGGAGCCGACCTGCGTCAGCGGCAGTTGCGGATCGATGGACCGCACGGCCGATCGCAGCGCATTCGCCATCTGCTCCGGTGGCAGTATGGTGCGAAGCACAATGAAACCGCCGCTGCCGTTCAACATGTCGGGGCGCGCCAGCGAACCGTAGGAAGCGACGTTCTGGCGGGCTGGCTGATAGATCTGGTCCTGGACGTCTGAGTCGGCCGCCGTCTGCCGGATGTCGCCGATCTCTCCGACCACGGTCATCCAGGGCGTGGGCGTCTCCGGCATGCCCCAGCGCAGACGTTTGCCCACCGGATCCTGGCCGGGCCAGTAATGTTGCGCCAGGCTGTGGTTCACGATGGCCACAAGCAGCGCTCCAGGCCCATCCTCTTCCGTGAAGTCGCGTCCGCGCACCAGGGGAATGCCCGCGGCGCGGAAGTAATTGCCCATCACCTCATGGCACGACCAGGAGAGATTCAGGCCGGCGCCCTTGGGCGGAACGTAGCCTTCCACAACAAACGCGCTATTGCCGCCATATCCGGCGGCCGGCAACTGCGAGGTAATGCCTCCCGACTCCACTCCCGGTAACTGCTCCAGCTGGCGCAGCATGGCGAGATTGAACTTATCCAAAGCGGCCTGCTGCGAATATTGCTGTCCAGGCAGGCTGTACGCTGCGGTCAGAATGTGGTCGGTGCGAAAGCCCAGGTCAACCGCGCGCATCTTCTCAAAGCTGCGCAACAGTAACCCGGAGGCGACCAGCAGCACCAGCGCCACGGCAACCTCGGCGATCACTAACGCCGAGCGCACTCGCGCCTGGCCGCCAGCCGTACGACTGCGGCCACCTTCCTTGAGGGCATCGTTGACGCTGGCGCGCGCAGCAGAAAAGCCCGGCAGCAATCCACACAGCAAGCCAGTGAGGACGGCCAACAGAATCGAGAATGCCACCACCTTCCAGTCGAGGCCGATTGCGCTAATCCGCGGCAGCGACTCTGGCAGAAACCTGACACCCACACGTAGCGCAGCCCACGCCAGAAGCAGCCCCAGTCCGCCGCCGGCCAAGCTCAACGTCATGGTCTCCAGTAGAGTCTGGCCTAGAACGTCGGCTCCGCTGGCGCCCAAAGCGAGACGGACTCCGATCTCGTGTTTGCGGCGTATTACTCGGACCAGCAGTAAGCTCGCGAGGTTGGCGCAGGCGATGAATAGCACCACCACGACGGCCAGAAAAAGCGTACGCACCAGAGGCCGCGCTTGCGCCACCGGGCTCTCAGCCAGAGGTTGAACGACCGGATGTAAGCGCAAGCTGCTCATGTAGCCGGGAAAGCCGCGAATGATCTCGCGCGCCGCTCGGTCAGCATCCTGCTCGGCCTGCGCTGGTGTCACGCCGGGTTTCAGCCGGCCCACCATCTGAAACTCCCAACCGGCGGCGTGCGCAATTTCCTCGCGAGTGAAGCTCATTGGCACCCAGACTTCGCTGCGGTTCAGTTGCCCCGGCACCAGTGGAAACTCGAAGCCGCGCGGCATCACGCCAACCACTTCGTAGGGCTTCCGATCCAGCAAAATCATTTGGCCCAGTATGTGGCTGTCGCCATGAAAACGGCTGCGCCACATCTGATCGCTGAGTATGGCTACCTGAAAGCCGCCCTCATCTTCCTGTTGCGTAAACACGCGTCCGACGGACGGAGATATGCCGAGCACCGCAAACATGCTGGCCGTGAGGCGCGATCCGTTGATCCGCGCTGGTTCACCCGCGCTGGAGAGTTCGTAGTTCGTTTGTTGGTAGGCGCCCAGGCTGGAGTAAGCTGTTCATGTCCCGCGCGTACGCGCGAAACCCGACAGCCGTTGTCTCCGGCGCACAGCCGCCGGCGCTCGTCCCCTCCAGCACGTCTCCTTGCGTCACCAGCCTAGCTGGATTTGGAAACGGTAAAGGCCGCAGCAACACGCCCTCCACAATCGAGAAGATGGCGGTGGTTGCGCCGATGCCGAACGCCAGCGTAAGCACCGCGGTCAGCGTGAATCCCGGCGATTTGCGCAACTGGCGCAGCGTGTAGCGAATGTCCCGAAACAGGTTCCGCACGGAACTCCCCAACTAAAATGACGGTTCTGCCTTAATAAGGTGCACGTTCTCCACCAAATCGTTCCGAGACGCCGGGGCATGTTTGGGGGCAAATGAACGGTTGCATCGCGCTTCCTTTGTACGGAATCGAGACAGGTTGTTCTAAAGCGAACAGAGGAAGAAGTGGACCGAAAAGGTCGGCTACGCGGGCGCAACGCATGACTCCAGCGACGCGAATCAGGCGCGAGCTGCGCCATCTGCCGCAGCTCGGCTCAATGCTCGTCGGATGGCACGCCTTTCGTGTGGACTGGTTGTGCACTCGGAAAAGCTTTCGCGGGCTCCGGCGCAGCCAGACGATCAATCTTAAGATCTAGTTTGGCAATCGCCTTGGTCAGGTTCTCAACGGCCAAAGAAAGCCGATTAACGGCTTCCACTTCTGCGGCGTCCATGCCCCGATTCTATCGTGCGGATTGGCGGACGATTTTGGCTCGGCCTCACGCCGCTTCTCAATAGGGCGAGTTGACAGCCACCTAGCTTAGCTTAGCTAGCTGGTAGCGCCGCCCACAAATTGCGGTTGATAGTACGTGCCGCCACATTGCTGGTAGGTGACGCCATTGGCCATAACGACAGTGCACGAGGGTGGCAAGGTGTTTACCATGGAGCCGACGACCGCTGCAGTGACCATAGCTGTCGCGGTTATTGCCGCGGCCGCCGCCACTGGGTGATAGCAACAGCCACCACCGCAATAACCACCGCCGCCGTAGTAGCCACCGTGGTTGACGTTTACGTTGACGTCACGGTTGACGTTGACGTTGGTATTGCGGTTGATGTTGGTGTTGTTATTCCGGTTGATATTGGTGTTGTTGTTATTGTCCGATTCACGTTGTTGTTGCGGTTTTGCGTTGTTGTTGCCTACATTGCGATTCCCGCCGGCGTTATTGACGTTCGCGCGCAGTCGAGCGCACGTTGCCGCCACCACCACCTCCACCCTGCCCGCCACCGCCGCCCCTGGTAGGTCGCACAGCCGGAAGAATCGCAGCGGTCACAAGGAGCGCAAGAGTGGATGTGAAGAAGTGTCGAATGCTGTTTTTCATGTGATGGCTCCTAGTTGCCCGCAACGGCTTCTTTGTTTCGGCGAAGACTATTTTGTGCGCGTCTGGCGGAGGATCGAACACGAAGGCGGCTTCGTCATACGAAGGCGCCAAGTTCCAGGTGAGAACGGAGGTATGCTGCGGGCGTGTTTCATCCGTCGTGGTGGTCAAAACCAGTTTTCGAGGGAGCAGGTGATCGTCCAATTGAATCCAGACCTGCCAATCGAGGCCAGGCTGCCGGAAGGCGTAATGTTCGCAAGTAACACCTTCCACGACGCCCGGTCTAAAGTCGTCCGCGGCCGTGACTTCATTGGTGCTGGCACGCTTTCCACCCCAAAGGAAGAGATCCAGTAGTGGAACGTCAATGTCGTACTTTTCCATCGCTACGTCGATTAATTTGCCGATCGTGTCGGGCGCCGGCACCGTGGCGTGTTAGCCGACGCGACGGGCAAAGAGAGTGAATGTCTTGCCGTCATACAAGAACAGACGGGACTTCTGTTCGCCGTTGACATCGATGCGAAGCTTGTCGGGCAGGTGCGCCAGAATGTCCGTGGTGCTACCGTATTGCAGCTTCCGGCCGTCTTCCAGAACGTCCTCCGTAGTTACTTCCGCCTTAACCTGGAGATCCTTCAGGGTGCGTAGGTAGGCTCCCATATGGTCCAGGGCATTCATCGCCTCCGGCGCGATGAGGTCCGATTTCTCTTGTTTATCCTCGGCCGGCAGGGTGTGGAAAGGCGAGTCGCGAGCACCAGCCGCGCGATCGTGTATCCAATGCTTCGTATCACTTGTGTTGTTTCTCCATTCGTAAACCTTCTGCTGAGGCTGAAGCGGCGCGGCTAGGCCCAGCTGGCGCCGCCAATCAGAAAATCCAGGCGAAAATCAGCGGAAGAGGTTCTCCGAGACTCCCTCTTCCTCCCGTTCGCAGTTAGAAACTTCGTTCACCGGAACAATAAGACCTTAGCCGAGACTCAGCGGCCAGGATATAGGACTAAAGGTGTATGTACCGATCCATTCTTGATTCATTCGTAAAGTGTGCCCCGCATCATGAGCGAATGAATGATCTTGCCGATGGCGAAGAACTCTTCGTACGAGGACGGCTTCGAAAAGAAATGTGCTCCGAACTTCGCCAGCTCCGGGACGCTGTCGAGCCGCGCCGAGTGGAAATCAAAATCGGAACGCGGCGGCAACGGCCTCCCCGAATGCGTTCCACCACCGAGCCACCCCAGCCTCCCGGCAGATTGAGATCCACTACGAAGACTGCCGGACATGGCAGTACGGTGGAGGAATCGAGATCGTCCAGAAACTTAAGCGCTCGTGGAGCGTCTTCGATGTGCTCCAACCGAGAGCCCGGGATCTGCTCGTCAACGGCCTCCTGAATAATGTGGGCGTCGCCCTTGCTGTCCTCGACCGGGACGATCGTCGGCGGACAAAGAGTTGTGTCTGACAAAGTGACCATACATTAAATCCTTTGCTCCAGCAGCATGCTAAAGGACCGCGGCACACGCTTCAGTCTGCGAAAGCCCTCGACCAACAGGAACGATAAGAAGTTACCTAAAATCTCCCTGTCTGGATATGGGACCAAAGGCGCATATCATTGACGCATTCTTTGATTCATCCTCAAAGTGTGTCCTGTGAAGCTAGACCCGCGGAGACGGCCATGGCGTTTGCAACTAGAACCCAGCATCTCTCGAGAACAAAAATAGAAACGAAGGACGGATCTGCGAAGGTCTGGCGCTTCGCTGCCGCCGGCAACGACCAGAACAGCCGTGATCCTTACACCTTGGACTTCGAATACTCTCTGGCGGCTACGATCCTGAGACTCAGCGCCCGTTGGTTCAGTCAACATTTCACCTCCACCGCTTGAACACGGATCTGTCGTGTTCTACGGAAGTATCCTGGCACGGACCGCTGCTTACCGAAGGGTCGAGTGCTCGTGCGTCTGCCAAGAATTTCTGGGTTCGATACATCGTCGGACCCCCCCCAAGCCGGGGGCGGGCTTTGGGCGTACCGGGCGAAGGAAGAGCACTGGCGCTTCCGTGCGATCAACCGGGTGACAACAGAGCCGCAAAGTGAAGAGAACATCGTCACCACGACACTTGCCTTCAACCTCGACATGCTGCTGAAGACCCTTGCGCCTGGTGGGACATCGCGCGCGCCGACTGAGAACGCACCTTCCAAGGCGCTTCCTGAGGCTTCTACCAGTTCCCCAGCAGGCTGCGATCTTTCATGCTTCGAGCTGGCAGCACAAGTGGCGGTGAGCGGAAAGGTAACTTGCAGCCGGTTCCAAGTCGACTTCGAAGGCCTTGCCAATTTCGAGCGCCAAAGGGGAACGGCCGGTGGAGATGCCTATGCAACCTGAGCTAAGACCGCGCCACGGTTCCGTTGCCATTGTCGATGACGACGCCAGCCTCCGCACCAGCCTCGCGCGGAACCTGCGGTTGGCAGGATTCGAAGGCAGCGCTTTTTCCTCCCCGGAAGATTACCTGACGTCGGATCAGCGGGTTGCGACCGACGTGCTACTGGCCGATCTGCGGCTCGAGGGGATGGGCGGGATTGAACTCAGCCAGGAAGTGGCCCGACGTGGAATAAGAACGTCGCTCGTCTTTATGACCGCGCACAGCCTGCGGGAAACAGCCCGCGAACTCGAAGCGATCGGATCTCCAAGGTGCTTGCGCAAACCCTTCGACGCGAGAGAACTCCGCGGTGCAATTCTGTGCGCGCTCCAGAAAAGGCAAGCCACAAGAGAAGTTTTCTGAGACGGCGTTCATCTCGCCCGCTACGCTCCGACCAGCTGCGCCGCCGTTAACGCCATCACCTTCGCGGACTGGATGATGTCTTCGACGCCGCACCACTCATCGGGTTGGTGCGCCTGTTCCAGTTCACCCGGCCCGTATGCCACGCATTGCTGGATGCTCCCGATGTGCGTGAAGTGCTTGTGATCGTACGTCCCAGGGCTGGCGACCAGTTCGGGCTCACGACCCAGGACGCTGCGCACGCTGCCGCCTAACGCTGTGACGATCTCTGCATGCGGCGAGGTCTCGGTTGGGAAGACCGTGTTTCCGTAGTCTTCCAGCTCGAAGTGGCTGCCGGGCTTCCCGCGCATCACGCGCTCCATGGCGCCGGAGAGCTGGGCCTTAATCCTGTGCACACCGTCGACGCCAGCACCCTCCTCGGCGAGCCAGCGGCGCTCACAGACCACCTCGCACCGGTCCGGAACGCAAGGCGATTGGAGCGCGTGATCAGCCTGGCCGCCGCGGATGGAGTTGACGCTCAGGGTTCCGAAGCGTGAGCCCTCCGGCACCACCGGCAAGGCAGTGATGCACGACGCGATCTCCGGGCCGACCGAGCTTCGAAGCTCCTCCAGCAGCACCGCCATGTTTTCGATAGCGTTGACTCCCAGATAAGGCATCGATCCATGCGCGGTCTTCCCAATCGACGTAATGCGGAACCAATACACGCCGCGATGCCCTATGCATATTCGGGAGGTGCCGAATGGCTCCGGAATCATCACGTAGTCGATGGTTTGGGATGTCAGCAAGCCTTTGTGCGCAAGGTACGAGACGCCGGCAAAGCCACCGCTCTCTTCGTCGACCGTTGCGCTGATTTGGATGCTCCCTTTAAGGCTGATGCCAGCCAACCGTAGCGCCTCCACCGCGAAGATGGCGGCAGCCAGACCGGCTTTCATGTCGGAGCTGCCTCTGCCATACAAGCGCCCGTTCTCAACAGAGGCGGTAAATGGATCTCTGGTCCAGCCTTCGGCGGGCGGAACGACGTCGATATGTCCGTTGAAGTGCAGCAACGGACGGCGCTCAGGGCCCCACAGACTTGCCAGCACGTTGTGACGGGGGTATTCCGGCGAATGGTCCCGGTGACCATCCGAAGCGAACAGAGAAGCCTTCAACCCAATGTCCCGCAGCTTGGCTTGAATCAGCTCGGCGCAGTGCAAATAGTTTCGTCCCGGGGGGTTCACGGTTGGGACGTTAATCAGCGAGCAGGCAAACTCCAGCAATTGCGGCGCAAGACCATCCACCGCGTGAAGGATTCGTGCTTGTTTCGACTTGCTGGTGATGCCGCTCATCGGGGACCGCTCTCGCTAGAGTTTTCGTAACCTTACCGACTCGACGGCGTGATCGGGCCCCTTATACAGAATGAGGTCGGCGCGCTCGCGCGTCGGGAGGATGTTCTCAATCAAGTTCTTGCCGTTGATCGTTTCCCAGATTTGTCCGGCGCGTTCTCGCGCCTCTTCCTCGGTCAAGCTGGCGTAATGGTGAAAGTACGACGACGGATCTTTGAAAGCCGATTCGCGAAACGTCAGCAGGCGCTTCTCGTACCACTGGAAGATGACCGGTTCATCGGCATCGACATAGATGGAGAAGTCGAAGAAGTCGGAAACGAAGATGCGCGCGTTCGGGTTAGGATTCGAGCTGCCGGATTGAAGGATGTTGAGTCCTTCAATGATGACGATGTCGGGCTGGTCTAACTCGATGAACTGATCGGGAACAATGTCGTAATAGACGTGGGAGTAGACTGGCGCCCGTACCTTCCGCCGGCCCGACTTCACGTCCGAGAGGAAGCGCACAAGGGCGGGAGTATCAAAGCTCTCTGGGAATCCTTTGCGTTCCATCATTCCCCGTTCTTCCAGTATCCGAGTCGGGAACAGAAATCCGTCGGTGCTGATGAGGTCTACTTTGGGGCGGCTGGGAACGCGTGCCAGTAGTTCACGCAGAATGCGAGCGGTGGTACTCTTACCCACCGCAACGCTGCCCGCAAGGCCGATGATATAGGGCACCTTGGCCGACGGATTGCCCAAGAATGCAGCTGTCGCTTTGAATAAACCCTGTCTGGCCGAAACGTACATGTTCAAGAGACGAGCCAGCGGCAGGTAGACTTCAATGACCTCGTCAATCGAGACGTTGACGTTCACACCTCGCAACGTTTCCAGATCAGCTTCCGACAGAGTCATCGGCGTATCGGCACGCAGACGGCTCCATTCTTCGCGATCGAAGTAGTTGTAGATGGACCGCCCCGCGGGTCGGCGATCGGTCACGATCATGCGGGAAATGCCTCTCTCGCCATTCTCGCCCATGGTCTCATCAATTCATCAATTCGCAACAAAAAGCCGGGCCGGATTCCTTGCGCCGTCCGCAAAGAGTCCGCTACCCTCAGCCATAGCGTGCTGAATGTCTGGCGAAAACCACCGCTTACTCCGGTACCGATCGATGTGGAGCGGCCGCACTTTGGGGTGGCAGATCTAGCGGTTGGTCTCGGGACGCTGACCCTGCTCTACTTCGCGGCGCGCGTGGGCACACAATCATTCGTCGGGTTCCACCCACCGGATGTTCTGCCGGTGGTCAGCCTCGACCCCGCCAATCTTCCAAACTACGCGGCCCGATCCACGCTGCGCATGTTCATTGCGCTGGGCCTTTCGACGATCTTCACACTCATATACGGTTATGCAGCCGCCCGCAGCCGCCGAGCCGAAACTGTGCTTGTGCCGCTGTTGGACGTGCTTCAATCGGTACCGGTGCTCGGCTTCCTCTCCATCACCGTTACCGGTTTCATCGCCTTGTTCCCGGGCAGCCTGCTGGGCTTGGAAGCGGCTTCAATCTTTGCCATCTTCACGGGCCAAGCGTGGAACATGACGTTTTCCTTCTACCAGTCGCTGCGAACGGTGCCGCGCGAGTTGGAGGAGATGGCCACGCTGTATGGCCTGTCGCGCTGGGAGAAGTTCAGCCGCCTGGAAGTACCCTCCGCCATGATCGGCCTGGTTTGGAACGGCATGATGAGCTTTGGCGGAGGCTGGTTCTTCCTCGCCGCCAGCGAAGCCATCAGCGTCCTGAATCACAACTACACCCTGCCTGGATTGGGCTCCTACGTCGCTGCCGCTGTCGCGCAACAGAATCTCAAGGCGCTGGCCTGGGCGGTCCTGACGATGGTTATTCTGATTATTGCCATTGACCAGTTTTTCTGGCGCCCGCTGGTGACGCTGGTCGACCGGTACAAGCTTGAACTGAGCGCCGGCGAAGTGCGACGATTCTGGGTCAACGATCTGTGGCGCTCAGCCAACCTGCCCTATTACGCTTCCCGCCTGTTCTCGCCGGCCGGGCGAGCCGTCGATCGAGCGTTCAGCCGCTTGACGGAGGTTCGCGCTACGGCGACTCGCGCGACCGCGAATCCCAGATCGGATCGAATCTATCACGTGGTGGTCATACTGATTACGGCGGGTCTCATCACCGCGGCGATCCGTTTCGTCCTGGAAGGCGCGGGGATTGCAGAGTTCGCGACTGCTGCCTACCTGGGCCTCCTCACCGCCCTTCGCGTGCTGGCCCTGATCATCTTGAGCACGCTGATCTGGACGCCGATTGGCGTTGCCATTGGTTTCAACCCGCACCTGTCGCGCATCTCGCAACCCATCGTGCAAGTGCTCGCGTCGTTCCCGGCTAACTTCGTATTTCCGTTTGCGACGCTTGCGTTTATCAAACTGAACGTTCCTATCAATTGGGGCAGCATGCTGCTGATGGCGCTGGGCTCGCAGTGGTATATCCTCTTCAACGTGATCGGCGGCGCACAGGGGGTGCCCAACGATCTGCGGGAGATGGCGCGCAACCTCGGCCTGAAGAGCTGGCGATTGTGGCGCTACGTAATCGGACCGGGCATCTTCAGTTCATGGGTAACCGGCGCCATTACGGCTTCCGGCGGGGCGTGGAACGCCAGTATCGTCTCGGAACTCGTCTCGTGGGGAAACACGACGCTGCGGGCCAAGGGTCTGGGGGAGTATATTGCCGAAGCAACCAGCAAGGGAGACTGGCCACGCATCGTGGTCGGCGTGGGTCTGATGAGCGTGTTTGTGGTGGGCATCAACCGGCTTCTCTGGCGCCGGCTGTATGGGCTCGCTGAAACGAAGTTCCGACTCGGTTAGCGACCGGACACGGGTGAATCGAATGGCAGCCACCGTACATAATCAATCAAGTTCGTCCTCCGAAGTCATCCTGCGCGCCGAAAACATTGCGAAGACGTTCGCTGTGCCGGATGGCGAGCTCACGGTGCTGGAAGATGTGAGTCTGGACATTCCGGCCGGGCAAGTGGTGGCGCTATTGGGCCGAAGCGGCTCCGGCAAAAGTACGCTGCTGCGCATCATGGCGGGATTGATTCCGGCCAGCCGTGGCAGAGTGATGATGCACGGCCAGGAACTCACGGGAGCCAATCCGGGCGTTGCGATGGTCTTTCAAAGTTTCGCGCTGCTGCCCTGGCTCACGGTGCAAGAGAATGCGGAGCTGGGTTTGTACGCGCGGGGCGTGCCAAAGCGGGATTGTGCAGAGGCCGCGACAAACGCGCTCAACATGGTCGGCCTGGATGGTTTTGAAACCGCCTATCCGCGCGAGCTCTCGGGCGGCATGCGGCAGCGGGTCGGTTTCGCGCGGGCGTTCGTGATGAAGCCGGATGTGCTGATGATGGACGAACCGTTCAGCGCGCTGGACGTTCTGACAGCGGAGAACCTCCGCGGTGAGATCAGCGATCTTTGGGAAGCAGGCCGTTTCCCGGCCAAGAGCATCCTGATCGTCACCCACAACATCGAGGAAGCCGTCCTGCTGGCGGATCGTATCGTCGTGCTGGGAACCAATCCCGGCCGAGTGCGGGGCGAAGTTACGGTGGGTATTCCGCGTCCACGCCACAACAAGGATCCGCGCTTCGCATCAATCGTCGATTACATCTACACAGTGATGACCAATCCGAAAGCCGCAGTCGGCAATCTGCCCGCGCCACAGGTGGATCCCCAGGCGGCGCGCTTCCCCATGCTGCCTCACGCCCGGGTAGGAGGGATGAGCGGCCTACTGGAGCTGGTCAACGACCACGGCGGACGGGCTGACCTGCCTGAGCTGGCTCAGACTTTGCGGCTGGAAGTGGATGACCTACTGCCGACAGTGGATGCAGCCCAGTTGCTGGGCTTTGCGGACGTAGTGGATGGCGACGTCATAATCACGCCGGTTGGCCTCGAGTTTGCTACCGCGGACGTCCAGCGCAGTAAGGATCTGTTCCGCGAGCAGTTCCTGAAGAATGTGCCGTTTGTCTCCACAGTTGTAGAAATACTTCGCAAGAAGAAGAACGGGAAAGTCGGCAAGGAGTTCTTCATCGATATCCTGGATGAGCATTTCAGCAACGTCGAGGCGGAGAACCAGTTTGAGACATTGCTGACATGGGGGCGGTATGCGCAGCTGTTCGACTACGACTCGAATGACGAGAATCTGGTGCGGGTTGACGACGAAGAAACGGTTGAGAAAGAGGGCTGAGTTCATCAGGATGCTGAAGCGAGCTTTCTCCAAGATGGAGCCTGTGTCAGTGTGCCCATCATGGGCAGAGTCTTGTTGGATGAAAGGAGCCAACCGGGGCCGATGACGGAAGTCGCGCTGCGGAGATCTTCCATTCCGGGCGGCAGCACGAAAGGGGAGATGCTTGGTGCGGGGCTTTCCCCGATCTCGAATTGCGGGGGCGGTGGAGTGGCGATCCAAATGGCTGGCCAGCCGCAGGTAAGATACTCGCGCGGGGTTCAGCCCCATCAAACTGGCAGCAAACGGTATCCACTCCGACCGGGCTCCGGCCCGCGACTACGACGCCTGCCGGCTTGGCTGTTCCGAGAATGGGGCCGTTCCCTTCCATCGCGACGATGCCATCGACGATCGCAAACTGGTTGGGAACAACCGACTGCAGGTCGACGATGTATTCCGGAATACCTGCCCAATGGAGCACATTTTTCGGCCACCCGTAGACGTTGCCGGGCACGATGCCAAACAGGTTTTTCATGGAGAGAGTGGCGCCTACCCAATGGTGGGTTTTCATTTTGGCGAGCGAGATCAACAGATCGCAGCCGAGGATGGTTTTGGGCAGGTAGATGCTTACGAGCTTGGATTGCGGCCTGCGATAACGGTTTGATGGACCTCGTCGAGATTGAGGTCGACGAAGCTGCGTTCGAACTGAGGCATCAGGTCGAAGTAACCGGCCGCGTCGGCGAGGTCGAGCGTAGCACGGCGATGGCCCGGGCCTTCGGCGATGATCACACGCGACGCGCCACGGGCCAAGGCTTCGTCAAAGACTGCTTTCACAAGCTCTTCGACCAAGCTTGAGGGAATCCTCTATCTTCCCACCACCGGCGTGATCATCACCGGAAACACGACCAGCAACGGCAAGTACCTGGGGTTGGTGGCGGATAACATCACTATCAATGGCGGCGCTTCGTTGAATGTTCCGACGCCCGACTACTCCCTGCTTACCGGCGGTTCGCCGTTTCAGGGCGGAACAGTGGGATTGGTGGAGTGATGCTCTCAGAAAATGAACGGATCGGCGACTCGAAACGCCACCCGCAAGAGGCCGCGGCCGGCGAATTCACCGATCGATCCCGTCCAGCGGTTCGCGGATTGTTGGGCCCAGCTCCCGGCGTGTGCCATCAGGAGGAATCACAACGGGGCAGCATGCTGGTCGAGTGTGCGTTGCTGATGCCCGTTTTGTTGATCTTCATGTTCGGAATGGTCGATTATTCGCGTGTTTTTCTAACAGCGATCTCGGTCGCGAGCGGTTGTCTACTCGGCCCGGGCAGGCGCGCGTTATGCGGCGGTTCATGGATCGTCCAGCCCCTCGCCGTGCTCCGCGGCAACGCTTCAAACCCAGGTGCTCAACCAACTGCCAGGCGTTCCCGCCTCTGCGGTGACTGTCACTACAACATGGTCGCCAGACAACAAGCCCGGGAGTACGGTCACAGTAACGGTCTCAGCGAACTTCAGCGCGATGGCAAGCCTGGTCATGAAACACGGGGTCACCCTGTCAAGTTCTTCGCAGTTGGCGATCCTGCAATAGTCCCGCCCCAAAGGGCCCAACCGCGTCGCGAGCCGCGCCGGAAGATCCTTCGTGCATTTTGCTGTAGCCTGGAGTAACTGCCTCTTTGGTGGCCTTCGGATCGTGATTGGCGAAACAGTCTCACACTACCGCATCATCGAAAAACTCGGCGAGGGTGGCATGGGCGTGGTCTACCGCGCCGAAGACCTCAAGCTCAACCGCGACGTCGCGCTTAAGTTCCTTGCCGAAGATCTGACCCTCGACCGCGTCGCCGTGGGGCGCTTCGAGCGGGAAGCCCGCGCAGCCGCAGCCATCAATCATCCCAACATCTGCACCGTTTACGAAGTCGATGAGAAGGATGGCATCCCCTTTCTGGCGATGGAGCTGCTCGAAGGCAGCACCCTGAAGCATCACATCGGCGTAAAACCGGTCCCGATCGAGTCGCTGCTGAATTGGGGCATTCAGATCACGGACGCACTGGATGCGGCGCACGCGCGCGGCATCGTTCACCGCGACATCAAGCCCGCGAATCTCTTCATCACGCAAAGGCAACAGCCCAAAATCCTCGACTTCGGCTTGGCCAAGCTGGTCGCATCCAAATCGCGCACGGGATCCTCATATACAGGCAGAAGGCAGACCGTCATCGCCGACCTGAGCGCCTCGGGATCGGCCACGGGAACTCCCGGCTACATGTCACCGGAACAGGCCCGCGGTGACGAACTCGATGCCCGCACTGATCTCTTCGCCCTGGGCATTGTGCTCTACGAAATGGCAACTGGCGAAATGCCGTTTCATGGCAAGACCCAAGGCGCGGTGATGGCCGCCATTCTGCACGATGTCCCCGCACCACCGACGCAATTGAATCCGGACCTGCCCGAAGACCTGCAGCAGATTATCGGCAAGGCCCTTGAAAAGGATCCAGACGTCCGTTACCAGACCGCCTCCGACATGCGGGCTGACCTGAAGCGATTGCAGCGCGATCTCAATTCGGGCCGGTCGCAACCGGTCTTCTCCTCCAAGCCTGGATCGCGGAGCCGGTCCGTTCGCCGCAGAGTCGTCCGGTGGCCCTATATGGCCGGCGCAGCAGCCATTCTGATGGCAACCACCGCCGCGGTCCTCTGGCTAAGCCGACCATTGCCGCCTCCGCGCGTTGTGGCAACCCTGCAGATCACGCGTGACGGCTTGCCTAAGTGGTGGCCACTGCTCTCCGAAGGCTCGCGGGTGATCTTCGCCTCCGGCGTCAATCATGACCAGGCGTACCAAGTCTCCATGAACGGCGGGGAAACGGTTGCGGTTCCCATCCGGACGAAGGCCGCCCTGATCGATCTTTCCCCCGATGGCACGGAACTGCTGCTGGGTCGCTCCATCGGCAGCGACACCGTCGGCAGCTTGGCTGAACTATGGGCCCAGCCTCTGCTGGGCGGCGTGCCGCGGCGCTTAGGCAGCTTGGTTGCTCAGAACGAGGCCGCAGCCTGGTCCCCTGATGGTCAACAATTGGTCTACGGCATTCGCGGTGAACTGCATATTGCACGCCGCGATGGCACCGAGCTCCGTAAGCTCGCCACTGCCCCTGACACGCCGGCATTCCTGCGCTGGTCACCCGACGGAAGCCATGTGCGTTTCTCGGTCCCGGACAGCAAGAATCGACTCAAGTTCTCGCTCTGGGACGCTTCCGTCACGAGCGGCGAACTGCATCCGCTCCTCCCCGGCTGGGAACCTTCGTTCTCCGCCTGCTGCGGTACCTGGACTCACGATGGCCGTTACTTCGTTTTCGAGGCAGGCGCTATCGGATCGTCCAGCATCTGGGCTCTTGCTGAGCGAGCCGGCCTTCATCAAGCCTCCCGGGGACCGGTGCGCCTCACCACCGGCCCCATGGCTGCGTATGCCCCGGTTGTCAGCGCAGACGGCAAGCACCTGTTTCTCGACGGCTCCCAGGATCGCCGCGAGTTTCTCCGCTACGACCTGGCATCAGGCAAACTGGCTCGCGAACTCAGCGGTGTCTCGGGTACCGAACTCGAGTACTCACCGGACGGGAAATGGGTCACATACGTGTCCTTCCCTGACCGATCGCTTTGGAGGAGCGCAGTTGACGGAAGCCAGCGCCTCGAACTCACCCCGCCGCAAATGCGCGCCTCGACGCCACATTGGTCCCCCGACGGGAAGCAGATTGCCTTCTTCGGCGGGCCGCCCAACACGCCCTCGCGGATTTATGTGGTGCCCTTCGACAGCGGGACTGTCCAGCAGGTCACCCATGGCGAAGCCGGAACAACCGGCGAGGCGTTCTTCTGCTGGTCGCCCGACGGCAGATCACTTCTGTTCGGTGGCTGGGGTCAAGCAAGCGAAGGCGCTGCCGATGAACAGCGGCCAGAGCCCCAGCTACACCAAGTCGACTTGAAAACGGGTAGGGTCTCAACGGTCCCGGGCACCCAGGGCATGGTCTCTCCACATTGGTCACCCGATGGCCGTTTCATCGCAGGATTGGCCGGCCCCGAATCGAAGGTGGTGCTTTATGCGGTGGCCACGCGAAAACAAACCGAGGTTTCCGGACCTCACGGCGTTTGGCCCAACTGGTCCAGCGACGGTCGATCACTGTTCTTTCAGATTGCTGCGCCCGAGCGCGCCTGGTGGAGGTTCGACTTAGCCGCCCGAAAAACGGACCGCGTCACCACTTTGAACAAGATATCCGTGGCCGGCGACGCCTGGTTCGGACCCGGCCCGAACAATACGCTGGTTACCACCCAAAACAACGGCACCGACGAAATCTATGCACTCGACTTGGAAGTTCCAGATCGCTAGTCGAGTTACTCAACTTCCGTCCTCGAATCCGTGTTCGTCAGTGTCTTTGTGAAAACTCCAGAACGGGACCGCGAGCGTCAGCGAGCGGACCCACGACAGAGCCGACCGGGACCGGCGGCCTCTGTCCCAAGGCGATCACGAAATCCACCGTTGTCAACCCAAGCTCAATCGCCGCGTGGACAGAGCGAGCCCGTCCCAAGATGCAGTAAAGTCGACTGGCACTCATCACTCTGTCGCGGCGTTTTCACACAGACTCGTCAGCAAGCGGATACACCGGGCTCACCCGTGTCCACATTAGAACTTCTTCACAGCTAGTGGCGGCCCGCCGACGCGCTTCCCGTGGAGGGCGACACTCACCTCAACGCGGTCGGCGATCTTGATGAAGGGGATGCCGCTATTCATCCCGAATTCCTTGCGGTCGAAGGCCATCGTCCCCTTGATCTCGCCTTCGCCGGTCCCAATCCCAGAAACCGTCAGAGTCAAGGTCTCCGGCTTGGAAACTCCTCGTATCGTAAACACGCCCGGTATGTCGAAGGTGTTGGCGCCGGTCTGCACAACCTTAGTCGATTTAAACGTAATGAGGGGATCATTCTGGACATCAAAGAAATCTTTGCTTCGCAGCTTGTCGTCCTTCATGCCGCTGCCGGTATTCACAGTGGCCGCCTGGATCTTGATATCCAGAACGCCCGTCGTAATGTCCGGAGAAGTAAATGTAAGCGTGGCGTCCCATTTGTCGAAGTTGCCCTGGATGGCAACAGACGCCTTCACGAAGAACTTCACCGTACTTTGTTCCGGTGTAATTACGAAAACCGGGGCCTGTGCCCGGCTTAGTGATGGGAGCAGCGCTGACGCAGTCAGCAAAAGAATTCCTAGTCTCATGCTCCGAGTCTGCGCCCGTTCTGGGCCCCTGTCACCTGTCGCCAGCGACAGTGGTGAGACCCATGTTGTCCCACCAAACGTGTCACTAAGAAGCAGCATCGATTCTCAAGCGGAAACCGGAACGCCGCGAATGCGCCGTGTTGCCCTTTTGAGTCCCAAGTTCAAAGTGTGAGAGCTTGGAAGCGAGCCAATCGAGTGAACGCGACAGAATCCGTCGTAGTGATCGTATCTTTTCTATGCTCTGGACAGGCCTTCGCGCAATCGGTTGACAAGGATCCTGCCGTCGTCGTCGAGCTTGGAGCAGCTCCGGGTTGGAACCTCAAGAACGGCGCATGGAGCTTCGGCCCCACCGTCGCGGTTGAAGTGACGCCGATCGAGAATTGGTTGGAACTTGAGATGGGGGTTACGCCGGCTTTCAGCCGTCGCTCAACAGAATGGGACACGGATTTTCTATTCAAGAAGCCTTGGACGCTTTCCGGAAAAGTAGAGTTTATGTTCGGGGCCGGGCCGGTGTGGATTCATGCCAAACAAAACATCATGACGACGAATTCGGTCGGCGGCGAGGTCGCTCTGGATTTTATGTTCTGGCCCTCCGCGAAGCATAGATTGGGCTGGTACCTTGAACCGGCCTATCAATACGACTTTGGCCGAGGACATGCGCAGTCGATTGGCATAAGCGGTGGCCTACTGATCGCGATCCGATGAGGCTTTTCTTTCAAGAAGTTCCGCCCTGAGCCCTCCAGCCGTCTTATTGACAGTCTATAAGGGCTCGGCTATTCTCTTATAGAGCTTCTATAACACTCCAATGGCCGCCTCACGCACAGATCTTCTTCAGGGCACGCTCGATTTGCTGATTCTAAAAGCTCTCGCGCTCGGCGAGATGCATGGCATGGGGATCTCGCGCCGGATAGCCCAAATCACAAATGGAACATTTGAGGTGAAAGCCGGCTCTCTGTTTCCGGCCTTGCACCGTATGGAAGAGGCGGGTTGGCTAAGTTCCTCTTGGGGAGAGGCGGAGACCAACCGGCGCGCCAAGTTTTACAGCCTGACCAAACTGGGCCGGCGACAACTCGGTACGGAAACCGAACAGTGGGAACGGATCTCACTCGCCATGGCGAGCGCCTTGCGAGCGACATAGGAAAGCCCATGCCGTTCCTCCGCTTTCGCAAGTTCTGGCGGAACATCCTCTACAAGCGGAGTGTGGAACAGGATCTCGACCAGGAAATCCGAAGCTACCTGGATTTCTTCGCAGAAGAGAAGGCCCAGGCTGGAATGGGCCGGGATGAGGCTATCCAGCAGGTCCGGCGAGAGTTGGGCGGAGTAGAGCAGCTCAAGGAAAACGTTCGTGACGTGCGAGCAGGCCTTCTCATGGATACCTTGTTTCAAGACCTTCGCTACGGTCTGCGGATGCTCCGGCGGAGCCCGGTCTTCGCGGTCACCTCGATCCTGACACTTGCGTTGGGGATCGGCGCAACAACAGCGATTTTTAGCGTGGTGGATGCCGTGGTGCTGAATCCGCTGCCCTTTCCAACCGCCGGCCGGTTGGTCCGAGTCGAGTCGATGATTGCCGCCACCGGGCGCGGCAGCGGTGTCGCGTCTTACCTGGATTTCGTTGATTGGCGCGCGCGGAATCGCGTCTTTGATGGCATGGCCGTTTTTCGGACCAACGACTTCACGTTGATCGGCCTTCGCGAACCCCTGCATTTGCAGGGGGCAGTCGTGTCCTCGCAGTTATTTTCTTTGCTCGGTGCAGCCCCGGTCCTCGGGCGAAGTTTCATCCCGCAGGAGGATAAGCCTGCCGCAACCAGTGGGGCTGATCCGGTCATCATCAGCTTCGGCCTTTGGCAACGCGAGTTCGGTGCCGACGTGTCCGTACTCGGCCGGGCGATTCAGCTCGGTGACCAGCCGTTCACAATCGTTGGGATTATGCCGCAGGGGTTCCAGTTTCCAATTCAGGCGGAGCCGGTCGAGCTGTGGACCACGATCGCCGTCGATGCCCGCGGCGGCGCGGGTGCGATGAGCGCACAGCGGGGCGCCCACTATCTGGATGTTGTTGGCCTTTTGAAACCCCGCGTCAAACTCCAGCGGGCACAAGCGGAAATGGCTGCCATTACAGACCACATGAACAAGCAGCACCCCGAAAACAAGCCGCGAACCGTGCGAATTGTCCCGGAAGTGCAAGGTCTGCTGGGCCCCGTTCGCACTCCGCTCCTCGTGCTGTTGGGTGCCGTGTGCTGCGTTCTTCTGATCGTATGCGTCAACGTGGCAAGCCTGCTGCTGGCGCGGGCGAGCGGTCGGCAGAAGGAGATGGCCATCCGGGCCGTGCTCGGCGCCGGCCGCTGGCGGGCTATTCGGCAGGTACTCACGGAAAGCGTGGCTCTATCTCTATTAGGTGGGGCATTAGGCGTCGCGCTGGCGCTCTCATCACTCAACCTGGTACATCTCGTGCCCGCTGATATCCCCCGTCTGAACGCCATTGGCGCTGACGCTCGCGTGCTCGGCTTTGCCTTCGTGATCTCTTTGCTGACGGGAACCTTGTTTGGCATGGCTCCGGCGTCGCAAGTCTCAAAGATCAGTCTCGGTGAATCTCTGGCGGAGGGTGGGCGGGGTTCCGGCGTCGACGGAAAGGGACGCCGCCGCCTGCGCGGCGCACTGGTTACCAGCGAGGTTGCTTTAGCGGTTGTCTTGCTCATGGGTGCGGGCCTTTGCATTCAGAGCTTCTTGCGGCTGATGCGGGTTAATCCCGGATTCGATCCGCAACATGTCATAACATTTCAGCTCGATTCGCCCGCCGGGAAGCCGGGACCAGCATTCTTTCGAGAAGTGGCGGCGCAAATCGGCGCGCTCCCTGGCGTGAGGTCGGCCAGCGCCGCCGCGATGCTACCTCTGATGGGAGATAACATCAGTGCTAGCGTCGAAGTCGAAGGGCAGCCCACTCCGCTGGGGTCGCGACCCAGCTCCGATTTCAATGCTATCGAGCCAAATTATTTTCGGACCATGGGCATGACTCTCGTTGAGGGGCGGGATTTCACGGAACATGATGATTCGAAATCCACCCCGGTGGTGATCGTCAACCAAACGCTGGTGCGGCGCCTCTTTCCAAACCAGAACCCGATGGGGAAGCACATCCGCCCCGGCATCGGGAACGGCTTCGGTTCAGGTGAGCCGCCGATGCGGGAAATCGTGGGCGTGGTAGCGGATGCGAAACAAAGCGGCCTGGGCGCCGAGACAGTTCCCGAGGTGTATGCCCCCTTGGCGCAAAGCCCCTTCGGCACAATGTTCATCGCGATTCACACGGCAAACGATCCGCGAAGCGTTATCGCGGCGGCTCGTCAGCGCGTAGCCTCCGTAAATAAGGACCAGCCCATTTATCATGTGAAGACCCTCGACCAATACTTGGCGCAGTCGATGGCAGTGCCGGCTTTCATCACGTTTCTGCTTACTGGCTTCGCGGTGGTGGCTTTGATCCTGGCCTGCCTGGGCGTGTATGGGGTGATCTCTTACATCGTCGTGCAACGCAAGCGCGAGATCGGCATTCGTATGGCGCTGGGATCCCCGAAGCGTGATGTTCTCAGGATGGTCATTTGGGAAGGCCTTCGACCTGCGTTGGTAGGCGTCCTGATTGGAGTCGTGATCGCGCTTCGGGTGACGGGCCCCTTGTCCAGCCTGCTGTATGGCGTTAAGCCGACGGATCCGTCCACATTTGCAGCGACTTCCCTAATCCTCATGGGCGTAGCGGCGCTTGCGTCTTACATCCCAGCTCGTCGCGCGGTGAGCGTAGATCCGATGATTTGCTTGCGACACGACTGAGTCGCCTTAGGCCGGCCCGCCAACAACGTATGCCTATTCCCGATCAAACCGAGTCGCATCGATGATTGCCGCCACCGCGCGCGGCAGCGGTGTCGCGTCTTTTCCGGATTTCAGTCCCAGCTCTCCTCTTTGACCAATCGAACAGGGCGCTTTGGGTACCGCGGTTTCCTCGGCGATAATGGATAGGGACGCCATGGCGACGACCTTGCAGCGGATACTCTGAGGAGGTATCTCGCGCGGGTGGCTCGACAAGGTGCAGCGGGAGAGTCAGGATCTTAGGCGTCGCCTTGGGCTTAAGTCTGATGAGGACGTTGAGCGATTCGTGGAGTCCACAGTTTCTGAGTCCCGCAACGAACGACGCAGGCTTTAGTGCCTACCGTCGCCCTCGATACCAACATCTACATCTCAGCCGTCGAGTTCGCCGGACCTCCGGTCACGCTGTAAACTCCGGATCAGATGAGTGCGGTGGGCCCGTTTTTCCTCTTTCTTTAGATCCAATCTCTCAGGGTCCGGAATGATAGCATCAAGCGTATGGAGTTAGCTCTGCGTATACAAATCGAGGAATTGCCGGAAGGCTTGTTTCTTGCGACTTCGGACGAACTCCCAGGTCTCGTTGCGCAGGGTCGAACCGTCGCCGAAACACTCGAGATTGCCCGCGACGTTGCCCGGAAATTGATCGACGCCCGGCGCGAACGCGACGGGGTTCCGAACTTGCCAACAACCAGCGACCGGCGCGACTACACGATCGTTGTCGCTGCATAGATGGGGCGGCTGGCAGGATTTCGATACCGGGAGATTGTCCGGAAACTAAAGACCTGCGGATTCGAGTTTGATCGTCAAGCCGCTGGGAGTCATGAGATCTGGTTCCATCCGCAAACGAATCGATACACCACCGTGCCTAATCATCCAGGCGACATGCCAGAAGGAACACTTCGGGCGATCTTAAAACAGGCCGGGATCAACCCAGATGACTTCCTGGCGGCATGATCTATCCTAGTCCGCCACCCCAACACGATAAAGCTCAGCGCCACAAAGCTTCGAGGCTCTAGCGCCCGTACTTCCCCAGACCGCGATCCCACGTCGCCAACTCGCTGCCACCCTTCCTCTGCGTGAGACAATACGATTTGCGCATCGTTCGGGACGGCATTTACTACGCATGCGGAGTGACCCTGGTGGGGCTGGTTCTTTCGAACTTTGCGGCGCCTTGGCTTGGTATTCCTTTCTATATCGCGGCCGCCTTTTGCCTCTATTTCTTCCGTGATCCCGAACGAGTTGCGCCGGCCGGAGACATCATGGTGGCGCCCGCTGATGGCAAAGTGGTTTCTATCCGCGAGTTGAGCCCCGATCGCACCCGCATCAGCATCTTCCTGAATATCTTCAACGTGCATGTAAATCGGTCTCCTGTGGCTGGTTCCATTCTCGATATCGAATACAGTCGCGGCAAGTTCAGGGTGGCGAGCCTCGAAGATGCCTCCGCCGAAAACGAAAAGAATACGTTTACGGTGGAGAGCGACGGTTCGCGCATCGTCTTCAGCCAGATTGCCGGACTGATTGCCCGCCGCATCGTCTGTTTCAAGAAACCGGGCGACCGTGTTGAAATCGGCGAGCGCATCGGCCTCATCAAGTTCGGTTCTCGGATGGACGTCTTCTTCGGGCCCGAATGGTCTCTGTCCGTACAGAGCGGGCAAAAGGTCAGCGCCGGTGTCACGATTCTCGCCCAGCGCAAAATTGCCGGAGTGCAGCCGTGAACGGGCTCAATTTGAAAGAGCGGCTCGTCGACCCTCGATCGCCGGACCACCGCCCGCGTCGTGCCGCCTACGTATTGCCGACTCTTTTCACCAGCGGCAATATTTTCCTCGGCTTCGTGGCCATCCTTCAGTCTTTCGAAGGAGCCTTGCAGGCGAACGGTGGCGACTTCGGCCACAATGAGCATTTCGCGGTGGCCGCCAAGGCCATTGGCTTCGCAGTGTTTTTCGACGGTCTCGACGGCCGCATCGCGCGCATGACTAACACGGTCAGCGACTTTGGGCGCGAGATGGATTCGCTCGCCGATGTCATCACGTTCGGCATCGCGCCTGCCATTCTGGCCTTCGTTTGGGGCGTCTTGTTTGTGATCCCGCCCATCAATGGGACCCTTCTCAGTCACCTGATGCGGGCCGGGTACTTCATCTCATTTCTTTACCTGATCTGCGGCTCGGCCCGTCTTGCGCGCTTTAACGTGCAGACTAACCCCAAGCCGAAAAATCCAGGCCGTCCCGACCGCAAGTATTTTGTCGGGATGCCCATCCCGGCAGCAGCGGGTTTCCTCGCCTCAATCGTGTTTTTCCTCGACTCTGCGCCCCTTCGCGATTTCTATGCATCTATCGTCTGGCTCGCCGGAGTCGCCGTGATCGCGTTGCTCATGGTGAGCACATGGCGGTACCCCAGTTTCAAGCAGATCAGTGTCGCCAAGCCGCGCTCCCCCCTCACGTTCATCCTCGTTTGTTGTTTTATCTTCCTGATCTGGAATTGGGCGCAAGAAGTGCTTCTATTGATGGCTGTCACATACGCATCGTCAGGTGTGTTGATTCGCATCGGAGGCATTATCCGCAAGCGCTTCCGTCGGGATGCGCCGCCGCCCCAACCGGAGCCGCAAGTTGGCTAAGAAGCCCGCCCTGAAGTTCGGAAAAATCGGCTTGGTCGGCGGAGAAACCCTGCTGGGCCACGAGCTCACTGAAGTCTTCAAGCGGTCCAGCGAGAAGTCCGAAATCGTCATTCAGCGATATGCCGCCAGCGGTGAAGGGAACTTCGCCGAAGAGGATGGCGAAGCCGTCTATCGCGAGCCACTCGACCAGCGTGCGCTCGAGACGCAACAGGCGGTGCTCCTGGCCGGCAACGCCGAAGGGGCCGAACGAGCCTATCAACTGATTAAAGCGCGGAGTAACCAGCATCTTCCGTCGCCAGTGCTCATCGATTGCACCGGCGTTCTCGATTCCAAGCCGGAGGCCCGCATTTGCGCGCCCCTCTTGGACGACGTCTCATTGAACGATGCCTGGCTGCTTGTCCAGGCGCATCCCGCCGCCACATCTCTCGCGCTGGTGCTGTTGCAACTGGCCTCTCAGCTCACCGTCAAGCGGACGGTCGCTGACATCTTCGAGCCGGCCAGCGAGCGCGGCCGTCGCGGTCTCAATGAACTGCAGCAGCAAACACTTGGCCTGCTCTCCTTCAAGCCGCTGGAGAAAGCCGTCTTCAACGCCCAGCTAAGTTTCAATCTGCTGCCTGCTTACGGCGAAGAAGCGACCCAGCAGTTGGAGACCATTGAGCAACGGATCGAAACCCACTTGGCGACGTTGCTTGGCCGTACGGCATCCAAAGCGGTCTTGCCCATGCCCTCGATCCGGCTGATTCAAGTGCCCGTGTTTCATGGGTACAGCATGTCGGTCTGGGTCGAGCTCGCGGAAAACGTCAGCGTGGAGCAAGTTCACGCCGCGCTTGTTTCCGCTCAGATTGAAATCCGGGCCGATGGCCAGGAAATGCCCACCAATGTGGAGATCGCCACCCAAAGCGGTATTCAGTTGGGCGACATTCGCGTGGACCGCAACAACCCCCGGGCGGTTTGGATTTGGCTCGTGGTAGACAACCTCCGCTGGGTGGCCGACTCCGCGGAAGAGTTACTGCTTGCCCTGGAGGCCGCACCGTGATTTTAAAGTTAGCGAAGTGCGCGGCGCAGGCTGTTAGCCTGCTGAGCCGAGAGTCATCTCGGCTTTTTATCGGAATGAGGTTCGGAGCCGCGACCGTAGCTCTCCGCCGCGGAGCAAGGGAGCGCACTCAAAGGCCGAGACTCTCATCTAAACTCCCGCATTTCAACTACGTAATCCCGACGCCTTTTCGGGCCCTGCGGACCTTCGGTATCGCCCTGTGTATGGCCGTCTACGCCGTTTTGACAAGCTGCGGATATCACGTGGGAGGGCAGGCCGACCTGATTCCCAAGTCCGTTAAGTCGATCTGCATCCCGCCGTTCAAGAACCGCACCAAACATTATCGGCTGAACGACACGCTGCCCAATGCCATCGGGCGTGAGTTCAAAGCACGAACTAAGTTCGTCATCGTGAACGATCCCCAAGAGGCCGATGCGATTCTCGCCGGCGAGGTCACCAACGTTCTGGTTGTGCCGTCCATTTACGACCCGACCACCGGAACTGCCTCGGCCGCGTTTGTGATTGCGTACATGAACATCACTCTTTCTGAACGGGTCAGCAAGAAGGTGTTGTATACGAAGGTTGGGCTCGAATGCCGCGACAATTATGAAATTGCCGCCACCGCGTCCAAGTATTTCGATGAGAGCGATTTCGCGGTGAATCGGCTGAGCAAGAAGATTGCTTCCCAAGTCGTCGACGCCGTCGTCGAGGCGTTTTGACTCCCGAACAGTTCCTCGCGCGCATCGCAAAGCGGCCGCCCGCCCCGGTCTATCTCTTCGTCGGACCCGAGCCGTACATGCGCCGGATGTGCCGCGTGGCTCTGGTGGCGAAGCTGTTGCCGGCCGAGATGCGCTCGGAGGGCTTGACCCAAGTTGATCTGAGCGAGACGTCTCTGAGCGCTGTGCTCGACGATGCCCGCTCCCTCTCACTGTTCGCCAAAGAGCGAGTGCTATGGGTATCGAGCGCGGAAACCGCTTTGCCACGACGCCTGTCGAGCGCTGGCTCCGACGAAGACGAGGAAGGCGGTGGCAAGAGTCCGGCGGCTCAACTGGCGTCATATCTGAAGTCGCCCACCGAAGGAACCGTGCTGGTCTTCGATTGCGGCCGGTATGACTTCACTGGCGACGACAAGGCCAAGCTGGAACGCGTCGTCAAGTTCTATGAAGCGGTTCCCGAAGTCGTGGAATTGCGGCCATTCACTCCGGAATCCGTGCGGGCGTTGGCGCAGGAATTGGCTCAGCAATACAAGCTGAGGCTAGGCATGGCCGAACTGGCTTTGCTGCTCGATGCGGTGGGCGGCGACGCCAGCCGGTTGATCGCCGAGATGGAGAAACTCTTCCTTTACGTCGGACCCGATCGCAAGGTGACTGCTGAAGACATTCGGGACCTGGTTCCCAATGCCTCGCAGACCACCATCTTCGAACTGGTCAATGCGCTCGGAAGGCGCGATCGCGCCGGTGCGTTGAAGTCGCTGGATCTGTTGGTTCGTGATGGGGAGTATCTGCCGTTGGCGCTGACGTTCTTGGGCACCCAGTTCCGTTTGGCATTGGCTGCGCGCGAGGCGGGAATCCATAATTCTCAGCAAGCCGTGGCGCACTTCACCCGTCAAGGGGTGCGAATGTGGCGCGATCGGGCTGAACAATTGATGAGAACCGCGGATGCCTTCACCTCGGCCCAATTGCAGCGGGCGCTGCAGCTGATTTATCAGGCGGATAAAGGCTTGAGGGACACGCGACCCGACGACCGGGTCGTGATGGAATCGCTGGTGCTGTCTCTAACGAAAGCGACCTAATTGTTACTTGGTTGCTGCGGGAGCATTCAACGAGCGCAACCGCAAGGTCAAGCGGCTCTTGTAACGGGCGGCGGTGTTCATCTTGATGATGCCCCACTTCGCCGAACGGTCCACGACTGAGAACGTAGCCGGAATTAGTTTCGTGGCGCCCTGCGCGTCTTTTTGCTCCAGCAACCGGCGCATCGCACGAATCTGATGGCGCAAACGGGACTTCCGCATGCGGTTGACGGCGGTCCGACGTTCCGCGATGCGGACGCGCTTCAACGATGAAACAGTATTTGCCATGAAACTTCTAACCTAAATCCTTCTTTGGAGATGCAATAACAGGATAACCGAGCCGGGTATCCCGTTTGACCACACGTGCCCGTGCGGGAGGCAAAGCTCTCCCGTAAGGATACCAAAAACCCTACCGAATGTCTCGCGTCACCGTGGCACAGCCCTCTTAGCCTGCTGCGCCGAGATTCGTCGTGGCGCTAAATTTCGGCACAGAACCGCGCGCGCTAAGCAAGCGGATGCGGGAGCCACCTCGAAGAATTCACGCGATAATGGAGATCGCGATGTCACGGCGAAACACGGCCCAACTTGTCTCCGCGTTTGCCCTCCTGCTAGTCCTCTCCAACCTGCAGTGCTTCGCCGCCTGTATGGTGACACCCTGCAATACGCTGCCACAAGCGGTCAAGTTGCCGCCCTGCCATCGGCATCAACCCATCTCCGGGTCTCATGACCAATCCCACTGCCCAAGACAAACTTGGGTCAGTTCGGAAAAAAGCAGTCCAACTCTCATCACCGCTGCGCTGCAATCCTTCGGTTCGGCGCTGCCCACCCCAATCGCCCCGGCCGTCCAAGGCCAGGCAATCCTTCGCCATGCACCTACCGTTGGCCCAGGCCCACCCGGCTCACCCATCCTCCGCATCTGAGATCCTGCGCTCTTCGTAGGGTGGCACTCTTGCCCGCAGTCGACGCCCCGTCGACTCGCCACGAGCTCCGGGGTCCCGCGCTCGGCGAAGGGGCGCGAGCCATTCACCAATCCGGGATTGTTATTTACTTAACAATCTCAATGGCTTGCGGCGTTCGCTCTCCGCCACCGCACCATCACCGTCCGACACTGTAACGAAACTCTCATGAGCGGCGTCCGTTCACCCCAGCCTATGAAAATGTCCCGCCGTTGGCTTCGATTTTCTAAATGATTCAAACGACCGCCTCTATCCATTCGGGTACCGCGCAGTTCATTTCGTAGTCTCCGGGCGCTCGATAGCAATTGAATTAAATGCTTAAGCATCAACGACATGAGTTCGAACGTGCAAAAATCTTCTGCGACCTCCGGAAACCCGGATCTGAACTGTGGGGCAGGTTGCCAACCTGCGGCGGGTTGTTTATCCGCCCGAGCTCTTCCGAAAGGTCGGCCCTGGCTTGTGGGGCTGAGCGCCCACGCCGGACGACCCCGTCTGGCTACCCAAGACCACGCCGAAACCGTCGGCGACACCTCGCTTTTCGTTCCGGTCAGGGTTGATGTAAATAACTAAGGATCAATGAGATGAGTTCGAATGCACAGTTCCCGTCGCCGCCCGTTCAGGGTTTGTTTCGTAATCCTCAGCCCGTCAAGAAAGCCGCGCCGGTACCACCTAGCAGCGGTGCGTCGGAAAATTCGGTTCCGAGGTGGGGCTGGGCGCCCGCGCCCGCGCCGGCCGCCTACGTCCGGCTCTACGACCGACAACTAAAGTGGCTGGAGATTTTCAGAAGTGGGAATGGACCGATCCCGTTCACCAGGACTTCGTTTCGTAAAACGACGCCAGCCCCTCGCAATTGGGGACGGACTCTGTTTCCCCGCGGACGGATTCTCCCCAACGACCTTAAGAATCAGGTAGATGAATTCGTACGCACAATTGGCAGTTCGTTTCGCAAAACGACCTTGCTTCCTACAAAACTCCCGTTGGCTTCGTTCTTTCGCGCCTCTCTACTCCTGATTGCCTCGCTTCTAAGCCAATTCCAGATGTTAGCCCAGTCGGCTCAGCCAGCCCCGAACGCCGAACCCCCTAACGCCCAGATGCCCCACGACATGGCTCACATGAACCACGGCGACATGCAAGGCATGAACGTGGGCGACACACCGAGCCCTTCGGAAGCGCTCCTGATGAACGAAGCCTCCGGCACCAGCATGAATCCCCAAGCAGCCCCCATGCCAATGCTGATGAAAGATTGGGGCGGCTGGAACAACATGTTCATGGGCACCGCCTTCCTCAACGACACCCAGCAGAGCGGACCGCGCGGCTCGGACAAGTTCTATTCGCCGAACTGGTTCATGTATATGCTCGAGCACAAAGCAGGCGGTGGTGCGTTTCTCTTCGAGACCATGCTCAGCCTGGAACCGTTGACCGTCACCGATCGCCGCTACCCCCTGCTTTTCCAGACCGGCGAAACCGCATATGGCCAGCCCATTGTCGACGGCCAGCATCCGCACAACTTCGTGATGTCGCTCGGCGTCCACTATGCGCATTCGATTGGTGAAGACACCGTCGTCGAGTTTTTCGTCGCCCCGGTGGGCGATCCGGCGCTAGGTCCGGTCGCATTTCCCCATCGCGATTCGGCGCGCGAGTTTCCCCAGGCGCCGATCGGCCATCATTGGCAGGATTCCACCCACATCGCCTACGACGTTCTGACAGCAGGTATCAAACACCGCTGGCTGCGTCTCGAGGCCAGCGGCTTCCATGGAGCCGAGCCCGGCGAGAACCGCTGGAACATCGGCTACGGAGCAATCGATTCGTGGTCTACTCGCTTCTCGGTCTTTCCCACGCCGAACTGGACGGCGCAAGTTTCGGTGGGGCACCTGACGCATCCCGAGGCACTCGAGCCTGGCGACGTTGTGCGAGTGACTGCTTCGGCGGAATACTCACGTCCACTCAACGCCGGCGTCTGGTCCTCCAGCGTTATCTGGGGTCAAAATCACAAGCTTGCCGCCAGGACCTACACGAATTCCTTTCTGGTGGAGACCGCCCTACCGTTTAGCAAGTACAACACCTTTTCCGGTCGAATGGAGTTTGTCCAAAAGGACGAGCTCTTTGACAACAATCCGGCCCTCTATGACCAGCTCGCGAAGACCGCCGGGACGACGTTCCTTATCCAGGCATACACAGCCGGCTATACCCGCTACTTCCCTGTGATTCACTGGCTCGCAACCGGCATCGGGGCCAACTTCACCTGGTACGTGATTCCGGACGCGATCAGGCCGTATTACGGCGAACACCCCTTCGGTGTGAACATGTTCTTGCGGATCCAGTTAAAAGGAGGATCGTAAAGTGCCCGGGCACGATACGGTCTTGACACTCGATATCGACAACCGATATCATACTGTTATGTCCAAACCCGCGGAGCTTTTGCAAGGCACTTTGGATCTGCTGATTCTTCGGACCCTGGAGTGCGGCCCACTGCATGGAGTCGGTATTGCGGACCGGATTGAGCAGGTAACCAAAGGCGTCTTTGTCGTTGGCCCGGGGTCTCTGTTTCCAGCACTGCACCGGCTTGCCGAAAAAGGATGGATCGACGGCGAATGGAGCGAAGACGAAGCCAAGCGGCGGGTGAAGACGTACACCCTCACCACCGCCGGCCGTGCTCAGCTCAGTGAAGAAAAGCGCAATTGGAAGAAGGTCTTCACCGCTATGAACCGTGTGCTGGCGGAGGAGACGTAGTATGTCCGTGATTCGGCGCTTGCGCGCTTTCTGTCAGACGCTGTTTCAACGCGATGCCATCGAGACGGAACTGGACGTCGAAGTACGCGCCTTTTACGAGACCATGGTGGACCGCTATGTGCGGCAGGGCCACCCGGAACCGGAGGCGCGGCGTCTGGCGCGGCTGAAGTTCAACCCGCCCGAGCAAGTGAAGGAAGAAGTGCGGGATGCTCGCACCGGCGCAACCATCGCTTCAGTAACGCGGGATGTGAAGTACGCCTTGCGCGGGATGCGCAAGACGCCGGCCTTCGCGCTGGTGACGATAGTCACCCTGGCGCTTGGCATCGCAGCGAACTCGACCATCTTCTCGATGGTGAGCCGCTTTGTGCTGCGCCCTCCGCCGGTCGGTGACCCTGGCACATTGATTGCGCTCCACACCACACACGATGGCGAGCAGTGCTGCAATAACTTCTCTTGGCCGCTGTTCGTCGATGTGCGCGAGCAAGCGAAGTCATTCTCCAGCTTGGCAAGCTACTACGAACTGGTGCCGGCATCCATCCGCGGAACGGGCGAACCCGAACGCGTGTGGGGCCAAGCCGCCACTTCCAACTTTTTCGATGTCGCGCAACTCGGGATGGCGCTTGGCAGAGGCTTCACCAATGACGAAGAGGACCTTCCCGTCATTGTGTTGGGTCACCGCTTATGGCAGCACCGCTTTGGCGGCGATCCCGCCGTTGTGGGCAAAACGATTACACTCTCAGGGCGACCTTTCACGGTGGTGGGTGTCGCGCCGCCCGCGTTCCGCGGGCTCGACCTGATACTCGATACCCAGTTTTGGGTTCCGCTCGGCGACTTGGACCAGTTGATGCCGAAGTCCAGCAACTATGCGTCGCGCGATTACCACTGGGTTGCGGTGATTGGACGGCTGAGACCCGGTGTGACGCGCAGACAAGCCGCGGCAGAACTCGGCGTGCTGGCGCAACGCCTGGGGCAAGCTCATCATGAAGACCAGGGCGGCGGCTTCCGCTTCGGGCCGGCTGGTTCCCTGCCTCCAAGAGACAAGGATGCGGTGATGATGTTTCTGGCCGCGCTTGCCCTGGTAGCGCTCCTGGTGCTCTCGATCGCATGTGCGAACGTCGCGAACATGTTTCTGGCACAGGCTTCCGGCCGGCAGCGTGAGATGTCGGTGCGGCTTGCCCTGGGAGCCACGCGCGGCCACTTGCTGCACCAGATGCTCACCGAAAGCGTGCTGTTGGGACTAGGAGGCGGGCTGTTGGGAGTAGTTCTGTCTCTGTGGGCAACGCGTGCGCTGACGGCGTTTCGCTTTCCAGCCCCGGTGCCCCTTGACATCAGTTTGAGTGTCGATTGGCGAGTGCTGCTTTACACGTTCGTGCTGAGTGTTATGGCAGGTGTTCTGTTCGGGCTTGCGCCGGCTTGGGCGGTGGCGCGGCCTATTATTGCCAATGGCATCAAGGGCGAAGATCTGTTCTCGCGAGCGGGACGAGTATGGAGCTTGCGCAATGTTCTGGTGGTCGCGCAGATAGCGATGTCCCTGGTGCTGCTTTGCGCTACTGGGCTGTTTTTGCGCAGCCTGGGGAACGCTTCGCAGATTGACATCGGCTTCCGCTCCACCGGCCTGCTGATGATGTCAGTGGATCCACGGCTCAATGGCTACTCACCCGAGCGCACGACGGAGTTCCTAAATCAATTGCGCGAACGGGTGGCGGCGATTCCGGGCGCAGCGTCGGCGTCGTACACTGACACCGTGCCGCTGTCCGGGGGCAACCGGAGCGACGAGTTTTACGTGGAAGGCCAGCAGGCTTCCGACAAACCGCACGTGGGCGTTGAGCTGTACATGACCGGCCCCGATTACTTCGAGACGATCGGAACGCCACGCGTCGCCGGGCGTGACTTCGCCAACGAGAGTCCCACCGGGCCGAAGGTGGCGATCGTCAACGAAGTCTTCGCGGAACGCTTCTTCAAGAACGAGAATCCCATCGGCCAGCGCGTGACCGGCCGTGGCGTCACCTACCAGATTGCCGGCGTGGTGAAGAACATCAAATCGCGTTTCCTGGGTGAGGAGTTGCGGCCTGTTCTTTACCGCTCGCTGGCACAGGACATCGCCGAAGACCCCTCGTTCACGGGATATACGGTCCTCGTGCGATTCAACCGTGACTCCGGAGCCGTGGCGAGCGCAGTGCGCCGCGAGATACACGCGCTCGACCCAACGCTGGCCATCTTCAACGTTGAAACTATGCAGGACCATTTGCGCGATGCGCTCTTCCTGCCTCGCCTGGCCGGAACGTTGTTCGGCATTTTCGGTTTTCTGGGCCTGACCCTGGCATCCGTGGGCCTATACGGCGTGATGAACTACTGGGTGAGCCGCCGCACGCGCGAGATCGGCATTCGCCTGGCGCTGGGAGCGGAGACCGGCAGAGTCCAGCGGCACATCATTCGCCAGGGAATGGTGTTGACGGTGATCGCGGTCGTGCCGGGTCTGGCTGCCGCATGGATGGTCGCGAAGCTCTTTGGCAGCGTGTTGTATGGCGTTGCGCCGCATGACTTGGCGATCTTCACGATCGTGCCGCTGTTTCTGATTGCGGCCGCGTTTCTGGCATGCTGGATTCCTTCGCGTCGCGCGGCCAGCGCGGAGCCCCTGATCGCGTTGAGGCATGAGTAGGGAGGCTTACTTCCGACTGGCGAGCACCTGCTGCCAAGCGGACTGAAGAGTTGCCTTCGCCTCAGCGCTGAGCGGCTGGGGCATGACTCCGGGTGAATGCTCGCGACACAGCGCGATGGTCGTTTTAAGGCTTTCGGCAAACTCAATGCGGGGTCCACAGTCCGTAATGTGCGACTCGATTTCCGCGCAAGCTTCCACCGGCAGTTCCAAATCAAGGTGCTCAGAGAGGAGCGCAAATATCTGCTTACAGCGTTCGGGATCGTGTGCCATGATTCACCTGCCGCTACCTGACTTGGCGGTACTCAGGTACTGGTCAAGCTCTTGCCGCAAGGCGAGGCGAGCGCGGTGCAAGCGGGTCTTGACCGTGTCAGTGCTGATGGCGAGAATCTGTGCCGTCTCTTCGGTCGACAACGCTTCGACGTCACGCAAAAGAACAATGGATCTATAGGTATCGGGCAGGGAAGCGATCGCCTCATCCAGGTGTTCCTTCAACTCGGCTTGAAGAAGAGTATCGTCCGGCAGGGACGACCAGTCGGCGATCTCGATGTGCCGATGTTGCCCATCGCCGTGGACGATGGGAACAAACTCGTCAAGCGACAGTTCCCTGGCCGGCGCGAAGACGCTGTGGCGCCGCTTCGTGAGACAGGCATTTCGGGCGATGCGGAACACCCAGGGCCTAACTCGCTCCGATTCGCGCAAATCACCCAGGTGTTGGAACACACCCAGCAACGTGTCCTGAGCCACTTCTTCGGCATCCTCTGTCTGGCCGCACATCAGCCAGCTATAGTGAAAAACCTTGGCCCGAAAATGCTCGACAAATGCGTCGAACGCCTCGGGATCTCCCGCCACTACATTCCGGGTCAGTTCCGTCTCTTGTTCCCTGGTCACGCCAGCCTGATTGTATCGGCCCGACGCCAGGATTATCAGGAGACGTGCGCCAGTTCCCCAACCCGAACCACCGTCTCAATGTGAGGACTGTGAGTCAAAGTGTTGTGGATTAAGCACGCCTCGATGGACCGCTGAATCCAAGACTCCTGCTCGGGAGGACAGCCTGGCGCATCCACCTCGATCACGATGTGGTCTAAGCGCGCCGGTTTGGTTGCCTTCTCAGCCGTCACCTTGACCGTTAAACCATCGCTCGGTAAGGAGCGAGCCTTCAAATAGTTAAGCGCGTAGAATCCGGCGCAGGTGCCCAGTGAAGAAAGCAGCAGCTCAGGCGGAGTCATGCCCAAATCCTCGCCGCCATTAATGGCCGGCTGGTCGCAGATCAAGCGATGGCCTCTTGTTTGGGCCTCGAAACGCACGCCGCCGGTGTGTCGAACTGTCAGTTCCATATCCCCTCTCTACTTGCAAAGACGCACATTCTCCGATTCGGTGACAGCGGTGTCACCTTTTTTTCGATCCTGCATCTTCGCTGCTGGGTGAGGGGGTCACGGGTAAGCACTCCAGTCAACATGCCTAGACTATTACTACTATTTCTGGTGTCGATCCCGCTCTGTGCGCAGGATTCCCCGTCACTACGGGACGCCGTGCAGTTAGGGCTACGCCAGAACCAAGCGATTGCGGCATCCGACGCGGCGGTCAAGGTCGCCGATGCGCAAGTTAGCAGGCGCCAAGAGCGGCTGGCTTCCCAAGGTGAATTACACGGAGTCATTGACGCGCGGGAACAACCCGGTACGTCTTCGGCGCTCTATTAACGCAACACCAATTTACGGAGCAGGGCTTCGGTCTGGAATCACTAAATCGGGCCGGCTTCCTGGACAACTTCCAATCGTTAGTGACGCTCGAGCAGCCTCTCTATGACGCCGGAAGAGCGTCATCGCGGCCAGCGGAGCGGCGGTCGCTGCGAAATCACAACTCAAGGCTCTGACAGGAGAAACTTGCCAGCGGTGTTTGCCGCCCTCGGCGGAGTTGTGGAAGCCAACAAACAGCAGTTTTCAGCCGCCATCTAAGCGGACATTTCACTTGTTAATTGACCCGGACATTTCACATGCTACCGACAAGGTGCGACACGCCATGAAGCGTCGATGAGCCCAGTTCCCATATAATGGCGTCGTCGCATTGTTGGCACGGGGGAAACGATGAACGGAATCTTTGGCTCTACGGTACTCGATACCGCTATCGGGCTGGTGTTGGTCTACCTGCTGTTATCACTCGTCTGCACCACTATCAATGAGTGGATTGCGGGAATCTTCAAGACCAGGGCGAAGTTTCTGGAGCAAGGGATTGCGAGGCTCCTCGCGGGGCAGAAGTTGCCGGGCCTAGCCGGCGCCGAGCCGACGGTTGACCTGCTAAAGAGTTTTTATGCCCACCCGCTGGTCAGTTCGATGGTGGAGATTCATGATATGAGCCAACCCGAAAAGGACACCCATCCTTCTTATCTGGATCCGCGGGGGTTTGCCAGCGTGTTGATGGATCTTGTGACGCCGAAGCAACCCGGGACCATCACGTTCGCCGATCTTGAATCGGGGATCGAGGAGCTTCCGCCAGGGCGGGTGAGGACGGCGTTACTGGCGCTGGTGCAGAATGCCAACGGCGATCTGGACAGGGCCCAACGAAACATCGAAGCCTGGTACAACGCTGCCATGGACCGTGTCAACGGCTGGTACAAACGGCACATGCAGTGGGTGACCGTGCTAGTTGCGATCTCGCTGGCCCTGGCGACGAATGCGGACACGCTCAAGATCTCGAGCCGGCTTTGGAGTGACCCGGCGTATCGGGAACTGTCCGTCGAACGGGCGAAGGCTCTGGCGGTACAACCGGCAGACCAGAACAAACCGATCGGCCAGCAAGACACAGCGTTCCTGGAGAATGTGCTGGGCTGGCAAAGCCAAGGTCCGATCGCGGGTATGGGAATCTTCGAAAAGATACTGGGCCTGTTGCTGACCATCATTGCGATTTCGCTGGGGGCGCCGTTCTGGTTTGATGTTCTAAACAAGATCGTGAATCTGCGAAGCGCAGGGCGATCGCCGGAAGAGACAGCCAAGCCGCCCGACAAGCCGCAGGCGCCGCCGGGGAATACGCTTGCGTAGCGACGGGGCCGACCTCCGATTGCGAGGAACGGCGGAATGCCGGCTTCCGTATATGTCATATGGGCATCTTGTTGCGCTGTTCGGTTGTGGCGCTAGCCTGCGTGGCCGGCGCTTTCGCTCAACAGACCGGCGACGAAGCACTGTCACCGGCAGCAACTTTTGGCACGACTGTGGTGATTCCAGGCGGCCTGCGCGGGTCGGTGTATTTCATTCCGGAGAACACCATGGTGCTTCCGGATTTTGAACATGATCCAGTCGAGCTCGTAGGTGAGATTTGGACGAATGAACTGAACATCCCGCCGCGCCACTGGCGTTCAGGCTTTCCCGGCTTGACGAACCGCTTCGAGTGGTTTGCGATTGACTACACCGGTCGCTTTTGGATTGCCCAGCCTGGCCGTTACACGTTCGCTCTGCTGTCAGACGACGGTTCCCGGCTTTTTCTGGACGACACTCCCCTTATCGACAACGACTGCCAGCATCCGCCCGATGTCCGGGTAGCCGCGGTGCAACTGGAGGGCGGGGTCCATCGGATTCGGGTTGCATATTTTCAAGGACCGCGCGACTGTTTAGCGCTAATGCTCGCGGTCGCCGGCCCCGATCATCAGTGGAAAGCATTTGACGTTCGAGAATTCAAGCCGCCGTCCAATCCAGACGAATGGAGTTTCCCGGCTGCCGGTTCTATGGTCATTGTTCCGACTACACCCGCGGAAGCCGCAATTACGGTGAATAGCCTGGCCAAGCGCCTTTTGATCAGTCATTCCAACGGTAAATCCCAGAAATCGAAGGGCGGCTTGGGTTGTGCCGCGGAGGCGGTCCGGGTTTGCAGTAACTAAGACGGGGTCGCTGAATGGCGTGCCGCCTGCCCCGCGGGGGGGAGGCGAAATTCCGGATTGACACGCGGCGCAAAAAGCGACTTAATCGAGGAATGCACAGACGTCCGAGCCGGCGAGAACTGATGATCAGCGCGATTGCGGGTGCGACGCTGCTGACAAAAGCCGGGGCCGAGGAGCCCAAGTTGACGCTCAACCAGGTCAAGAACGACCTGTACGAGATCGAAGGCGATGGCGGAAATGTGGCGGTCTATCTGACCGACGAAGGCGTAATCCTGGTTGACGACAAGTTCGAGCGAGACTACGAGGGAATCATGGCGCACGTCAAGAGCCTTACCGCCAAGCCGGTGAAGTACGTGCTCAGCACCCACTATCACGCGGATCACAGTGGAGGCAACACGAAGTTTCTGCCCTCGGCTGAAGTGATCTCGACGGCGAATGCGCGGGCAGCCATCGTTGAACACAAGCAGGCGAATGCGCCGCCTGGCGTTTCTCCTGCCCGCGTCGTGTTCACCGAGGAGGCCGAGGTATTTCTGGGCGGCAAGGAAGTACATGCGCGCTACTGCGGGCGAGGGCACACCAACGGGGATGCGGTTGTGTATTTTCCGGCGCTACGAACCCTGCACACGGGCGACTTGATGGCGGGAAGTACTCCGCTAATCGACTACCCAGGCGGCGGCAGCCTGGTGGAATGGACCAAGACTCTCGACGAAGCGATGAAGCTCGATTTCGACACCGTGATCCCCGGTCATGGCCCGGTGACTAACAAGGCCGGTCTCCTCGCGTACAGTAACAACGTCGACAAACTGCGCACGCGGGCCATCGCATTGATTCGCGATGGGAGGAGTCAGGAAGAGGTCGGCAAAGTTATGATTGCCGAGTTCGGCTGGGCTCCCAACGGCATGCAAATGCAATGGAGCCTGCCAGGCATGATGAAAGAACTGAAAGAAACGAGCCGCTGAGGTTTTCAGCGGCCATAGACTTGCTTACTCGATAACAAAGACCTTGAGCTGCGATCCATCCGGTCCGCCATGATAGACGCGCTCGGTGGCCTTTACGAAATCTGATGCTTTTGCGGTTGGAATATCCACAAACTGCTGGGGATTGCGGTCGACCAGCGGAAACCATGTGCTTTGGATCTGAACCATGATGCGATGCCCGGGGCGGAAGGTGTGGCAGACATCGGGCATCACGAACTCGATTTTCGCAGAAGTGCCGGGCTTAAAGGGTTCAGGCTTTGACATGCTGTTGCGATACTTGCCGCGGAAGGGCTCGCCGCGCACCATCTGTTGGTAGCCTCCCATTTGAACACGGGCGGGATTGGGATCGGGGTTCGGATAGTCGCTGGGATAGACGTCGATGAGCTTCACGATGAAGTCGGAGTCAGTGCCGGTGGTGGCGACCTTCAAAACAGGCGTGATGGGGCCGGCGATGGTCACATCATGTTCGAGCGGCTCGGTCTGGTAGACGAGCACGTCGGGCCGGCGGCCGGCGAAGCGCTGATCGTAGGTCATGTAATCGCCCGGCATGCCAGCGCCGATTCCGGCCAGCACGGGAACGGGCTTATCGGGATCGCTGACGTACTCGTCCGAAGTTTGAGCGGAGGCTGGGGAGAAACTGAGGACGCCCTTATCGCCGAGATAGAGCGACTTGTGTGAAGCGGCCGTGGGAGGCCATTCCGCAAACCGGCGCCAATCATTAGTCCCGGTTTCAAAGACCCACGCCTTGGGAATCTGGTTATCGGGCGGCGCCTTCAGCCCATCGCCTTTGCTCTTCAGATTCTGGATAAAGAAAGGTAGCTCGATGTGTTCGCGGAAGAACTCCGACGTGTTGGTGGCAAAGAAGAGGTCACCGAGCGTCTGACCCTCGCCGCGCGACCAGCAGCCGTGGCACCACGGCCCCATGATCAGGGTATTGGGCGGCTTGACGCCGCTGGGGGGCGGACCATCTTTTTCGATAGCCCGGAACAGCTTGAGAGGACCCGAGAGGTCTTCGGCATCAAACCACCCTCCGACGAGTAACGTGGCGGGCGTGACGTTCTTCATGTGTGGCGCCTGGGCGCGCGACTGCCAGAACTCGTCGTAAGCGGGGTGCTTCAAAATGTCGTCCCAATAGATGCTTTGGTTCTTGAGGAAGCGCTCGTTCGCGTTCGATAACGGGCCCATGCGCAAATAGAAATCGTACTGATCCTGCGTGCCGAAATCGAAGGGAGTGAAGCGGGGAGGCCTCTCCGGATCCGGGCCGCGGGGCTTAAAAGAGGAATAGAAGCCGAAATTTGCGGCAAGATGGAAGGCACCATTGTGATAGGCGTCGTCGCCGTTACCAACATCACCCATGGGCGCCTGCGGCGAAACGGCCTTCAACGCGGGGTGCGGATTGATCAAGGCATAGGCAGCGAAGAAGCCGGGATACGAGATGCCCCACATGCCGACGCGCCCGTTGTTGTTGGGGACATTCTTGACCAGCCACTCGACGGTGTCATAGGTGTCTGTGCTTTCATCCGTATCTTTGGGGCCGCTGAAGGCGGTCTTATGCGGCGGAACATCAATGAAGGTTCCCTCGGACAGGTAGCGGCCACGCACATCCTGGTACGCGAAGATGAAGCCTTCCTTCTCCGCCGCTTCGGATGGCCCGACCACCGGCCGATAATTATCGATTCCGTAGGCCGCCACCGAATAGGGGGTGCGCTGCATGATAATCGGATAGGGTTGCGCGCTGTCCTTGGGAACGTAAACGGCAGTAAAAAGCTTGATGCCGTCGCGCATGGGAATGCGGAATTCGTACTTCGTGTAGTGCCCACGCGTGTAGTCGAGCTGCTTCTTTGCCTCGGGCGACGGAGTGGGTTGCGCCAAGACGGTTGAGACGCAGAGGGCCGCGAAGCAGAACGAGCGCGCCCGTGTGGAGGAAGCCATGGTGAGCAGTTTAGCAATGGGGGGAGGTGGGAACGCAAGGCGACATCAATCCATCTCGCAAAGCTCTAGTCAGGTTCGGTGCCATAGTGGTCGGCCCATTGCTTGCCTGTGATCCTCTCGGAATAGCTTTGTGGGCGCTCCGGGAGCATAGTGGCATTCCAAGCATCGTAGTCGGAAACCAGACGTTGATAGACCTGCGGGAGCCTGTCCTTCAGGTTCGCTCTCTCCAAGGGGTCCGAAACAACGTTGAACAAGAACGTGTTTTCGCGAATCTTCAGCCACTTCATATCGCCATCGCGCATGGCGCGTTGCGCGTTCGCTTGGAAGCGCCAATAGAGCTTGCGGGCGACGGGCTGTGGACTCCCAGTCAGAAAGGGGAAGAGGTTCATGCCATCACCGGGAAATGCCGGGTCGGGCTGGGTGCCCGCCGCCTCCAGCAGGGTGGGCAGCCAATCCATAGTTATGGTGACCTGATCGCTGACACGGCCCGGTCGAATGTGTCCAGGCCAACGGACGATGGCTGGAATCCGAAGACCGCCTTCGAGCAGCTCGCTCTTTTTCCCGGTGAAAGGCCAGGTATCGGAGAAACGCTCACCGCCGTTGTCGCTGGTGAAGACCACGATCGCGTTTTCGGCCAAGTGCGCCGCGTGGAGCGTGTCGAGCACGCGTCCGACCTGCCGGTCCATCGCTTCGACCATCTGCGCAAAGGTCCGTTGTGAGCCACCGTCGTAGTCGCGGAGACTGGAGATGCGCTCGGACTCGGCCTCATCGCCAGGGCCTTCCCAAGGCCAGTGCGGCGCGTTGAAATGGAGGCTAAGAAAGAACGGCTGCGCTGAGTGGGCGTAGTCTTGGATCACCGACACAGCTCTGTCTCCAAGGAGTCCGGTCAAGTATCCGGCGTGATGAACCGGTGCGTCCTGATCCCACAGATCTTCAGAAATCGTCGCGCCTGCTCCGGGCTTGTGAGTAAAGTAATCTACTGCGCCACCGCGGAACCCGTAGAAGTGATCGTAACCGCTCTGCAGGGGACCGTAGTCCGGTAGCCATCCGAGATGCCATTTGCCTATCAAGGTCGTCCCGTAGCCGGCTTTCTTCAGAAGCGAGGGCAGAGTCGGATGTTGAGGCGGCAAACCAGGGCTGTTACTCGGATTGCCCAGCGGCTCCTCGAGTCCCACAGGCAAGCGGTACTGGTAGCGGCCGGTAATGAGCGCGGTCCGCGTCGCACTGCAGACAGCCGAGTTCGCGTAGGCCTGGGAAAAACGGACCCCTTCGGCTGCCAACCGATCGATGTGTGGGGTCTGGAAGTCGGGGCGTCCGTAACAGGAGAGATCCGCAAAGCCCAGGTCGTCGGCCATGATAAACACAATATTCGGCCGAGATGTTCCCGGTTTACCGAAGCATCGAGGACCGAAGAACAACAGAGGAGCTGTCGCAAGCGCGGCGAGGGCGTCCCGCCTAGCCGGCCTTGCGTTTGGTTCAATGTCTCCGCGGTTCGCAAACATTCAGCACACGATTGTATATCGAAGATAAGGCCGGGATGAGCACAGACCGAAGCGGCTACTCGCTGCGCAACGCGGTCATCGGCTCGATCTGGGCGGCCTTGCGCGCCGGAACGCCGCTTGCGAGAAGCGCGGCCAGGCCGAGAACGATGGTTACCGCCGTAAACGTGAAGGGATCCGTGGGTTGCACGCCGAATAACATTTTCGCCATAAGCTTCGAAAGCAAGACAGCTCCGGCAACGCCAACCGCCGTCCCTATCATCGCCTGCATGATCGCTTGCCGAAACACCATTCCCAGGACATCGCCGCGGCTCGCGCCCAGCGACATACGGATGCCGATCTCGCGGGTGCGCCGGGATACTGAGTAGTTCATGACGCCATAGATTCCCACGGCCGCTAACAGGAGTGCAACCCCGCCAAATAGCCCGAGCAATAGCATCTCGAAGCGGGGCTGCGCGGTGGCGTCCGCGATCGCCTGATCCATCGTCAGCACTTGTGAAACCGGCAGATTCCGGTCGAAGGACCAGACGCACTGCTGGACGGAAGACGCCAGGTTCGGGGCATTCCCATCGCTCCTCACCACTAACGTGATGTAACTCATGTGCGTCGCGATAGGGTCTGGACCGTTCCCCAGGAAATCATGATTCTGCAGCGCCGCCAGATACATCTCGGGATCCGGCTCGGAGGCCCAGTCATACTGTTTCGCATTCGCCACCACGCCCACGACAGTGAGCCAGTTAGTCTGACCGGCGGTTCTGCCGCCAATGTTGATACGCTTGCCGATGGGAGACTCTCTGGACCAGTATTCACGCGCTGCGCGCTCATTGATGATGACCACATCCGGCGTTCTGTCATCATCTTGATCGGTGATGAGACGGCCACTCTTTAAGGGTAGCCGCATGGTCTCGAAATACCCTGGCATGACGATCCGGTAAACCGCATCGGGCAGTTCGCCGGGCCGCGGCTCCGGGCGGCCCTCGATTTGGAAGCCCCGGTCCCACAGATCGCCTGCCAGCGGCAGGTGATTGATGGCGCCAGCTGAGTTCACGCCCGGCAGCGTCCGCACCTTCTGAAGAAGGTCGCGATAGAACACCCCGCGCCGGTTCCCTTCTTCTTCTTTCGTCCCGGCCACAGACACCACCATCGAAAGCACGTTGTGCGGGTTGAAGCCCGGATCGACCGATTGCAGAGCGTAGAAGCTGCGCACCATCAAGCCGGCGCCAATCAGGAGCATGAATGCCAGCGCGAACTCGGATGCTACGAGAAAGCTTCGGAGTTGATTGCGGCGCAATCCGTCGGTATCCCCACGGCCGCCTTCTTTGAGTGCATCGCTCAGATTCCCGGCAGCGGCGTGCATGGCCGGAGACAACCCAAACACAAGCGCCGTCAGCACTGTAATAAAAATAAGGAAGATCACGACGTGCGCGTCAATCGCCACCATCTCCACTCGCGGTATATATTCCGGACTCAACGTCACCAACGCCTTCGTTCCGGCGATCGCCAACAGAAGCCCTCCCGCGGCGCCAAGAGACGCGAGCAGTAGATTCTCCGTGAGGAACTGAGCCATGACGCGGGCCTTGCCTGCGCCTAGCGCAACCCGAACCGCTATTTCTTTTTGCCGGTCGGAGGTGCGCGCCAGCAGCATGTGGGCTACATTGGCGCACGCGATGAGGAGTACGAATCCAACAGCGCCCAGCATCAGAAGCAATGGCGACTCGATCTTGCCGACAACGTTTTCCTTTAGAGGCCGAACCACGACGTCACGATTCGTCGCGGGGTACTGCTTTTCCAGTCGGCCGGTGACGATCGCCATGTCAGCCCGCGCTTGAGCGAGCGTGACGCCCGGCTTCAGTCGCGCAAAAACCCGCAGATGGTTGCCGCCTCGCTCATGAATGGAGTCGCCGAATGCATTCGGCACCCATAGCTCCGCATGCGTGGCCCAGAACGGCGCGAACTTGAATGGGGCAGGCATGACGCCAACCACGGTGTACGCTTCGCCATCGAGTACGATCAGTTTTCCCAGTACGCTCTGATCGCCATGAAAGCGACGCTGCCAGAGCCGGTAGCTCAATATCACTTCGCGCTCCGCGCCTACCTGGTCCTCTCCTTTCACAAAAAGGCGGCCCAACAACGGTTCAACGCCAAGCAGTGGCAAAAGGTTTTGCGTCACCTTCAGGCCGTTGAGATGCTCAGCCGGGCTGGTGTCGGAAGAGTCGCGGCTGATGAGGTTCGGGCTCCAAAAGTCGGCTGCCCCCATCGCCACAAACGAATGAGTCTGATCGCGCCAATCAAGATAGTTAGCCGTAGCTACCGGGCTCGTTCCGTAGTTCAGAACAGTAACCAGGCGGTCCGCGTCCTTGTATGCCAACGGACGCAGGAGCACAGCATTCACAACGCCGAAGATGGCTGTGTTCGCGCCAATCCCCAATGCAAGGGCAATCACCGCCACGGCTGTAAAGCCCGGTGTCCGCAGCAGGCTTCGGGCTCCGTAATGTAAGTCCTTGACTAAGTGCTCAATCCAGGGGATGGATCGTGCTTCACGATGAAGTTCCTTGGCTTGCTCCACGCCACCATAGGCTCGGCGCGCTGCCAAATTCGCCTGCTCAGGAGAAAGGCCACGCGCCTCAAACTCCTCTTGCAACAGGGCTAGATGGCTAGCGATCTCGCGGGTCAGTTCGTGTTCTGCCTTCTGGCCGCGAAATAGGTTTGTAAGTCTTGCGAAGAACCGGCGCATTGATTACGCTCCTTCGGAAAGCAGTTTGTCCACCAGGCCCACCATTCGCCGCCAGCGCTGCGTCTCGTGCGTCAGGGCTTTCTCGCCAGCCTTGGTGACCCCATAAAACTTCGCTTCCCGGTTGCTTTCCGTTTTGCCCCAGGTACCTTTGATCCTGCCCTGCTGTTCCAAACGCACTAACGCCGGGTACAACGTTCCCTGGTTGAGATGCAACAGATCTTCGGAAACCTGTTGCAGTCGCGTCGCGATGGCGTAGGCGTGCTGCGGCCCCATGGTTTGAAGCGTCTGGAGAACGATCAAATCCAGCGTTCCTTGGAGGATGGAAATCCGGTCAGCGTCTTCACTTGGCATCCAAGTAAACCTCTATACCGAATATGAAGGAACTTCACTTGGATGTCAAGTGAGGTTAATGTCCGGCGATCGGCTCAGCCTGGTCAGCAAACAGGCCGCTCCGTCCACCCGGCAATCCCCACCATGGGCGCCCCAGAACGCGAGTCGCGCCTGCCAGAAAGACGATGCCTAATATAAGCACGCCGGGCGCAATGATCCAGCGCCCCTCCATGCAGTCGATTCCGGCATCGAGCAGCTGAATGAATGCGGTAAGCACCATCAAGCAACCAAGCGCGCTGCGCGCCCCAATGCTCAGAGCCCCGATCAGCAACAAGCCGATTGCCACATCGCGGGAAAACAAATAGCCGGAGTAGACGCGAACCGCTTCGTTGATCGCCTCACCGGCAGGAACGAGCATCACCGGATGAACCAGCGCTAAGATTCCACCTGTGCACATCAGAAGCGCCCCCACAACCACAATCGCGGGCACCCAAAAGGGCAGGGTCGAGTGTTGCGGGTCGCCCGGATTGGAGGGCGGAATTCGTTGCAGCTCCGAGGGGGACATTTGCAGTACTCCAGTTCCGTCATCTAGCCACCTTGCTCGTTCTGGCGGCTATAGCAACTACGTCTTCCGCACGCCGCAAGTTCGCTGAAGTGGATGCGGGAATGACCGCCGGCAAATTTGTTGGGCCGAACGGTCCCTAGCGTTGCCGAAGAGACTCAAGCCGCCCTTTGTGGGCCTGTCGTGGCATTCGGCCGTCAGATCGGCCATCATCTTGAGTATGGTCTTGACTCAGCGTTAGTACGGACGACGAAGGCGAACAATTTTCGGCAGGCTTTGTGTATTACTGGTTTTCCCGCTGGGTGCGCAAGAGCTGTATCAGAAGCACCCGGACGCGAATGCGCGGTGGGCTACTTTTGAGAATCCTTCGGCAGCAAAAGGAAAGGCGGCTGCCGACAACAAGACGGCCAAAGGCCACGCCTTCGAGCCTTTCGCGGCGGGCGAAACCAAGACGCTGCTCAACGTGACGGGCAGCGGCAGCGTGCGGCGGATTTGGATCACGCTTCCCGATCGCGATCCTAAAATGCTGCGCAGCGTCCGCCTGGAGATGTTCTGGGATGGCGCGAAGTCACCGGCCGTTTCGATACCACTGGGTGATTTCTTCGGCGCCATTCAGGGCCGCGCCGCGAAACTGGAGAACGAACTATTCGTCGACCCCGAAGGGCGCTCGTTCAATAGCTATATTCCGATGCCGTTCCGGCGCTCAGCTCGCGTCACGCTGACCAACGAATCGGACCGGACAGTAGACGCCTTGTTCTACGACGTGGATGTGCTGATGACGCAGAAACCTGATCCTAACGCACTCTATTTCCATGCCGCCTTTCGCCGGGAAAGGTGGACGGAACCCGGACGCGACTTTGAGATTCTTCCTCAGGTGCACGGCGAAGGTCGCTTCCTCGGAGTTCACGTGGGTGTGATCACCTCGCCGGAGATCACAGGCTGGTTTGGCGAGGGCGAAGTGAAGATGTACATCGATGGCGACAATCCTCTGCCGACCATCGCGGGAACGGGTACAGAAGATTACATCGGAACCGGTTGGGGGCAGGATCTGTTCCAGTCGCGATTCGAAGGCTGCACACTGGCGGACAAAGACACGCGGCAGTATGCCTTCTATCGCTATCATATCCCGGATCCGATCTACTTTCACAGAGACCTGCGGGTGACGATCCAGCAGATGGGAGGGGACACCAAGGCGAACGTACTTAAGATGTTGCAGCAGGGGGTCGACGTGCGGCCCATCAGCGTGGCCAGAAAGGCTGGCTTTCAGAAGCTGTTGGATGGTCCTGCGAAATACGACTTGAGCGAGGACCCGGCGCCGAGCGACGCGTGGGTGAACATATTGGAGCGCCAGGACGTTTCGGCGGTGGCGTTGTTCTATCTCGATTCGCCCGAAAATGGCTTGCCGCCGATTCCCTCCGTTCAGGTCAGAACCGAAGCGTTGCCCACGGCTGCCGAAAGAAACCCATGAAGGAAGGCTGGCTCAGATCGGCAAATCGGAAACGTAAGTACTTTAACGAGTCCCGCATCTGTGCCTTTTGTGCGGGGGGATACGTCAAGAAACTGTACGGTCTCGAGAGGCTTCATTCATGGGCAATCCGGTCGGAAGGCTGAAGTGTGGGAGGTTTGCGGCGAACCTTCCTTGGGTATGCCTGTTCTGTTTTTTCGTTTCCGCGTTCGCGCGTCAGGGAGCCAGCCCGGCCTCACCCGCACAGGCGGACAATCGCGTGACGCTCGACGTGGTCGTGCACGACAAATCGGGAAAGCCTGTTGCGGGCCTGCGCCAGCAGGATTTCACAATTCTGGATAACAAACAATCGCAGACAATTCTCTCGTTCGAAGCGGTGGACCAACCAACAACAGCTGATGCTCAAGTCCAAATCATCCTGCTGGTCGACGCGGTCAACACGTCGTTCACAAGGATGGCTTACGAGCGCGATCAGATCGATAAGTTTCTGAAAGAAGATGGTGGGAGCCTCTCACACCCGGTGTCGATTCTGATCTTTACCGATTCGGGCCTACAAAGTCCCAGCCCCCCTGGTCGCGACGGAAACGTTCTGACCGCCTGGCTAGACCAGCACGAAACCGGCTTGCGCACAAGTACCAGGTCACAAGGAGCGTACGGTGCCCTCGACCGTGTGCAACTGTCGCTGCAGGCGCTTGGGCGGCTTGCAGAATATGAGCGCGACCAGCCCGGCAGGAAGATTCTTATTTGGATCAGTCCGGGTTGGGCCCTGTTGACGGGCCCTCGCGTGCAATTGACCGCGAAGGATCAGCAGGGCATCTTCGATTCGATCGTTGCTACCTCAACTGCCTTACGGCAGTCCCGTATCACGGTTTATAGTGTGGATCCTTTAGGGACTTCCGACGCCGGCGGATTTCGAACTTTCGCGTATGAGGGGTATTTGAAAGGGGTGACTAAGCCGTCGCAGGCACAAATTGGCAACCTGGCGCTTGGGGTTCTTGCCGTTCAGAGTGGCGGACGAGTTCTCAATTCGAGTAACGATGTCGCTGGAGAAATCGAAGCTTGCTTTCGAGACGCAAATGTCTACTACGTCATTTCCTACGATTCGATTCCACCCGATGGACCCAACGAGTATCACGCTATAGAGGTGAAAATCGAGCGGTCGCAGCTGAAGGCTCAAGCGCGGACCGGCTTCTACGCCCAACCCAGCGGCTCTGGTGCGGCAGGTCGAACCAGATAGGAGCTAAGCGGACTTCCGTTCCGCCACTGCGGCCTGCAGCGTGGCATAGCCGATCTTGTAGGCGAAAGCGGTGTTGACTTTTCTTCCATACCTATTTACACTAAGTAATGTCTGAATAGGCTTTATGGAAAGCGCGAAGAATACATCCCGAGACTTGTTTCCCGGCGCACTGGAGATGATGATTCTCGACTCCCTGCGCCGCCAGCCAGCACATGGTTATGCGCTGGTCCAGCACATCCAGCAGCGCTCCAACAACTTGCTGCAGGTTGAAGAGGGCTCGTTGTATCTCGCACTACAGCGGCTGCTGAAGGCAAAGCTCGTCCGAGCTGAGTGGACCGTTTCGGATACGACCAACCGGCGAGTGCGCGTATACGAGGTCACGAAAGCCGGTTTGCGCCGCCTCGAGCGCGAGGTCTCGAGCTTCGACCGCATGCTGGAAGGCATCCAGATGGTACTCGGGCCCAAGAGGGGCACGGCGAATTCCTAAGGAGGTTCCACTACTATGAACTGGTTAGAGCGAATCTTCCGTCGCCGACATCCTTACGACGAATTGGCGGAGGAACTGCGTGGACACATCGAAGAGAAAGCCGAGCAGCTTATGCGCTTGGAGAATCTTCCTCGGACAGAAGCACGCCTAGCGGCCCTTCGGGCATTCGGAAATCCGACCCTGGTCGAAACACGGAGCCGCGACGTATGGCAGTGGCCGCAGCTCAACTCCGTTCGAGACGATCTGAAATTCGCCCTGCGCCGATTGGCAAAGACGCCGGGTTTCGCAGCTACGGTACTTCTGACGCTTGCGATCGGAATCGGCGCCAATACAGCGGTCTTCAGTGTCGTGAATAGCGTGCTTCTGCAACCACTCGCATATCCCGACTCTGGCCGACTTGTTTCCTTGTGGCTCAATGCGCCGGGAGCAGCCGGCCTGTCCAGCTTTCAGAATGGCCTGCCACTCTCTGCATCCATGTACTTCACCTTCAGCGAGGGTAACCGCACCTTTGAATCGCTCGGGATATGGATCGCACAGAAGGCGAACATCACTGGGTTGGCGCGGCCCGAAGAAGTGAACATCGTATTGGTCACCGACGGGGTGCTCGAGACTCTCGGCGTTCCCGCATTCACGGGCGTAGAGGTGACGGCCGCGGATCAGGTCCCGAATGGCCCCAAGAGGGTCATGCTCAGCTACGGATACTGGCAGCGTCGCTTCGGCGGCGATCATTCCGTCATTGGGCGCACGATCCTGATTGATTCCCAGCCTCGTGAGATCGCCGGCGTCATGCCGCGCGGTTTCCGAGTCGTTGATCGGGACTTCGACATCCTGGCACCGTTCGCGTTCGTTCGCAATCAGCAATCATTGGCCGGGTTCGGATATCAGGGAATCGGGCGCCTCAAACCGGGAGTTACGATCGCTGAAGCCAACGCCGATATAGCGCGAATGATTCCCATCTGGATGGACTCATTCTCGAACGGTCCTGGAAGCGATCCACACTGGTACGTCAAATGGAGGATTACTCCGGATTTTCACTCGCTGAAGCAGGAGGTCGTTGGGAACGTGGGCAGTGTTCTTTGGGTTGTTATGGGCACGATCGGACTCGTACTCTTGATTGCCTACATCAATGTGGCCAACCTACTCCTGGTTCGCGCCGAAGCCCGCCAGCTTGAACTTTCCATTCGGGCAGCATTGGGTGCGGGACGCGGTCGAATCGCACGTGAGCTGCTCTTTGAAAGCGTATTGCTCGGGTTGCTCGGTGGCGTACTCGGGATCGCTGTCGCTATGGCGGGGCTGCGCCTTCTGGTTTCCATCGGTCCAGCCAATCTGCCGCGTCTGAACGAAATCTCTCTCGACGCGCGGTCGATCCTATTCACTTTTGTTCTTTCGCTCCTGTCTGGTTTGCTTTTCGGTGCGATCCCCGCTTGGAGGTATTCCAGGAATCGCGCGACTGTGAGTCTCGGCGCAGCGCGCATTGTCGGTGCCAGCCGCGAACGCCATAGATCCCGCAACATTCTGGTTGTGGCCCAAGTCGCTCTGGCGATTGTGCTTTTGATCTGCGCCGTCCTGATGATTCGCACCTTTCAAGAGCTCCAAAGGGTCGATCCGGGATTTAGGGAAGCCCGCAGCTTGCAGACGATGCACATCGCGATTCCGGAGTCGTCGATCGCCGATCCACGCACGGTCGCCCGAGTTGAGAACAATATCGTCGATAAGCTGGCCTCCATTCCAGGCGTCTCGGAAGTCGGTTTTGCAGGATCTGTGCCGATGGAGGGTGTTGAACCGGGCTGGGATCACACTCTTGTCGAGGGAAGGAACTATGGAGGCGGCGATCCGCCTATTCGGTTCTTTAACTACGTGTCTCCGGGCTTTTTCCGAGCTCTCGGTACTCAGTTGATCGCGGGACGCGATTTCACCTGGAATGAAATCTACGACGTCCGGCCACGGGTGATCGTTTCAGAGAACTTTGCCCGGGAGGAATGGGGCAGCGCCAGCGCGGCGATCGGCAAACGGGTCCGCGCGTTTGGGCCGTGGCAAGAGGCGATTGGCGTGGTCCAGGATCTTCACTGCAACGGCGCCGATAAGAGTGCGCCGACGATCGTGTACTGGCCCGCCATTAGAGACACCCCATGGCCAGGTACACCGCTCTACACGCCGCGGTCGGTGACATTCGTAGTGCGCAGCAACCGGGCAGGGACGCAAGCTTTCCTTACCGAGGTGCAGGAGGCGGTTTGGTCCGTCAATGCGGACTTGCCGGTAGCCTCAATGCGAACTATGCAGGATATTTATTCCAAATCATTGGCGCGCACCTCCTTCGCACTTGTGATGCTGGGTATCGCTGCTGCGATGGCGTTCGCTCTCGGCATGATCGGCATCTACGGGGTCATCTCGTATGCGGTGTCTCAACGCACGCGCGAAATCGGCATTCGTCTGGCGCTCGGCGCCCAGAACAGTGAGTTGCGCTGGATGTTTGTTCGCTTCGCCTTGGCTCTGGCAGGGATTGGCATTGTAATCGGCCTCGGCGCTGCCGCCGTCGTCGCGCGGCTGATGAGAACGCTTCTGTTTGGTGTCAGTCCTCTCGATCCGGTGAGTTTCGCTGCTGTTCCGATCATTCTAGCCGCGGCCGCGACCCTCGCAAGCTTTTTGCCGGCCAGTCGCGCAACCGCTGTCAATCCAGTGGATGCGATCAAGGCTGAGTAGTGACTATAGGAACTAAGCGGACTGCCGTTCTGCCACCGCCGCTTGCAGCATAGCCCGCGCATAACCGATGTTGTACGCGAAGGCCGTGTAGCCGCCGCCACCTGGGTAATAAGGCTTGAATCCCGGCTGTTCTCGATCCGCATCCAGAGCTCGCGGATGCTCGGGGTAGAGCGTGCGCGGGTATTTCTGCCGCACCAGTTCCTTCATAACGGCAAACATATTAATCTGGCCCTCATCCAGGAAGACCTCCGTGTACTCTTCATAGGGCACCCGCACGCGGACGTTGCGATAGTGGACGTGATTGATGCAGTCGCGCTCGCCGAAATAGCGGCACACTTCGACCGGGTCCTGACCCATTTCGCGCGTCACGCCGCAATCGAAGGTGATGCCATTGTAAGGACTCTTCACAAGATCGACCAATCGCTTCCATCCTTCGACGGTGCCCATGATCTGGCCGGATCCGCGGCTGAGAGGCGTGGGAGGATCGTTGGGATGAAGAGCCAAACGCACGCCTGCTTGCTCCGCAACGGGCACAACGGCCTTTAAGAAATACGTGACGTTTCGCCACATTTCGTCGACGGAATGGGAGCCCTCCGCTTCAAGGGGAGGTAGATCTTTGACACGTGCGTAATCAAAGGCCGTCAACCCGGCGCCGGCCCGGCCAATCTCTTCGTAATAGCCTTCCACCAAACGGTGCGCATAGAAGTTGTACTCGATGACGGGCAGACCGGCCCGACCGGCCGTGCGAATGGACGCGATGACCTTTTCGATTTCTTCGTCGCGCCCGGGCTGACCAAGCAGTGTTTTTGGGAATCCGCCGATCATCATGTTGAACAACGTGAGGCCGCCGCTCTTGAGGCTGTCGATGCGCGATTTCACGTCTGCTTCGTCCCACGGGATGCGGGGACCGCCTGTCACGACGTAGTCCACGCCGAGTTGCTTGACCCGGCGCATTCCGGCATCGGCCATCACTCCGGGAGCGAGACCGAGTCCTGTGTCGCCAATTCCCAGGCAGATCTTCGGGAGGGCGTCACTCGGGCCCGCTGCGAAGGACAGGCCGGGGAGTACAGAAGCACCCAGGGCTTCGATCATTGTTCTGCGGGAAATCATTGACGGCTCCTTTCGCCGCCGGCTCATCAGAATGTTTCGCAGCGGATCGCGTTACGCCGGAAGTCTGATGGGTGTGGCTGTCGAAATCGTAACACCTCTGCGCTTAACATGTGCCAACACGTGCGCCCGTCAAACCTTGGCAAGTACTCTATTTTCAGTAGGAAGGATCCATCTTGGAGTAACGTCAACGGCGCCGGAAGCGCCATTGCATTTAACGCACCAACCTCATGTGGATTGTCCGACTAGCGCTCAGCCGACCCTACACCTTCGTCGTAGTGGCCATGCTCATTGCCCTTCTGGGCGGAGTGTCCATCACGACGATGGCGGTCGATATTTTCCCCTACATCGACATTCCGATTGTGAGCGTGCTGTGGAACTATTCAGGGTTATCGCCAGAGGAGATGGAGAAGCGGGTGGTGACGGGCTTCGAGCGCAGCCTCACCAGTAATGTCAACGATATCGAGCACATTGAATCGCAGTGCTTCAATGGCTACGCCGTGGTTCGGATTTACTTCCATCCGAACGTAAAGGTAGACATGGCGGTAGCCCAGGTGACGGCCACCGTGCAAACCGCCCTCCGTCAGATGCCGCCCGGCATGTTTCCGGCCAACGTTCTGAGGTACGATGCAGCCAGCGTTCCCGTGCTGTCGCTCGGGCTTTCAAGCAAAACCCTGCATGAGCAGGAGATCTTCGATCTGGGCAATAACTTCATTCGGACACCACTCGGCACGGTGCAAGGCGCGTCGGTTTCCTACCCGTTTGGCGGCAAACAGCGTTCCGTGATGGTCGATTTGAACCTGGATGAACTGTACGCCAAACAACTTTCGCCGATCGATGTTTCGAACGCACTGAATCTGCAAAACCTGATCCTGCCCACGGGCACCGTGAAACTGGACAAGACCGAGTATCTGGTGCGCGTCAACAGCAGCCCCGAGCTGTTGAACGAGCTGAATAATCTTCCGATCAAAACCGTGAATGGCGCCACCGTGTACATGAAGGACGTAGCGCAGGTTCACGACGGCTTTACGGTGCAGAACAATATCGTGCGCACGAACGGATCGCGCGGCGTTCTGATGACGATCACCCGAAGCGGAAAGGCCTCGACGCTAGCCATCGTGAACGCGGTGAAGGCCGCACTACCCAACATCCTGGCCAATGTTACGCCGGCGCTGAAGGTGGTGGCGTTGGCGGACCAATCGCTGTTTGTGCGGGCATCGATTCAAGGGGTGGTGCGGGAGGCCCTGATCGCCGCAGGCCTGACAGGCTTGATGATCCTGCTATTCCTGGGAAGCTGGCGGAGCACGCTGATCGTTTGTATCTCGATCCCGCTTTCCATCCTCACATCGATCTCGATTCTCAACCTGCTCGGGGAAACGATCAACGTGATGACGCTAGGGGGATTGGCGCTGGCGGTCGGCATCCTGGTGGACGATGCAACGGTCGAAATCGAGAACACGCATCGGAACCTTGCGTTGCGAAAGCCGCTGCTGCAGGCCGTGCTGGATGGTGCGCAACAGATCGCCGTTCCGACCTTTGTCGCGACACTTTCCATCTGCATTGTGTTTGTCCCGGTGTTGCTGCTGACCGGAACAGCGCGTTACTTGTTTACACCGCTGGCGATGGCGGTGGTCTTTGCGATGCTTGCATCGTATTTCCTATCCCGAACCCTGGTCCCGACCATGGTGGCTTATCTGCTGAAGTCGGAGGTTCACTTGTATCAGCAGGGGACGCACGGGGAAACGTCGGGCGGCGAGGGCGCCATCTGGAAGGCCCACTATTTATTCAACGAGCTGTTCGAAGGCCTGCGCTTCCGGTACGTAGGCTTGCTCGAATGGTCGCTGCGGCATCGTCTGCCCGTGTTGATTGCGTTTCTAGGGCTTTCGACGGCATCACTGGGGCTGGTCGGGTTGGTGGGAGAAGACTTCTTCCCGAATGTGGATTCCGGCCAGATGCGGCTGCACGTGCGCTGTCCGGCGGGCACGCGCATTGAAGAAACCGAGATTCGATTCGCCGATGTGGAGCGCGAAATCAGGGAGGTCATCCCCGCCGATGAGATTGACGCGTTAATCGACATCATCGGCATTCCCAACAGTTGGACCAGCATCGCACAAGGAGACATTCCCACGATCTCCAGCGCCGACGGCGAGATCCAGATTGCCCTGAAGAAAGAGAATCACGGCTCGACCCGCGACTACGAAGTGAAGCTCAGGAAGCATCTGAAGGAGAAGTTTCCTGATCTTTCGTTCTTCTTTCAACCAGCGAACATAACCACTCAGATTCTGAACTTCGGCCTCCCCGCGCCGATCGACCTACAGATCGTCGGCAGAGACAATGTGGCGAACTATCAACTTGCCAAGAAGCTTGCAGAGAAAATGTCGCACATTCCAGGTGCGGCCGACGTCCACGTGCATCAAGTTGTCGATCAACCCCAACTTCGGCTAGATGTGGACCGGGTGAAGGCGTCGGAGTTAGGGCTCACGCAACGCGATGTAACGAACAGTATGCTGATCTCGCTCACAGGCAATAGCATGGTCGCCCCGAATTTTTGGGTGAACTGGGCGAACGGCGTCAACTACGGTGTAGGCGTGCAGACGCCCCAGTACAAGGTCGATTCTCTCGACGCCTTGCTTCGGACACCGATCTCGGCCGCCACCGATGCAGTCAACTCCACCACGCCTGGGTCGCCGATGGGTGCAGCGATGGGCGGTAATGCTTTCGTCAGCAATTCCCCCAACGCCAATTCTCAGGCCTACGCGAATCCAGGCGCTATGCCTGGAAGCACACAGCTGCTCTCGAATTTAGTCAGTGTCAAACGAGACTATGCGCCGGTGATCGTAAATCACTACAACGTGTGGCCGGTTTTTGATGTGTACGCCAACGTCGACCGCCAAGATTTGGGAAGTGTAGGACGCCAGGTGAAGAAGATCATGAGCGACGAGGAAAAACACTTGCCGCGCGGCACTACGTTTGTGCTTCGTGGGCAAATTGAGACCATGGAATCGTCATTTTTCCGGCTTGGGTTGGGAATGATCTTCGCGGTGGTTCTGGTGTATCTCTTGATCGCAGTCAATTTTCAATCGTGGACGGATCCGTTCATCATTCTGATGGCGCTGCCCGGGGCGATGGCCGGCATTCTGTGGATGCTGTTTGTCACGCACACAACGCTGAACGTTCCTTCATTGATGGGGTCGATTATGTGTATCGGCGTCGCGACCGCAAACAGCATCCTGATGGTGACGTTCGCCAATGACGAGCGGGAATTCGTGCCGTCCGCGCGCGAAGCGATGCTGTCAGCCGGCTTTGCACGCATTCGGCCTGTCCTGATGACGGCCACGGCCATGATCCTCGGCATGCTTCCGATGTCGCTTGGCCTGGGCGAGGGCGGAGAACAGAATGCGCCGCTGGGTCGGGCTGTTATCGGCGGCCTACTGTTCGCCACCGTGACCACGCTGTTCGTGGTTCCAATCATTTACAGCTATCTTCGGAACAACCCCCCGGTGGATTACGAACGTCAACTGCAAGAATTGGATTTGAAGAGCAGAGCCTGAGCCGCGGATGGCATTCATCAAACCGAGCGAACGAGAATCTTTGGAGGCCGGATCTCTGGAAACCGCTGCGCCCGACAGTGCGGAAGAACGGCTGCGCCAAGAGAACCTGCATTTGAAGCGACAGCTTGAGGAGCTGAAAGCTTCCGCTGTGAGCCCGGTACACGGGAACCCGGCGCATGGTGGTTTGCCAGCTCGGCCATGGCGCCCGTCTTCGGTCACGATTTGGGCCATTGTCTTGGGCTTGGTTGTTCTCAGCTTCGTTGGATTTCTCGCCGGATACATTCCGCGGAAGCAGCGAAATGCGACCCTCGTCAGCGAGGCGGCAGAAACGTCGGAGGCTGTCCCAAATGTAGGCGTCGTACAGGTTCAGCGTTCCGGTAAGTCATCGGAATTGGAGCTTCCCGGCAGTATTCAAGCCATCACCGAGGCGCCCATTTTGGCGCGCGCGAACGGCTATATCCAAAAAAGGCTGGTGGACATTGGCGATCGCGTCAAAGCGGGACAGCCGCTGGCGGAAATCGAAGCGCCGGAGCTGGACCAACAGGTATTACAGGCAAAGGCCACTCTGCAACAGGCGCAGTCCACCCTGGATGAGGCGGAAGCCAACTACGAACAAGGCAAAACGCAACTCGAATTGGCCCGCGTTACGGCGCAACGTTGGAACAGCCTGGTCGGCCGCGGGGTAGTGTCGAAGCAGGAGAACGATCAATATCAGAGCCAGTTCCAATCGCAGCAGTCCAGCGTGCGCTCGCTGGAGAAGGCCATCAACGCTCAAAAGAATGGTCTGGCCGCCGCTCAGGCCAACTTGTCGCGCCTTGAAAGAATGCAAAGCTACCTGGTGGTGAAAGCACCGTTTGATGGCATCATCACGCAGCGTAACGTAGATGTGGGCGCACTGGTAAACGAAGGCAGTACGCTCCTGTACCGGGTGGCGCAAATGGGCATTCTCCGCACGTACCTCAACGTTCCGCAGGCAAATGCCAGCTTCATACGAACCGGCCAGGCCGCCCGCCTCACGGTATCCAACTTGCCAGGCCGTTACTTTGCCGGAACTGTCGTCCGTACCTCGAATTCGCTCGATCCGTCCAGCCGCACGCTGCTCGTAGAAGTCCAGGTTCCGAACAGCGACGGAGCGCTGTTGCCCGGCATGTACGCGAAAGTTGACCTGAACAGCGTGCAAAGCGACTCACCGATCTTGGTTCCCAGCGAGGTCCTGATTGTGCGCCCGGATGGCACCCAGGTGGCAATGGTTGGTCCAGACCACATCGTGCATCTCAAGAAGATCGAAGTAGGGCGCGACTACGGCGACAAGCTGGAGATTCTCAGCGGCGTCGAGGAAGGCGAAACGCTCATCCCCAACCCTGGCGATAACGCGCGCGAAGGGCTGAGGGTCAACCCGGTGCCGTAACAGGCAATACCTTCTAGAAGGTAAACCGCGCCTGCAATTCGAAGCGGCGGTTGTTGGCATTCTCCGAGAAACCTTCGCCGTTAGGCCCACCGGCCAGTTGGTTTGCCATTCCAAACAAAGGCGACTGGATGTTGCCAATGATGGGCCCCGGATTGTTGTGATTGAGAATGTTCCGGGCGGACAGCGAGATGGTTAGATTGAAACGGTGGCTGGTGATGGGCGGCGCGAAGAAGCCCCGCATCCCTCCTGGGGCGGCCAGATTGGGAACACCAGCAGGGCGAGAACCGGCGGTTGCGGCACTCCCGCCGCGCTCAGGCCCAAAGCCGAACGTTTTGCCGACGCGAACGTTCATGGTGATCAGGCCCGGTCCGCGGCCATAATTGCGCGACAAGGTTTCTTCGCCGGGGCTCGGATTCGGATCCAGCGGTCCGTATATCGTATCGACAACTCCCGGCTTGGAAGGATCAGTGGCGATGCCGGGCCGCGCGTTGAACAAGGTTGTCCCGAACTGATCGTTGCCGGTGGTTATGTTGAAGGGTGCGCCGGATTGAACAATCACAAATGGACTGATTCGGATGTTCCACTTCGTGTTGAGTGATCCGCCCACCAGGAAGCGGTTGTGAACGTCGGTGGCAGCAGGACCGTACTCACCGTTGTAGTTGTAGGGATTGGCCGGGAAGGTGCTGAGGCCATCGGTATTGCTCATGGCGCGGTTGTAGACGTAGTAGCCGAAGAGCGAGATCTGGGGGTTGATCCGGGCGGACACATTGGTGACGATCTGGTTCTGATTGTAGAGCCCCGCGCTGGTCATCAGGAAAATAGGATCTGGATTGCCATACGGAAACACTCCGCTGCCGGGCTTGCTGGGGTCGTAGGTTCCTGGCAGTGGAGCGTTGATGTCCTGTGACCGCAACTCATGAACGCCGTGCGAGTTGGTATAGGTGACCGACGCGGTGATGTTCTTGGGAAGCTGTCGTTCAAGTGTCAGGGCGGACTGCATGATATAGGGCGCGCGGAGACTGGAATCGATTTCCTGGATGATCTGCGGCGACTTGACCGCTTCGATGACGGAGATGGGCGGGACGACGGGGTAGAAGTTGGGGTTGCTGATGACGTATTGCTGCTGGACGATGCCGTTATAGCGATCGGCGGTGAGGGTGTTCGCCAATGCGAAGCGATCATAGAACATTCCGAAGCCACCGCGGATTACTGTCTTGGACGAGCGATTTGCACCGCCGCCCGGCGCCCATGCGAACGCAACGCGTGGCGCCCAATCGCGGTAATCATTGATGTTGGTTTGGGCCTCCCAGCGAACGCCCAGGCTCAACGTGAGATTAGGACGAAGTTTCCAATCGTCACCGGCGAAGACGCCGGCGTTGACTTGATTGACGGCGAGGCCGGGTGTGCCGGCGTTGATGCTGAACTGGGCAGCGCCGCCGCCGGATGCACGGATCTGCTCGGGCGTCAGACCGTTTTGAATGCCGAGAAGCGTCAAGCTGTAAGCATTGATGGAATTGAAGAAGAACGTGCCGCCGAAGTTCTGCGTCAATACGCTGTCCTCCGTCTGCCCAATGAGCCTGACGCCAAAGCGAAAGGAATGCGCGCCTTTCACGATGGAGGTGTAATTCTGCAATTCGAAGCTATTCTGCGCATCGGAAGCATTCCCGGTTTGTGCGCCGCCATCGTTGAAAGCTCCAGCCACCAACCGCGCCTCGCTTGGGTTGTTGGGTGTGGTCAATTTGCTGACTCGAAAGAACTGAAACCGAGTTTCGTTGACGGCGGTATTGAGCACCGCGGTTTCTGTCAGCTGCAGCGTGTTGTAATCCCATTCGAGATGGTAACCGCGCGGGACCAGGTCGAAGCCACCGATGCCGAAATCGGTGATGCCGGCCCGAGTGAACGTGTATCGGACGCTGAGCGTGTTGTAGTCGTTCAGCTGGTAGTCAAGGCGCGGGCTGATTCGCAACCGGCGCTGTGGCGTGACATTGAAGGCGGTGTAGGGATTCGGCGCAAGCGTCGTGGGGTCCAAGACAATTGCATTGATGATGGCTCCATTGTTGACGGCCTGGCCTTCCAGATCGAATGTGAACGAGGCGCGCTTACCGAGGGGCCCGGAGACGGTGTTTTCCGATTCGTTCAACAGGAGCGGCGCTTTTTGGGCCGCGAACGGATTGCGGGAGTTGAAGATACTGTTCGCGTAGTTATACGCGATGGTTCCGTGCCACTTTTCGGTGCCGGGCTTGGTGAAGATCTCGATACGCCCATAGCCAAGTTTGTCGTACTCCGGCGAGAAGGGGTTCTGGTTGACGCGGATCTCGCGGATCGATTCCTTGGGCGGAAGTTCTCCACCGCTGAATCCATCGATGAAGATGGTTCCACCGCTGGGCCCAGCCGACGGCCCTGCTAGCCCCTGCAAATCAGACAGAAGATCTTCCGGATCGTCCGAAAGTGCCTGCAAATCGGCTCCGCGGATGACAAGAGCCCCGGCGTTATTGGCGGGATCGGTATTGACGGATGCTCCGGCGTTCTCTTGAACCGTCACTCGCTGCTCGACGCCCACCACCTGCATTTGCAGATTGACGATTAGAGAGGCGGACTGTAGTTTGACCAGGACTGGCTTCTCCATCGCAAGCGAAGGTGCAGACGCGGAGAGCGAGTACTCGCCCGCGGGTAGCGCCTTAAAGGAGTAGGATCCGTCGAAGGCAGCGGTGGCAGTTTTTGCCAAACCAACAGGACCGGTTAGCGTCACCTTGGCCCCGGGCACGACTGCGCCCGACTCGTCGGTCACTCGCCCGGTTAGGCTCGTAGTTTGCGCGAGCACGAACGGCGCAATGAAGATGAGCCAGCAAAGCGGAGTCAGTAGTTTCCTAAACAACAGCATAGATAGTCTGGATTTGCGGAGGCCCATACTCAAGTGGGAGGCGTCCAGTTCGAGAATCGACTCAATCTTAGACGGGACGGCCGTCGGCATCTTTCATCTGCACTTTGGCCTCCGCCGCCGGCAGCAGAGTCGGGCAACGCCAACTATCAATGCGAGTTTAAACATAGCCAAGGATACGATGGCGGCGTGAGGCCGACTCACTGGAAAGATTTCAGATTTGTTATCTTCTTGGAGGCTGTTGGTGACGCTTCGGAGGCTGATTGCACAGATCGGTTAATGTATGAATGTGGACGATCGGCGCGTCGAGGAACTGGTTGGTGCGGAATGGGCCGAATGGTACAGCCTCACGCCGCAGGAACGCTTCCTCGAATCCATGAAGTTGTGGGAGACCTTTTTAGCGCTGGGGGGATCGCTTGAACCAGAGCCCGATACTCAGAGCCCTTTCTTCGATCCGGAAGAGTGGCGTAAGAACGCTGCTCATGGGCGGCCAAGCGTGCGTGTTCTACGGCGCGGCGGAATTCAGCCGGGATCTGGACCTGCTGATCCTGGTTGATGCCGAGAGTCTCTCCCGGTTACGGGCCGCGCTGGCTGATCTTAAGGCTGAGCCCATTGCCGTACCCACCCTCGACGCCGCGCACCTGAAGCGAGGACACGCAGTCCATTTTCGTTGCTGGCGCGAGGATGTGGCCGGGCTGAGGGTCGACCTGATGTCATCGCTACGCGGAGTAGACCCCTTTGAAGACCTGTGGGGGCGTAGGACGATCATTGAAGCGGCAGGCGAGTTGGTGGATGTACTCGCGATCGAAGATCTGGTCACGGCAAAGAAAACGCAGCGGGACAAGGACTGGCCGATGATCCGCCGGTTGGTCGAGCAGGACTACTTTGGAAGCGAAAGCCGCCACGCACCGCAGCGGAGTGAGTTTTGGCTACGTGAATTACGTACGCCCGAACTGCTGATAGAGGCCGCGAGTGCAAACCCTGAAACTGCGGGTCGCATCAGCGCCGAAAGGCCTGCGGTTCGGGCGGCACTCGGCAAGGACCTATCGCGCGTTGGGCAGGCTCTGGATGAGGAGGAGCACGAAGAGCGCCGGAAAGATCGCTCGTATTGGGAACCCTTGAAGCGCGAACTTGAAGAGTTTAGACGCCAGAGAAGGGAGTCGCAATAGGGTGTTAGTGGGACGATTAGCCTACGACCGCTACCGGGTTCGATAACACACCGATGGCGCTGCATTCGATGGCGACGACATCACCCGCGGCAAGCGCGGCGTCTTCCTTGACGATGATGCCGGTACCGGTGCATAGCACCGTCCCGGCCGGGACTGGATTCGCACGGCGCAAATAGTCGACGATGGTTTCCAGCTTGCGATTGAGCCGCGACGTGGATGTCGAGCCCTCGAACAGAGTGCGCCCGTGGCGCGTGACTGTGCAGGTGATAGCGAGGCCATAGGGATCGGCGATCTCATCGGGAGTGACAATCACCGGCCCCAAGGACACGCAGGCGGTGTAGGTTTTGGACTGCGGCAAGTACAGTGGGTTTTCACGCTCGATGTCCCAGGCGGAAACATCGTTGGCCAAGGTGTAACCCAGAATCTGGCCCTTCGAACCCAAGACCACAGCCAGTTCCGGCTCCGGAGCGGTGAACTTTGAATCGCGTCGCATGCCAATGGGCTCGTCGTGCCCGACGCAGTGCCGGGCTGTTCCCTTGAAGAAGATTTCCGGCCGGGGCGCGTTGTACACGTGCGCATAGAAACCTTCGCGAGTGCCGTGCTCCGCGTCGCGAAACGCGGCGCTGGTTTGGTAGGTGCAGCCGGAGGCCCAGACTTCCGGCGGACAAATGGCGATGCCTGGATCAAGGAATTCGATGGCCTGCGCCTCGCCCTCGGCGAATTCGGTCAGCGAAACGCCGGCAGCCTCGCTGCGCTCTATGAGTTCAACCATGTTCCAGTCGTGAATCGGGCGTGCGCCACCGCCCTCAAAGATGGCGGCCACAAGACGCCCGTGGTGTTTCACTTGTCCCAATCGCATGTTAGTGAGAGTGTATCGTGCGGCTACTTGCGGCCCGCGGCATCGATTGAGTGGGTGGGATCGGCGCCAGTCCACGTGACGTCGGCGGTAGGGCCGTAAGTGGCGGGGACAGCACGATCGAGGAGACGCAAATACACCGTCAGTTGTGTACGATGGTGCGCAGTGTGCAGGACACGGCGCCAGAAAATCCAGATCCGCTGGCGCTCGACGTCAAAGAAAGGCACACGCTCCAGCCACCATGGCTCGGGCTGCGACGCAAGAAACGGCAGCCGGCGGCGGGCGAGCTGCACGAGGCGGTGCGAAGCGGTATTCACGTTCCACTCCGCGGGCAGAACGGAATCGGGCGGCGGTTCCGGGCAGGAGAGAAACTCGCCGAAGAACCGCCGTTCGCTGAGCAGTTGATGACGGAGAATCTCGCCCACCGTGCTGGCTTTGGGATGCGGCCGCCAGTCAAGATCCTGGTCTGTGAAGCAAGCCCAGACTGACGCCACTTTGTTGGTTTCGCTGACATAGGTTTCGATGGCGTGCTCGAAGCCGGCGCTCGAAACGGCCGGAACAGAGGTGTGAGGGATGGCGACGTGAGCGTACTGCATGGTGGGAACCGAGTTACTCCTGGTCGATACCGAGCTTTGTGAGCACCTGCTGGAAATCATCGCTCGGAATGATCTTCAGCTGAATGTCCTTCTTGTCGTTCTCCTTCACTTCAACCTCGGTGCCCTTGCTTTGGAGCGCATCGAGCACCTGTGGATTGTCCAGTGACATGACACTCGCACTTTCAAGCGCGTACGCTCGATAGTGTCCTGGCGGAACTGACCGAAAGGCGAACGCTCCGGTCTGGTCCGGATTAGCGCGCAGGATCCCACTGTCATCTGCGCGGAGGACATCAGGCACTAGCACTATTAACGCGGTTGGCGGACGCGGGAGCTTCTGAGTAGGCGGGCCCGCGGATACGCTTGCCGGGTCCGGTTCCGGAAGTTGTAAAGTCCCACTGACGCTGGCAGCGCCGTAGCTGAAGATCAGCTCCAATTCCCCGCCTGCTCCGGAGGTGAGGTCGATCTCTTTTCCCAGAACGTCTTGCTGTCCAAAACGCAGCGACTTCAAATACGTTCCCTCCGGTGCGCGTGAGGTAGAAAGGGTGTACTTTCCGGGAGATATGTCTTCCAGCAAGAAGGGCCCGTCAGCTTTTGGGGTAGTGCTACCTCCTACTATGAAGGTACCTGCCCCTTGCAGAAACACTTGGATCGATTGCAGATCCGGCGCAGCCACGGTGGCAGACCGAGTTCCTTCGACTCGGATCTGACCCTTTATCGTTGCTGCGGGCATCAAGCTGATCACGACATCCTTCACGTCGGCATTTTCGACGCCAACCGGATGGCGTGCCAATATCCGGAATTTGCCGCTCATCGACACGAGAGTCAAGACGTACGAACCCGGAGGGACCCCCAGCAGAATGAACGCGCCGTCTTTGGAAATGTTGGAAGACGGTCCGAATGAGAAGCCCATCAAGTCGTCTTCCTGCGCCAGGCTCAATCTCATGGTCGCCACGCCGCCTTCTGGAAAACTCCCGACGATTTTCCCACTCATGTGATAGGTGGGTATACTTCGCATCCGGATATCCATGTCGCTGAGTTCCTGGCCCGCCTTCACTTCGATGGGCGTGGCGCTTTGCCGGTCGAGCGCCGACGGATAAAACGTGCGCACGGGACGGACGTCCGGTTTCCCCGGTGAGGCTGCCTCTTCTCCGCCCATCATCGCGTTGCCTTCTTTGCTTGCGACCAGATAGTATTTGCCTGGCGATAGGTTGCTGATGCGAAACTCGCCCTGCTCGTTGACGCTGGTTTGGCCCATGGGGAAATCTCTTTCTTTGCCGCGCACCCAGTTTCTCGAAAGCAGTCGAACATTGACCTGCCCCATGGGGTCGCCGTCCTCATCCAGAACCTTGCCGCTGACGACGCCTTGCGGGATCAGCGCCAAGTTGATGTCAGTCAGGTGCTGGCCCGGTTTGAGTACCAGCGTCGTGCCCATACCGCTGTTCCCCTTAGCGCCGTATCGCGTATTGATGAAACCGGCGCGTTCGCCCGACAATCGATATTCGCCCGGCTCAAGTCCCTCAAAGCGGAATGTGCCATCGCTTTGCGATGCGGCCACAAAGCCTGTCGCGTTAGAACCCGTACCAAAACTTCCATCCTTCGTGCGTGGGTAAAGGTGCAACGTGGCTTTCTTCACCAATTCGCTGGTTTGATTGTTGGTGACTTTGCCTTCGAGAGTGCACTTTTGATCGGGTGGAGTGCTGGCGGCTGGTTGGGGTGTCCGTCCGGCGGCCGCGATCGCGAGACACAGAGAAATGCAACAGGAGCGAACGACAAGGAGAGTTCGAATTCGGGAAACGCGAGCAACGGAATCGCAGTCCATGGCGGCACCTCCAACGTTCCGTAACGTCCGGACAATCAGTATTTAAGATAAATCGTTTTCAAATCACTGTAGAATTCCATCGCAGCGGGGCCCTGTTCTTTCGGCCCGAAGCTGGAATCCTTGGTGCCACCGAACGGCAATTGGTACTCGACCCCAGCGCTCGGAAGATTCACGGTGAGCAATCCCGCCTGGGCGCCGTAGATGAAGTCGAAGGCATTGGAGAGGCTCGAGGTTTGAATTGAAGAGGACAGACCGAAAGGAATCTCGTTGGCGACGCGGAGAGCGTCCTTACCATCTTTGGCTTTCATCACGGCCAGCACCGGGCCGAAGATTTCCTCCTGCGCGATACGCATCTGCGGGGTGACACCGGCAAAAATCGTGGGTTCGAAGAAGTAACCCTTGTCGTAGCCAGGACCGGTGAGCCGTTTTCCGCCAATTCTTGCCGAACCCGCTTCCTGAGTGCCGATCTCGCAGTAGTGAATAAACGTGTCGAGCGCGCCTTGGTCGACGGCCGGACCGATATCGACGCCCGCCTCCATACCGTTGCCGACCTTTAGTTTCTTCGTTCGTTCGATCAGCGCTTCAAGGAACTTGTCGTAGATCGGCTCCTCAACGATGACGCGGCTGGTGGCGGTGCATTTTTGACCGGTGGAGAAAAACGCTGCATTGACCACGTTCTCAACCGAGGCGGCAAATGGTGCGTCGGCGAGTACGATGGTGGGGTTCTTACCACCCATCTCGAGTTGTATGCGCATGCGTCGCTTGCTGGCCTGTTCGTGAACCCAATGCCCGACTTCCGTGGACCCTGTGAACGAGACAGCTTTAACCGGTGCGGCCGATAAGAGTGCCTGACCCAGTTCGCTGCCCGAGCCGGCGATGAAATTGACAACGCCCTTCGGAATGCCGGCATCGTGGCAGGCTTCGACAATGCGCCAGGCGCAGAGCGGCGCAGCGGAGGCCGGTTTGATGATCAACGTGTTTCCGCAGATCAAGGCGGGCGCCATCTTCCAGGCAGGAATCGCGATGGGAAAGTTCCAGGGAGTAATCAGGCCGATTACGCCGATCGCCTTGCGGAGCGTGAACATGTGTACGCGATCGCGCTCGGATGGCACCAGGAATCCCGGCAGTCGCGAGCCTTCGCCGCCAAAGTAGCGGAAGATATTGATGGCGCGGCGAACCTCGCCCTTCGCTTCGGGCAGCGTCTTGCCTTCCTCACGCGTCATCTCGGCTGCGATGCTTTCAAACCGCTGATCGAGCAGTTCTGCGATCTTAAACAGATAGTTGCCGCGGGCCGGCCCGGCCACCTGGGACCAGGCGGGAAACGCCTCTTCAGCCGCCGCGGCAGCGCGATTTACATCTCCGGCCGATCCTTTGACGAACCGGCCCACCACTTCGTCGGTGTTGGCCGGGTTGCGGTCGTCAAACGTTGCTCCCGAGGTGATCCATTCACCCTGGATGTAGTTGCCGAATACTTGCATGTTGATGGCCGAAGACTCGCCTTAGAACTTTACCTGCGGAACCTTCTTCTCTTCCTCGGTGGTCTTGAAGTAATTGTCGTTGCGGTGGAAACCGAACATCGAAGCCGCAACACTCTTGGGGAAGAGATCGATATCGGTGTTGTATTTCGTAATGGCGTCGTTGTAATCCTTGCGCGCAATCGCGATGCGGTTCTCGGTACGCGACAATTCGTCCTGCAGGCGAAGGAAATTCTCGTCCGACTTCAATTGCGGATAGTTCTCGGCGATCACCAGCAGGCGGCTGAGCGCTCCACTCAATTGGTTATTCGCCGCAATCTTTTCTTCGGGGGCGGCACCTGGATTCAACAGGCGAGAACGAGCGGCCGCGATATCGTCGTACACGCCCTTTTCCTGCTTTGCAAATCCCTTCACCGTTTCGACGAGATTCGGAATCAGGTCGGCGCGCCGCTTCATCGCGTTGTCCACTTCGGCGAATTTTCCATCGATGTCGTTCTTCTCAACAACCAGGCTGTTTCGCATGCCCACAAGCTGGCCGCCGATCAGCAATGCGGCCAGTATGACCACCACGAGAACAATCAGTACACCCTTCATACGATTTCTACCCTCCTATAGGGAACATTTTCAGAGCTGAGGCGAGGCCTTTTTTCAGGCTTACTTGTCGAGTCTATCCACGTAGTTCACAAGGGCATCGATTTCGCCCAGATACTTCTCAAATAATAGGACAGCGCTGGTTTGAGCAGGCAGCTTGCCTGAAGCACGGGCATCGAGCACGCCATTGAAACCGGCAAGCGGCCCAGAGAGTACGTGGCCCAGGGCCTGGACGATGTCGCGTTTCTTCCAGTGGGCGGCATGGCCGCCGAGAATCAGCGCGTGGCGGCCCAAAACGCAAAAGGTCGAGACCGATTCGGTCAGCAGTTTGAGCAGCGACTCAGGTTTCGATAGCTGCTCGGCCGCTTTTTGCCGCAGCCGCAATTGCTTCGCGCGGAGTTCGTGTTCCACCTGGGCGCGATAGTAGGAGCGGTCGATCTCGAGGCCGTCGAGGACATCCACGCCGGCCAGCACCCGGCGGTGCGCCTGCATGTCAGCAAACTCCATGGGGAAGCAGTCGGTGGAAGAGCGCACTTCCTCAGCGCTCATCAGGAGGGGCGGGGGATTGCCCTGTTCGCGCCACCAGCGGAAGATGGGTTCCGATTCGCCGAGTTCGAGCGGCGTGACGCGGGTCAGCACGCACAGGACGTTCAAATCGGAACTGGTCTCATGCCAGTCGCCGGCGGCCGCAGAACCGTACAGGATCGCTGACACTAAACGAGTGCCAAAGGCTGCGTTCAGCCGATCTACCAGATCTTTTAGTTTCTTCTCCACCCAGTGTTCCTCCCGTTCACTGTCAAACGCCGCTGCGAATGCCGTTACCAGTCGCTGCTGGCGCCACCGCCTCCGGCATCCCCGCCGCCAAAGCCACCAAACCCTCCACCGCCGCTACCGCCACCGAAACCACCGCCGCCCCAGCCTCCTCCTCCGCCACGGCCTCCGCTCAGCATGTTCCCGACGAGCATCCCGAGCAGGACGTTTCCGCCGGCGGCACCCCCGCCGGGCCGGCCTCCGCGCCCTCGTCCGAGCAGCCAAATCAGGCCAAAGAATCCTAAGAGGATGAGCAGTGGGATAGGAAACCCGCGCCGAACGGGTTGCGCCGGACGCCTCTGGACAGGAGCAAGGCCTTCGCTGTTGAACTCTATCCCCTTGCCTTGCGCAATTTGGGCCGCCATGGATTGCAGCCCCTGCAGGATCGCTGGGCCGTACTGTCCGGAACGCAGATCAGGGCGCATGGCCCGAAGTGCGCTTCCTGAGAAGCCGTCCGTGAGAAACGCCTCGGTGCCCCGGCCCAGCTCGATATCGCTTTTCCGGTCTTTGACTGCGAGAACCATCAGGATGCCCTGATTTGTCTTTGCATCGCCGATTTTAAAGTGACGGTAAAGTCGGATGCCGAAGTCTTCCATAGGCTCGTCTTCCACGGTGTCTAAAGTGACCACGGCAATCTGCACGCCCAGCACTTGCTGGACGCGGTAGCAAAACTGCTCAATCGCCGCTTTGCTGGCGGGATCGACAACGCCGGCGTAGTCGTTGAGATAACCGGTTGCTTTCAGTCCGTCGACATCGACCTTGGCGGCAAGAGGTGAGGCCGCCAGCAACGCCAGCAAGAAGGGAAGTACCCAGCCGACCAAGCGCCGATTGTTAATGAACGATGTCAAGCCAGAAGGCGGCATTCAGCAGTGAGCTTATCAGGAGTGAAAGTGTTAGTCACTTAGGGGTTAGCAGGCCAGGTCTTTACGATCGAGTTCCATGTCATTGAGGCGGCCTAGCATGGCGAGGGCAATGTTGTCGGTAGCGAAGAACTGCCGGGCGAGAGACTGCACCTGCTCGCGAGTCACGGCCTCGATACTCTCCAGCATTTCGTCGAGCGTAAAGAAGTGGTCGAAGTACAGCTCCTGCCGAGCCAGGTTTGACATGCGGCTGTTCGTGGATTCTAGGCTCAACATGAGAGAACCTTTCAGGTGGTCTTTCGCCCGCCGCAACTCTTCTTCGGTAATAAGATCGTCCTTCAGATGGGCGAGTTCGACGCGAACGGACTCGACCACTTGGCGGGCCGTGTCAGGGCCGGTGGCGGCGTAGATCATTAGGCAACCGGAGTCGCTATACAGGTTGAGTTCGGAGTAGACCGAATAGGCCAAACCTTGTCGCTCGCGAATGTTCTGAAACAGCCGCGAACTCATGCCGCCGCCGAGCACTGTATTCAACAGATACAGCGGGTACCGCAACTCGTGGGATAACTTGAACGCGGGTACTCCCAGCGTGATGTGCACCTGCTCGAGCGAATCCTTCTTCTTGAGGACGATTGGCGCATAAGCCTGCGGCACGGGATCGGATTCGGGCACGCCCCGGTCTGGAAACTGAGCGAACTTCTCGCCGACCAGATCAACGATCCGGTCGTGTTTGAGATTGCCTGCGGCCGTTATCAGGATATTTCGGGGCGCATAGACGCGCCGATAGTATTCAAGTAGGCGTTCCTGCTGGAACTTCTTGACGGTGTCGCGAGTCCCGAGAATTGGCTTGCCAAGCCCGTGGTTTTTCCAGAAATTGCTGATGAAGATTTCGTGAAGCAGATACTCGGGCTGATCCACCTCCATCTTCAGCTCTTCGAGGATGACGCCCTTCTCCTTTTCGATATCTTCGTCACGAAATAGAGGGTTCAGCACCATGTCGGAAAGGATGTCGAATGCGACGGGCAGATGCTCATCCAGAACCTTGGTGTTGTAGCTAACCAGTTCCTTGCCCGTGAACGCATCGAGTCCGCCGCCGATGGAGTCGACCGACCGGGCGATGTCCTCGGCGCTGCGATGCGTGGTTCCCTTGAACAGCATGTGCTCAATGAAGTGGGAGAGCCCGTTTTCGGCGCCACGCTCGATCCGCGAACCGGTACCAATCCAGATGCCGAGCGAAACGGAGCGGAAATAGGGCATGGCCTCAGTCACGATGCGCACGCCGTTGGGGAGGGTCGCTCTTTCGATCTGACGGGCGGGAGTGGCAACAGAGGACGACATATGAATAAGCCGGTACCCGGCGACCTTTCTTTAATTGTAGCGCCCGAAAAATGAGACCTCGCCACCGCGATACACTAAATCCAGATGCTGCAATCAGTTGAAGGCAAAGCGCTGATCGGCTGGGAGATCGGTGAACTGGAGGAGGCGCTCGGACCCGAACAGCCGTCCTTCCGGGCCCGTCAACTATATGACGCACTGTACCGGCAACAAGTAGCGGACCTAAGCGAGATTTCTTCCCTTCCACAAATCATTCGTAATCAACTAGTTAAGAACTTTTCCACAGGGCTGCCACAGATCGAAAGGCGCTTTGACTCGGTGGACGGTACCCGCCGCTATCTTCTGCGGCTGGCCGACAATCGGACTGTAGAGGCCGTGCTGATGCCGGAGGAAAGCCGTGACACCATCTGCATTTCAAGCCAGGTCGGCTGCCCGGTAGACTGCAAGTTTTGCCTAACAGCGCTTATGGGGCTGGAGCGGAATCTGACGGCCGGCGAGATAGTCGGGCAAGTGCTCTATGTCATGCACGAGAACGGGCTAAAAGCCACCGACAGCCGGCTCAACGTGGTGCTGATGGGGATGGGGGAGCCGCTGCTGAATCTCGACGCCGTGCTGAAAGCGACGCGTCTGCTTTGCGACCCCGCCGGCATTGGCATTTCTCCGCGGCGAATAACGCTTTCCACCTCGGGAATCGTGCCGAAGATGGAAGAACTCGGGCGCGTACCGGTCCGGCCGAAGCTGGCCATTTCGCTGAACGCGTCGAGCGAAGAGCAACGCCGCGAGCTAATGCCGATCACACGCAAGTACCATCTCAAAGACCTGCTCGATGCCTGCCGGCGCTACCCGCTTCGGCCGTGGGAAAAGCTCACCTTTGAGTATGTGCTTCTCGGCCGGGTCAACGACTCGACAGCCGATGCGCGGCGCGTGGTGCGACTACTAGCAAACCTGAACTCGAAGGTTAACTTAATCGCGCTGAATCCAGGGCCCGGGATTCCCTTTGAAACGCCGTTGCCGGATCGCGTCGCCGCATTCCAGCAGATCCTCCGGGCCTCGATGCCCTGCTTTCTCCGCAAGCCTCGCGGCCGCGACATCTTCGCCGCCTGCGGCCAGCTCAAGCGGGTGAACTCGGAACTGGTGAACGTGCAGTCGATATAACGCGCTACCGCGCTAACGTCTGTTTTCCGCGAGAGCTTTCTTGCCCTAACCAGACGTATCAAAATTAGGGGCTCGCTTCGGCGGGCTCTTGTGTCGTCAGGCGATTGAAGGTGCTGGTCTCCCGGACGCGGTACTTGAAGCCGCAAAGGGAAAAGCCGGGAGGAAGTCCCGGCTTTTCAATCCAACCCTTCGGCAGGAGGTGATTCTTATGCACCTTCGAATACGGATTGTACTGCAGTTCGGTACGGTCCAGATCGAGCTCCGCCTTGAACGGCGGCGTTAGATCTGATGGGCGGCAGCGATAAGCGGTCGCTGCCGTCCCACGTATTCATCGTAACGCAATTGACCCTCCACGAGCCAAGCAAATCTTCTCTTCCCGGCCTAGCTTTTTCAGTCGATTACGGCACCGGCGTGCGCGGGTGGCTGGCGGTGCTGCCTTCGGTCATGCCGAGAACCCACTTCACTGCCTCAAAGTACATTTGTTGGATCTGCGGATCGTCCCAAGCCTCATTAGTGTGGCCGAGAGTCGAGTAAAACACGCGACCCTTTCCGTAAGTCTTGGACCATGCCACCGCGAAATCGTGATCGGTGCGGTGCACCCTCGGGTTGTTGTAGTCGAGCTTGTTCTCGTCCAGCCGGAGAAGTACGTTGACGTTGTCACGGGACCATGATTTCGATTGGTAGATCTCATCCTTCTTCACAAACGATTTGGGGAACTGTTTGGTCGCCGGGAAATTAGGATCCTCCAGAATAATGGGAGCGTTAAACGTTCCCCACGGATGCTGGTCGAACCAACCGCCGATCATCTCGCCGTATTCCGGCCATTTGTAGAACGTGTCGAGAGCAGCGTGAATGCCGACGAAGCCCTTCCCTTCGTCGTGGATGAAGGAAAGCATGTCCGCTTTCTGGGAATCGTCCATCGACAGTTCGCCGGTGGTGCTGGCGAAGACGATGGCATCAAAGTAGTTCAGGTTTTTGGCATTCATGTCCGGCTTCTTTTTCGTGATGAGCTGGCAGTCGGTTCGAAGGTAGGCTTCCCAGAGCCCGGAATCATGGCCCATTTTCCAAAGCGTACCCATGGCGTTGGAGACCGAATCGTGCTGGAAGCCTTTGGTCTCGCCGATAATCAGGATACGTTTTATCTTTGGCGCTGGCGTCTGGGCTCGGGCGTGGTGCTCCAGGACAACGGTGCAGCTAACGACTGCGATCAAGGCCAGCAGGGACAGAATGCGTGTGAGTCTCACAATGCCTCCGACGGAGAGCTTATCAGATACGGACTTTGCTTCGACGTCATCGTAGCCTCTCAAAAACCGGGTTACTAGCAGCTTTGGTGGGCGTCCCAATAAAGCGCTCAACACTCCTCGCGTGTTACGAACGTTGGTTCGCTTACGGAGCAGTCTTTTTAGTGGAACTAAGTGTCCATTTCGCTTGGCAATCGGTCGATGTTTTGACAGAATCGGCGTTTGGTGCCTCGCAGGTCGCGAAACGGTGCCAGAACCTGATAGGCCGCCTTCCGAGACTGGGCCGTTCCTGTTTTGAATAGAAAGAAACTACCGTGATTTCCAGAACCATCGAGCGCATTTTTCAGCAAAGTTTTCACACCAGGCTTCTCGACGACCAATGCGTGACTTCGGTTTGCGTTCCCATTCCCAAGGGTTCGATCTTCGAGATAACCCACGTCTCCGCGCGTGTCATCGTGCCGAGAGGACAGTTCCCGCAATGCCTGGTCCACGCCTCACGACAGGGCCCGGCCGACGAGCACGAAGAAGGGGTTGAATCGGTCGTGTTGCTGCAGTCGCAGGGGCTAGCCAATTCAAGTGATCACCTATACGCCGCCAACCACCCGATTCAGCTGTACATTACCGAGGGCCTAGCGTTATCGGTGATTTTCTCGCGAAGCCAGCCCGCGACTGGTAGCGCGATCCTGGAAATCAGCTTGGTCGGCCAACGCTGCGAGCCAGCCCCGCTGCGGGCATCCGCGTAGGCGGCGGCGATGCGGCGAGTCTAAGGCACTTCCTGTCACGGCGGAAGCCGGAACAGACCTGCGGCCAGGCTGGCGAAATCCCTAGTTCGATTGCCAGATTCTCACTCGGGTGGTTTAATAGGAGAGAAGAAGCCGTGAACATGAGGTGGGCGAAAGCCCACCTTTTTATTTCTGACAGGCTATTCAGAATATGCCAGTTATTAAGGACGAGGCGCTGCTAGACCGCATCACCAAGCTCAGCGAGCAATCGACGGCCGGAACCGGGCTGGAGATTGCCGACGTCGAGCTGCGTGGCAGTGGCAAGGCCCGGCTCCTGCGTGTGTTCATCGACAAGCCGGGCGGCGTCACGCACGGGGACTGCGAGCTGGTTTCAGAGCGGCTGGGCGGGCTGCTCGACGAACTCGACGTGATTCCAGGGGACTCTTACACGCTCGAGGTTAGCTCCCCGGGTGTGGAGCGGAAGCTCTCAAAGGCCCGCGATTTCGAGCGTGTGGTCGGTCGGGATATTCGGGTGGCTCTGCGCGAAGCGGTCAACTCGCAGAAGCACCTCGAGGGGAAACTGGCTGCCTTTGCCGGGGACACGCTGGAGGTGGAGACGACACCCGGAACGGTGCTCAAGATCCCACTTCCGTTGGTTCAAAAAGCCAACCTGAAGTTTCGATGGTGAAGCGGGCGCGCCGACCCGATTCTGCTACCCCGGATAGAAATCCCGAACGTTAGAACGAGTATTCGAAAAGAGGTTTGACGTGGCTTCGATTTATCAGTCGATTGAAATACTGAGCAAAGAAAAGGGTATCGACCCGCAGATCGTTGTGGATGCGGTGAAGGACGCCATGCTGGCGGCGGCCCGAAAGCATTTTAAGTCTCAGGAAAACCTGTTCGCCGACTTGGATGAGGAGACCGGCAACATCATTATCTACAGCTTGCGAACAGTGGTTGACGCTGTGGCGGACCCATGCAAGGAAATCACGCTCTCCGCGGCTCAACGTCTGGATCCCGCCGCCGAGCTTGGCTCGGAAGTCCGCGAGGCAAAGCCAACCGATGTGCTAGGCCGCATTTCGGCGCAGACCGCGAAGCAAGTGATTCTGCAGAAGGTGCGGGAAGCCGAGCGCGACAGCGTTTTTTCGGAGTTCAACGGACGCCAGGGCGAACTGGTGAACTGCATCGTCAAACGAGTCGAAGGCCAGGACTACATCGTCGACATGGGCAAAACCGAAGCCCGCCTGCCGAAGAAGGAACAGTCGCGCATCGAGAGTTTCAGCGTGGGTGATCGCGTGCGCTGCATCATCAAAGGCGTGGAACGCGGCGGCAAGAATGCGGGCGTGGTTGTTTCGCGCGCGGCGGGCGAGCTTGTGATGCGGCTCTTTGAACAGGAAGTGCCGGAGATCTACGACAACACGGTTCAGATCAAAGCCTGTGCGCGTGAAGCGGGCGAGCGCACCAAGATCGCAGTGGCGAGCCGGGACCGCGACGTGGACAGCGTCGGAGCGTGCGTCGGCATGAAGGGCATGCGGGTGCAATCCATCATTCGTGAACTGCGCGGCGAAAAGATCGACATCATCGAGTTTTCAGACGACCCGGTGCAGTATGCCACGAAAGCATTGAGTCCAGCTAAGATCTCTCGCGTCACGATTATCGATGGGGCCGAGAAACACATGGAAGTCGTGGTGGACGATCTTCAACTGTCGCTGGCAATCGGCAAGCGAGGACAGAATGTGCGCCTGGCGGCGAAACTGATTGGCTGGAAGATCGACATTAAGAGTGAAGAAGAGAAGCGCCGTGAAGTGGAATCACAGATGCATGATCTGGTGATCTCCGGCGCGCCGGTTTCGGTGTTGATTGACCATGGGGTGCCCGAATCCGTTATTGAGAAGCTAGTCGGCGCCGACATCGGGACAGTCGAGCGGCTGGGGTCCATGACACCTGAGGAGTTGGAGGCAATTCCGGAGATCGACGAGGGGATAGTGGCCCAAATCCAAACCGCGGTCATGGCATTTTACGGGCAGTATGACCAGGTGGAAGCAGCCGAAACCGAGACTGGGGCGCTAGAAGCAGTTCCCGAAGCGGTAGAAGCAGTTCCCGAAGAAGAGGTTGGTTCGGAAGAGTTGGCGACGGGTGTTCTTGAACACGACACGGCCCGCCACGAGGGGGCCCACGTGGTTGCAACTGATGCCGGCGAGACGCTGGACCTCGGCACAATTGAGGGCCTCTCCGCGGCGCCGTCGACTCTGACACACCAGCCAGGACCGGAAGAAATCGTGGAAAAGCACGAATCTGGTACCATAAAAGACGCCGAGTAGCCTGCTACAAGGCTTGTGCAGGGCGGCTTGCGGCCTTTTTTTGCCCATCGGGCGAAGGAGGGAAGACCATTACCGTGAGCTTAGCTTTCTCGTGCGGGCCGTCTGTTAGAAGTGCCGCAGCGCAAGGAGTTACAAGCAGTCTCCTCTATGAAGAAAATTCGGATCAACGAGCTGGCGCGTGAGCTGGAAATCAAGCCGGGTGCCATTCTCGATCTCCTGCCTGAACTAGGCGTGCAGGAGAAGAAGACGCACTCTAGCTCGGTCGACGAAGACGTCGCAATCGCTCTTCGGCACCGCCTCCTCACCGGGGGTATGCCTGAAGGCAGCCGAGCAGATCAGCACGAAGTTTCGGAAGAGACAGCCGGGCACAAGTTGCACACACACGACACGTCAGTTGCCGTCGAAGAGCCTCCCAACGAACTAGTGGAAGCACCGCCTTCGGCGCCCGCAGTCCGGCAAATTGAGCCACCGTCTGCTACTGAGGATGCTAGGGCTGCGGCGAAGCCAACCTCCAGCGTTCCCCCCCGGGCGCCGATGGTTCCGCGCCCACCGGCCAATGGCCCGGCTGCGACGGTTCGGCCACCCGTGCCGCCCTCGATTCCGATTGTGCCCGCAACGCCGGCACACGCCGTCCCGGAGACTGCGCATGTGGCACCGGGCGAACCCGAGAAACCCGCTCCCAAGTTCCAACCGCTTCGGCCGCCATTGGGAGCAGGCGGAGCGATTCATCCGCCACTGGCGAATCCTTCTGCTCCGCCCTCGCCGGGATTGGTAAATCGAAACCTCTCCGTACCGGCGCGACCAGCTCCACAGCCAGTTCGCTCCAGCCTCGGAACCCCTGGATCCTTGGGCCCGCGGCAGCCCCTTGCCGGAGAAACAGCGCGTGTCACCATTCCGCCTCCGCCGGTTGCCCGGCCCACACCGGCCGTACCACCAGCGCCTGTCGTCGCCTCGAATGCGCCGCCGGTTTTACCGGCTGCGCCTGTTCCGCCGCCCCCAGCATCGCCGGGAACGCCTGGGAACATTGCACCAACCGCCATTGTCTTACCGGCCTCGCCACGGCTCGGCGCGCAGCAACTGGCGCCTTCCGCAGCTCCGGGAACCCCATTGCCGCCGCGGCCCGCACCCATGCGTCCGCAAGGACCACCTTCTCCTGGACTCACTCCTGGTGCTCCCATCGCGCCCAGGCCGCAAAGTATTCGTTCGCTGGCAGGCCAGCCGATTGCGCGTCCGGTTGTTCCGCCTCGCCAGGATGTACTCGATCGGCTGCAAAAGAGCCGCCCCGTCAGCCCGTTAGCCGGACCTCCGCGTCCGGGTGCTCCGCCCGCGCGTCCAGCGCTGCCAACGCCCGGTCAGCCCATATACCCACGTGGTCCGATTCGTCCAGGCCCGGGCATGCGTGGTCCAGGGGCTCCTCCGCTCGCTTTACCGAGTTCGTTCCGTCCCCGACCTGGCCCACGCCAGATGCATGCCACGTCGCCGCTACGGCCCGAATCGCCAACGCCGCCGCCGACCGAGCAGCCGCGCCGCCAGCACGCCAAGCCCACCAGCCGCCACGCCGGCGGACGTACGCGTGACGAGCGCGAAGAGGGAATTCTTCGACCGCAAGGTGGCAAGCGCCAGATGGTTACCGCGCCACCACCCATCGATCGCGAGATCACGATTGCGGAAGGCGTCACAGTCAAAGAGCTCTCCGAAAAGCTGGGCGTCAAGGCGAACCTGGTCATCAAGAAGCTGGTGGAGAAGAAAACCTTCGCCACGATTAACCAGACCCTGGATGTAAAACTCGCCGAAGAACTGGCGCGTGAATTTGGCGCGTCCACAAATCAGGTCAGTTACGAACAGGAATCGACCCAGGAAATCGTCGAGGCGGAAGATACGACTGATCTGGTGCGCCGCGCTCCGGTGGTGACCGTCATGGGCCACGTGGACCATGGCAAGACCTCGCTGCTCGATGCGATTCGAAATACCCGGGTCGCCGCTCGCGAGGCGGGCGGCATTACACAGCACATCGGCGCTTACACGGTTGAGAAGAACAATCGCAAGATTGTCTTCATCGATACGCCAGGTCACCAGGCGTTTACCCGAATGCGTGCCCGCGGCGCAAAGGTCACTGACTTGGTGGTGTTGGTGGTGGCAGCCGATGACGGCGTTATGCCGCAGACGGTGGAAGCTATTGATCACGCCAGGGCGGCCGGTGTGCCGATTCTGGTGGCCATCAACAAGATCGACAAGCCCGACGCGCAAATCGATCGAATCAAGCAACAGCTCTCCGATCGCGGCCTCCAGGCTGAAGATTGGGGTGGTGAGGTTGTGATGGTTCCCGTCTCGGCGAAGACGGGCCAGAACCTCGATCTGTTGCTCGAGATGGTCCTGCTGGTCGCCGACATCCTGGATCTCAAGGCGAACCCGAACCGCCCGGCGCTGGGCACGGTACTCGAAGCTCAGCTCGACAAGGGCCGCGGCCCGGTTGCGACCTTGCTGGTCCGCAACGGTACGCTGCGCAGCGGCGACTTCTTCATCTGCGGGTCGAACTTCAGCAAGGTTCGCGCCATGTTTGACGATCGGGGTAACCCGATTAAAGAAGCAGAGCCTTCGACACCGGTCGAGGTGATCGGCTTCGAAGATCTCGCCGATGTAGGTGACTCTTTCCAGGTTGTTACGGATACAGCGAAGGCCAAACAGATCGTCACTTATCGCGAGTCGAAAGCGCGTGATGTGGCCATGGCGAAGGGTGCTCGCACGGCCACATTGGATTCGCTCACCAGGCAGTTCAAAGAAGGCGATCTCAAGGACCTCACGCTCGTCATCAAGGCCGACGTGGGTGGCACCGCCGAGGTGCTCTCCGATACGTTGCAGGCACTTAGCACCGATAAGGTACGCGTGCGCGTGCTGCGTGCCGGCGTTGGCGCTATTACGGAAGACGATGTCCTGCTGGCATCTGCTTCGGACGCACTAATCGTAGGCTTCAACGTCAAGGTGGAGCGCAATGCGCAGGCGATAGCCGAGCAACAGAAGGTCGATGTCAGGCTCCACAGCATCATCTACGACCTGGTGGATGAGATGAAGCTGGCGATGACCGGCCTGCTCGACCCGGTCTACAAGGAAGTTATTCTGGGACACGCCGAAGTCAAGCAGACATTCCGGATCAGCAAGGTGGGTGTGGTGGCCGGCTGCTTTGTGACCGACGGCGTGATCAGGCGGGACAGCCAAATTCGCGTTAAGCGCGGCAACGAAGTGCTCCATACCGGCAAGATCGAAGCGCTCAAGCGCTTCAAGAACGATGCGAGCGAAGTCAAGAACGGCGTCGAGTGCGGTATCTCGCTTGTTAATTACAACAACATCAACGAGGGCGATATTCTCGAAGCGTTCACGATGGAACGTGTCCTTCCCTCGCTCGCCTCAGCGTAGTCGAACCTTTCTCCTTGGGCGGTCGAAAACGCCGCCCCGCTTCTCATGCCAGTGATCGGCGTCCTGACCCTCGAAATCCACGTTGAGTACTCCCACTCCCTAAAAGAAAAACGTCATGTTGTCAAAGGGCTCAAGGACCGTCTTCGCGAACGCTTCAACGTGGCTGTCGCCGAGATCGACCACCTGGATTCCTGGCAAAATTCCGTCATCGCCGCCGTCACGGTATCCGGAGACCGGGTGCACGCTGAGCAGGTGCTGCAGCGCGTAGAAGCCGACGCCGCGGGCGTTCTGGGCGGATCGCTCGCCTCCACCAGCTTTGAATGGCTGTAGGGCGGAGCTTCCGAACTTGGATTAACGTGTAGCCTTGCGTCATTCGGCGCAGGAAACTTGTCGGCCGCGGTCAAAGCCCTTTTTCAATCAACAAGCTGCGTTAACGCCGTGATTGGCACTCTACCTGCTAGGTAGTTAAAGACTATGGGTGTATTCCGCACGCTGATCACGAAGGGACTGGCGACAGCGTTATTCTTGTCGATCTTCGCGGCCAGCTACCTGGCATGCCGGGCGGCAGTGAACCCCATGCCATTGAGCGCGTGCTGTAAGAAGGGTCCGTGCCAGGATACCCGCGGGCATTCATCGCACTCCGATTGTCAGATGCAGACCACGAGTACGGAACGCCCAGCGCTGCCGGAACCTCCGCTGCAGTCCTCACGAGCCACGATGCTTACCGAATCGCAGTTTCTGGCTGAGCAAGTTGTTCCCACAGTTCACGCGTCCGCGCTGCTACTGTTCACCCCGGACTACTCACCTCCCAATCTGTTTCTTCAGAACTCCTCTTTTCTGATCTAGTCTCGCCCCATCAACCTGTCTTGTTCTTACCGCTGGACGGCGTGCCCCAATGCGTGCCATCCGGAGGATTTAAGGTTCAATCGAGGTGGAGAAAATGTGCTGTCGCGCCCGTCCCGTGGCATTTCTCCTGGCGTCGTTCGCTCTTGCGGTTGCTATCGCGAAAGGCCAGGAAGCAAAGCTGGCAGATCTCGTAGCGGAAGCTCTAGAGCGGAGTCCGGAGATTCTGGCTGCTCAAAAAAGGTACGAGGCCGCCAAGCAACGGCCGTCCCAAGCCGGCAGTCTGCCTGATCCAACGCTCTCGATGGGCTGGAACAGCAACGGCAATCCACTGCCCGGCGCCGGACTGGGTACGGACGCCACCAGCAATATCGGCTTCTCAGTGACGCAAGAGATCCCGGCTCCCGGTAAGCAGCGCCTGCGCAGCAATATCGCGGCGAAGGAAGCCGCCGCTCAGTTTCAGGAGCTCCAACTGGTGGAGCTGAGTGTCATTTCGAGGGTGAAGCAGGCCTTCTTCAAGCTGCAGCACTCGGACGTTGCCCGTGATGTGCTGGAGCGCGATCGCGATGTACTCAAGATGTTACTGGCGATCACCGAGATCCGATATTCAGCGGGCCAAGCAGCACAGCAGGACGTGTTCAAGGCCCAGATTCAGGTCTCTCTGCTCGAAGCCAAGGTCCTGCAGTTGGACCGCGAGCGCCGCTTGCGCGCCGCGGAGCTGAACAGCTTGTTGAACCGGCCACCCGAGGCGCCGATCGGCGAACCGGGAGCGCCCCACGTGTCGCCGCTGACGAAAACGCTCGCGGAGATTCAGGCGGCGGCTTTGCAGAACTCACCGCTACGCATGAAAGACCAGGTGGTGGCCGAGCGCGCGGAACTGGCAGTGAACCTCGCCCGCAAGGACTACTATCCCGACTATGCGCTGAGCGGCGGCTACTACAACCAGGGCGGTCTACCGCCAATGTTTTCATTTCGTGCGGACGTCAAGATCCCGGTTTACTTCCGAAGCAAGCAACGCGCCGCGCTGACTGAACAGACCCAGGTGCTATCAGAAGCGCGGCACAGCTTTCAGGCAACTGCGCAGTCCTTGAACTTCCGAATCGCCGACGACTATTCCTCAGCTGAGACTTCCTTGCAACTGATCAGCCTGTACCAGAAGACGGTGATCCCGCAAGCCCAGCTCGCAGTCGATTCGGCGCTCGCGTCCTATGAGACGGGCACGGCCGATTTCCTATCGGTGCTAAACAACAACGCGGCGGCTCTCGAATACGAAATGGATTACCACGAACAAATGCTCAACTACCACCTGGCATTAAGCCGCCTCGAAGAAGCGAGTGGGCTCGGCCTGATCGAGGAGGACCACAAATGAAGCCGGCCCGAATGCTGTTAGCGGCGGTGTTGTTAACGGCGGGATTCGTGGGCGGCTTCGGATACGGCCGCTGGTATGGACCCATAGGCGGGCAGGGAGTGCCTCGGCCGGGCCAACCGAAACAGCGCAAGATCCTCTACTACGTGGATCCGATGCACCCGGCTTACAAGTCGGATAAACCCGGCGTCGCGCCCGATTGCGGAATGACGCTGGAGCCGGTCTACGATGACGGGCTCGCCGAACCCCTGAAGACCGGGCGCACGATTCTGAAGTATCGCGATCCGCAGGCGCCCAACTACACCTCCGATAAGCCGGGCATCAATCCGGAAACCGGCAACACCTTAGAGGCGGTTTATAGCGCCGCAGCGCCGGCGGGCACGATTCAAATCACGCCCGAAAAACAGCAGATGATGGGCGTGCAATTCGGAGTTGTGGAATACACCAGCACGGGCGAGACGCTGCGCACCGTCGGAAAAGTGGCGATGGATGAGACACGCCTGGTCCATGTGCACTCCCGGCTGGATGGCTGGGTAGAGAGAGTGTACACGGACTTCACCGGAGCGTTCGTCCGCAAGGGCGACCCCATGCTGACGCTTTACAGTCCCCAGATGCTGGCAAGCCAGAAGGAATACCTCCTTGCGCTGAAGGCTCGCGACGTCATGCGATCCGGCGATGCGATTCAGAGTGCCGTCGCAAGCAGCGACACACTGATTGAAGCCTCGCGAAAGCGGCTGGAACTGTGGGACCTCAGCAAGCCGCAGATTGAGCAGTTGGAGCGCACCAGCGAGCCGATACACTCGACCACGATCTACGCGCCGGCAAGCGGCTACGTGATCTCACGCAATTCATTTCCGAACCTCCGCGTAACGCCGGAGACCGAGCTTTACAGCATCGCCGATCTGAGCCGGGTCTGGATAGTGGCAGATGTGTTCGAGGCGGACATCCCGAAAATCCGGATCGGCCAGATTGCGAGAGTGAGTCTACCGGGCCAGCCCGCGGGGAGCTTTGTCGCGCGAGTGGATTACCTGCAACCGCAGCTGGACGCGCAGACCCGGACTCTCAAGGCTCGTATGCAAGCTGCCAATCCGGGCGGACTCTTGAAGCCCGAGATGTTCGTCGATGTTGAGTTCCCGCTGGCCAGCAGCCGGCAATTGACCGTGCCGGTGGATGCGGTGCTCGACGCCGGCGAGCGGCAGACCGTGTTTGTAGATCGGGGTGATGGTTACCTGGAGCCACGCCAAGTCGAGATTGGTGACCGTCTGGACGACCGGGTGGTGATCCTGACCGGTCTGAAAGAGGGCGAACGCATTGTGACCTCGGCTAACTTCCTCATCGATTCGGAGAGCCAGTTAAAGTCCGCCTTGGCCGGCATGAGCGGCTCCGCAGGTGCCGCCCCTTCCAGCCGTCCATCTCACGAAGGGACGCATCAGTGATCAATCGCGTTATCGAGTTCAGCGCCCGGAACAGGTGCTTTGTGTTTCTGGTGGTGGGCTTTGCCTTCGCCTGGGGGATCTGGTCCATGCGAAACATGCCGCTGGATGCGATCCCCGACCTCAGCGATACGCAGGTGATCGTTTATTCGCGGTGGGACCGCAGCCCGGACATTATGGAGGACCAAGTCACCTACCCGATTGTGACGTCCATGCTGGGAGCGCCCAAGGTGAAAGCGGTGCGCGGTTTTTCGGACTTTGGGTATTCCTTCGTCTACATCATCTTCGAAGAAGGCACCGACATTTACTGGGCGCGCTCGCGCACGCTGGAATACCTATCAGGCGTGCTGCCCCGGCTTCCACAAGGCGTGAAGACCGAGATCGGCCCCGATGCGACCGGTGTCGGCTGGGTCTTCCAATACGCCCTGATCGACACGACGGGCAAGCACAGCCTGGCGGAGTTGCGCTCCGTGCAGGATTGGTTCCTGCGTTACCACTTGCAGTCAGTGCCTGGTGTGGCTGAAGTGGCGTCGCTAGGCGGTTTCGTGAGGCAGTACCAAGTCAACGTGGACCCCGATCGGCTGCGGGCCTTCAACCTGCCCATCTCGAAGGTAGTGGACGCAGTCAGAAGCGGCAATAACGATGTGGGCGGCAGGCTGGTGGAAATGTCCGGTGCTGAATACATGGTGCGAGGCCGGGGTTATGCGAAATCGACGGATGACATTGGCCGAATTGTGCTGGCCTCCAGTTCGAGCGGCGTGCCCATCCGCGTGAAGGATGTGGGTCATGTCGTGCTTGGGCCCGACCTGCGGCGCGGCATTGCCGATTGGAACGGGCAAGGCGACACGGCGACCGGCATTGTGGTTGTCCGGCAAGGTGAGAACGCGCTGGCCGTTATTGAACGCGTGAAAGCGAGGCTGCATGAACTTGAGCCGGGCCTTCCTGCCGGCGTGAAGATCGTCAGCGCCTATGACCGGTCGGAACTGATACTGCGTTCCATCGACAACCTCAAAGCAACATTGATCGAGGAAATGATTATCGTTTCGATTGTCATTCTGATCTTCCTGTGGCATTTCCCCAGCGCAATTATTCCTGTGTTCACGATTCCCATTGCCATCGTCATTTCATTCATTCCCATGCACATGATGGGGCTCTCCTCGAACATCATGTCGCTGGGAGGAATTGCGATCGCGATTGGAGCGATGGTCGACGCGGCGATTGTAGTGGTGGAGCAGACGCACAAGAAGCTGGAGGAATGGGAGCGTGCCTGGCGCAAGGAAGACTATCACCGGGTGATTATCGACGCGATCAAAGAAGTCGGTGGACCCAGCTTCTTCGCGCTGTTGGTCATCGCGGTCTCGTTTCTGCCCGTGCTCACCCTGGAAGCGCAGGAAGGTCGCCTCTTCAAGCCGCTGGCCTATACCAAGAACCTGTCAATGATCGTTGCGGCCGTTCTCGCCATTACTCTGGACCCAGCGTTGCGGTTGCTGTTCACCCGCATGAACAGGTTTCATTTCAGGCCGCGGTGGATGGCGCGCGCTGTGAACGCGTTGCTGGTAGGAAAGATCCACTCGGAGGAGACCCACCCGATCAGCAGGATCTTGATCCGGCTGTATGGACCGGTCTGCCGCTGGTCGCTGCGCTGGAAGTGGCTGGTGATTATCGGCGGAGGGTTGCTGGTATTCGGTACGTTCCCCATTTACCAGAAGCTCGGGTCGGAGTTCATGCCTCCGCTGGATGAAGGTGGGTTGCTCTACATGCCTTCCACGCTGCCGGGCATCTCCGTGACGGAAGCCGAGCGGCTGATGCAGATGCAAGACCGCATCCTGATGCGCTTCCCAGAGGTCAAGAGCGTTCTCGGCAAAGCCGGACGGGCCGAGACTCCCACCGATCCGGCGCCACTCTCGATGATGGAGACCACCATCCAGCTCAAGCCCGTCAGTGAATGGCGCCGACGGGAGACGTGGTGGAGTTCGTGGTCGCCCAATTGGGCGCGTAGCTTCTTCCAGCGGTTTGCGTCCGACCATATGTCCACCGAAGAGCTCGTGAACGAGATGAATGAGGCACTGAAGATTCCAGGCACATCCAATGCCTGGACCATGCCTATCAAGAATCGCATCGACATGCTGACCACCGGTGTGCGGACCCCGGTGGGCGTCAAGATCTTCGGCGCGGACACCGCGGTGATCGAGCGCATCGGTATGGAGTTGGAAACCGTCCTGCCCAAAGTTCGTGGCACGCGTAATGTTTTCGCGGAACGGACGGGCGGCGGTTACTTCCTCGACTTCGACTGGGACCGCGACGAGATGGCACGCTACGGCGTTACGATCGACGACGTGCAGGCTGTGGTGACATCGGCGGTGGGGGGTGAAGGAGTAACGACAATGGTAGAGGGTCGGGAACGCTACAGCGTGAATGTCCGCTACCTGCGCGACTACCGCAACAACGTCAGCCAACTGGAGCGCGTGATGGTGCCGGCGATGGGTGGGCAAACGCAAGTGCCGGCTTCGCAGCTCGGCAAGATCAAGGTGCGCTCCGGGCCGGCCATGATCCGCGACGAGAACGGCATGCTGAGCGGCTACGTATACGTCGACGTGGCCGGGCGCGATGTGGGAAGCTACGTCGCCGAAGCGAAGGAGAAAGTCCGAAGTCTCGTCGCGCTGCCGGCCGGCTACTCGATTGTCTGGAGCGGCCAATATGAATCGATGCAGCGGGTGAAGCAGCGCCTGTTATTCATCGTGCCGTTGACCCTTTTCTTGATCACGATGCTGCTGTATCTGAATACGCGGTCGATTGTGAAGTCACTCATCATCTTGATGGCGGTGCCGTTCTCCGCGGTTGGGGCGATCTGGCTGCTATACATCCTTGGCTACAACCTCAGCATCGGCGTTTGGGTCGGGCTCATCGCGCTGATGGGCGTGGACGCGGAGACAGGCGTGTTCATGCTGCTGTATCTCGATCTCGCTTATGCCCAGGCGAAGCTCGAAGGCCGCTTAAGAAGCTTCGGCGACCTACAGCGGGCGATCGTCGATGGCGCAGTGAAGCGAATCCGGCCGAAGTTTATGACGGTGGCCTGCATGTTTGTGGGGTTGGTTCCGATCATGTGGTCCACCGGCGCGGGATCGGATGTGATGAAACGCATCGCCGCCCCGATGATCGGGGGCATTCTGACTTCTTTCATTCTTGAGCTGGTGGCGTATCCGGCAATTTATGAGGTGTGGAAATGGAATTTCGAATTGAAGCGCGAGTTGGCGCGATCCTGATTTTGGCGGTGATGCTGGCGAGCGCACAGACTGCGACAGTGCGGCACAAGCACGCTCGCGGCAACGAGCCTGGCGAGTTACAAGTAACAGCTGCGGGAATCTCATTTTCTGAACCCGGCAAGGGCCAGAAGCACTCACGAACCTGGAAATACGAAGACATCCAGCAGCTGGAGCTATCCACCTCCACGATTCGAATCCTGACCTATGAGGACCAGAAGTGGGTACTAGGCCGCGACCGCGGATACGAGTTCATCGCGCTGCCCCCAGGCTTCGCGGACAAAGTATACGCAGTGTGGCGAGACCGCCTGGACCAGCGCTTCATTGCCGATCTGCCGGACAAACAGGTGCGGGTTCAATGGGAAGTTCCGGCCAAGCTGTTGGGTGCGATTCAAGGCTCGCAGGGCGTCATTCGCGTTGGCGAGGACCGCATCGTGTACCAGACGGACAAGCCGGGCCAATCGCGCACATGGCGGCTCGAAGACATCAACAATATCGCCAGCGCAGGGCCATTCGACCTGAGCGTGGTGACGAGTGAGCACTCGAGAGCCTTGAATTCCGGCTCACGAGAATTTCGTTTTCAACTGAAGCAGCCGCTACCGGAGGCGCGATATGACGATCTCTGGCGTCGGCTGAACACGTCCAAGCAATCGGAGTTCGTTCGAACTTCGAGTAAGACCGGGGAGCAACATCATGAGTAAGCTGACGATCCTATTAGTGGCTGCCGCCATTGTCCTGGCTGCCGAGCCCAAACAAGTCTTCACCGGCACAATCACGGAGTCGATGTGCAAGATGAACCATAAGATGATGCACATTTCGCCGGACGACAAGTGCGTTCGCGATTGCGTCAAGGCCAGTTCCGGTAAGACCAAGTACGTATTGATGGGTCAAGACAGCGAGTATCTCTGGAGCGACCAGGAGACCCCGGCACAGTTCGCCGCTAAGAAGGTTCGGGTCATCGGCGCATTCTATCCGAAGACTGGGGTGATCGCGGTCGAGCGAATAGAAGCTGTGAACTAGCCGGCGTCCTTGATCGCGCGAATTCCACGGTCTGCCTACCGGCTCAAGCCGGTTGGATCGCAGCCGTCGCAGATGTCCTCGCGTTGCTCCGTATGCCGTTCCAGATACCAGCAAGGGCTGAGACCCACGTGTGGCACCAGCGAATTCACACAAGAGACGTTGACCGGATCGTCGAAGAGGAACTCGGTTGAGCCGTTCTTCCGCTTCACTGCATAGACTTTGCGAACCTGAACGGATCCTAGCGTCTGACGGCTTGCGGGAAGCTTAAAGCGGACCGAAACGTCGTCCGCAGCATACGTGAGAGCTACAACCGCCAGCACGGCTAATATCCATTGCTTGAGCTTCTTTGCCAACTCCACCGTTTACCATACTTACGCCGGGCGACAGCCGGGCGCGTACCTCCGTCCCGGAGTCAGCAAGCAGATACACGACGAGGCCGACCGGGACAGCCGCGCCTTTGTCCCAAGGCGATCACGAAATCCACTCTTTTCAACTCAAGCCCATTCGCCGCGTGGACAGAGCGAGCCGGTCCCAAGATGCAGTACGGTCGACTCGTCACTCTGCCGTCGAGTCTTCACACAGACTCGTCAGCAAGCGGATGCTACTCGTAGCGCAGCGCCCGCACGGGATCGACGCGGCTGGCGCGGAAGGCCGGAATAAATCCAGCCAGACCGGCTACGGCGGCCAGCAGCAGCGTGGCCGACGCGAGGGTGAAAGGATCGGTCGGCGCCAGACCGTAAAGCTGGCTCTTGATCAGGAAGCTGAGACCGATGGCGGAGGGCAGGCCGATGACCACGCCGATACAGATCAGCAGGAGCACTTCCCGCATCACCATCCAGATGACGTTGCCACCGATGGCGCCAAGCGCCATGCGGATGCCGATCTCTCGCGTACGCCGGGTGACGTTATACGCCATCACGCCATACAGTCCAATCACGGCGAGCAGTGTGGCAAGCGACCCAAAAACGGTGGAGAGGCTCGAGACAAGGCGCTCAGTGCGCAGCGAGTTGTCGATCTGTTCCTCGGTCGTACGCATCGCGTAGACGGGCACATTGGAATCGAGTTGGCGGACCTTTTCCCGCATCACGTTGTACATCTGCTTCGGTTCAAGGGTGGTGCGAGCATAAACGGTCATGCCGCCGACATGGCGTTCGGCGAGATAGGGGATGTAAGCCTGGACGGGAGTCTCGTCGCGCAGGTTGGTGTACTTGATGTCCTTGACGACGCCAATCACCTCCATGTCTGTCTTGGTGCCGGGATCGGAGCCAAAGCCGATGTGAAGTCCGATCGGGTTGCGACCGGCGAAATACTTCTTCGCAAACTTCTCGTTGATCATGATCGTTGTCGGTACGAAATCGTCTGGCTCGTCCCCGTGCTTGACATCGAGCGTGTCTTTGTTGCTGAAATCCCGTCCCCGTAGAATAGGCACACCGAGCGTTGCGAAGTAGTTTGGGCCGATCGAATTCATGAAAGGCTCCGGGCCCTCGCCTTGCGCAGCGTTGTAGCCCTCGACAGTCACGGAACTATCCCACTCGTCTCCCTCCAGAATTCGCACGCTCGCCAGACCGACGGAGCGCACGCCGGGGGTGCCGGCGAGACCATCGGTCAGTTGCTGGTAGAAGAGCTTCACGCGCTCCGGTTTGTAGCCATTTAAGCTCGGATCCAGATTGAATCCGACCAACCGCTCAGGCGAGAAGCCGGGGCCCAGGCTTCGCAGGTTCGTGAGGGTTCGTAAGAATAGGCCGGCGCAGATCAGCAACAGGAGAGACAGGGTTACCTGCGCCGCAACCAGCGTTTTGCGAAGCATAACGTGGCCGCCGCCAACCACGGACCCGGCCTGATC
>CAVYTS010000008.1:0-70315 GCA_963771305.1 uncultured Acidobacteriaceae bacterium
CACTTCCCTTCTCTTTCCTCCTGCCTTCGTCTGCCGCCTTCCCCGACCCACTCCGGTCGCCGATTGCTCGGTCACACGGCTTTCACCGTGTTTGAAGTACTATTCGGCAGTCCGACTACTGACCGAGCATCGCTTCCCATTTCGCTTTCGCTTATAAGGCCGCTTATCCCCATACCGCGGGGAACTCTGCCAGTCCTCCTGAGGTCACGCATCACTCTTCTGTACCGTGCCATCCGCAAACACCTTGGTGCGGCGGGTGAATGAGTAACGCCTTCGCCTCCATAATGCAGGCTCGACCTTGCCCCGCCTTTGGCCGACCGGTTCATCTTCGGGGCAGCCCCCATCGATTACGGCCCGGTACTTCTCCTCATGCCCTTCGGATTCCACCTCGCGGTGGACACCCTGCCCTCCGGAGTCCTGCGAAATGGTGGCTCCAGGTCCGCCTTGTTCTGTTTCCGGCTTTCGCTTTCGTGCCCGTGTAGACGTCTCCATACCTTCCTTCCTTCTCCGGCCCGCGAGGCATTACCCCCGCGTTCGGATATGGCGCTCCTCATTCGAGCGCCAGAGGGACTTCAACCCTCCTGAACAATGCGCTGCTCAGCGCACACTATGCCCTCTGCTGACTTCTGCTCCGCGGTCAGGCCGCCTTTCGACAGCCTCAGTCGCCGAAGCGACACAAAGCAGATCTCCTGAGGTAAGTTCAGCTGCCTTCCGTGCACAGTCGCCGAATCTACGCTTCGCATCCTTGATGGATATGGACTTTGCGGTAAGTCGCCCGCTCGTCCGACGCTAACGCCTTCTATCCGGTTCTTGTCCATCGACTCGCACATTTGATCCATGCTTCTTTCAGACCCCGCCTCGCGGCGGTAGCCCTTGCATTATCACTAGCCCTTCACCTCCATCAGGTTGGGCCGGGACTTTCACCCTTAAGCTGCTGAACATGCTCAGCACACGACTGAGGGCGTAGCCGCCGGCGACATTGGGCGGCCTCCCCAGGTACAATTCATTACCTTCCTGAGTATCGCCGCGGTGGGGAAGATGGTTACCGACCCATCTCTGCCTGCGAAAGGCCCGGTGGCAGACGTCCTCTTCGAAGAATTGCGCGCTCAAAGCAGCTCAGGTGGGCCAGCCGGGGAAGTCGTTAGCTCAGTCAAAACAAAATACGACGAGCAAGGGCGCGCTGTCGAAGAGGTCCGACGAGACTACGGCGTCGAAACGAACACAATCAGCCGTTACGAGGGGAACCGCTTGGTAAGCCAAGAGACGACGTTTCCAAACAGCAAAACACCCCGGCCCAAATTCTGGAATTATTGGATTTACGATCAGGACGGAAAACTGACTGAGTACAGGCGCGGCAGCGGCGACTCCATTCAGAATCACGACACGAACTTCAAGCGCGACGAACAAGGCCGCCTCACGAGTTTTGAATACCGCCAAGGCGCGAAGGATGAGCTGTTCAGCCGTACGGAACTTAGGTACTCGGCCGACGGCAAGACCATCGATATCACCTCATATGATCAGAGCGGCGGGGTGACGGACTCGAGTACCGAAACCGTCGACGCTCAGGGCCGTGTTATCCAGGTGGTGACCCGCGAGCGGGACTGGAAGACTAAGGCCCTCAAGCCCCCACTGAAGGTTGTCTTCACCTATGGCAAGAAGGGGCGCCTCTTGGAGCAGAATACGGACGAGCATACCTTCGAAGCCGCGGGGAGCGAACAGGAATTGCCGCCGGGCAAAGTCACAATCTCTTATGACGACCTTAAACACACCAGAAGGACGGCATATACGAGCAAGGAGGGATCCTTGGCATCAACTGTGACGTTCGACTCAAGCGGCGCCGTTATTGGAATGGCCATGGATGCCGGAGAAGAATCGTTCGAGGCAAAGCTGGAATGTAAGTACGACAGCCGCGAGAACTGGGTCAGCTGCCAGCAGATTGTTAAAAAGGCCGATCTCAATATGGTTGGTAAGGTGTGGCGGCGCGCCATTACGTACCGATGAGTTAAGGGACTGATGCGGGCATCGTTTGGGCTATGGAGCGGTTGTTCTGCAGCACCTGACTTTTAACGGTCATCGTTTGTGGAATTGCCGCCATTACCGACGATATCGCCGTGTATCGTTCCTAATCCGGCGAAACTTTCCCACATCGAGACTCCGGGCCAGCATTGCCCAATTCGAGCTTTGTACGAGTGGCGCGTAATCCACCCGGAGGGTCTGGCTCGTCGTCAACCTCCTACTCGGACTGGCGCGCCACTCTACGAAAACGCGGTCTATCGGCCACCATACGCGAGCATGTTCAATGCAGAACGACCGCGAAGCGCGTTCGATCGCGCTGAACAGGCGGAGCGTGCACTGAGGTCGTCTTTATATAATCGGTTTGCGATGAAGTCATGGGCACTTCTTCTTGCCTGCAGCGGTGCGCTCGGGGCTGGAACGTACCAGGAATCCTTGTCCGCCTTGGACATCAGCAAACCGGCGTCGCTTTGTCAGGCTGCCGGACGCTTCCGTTCGGAGTTTCGCGACCCACAAGATGCGGCACAGCCGACGGCCCTGTTTGCGCTGTGGCACTTCTATGAACGCGCGGTCCGGGCGGTGAACTTCGGCCCCGGACTTAGCATTTTCGAGGGTGTCCCATATCCGGAGCAGGAAACGGCAATCGCCATCTTGCGAAAGAGCGGCGGGTCGCCGGGGCGAGAACTCGCGGCGAGCGTACCGAAAGTCTGGCGGAACGCGGAACCCTGGATCCGTTGCGGGTACGGCGTCGTGCCTGACTTCGACGACACTATCCTGCTAGATCCCGACCCGCGCTTTCTGCTCCAGTTTGCCGAACGACTGCAACCCGATTGCCGGGCGTATCTGGGCGTGTATTTGAAGGAGTCGCCGAATTGGCTGGATTACGACGGAGCGCTCGCGATTCCATGGGATCGACTGCGCTTCCGCATTCGACGTTGGGAACGTTTCCGCGCGGCACACGGATCAATCCCGGAACTCAATTGGCACATCAGCGGGGTAATCCACACGATGATGCAGTTGTACCTGTGCGGTATGGACAACTCCCCAGTGTTCAATGGCCGCGCCGCTATCGCGGACGATGTGCGGGACTCCTATGAGAAGTTCCTGTTGATGAACAAGGATTCAAAAGAGTTCCCGCTGATCAGGCAAGCCGTGGATATCCTGAAACGAAACAATTGGCACCTCAGCACGGACCTGATCAACCTCTACCGCGACCATGGGTACTCAACGGACGCGCTGGAGCGGACGCAGTAGCGATACACGGAAGCCGCGACGAGCTGTTTCCTCGAAAGTGCGGTTATCGGAAAGTAGCCCCAGACGGCGTTCCATGAAGCGCCTTTTGGATCTTCGGGTGGATCGTCAGCCGCTCGGACATTGGCCCCAAACAGCGTTCTGGGAAACTTGCTCGGTTTAGGACCGTGAAGTCCGGTGCCATTCATCTGCCGACAGGAGGCTTCGACCGTTTTACCGACTACAACGCCGTTTACCGGTCCCGATCGAGGTCCTTGAAAGACTGCGACTGGCCGACCTGATGGCTTTTTCGCGAAAGTGTCAATCGGTGCGAACATTATGGGGTCCTTGCGCGAATACCCTATAGGAGTGCAAATGCGGGAAGACGAGGCTCTCTTGGGCCAGATCAGCCGACGTGACACGAAGGCTTTCGAGAAAGTCTACGGTGAGCATTTCGGGCGTGTTCGAAGCTTCCTTCGCGTATATCTGGGGAATTCACCCGCTATCGACGATGTAGCTCAAGAGACGTTTCTACAACTCTGGCTGCGTCCGAACGGCTTCAATCCTTCGCGGTCCACGGTGCGAGCGTATCTGTTCGGAGTCGCACGGAAGAAAGCCGCGGATTGGTGGAGGCGACAGCGGTCAGTTGAGGTCTCTTCATCGGAAGGGGCATGCGGCGACGGTAGCCAGATGTTGTTGATGAAGGACGCACTGGATCTGCTCGAGCCGGACCTGCGCAACGTGCTCTGGTTGAGAGAAGTTGAGGGCTACTCCTATAGCGAACTGGCGCACATCCTCGACATCCCTGTAGGAACGGTAAAATCGCGCATTTTTTCAGCCCGGGAGCAACTTCGCCGCACATGGAAGAGCCGTGAATGAGGAGAGCTTTATGAATTGTCAGGAAGCCGAACCCTTTGTTTCTGTCATGTTCGATGGCGAGGTTGTGCCTGCCGACATTGCCGATCACGTGGCTGGGTGTCCTACGTGCCGCGAACGGCTGCGGGCGTACTCCGAGATCGGGGTCGAGTTGCGGCTCGTGGCGAGCCGGATGCCACATGTGGCTCCCGTGCCGGCAATGGTTCCCGCGGAGTTGGGGTCAACGGACTGGCGACGGAAATTCTCACTGTTGACGGGCAATTTGCTGGTCCCCCGTTTTGCCGTAGCGCTTGTGGCCGGAGCCTTGCTTGCCCTTTCGGCTAGCTTGGTGGCTCTACACGCCCAAAGCCAGACCCGTCCCCTTTGGTTTCAGTTTGAACTGGCTCCGCCATGGGCCGGTGAGCAAGCTCCCCAAACGGCTTCCCAATTCGTGGCGCAGGCTGGTTACGATGACCAGATCGGTCTGTACGGCACCGACAACCAAATCGTCGGAGCACACATCGTTGTACTGGCTGTCAGAGAGCGCAGCGTGCAACTGGCGATCCGGGCCCGCCGGTACAGCCCGGAGGATCCGGATCAATACAAGATCAAGGAGAGACTGCGAGACCTGAAAGACCACACATTCACTTTCACTCCCGGGCAGGCCCTAAAAGTCCCGATTGAGGGGGGCGGTACGCTAGCCTTGCGTGGACAGGTGGCCGATCACCAGCCCAAGATCGCATGGGGAATGCCTATCGAACTGCGTGCCGATCAGCTGGTGCTTGCCAGCCCGGTTGTGATCTCGGGAAGCTCACTTCTGGCTGACTCCGGCGGCGCAAACGCCATTGCGGAAGGCTCTGACGGAGCGGTCCACCTGTATGCCCGCGGTATGGGCTTGCTGACGATTGCTCTTCGGCCTTTTGCTGGTGCGATAGAGGGTCAGGCAAACTGGGGTTTTCTAGGCTTTCAAGTGGATGGGCGGAGCTACAAGCTGTTCTCAGCCTCCCCGATTACCGGCGGAGATCAGCCCCATTCGGTCTGGGTCGAGCTCGATACGCAGTACTCACCGACCCCGGGGGGGCCGAATGCCTTCCTCGGTTCGTGGCGTCTGAACCAACCGAACCCATAAAGCGGTTCCCGCGAAGTAGAGGACGCGAAACGGAAGCTTCAGAGACAGCCTGCTATGGAACGAAGGCTAACGCTGGCACGTTGAACCGCCACTTTGCAGCCCACGGCGGCTCGATTCGTACGATTCCAGACGCTAACGCCGTGTATCGTTCCTAATCCGGCGAAACTTCCGACATCCAGACTTCGGGCTCCCGTCGAGCCATGAACAAGCGATCGCGCGCCAGCCCTCGACCTACACCACCTTCCCGAGGATGAAAGCCAGATGCGCCGCGTTGAAGCTCAGTTAGGCACGCGCACGTTTCACTGTCGGGTAGGACGATGGCGCTTTGCGGGCTTCGAATGATGCCGCGGTTTCCATCGCCCTCCCTAAAATTCCGTACGGCGGGTTGCCGAGTCGGCCCGCGGAATCGCACCGCGAGCCGCTCACAGAACCGTGCGTAAACCTCTCGATTTACACGGCTCGTGCGACCGAGAGAAGGCTGCCGCCTTCCGTTTAGCATGAGGGCTCTTCCTGTCTCCAGTTGACCCGAACCAAACGTCGATCACCGGCTCCCTTGGCTCCGCGATCATTACAATCGCTTCAACGCTACTACGAAGCCGTCCGCCCCTGATCGGAGCATCGGTATTTCTGCCTCGCGGTTCTTCCGCTTGTGCATTTTTCCGTTAACATCTCCGAGCAAGTTCTCAAGTTCCATACAAAATGCCTGAATGAGATTCGCGCCTCCTATACACCGGACACCGCATGGCCAGTAAGTAAGGTTCCTTCCATGCTTATCCCTGGATCGGGGAAAGATCCTGGTTTCGATGTCATCTAACCGTATTTCGATGCTTCCTCAGAGGTTCATTCGCATTCGCCTCTCTCATTCACACCTGACGTGATCAAGCCACGCCTTTTAACTGTTACGTTCACGACCATGGTCTTTCGACATAAGCCGCTAACAGCGGTTTGAAGCCCCTTCTTACAAAGCGGCTCCGAAGGGCCCACCTTCATCATTCGTACAGCATAGACCTTGCGGTCTTTCTTGACACACTTCCCCGGTACGGCTTCAAGGCCGGAATATCAGACGCGGCCTTCCCAGCACGCTGGTTTGCCATCGCCCTTCGTACCCTCTGCTGCCATCGCTTTTCCCTGCTCTGTGTCAGGGACGATGCGCTTACAAGCACCTCCGTGCAAGCGGTCTCTCCGCTTTACCCCAGGGGCCCTCGCTCCGGTCCGGGTTATTCTGTCCCGGTCCATCAACGCTTACTCGACCCCATCCGCCCCACTCGCAGGCACATTCTGATTTCACCGTCTCGCGGCTTATACGAAATGCCATCGCTGTGCATGCCATTGGCATGCCTAGGCAACCCACGACTGGTTCTGAGCTTTCATCGCTGATCTTTCACAACATGTCGTCCTCTGAGACCACGGGGAATTCTGCGGCTGCATACACCCAGTTCCTTCACCACAGACAAGGGCCTTCAACTCCAGTTAACAGTTTCGGCATTCCCAAGATCCTCACACTCCGATTCTGGTGAGGGAGATTGTTTTCGAGGCTTAACTACGGTTCGCTTGCGCTACGACCTGCTGTTTTGCTGGCTCTCCTTGTCGGAGCAGACCGGATTTTCACCCAGCCCACGAGAACGTTTACTTCCGAGCTTCCGACGGTTTGGTCACCCGCTCCGTCGCCGGATATCTCTACAGTGCCAACTGGGAAATTTGCACCGGCAGGGCTTTCACCTGCTAGATCAACAACTAGCTTCACTGCACTAACTGCTGCCACTGTCGGGTTCTCCTAAATCATGCGTGTTTCAGAACGCCGCGTCGAGACACCTCCATATGGCCCTGCGAACTTTCTCGATGATGGAAACGCGGCCAGCGCTGCGGATCGTGCTGAGCCGGCTGGCTACTTGAAAGGGGTGCGATTCCGCGATCATTTCGTGTAGAGTTCCAAAACGAAGAGCGCCTTCTCATGAAGGCGCCCCGGTTGGATTACACGATAGGTGGAACGACCGAACGCTACCCCGCGCGGTGGCGGGGCCGATTCGCTCGCCTTGTGTTGTCCTGACTTAGTGATGCGGTGGCAGCGGGCCGGTGCCACCCCCGCCACTGCCGCCCGACACCTCGTCGAGTTCTTCGTTTTTCAATTCCTGTTCCTCCGGCGGAGGAGCGTTTTCCAGGTCCGTCTTCTGCTGATCATCCATTAATGCCTCCAGCGCGGGTTTGCCGCGATAGTTCGCCAATTCTCTCACAAATTAGCGATGCGGTGTGACGCTACCCTCGTGCGAGGTCCAAGTGGATTACCGAAGACAACGCCGTGTATCGGTCTCTATGGGGCGGACGCCCGCGCAGATTGCTACCTGACACGCTCCGTCCAGCTAAATGTGGTGATGGAATGGTCTGATCACAAAGAGCGCCGCTTGATACGTAACTCCCTTCGCTAACGGGCGATGATGGTATCCGAATGGCAGAACATTTTTGTAAAGGCGAAACGCTCGACAAAATCGTCATTGACCTCAAGGACGATGTGTATGGTGTGGAAACATTGTGGGCGGCACACCTCGGCGATGATCTATATGAGCGTCGTAACGTTCCGTTTCTAGCTAAATGGTTACAGCGAGCTTGACGTCGTAACGACAGTAGAGGTAGACGGTCGTCGCTTCGTGACCGGCAAATCGTGCGCAAGTGGACACTCAACCTATCGTTTGATTCTTCCGGTAGGAACGGATGCGCAACTGTCTGCCGAAATGTGGAGGCGGCTGCAGGAGCTTGGATGTACCTATGAGCGGGCAAACCGTCGACTGATCGCGATTGACGTTCCGCCCCGTACCGACGTTTATGCCGTTTATCGAGTATTGGAAGAGGGAGAGAAAGCAAAGTATTGGGAATTTGAGGAGGGCCATTGCGGACATCCCCTTCGCCACCTGACCGATGCTGTTGACGTCGAACCCAGTTCGTCAGACTAAAGAGCTTACGCGGCTCGTAAGCTTCTGGCGCGCCAGCCGAACCTGGATCTTTACCGAGACACCGCCCTTCAATAAGGCGAGCGGAGCGTCTTTGCGGCTCTAAGGCTAGCTCCTACAGCATCTTGCAAAGATTCCGCCCGTTATGTCCCGTTATCGTCCCTAATCTTGGAGAGGCGGTTGACTCACAGCGCTCGAACCGCTTATCCCTCTCTTTTGAAATGCCTTCCACTCACGAGTCCGTCAAGGCTCCTTTGCTTCGCTCCGGCCCGCTGCGCGGCGGCTTCACGCCGGCCTTGACAGACTCTTCGTTGCAGGCTGCCTCTCACTATGCCAGAAAGGGGAAACGCGCCCTTTCTGGCGTTTCCTCACTTGTTCTCGCTCACGGATAGACCAGCAATAGAAGGACCGGCACTGGCCGTGAATTTTGCAGTGCGGCCCGGCTCGATCAGCGCCGAGACCACTTGCGCCGCTAGATCGGAGAGCAGGAAAGTCAGACCGGCACCTTGAACGGAAATGACGTGTGTATGAAACACGACGCGGACTGAGGAGTCGTTTCCCTCCGCAAACAAGAACAAACTCCAGGGGAATACAAACTGTTGATGTCGCAACCGGACGGTCAGCGACGTTGCTCGACCATCGTCGGACACCTCCCAAGGAAAATCAGAAGCCCTGGCCGAAACCATGGTCTATTTCCTTTCCTGGGGTTGCTTCTTTCGATCGCTTTGAATCCGTCGCGCGTCCTCGTTCGACACCGTGCTGCTCATTCCGCTGCTGGTCCGCCGCACGGGATGCGGACTGCCAGAGTGCCCAGTTTCCCGCCGCTTCCAGATTGCGCTCTTGTGTTCGCTCCGGCAACTGATGCAATGAAACGTCCCCCTCGGTCTTGCGTGCCAGTTCGCTAGCCGAGAGCCGTTCTCCGGAAAGCCCAATAGACTTTTGCAACTGCTCTTTGTCACTGGTGATGATGGTCAGGCTTTCCCGGCCGCGGCTGACCGCCACGTAAAACTGCTCTTTCGACATCCGGTCCCCGGAGACAATGACTGCGTCGACTGTTTTACCCTGGCTGCGATGCGCGGTGATGACGTAGCCATGATCGAAGGAACGGTAGTTCGCGGACAAGCGGCGGCCATCTTCGAGCTGAATCCGGCCGTCTTCCAGACGTGCGACGGTGACAATCTCGCCGTTCGTGGCCCGGAACGCTGTTTCGCGCCGGTTGGCCTGCAGCATGAGTTTGTCGCCGGCGGCTACATCAATGTCCTGGCACTCATGCACGGAGAAGGCTTGCGCTTGCCGGCGAGTGAGGGTGATCTCTTGCCCGGTTTCTTTGCGGGCAATCAGCTTGTCTTTCTCGACGCGAACGACCTCCACCGCTTCGTGTTTGCCCACATCTTTGGTTGCCTTATGAAAGGCGAGAACCAGGCCCGGACGATAGTGCTTGGTGTGCTGCTTCTGCGCCTCGGTCCAATTCAAAGGCACGTAGCGCGTGAGTGGCACGCTTTCGCCGAGATCCCCGGCCCGCTGGCGATCCGCGCGGATTGCCTCGGTAAGCCGGCGGATTTCCTCATGCGTCGGCGCCACGACCAGGACCTCGCGCGTCTGCCCTTTGGCGTTCGGTTGGGCCATCGCGTCCCGATAGGCCTGACTGACTTCCTGCGGGCGAAGCTGCCAGTCGATCTCGCGAACGGCACCCATCTGCTCCAACTGACGGAAGCCGCGAGCCGGGTTTTGTCGGAGTTCTTCGACGGCGGTGCGGTACTCGGCCATGGTCTGGCGCAGCACCTGGCTGAGCGAGACACTTTTCAAGCGGGATTCTTGTTCGAGCACGCGTAAGGCGTCTCCGGCTTCCACGCTCTGGAGCTGACGGGTGTCGCCACTGAAGAGGATCTGGATCCGGCTTCGCTCGGCCAGTGCGAGGAGTTTGGACATCTGGCGGCTGGAAACCATGCCCGCTTCGTCGACGATCAGCACGTTGGCGGCGAGTTGCTTCTGTTTGCTGGAGTCCTGGAGCAAGCGCTCGACCGTCAGGGCACGCGCGAAGCCGATCTTCTCGAGCTCCTCGACTGCGGAGCGGGTTGGAGCGACCGCGATCACCTCCCGGCTAGCTTCCGTCAGACCACGCCGGATCTCCTGGAGCGTGGCGGTCTTGCCGGTGCCGGCTGCTCCTCGCAGGTTGACGGCTAGGTCGCGGGAATCGAGTACGACCTCGACGGCATGTTTCTGTTCGGGTCGCAGCCGGTCCGAGACCACAAACTCCCGGCCTCCGCCCAGTCGCGAAAACTGCCCTTGGCCGCGGTGAATGGTTTCGATCATCGCGCGCTCGCGGGCCACGCTCTCGTGGGTGGCGACCTCGTTGCCGACCTTCAAAAGGACGCCTCGATGTTCTTCACCGAGGACGGCGGCCTTCAGTTCTTCCAGATCGATGCGGCCCCGGCCGTGTCGCAGCGCTTCCAGTTTTAGTTCATGATCCTTGGCCACGGACATGCGTTCAAAGAGGTGTTCGCGGGCATAGACAAGAGATGCCGCTGCGACGACTCGTTCCTGCCTCTGCTCTTGTTCCTGTTGGCGTTCCTGGTGCGCGAGGGTGTGCAACTCCCGAAGCCGGGAGAGTTCGTCCGGCGTGAAACGCTCCCACTGCTGTTGCTTCACTTCAGCGGTCGAGATCTCGGCCAGCTTGTCCTCACGCGATTCCCGGACCAGCACCGCAATCTCGCGGTTGGTGGGTATGCGCCCGTTTTCCGCCACGAACCCGACGATGGCCTGATCGCGCTGTTCACTCCGCTGGCTGAACTTGTCGATCGTCGCCGCCGGGACGCCTTCGATCTCAAAGCCGCGCTCCCGACCTTTGTCGAAACGATCCACGGTTTGATAACCGAGTTCGTTGACGGAGCGCGCCAGCGCGTTGCGGTATACCTCGGTCAGATAGGCGCGTTGTTCGTAGATGTCGGAGGCCTGAAGCGCCTTCCATCGGTTCTCCACGCTGTCGTAGGTGAGATTCGCCGCGACGAGGTGCGTATGGATCTGCGGATCCAGTTCCCGGCTGGTGTCATGCTGATAGGCCGCAATGACTAGGTTGCCGGTCGCCCGGTTTTGATCGGCGCCGTGCTGACGCACACGCGTCGCTGCGAGCCGCTCCATCTCCTGGGCCATCTCGTTGATGGCCTGGTTATGCGCGTCGAGCAACCTGGAATCGAACATCGATTGGATCGACACAGACTTCGGAGCCGAGACGGTGAAGTCATACAGACTGCGTGCGGTACCGGTGCGTTCGCCATCTTCGTTGAACCGGTCAGCGCTTTGCCGGGGCCGCAGAAACTCGCCTGTCGCCGGGTCGAGTCCTTGCCGGATGGCATCGAACTGATCCATCTCGACGGCACCCTCCAGGCCGAGCCGCTGGGCTCCCTGGCCCATCCACTGACCGACGACGCGCTCCTTCTCCGAGTAATAGTCGTTGGACGACAAATGCCGCGAAGCATAGGTCGCTCCCCCGGTTAATGCGCGGATCGTCAGCATGGCCAAGATCCTCTATGTCGCGACAAGAGTCGTGCTCGCGGGGCATGGTACATCGGGACTTACTCTTCTTTCCTTCTCCGCTCGGCCTCCTCAGCCAGCAGTTCCTGTAGCAACACAGAAGTCACGCGGAAGTTGGTTTGCATCAGCCGGTCGAGGGCGGCGGCGAGGTCGATCCAACCGCAAGCGGCGGCTGCTCTTAGAACGCCGAGAGTCCCGGTCGATGCAATCTTGCGGGCAGCGGCGTGCTCGCGTGCTGCCCGCTCGTCCAACAATAAAAGGACCGGGGATTCACTCCGGTACAACTCGGCGAGAGCAATGGCTTCTTGCTCGCCCTTCCCGAGCGCTTCGAGACCCGGGTCGATCGAGGCCGGAGCCTCGCGCACTTCGATCCACTCGGGCAACGACTGTGCCCATTGCTTGACGGGAGTAGGTGCGTCGGCGTGCTGCAATTCCTGCCAGGCGCCAAGGGGCAGGATCACTTGCGGGTAGAGACGGGGCAGCAATTCCAGCGCGTCGATGAGGATCAGGTAGTTGAGCGGGGAGGTGTCGGCGATGACGAGCATTGCTGGCTAAACTCCAGAGCAACCTTCGTGTCGCAATGAACGTCCTCGCGGGTCAGGTGATAGTAGACGTCGTGCCGCTTGAGGAAGCCGTCGGCTTCGTAGCGAGTAGAAAGCCCTAATAGACGGCGAACCTGCTCGGTTGTGAGCTTGCCCGAACGAGCGCCTTCGATCGCTAGTGCCTCGAGGGCGGCCCTTGACAGGCCTTCGGAGTTGAGGGCGAAGCGCTGAGCTATATCCTCGGAAACTTCGAGGGTGATCTGCATGACTGGTTCCTTCTTCATTATCGGGCAAACCAGCCGAGGTTGCAGCGGGCAGTTGAACGCGTTGATCGATCATGCAGCCGGCGGTGCCGAGACTTCGTCACCCGCGCACCGGTCCGCCTCCCCGCCGAACTCCGCCTGGCGTTGCTGCCACAGTTTTTCACTGAGCGCCCTTTCGCGCTCAAAATCATCGATCGAGTATTCGAGCCAGATTTGATGCTTTTTTAGGAAGCCGTCCAGATCGTAGCGGCTGGGGATCCCAAGTAGCTGGCGCAATTGGTAGCCAGTGAGCCGGTGGGCGCGATAGGCTTCGATGGCGATCGCTTCTAGGGCGGTGCGCGCCGGCTCCTGATCCGCGGGAGTGAGCTGCGCGGCCAGATCGTCAGGAATTTCGAAGTTGATCTGCATGGCAGGAGTATAGCGGAAAGAGGGGTTACAAAGGAAGGAAAATAGCCGCGCACTCGATGAAACTCGATTAGAGTAGACACTATCCCTAAGCCTGCGGCTTAGGCCGAAAAACAGGGTGTAACATGGCGATCACGAGTGGCGCGATCGGCAGGTACTGATATTCGGCTATAATCGGATTGTATTCGATTAGTCTTCGCAACTCGTTCAAGTTTCATCCGAGCTTGCTTGGCCTCTCCTCTTAAGTCGGTTCTGCCAGAAAGGTGCTTTCGATGGATGAGCGAATTCGCCAAGTGCTCGACCAAGTCCCCGAACGGCCGCCGCGCTCGAAGCTCGAACAGCACGCCGAAGTGATTCGGGAGTTGCGCCGGAAACGCCGCACCTACCAGGAGATTGCTGTCTTCTTTCGCGAGCATTTGCAGATTTCCGTCGCTCCCAGTACTGTCCATGATTTCGTGAAAAAGCGCGCCAAGCAAGCGCGAATTCGCCCAGCGCAAGTGCCCAAATCGCCGCCCGACTCGGCACTTGGCGCAACACCGATGCCGGTACCACCGACTTCAGATGCTGTTCCGCCACCATCGACCAAGGACACTCGCGACACAATTCGAACCGTCAGAGCGCATCGAGTGACCACTTCAAGGGAGCCTTCGCTCTTCGAATTCCAGCTCGAACCGCCGCTCACTTCGGATCCCAAAGAGAAGGAAGAGTAACAGTCGGCGCGGGCTATCGAACCGAGTCGTGGCATCAACGCCGCGCGCTCCTTACACTGAGTTGGGAAGGGAGGCGCTAGCAAAACGCCTCTCATGGGCGGGCCCAGTAAAGCGGTTCGGCCCTCACCGATCGATGAGAACAATCCTATTTTAATCCCGAAAATGGATACCCGGGTCATGCCAGGTGGAGTGCTAAAGGTCGACTCAATGCAGGAAAGCCTGCACGAGATTGGTGTCGCCGAGTTCGAGATTGGCACCATCACGCCGACCCCACTGTCCAAATCATGCCCGACCTGAAGAGGAAGATGTAGCAGAAACCCCTATGATCGAATGTATGGCAGTTGTCCACATGAGCGAGGCCTACGTGGTGAAGGATATAGCTGCCGTGATGAAGAAAGTCCGGCAAGGGAACGAAATAGTCATCGAACTGGGCAATCGTCCCGTGGCCGTCATCAAGCCATCCGAGCCCCTCGCAGGCCGCATGATCTCAGAAGTGATCGCTGATCTAAAGGCGCGAGGGTTAAGCGCAGTCATGGATGACGACTTCGCGCAGGATATCGCGGACGGCGTCAAGGCGCACCGGCAACCAGGGAATCCGCCCTCCTGGGAATAGTTCTCGACTCTAGATTCTTGGATCGAAGATCGTAAACAAGAATACTTCAACATTTGAAGAGGTAACATCAGGCGGCGGCCAGCAGGTCGACGATATCCTGTATCGCCTTGTCGGCCTTGTGAAAGGCGGCTTCTAATTTGCTGTTTGGTCGAGATGCGGGATCAGGCTTGTGGTGGAAGCGGCTGTTGGCGAGAGGGCCGCAGAGGCGCTTGTGGAAGAACAGGAACAGCAGTGCAACCTGTAGTCCTTTGGAAGTGAGGCGGTAGGCATAGCGGCGGCCGTCGCGTTCGAGCAGGCCATGACCTTTCAATTTGCGAAGGTCGTAACGGAGTTGGTTCAGACCGTAGGTTTTGGCGGAAAGGTCGAAGGTGGTGAGCACAGCTTGGTGAATCTGTTTGGCCGTCCAGCCGCCGACGGTGGTGGCACCATGCAGGAGTACTTCCATCAGGCGAATGATCCGCGGTTCATGGATTTTGATTCCGGGGTAACGGACGGTACCGATCGTCACGGGCAAGGCTAGACGTTGCAGCAGCGGGAAGTCCACATGGACGTTGAGCCAGTGGGCCTGGCAATCGGCGAAACGATCCGTAATGATCTGGAATCGTTTGCGCACGGCATCGAGATGATTGAGACCCTTCTTCAATCCGAAATCGCGCAGATTGTTGGAAACCAGTTCGTTGCGCAGGAACCGGGAAAACTTTTCATACTGTTTGAGGAAGGAGTTTTTCCAATAGGCCCGGAAGACATGATGACCGTGCTCGATCTGCTCGATGACCGTCGCCAGTTTGCCGCGCAGTCGCTTGTTGAGCCGGACGCCGAAGATCTCGCTGATGCGATGGGCCGTTAGCCGCCAGAGCCCGAGTTCACAGCTTCGCTCGAAGATCTTGTGGATGGGAAAGTGGCGTTTGAAGATGAAGTTGCGGCAGTACTCGATCTGGGCGATGGCGTAAAACCGCGACAGGTTCATTTGGCTGCGTTCCTTTTTGGAGAACTTCGGCCCCAACAGGAAGTCCAGTAGTCGAGTTGCTTGCCGATGATCTCTGCGCTCAGCCGGTCGGCGGCCGCCTGTAGTTCGGCCACATTATCCACCGCCAGGAAAGCATTGTCGTTTTTGCGGAAACCGATCTGCTTTCGCTTCAGTCCCTGTTCGATGAAAGAGTGGCCGTTGAGCCAGTAGGTGGCAGAAAAGGGAAAGAAACTCGCCACACGCACGATGATGGGCCCCAGGACTGCATCCCGGATATAGAAGTAGTAGTGGGTGAAGCGGCTTCGTTGGTGTGCCAGAATGCGATGGTTCGGATCCTTGGTCGGGAATTTGGGCACGCTGATGCGGAAGGTTCGGCCTTGCTCCATGCTTTTGAAGATGAAGTAGACGCCGTAGGCGTTCTTCTTCTCCAAGCGGCGCAGCGCGGGCAGGACGTAGTCCTCTTTGCGGGTCCCTTTCTCCGCCCACTCGATCGGGATCTTGTGGTTGCGGGCGTAGGCCTCGACCCAATCCCGGTAGTCATTGGTGCGCTGGCTGAGAATCTCTTTGCTCACCACCGGGATGCCAAGGACCTGCCGAAAGAAATAGACCACCTGCTCGGGTCGGGACAAACCGTTCAAGTACCCGTGAATGACGATGCGGTCGAAGCAGTGATAGACCAAGGACAGGAAATCCGCGAACAAATGGATGAACCGTTCCATGTCAACGCACTATACTCGATGGAGAGAAAAACGGTGGGCCGCAGAACTATCAAACGCGGACAGGCTAGACAAGTGGTGGACGGCAAGGGCTTCCGCCTGGCCGACGAGATTGCCTACATCCAAGACAAGGCCGCCGATCACGACGGGCGTATTGTCACCATCGGCCAACTCGTCCTCTTCGCTACCGACACCGGTGATGCCTGGCTACTCGACGTCACCGACCAACTTGCGGCCCGTCTCGCCAGAGATGGCGACCCCGAACCGATCTCCCTGGAAGAGACCGATACCAGCTTCGCCATCGAATGGAAGGGCCACTATCGCATTGAGGGATCCGCCTTCGTCTACTCCGATCGCGACACCGGCCGTGTCACCACTATCCTCGGCTATCCAACACAAAAAATCGCTCAAGCCGGCTGATCTAGAAATTTCAAATATCTTTGGCTAGAATTCTGATCGCCGCAGAACGCCGAAAGCTGGCCTGTGACCCACTGTGGTTGGACGATCAGGTTGTAGCTGGAGTGAGTGCATAGCCTAACTCTCTGGCCCTGGATGCAAGGCCGAGGATGCGGCGATCCTGATAGCGGCGTTCAAAAGCTTCGGCGCCTTCATCGACGTACGGCTGGCCCCAGCGCAGGAGCCGGTAGATGAGGCTGGCCAGTTTCCTCGCCGTGGCGAATACAGCTACATCCGCGCCTTTCCGGCGCGAGATGCTCCGGTAATAGGCGCCGAGGGCGGTTTGACTGTGGCGCACCGACAAGGCCGCCATGCGCAACGCCGCCGCGACTCGCGTGCTGGCGCTGGTGCGCTTTTTTTTGCGAATCGGCTTATTACCGCTTTTCGGTACCCGGGGAGCCAGCGTAGTGTGTGGGATGAAGTGCTTCTCGTTGGGAAACCGGCTCAGATCGGGTCCATACTCGCTCAGCACTATCTGCACGGTTTCGACGCCAACCGCATCGATTTGCGTCATATCCACCGCGCTCATTCTGTACAGCGCCTGGCGCGCCGGCTCCTGGCCCCGCTTCCGCAAGCTTCTCATCTTGGGCTGATTCTTCAGCGCGGGAGCCGATTGCTGGCGCCGTTGTTCCGGTGTCATGCTGTTCAGCAGACGTAGAATCTCGCCATCATAATCGGCGATGCGCTGCTCGATGGCATCGTACATCTGCAGACTCTGGCGCAGACTGAACAATGGTCTTCCCGCCAGTGACCAGTCAGTTGTTCGGCAATCTCCTCCTCGCTCTTCCGGCATCCGCGGTCGCGCAACCGGGCCAGTTGCCGCGGATCCCGCTCGCCGGCGGCGATGGCGCGCAGAATCGCCATCCCCGTGGCTCCGTCCACATCGGAAACCGCCCGGTGCAGCCGCACATTCATCTGATCGAGGCCTTTTTGCAGTCGCCGAATCCAATCGGACCGCTCTGCCACCAGATTGCCTTTATCCCGTATCAGTGTGCGCAGCATGCACACCTGCTCAGGAGGGCGGAACGAGCCTTTCACCAGACCGCAGCTATGCAGCCTTTGCAGCCACTCGCAGTCGCTGGGATCGCTCTTCCGGTTGCGCCCCGGCACGCGCGCTAACTGCCGCGTATCGGCCAGCAGCACCTCCAACCCCTGGGCCTCCAGAATTTCATGCGGAGCGATCCAGTACACGCCGGTGCTCTCCATCGCCACCGACTGAACACCTCGCTCCTTCAGCCACTGTGCCATCCGGATCAACTCGGCCGTGGTAGCGCCGAAATCATTCACCTCGCGCCCTTCTCCGTTGAGAGCGGGCGCACATACCCAATGCCGTTCGCTGCCCAGATCAATGCCGGCAACATCCGGCCGGACAACCGGCAATCCACTCAATTGTTTCTGCATCTCCTCTCGCCTTTCCGAACCGGTCGCCCGGGTTGGCTCGTTCGCGGATTCTGGCCTGGGGGAGCGCCATGACGGCCTCGCCAATGTTCAACTGCCCACCCGGAACCATGCTGAGATAGGGGCATCCGCTCCAATGCAGATAGGGTCCTGACTGCGACCAGCTCTTCTGCAGAGTAACTCCTCTCGGCGTGTCCCGGTCACAGATTGTTTCAACCCGGCTTCAGCCGGTGGCCTTGCTGAGATCTGATCAGGCCATTGAGTCCGTTCAGAGTAGGGTGGGCGAAGTCCCGACAGTTCTGCTCGCTTACAATCGCCGAGATCGGCCACGGCATCAATCGAGCCGACACGTCAGAAATTCGCAACCAGCGAAGGCTCTTCCTGGGCGAACTGAAAGCGACTGTGCCGATCCATCCATTAACCGAAGCCACAGCGGAGATGTGCACGCATCGGCGTGCGCCCTGAACTCGTCTACGAGGTTGGCACGAGCAACATTTCGCGATTTCGAGCGAATCCCCGGGCTGACCGTTGTTCGGCTATGACACTTCCGCCCTCCGTTTTCTGCCGTCGTGCAATACGCGCGATGGGAATTGCTGCAGATAAAGGCGACTTTGGCACAAATGAATCTAGGAGAAACAGACACTCCCACAGGTCACTAGAGCCTGCCTATCGCGTCCAGTTTTGGTTGGCTTCGCTTTGCATAAGTGGAACAGAAAGCGGACCCGGAGGTTCGATCAAGGCAGGGCGAAGCCCGCCCGCAGGGTTGAGCAGGGTTGAGCCTTGATCGGTTCTCCGGATCCGCGTAACACTAGTTCCACAAAACGAACCCTTGCATCGGAGCCTGTCGTCTGATCTGAAAGCCTCCTTTGTTGTGCCGGCTGGCAACCAGGGCAACAATTCTGAGTTTCAGCTGGCGAGCGTTTATTCGGGCTGGAGCACTGCACCCAGAAACTGCGTGAATGTCTCGATAGGGATGTTTTCGAATCTCCCGAGCTTTGTACGGCCTTCAGCACTTCGGTGGGCTCTCCGCGGTATGCTCCGCGCTGTCGTCATCCGGCCAGTCGAACTTTCGCTTCAGGACATCCGCGATCTCGTCGAGAACAGCGTCGCAAATAGCCAGCTTCCACACTCGTTTGCGCCAAATTCCAGAAGCCGGGATCGATTTCCGCGGTGGAAGATCAGGCTGGAAGCACAGATATAGGTATCAATGGTGTTGGACGGCACTTCAACAACAGCCATCGCCGCCGCCTCATCAAGCGAATCGGCGCATCTTCCCAGTTCCTTTCTGGACTCAGTCTCTCAATCCGACTAGTCAAAAAAGCTCGGCCAGGTCACCGACCGTCTGGAAGGTGGTGACAAACGAATTGCTTTCTTTCCGCGTGGAAAGATGGTCGCGGCGTGGCAATACCGTCTTGACCAAACCCGGCCCTGCGAACGGTTGCCCACATTTGGCGGGCAACACCCCTCGGGCGCCGCTCCGTTGGCTTCCGCAATACAAATTAACGCCCCAGCGGTGTTGTTTTACCTGGCGCATGATTGATACCGAGCGTCTGAGACGATCGCAAGACAGGCCGAGGTAGGCTGTGAACGGGCCCAGCTCCCTGGTCGAGCTTCATGCGCCTTTCGACTTCCTTCCTCACCACTTCGTTATTCGCTGAGATCAGAATGTAGAGAGGGACACGTTGTTTCGTGGCGTTCTCCGCTTTGAGGTCAGCAAGGGCCGTAGCCAGAGCGGACACACACTCTCGGTACGTAAGCCCGTTATTGAGGAACCGCCTAAGAATCTCAGCAGTCCGGCGCCTGTAAACTTCCATGGCTGTTGGAAGTATACTCCCCGGCTCCGCCCTGTCACCCGATGCGTGAACGATATGACTCAAAGAACGTCGGTGGTTCCCGGCGCCTCCCGGTCTGACTAAGGGCCTGTCGTTTCAAAATGGAGTCCTTTGCGCAACGGCCGCCTGACCCCCATCAATCCCAGCGGCCTGGCGCGTCCCGCCGAAGGCGGAGAAGTCTAGCCAGCCCAGGTTCAGCACGAAACGGGCGGGAGACATAGAAGTGGGAATCAAGCCGCCCGCCGCGACTCCCAGTAGTCCTCGAAGCGGCCGTTGAGATGACAACATCGCAGGGCGATGATGGCGTTGGCGCCGCGGACGGTCCAGAACATGCCGGATTGTTTGAGTCGCGAGCCGATCACGGTCTTGCAGCCAGCTTCGATTACACCGGAGCCAACGAAGAGATGCTGACGGCGGAACTTCGGGTAGCGCATGCGATCGGCATTTCGCTCAAAGTAATCCGCCTCCGTACGAATCTTTTCCAGCACTTCCGCGTTGGTTGATTCGACGGAGCGCAGCGCGAGCGTCAGCTTTTCGATTTTCCCCTTGTCGAGCAGGCGCTTTTGGTGGACCTTCATCCAGGCCTTCTGGCTCAACTGATCGCCAGGATATAGCTTGCGTGCCAAACTCCCACAGGTGTTGGCGCGCGTGATACAGATCGACGATCTGAATGGCGCCGGGAAAATGCAGGCTGACCTGATTCCAGCACCATTCGGCGCCGTCGGCTATGACAACTTTCTTTTTCGCTCGGTTCCACCCGCGATTCCAAGCTTCCAGATAAAGCCGCTTTCCAAACTCTTCGGCTGTCTCGATGGCGCCCGTGTAGGTGGTCGAATCGGGATCGCGGATGGGATAGCCCTCTTTGTCCCACTTGGTCTGCGTGAACACGCAGCCGAGTTTGACTTCCCGCGTATGGGCCGGCTGGCCGTCCGCCTTGCCTTTCCTTCCCTCCGTCTCTTTCTTCACCACCGGCACGCCCGTCCCATCCATTTGCACATACAGGACGGGAATGGGCTCACCGACGATGACGGGCAGGTCCAACTGGACGGCTTTGCGGATTTCGCACTGCTCGCCCGCAGCGATGTCAGAGCCAATCGCCTCCGCCGTACGCTCGACCGACTTGGCGGTCACTTCCAGACCGGCCAGAACCTTCATCTGCTCGCGGCCGTGATCGAAGGGCGCATCCTGGCCCACCATCGCCTGCATGCGGCGCACCCCGGGAGAGAAGTCCGTTTTCTCAATGTCCAATTCGACGTCGGTTGGGAATTGGCCCTCACGACAGTTCGCGCACAGATACCAGGGACGCTTCATCCGCACCCAACCTACTACGGTGAGCACAGGCCGAGAGCGCAGTTCCTGGTATTGCGCCTGATTACCACAAGCGCAGGGCAACTGACGCTGATCCGGGGCCGGGGCCTCGAACTGCAGCAGCTCGCTCAGGGCGCTGGCTCCGGCCTGATGGAGGACGGCCCGCAAGGCGCTCTCGATGGCCTCCAGATCGATGCCGCTGCCGGTTCGTCGCTGGGCGAAAATGCGGCCCAGCAGCTGATTCATCTCCCGCGCAATTTCCTGATGGAATGCAGCAGCCGTTTTTTTTCCTGACCGGTCCAGCCGCCTTGTTGCTGTTCCACCGGGCGAAGCGCACAGATCTTTTCGTTAATGCCGACCAGATCCTCGCCGAGTTTCTGGAACCGATGGAACTCGGCGACCTCATGTTGTGCCTTGCGCAGCGCGGCGGGATTGGGAAACGATTCGGTCACGCTTTTGCCAGCGACCCTCCGGGTTAGACGGAACTGAGGGTCGTGACCGGGATCGTTCGGCTTGGCGCAATGGCAGGACGGCTTACCGCAGCGGCGCACCACGGCGGTAATCGAACCAGGCCGCAGATCGCCGAGACGGCGGAATTCTTCGAGGAGTTTGGATCGATCCGCCTCCAAGCCACTCAGGGTGTCAGGCATGTGTATTCCTTTCTGCACGTTATTATACGTTCAGAAAGGCGGCACAAAAAAAGAAAACCTCCCATTACGGCTTTCTGCGTCGTCCGCCCGCACGAAACTTCAACAACGCAGCGAAACGTGGTAAGAGGTTACGATAAAGATTGCAGATGAAAACCACGAGAGGACCATGGAAATGACGACTGTACAGATCACATTGCCAGATCAACTGGCCCAGGAAGCTCAACGCGCTGGCCTCCTATCTCCTGAATTTCTGGAACAATGGCTTCGCAAGCAGCTTAAAGAGCAACATGTAGGGCAACTGTTCTCGGCCATGGACCGCATGTCCGCGATCGACGAACCAGCGGTTATGCCTCCTGAGGCCGTTGCCCAAGAGATAGCAGCCATGCGCGCCGGAAGACGTGCCCAAAGTCCCCGCTGATGCGTTTGGTGCTAGACACCAATGTCGTGGTCGCGGGCCTGCTATGGGATGGAAACCCAAGGCAGCTTTTGCAACTTGGCCGCGGCGAACGTGTCAGGCTGTTCACTAGTGCGCCGCTTCTCGCCGAGCTGACCGAAGTTCTTCTGCGCCCTAAGTTTGAGCCCAAAATTGCAGCGTCGCTATTCTCTGTCGATCAGCTTGTTGATCTGTATGCCGAGCTGGCTGCTTTGGTGCGACCTACGCCGGTATCTAGTGTCGCACCCGACGCTGATGACGATGTAGTGATAGGCACGGCCCTTTCGTCCAAAGCTGATTTTCTGGTGACCGGGGACGCTTCTTTACTCACCGTCGCTGAGTACGAGGGCGGGCGTATTGTTTCCGTTGTTGAAGCGTTGCAAACCCTCGTCGGTTAGCCCTCCGCCCGCGCGCCCAAGCCGGATCACGGACCATAAGCGGACTCGCGCGCGCGACGAAGCTCGAAGGCGATAACACGACTAATAGGACTTGACATTGCGAGACAGCTCGCTCTATGGACGGGGGGGAACAGTTGTTGGCTTCAATGTTCTCCCGGTCTATCCAAACGCTGAAGCCCCGCATGATGAGTGCCGTTCGCAAATGATTTACCAAGGGTGTATCTGCGTGGGCGTAGCTGAGGAACAATTGGCTCAAGACTAAAGCACTCTTGTATCAGAATGGCAGTCGTGCGGACGCCTCCGAGGGTTGAAGCTCTGGCAGGCCGTGTCCTACCCATTCCTCAAGTCGACCCACAGTTAGCGAGTATTGCCGCGTCGCAGCCGGATAGGTCAGGACGCTCAGCTCCGTCCCTGGGCCTATCGGCGCCGGCGCCTCCAGAACCCCCTCTACGAAACTACGCACCGCTCTCGCGTTTTTCGCGCCGGGCTTCTTCGACGAGCTTTGGCACGTCATCCTCGGTCAAGCCTCTCGCTCGCGCCCGATGCTCAGCCGATCTGATGATCTTTTGCCATTTTCGATCGTTGAGATACGACTGCACGGCATCGGTCAGTACTTCGCTGACGCTGCGCTGCTCATCCGTGGCGGCCTTCTGCACCTGTGTCATCAGGTCCTCTGGCACTCGAACAGTTGTGTCGGCGATCTCGATACCTTCATTTTCACATGTTTCTCCGCCGCCTATTGGCAAACTATAACGGATGTCTATAAGGCCGGGCAAGTCCAACCACGCGACCCACGTAAGGTAAGTAATTAGGCGGGGGAGAATTGAGTTGCCAATCGCAAAGAGGAGCTGCTCAGCGTGCAATAGCGTGCAATGGTGTACGGCAATGTGAGGGAATTTGGCACCCTGGGCAACGAGAAATCTACAACTTACAGACCTTCAACGACCGTTTATAGTTCGAATCCCACCCTCACCGCCAGAACACCAAAAGTAAACTCCACCGTAGGCCTTCCCTGCGTTCCTGACGCCCGTCTGCCGCTTGCCTCATGGCCGCAGATTGAATCCCTCCACCACGATTCTTGGCGTCTCGCCGCGCGTGTCCTTATCGGCTAGGTCCACTGTGATCGTTTGCCGCTCGCCGGGCATCAGTGCCACGTAGTTGTCGCTGTAAAGCACCGGCAAGATACGATCGCCGGTTGTCCCCCGCACGGCCTTCGCTTTCACCATCAGGGCTGGAACAGTTGAGACGTTGTGCAACTCAGTACTGAGTTGCCAGCGGTCGCCCCGCCGCTCCACCCGCGTTGCCCCTTCTACCTTCGCCTTCGGCATCCCGCGGATAGCTTGGTATTGTTCTCGGCCGTCCGTTCCGCGCAGGTAGAAGTTGGTTGAAATCACCCGGTCCCCCTCGCTCAACTGCAAGCGGATGAATTGCACGGGCGTAGCGCCAGCCGGGTAGTCCATTCTAAAGGGCGCCTCAACGCTGTCTTCGGCGCTCTCAACCGAAGCCGTCTTCTCCCACTGCACCGTCCCGTCCAGGTTGCGGACCTCCGCATGCGCGGTCAGGCCTTTGTGACTGCCCCCGCTGTAGTTCACGACTTCAACGTTTTCGGTCACCGGATTCCACTGGATGTGTAACGGCTCCGATGCTTTCTTAGCCCCAAAGTACGCCGCCGTCGGCTCCAGGAAGTAGTCGTACGTCTGCCACGTCAGCGAGGGCCAAGCGGGATGACTCATCCAGATCAGCAGCCCCATGCGGTTCTTGCTCTGCGCTTCGAACATCGCGCGATAGCCGTCGTAGTTCACGAACTGCGCCAGTTCTACCCAATCCGCCACGTTGTCAGCGGCCCCATAGTTGGTCGCGATGCGTTCGCGAAACTTCTCGCCCGCCTGCGCACCCTGGTTGGGGAAATCGTGCAAGCCCCACATGCGTCCCTGCGGCCACAGATCCGGTTCAGGCATCATGGCCCGCAGACTTTCGAGGGTGACAATGTTGGGCATGCCCAGTTCGCTGTGCAGCTTCGGCGTAGCGCGGTTGGTGAAGTAAAACTTCGTCGGCATTACCTGGTATGGGCCATGCCCGCTCACGCCGTCATCGGCCGAACTCGGTATGTAGTACAGGCCCGGGTGCGACTCAGCCAGTATCCTTCGGATGCCGGTTTCAATCTCCTCCGGCGGATAGCCTTCGTTACGGCCGCAGTATAAGCCGACCGACGGATGGTTGCGAATCCTGCGCACAAAATCGTCCACGTTGCGTAGAAACATGGCGTTGTTGTCGGGATCAGGGCCATCCCAGGGATTGGCCAGCCAGAAGTCCTGCCACACCACGATGCCGTTGCTATCGCAGGCTTCATAGAAGGCTTCGTCGCCCATCTGCCCAACCCAGTTGCGAATCATCGTGAAGTTCATGTCGCGGTGATAGCGCACCGCCGCCTCGAATTCGCGTCCCCGGTACCTCAGCATCGATTCCCCAAATCCCCAATTGCCCCCACGCGGAACAAAGCGCCGGCCATTCACCCAGATCTTCAGTGCACCACCTTCTTCGCTGTAAGTGAACTGGCGAACGCCGGTCTTGAACGATTTCGCGTCCGACACCGCGCCTCCTGTTTCGAACTTCGCCTCGAACTCATAGAGATTCGGTTCACCATACCCATTGGGCCACCACAGCTTCGGATTCTGGAGATGAAGCACTTGGTTGATCTTTTTGGCTTCGGAAGGCGCCAACGTCACTGCTTGTTCAAAGGTCGTGTCGCCGAGGCGGCCATGCAAGGTTCCACTCACCGGACGCGAGTCGTGATTGCGAAGCGTGACGTCCACCGACACATCGGCGCCGCTCGTCTCCGGCAGCGGCAAAGTCGTTCTTACGAAGGGATCGTCGACAGTAACCGGCCCGCTGCCGCTCAACCAAACGTCGTTCCAGATGCCGCTGTTGCGCCCGCGAATCGTCGGGATCCAATCCCAGCCCACGGAAGAGTGAAACGTCGGATTGTCGGCTCCCAGCGCTCCGCCATTCTTACCTGTCGTCTCCACCGTCTTTTCGTTGATGCTTCCCGGCGTGGCATTCTTCAGAACTCGAACCGCAATGACGTTTTTCTTGCCGGGCTGCAACTGGCCCGTGACATCGAAACGGGCCCGCGTAAACGCACCCTCAATCCGCCCAAGCTCATGGCCATTGAGAAAAACATCGGCTTTCCAGTTGATACCATCGAAGTTCAGCCAGATACGCCGGCCGGCGAGCGTGGCTGGTGCGGTGAACTCATTGCGGTACCAGAAGTCAGCGTAGAAAAACGAATCGGAGATCATCGCCTGGTTGTCGCCGAAGTTCGGGTCTGCCAACGCCCCGGCGTTGTAATAGCTGGCGAGCACTGTGCCCGGTACGGTCGCAATCATCCAATCGTCGTTTTTGAAACCAAGCTTCGAGAGAGTTGTCCCGTCAGCTGTAACCAGTGAGTCCCGCTGCAGTCGCCATGCGCCGCCCGCGAGATCCAGCCGGCCATCTGTACGGACACTTGGCGACTGCTTGGGCTGCGGCAGCGGTCCACCCTTGCCCCACACTTCAAGCTCGCTAAGCGCGTAGCCACCTGGCGATCCAGGTTTCGTCATTAACACCCGCACATGTCGGCCGTGTGCCGGTTGAGCCAGACGGATGTCGTCCACCTGTCCGGCCGAGGCCGGCAAAGCCTGCAAAGTGGTCCAGTGCAAAGCATCGTCCGACACCTGCAGCGAACCTTCGGCTGCACGCGAAATCCAGTCCAGTGCAATCCGGTCAAATGTGCAGGTCGCGCCAAGGTCCACATACACCCACTCTTCGCCCGCTCCTCCGCTCATCCAGGCACTGGTGAAATCGTAGGGGCCACCCAGGTTGACGCGCCGGGTTCCCTCGAAGAAAGCCAACTCGTTCACGATCCACTTAAGATTCCGGCCCGACTGAAACTCCACCCGATAGAAGCGGTTGTGGGCAGGAGTGGCTAGGCGGAACGACGGCTTCACATCAAATCCCATGGGTCGCGCCATACCTTCCGCGTGCGCCAACTCCTTCCACGAGTTCCCGTCGTCGGAACCCTTCAGCACGCTGTCCCACACCTGTATATCCGGCACCTGCGCCATCGCCGATGCATCCACGTCCAGCCGGTCCATCAGGGGCGCGGCTTCCCCGCCCCGTATCTCAATCTGCACCCACGGCTGCTTTCCGGCCACTTCCACGCTGGTGGCTGGGTTGTGGTCAAGCGGCTGCTCGCGACCGATCTTTGCAAGTGCGCCCTTGTCGCTGGTTGAAACCACCACCGTTCTTGGAGGCGTCGTTACCTTGATTCCATCCGTGATCAACTGCGCGGTCAGATTAAAGTCGTAACTACTCGAATGCCAAGCTGGCCTGTGCAAGGCGAGGTTGCGATAAGTGGTATCGTCGACGCGCATCGAGGGACCGAAGTATTGTTGTAGATCGCCAGGATAGACACCAATGCCGCGCGTATATTGCTGGGCGGAAGCACTGAACATCGCGATGAGACTCAGAGTCAATAGTTTCGTCATGGCAGGAAGGGCTTTGTGTTTTCCCCGTTTCTCTCTGGGACGATCATATGCCTAGCCCCTCGCGGTATAACAGCGCACGCCTGGTCAATAATAGTGCAAGCCCGCATGCACACCCACGCTGACACGGAAATCCTCGCCCGGAGTTTGCCTGCTGGCACACCGATTCTTGTTGTCGGGCCGGGCGGTCGCGCCGCTCTCCGCGTCGGAGCTGGACGTCTACGGCCGGATCTCCTAGAAGGCTTCCGCTTTACTCTGTCGCTCAGGCCCTAATGCTCATCTTGATCCTGCTCGGCTTTTTCTGCTGCGCCCTCACGTCTTTGTCGTTTGGTCTTGCCACACTTCGGACGCTAAAATGTAATCTCGACCAGGGTGAGTCTCTAGCCCTCGGTTACGTGGTAGGCAGCGCGATCGCGAGCACGCTTACGCTCTTGCTGGGATTACTCGGCGCGATAAGTGAGCTTACGTTTATCGCCGTCACTGTACTCTCCTTGCTGCTCCTGATTCAGCAACGGAAGTGGTTTCGAGGCCTCGGCAAGATCTCCTTAAGTGCAGTGCCGTGGCCCGTCAAGGCCATTCTCATAGCAGCACTGCTCACTTACGGCGTACTCTATCTTCGCCAGGCGCTCGCACCGGAGATGAGCCCCGACGGAACCGTATATCACCTTGGCCTCGTCAACCTTTGGGCTCATACCGGGCGGATCTATCGGATCGCGGATATGTATGCAGCCCTGCCACAGGGCATGGAAATGCTGTTTCTCTTTGCATTCACCATTGGCAGGCATTCCGCGGCGGCCTTGACCCACTTGTCGTTTCTGTTCGATCTTCCCATTTTGATGTTGCTTTACGGACGCCGGTTCGGCTGGAGCTGCTTTGCTACCACGTTCGCCGCGATTCTCGTCTTTGCCAGTCCACTCTTCGGGATGGACGGAACGGTCGCATATGTTGACGTCGCCTTGGCGGCGGTTGTCTTCGCCAGCGTGTATCTTCTGCAAGTATGGCGGCAAAACAAAAGTCCTGGCATCCTGGCCGCGTGCAGCCTGCTGGCTGCCTTCGCCCTGGCAATCAAGTACACGGCAGCCCCGCTGCCGCTGTTGGTCTTCCTCATTGTGGCTTGGGACACCAGGAAGACTGGATGGGCGAAGATGGCTAGCGCCGTCTTGGTCTCGGCGATCGCGGTATTAATCATCGCCGGGCCCTATCCACTGCGGAACTGGATCTGGTTTAGTAATCCGTTGGCGTTTTTTGGCAATCAGCTCTTCCCAAACCCCTGGTTTCACGTCTCCCTCGAAAGATCCTACTTGGCAGCTGAGGCTCATTATCACGGCATTCGGTGGAGTGACTTACCCATTGGCCTAACCACCGGCAACTCAAAGACCCTCACCAGTTTTGGGACTCTGTTCCTCCTAACGCCCCTCTGCCTTCTTGGAATCATCCTTCGTCAGCCCCGAGTGTTTGTGCTGGCCGCGCTCGCGGTTGGAAGCATCTATGCCGGAAACAAGGATCCGCGATTTCTCATTCCGGCTGTGCCCCTGGCGTCAATGGCGCTCGGGTTCGTACTGAACCAAATCCCTGGGTCGAAAGCTCTCTTGTGTTCCGTCGCCGTCGTTCATCTTGTTATTTCGTGGCCGGCGTTTATGTCGTACACTCATTTTCCTCCGGTGTGGCAATGGCGCATCACTCCGGTCTCATGGAGTGATGCACTGCGCCTCAAACCCGACGCCGTACTTCTCGCCGCTCGCCCCGACTACGTGATGGCCCGGCAGATCGACGAATTGGTGCCTGCCGGAGAGCCTGTCCTCGCATTTACAGGCGGTGCGGCTCAGTCCTATACGACACATCCACTGGTGGTCTGCTGGCGATCGGTGTACGGCGAGCGAATGGGCGATTTCTTTTTCGCTAAATGGCATTCGCCACAGGACCGCCGAATGCGCTTCTCCTTCACCATGCCGCACTCACCCGTGAAAACCATTCGTATCATTCAGAACGCCATTGCGCAGCACCTGACGTGGAACGTGGACGAAGTCGAACTTCGATCCCAGGGGAAACTTCTGCCTCTATCCCCGAAATGGCGGTTGAACGCTTCCCCCAATCCGTGGGACGTCAAAGCCGCATTTGACGGCAACCTCGCCACGCGCTGGCGAAGCTGGGACCCTTTGCGGCCGGGCATGTTCATTAGCGTCGCCTTCCCCAAGAGCGAAAACCTGGACTCCTTAGCTGTAATCCTCGACAACCGCGAGTGGACGACTCTAGAAGACGGGCCGTGGTCGGCGCAAGTCTCTCTCGAGGTTGTCACCGAGGACGGCCTCGAAATGCATCTCCTGCCTCAGGTCTCCTGGGATTCACCCGTCGACCTGCGCAAGAATGCAACGGCAGCCCTCAAGGCAAACGGCATTCATTACGTCCTGATCAATCAAAACGATTGGATGCAGAGCCAGTTTCGTGATCATCCGCAACTCTGGAATATGCAGGCCATCGCCGCCACCGAGTATGCGACGCTTTATCGACTCGACTGATCCGTGATGTATACTTGCCCGGGTTGGGAGGCGGCTAAATATGTCAGAACGGGATCTGGAATCCGGTAGCCTGAATCGGCGTGGCTGGCTGGCAAAGGCGGGACTGGCGGCTGTGGCGGGCATCGGTACCCGGGCCAACGCCCAGACGGAGCGCGATTGGAAGGGGCACGAACCCATTCGCTATCCGGATCCGAATGTGATCGCCGTCGAGAAACCGTTCTCGAAGTACATGCTTACAAGCGCGACCATTGAACGGCTGGCTACGGGCCTGCGGTGGGCCGAGGGCCCAGCCTGGAATGGCGGTGGTAACTACCTGGTCTGGAGCGACATTCCGAATGACCGGCAGATGCGCTGGCTGAATGAAGACAGCCATGTCAGTACCATTCGACAACCGTGCGGCTACACCAATGGGAACACCTTCGATTGGCAGGCACGCCAAGTCTCCTGCGAGCATCAGACTCGGCGTGTGGTGCGCTATGACCAATCGGGCGCAGTAACTGTACTGGCCGATCAGTTTGAGGGCAAGAAGTTCAACGCACCCAACGATGTTGTTGTTCATCCCAACGGCGACATCTGGTTCACGGATCCCGGTTACGGCCAGTTAGTCATATATGAGGGCGGTAAGCATCCGCTGGAGATGAAAGAGGCCGTCTATCGAATAGACGGCAATTCGGCCAAAATCACGAAGGTGACCGACGACATGTACAAGCCGAATGGCCTGTGCTTCTCACCGGACTTCAAGAAACTCTACATTTGCGATACGGGTGCGTCTCACTATCCGGATGCTCCGAAAAATATCCGGATCTACGACGTGATCGATGAGAAGACGCTTCAGAATGGCAAGCAGTTCGTCAGCACGGCGCTTGGCGGGAAGGCCGGCTTGGCTGACGGCATGCGCGCTGACACGGACGGCAATATCTGGGCAGCTTGCGGTTGGGTCGGCGCAGGCTACGACGGGGTGCACGTGTTCTCGCCGGAGGGGGTGCGTATCGGGCTGATCCTTTTGCCGGAGGTGCCCGCCAATGTTTGTTTCGGAGGACCGCGCAGAAATCGGCTGTTCATGGCGGCCAGCCAGTCGCTTTATTCCCTCTTCGTAGAAGCCCAAGGCGCCAACGTCGCATAACTATACAGACGAGCAAACCTCAGTCTGAAACGGAGCACCGGCCGTCCGAGAGTGCAGGGGAAGGCCGATGAATCAACCTATCCGTGTTCATCGGCGTTCATCAACGGCCATAATTTCCGGAATCAAAGCTGACCGTTTGACTCTCGATGCCGGCGCACTAAGATGAGAGCAGCCCGGCTTTCGACGAACGCCGCGGCTATCGAGGAGAACTCGAAATGCATATCAGCCGTCGAAGCTTCCTGGAAGGCGCTTTTCTGGCCGCTGCTGCAGCTGCCGTTACACGGCCGGCGAAGGCTGCCGCTCAGAAGCTAGGCATCCCCGGCCCATATCCCGGCCGTGTGATCGCCATCGAGCATCAGGGCTGCCTTGTCTCGGGAGCCTATCAGCCGCTAGTGGTTCGCGCCATGGTGGAGCGAGGAATGACCGAGCTCACCGGCGCCCCGAGCTGGCAGGATGCGTGGCGCTCGACGTTTGAAAAGGGCGACGTCGTCGGCATCAAGGTCAGCCCCGTAGGCGGCGCCAACCTATGCTCTGACGCCTCCGTTCTCCACTCGATTCTGGCGGGACTAAATGCAGCAGGCGTCTCGAACCGCGAAGTACTCGTCTTCAGCCGATACCACGACGAGATCGTTGATGCCGGCATTGACCAGTGGCTCCCAGCGGGCGTGCGGTTTGATGCGCCTTCGCGGACCTACGATGACGTCCAGCTGGATATGGGCGGATACGATGAAAATCACTTCATGGAGATGGCGCTCATCAAACCCGGCGATAACCCGGCAGACGTGCATCTGCGGCGATCCTACGTCGCGAAAATCGTCACCAATCAGGTGAACAAGATCATCAATCTGCCGGTATTGAAGCATCATCAATCGGCCGGTGTCACCATCACCTTGAAAAACATGTCGCACGGCATGGTGAACAACGTGAACCGCAGCCACCTCACGCCTACCCTGAATGCTTGCGGCATCTTCATCCCGTCCGTTGTCAGCCTGCCGGTGATCCGTCAGAAAGCGGTCCTCCAGATTGTCGATGGCATTAAGGCCGCGTACCACGGCGGACCGGGTACGAAATCCCCGAAATATACGTGGGAGAACAAGGTGATGTACTTCGGAACCGATCCCGTGGCGCTCGACAAGACCGGCCTGCGGGTGATTGATACGAAGCGCAAAGAGGTCGGCAGGCTGCCCATTGCGCTCTCGAAGCCGGACCAGGACAGCAGCTTCCTCAACTGCCAGGTAGAACACATCGAGATCGCCGGCATGTTGCAGTTGGGCGAGTTTAGCGACGACAAGATTCAAGTGAAGCGAATTGCCCTCGCATGAAGGGCTCGGCGCCCGCCGGCATTCTCTCGATCCTGCTCCTTCGAAGCGTTCTCGTTTTCCCCGCGGCCACGACGCCGCTCGCATTCGCCCGCGCCGTTTCATCGAAACCTTCTGCAGAAGGTCCCAGATACAAATACTTCCTGACAGGCAGCAGCAACGACGCATCTGCCAAAACCACCCCTGGGGTGGCCCTTATGGGTGGCGGCACAGACCAGGATGCGGCCTTCCAGTGGATGTGCGACCGCACAGGCGGGGAGACTTCCTCGTCCTGCGCGCCTCGGGCAGCGACGACTATAACCCGTATATCCGCAAGCTCTGCCCCGCGCTGAAGTCGGTCGCCACCATTCTCATTTCGTCGCGGGAAGGCGCCGCTCAGCCGTTCGTCATCGACAAAATCGCAAAGGCAGAGGCACTCTTCATCTCCGGCGGAAGCCAGGATAACTACATTAACTTCTGGCAAAACACACCGCTGCAGAAGGCCCTCAATCAAGGCAGCGCGAAGGGTGTACCGATCGGCGGAACGAGTGCCGGTCTGGCTGTGCTGGGCGAGTACAACTTCTCCGCATTGAAGGATACCATCAAATCGTCGCAGGCTTTGGCAAACCCCTTTCACGAACGCGTCACGATTGGACGCGGCTTACTGCACGTGCCAAATCTCCAGGGCAAGATAACCGATAGCCACTTTGTGGCTCGCGACCGTATGGGACGTCTGGTGGCCTTTCTGGCGCGCATCTCCAAGGATGGCGGCCCAGCGGCGCTCCGACGGCATTGGCATCGATGAGAAAACAGCGGTGTTGATGGAGTCGGATGGCACGGCTTGGGTCACCGGCCTCGGCGCTGCCTATTTCCTCCGGCCGCCCGGACCGCCGGAGCAATGCACACCGAATCGGCCAGTCACCTACCTGGACATCGCGGTGTATCGCTTAAAGGCCGCCTTGGTCGGTTCAACACCGCTTCCTGGACTGGAACTGGCGGAGCCGCTTATACCCTGTCTGTGCAAGACGGCCTTCTGAAATCCACGCAGGAGCACCGCCAGATTTATTGACGACCGCCTCGCGCCACCTACTTGTTTGGCACCCTCATCACAGTGACACGCCCCGCCGGCGGGGCTGGCAGCATATTCCTGATGGCCGCAATGTGCCAGCCATCGGGATCGTGCTTCAGCAGGATCGTGGTCCACATCTTGCGACTCTCGCCGTTCGCCAATCCAGTGAGTTCATAGCGCCCGTCAGCGAGCGCGACATCGGGCGCCAGAAATCGAACCGATTCCACTGTGATGGTGCGCGTCCCGCCCGTGCTTTGCGAACTCCCCAGCGTGCCCTTCACAACCGCCTCACGGCCTTTCCGCCATTCGCCTGACGAAACAAGCTGATCGACATCACTTGTGAACAGGGCCGCGAGAGCTGTCGCATCCCGCTGATCGCGAGCGTCCATGTATTTCTGAACGGCGCCGTGAATGGCAACCTCGTCGGCGGCATTTGAGGAGGTTTGACCAAACGAAGTCGTCGCAATCCCGATCGCAAGGGCAGACAGTAAAACTCGACGCATAGGCATCAATTATGGCAAGTTTCTTCCAACCATGCGCGCTAGCTACTCGCCCGCTAGATGCTAGTCCGGATACCGCTCGCCCTTCGGAGCGACACGAATATAGTGATCTGTGAACAAGGCTAAGCTCCCCGGAAGTTCCACCTTCGGCATATGACAGGTGACGCAGGCTTCCTTCGCGACCGGGCAGAATTTCGACGTAGCCGGTTGCGGCGAAATGTCCGTCGTTCCCAGCATGGCTTTTGCGCCTGAGCCGGCCGCCGCTGGGTGGCAAGCCAAGCACTTCCCGTCGTAGTGCTTAGGATCGTCACGCACCACGTCAGCGTGTGGATTGTGACAAGCCGTGCAGCCGATCCGCCGGTCGTTGCCGAGAAAACACTTGCTCATTGCGAGCCGGTAGGGCTGGAAGCGGACGTTCATCTCTCCCCAAGTGCGCATCCGGACCACCGTATCCCACGTGCGGTGGCAATTGCCACAGAAGTTTGACATATCCTCGGAAGCCATCTTCGTGAACTTCTTCGGCATCACCTTGGGATCGCCATGGGCGAGAGCTTCCATATGCGCGTTCGCGCCGCTATGGCAATGCTCGCAGTCAACGCCCGGCTTGATCGACTCAAGATGCATCTGGCCGTCCTTCAAAGAGTCTGAACTGTGGCAGGCGAAGCACTTTGTGATTTCGTCAGTGGACGTTTGACGCCCCACCGCCTCTACCAGGCTGTGAGCCTGTATCCGTTCATCTCCCATTGTCGGCGCCAGTCCGCCGACGTTCGGGTAATAGCTGACCATGCTCTCGTAGAAATGGCCTTCGTGTTCCAGGGCGTAAGTTTGGGAAAACACGCCGAAGGCATAGCGAATCGGCAGCGTTAATGAACTTACTCCGTCCGAGACCGTGTAATAACTGAGATCGCCCTTGCGTTCGATCGTATAGGTGTAGCCTTTCCAGTCTATAGTCAGGCGGGGGTGCTCTTTGAGCACGCTCTGGTCAGCAGGTAATTGGAGCCCAATGCCCATAGGCGTCTTCGGCTGGGTCTGGGCTTCCTGGGGATGGCAGGTGGCGCACGTGAACTTCTTGGCTGGCTCCGAGGCATAAGCGGCCGCCAAAGCAATGTACACCGAAATAATCAAACGGCAGGGGCGCACGCTGGTCACTGCTTCGCCAACGCAATGGACGCGAGCCGTTCCCGGCGCGCCTCCTCGTTCCGTCCCAACTTCGAGTACGCATTGGCCAGCGCGATGTGGTATTCCAGGTTGTTCGGATCAAGCTTTTGAGCCCTCTCCAGCTCTTCGATGCCCTGTTGAAGTTCGCCCTTCCGCGTCAACAACACGCCATAGACAAAGTGCGCCATGGGCGTCGATTCTCCGTCTTCGACCGCCTGCCGCGCCAGGGGCAACGCTACGTCATCCTTGCCGGCGCGAATCAGCAACAGTGAGATCATGGCGTCGGCATCGGCGCTATGCTTATTGATCCCCAGCTCCATCCTGAACTGAGCCAGTGCTTGTTCCGGATTCGTTCCCAGCAGGAACGTTCCGTAGAGATAGTGGACGTTCGGGGCACTTGGGTACGCCGCAAGAAGTGCGCGAAACGCCGGATCCGCATTGGAACTATCTCCATTCATCCAGAGATATGTGACCTTACCCGCGGCGCTCACCAGTTCCCGTTCGTCGGCCGGCACCTCTTGCGGCAACAGCGGGCGGCGCAGCGAGGCGAGGCCGAGTCCCACCGCCAGCGTCGGATCTTGGCTGCCGCGCTTGACGATGGGTAGGAACAAGGGCAGAGCTTGGTCAAACAGGCGTTGCTTTACCAGCAGCAGCGCTTCGTGGAACTGAAGCACGTTGGTGAGCCCGGCGTCCATGCCGCCTGCACCCAGCTTCAATCCGCGCTCGATATGTTCCAAGGAATGAGCGTAGTCCCCCGTCTCGAACTCACAAAGGCCTAGAAGCGACCAGCCCGGCGCATCCTCGCTTTGTAACTTGACGAAGTTCGAGAAGGCGTCGCGGCCAATCGGATACTGGTCGGAATCGTAGGCCAGCGTGCCGAGGGACCACCAGCCCTCCGGCCATTCCGGCTTGAGTTGCAGCGCTTGCCGGTATAGGTCCATGGCCTGCGGAACGTTATTGGCATCACGGGCAGCCGCTGCCTGGGCGGCCAATTCTTCGAAGGTGGCGGCGCTCGCTACCGGGCTCGCACTCCATAGCAACCCGGCCGCCACCAACACGCCCAAGACCCTCATTTAGCCCCAGTTCCTCCACATCGATAACCGATTATGCCCCTTCTTGAGTCCAAACCACTAAGGGTACAACAGCATAAACGACCGCAAACTTAGGCGCCGCCGTAACAACGCAGGTTAATCGTTTCTAAACAGCGATAGAATTGTCACATGCAGAAGGCCGTTGCTTCCTTTGTGAGTGTCCTGATGTGCCTGTCCGGAGCTGGCCTCGGGATGTCCCAGGATACGCAGCCACAAAGCCCCGGAACTGTGATTCGCACCTCCGTCCAGGAGGTTGTGCTCGATCTGGTGGTGCGCGATAGCAAAGGAAAGATCGTCAAGAACCTTACGCAAAATGAAGTAGAGATCTTTGAGGACGGCGTAAAGCAGGACATTCGTAGCTTCCGCCTGATTCAGGGTCGTGACGCGATCCAGCAGGAAAAGACCCAATCGGCAACAGCGACTGTCGCCAAGGCCGCGGGCAACCCGTTACATGCTGTGAATCTCGTCTGCATCGTATTCCACAACCTTGATGCATACACCAAGAAATACGCGATCGATGCCGCCACTGAGTTCATCAAGAACGACATGACGGAAGATACTTGGGTCGCCATCTTCAACCTGGACTCGCGCCTCACCGTCCTTCACGAGTTCACCAGAGACAAGGCCGCACTGATAGAAGCCTCAAACCACGCCTTTACGGGAACCACCATCAACTTCGTGCGAGTCGCCGATGCCGTGCTCGCTTCGGCCCCCAACATTGCCACCATCGAGACCACCGTAAGCGGCAACCCGGCCGCCGGTGGATCAGTGTCTTCCACCATGCAGGTCACTGGTGGCGAACTCAACAGCCGGGCCATCGGCGATGCCAGCACAGCAGTTGACCCCGCGGCGAACGCTCAACGTGGCGACCTGGTTGGGCAGCGCCTGGCATTCAGTGGCATTGAAGGCCAGCGCGAAACGGATTCGGTGCTGGCCATGATCACCCAGTTCAACACCTTGCCTGGCCGGAAATCGGTACTCTTCATGAGCCCCGGTATGGCCACTACCGGCGATACCGACATGTTCAAGATGATTGTCGATAAGGCCAATAAGGCAGGCATCACTGTTTATGCGGTCGATGTGAATGGCCTGCAGCAGAATTCCAACGGCTTGGCCGCCAACGCGGCGGTTACCTATGCCGCCGGGTTAAGCGCTCAACAGGGAGCCAACAGTTCAAGCCCTGCTGCTATGCGCGAGAAGATGCGCGAGAGCGATTACATCCACAATGCCGTTCGCACCTCCGACACCCAGGCCAGTCTCCGCGGCCTTTCTGAGGGCACCGGCGGCTTCCTCATCGGAAACACCAACGACCTTCGGAAGCCTTTTCAAAAAATGGAAGAAGACGTCGAAACCCATTACGAGGTCATCTATCATCCCTCCTCAACAAAGTACGACGGCCGTCTCCGAACCATTGATGTGAAGCTCGCCCGCACAGACCTAAGCGTCTCCAGCCGCACCGGCTACTTCGCCATGCCCTATCTTGGAAGCGAGGACGAGTTGGGACTGGGAGACATGCTCGGTCTCGCCGCGCTCAACGTAAAGAACGCGCCCCATGCCTTCGACTACAAGGCCGCAGCGCTGGAGTTCAGGCCCGAAGCGTCCAAATCCGTGAATGCCGCGGTAATCGAGTTGCCCACCAAGGGACTCACATTTACGCCTGATCCAGCCACGGGACGCTACCGCATGCATGTCTCCGTGCTGGGACTGGTCAAGGACTCGAAAGGCGAAGTGGTGGATAAATTCAGCCAGGACGCTCCCTACTTCGTTTCTCAAGACAAGCTGGCGGCGGCACAAAACACGACCCTGAGCTTCACCCATCCGTTGAACCTGCCCGAAGGCCGGTACACCATGGACACTGCGGTTGTTGACCGAGAGTCCAATCGGGCTGCCATCAAGAAGGTCGGGTTTGGAAGCCAGGAAAAGAAGGGCGTTGGTCTCAGCAGCGTCATGCTTGTGAAACGGGTGGAACCCTCGAACGACAAACCCGGCACCGATCCTTTCGAGTTTCAAGCAGAGCCCGGCCAGACCAAGCGTATTGTTCCCGAACTGGCAACCAGCTTTGCAGCGGACGCTCAACCGAGCGTATTCTTTGTCGTTTATCCCGATCCCGCCATTGCTGAAAAACCAACCGTGCAGGTGGCATTCCTGGTTGGTGGAAAACTCGTAGCCAAGCAGCAATCTGAACTGCCGGCCCCTGATTCAACCGGTGCAATTCCGGTACTCATACAAGCCGCCACCCGGCCGGGCGATTGCGAACTCCGCATCACGGCAACGCAGGGGAATTCCGCCACGCTCCGCACCGTCAGCTATACGATTGCAGCTCCCGCCACCCCTGCAGCCCCCGCTACGGCTCCGCCCCCTCTAGCACCCGCTAAACCAGGCGCATAGTTGAGGGAACGAATGTTGAAACCGACCCGTGAAAACTTCAGCACGGAACCGCGGGCGTGAGCAAGCGGATCTCACAAGCGTCACCCACCCGTCGAACCAAACAATCCGCGTTCATCGGCATTCATCCGCGGCCTATCTTCCTGAGTCGCTGGCTGTTGTTGGCTCCGTTTGCGTTGCTCTCAGCCGCACCCGTTCTGGCCCCCATCACCTTTGAAGAGATCGCCGAACGCGCCGGGGTTCGATTCATCACCAATTCCAGCCCCACCCCGGAAAAGCATCAGCCGGAGTTCATGGTCGCCGGCGTGGCCATCTTCGATTACGACGGCGACGGCTACCCCGACTTGTATTTCGTTAACGGCGCGGGCATGCCCTCGCTCCAGAAAGAGGGTCCGCAGCACAAGAACCGGCTCTTCCATAACAATCACGATCTGACCTTCACCGATGTCACCGACAAGGCGGGCGTCGAAGGAACAGGATACGGGATGGGCGTCGCCATCGGTGACTTCGATAACGATGGCCGGCTCGACATCTATGTCGTGAACGTGAATGGCAATATTCTTTACCACAACAATGGTGACGGCACCTTTACTGACGTCACCGCAAAAGCGGGCGTCGGCGGCGGAGTTTACGAAGGCAGAAAGATGTGGTCGGACGCAGCCGCCTGGCTGGATTACAACAACGACGGGCTGCTGGATCTTTTTGTCTCGAACTATTGCGTATGGATCCCCGAGACCGAGACGCCGTGCATCATCAATGGCATCCGCACATCCTGCAATCCTCGCATGTATAAGCCGCTTCCAAACACCTTGTACCGGAACAACGGTGATGGCACCTTCACCGACGTCTCGGAGGAGACCGGGATTTCCAAATCGGTGGGGCGTGGGATGGGCGTCAGCATTGCAGACTACGATGCCGACGGCTGGCCCGACATCTTCGTCGCCAATGACGACGCGCCCAACCAGCTCTTCCACAACCTCGCTGGCAAACGGTTTCAGGAGGTAGCGGACGACAGCGGCGTTTCCATGGCCGAAGGCGGCAACGTGATTTCCGGCATGGGATCCGATTTCCGCGACATGTTCAATAACGGGCTGCCGGACATCTGGTTGACCGCCATGGAGAAGCAGACCTTTCCCTTGTTTCGAAATGTCGGGAAAGGTCAGTTCATCGAGGGAACCGCGGCGGCCGGACTAGGCCTTGAATCGGCCCAGATGTCTGGTTGGTCGAATGGCATCGTCGATCTGGATAACGACGGGTGGAAGGACCTATTCGCGGCTCGCTCGAACGTCATCGACAACGTCGCGCTCTTTGAGCCCCGTCAATTCGAAGAGCCGAACGCGGTTTTCCGCAATCTCGGAAACGGCCGCTTCAAGAATGTGACGTCCACCACCGGCCCAAGCTTCCAGATCCCGGCCGCTCATCGCGGAGGCGCGTACGGCGATCTCGACAACGACGGTCGCATGGACCTCGTCATCACCGTATTGAATGGCCAGGCCGAGATTTTCCACAACACAACCCAGAACTCGAATCACTGGCTGCTTCTCAAACTCACGGGCACCAAGAGCAACCGCATGGGTCTTGGCGCCCGCATTCGAGTCACCGCGGCCGACGGCACGGTCCAATACAACCACGCCACCACCAGCACCGGGTATGCGTCTTCAAGTGACCCTCGCGTCCACTTCGGACTCGGCGCATCGGCTTCGGCCAAGGAGATTCAAATTCTCTGGCCCAGCGGCATTAAGCAAGTGCTGCACGACGTGCCCGCGGACAAGATCGTCCCCATCACCGAACCGCGCCAATAAGCCTCGCAGCACAGAACCGCGAGCGTCATCAGGCACTTCCTTCCCTTTACAAAGTACTTTGTATCGGCAATGGCATTTTTTCACGGCTTCTCAGCAAGCGGATCGTAAGCCGTGACTGTCAGCAGCAGCCCAGCTACTTCGATCTCCCGCCCGGTGGCCCGCTCGGCGCATTCGGCACCGCCTTCGGGTCTTCCGCCTCTTTCAACCTCAGGAAGATCTGCGATTCCCGTTGCGCATCAGCCTTTCTACCCACACGGCGGTAGGCCTGTTCCAGGAAGTGATGCGTTTCTGCATTCCCCGGCTGCAGCTTGACCGATTCCTCAAACGCCGCGATTGCCTTATCGGGTTGGTCCAGGGTGAGATACGCCCGCCCTTCTTCTGCGTCACACAGCCACCGGTATTGCGCTGGCGCCACCTTGCTGGCTCGCTGAGCCATCTGCAATGCCGTTTCGGCGTCCCCATTCCGGGACATCAGAAACGCGCACACCAGCATTGATGGCCAGTGGTTTGTATTGGTCTTCAGTTCAGTTTGAAACTGCTCCAGCGCGGCCATATCATCAACGCCCATCAGGTGCAGGCCATAGGCATAATGAACGCCCGGCTCGTTGGCGTACTCGGCCATGAGCTTCTTGTAGGCCGCTTCGGCCTCCGCCGGCCGCTTGGTGACCGCCGCCCATTGCGCCTCACCCGCCAGCCGGACAATCGCGCGCTTGGATTCGGGCAGTTCGCTCATCGGTGTCGGAATCGTCAGAGTAATCAGCCCGGCGGCCTCAATCACCGGCGGCGGCATGTCGGGATACTTCGCGAGCGGCTGAAGCTGGCCCAAGGCCTGATCGAACATCGAGTGGCGAATCAGAACCATCGCAGCCGTTTGGCGTGCGGCTGCTTCGAACTGCGGATTGCCGCCGAGTCCCAACGTCTCTCCCTTCGCAATGTCGATCAGCGCTTGTTGGTCTTTCTTGAGTTCGGCCTCGGCCATCCCGAGAAACGCCCAGCCCGTGCCAATTTGCGGCTCCAGGCCCGTGCCGTTGTGAAAGGCATCCACGGCTTCTTGATAACGACCCAGCCGGTACAGGGTGCCGCCCATATACAACCAGCCCTCCGCCCAGGATGGCTTCAGCGCCAGCGCCTGCTTCAGAAGCGCAGCCGCTTGCGTGGGATCGGAGTCGATGACCGACTGCGCTTTGCTGGAAAGCTCTTCAAACGTGGGCGAAGCGGGCGTTTGCGCAAACGTGCGTGTCGCCACCAGCATAACGCTGCAAAAGAGGCCCGGCATTGCAGACAAAGTAAACCGCGCCATCCTTGATCGGGAAGTGAAGCCAGACATCAGGTCTATCGAGAATCTCTTATCACGGTACCGCAAGCGGATATCCTGAAGAGTAGTGAGTGCCGAGGAGTCTTTCAAGTTTCCGAACCGCAACCGTCAGCGCGCGAGAGCAGCCCGGGTCGCCGTGGCGCGCTCTCAGTTTCGGATCAAGGCTGTTAGCCTGCCGAGCCGAAAGTCATCTCGGCTTTCGATCGGAATGAGTCTCGGAGCCTTGGAGCGGATACTGGGGTTCCTCCTTCTCTGCGCTTGCCTCGCCCCGGCCCAAGCCCCCACCCCCGACCAGCTCTTTCGTGAGGCCGTCGAGGCACAACGCCGAGGCGACGATGCCACCGCCATCACCAAATACAAGGAATTGATCAAGGCTCGTCCCGATGTGGTGGAGGTGCGCGCCAATCTGGGCGCCGCGCTCGCCCATCAGGGTCGCTTTGACGAAGCCATCGAGCAATACAACGCCGCCTTGGCGCGGAGCCCTGAAAACATCGGGGTTCGCTTCAATCTCGCACTGGCCTACTACAAAAAGCCCGACTGGACCAAGGCAACCGAACAGTTGGAGATCCTGCATGCCAAGCAGCCCGGCGATGCAAAGATCGCCACGTTGCTTGGCGACAGCTATATCCGCCTCCGCCGCAACAAGGATGCAATTACCCTGCTCCTCCCGATTGAGGCGGCCCACCCGGAAGATCTTGCCGTGAAGTGGACGCTGGGTACCGCGTTGCTCCATGACAACCAGCCGCGCGAAGGGCTGAAGCGGATCGAGGTCGTGGCCGAACAGGGAAAGAGCGCCGAGGCCCATCTGCTCGCAGGCCAAACCGCCTTAGCGATGAGCGAATTTGAACGCGCCCAGCGCCACGCGGACGCCGCCATTCTGCTGAACTCCAAACTGCCCGGCGTCTACACATTGCAAGGCCAGGCACTCCAATACCTCGGCGACCACCTAGGCGCATCCGTGGCCCTCCAAAAGGCCCTGGACCAGAATCCAGACGACTTCGATGCGCACCTCACCCTCGGCGCCATCCTCAATAGCTCCCGCGATCTCGACGGCGCTCGCTTACACATGGATCGCGCAGTTCAACTGCGCCCGGATTCGGCGCTGGCCCGCTTTGAGCTGGCAAAAATCGAACGCACGCAGGGCCAGAGAGAGGCAGCTCTGAAGGACTTTGAGCAGGTAGTGAAAGAGGAGCCCGACTGGCTGCAACCGCACATCGAGTTGGCTGCCCTCTACTACAAGGTCAAGCGCCCCGACGATGGCCAGCGCGAGCGCGCCATCGTGGATCGCCTGATCGCCGAGCAAAACCAGCGCAAGCCTGCGCCCGCGCCTATTTTGCAGGCTCCTTCACAGTAAGCACTCGATCGGCCTTTACGTTCTGAAGGGTCTGAACAGCGCCCGACGGCCACCGGATTTCCAGCGACTGTGCCACATCGTCCGGCCCCAAACCGAAGTGCACCGGCCCGGCGCTGGAGGAGGCGTAACAGGCGCTGGTGGTCATGTGGTTGTACTGCGTGCCGGAGGCAGTCACCACTTTAATCACGGCTCCAATGCCATCCCGGTTGCTGCGCGTCCCCTCCAGCGCGACATCCAGCCAGTGTGCCTTGCCCTCGCTGCGGTTCATCCAGATCTCCGCTGGCTTTCCCAGAGCCGTCACCACGATGTCGATCTTGCCGTCGCCATCCAGGTCGCCCAACGCGCAGCCACGGTGCCGGGCCGGGCCGCTCGCGTCGAATCCGGCATCCTCGATGTAAGCTTGCCATTTGCCGCTCGCGCCAGGGTTCCGAAACACCGTGTTGAGCTGATCGACAGCCGTCCCCGGCATAGGCCGCGAGACGACGTCTCCTCGGGCGGCGAAGATGTCTTTCCAGCCATCGTTGTCCAGGTCGTAGAGCGCCGATCCGAATGCCGACATAGCGATGCTTTGTGCCCGCATCCCACTCTCAGCGGTAACATCGTGGAACTCTTTGCCGCCGACGTTCTTCAACAGCGGGAACGTCTGCTTGGCAAGCGCCACAAAAGCCAAGTCGGGGTAGCCATCGTTGTCGACATCGCGGAAATCCAGCCCCATACCTGAAATGAAGTTCCCATCCTCCGCCAAGGCGGTTCCGGTCTGGAATGCGATCTCCTCGAACTTCTGTCCCAGGTTGTGAAAGAAGAAGTTGTAGAACGTGTCGTTCGTGACGAAAATGTCGGGCCGTCCATCCAGATCGTAGTCCGCCACCCCCGCGCCCATCCCCTTCCCCACGTGCGACCGGATCCCCCATGCTTCGGATACGTCCTCAAAAACGCCGTTCCCCTTGTTCAAGAAGAGTTGATTTGGAAGGCCCTCGTAGTGGCCCGGATTGCAGTAGTCGGAGAGGCCCGCATAGGAGCATCGAGGCTCTCCTTCGTACTTCCATTGCACGTAATTCACAACGAACAGGTCCAACAGGCCGTCGTTATTGACGTCGACCCAGGCCGCAGCCACGGACCAGATGGGTCCGTACTTCGGGTCCACGGAATGGTTCAAACCCGCTTTCGCCGTGACGTCGGTGAATGTGCCGTCTCCATTGTTGTGATACAGCGTGTTGTGGTGGACGCCCGCAACGAATAGATCGAGATGGCCGTCGTTGTCGAAGTCGCCCACGGCGGCGCCCATGTCATAACCGGTACCAGTGAGGCCGGCCTTCTCGGTCACGTCCGTGAACTTGCCGTTGCCGTCGTTCCGGTACAGCCGGTTTGAATACTTCGGATCGTCTTTCCTCAAGGTGGCTAGGTTTGCGCCATTCGTGAAGAAGATATCCGGACGTCCGTCACCGTTGTAGTCGAACACGGCAAGGCCCCCCGCCATCACCGCGGGATAATGGCGGTCCTCCGTCTCATCGTTCTCCAGCCGGAACGGCGACCACTGCAGCGCGAATTTGATGGGCGAAGACCCCATCCCCTCATCACGGGCGCCAGCACGACCACCAACACGCCCGCCAGCAGCATAGCCACTCCGCCGTTCAGCCCGCGCCTAATCCGTCGCTTCCAAAGGTTGAAAGGCTTCTGATTTCTGGTCAAAACTCCAGCACAGAACCGCGAGCGTAAGCGAGCGGATGCTAGCTGAGCCGCTCGCGTCAGAGCCTGTGTGAAAATCCCAGAAAGTGTGAGAGATGCCGGAAAGGTTTGAAAGAATGTCGAACGTTGAGTGCGCTCCCTGACGATCGCGGCTCCGTTTAGCGTCCGCTTGCTCACGCGCGTGGTTCTGTGCTGGGAGTTTTCACATGGACTCGTCAGCAAGCGGTTTTCAGCGTTCTTCAGACGCGATACGGCCGGGACTCTCACTTCCCTGCTTCCTTCACCGCGATCGTCCGATCCGCCTTCACATCCTTCAGCGTCTGCACAATCCCCGACGGCCATCGAATCTCAACCGTCTGCGCCGTGTCATCTGGCCCCAAACCAAAATGCACCGGCCCGTCGCTCGACGACGAATAGCAGAACGACGTCGTCATATGGTTGTACTGCGTGCCGCTGGCGCTGACTACTTTCACCCTAGCTCCGATCCCGTCGCGGTTGCTCTTCGTCCCCCGGAGCGCGACATCCAGCCAGTGCGCATGCCCCCCGCTGTCGTTCATCCAGATCTGCCCTGGCTTGCCGAGCGCCGTTGAAACGATATCGATTTTGCCGTCGCCATCCAGATCGCCAAACGCACAGCCCCGGTTCCGCGCTGGCCCGGCCGCGCCGAAGCCTGCTTCCTCTGTGTATACTTGCCACTTTCCGCTAGCGCCCAGGTTGCGGAAAACCGAGTTGAGCTGATCCACAACCGTTGAGGGCCTTTCGAGCGATACCGCATCCCCTCGGGTCACGAAGATGTCTTTCCAGCCATCGTTATCAAAATCGTAGATCGCCGACCCAAAGCCCGACATGGACATCGTCAGCGTTCGCATCCCGCTTTCGGTGGTAACTTCTTTGAACTCCTTGCCGGCCATATTCTTCAACAGCGGAAACGTCTGCTTGGTCAGCGCGACATAGGAGATGTCCGCATAGCCATCGTTATCGACATCCCGAAAATCGAGCCCCATGCCGCCGATGAAGCTGCCGTCTTCCACCAAGGCCGTGCCGGTCTGGAAGGCAATCTCTTCGAACTTATTGCCCAGGTTGTGAAAGAAGAAGTTGTAGTAGGTGTCGTTGGTCACGAAGATGTCCGGCCGGCCATCATGATCGAAATCGGCTACGCCCACGCCCATTCCCTTGCCGAGATGTTCGCGCAGACCCCAGGCTGCTGATACGTCTTCGAATGTGCCGTCGCCTTTGTTCAGAAAGAGCTGGTCGGGCAGTCCCTTGTAAAAGCTCGGATTGCAGTATTCAGATACGCCATCGCGGTAGCAGCGGGGATCGGTACGGTAGTCCCACTGCACGTAATTCATAACGAACAGGTCCAGTAGCCCGTCGTTGTTCACATCTACCCAGGCGGCGGCAACGGCCCACAGCGGGCCATGTTCAGGATCCACGGCGCGACCGAGCCCGGCCTTGTCCGTGACATCCGTGAACGTACCATCGCCGTTGTTGTGATACAGCGTGTTTCCGTGCACACCGGCCACAAAGAGGTCGGGGTGCCCGTCGTTGTCATAGTCGGCAACCGCTGCCCCCATATCGAAGCCTGTTCCGACAAGCCCGGCCCTCGCCGTGACCTCCGTGAAGACGCCGTTGCCGTCATTCCGGTACAAGCGGTTCGAATACTTTGGATCGTCTTTCTTCAAGGTGGCGATGTTGGCGCCGTTCGTGAAAAAAATATCCGGTTTGCCGTCGCCGTTGTAGTCGAAGACCGCTACGCCACCCGCCATCGTCGCCGGCGTGTGCCGCGCCGTGGTCTCGCAGTTCTCCAGGACGAACGGAGCGAGCTTGAGCGTGAAATGAATGGGGCAAACAGCTCCGCCCGCATCGGATGCGAGCAAAACGCCGCCCACCACCATCAGCGTCAGCAGCAAGGAATACACGAGCCACGGGGTGCGGCGGCTTAAGCGATTTACTACCAAAAGAAAGGGTACCTCAGCACGGAAAAAGGGGGCGACTTTCGCCGCCCCCTCTTCGTGGTTTAATACTGCTCGCCGTTAGAAGTTGTACTTGATGGCAAACTCAATCACGCGGTTGCCCGTCGTATACTGCGGGTAGCCGGTGGTCGTGGAACTCGTGTTCGTCGGGCTCAGGGCGCCATTGTTACTAAAGTTCAGATGCACGTCGGAATTGTTGCCCGCCGCGTTGAACTCCGGCAGCGGATGGTTCAGGAAGTTGAACGCCTGGAACCTGATCTGAAGCCTCTGCCGTTCCGTGATATTGAAGTTCTTGAAGAGCGAAAGGTCGGAGTTGACAAAAGCTGGACCGTGAATGTACGGCCAGACAATCGCCCCAACTTGGCCGAATGCGGGCGGCGCGAAGCAGTTCGGATTGAAGTATTGCCCCGACTTAAGTCCGTTACGAGGGTCGCACGTCAGTATCGGCGGTAGACCCCCGAATGCGTTCGTTCCCAGGTATGTTTGTGCGCTGACCGAACCCTGCGGGATGTTTCCGTACGACGCGTCCAGTGAGCCCTGAGCGGTATTGGGCTGCAAAGGCGGGCCACTCTGCGCTTGCGTGATCCCGGAGAGCTCCCAGCCGTTTATAGCGCCGGATAGGAACTTATTGCTGGTTTTGTATTTGGGCAGGTTGACGATATACGCAAAATTAAAGATATGCGTGTGGTCATAACCGAGCACGCCATAGTTGGCCGAGGCGCTGTATGGATTCAACGCGTAACCAGATTGGGCGCCATTGCCGCTGTAGCCGTCGCGAACACCTAGAACCTTACTGAAGGCATAGTTGGCCGTCCAGGTAACCTGTCCGGTTTGCTTTTGCCATGACACAATTGCCGCGTTGTAGTTCGCATAGCTGCCGTGCGACACCAACTGGATACCGGAGTAGTTGTGGTACGGAAGGTAGTCGTTGTTCGGAAACCCTCCGGCGAAGGGATTATTGATTTTACCTGTGATCGGATCGGGCAAGTAATACGCCCCGAGCGGGGTGTTATTAATGTTGCCGAGGTTTCCGTTGCTGGCGCCGTCGATCAGCCCGTCCGCACTGTGATTGCCTACATACTGTACTTCAACCAGCGAGTTCCAGACCGCGCGCTGTGAAATGGTGAAGTTGTAGCTCAGGTTGTAGGGCGTTCGATCGTCGCCCAGTTGCATCACGTTGATCGTAGTGCCCAGGCCTGCGGGTCCCAGCGATGGTGAGTATTGATTGAAGGAACTGTAGCCGACGCAGCAATTCCCGGTTGTGCTTTCGCTGACGACGTTCAGCCCGGGGTTGTAAGGACCGCTGGTGGTGTTAGCCGAAACGTTGTAACGGTATTCGCCGAACCCGCCGCGCAATACAGTCTTGCCTGTACCGAACAAATCGTAGGCGGCGCCGAGTCGCGGTTCATAGTAGAAGAGTCTCGACGGCGAGCCCGACAACGGAATGCTCGGGTTTATGCCATGCCAACTCACGCCGGTCCAAGCGGGAGCTGAGGACGTGTTGTTATAGGTAGCCGGATCCCAAACGGCCAAACCGATATTGCTGTTGGCTGTGTACCATGCGCCCAGGTGGTCGGCCCGCAATCCGAGCGTTAAGGTGAGCCGTCGGCTGACCTTCCATTGGTCGCTGATGTACCACGAGTATTGGTGGTATCTCAGATCAGCCACCGGGGCCGAGTTCTGCTGGGCAAGAGTAGTGCGACCCATGGCAAAATCAGCCGCGGGGTTGTTGCTGCTGGTTGGGTTGTAGCTTTCAAAATCCAACACGCCTTGGTTGGCTGTGCTGAAGTTGCTGTTGGCCTGCAGGTTCCGGGCAGTGTCCCAGTACCCGCCGACTTTGAATGTGTGCGTGTTCCAAACCTTTGTCAGGTTGTCGGCGATGTTCGGCGCTTGCGAGGTCTTGCCGAACGCTCCGCCGTCATAAGCCTGGCCGAATGTCGGCGCAAAGTAGCCGGGAACGCCATTGCCCCAACTGAGCGTATTGGGTATTTGTGGCAAGTAAGGATTCGTGAAAAGTCCCGTCATGTTGAAGCCAATCTTCGACGGATTCACCGCTGACGGATTCGTCAGCGTGATCGGGTTAATAAAGGTAGCGTCCGCAAAGATGAATTCATTGGTTAGCGTGGGCGTAAAGACGTTCGTTACGTTCGCGCTGTAGACCTGCGAAACCTGGTTGGCCGGCATGGAAGATGGGTAGGGTATGGAATTGTTGGCCGCCCACCAGACGCTGATCGGGTTCAAGTCCGTCTCGTCCTGGCGATTCCAGGAGAAGAACACCTTCATCTTCTCGCTGATGCTATAGTCGCCCCGCAGACGCAGTTCCCACCGATCCACTGGCGATAGGTTGAGATACTCAAAGTTCGAGCCGTTCGGATTAACGAGCGGGTTGGTGTTCGGCTGCGGCATCGTCTTATAAAGTGCTAGCGAATTCGGATCCAGCTGCGAGGCTGGGATCATACCGTTGGGGAGTGGCGCGCAATGTCCGCCGCTAGGGCAGGGTGGATTTGCATCGACGGCGTACGTACCATGGGCGAAATTCGGACCAAGACTCGATAGATAAGCCGGGCTGAAGTTGCCGTTCATCATTTGCTGGGTTGGGATGAAGTTCTGTGTCAGGCTTCCAGCCGGATGCTGATCCATGTATTCGTAGGCGGCATAGAAGAACAGCTTGTCGTGGTTCTTATTGAAGTTCACTTTCGGGATGATCACGGGACCGCCGATGTCACCGCCCGGGTAATAGTAGTAAGTGTCCGGCTTTGGAGTGCCGTTCGCGTTGTAGTAGGAGTTGTTCGCGTTGAAGACACGAGCTACGCGCATAGAAATAGCCGCCGCCGTGAAACTGGGTGGTGCCGCTTTTGCCGATCGCCTGGAATGTCATCGGTCCCTTTGCGAATTCGGCGCCGTAGGCGTTGGTCAAAATCGAGAATTCGGCAATCTGGTTCTGGTTGATGTTGGCGGTTTGCGTTCCCTGGTTACCGGGATCCAGCAGGTTCGCTCCATCCGACGTCATCGTCATGGCGCCATAGGGCTGGGTTCCTTGCGACGAGAAGTTCCCGATCGGACCCGTGTTGCTCTGCGTCGTGAGGCTGTTCCACATGCTGTTGCTGAGGCCGCTAGTCGTGCCCATGCCGGGCATGATCTTGATCAGCTCGGCTGCGTCACGGCCTTGAATGGCCATTTCGGTAATCATGTGCTGGTTCAAGGTTGTGCTGGCTGCGCCGTTGTCGGTGGGAACCGGAACTTCAGCGGCCGATATCACTTCGACTTGGGTCGTCGAGGTGCCGATCTTTAGCACGGCGTTCGCGCTCAGGTTCGCGCCTTGGGATAACGGAAGACCGGTCTCTTCCCAGGGTGCGAAGCCCGCCGCATTAATGGTAACGGTGTAGCTGCCCGGATAAACTGCTACAAAATTGAAAAAACCCGCGCTGTCCGAAACGGACTCGCGGGTGACCCCGTTGCCTTCATTCTTTAATACGATTTTGGCGCCTGGAATGATTGCGCCGCTAGCGTCCGTGACCGTGCCGCCAATCGAGCCGGTGGCATTCTGGGCGAACGCTGGTAAACATGAGATAAACAGGGCTGCTAGAAGCAGGCCTGTGAGAAACATGACGCCTCGCGCGGGCTTTGTTCCCCCTACTTGGGGAAGCTGCGGAGTTGAAAATCTGTACATGGACCCCTTAACTCCTTCCTGGTAAGTCAACAACTTGTTTGGCAGCCCCTATTTGGGGTTGCACTCTTCAAGTCACAGGAGCAGTCGGGCAGACGACTTGGTCACTATCAGGGATTTCTCAACATCATCAGGGATTTCTCAACATCTGACTAACCTTCCCCATAGCGCCGCGGATCTGCTAATCCCGGCTGAACCACAGTTCACTTGGCGGTGGGTTTGGAAGGAATCCTAAGCGGTTACCTAGCTAGCGCATCACACGATGCTCAACCAATGCAACCACACAGTCCTGACACCCATCCGCAACACAATTAGTAGCCTTATACTATATGGGAACAGTGGGCCTGTCAACAGAGTTTTGCATTGCAGCAAGCTGTTTTCAGTGGAAAACGTGAGGTTCAGGCCGTAGCGACCTTCAACTAAGCCCATTGGGGGGGAGTGGCGTGAGAGTCAGACCCGTAATCTGGCTCACTTCCAGCGGGGCAAAGTCGACTCGGGTTCGGAAGCGGGGCCAGCTTAGCCTTGCTTCGCGAATTCTGAAGGTTTTTCGCCGATATTGGGTCGGTAAACGACCCCGTTCCGGAGGCGAACTTCATCTGTTCGGCAGCGCGGCGGAGTTCGACAGCCTTTTAAACAGGCCTCGATATCCACAATTGAAAACTCGAACCCAGGTTCGGCGGGGTTGAAAGGCTTGTTCTCTAGAGTGTCCTGTCTCTAAAGTTAGCTGAATAACAATGTGTTCGGTTTGCATCTCATGTACAAAGGAGTACAGCGATGCGGATCGGACGCCCCATTCCCGAGTTGGTGATCGCAGCAGAACAGCGGACTGCGCTGCAGAACTGGGCTCGGCGGCCCAAGTCGGCGCAGGCGTTGGCCCTGCGGGCCAAAATCATTTTGGCGTGTTCCGAGGGAAAGTCCAACACCGAAGTGGCGGGCCAGTTTCGGATCACCAAACAAATGGTCGGGAAGTGGCGTGCACGCTTTATGGAAAATGGCCTAGACGGGCTACTGGATGAACCGCGACCGGGCACGCCGCGCAAGGTCAGTGATGCCGAGGTGGAGCGCGTCCTGGCCATGACTCTGGAGTCGCTGCCGCGCGATGCAACGCATTGGAGCACGCGCTCGCTGGCCCGGCAATGCGGGCTGAGCCGTAGCACGGTCAGCCGCATTTGGAGAGCGTTTGCCTTGCAACCGCATCGCAGCGAGACGTTCAAGCTGTCCAAGGACCCGTTGTTCATTGAAAAGGTTCGCGACATCGTAGGGCTATACCTGAATCCGCCCGATCGGGCACTGGTGTTGTGTGTCGATGAGAAATCGCAGATCCAGGCGCTTGACCGAACGCAACCACTGTTGCCCATGCGCCCGGGACAAGCCGAGCGTCGCAGTCACGACTACCAGCGCCACGGCACGACGTCTCTGTTTGCCGCGCTCGATGTGAAGAGTGGGACGGTGATCGGCGCCTGCCATCGCCGGCACCGCAGCGTGGAGTTCCGCAAGTTTCTCGACACCATTGAGCAAGCCGTACCCTCGTCGCTCGAAGTCCATTTGATCCTGGACAACTACGGCACCCACAAGACCGCTGCCATCCGCGCCTGGTTGGCAAAGCGCCCTCGCTTCCACCTGCACTTCACACCCACCAGCGCCTCTTGGATCAATCTGGTCGAACGTTGGTTTGCTGCTCTCACCGAGAAACAGATCCGTCGCGGTGTTCATCGTAGCGTCCACCAACTGGAAGCAGCCATCAAAAGCTACGTGGCCCTGACCAACGCATCCCCACGGCCTTTTATCTGGACAAAGACTGCCGATGAGATCCTCTCGTCTGTCGCCCGCTTTTGTCAGCGAACTTCAGAGACAGGACACTAGGAGAGCCGATGAGCTTCGTAGCGTTTCGCGTCGTGGTTGGAAGCAGGACGGCGTGGCCGGTGAGGCCGGTTTTGAGAGCATTGCGGGACGATTTCTCCTATCCTTCCGGGGTTTTGCGGACCCGAGGAGAGCCGGGCATTGGCCTGATTCGCGGCAACTTGCGCTTGCGATCATGGTTCGGGTCCACACCCAGCGGGTTATCGAGCAGCTACCCCTGGCGGAGTTCAACGGTGGCGCCAGCATCTGGCTGGAGAAACTCTCCCGCTGAGCCAGTCCTAGGGCCAATACTCTTCACTTAACAAACATTTCTATGATATTCTGTTCTAGAGCGCAGCCTCTCCTAGGGGTCACTCATGAACGAAACGAGGTTGGAATCAACCACTCTGCGGGCACTTGCGTACGATGGCCGCCGCGGGATTTTGCAACTGGAGTTCCGCACCCGGGCCATCTATCATTACTACGGCGTTCCTGCGGCGGTCTATGAAGCTCTGCTGGGCGCTCCTTCCAAAGGCAGCTACTTCAATCGGGTTATCCGGGGACGCTTTCCCTATTCTTTGTGCGCAAGTGCGCAAACCGGCTTGGCGGGGAAGGACTGATGTCACGCACAGTGGCTTCATTACCCGCTGGCAGCCGCATTACCGACTACATCAGTCTGGGCGTGGTAGCCAAAACCTTTCCGCTGGAAAAGATTCGTGTGGCGCTGGCGGCGACGGGGAAAGAGAGTGTGCGGCAGCGCGACCTGCCGGCGCATGTGGTCGTGTATTACGTGATCGCGCTGGCGCTGTACATGCAGTCGTCGTATCGGGAAGTGCTGCGTTGTCTGCTGGAAGGAATCCAGTGGCTGGTGGAACCCGCGGCGGGAATCAATGTGGCTGGTAATTCAGGGATCTCGCAGGCGCGAACCAGACTGGGATGGGAGCCGGTGCGGCAACTGCACGATGAAGTGGTCAGGCCGGTCGCGGTGGCGGCGACGAAGGGCGCATGGTATCGAGCGTGGCGTCTGATCAGCGTTGACGGCAGCACGCTGGATGTCGCCGACGAGAATGGCAACCACGAAGCGTTGGGCGTCCGGGAGCCAGCCGCGGGGAGAGCGCCTATCAAAGATCCGCTTCGTATCGCTGGTGGAGAACGGTACCCATGTCCTTTTCGGCAGCCGGATGGCGGACTATGCGACCAGCGAAATCGCGCTGGCAAAGACTGTATTGCCCAGTCTCGACAAGGGCATGTTGTGCCTGGCAGACCGCGGCTTTTTCGGGTTTGAGATGTGGAAGCAGGCGGCAGCTACGGGTGCGGACCTGTTGTGGCGGGTCAGAAAAAACATCCAACTGCCCTGCGAAAAACGCCTGCCGGACGGATCTTATCTGAGTCGCATCTATCCGTCGCAGCAGGACCAGCGGCGCGGGCGCAATGGAATCGTGGTGCGTGTGATCGAATACCGCCTGGAGGGAGTCGAAGGGGCGGAGCCGTTATACCGGCTGGCAACCACGATCCTCGACCACGAACTGGCTCCGGCCGCCGAACTGGCCGCGCTCTATCACGAGCGCTGGGAGATCGAAACCGCGTTCGACGAACTCAAGACCATCTGCGGGGCGCGCATATCGTGCTCCGCAGTAAAACGCCGGATCTGGTACGGCAGGAGTTCTATGGTCTGCTGATGGCACATTTCGCCGTGCGCGGCCTCATGCACGAAGCGGCGCTGCGTGTCGATAAGGATCCCGACCGACTGTCCTTCCTCCACGCCGTGCGCGTTGTCCGCCGCAAGATGGCCGCCTTCGGCGCCATTCCCCCCTCGGGGTCGAAAAGAGTTCCATAACGCGGTGCTGGACGAGATCCTCGACGAGTCTGCCGCTTCCAGCCGCAATCGTCGCAATCCCCGAGGGGTCAAGCGCAAGATGAGTAACTTTCCCCTGCGCCGCGGCTACAAGCGTTCGCCACTCAGCGACATCTCCGCAGCCATTAGGATCGTTAAGTGAAGATCTAGGAGAGCCGATGAGCTTCGTAGCGTTTCGCGTCGTGGTTGGAAGCAGGACGGCGTGGCCGGTGAGGCCGGTTTTGAGAGCATTGCGGGACGATTTCTCCTATCCTTCCGGGGTTTTGCGGACCCGAGGAGAGCCGGGCATTGGCCTGATTCGCGGCAACTTGCGCTTGCGATCATGGTTCGGGTCCACACCCAGCGGGTTATCGAGCAGCTACCCCTGGCGGAGTTCAAAGGTGGCGCCAGCATCTGGCTGGAGAAACTCTCCCGCTGAGCCAGTCCTAGGGCATGACAGGCAGCACGATGTGCGACGGCATCTTTGGCGTTGAGTACACGCGCTGTGTTGCCGGGACAAAGTCCCTTGCTTTCGCCACATAGATGCTGCTCACATACGCTTGCGGGTTGCGGTCAATCACTGGAAACCAGGTCGATTGCACTTGAACCATCAGCCGGTGGCCCTTAAGGAAGACGTGGTCGTGATCGCGCAGAGGAATCGCGAACTCTGTAGGTTGATTTGCCACCAAGGGCTCGGGTTGCGAGTAACTCTTGTTGTAGCGGCCGCGCCGCACTTCCATCGCGATCGGCAACAGGTAGCCGTTGAGAGACTTGGCATACTCGCCGGGAGCCGGGCCATCCTCCGGCTTCCACACGTCTTTCACTGCGTCTTCCGGGTAGACATCGATTAGCTTCACCACGAAATCGCTGTCTGTCCCAGAGGTGGATGCGTAAAGCTCCGCAGCGAGCGGACCAGTAACAACGAGATCGTGATCAAGGGGAGCACTGACATAGCTGATGACGTCAGGCCGGTGATCGACAAAGCGCTGATCGGCGGCCTCCCAAGTCCGCCAGTCCCCGCCGGGATACGTGGGTGAGATCGGGCGCTGCCGGTAGGGAACCGGATTGGCCGGGTCGGAGACGTATTGCACGAACTCTTTCTGGCTGGCAGCGGCCGGGGCCTCGAAGGACAGCGTTCCGTCCGCATGCAGGTATAGATTCGTTGGCTTTGCTTCCTTGGGCGGCCACTGGCTGTACGTGTGCCAGGCATTCGAACCGGACTGGAAGGTGCTGGCCTTCCATGGGAACTTGTCGCCCTTGCCATGCAGGTAGTAGCGGAAGAACGGTGCCTGAATGTTCTCACGGAATTCGCGCGCGGTGTCATGCCCGCCGAATGAGACTTGGCCGATCCGTTCTGCCGTGGGTGCTTGCCATTGACCGTGTGACCATGGGCCCGCCACCATGAAGTTGTTACCCTGCGGGTCGTTTTCCTCGGAGTTTCGGAAGATCCGCCACGGACCCCAGGGATCTTCCTGGTCCCAGAAGCCGGCGACGTTGAGGTTGGGCACCGGGCTGGAGTGAAGCTGGTTCACCCACGCTTCTTTGCGCCAGAAGTCGTCATAGTTGGGATGCTCCACCGTTTCGTTCCAGGACGGAATGGAGTTGTGCATAAACTTGGCGTTGATATTCGAGACGGGGCCCAAATCGAGATACCACTGATAGGTGTCGTAGACGTCGAATTTGAAGTGTGTGTTCTCGTTCTTATCGGCTTGCTCCATCACCGCGTACTCAAACGAATAGCTCAACCGGAGCGCGCCATAGCGATGATCGTCGTCGTTCATCCATTGGTCGGCCGGCGATGCCTGCTCGGAAACCACCTTCAGAGCGGGATGGGGATGAAGCAGCGTCAGTGCGGCCGTGAGCCCGTTATAAGAAACGCCGTAGATGCCAACTCGCCCGTTGTTGTTCGGAACGTTTTTCACCAGCCAATCGATAGTGTCGTAAGCGTCGGTGGTTTCATTGGTGTCTTTAGGATCGCTGAGGTTTACCTGTGAAGAGATCTTGAAGACACCTTCGGACTTAAAGCGGCCGCGAAGGTTTTGGGAGACAAAAACATAGCCATCCTTGGCGAGCAGCTTGAAAGAGTCGGTAAGGGTCTTCGGGACTTCTTTGGGGACTCCGTAGGGTGTTCGCTGCATAAGAATGGGCAGCAGTTCAGTGTGATTCCGCGGCGTGATGATAACGGTCTGGAGGTGGATTCCATCACGCATCGGGATCATAACCTCTTGGTAGGTGAAATCTGCGCTGGTCGGAGACGTGACCTCCGCCGACGCCAGCATCAGTCCCGAAACAGCAAACACGCACAACTGGGCTAGTGCCCTCATTCCTTCACCTCCAACGCCGGGGAATTGAGAATTTTAGCAGACCACGTACCCAGCGCTTTTGCGCAGGTTTGGAAGACTCCCGATCAGGTGGCGGTGAGGAATGCCCTGACGACCGGATGGTGTGGCTTCCCCGCGATTGAACCGACCTGTGGCTGAAACAATGTAGCCAGGAAGAATGGATGGTCCGGCAATTCGATCGCTTCGGCACCGGCGTCCTCTGCCACCGCGGAAATCACTAGCCGTGGCTGCAAAGTAAGTCAGCGTAAGCGGGGGCGACTCCATAGTTGCACCAATGGAAGCCGATGAATGGGTCGCGTCCGCACAGGCCGTGAAGGCGCGTTCCGGGTACCGCAATGACAAAACGCTCTTCGGCGATCAGCCTGCAAACCAACCGGTCGACGACCAAGCGGTCGCCGAGCGCCGCAGTTTCCGCGTGGCCCGCGCCTGCGATGGCGGCAACGTTCTGCGCAAATTCTACGACTGCGTACTGAAACCCGGAACAAGTTCCCAGGAACGGCTGGCCCGAGGTTCTAGCTGCCTCGATCGCCGCATAGACCACCGCGTCGTCTTTATAAGGACTGCCGGGCACGACCCAAATCGCATCGGCATCGGCGGCGCGCGAGGCCTCGGGGCTGTCGGTCCCGACCCAACGTGCCTTGACTCCGGAAGGTAACAGGTTGATGGCCGCGTCGAGTTCGCGGTCTGTGATGAAAGCGGCGTTGTGATCACCGAGCGGGACGATGTCCTTCACGAAGAATGTCTAGCCGCTGTTGGTTCCGTGGGCGCCGGTTGTCACGTCGGCAAGTTGGTCAGAATCGTCCGATTTTGCAGGGGTAGCCGCTTCGTCTGTTCGATTGCTAGACTCCGCCGGACGCCGGCTCATCCACTGCTGGCACTTTTTAGCCAACTCTCCTGTCCGGAGGGGTTTGCCTGCGAAATCGTCCATGCCCGCTTCGAAGCAGCGCTTCGAATCCTCGCTATAGACGCTCGCTGTCAGCGCAATGATGGCACGCGGCCGGCCCAGCCAGGGAACCGGCGGATCTCTCTGCTTGCCGCACAGCCATCCAGAACGGGCATTTGGACATCCATGAGAATTACATCGAACCGCTGATGCTTGGCCGCTTCAACCCCTTCCCTGCCGTTTATTGCAACCTCTACCCAATAGCCGGCCTTTTCCAGTACACGGCGGGCTAGCTAGTGCTTAATTGCAGTAATGCATTTATGTATTAAAATGTTTGGGAGATGACTAGACATGCACCTAGACTGGAATGCTCGATCGAAGACAAGGCGAGTTTAGTGGCCCTCACAAAGAGCCGTACGACGGAGGCACGTGCCGTGGAGCGGGCTCGAATCATTCTGGCTTGCCTGGAGGGCAAGGAGATTCAGCAAGTGGCTCGGGAACTGAGGGTCTCTATCCCTTGCGTTTCCAAATGGCGCCAACGCTTCTCGCTATGGGGGCTGAGAGGACTACGCGACCGGTCGCGGCCGGGCAAACCAGTCAGATATGACACGACGTTTCGCAACCGGGTGCTGGCCCTGCTGGAGGAGACACCGCCGCCCGGAATGTCCCACTGGGACGGCCCGGCGGTAGCGGAAAGGCTCGACGCCAGCGTGCATGCGGTGTGGCGTGTTCTGCGTCGCGAAGGAATCTATCTGCAACGGCGACGCAGCTGGTGCGTGAGCACCGACAAGGAGTTTGCTCCCAAAGCCGCCGAAGTAGTGGGATTATATTTGAACCCGCCATTAAACGCCGTGGTCCTGAGCGTGGATGAGAAGCCGAGCATCCAGGCGATCGAACGGGCCTCCGGTTATGTTGAGACTGACAGCGGTAAAGTAGTGCGCGTGCTGAAGAGCACTTATAAGCGTCATGGGACGCTCAATCTGTTCGCGGCTCTTGAAGTCGACACGGGCCAGGTTCACACGAAATTCACCGAGAACAAGAAGCGGGAGGACTTTCGTGGGTTCCTGGACGGCGTGTTGGCCGATCAGCCGCAGGACCGAGAAATCCACGTCATCCTCGACAACTATTCCCCTCATAAACGAAACGACGACTGGCTTGCGAAGTTCGAGGGGCGAGTCCGGTTTCACTTCACGCCGACTTCGGCAAGTTGGCTGAACCAGATTGAAATCGTGTTCAGCCTGCTGCAACGCAAGACACTCAACGGGGGAAGCTTCAAGACCAAAGATCAGCTACGTGAGGCGATTGAAGCTTTCATCCGGAGGCACAACGAGCACGCCAAACCGTTCCGCTGGCGGAAACGCGAGGTCAAGGGAAGCCAGCTTTTAAATACCATTGTCAACTTACGCAACTAAGCAATAGAAGCAGATTGGTCGCGTTGTCCTCCACCAACAGGACTCGGGGCTGAGAGCTGAAGTCAGATACGGGTCCGGGGATTGGCATGCAGTTGAGCATGATAGGGCGGGGTACGCGTCTCCTTCGTTCGATCCGAAACACGCGATTCGAGGGGCGTCCTAGTAAAGCTCATCGGCGTAATGCGGTCGGAACTGTAGTGCCGGGCCGAGCCTGCCCGGGTCGATGCGTCACACTAGCAAGATATGGGTTTCTTAGACAATCTGGAAAACAGTCTAAAGGGCCTCGAATCGCAGGGGGAGCGAGATGGTTGCGAGCGCCTCCGGCAAGAAGAGGAGCGCAACCGGAGGGCGGCCGAAGCCCCCTGGGCAGACCAGTTAAGGCGAAGCGAGTTCACCCGCAAGCTCTTCGATGACGCGGCCTCCGCCGGCCATCGCTTGCGCACCAAGATCTACATCGCCTGGCTCGACACAACGCTCCGGCTGGAAGCTCGGGGGCGGCGACTGGAACTGAGGCCCACCCCTAACGGCATCGAGGCTGTCTTTATCCCGGAGCCACTAGATGGTCCGGCCACCGAAACGGTGCGCCGGCTGGCGCTGGATACCGATCCGGCCGACCTCCTGCGGGAGTGGCTTCCCTAGCGGGTGAGGTTAGTGTTTGTTAAGAATTGCGATAGTGGAATACCTGAGGCGGGCAGTTACATCCAAACGAATGTGAGTGGCGATTTTGGCGGTCTGAACGGAGAGCCTGTCGGCAGAGACAGTTGTGCCGGGGGTCTGTTCTGATAACATCAAGTACGGTCTTGCCCCGCAGTTTTGCTACTATCCAAATGGGTGGATGGCACGGAGTTAATGTTTGAAAAGAACAGCTTGGGCGCTGGTCTTGGGATTTTTCGCAGCGACGCTGGCTGCGCCGGCCTACACCGGCAACGCCGGCGAAGGCGCGGATGACCCCGAAACCACCCAAATTATCAATAAGTACCTGACGGCTTCGCAAGCTCCTTCCAACAACCTGCGCGGGGTGTCGATGGAGGTTGAGATCAGCGCGTCTGTTCCGGAGTTGCAGAAGCACGGGAAGTTGCATGCGCTGCAGAACATCTCGAAGCTGGGCCAGATCACCTATAAAGTACTGGGATTTCAGGGCGACGACACGGTGAAGAAGGACGTCATCGCCCGTTATCTGTCGGCTGAGCAACAGTCGCAAAGCGACAATCATCTCGCTGTCACCCCGGCGAACTACAAATTCAAGTTCAAGGGCAAGCAAAGGCTGCCGGGCGGCTCGGCCGCTTATGCGTTTCAGGTTGCTCCGCGGAAGAAGGCAGTTGGGTTGTTCAAAGGCGAAATCTGGCTGGATGCCGATACCTGCCTCCTCATTTTCGAAAAAGGGCGTCTGGTCAAGAACCCGACCGTGTTTTTCAAGCAGGTTGATTTCGAGCGCGCGTTTGAGATCAAGAACGGCGTGGCCATTCCGCAACACATGAGTAGCGTAATTGATACGCGCGTGGTCGGCCGGATCGAATTAAACATCGATTACAGCAACTTCGAGCCTGATTCCGACCCGGACCGCTCAGCCCTGTCAACCAGGTTGTGGCCACAATAGGGCAGCTAGTCTTGGGGGCCCCCACGCATCGCAATCTGCATTCAAGCGCGTCATAACCTTGATTCTTGCCAGTGACCGTCGGCATCAACGCCAGCGGGGCCAAAGCGGTTGAGATTGCGGCCCCAAACCCGCTACCCTAGTAGATAACGTTTTAAGGAGTCCATGAAAACGCTTTTCTTGAATCCTCCTTCGTTTGAAGGCTTTGACGGCGGGGCCAGTTCCCGCTGGCCGGCCTCGCGGGAGATCGAATCGTATTGGTATCCAGTGTGGCTTTGCTACCCGGCCGGGATGATCCCTGGCAGTAAGGTGCTCGACGCTCCGCCGCACAAGATCTCGATCGAGCAGACCGTCGAAATGGCGAAGGATTACGAACTGCTCGTTTTGTTCACCTCAACGCCCGGTTTCCACGTAGATGCGAAGATCGCGGAAATGATGAAGGGCAACAACCCGAACTTGAAGGTGGCGTTCGTCGGTCCGCCTGTCACGGTTGAGCCAGAGAAATGTCTCAACGCCTCAAAGGCCATCGACTTTGTTGTCAAGCGCGAGTTCGACTATCAGATCCGCGATTACGCCTTAGGTAAGCCGCTCGAAGAGATACCCGGCGTCGTGTTCCGTAAAGACGGAGGTTTCGTTCACACTCCCGAGGCGGGCGTCATTGAAAACCTGGATGAGCTTCCCTGGGCATCGAAGATCTACAAGCGCGATCTCGATTTCCGCAATTACAACGTTCCGTTCCTCCTGAACCCATTCATCTCGCTGTATACGTCGCGCGGCTGTCCAGCCATGTGTACCTTCTGCCTCTGGCCGCAGACCCATTCCGGCCACCGCTGGCGCCTGCGCTCGTCGGACGACATCGCCAACGAATGTCGATGGGTGCTGGACAATTTCCCCGGCCTCAAAGAGATCTTCTTCGACGACGACACGTTCAATTATCAGAAGGCCCGCACCATCGAGCTCTGCAGCAAACTGAAGCCGCTGAAGTTCACCTGGAGTTGTACCTCTCGCGTGACCACGGACTACGACACGCTGAAGGCTATGAAAGAAGCGGGCTGTCGCCTGCTCATTGTAGGCTATGAATCGGGTGACCAGCAAATCCTGAAGAACATAAAAAAAGGGCGCAACCATCGACATGGCCCGCCGCTTCACGGCGAACTGCAAGAAACTGGGTTTGATCATCCACGGCGATTTCATCGTGGGTCTGCCGGGCGATTCGCGCGAATCAATTCGCAAGACCATCGACTTCGCCAAAGAGCTGGACGTCGAAACCATCCAGGTCTCCATCGCCCATCCCTATCCGGGCACCGAGTTCTACGATTACGTCAAGAAGAACAATCTCATCACCATCGACTCCATGACCGACGAGAGCGGCCACCAGTTGCCGAACGTCATCTATCCGGGCCTCGACCGCGGTGAGTTGGTGGAGTGGGTGGAGCGCTTCTACGGCGAATACTATTTCCGTCCGAAAGTTGCTTTGCGGCTGATCGGTAAGGCGATCTTCGACAACAGCGAGCGAAAACGCCTCTACAAGGAAGCCCGCGAATACCTGGCGCTGCGTTCGAAGCGTAAACAGTTCATCAAAGATCAAAAGCAGCAGCCATCGATTCTCCCAAGCACAGGCGATTAACTCAAGGCAGGGAAGGTCGTCTTGGCATCTACTGAGACAGCGGCGGAGCAGTCGCGGCTTCGGCCGAAGACCCGGACACAATCCGAAGCGTTGGTGTTGACGCTGGCCGTCGTGTTGCTGAACGCCTTTGGCAATCTGGCCTTGGCTTGGGGCATGAAGCATCGCGATGCGGTCTCGGCGAACCCGTTGGACTACATTCAAGCCCTGTTCGACCCTATCGTTGCACTCGGGGTTGGTTTGCTTATTCTCTGGCTTCTCACGCGAATGACGCTGATGAGTTGGGCCGATCTGAGCTTTGTCATACCCATGACGGCAGTCGGCTATTTGCTCTCGGCCGTCTTTGGGCACATCTTCCTGGGTGAACAGATCTCTCCGTTGCGCTGGCTTGCGACGTTGTTCATCGTGGTCGGCATCGGCCTGGTCGGCAGTACACCGCACAAGTCCAAACCCCTTCCAGGGTCGGACAAAGGCAGCCTTGAATCATGAAGTGGCTCCTGGTCTCCATCGTGGTCTGTTGCACGGTGTTCGCCGATTTGCTGCAAAGCCGCGAGATGAAGCTCGCCGGAGAGCAGTGTGCCAGCGCTCGCGGTCTCCTTCATATTCTGAAAATGATCGGGAGCCGCGCCTATCTCGGCATCGCCATTTTCCTGATGGCGGTTTCCTTCTTTGCCTTCATGGCGCTGGTGCAACGAGAGCCGATGAGCTTCGCGGTGCCTGCTTCGGCCGCCCAGGTGGTGCTGGAAGTTGCGCTGGCGAAGTTCCTGTTGCGTGAGTATGTCGGTCCTCGCCGCATCGCCGGCGCGGCGTTAGTCCTGGGGGGCGTGATACTGCTCGCGCAGTAGCGCAAACCAGTCGACCAGTGAGGATTTTTTGGCTCGTCTTCCTGCCGGCTCTCGGCTATCAGTGTCTTGCAATCGCAGCCAGTCTCTGGCAAATCCTGCGCAAGAAGCCCGGCCGGCAGTTTCAGCCGGGGGTCTCCGTGTTGAAGCCCGTTCGGGGCATCGACCCCGACATGCTTGCGGCGCTGCGCTCACAAGTCGTGCAGGACTATCCCTCGTTCGAAGTTCTGTTCGGCGTGCATGACGAAGACGACGACGCCTTGCCTGAAATTCGCAAGCTTCAAGCCGAGTTCCCGGACAATGCCATCCGCGTGATTGTCGGACACGAGTCCGGGCTGAATGGGAAGGTTGGCATCTTGAAAGGCCTCGCCCGTCACGCCCGCTATCCAGTCTGGGTTGTCAACGACAGCGACATCCGTGTCACGCCCGGTTACCTCAGCGAGGTCGTGGCACCCCTCGAAGATCCCCAAATTGGCGTAGTGACGTGTCTCTACCGTCCACGGCCGCATGCCCTGCCCGCCGTCTGGGAAGCGCTAGGTGTTGCCACCGATTTCATGCCCAGCACGTTAGTGGCGCCGCTAGTTGGGGTGCGCGAGTTTGGTCTTGGCTCGACGCTCGCGTTTCGTTCGCAAGACCTGCAGGCCGCGGGGGGCTTTGCAGCTCTTGAAGACTACTTGGCGGACGACTATCAATTGGCTCGTCGAATTACGCTGCTTGCCAAGCGCGCATTGCTCTCCACCTATATCGTCGAAACTTCATTGGGCGATACAACGTGGCGCGGCGTTTGGGAGCACCAGTTGCGCTGGGGACGGACCATCCGAATGTCTAAGGGCGGCGGATACGCAGGACTTCCGATCACCCATGCCGGCCTCTGGGTGTTGATCGCACTGCTGCTGCAGTTGTGGTGGGCCGCGGCTGCGCTCGCCGGGCTTCGCTGCCTGGTGGCGCTGCTCACTGGTTGGTTCGTGCTGCGCAGTCGCATCGCTTTGGGACTGTTACCACTGAGCCTGCTATGGGACATCTACGCATTTGCCATTTGGGTCGCGAGCTACCGGTCCAACCTAGTCCGCTGGAGAAACCGGGCCTTGCGCGTCGCCTCGGACGGCCGAATTGAATCGACCGGAGCCGCTCGCGACTAGCAGGCAACTTCGCTTTTGGCCGGCCGTGAAGTGAAAGCCGCGCTGGAGTTTTGGGGTTCCCTTCGAAGCTCTCAACGACAGTGGCCATTGGTATACTGGAGGGGCGTTGCGCCCGTAGCTCAGCTGGATAGAGCGTTTGGCTACGAACCAAAAGGTCGAGGTTCGAATCCGCCGGGCGCACCAGATTTTCAATGAGTTAGCCATAGAGATTTCTAGCGGACCTACCCAATTGCTACCCAATTCGCCCGTAGCAGGACAAGATCTACGTCCAATGCACGTATCGCGCTCAGCAAACAGTTGATCGACCACCAGGCGTCAGGTTCCGGTGTCGTCACCCGGCAGAAGTTCATATTGACTCGGCCCATCAGCTCGCCTGACCCCGGCTTGCTCGGTCACTGGATCAAGTTCTCTTTTTTGGTTTCCGGACAGAGTTCGCGGTCCAAGCTTTCCACCGCTGCTCGGACTTGGTCCGGGATCTCCTTCACATACCGACCAGTCATCTCAAGCCTTGAGTGCCGGAGTTGGGCCTGGATGTCGCGCGGCTTGCCGTGTTTCTGGAAGTGGGTCGCGCATGTCCGACGGAGGGCTTGGTAGGTGAGATCCGGGATGCCGGCCTTCTTCGCCAGCGGCTTGAGACAGCGTTTCAGGTAATTGCCGAGTCCCATCGTCTTACCGGCTTCATTGGGGAACAGGAGGTCGGATGCCGCCGCGGAGGCCGTTTTGTGATACGGCACCTGCTGCCGGCGGGCATGGATCCAGATTTCCAGCTCTTCCCGGAGTCCCTTGCTAATTCCGACATAGGCGAGGCTGCCGGTGGTCTTAGTCTCGCCGATGCGCCGGTCGCCTCGTTCGAATTCTTTGATAGCCTCATCAATCCGGAGTTGGCCGGCCGCCAGATCATCCTCACGTAGGGCAAATAGCTCGCCCGGACGCAGACCGCAGTTGATGAAGATACGCAGGACGAGGTGTTCCCGCCCGTGGGCCTGAGCCAGCAATCGATGAATCTCGTCGCGCGTGTAATACCGTTCGCACGGACGTCGTAGAAGCCGCGTCGGCAATTCGAGTTTGCGAGCCGGGTTCGTGCCGATGAGCCGTTCATCTAGAGCGTATTCGAGTGCGGCAGCGAGGTAGGTCCGAACTTTCGTAACTTCGCTGTAGCTGTCCCCCCGAGCGGCCATCTCGTTCAACAAGTCCTGAAGTGGATCGCGGGTCAACTCACAGACTCGGCGCCCACCGATGATGGCGAGCACGTTCCGGTGCTGCTTATTGGCGGACTCGCCAGCGAAGACGGAACTGATAGCCTTCCGCGTGGCCGTGCTCCACGACGCCGACTTGAGTTCGACATACCGCTTCCATAAGTCTGCAAATGAAGGATTGGGCACTGTCTCGCGGGAGATTTGACCCAGGCTGGCCTTGATCAGCACGTCGAGTTTATCTTGGGCTTGGCCTTTCGATAGCTGAGACACGGGGCCGAGGATTCTCTCACGCTTGCATAGCTTTTCGGAGCCGTCCGGGTCCGGAATATAGACGTGCCAGCGGCCGCGCCACCTCTGTCGAGTCTTGCCGACTTTCTTCAGCGAACCGCGCTGGTACCGCTCTCGAGACATGTGCTTACCGATAGATCGGAAATCAATTGGCGTCTGAAACCGAGAGGTTACCATAGGGCCCTCCAGGTCAGCACAGCTTTGGCTGACAATGTACGGCAACGTGTCGGATCTTCCACGGCGAAGGTTTCCTTGAGATACGGGAATTGGGTCATACGATTCTTCGAGTCATCTCGGTGATGAATTTCTGCACATCATCCGGCCGGAAGCGCACCGCCTTTCCAAGCCGCACGGATGGGATCAGGGGCCGTTTTCGGTCGCTGTGATCGTAGACCCAAGCCCGAGAAACGTTCAATATTTTGGCGACATCTTCGGCGGTCAGCAAGTTGTCCATAAATGCTCACGAGCTCGTGATGCAGACCGCCGAGAGTTGAGGGATGGAGATGATTCTTCCGACATTCGAGACCTCGCGAGGTAACGGAGCTTGCTTATCGAGTGCCAAATGAGTCCTCGAAGCGTGATAGTAACGAGGCGCGGTTGCCTACGGGGTGACGTGGTCGTATACCCATGCCTTGCTCACGCCGAGCCAGGCGGCGACCTCCACGATCGTAAGAAGCGGTTCGGGACGAGAGTTTAGTTGGTCCGGCATTAGACTCACAACGAAATCAAAGGCACACAGACCGAGCAGATCCGGTATGCGCCGATCCCCCCTCCTCTACCAAAAAAGCAGATAGGAAAGCCAAGCGACTGATGCTAAGAGGGACAGCTGAGTAGAATCGCCTGGCCACCATTGAATGAAGCAATTTTTTTGTTTCTAAAAACAACAACATCTTTCGCCAGCTACTCACGCTGATACGATTCGCGACAACGCGCCCTGTCCATGGCGAATCGCCAAATTGGCAGAAATGCGTGGTTCTGGAGGTGCTGGTAACATTGTTACCTGGTATCAGCAAGCGTCGGGCCGACCATTCGGATCTTTCGTACCTCGCGTGGTCAAAGAATCAAGCGGCTCGGGAGTAATACTTAAGCAGGCCGCCGAGTCGTTCGCGACAGCGAACGGTCCTGCTGTTGGGATTTTGCGGTACGTCTGGAGAAGGGAAGAGGAGAAGGTTGCCCTTACCTTGATGGTTCCGTTCAAAATGATAATGCTCGATGAATTGATTCAACGCCAATTGTAACGAAGCCTCTCCGAACAGAATGAGTTTGGACAGGCATTCTTGCCGAATGGAACACACCCAGCGCTCGGCGAAAGCGTTTAGGTTCGGACTCCGCGCCGGAAGCGCCAATGGCCGTATTCCGCTTGACCGCAGTACATCCAGAAACCCAGCGCAGAATTCGTATCCCGATCGTGAAGAAGGTAGCGATGGCCACGGAGCAATCCGGAACTCTCGTCGGTTGCGTTGCGAGCCATCTGCATCATCCATTCGGAGGTGGGATGCCTGGTCAAACCTGCGAGGCTGATGCGGCGCGATTCCAAATGAATGAAGAACAGGACGTAGTAGGTGGCGAGACCTCGCCAGGTGAGCACTTCGACGGTGAAGAAGTCGGTACCTGCCAGGACGGCCATGTGGGAGGCAATGAAATCCTTCCAGGTGGTATTCTGGCTCCGCTTGGGTGCCGGCTCGATCCCGTATCGGCGAAGGATGTTGCCCACCGTCTGATCGGAGACGGCATGGCCGAGATTGGCCAGAGCTCCGACAATGCGGTCGTATCCCCAGCCGGAGTTCTCTCTGGCGAAGCGGACAATCAGGGCTTCCAGTTCGGGCGCGATTGGTGGCCGGCCTGGTGAGCATACGGAGTTTGGAGCCGTCGAATTTGCGGGCAATGAGCCGGCGGTACCAGGCGAGGATGGTATCGGGTTTGGCGACACAGGCGACCTGCTGAAGCGCCGTGCGGCCGAGCCGCTTACCGATTTCAGCAAGGGTGGATCGCTCGGGATCCGAAAGGCGCACACGGGCGGGAAGGTGCGCGCGGAGGATGCGATTCTCGCTGCGAGATATTCATTCTGGAGCAGGAGTTTCTGATTGACCAGGCCGGTGACGTACGCCAACAGCCGAGCCCATTTGTTGTCTGGCATGAGGAACATCCATCATAAACTCACTCACCTCTCGTGAATATTTTGACCACACGGGCATATTGCTTGCAGTGCCAGCAGTTGCACGACACGCGAGATTCGACCGATGCCTACGAACGGCAACTGGCCGCATGAGGCCGCACAGTCACGGGAATCGCGAGTCAGTCAGCAATCGCGTTCAGAAGCTCCTCCCTCGCAACGTAAGTTGCCCTTGCTGGCCCGGTGTGGCAGGATGCACGTATGGACAGGGAACATGTCATCGCCACACTCCGCCAGCATGAAGCTGAGCTAAAGGCCGAAGGCATCGTGCGTCTGTCCCTGTTTGGCTCTCGCTAGAAACGAAGCACGCCACAATCGGATGTGGACCTCATGGCGGAATTCGATAGCCGACGCGATTTCTCCTTGCTGGATAGGGCCCGGTTGGAAAACCGGCTCGCTGATATGCTCGGTGCAAAAGTAGAGCTTGCGCCGGCGCGGATGCTGAAGGACGGCATTCGCGAACGGGCAGTACGTGAGGCCGTGCTTGCCTTTTAGGGATGCGCATACATCATTGCGCGATATTGCGGACGCTATCCTCCTGATTGAGCAATTCACTGCCGGAATGGATTTTGACGCATTCGCGAAGATCCCAAAACAATCGCGGCAGTCGAGCGCAAGCTGCTGATCATCAGCGAAGCGGCGGGTCGCCTAGGCGACGAAGCGGAAATCCTATGTCCAGGGATGCCTTGGCGCGACATCCGGGGTTGGAAACTGGCTGCGGCATCAATACGATTCTGTCGAATTGCCCGTTATCTGGAAAACCGTGCGCGGTGATCTGCCACTACTTAAAGCCGCTGTCCTTCATGCGCTGGCTCCTCCTCCACCAAACCCAGAAAGGCCGCAATTGGGGTGAGCGGTCGTGAAGCAAAGACCTGGCGCAGCCCGAAGCCAGAGCAGTACCCGCCCTCCGAACAGCTCCAGAACGGGATCGTTCTGAGCGATGAGTTTTAATGCGACGTTCGTGGAGCGTTGGAGAACCGATCTGGTGACGGAGCCCACCGTTTTGACCGCGGACAAGCCTACAGTTTATGGAACGTATTCGTACCGGGAGCTTTGTCGTGATCTAGTCTAGTCAAGATTGCGAAAGATGTCCGAGAACTCAGCCTGAAAGGGCCATGTGATGGAATCTTTCACCATCTCGGCAACTTCTCTCTCAGGACGATGATGACCACGGATTCTTTGTGTAATCGACCTCAAGAACCGCGTCAGTGCCCGCCTCCAAATACAATCCGACTTTCTGTAAACGTCGGGGTTTTCGTTCAGAAGGTGAGATGACCTCGATCACAAACTGAGGACGACCCTCGAAATAGCCGTCCGATTTTGCAGCCTTCAAGTAGTCGTCTTTCGGAATCGCCATAAGATCGGGTCCGGGCACGCTATCTAGCCCCTCGACAGATCGGAACCGCCACCCAATCTCTCGGACAACTACCATATCCGAGAACTGCCCTTTCAGTAGCGATTCCAAATTGTCGATCACCACGCCATGTTGGAATTTCGCGAACGGGACAAGACACGTTCTCCCTCAATGAGTTCGTCCTTAAAGCCGAAGACTTCTTTAAGCTTGCTGTACTCCTCTGCTGTGAGTTTCTGAGGCGATCCCTGGACGGCAGTACCCATATGCTCATTCTATGCTTGACAGTCCACTTCCATAATAAAAGCGCCCGCCCGGTTGAAAAGCCCCAACCTAACCGCCTCGTCATTCTCAGAGAAGCACAGATTGCGATTATTCCATCTCAGTTGGGTCCTTTGATCACCTCATCGAGGCGACTTCCCGGTTCTGCAACCGTCAAGTGAATTTCATGGATGCCAAGCTCCGCAAGGACCGTCCGAGTAAGACTTCCATATTCGGCCTCCAGATAGATTCGGCTGGGCTCATCCGAAACCGCAATCGTGATCTGCGCTCCTTGTCGCTCGACTTGTCGAGTGGGCTCAAACCAGTTCAGGAACGGAATTTCGCCGACCTGAGTCCGGATTCTCGCTTTCGCTATGCCCCAATCACACGGGGGTCGTCCTTGACAACTGCGCACCCAGAAGGGGAAGTCGTTTGTCGCAGACGTGCCCCGGACGGCAGGCGTTCTGCTGCGAGTTGAATCTGCAGTGTCAGAAACGTCCAATTCCGCCAAACTCCTTACCGGTCGGCCGCCGTTAGTGCGGGAGTCCAGGACCGCGAAGACGATCTCCGGGCTCTGCTATGCCTCGGTGGTTGAGGATACCCGCCCATTGTTGGAGGTGATCTTTTTCCGGCGGTCCCATTGGGCGGTCCGTTCGGTAGTCTCTGAATTCCCCGCTCTTGGGCGCATCGGCTGATTGTCTGTGCCTCGTCGTTCTCTTTTTCCGGTGTGACAGAAGATACACTCGGCATGGATCGACCAGGCGTCGTCGTCTTCATCGGTTTCGCTTGTGGTTCCGCAAACTCCGATGCGGTTGATAAATTGGGAGTTGCCGCTCATCCTTCGTTTTCGGTTGGGGCCCGTTCTCAGGGCTGTCATCGCCTTCGCCATCGCCTCATTTCGGAGCCGTGCCGCGCTTCAGTTCGAGATTCTTGCGCTCCGTCATCAGATCGGTGTCCTGCAGCGCTCCGTGAAGCGCCCAAAACTGACCCCGGCTGATCGTGTCTTGTGGGCGTGGCTCTGCTGCATCTGGAAGGGTTGGCAGTCCGGTGCGTTCATCATGAAGGCCGCCACTGTCGTTGGCTGGCATCGCAAGGGCTTTGGTTTGTTCTGGAGCTGGAAGATTCGCCGCGGCAAGCTCGGCCGCCCCGCGGTCCCCAAAGAGGTTCGCGAGTTGATTCGCATGCTGAGCCGCGAAAATCCTCTTTGGGGAGCTCCCCACATTCATGGCGAACTGCTGAAGCTTGGCATCCATGTCGGTGAGACCAGCGTCAGCAAGTACATGGTCAGGCACCGAAAGCCGCCCTCGCAGACCTGGAGAACGTTCCTCGACAATCATCTGAAGACGATGGTGTCGGTGGACTTCTTCACCGTGCCAACGATCCGGTTCCAGATCCTATACGTGTTCTTGGTGCTGGCACACGATCGGAGGCGGATTGTCCACTTTGGCGTGACCGCCCATCCGACGGCGGAGTGGACTGCACAGCAACTGCGTGAAGCGTTTCCCGGGGATACCGCGCCACGCTATCTGTTGCGGGATCGCGATCGAATCTTCGGCCAGGACTTCGTGCAGCAGGTGAAAGCCATGGGTATTAAACAAGCGCTTTCGGCGCCACGTTCACCGTGGCAGCGAGCGTATGTCGAACGTGTGATCGGTACGATCCGCCGCGAATGCCTGGATCACATGA
>CAVYTS010000009.1:0-16618 GCA_963771305.1 uncultured Acidobacteriaceae bacterium
AACCTAACTGGTCCGCAGCCGCTTCGGCCGAGGCGTTGCAAGCCCAATGGCCGGCGCCAGCCGCAAGAAGCGAACGCAAAAACCAGCCGGTGTCAAGGCAGCTGTAACGTCAGGGCGTGAAAGTCCTGGGTTCCGGCGTCACGGATGGCGAGCGGAGAATCGTCGGGAGCCAGGCCGATCCAGGTACCCACGCTGGAGGGAGCGGGGTGGAAGTACTTCAGATCAAGCACTTCCTCGAGTTTGCGGGCGGCGAGCCGGACGCGAAAGACCTTGTCGGCGCCGGGCGGGTGGCCCAGGAAGAAGACGGCATCGCCGTTATGCGACCATTGCGGATAACCGAGCGACATTTGGGCCAGCTCGTTCCACTTCCTGGTAGCCGAGTCGAAGATAAGCAAGGTGTTACCGTCGTTTGACATAGCGGCAATGTGGTGACCGTCGGGCGACCAGCGGGGTGACCAAAGGCCTTGTGAACCGGGCAGGTCGGAAACCCGGCGGGTTTCGAGATCAAGCACCCGGACCGCATTCACGGCAGCAGCATCTTTCTCAAACACCGCTTGTCCGCCGAACGCCAGCGACTTTCCGTCGGGCGACCAACTGGGATCGGCTTGGTCATGTACGTCAGGTAAGGGCCGCTCGATCGTGCCGCCCTCGACACCTACAAGGTAAACCTGCCACGGCTGGCCCGGGTTTCGGCCCATGAAGGCGATCTTGCTCGCGTCGGGGGACCAGCGCGGCAACTGAACCTCCAGGGGTGCGAACGTCAATTGCTTTCGTTCGGTGGCATCGGGATTGCTCCGCCAGAGCGTGCCATCCAAGTAGTTCACGTAGGCGATGCGTTGCCCGTCCCTCGAAAAGTCGACCGCCGACGCCTGGAGATCGGATTGGGCACCGGGAAAGAACGGCTGGAACTCACGCGACTTGGCGTCGAAGCGAACCAACTGATCGCGCGGCTGGATGGTCTGGACAAAAACCAGATTGCTATCGGGGCTGGGCAAGGGAGCAAACGTATTGGTAGGCCCTGAGGTCAACTGGACGGGCTCGTGGTTTACCCTCAGGAGGAGACTGCCGACTTCGCGCATGGCCCAGACATTGGCGACACCACCTCGGGAGGACTGGAACACGAAATAACTTCCATCCGGTGTCCAGTTGCCGCAGCACTCGGCGGGGGTGGGATTCCAGCCGGCGAGGACTCGATGAAGGCCGCTTCCGTCCGCCGAGATTTCCCAAATGCTGGAGCCATTCTTGTCCGCCAACGTGAAACGCAGCCGAGCGTCGTCGGGCGACCAGCGAGGCCAGGAGGCGGTGCCCGGCAGGCTCACCAGCTTGCGAGGATCACTACCATCGACTCTAGCAATGTAGATATCCTTGCCCGATGTGTACGCCAACCTGTTTCCGTCGCGCGACCAGGATGCATCAGTGGCCACGAGGCTACCCAATCGGCGCGGCGAACCTCCCAGAACGGGCAGCGCCCAAGCGGCCCCGCCTTCCGGTACGAATGCGACTGTCAGGACAAGGAGTTGGGAGCGATCGCGGGAAATGTCGAACGGAACTAAGTCCGTGGTGGATTGCGGCAACGGGACGATTTCGCCGCCGGCCTTTGAAACCTGGTAGAGTTGGCCTGCTTTTGAGAAGTAGAGCCTGGCGCCATCGGTTGCGCCACCGGACTTGACTTGGCCATCGGTTGTGACCTGCAGGGAGCTGAGAACTTTGGGTGGAGGCAATACCGGCCGCATGACAAAGGCAAGCGCTAAGGCCGCGAGCGCGCAGGCACCCAGAACGAGCCATCGCCAACGACGGGCGGGTGCGATCGTTTTCGCAGGTGCCGCCGGTGAAGGACTTGCGGCCGCCGGCGTAACGTCTGCGCTCACCGGCGTAACGATGTCGGCTACCGGAATGGCCACCGTTACCGCGCCAGTACGGCCGGATTCGAGGTCGCGCTTCAAGCGCTTCAAGTCGCTGCGCAGTTCGGCTGCGCTTTGGGCACGCAGCTCGCGATCCTTTTCCAATGCCTTATTGATGATCTCTTCCAGTTTGGGTGGAAGGGCGGGGTTCAAAGCGGTTACGGGCGCAGGGGCCACGTGTAAGATCGCGCCGAAGGTGACGGCAGTAGTGGTGCCGCCAAAAGGCACCAAACCGGTGGCCATCTCGTACAGGACGACTCCAAAGCTGAACAGATCGCTGCGCCAGTCGAGTTTTTCCCCACGAGCCTGCTCGGGCGACATGTAGGCCACAGTGCCCATCGCGATGCCGGGGGTGGTCAAGTGATGGTCTTCAACAGGTGCTCCGGGCCTATCCTCTACTAGGGCGGTCGACGAGGCCGACTTCCCGGGCGCCGGGTCGACGGATTTCGCCAAGCCGAAGTCGAGGATTTTCACCTGCCCTCGAGCGTTGACGAAAATGTTCGCCGGCTTGATGTCGCGATGGATAATGCCGTGTTGGTGCGCGACATCCAGCGCGTCCGCGATCTGGATGGCTAAGTTCAGGAGTTCATTGATCCGGAGCGGTCCGGCTGCGATCTTATCGCGGAGGGTCTGGCCTTCCAAATACTCCATCGCGATGAAGCGCTGGCCGTCGGATTCATCCACCTCGTGAATGGTGCAAATGTGTGGGTGGTTGAGCGCCGAGGCGGCTCGGGCCTCCCGGCGGAAACGCTCGGAAGCCAGATCGTCGTCAGCGAGGTCTTCGGGCAAGAATTTGAGGGCAACGATGCGGCCAAGTTTCGTGTCCTCAGCCTTGTAGACGACCCCCATGCCGCCACTGCCCAGCTTTTCCAGAATGCGATAGTGCGAAACCGTAGTACCCGTCATTTCCCCTTATACTTGCCCGAACCAGAGTTTACGCCTTGTAATCCAGCCGGCATCCAATACTATCCCGCTGGTCCAAACGGTGTCCATTTCGCACGGTACTACACTTATGGCTCCGCGCCCTGGCAACTGGCAGTTCGAATGAGTGTTTCGAGCGACTTAGGGCTGAGCCAATCGGATCCGTCCCTCTGGAGTGAGGCTCTACCCTCATTGGATGATTGCCTTTAAGGACGATGGGCTTTATCGTATGGGTGGAAATAGAAATCATGAACGAACAACATAAGAATGACCGGGCGGCATGGCTGCAGGGGCCGCTGGCAAAATGCTCGGTGCCACCGGCTGAGACACACTCACCGTGGCGGCTGGTGCTGCTGGGTGCGCCTGGAGTGGGCAAAGGCACGCAAGCCGATCTATTGCGCGAGCGCCTGGGAGCTTGCCATCTTTCGACCGGCGACGTGTTTCGCGCAGCCGGGAGCCGAGAGGCGTGTGAGCCGTCTCCGGCAATGAAAGCGGCACTTGAATACATGCGCCGAGGTGCGCTGGTACCGGATACCACGGTATGGGAGATGGTCCGTGAACGAGGCGCCTGCATCCGTTGCGGTGGTGGGTTCATCCTGGATGGTTTCCCGCGCACGTTGGCGCAAGCTGAAGCACTAAAAGCGCACATGGCCAACGAGCACCTTTCGCTCAGCGCGGTCGTGAACTACGAATTGCCTCTGGCCGAGATTGTCAGCCGCCTGAGCGGGCGCCGGACGTGCGAAAAGTGCAAAGCGGTTTTTCACGTAACCGGACAACCTCCCAAAGAAGAGGGCGTATGCGACCACTGTGGGGGCCGCTTGTATCAACGCGAAGATGACCGGCCGGAGTCGATCACGGTCCGCCTGGAGGCCTACGAACGCAGCACTGCGCCGTTGACCCAGTTCTATAAAGAGCTTGGCCTGTTGGTGTCGGTCGCGGCTACCGGATCTCCAACCGAAATCTATCAGAACACCATATCCGCGCTTGAGGCATTTAGGGCGCAAGAAGTTCGCGTTCATTAGGTTCCTGGCATCAGGATGACTTCGCGGTTGAACGCCATTGAGCGCTTGGCGAAGGCGGAAGGTTTTCCTCCAGGTAGCGGGACAGCAGGCTGAAAAGATGAATGGCTGTGCCGGGGCCTTCACTGATGGCGTGAGTGCGGTTCGGATACTCCATGAACGTGAATTGCTTGCCCGATTCGACAAGCTTGTTGATGAGCATTTGCGAGCCCTGGAAATGCACCTTGTCATCCCCTGTTCCATGGACCAGCAGGAGGTTGTCTTTAAGACCTGAGGCGAAGTTGATGGCGCTTCCGCGCTTATAGCCATCCGCATTGTCCTCCGGAAGCCCCATGTAGCGCTCCTGATAGATCGTGTCGTAGAGACGCTGATCCGGTACTGGCGCGACGGCCATTCCAACCTTATGTTTCGGGTGACCGGAACATCAGATTCAATGTGTAGGTTGCGCCGCCGCTCCAGCCCCAAACAGCAATACGGTTCGGATCAAGGTAAACGCGCTCGGCGCATAGCGCTTTGATCGCCTGAGTCTGTTCTTCGGTGGCGAGCGGACCGACCGAGCCATAGACGATCTTGCGCCTTCACGGCCTTTGTGGGCGGGCGTGCCACGATTATCAAAGCTCACGACGATATAGCCGACCTGTGCCAGCGCACGATGGAACAGCCCGGTTTTGCCACCAAATATCGAGCACGGTCTGGCCGGCGGGCTCGCCATAAACATACACGAGCACTGGACACTTCCAGACGAATCAAAATCCTTGGGCCGAATCATCCAGCCGTCGAGCGTCACGCCAGTGCCTATATTCACGTTGAAGAACTCGATCTTGTTCTCGAGCAGCGGTTTGACCTTCTCTCGCAGTTCGGCGCTATCTACGAACGAGTGAGTTGACTGCGCATCTCGAAGCCGAACCAGCTCGAAGCGCCAAGGATCGTCGAAACGGCTGTATCCATGGAATGCCCATTCACCCATTCCGCGAAACGCGATAGGTGTGGAAGCCTGGTTCGCTTTGAGGCGTGATGCGGACCGGCGAAGCCGTGCCGGCGCCGATGTCCGCGCGATACAAATACGCCTGTGTCGCATTGTCCGGGGAGGCCCTGAAGTAGATTGCGTGCTGCGCTTCCGACACGCGGGTGATAGTCATAACATCGAAGTTGCCGGGCGTCAGCAGAGTCGGTTCGGCATGGTCACGATGCACAAGGTAGGCGTGGCGCCAACCGTCGCGTTCGCTCAACAACACGAAGGACTGGCCGAACGGGCGGATTTCATCCGCATCGACCCAAGCTTTATCCTGATCGCAGAAAATCTGCGTAGTTTTGCCCGTCGACACCTCGGCGATCAGCAGGTCGGCCGTGTTCTGCAGCCGGTTTAACTGCTCGATGACCAACTCGTTTGGATTCCCGGCCCACTCCATTCGGGCGATGTAGTTGCTGCGGGGATCACCCAGAATGTCCATCCATTTCGATTTGCCCGAAGGGACAGCGACCACACCGATGCTGACAGCTGAGTTTGTCGTTGCCCGCTTTCGGGTAGGGAATCATTCTGATGCTCGGATAGACGGAGCCGGTGTAGTCGATGAGCGGATGCTCTCCGACACCGCTCGAATCGAAGTGCCAGAAGGCAATCCGCTTGCCGTCCGGACTCCAGCGGCATGCATCACGCAGGTCCAATTCCTCTTCGTAGATCTTGAAGCCAGTTAGCCATTCGGGTTCGTCGTCGATCTGGGACTCAACATTTCTGCAGAACGGCCGCCTGAAAAAGATTGGTGGGCAGAGTCCCGTCACGCCGCGCCCAGTGACGGCGTCCGAGATCCTGAGCCGGGGTTGCGCACCGGATTTGGTCGAGATCGATGCACGCATCGTGAGCTACTCCCCGGAACAGGGCAGCGCTATGGAACTGGAAGCCGGCAACATTCCATTTCGCGCTGAGCTAGCTGGTCTTCAGGGGCTGCCTCCCATGCAAGCGGGTGCGATGGTCCGTCTTACAGGCATCTGCCGTGCACAATCGGCGCTGGAGGGTCGACAAAGCATCACTCGCGGCTTCTCGATTGCGCTGCGCGAACCGGGCGATGTCCGCGTGCTGAGGCCAGGTCCGTGGTTGACCGCGCGGCGCCTTATGATCATCCTGGCGTCGTTAGCAACCGGCACCCTGGTGATTCTGGCATTCCTGGTTGTACTTCGGCGGCGAGTGAAGGCTCAAAAAGAACTGATTGAGCACAAGCTCCAGCAAGAGGTAGACCTGAAGTGCCAGGCGCAGGCAGCGAGCCGCGCCAAGAGCGAATTCCTGGCAAACGTCAGCCACGAGATTCGAACACCCATGAACGGCATCATCGGCTTCGGCAGCCTCCTGGCGGAGACCGACCTCGACGAAGAGCAGGCCGATTACGTTCAAACCTTAGAGAACTCCGCGCAATCGCTATTAGTGATCCTGAACGACATACTGGATTTCTCGAAAATCGAGGCGGGCAAGTTAGGCCTCGAAGAGCGAGGGTTCTCGCTGCGAGAGTGTCTGGACAGTGCACTCAAGGTGGTGTCGGCAACGGCCGGCGCCAAGGGACTGACAACGCGAAGTCTGGCACAGCACGACGTGCCTGACGCGCTGGTGGGAGACGCCCAGCGGCTTACTCAGGTGCTGTTGAATCTGTTAACCAACTCCGTCAAGTTCACTTCGGCCGGCGGTATCGAGCTATCGGCGGATCTGGTGTCGCAGTCCGCGAAGGATTGCTGCCTTGGGTTTCATGTGACGGACACGGGATGCGGAATTCCGGCGTCAGATCAGGCGAGGGTTTTTGAGCCATTCCAGCAAGCGGATGGTTCTTCCTGTCGGCGGGTGGGCGGCACCGGTCTGGGCCTCACCATCTGCAGCCGATTCGTGGATCTGTTTGGAGGGAAGATCTGGCTCGAGAGTGAAGTAGGAAAAGGCACCACGGTCCATTTCACTGCCCGGTTTCGCCTTCCCGAACCTGGGGTGACACCGGTAGCCGAAGCCCGCGGCATCGATTCGTGTCTGGTGTTCAATACGACGATGCGACAAGGCTGAGGTCGCTCGTCAGCGTAAGGGTCGCCGCTCTCTGGCTGCGCGATCGGCTCTGGTGGTTTGATTGATGTAGGAGGTATGCCGTGTCCGTTCATTTCTTTGCGCAGTTTGAGCCGAAGCCAGGAGAGGAGTCGGAATTTCGCGACGAACTGCTGAAGGTGGTGGAGCCTTCGAGAGCCGAGGCGGGCTGCGTGGCGCTTCACGTATTCGAATCCCTTCGGGAGCCGTTGCGCTTCGCGGTCCATTCCGAATGGACGGATGAGGCTGCGTTTGAATATCACGCGCAGTTGCCGCACACCTTGCGGTTTCTCACAGCGGCGGAACAGTTATTGACCCATGACGTACGAGGCTTGAGGACACGGCATATCGGCGGAGGCGCAGGCGCGGGTACGAACGGCTGAGACGTAGCAACTGCTGCAGGGCGTTGCAAAAGCTGTTGTTGCAAAAGCTGTTATTTGCGAGTGGCATCACGTTTCCACATAATGACCGTCAGCCAAATCAGAAACACTTGGACAGGCAAAGGCAGATTATCGGGGAGGTCAACCATAGCATTGCGGATGATTGGTCCTTCGGGCGTAATTGATCCGACTTCCCCATCGTTGTCCAAAAGGACGAATTTCCTGAAGAGAGCCGTTTCCGCCTTGAGCGTGTATGTCTGGCCTCCATGTTCGACAAGGAAGCAGCGAAATAGAGCGCTCGGTTTTTCAGCCCGAGCCAACTGAGTTCCGTTGAACTCAAGAATGAAGGCGCCGCTCATCAAGTGCTCCCTGGAGACGGGAAAGTGGACGCCGTCCAACGGTGAGCATTCCCTTTTCACGGAACCATGAGACATCAATCTCCGCCACGGGGAACCCATCGCGGAGGACGCTGAAATCCCACGAGAGCACGTTGTGCGGAACGAGTTCGAGCATACGGTTCTTCCGGCCTCCCATCTAGGCGGCCCAGCGGGTATCCTATCATCGGCCATCGTGGCCTGAGGTTTAGGCCCGCTGCAGAACCAGTAGCGGCTTCTCGACACCATTGAGCAAGCAGTGCCCTTGTCGCTGGAAGTCCATTTGATGCTGGACAACTACGGAACTTACAAGACCGCTGCCATCCACACCTGGTTGGCCAGACGCCCTCGCTTCCATCTGCACTTCACACCCGGTATTCGAGTTGAAGCGCGGGATTGGCGTCGGCCTGGTGCCCAGGCCAGGGATCTGGCTGTCCGGCGCTTTCATCTCGCAAAGCGGCGGCAACGGCGACTTCCGCCTGCCGACCGATATCCCGGCGCGTCCGGGAGACTTCACGCACAGCGAGCCGGTTGGCGCAGCAGCGATCGCCGATGCCCGGATGCCGTCCGGTGGGGGCACGAGAACATTTGATGCTGGGGCGTCGCAGGTCAAGCTGATGGCTGGCGGCGGCGTTTCATCCAGCTATGAACCGCTCAATGTTACGCAATACACGGTCCCCGAACTGCGCGCCGCAGCAGAGGGGGCCGAGGACCGGGGCACCTATGTAGCGGTGGGTGCCGCGCGTCAGGCGCTGGAGGCTGGGATCAGATGCTTCGACCACGGCCAACGCTCGACGAGCCGACCGCACAGCTGATGGCCGAGAAAGGCGTATGGGGGAGCCTGCAGCCGTTCCTTGACGACGGACCGTCAGCTCATTCGGAAGGCTCGCCGAACCGGCTCAAGCAGCTCCAGTTGTTCGCCGGCACCGATACCGCCTAAGGCTTGACGACGAAGTCTAAGATCAAAGCTGCGTGGGAAACCGACGTGCTATTCAGTGCCGACGCCGCGGCCAAGCAACCGCGCAGCCAGCCAAGATGGTTCAATGGTGCACGCCTTCCGACGTACTAAGGATGGCAACCGCCGACAAAGCCGAGTTGCTCGCTCTGTCCGGATGGCGAAGTCCTTATTGAGGCAGGTTGGGTTATTGTCCAGGAAGCGGCCCTGGCCGACCTTTTGCTTGTGGATGGGGACCCATCGCAAACATCAAAAACGAAACGGTTTCACGTTTGTTTTAGAAACTGTTCGATGACCCAAGCAAGAACGTTCTCGTGATCATGAAGGACGGCAAGATTGACAAGAATCTCGTACGCTGATTGACGTGGAGTCACCGGAATAGCTGGAACAACAACATGACCTCTGTTATAGTCAACCATTCCGGAGACACTCGGTTTGGTGGTGACGATGCGCCGCTTGATGCCTTTGTTAGCGCTCTGCCTCTCGGCCTTAGGACCGGTACGCGCCGAGGAGAAGTGGATCAAGCTGTCTACGCCCCACTTCGAGATGTTCACCCCGAACGGCGAGAAGCGCGCGAAAGAAGCGCTTTTACAGTTTGAGCAGGTCCGCACCTTCTTCCGGCAGGCTACCCAAAAGCCAAAGGACTCGAACCTCTATGAAACCCGCGTGCGGATCGTGGCATTCCGTGGTGAAAAAGACTACAAGCCCTACCGGATGAACGAAGGGGCAGCGGCGTTCTACCTAAAGAACGAGAGCCACGACTATATCGTGATGGGCGATCTCGAAGAGGAGCATTTCGAAGCCGCGGCGCATGAATATACGCACTTGGTCGTTCAGCACGCAGGACTGAAGTTCCCGCTGTGGCTCAACGAAGGCCTGGCCGACGTCTATTCAACGTTAGAACCCCACGGCGACAAGACCACGGTTGGTAAGCCGAGCAAGGGCCGGGTTTTGGTTTTGTTGCACGAAAACTGGCTGGACTTGCCGTCTTTGTTTGCTGTTGGACGCGATTCTCCTTACTACAACGAGAAAGACAAGATGAGCATCTTCTACGCCGAAAGCTGGATGCTCACGCATATGTTGATGCTCTCAGAACCGTATGCCTCGAAGTTCCCGCAGTTTTTGTCAACCGTGAACCGTGGCGCGGGCTCGGAAGACGCGTTGCGATCGGTCTACGGCAAGGATGCCGGCGCTGTGATGATCGATCTGCGGCATTACCTCGCCAGCGGCTCGGTGCCCATTCGCTTCGTCAACGTGAAGCTCGAGAAATCGGATCTGGAGCCCGAGGTGACGACGCCGGATGATCTTGACCTGCGATTAACCTTGGCGGATATCCTGGTCGGCCTTCGCCGCCTGGATCCGGCAAAGGAAGTGCTGACGCGGCTCTCGACCCAGTATGCGGACCGGCCTCAAGTTGAGGAGACGTGGTTTGACCTCGCCTGGCAGACCAGAGATGTGAAGACCGCGAGGGCGCATTGCGAGCGTGCATTCAACCTAGGCTCCCAGAACGTGCAGATGTTGAACAACTGCATGGCACTCGAATACCAGGCGGGCGCTTCAGAGATTCTGCTCCCGATGCTGCAACGGGTGGCGGACCTGCAACCCGAGGATTCATCAATTCATGTGCGTTTGGGGCTCGCTTTAGTGAACGAGCGGAAGTTTGGCCTGGCTTTGGCGCAATTCGCGCAGGTGACCACCGTGAAGCCGGAGATGGCATATTCGTTCTACTCGGCCGCAGGCTACGCAAAATTCCGGCTCGGCGATAAAGTGGAATCTCGCAAAGACTGGGAACTTGCCAAGAAGTATGCGCAGGACGACACCCAAGTGCAGATGGCGGAACGTTTCCTGGCTGACTTGGCGAAGCTGGATGCACAGAAGAACGGGCCTGCGCCACGAAGCACCCAGACGATTCCGCCCGGTGACGAACCGGTGCCTACTTTCACGAGTGATAGTCGAGGGCCCGATGATCCAGTGCCTCCCGGCCTGTTGAATCGACTCCGGCGCGAAGAGCAGCTGCACGCTGACGGCGTGTTGACTCACATCGACTGCGAGGGTCAGGGTTGGCGTTTGCACCTGAAGACGGCTTCGGGCGAGATGATCTTCTTCATCGCGAGCGCCAACGATATTGTGGTCAGCAGCTCCGACGGCAGCTTCACTTTCAGCTGTGGAACCGAGCTCGGGGAAAACGCAACGGTGTATTACGTCCTGAAGGCCAATATGCCGTCGGTGGCCGGCGTGGCCAGGAAACTGGTGCTGACGAAGTAGCGGCTAAAGATGAAACCCGCCGCTGCAGACCAGCACTTCGCCGGTCACGTAATCGGATAGCGGCGAGCAAAAAAAGAAAACGGCGTTGGCTGCGTCTTCCGGTGTGCCGAGACGACCCAGCGGAACCTCTTTCGCGGCCGAGTCTCGCGCCTGAGCCTGCATCCCGACGCGCACTTGTCGTTCGCCGACTTCGATGTTCGTCTCCGGATCGTCCATGGGCTTGATTAAACGCGTATCGATGAGACCGAAGCCCACCGCGTTCACCGTCACGTTGTAGCGCCCCCACTCCCTGGCGAGCGTCTTGGTCAGCCCAACCACCGCTGCCTTGCCCGCCGCATATCCTGATTGACCGGCATTGCCTTCCAGCCCGGATATGGAGGTGATATTCACTACTTTGCGCATGACCGTGCGCCCTTCGGCCGACTCTTTCTTCGCGGTCTCGCGGATCCAATGTGAGGCCGCACGCAGAATGCGGAAGGGCGTAACGGCATGGATTTCGAGCATGGCCTGAAACTGTTCGTCGGTCGTCTTCTGTATGACGCTATCCCAGGTGTAGCCCGCGTTGTTGACGATGATGTCAAGCGATCCGAACCGTTCAACCGCCACGTTGACCAGGTGACCCGGGAAGCCGTGCTTGGTCAGGTCGCCCGCAACGGCTGCAACGCGAGCGCCGGAAGCCTCGAGTGCGGCTTTGGTTTCGGCTAGTACGGCTTCGTCAACATCGCTCAAAACAACCGCGGCGCCGGCCTCGGCCAGCAGCGTCGCGATGGCGCGCCCGATGCCCCGTGCCGAACCGGTAACGAGCGCCGTTCTGTTTGATAGGGAGATATTCACTTAAGAGTTAGGCGAAGCTGTACTTCCGCGCGGCATCGTCCCACAGGACCTTCTTCTGGTTCTTGAAGGACAACGTGGCCAAGATGGCCGCCAATCGCGGCTTGCTGGCCCATGCGCGGCGGAGCGATAACCTGCCCTTGCGCAGTTACGCCTTCCATCCAGTTCTTCATGTGGGCTTGCACGGCCTTGTTGTCATTGCCCTCCAGATGGATCTCTTCCGGTTTGCGAGCTCGCACCGCTGCCGGAATCAGGTCGGGATGGCCGCCCTTGCGCAACTGATTCGTGTAGAGTTCCGGGTAGAAGTAGAGGTGCTGGCGGCTGTTCACTTCGATGGTGCCTTCGTCGCCCATGAACTGCTCGCCGTAGCCGTAGTGTTCGTTGCCAAAGTAACTGCTGTACAGGATGTGGAACCTGTCGGGATATTCGTAGATCGCACTGAAGGTGTCGGGGCAGTCGCGGTCATCCACCCACCGGTACACGCCGCCCGAGGCCACGCAGGAAAGCGGCGTCGTCTTGCCGCAGACGAAGTTCGTGATATCGGTCTGGTGCACCAGCAAGTCCGTCGGGATACCGCTCGAGTAATCCCAGTACAGCCGCCATTGATAAAAGCGTTGCGGATCCCAGGCGCGCTTCGGGGCGCCTTCGAGGAAGCGGTTCCAATCCGTATTCTCGAGGCTGGCGTCTTTCGGAATCGCATAGCGCCAGATGGGCTTCTCCGGCACGTCATTGCGATACCAGAAGGCGCGCACGTAATGCACTTTGCCGATCATGCCCTGGTCGACCATGTCCTTGGCCTTCTGATACAGCGTGTTGCTGCGATTCTGCGTACCAACCTGCACGATCTTGCCGGAAGCATTGGCGGCCTTGACCAGTTCTTCGCCCTGCTCAATGGTGTGCGCGAGAGGTTTTTCAAGATAGATGTTCTTCTTCGCGGCGATCGCGGCCATCGCCATCGGATAATGCAGGTGCTCGGGCGTGGCAATCACTACGGCATCAATACTGGAATCCGCCAGAAGCTCACGGTAGTCGGCGTAGATCTTCGGATTCTTTCCTTCTTTCGAAGCGACTTTATCCTTGGATCGCAGCTGATAACCCTGGTAGGCATCGCAAATGGCCACGACGTTGCCCATGGAGGCAGCGCCGCCGTCATAGAACATGTCCATGAGGTAGTTTCCGCGGGTGCCCGTACCGATCCAAGCCACGTTGACCTTGTCGGTGGCTCCCAGTGCCGGCAGCCAGGATGGGCCGAGCGCGACAGCCGCACCAACGGCCGAACTGCGCAGGAAGTGGCGGCGCGAAGAATCTAGCGGGCATCTAAGGACATCGGAACTCCTTCATTTTGTTGAGCAACCCGGCCTATACGTGCAGCGCCGCGGGGGTCATCGAGCAGCTAGGCGAACCCAACTCAACTCGCCCTTACGATATCAAAAGTCGGTGGAAATGGGCTTACTTATCAGGGCGATGGAGAAGGTCCGGATGTTACATGATGCCCTCCGGGAGCACTGGGACTGGTCCTCCTATTGCTTCCCCATAAGAAGTATGCGACCATACCTATGGGAGAGCCATATGAGCGCAGAGAACAAAACGGATGTTTGGCAGGGCACGCTGGCACTGATGGTTTTGAAGACCCTGGAAACGTTGGGTCCGCTGCACGGATATGGCATCGCGCGGCGCATCGAACAAACCAGCGGCAACTTGCTGACGCTCAACTACGGAACGCTCTATCCGGCGCTGCTCAAGCTGGAGCAGGAGGGCTCGATCGCGTCGGAATGGGGAACCTCGGAAAACAACCGGAAGGCCAAGTTCTACAAGCTGACCCGCGCGGGCCGGAAGCAACTGGAGCGCGAAGCACAGCAATGGAACGAGGCGACCACGATTCTGGCACGTTTCCTGACGCCCGGCGAGGAGCAGGCATGAAGACGCTCAGAGCGTGGGCGATCAGGCTCGCTGGACTCTTCGGCAAGGCCCGCCGTGAAAAAGAGATGGCCGAAGAACTGGAAAGTCATCTCGCGATGCATGTCGCCGACAACATGCGCGCCGGAATGACGCCAGAGCAGGCCCGGCGAGAGGCCATGTTGAAACTGGGCGGCCTGGAGAGCGTGAAGGAGGCATACCGCGACCGAAGCACGGCGCCGTTCCTGGAGCATCTGGCCATGGATGTGCGCTTCACGTTCCGGCAACTGCGGAAGAATCCAGGGTTTGCCGCGACAGCGGTGCTTGTGCTCGCGCTAGGGATGTGCGCGAGCGTCGCGATCTTTGCTTTTGTAGATGCGGCTTTGATCAAGCCTCTTCCGTACCCGGATCCATTGAGGATCGCCGCCGTGACGGAAACCGCTCCTGGATTTCCGCGCGCGAACCTCTCCTATCCCGATTATCAGGATTGGAAACGGTTGAACACCGTGTTTGCTTCGCTGGACGTCTTCACCGGCGATGGCTTCCTGGTAGATACGCCTTCGGGAGCCGAGCCGACGCAGGCCGGGCGTGTCAGTTCCGGATTCTTTCGCACATTGCGCGTGAATCCGATCTTGGGGCGGGACTTCTCTGCCGAACGAAGAAGTGCCCGGCGGTCCGCACGTGGTGATGCTGAGCTTCGACACCTGGCAGCAGCGGTTTGGCGGAAGAAGCAATGTCATAGGCGAGTCCGTCACGTTGAGCGGCGAGGTTTACACCATCATCGGCGTATTGCCGTCCGACTTCCACTTTGCGCAGCTGGGCAAGGCCGAGTTCTGGACGACGATCGACCCGTCGAACCAATGCTTCAAAAGGCGAAGCTGTCACAGTCTGGATGGCGTTGCCCGCCTGAAGGAGGGCGTGTCGTTCCCAGACGCTTTGGCTAACATGACGGCGATCGCCAAGCGGCTTGAAGAGCAGTATCCCGATGACAACCGCGGACAAGGCGCCAGCGTGATGCCGCTCTCCGACGTCATTGTCCTCTCTCTCCGTCCAATTCTCCTGTTGCTGCTGAGCGGCGCAGGGCTTCTGCTCCTGATTGCCTGTGTCAATGTCGCGGGCTTGGTGCTTCTCCGCTCCGAAGGCCGTAGACGCGAGATGGCGGTCCGCAGCGCACTCGGCGCGTCGCTGACCCGACAGGTGACCCAGTTTGTGACCGAGGCGCTGGTGCTGGTTCTTGCGGCGGGCGCATTCGGCTTGTTGTTCGCGGGCTGGGCGATGCAGGCCTTGAAGACCCTGATTCCGGCTGTCATGAGACCCGGCATGCCGTTCCTGTCCGATCTTGGCTTGAATCCGCGCGTTCTCGCCTTTGCGGGCGTGGTAATGCTGCTGGCCCTGGTGCTGTTTTCAGCTACGCCAGTGCTGCATCTGACTGCATCGCGGCTGCAAGACGGCCTATCGGAGGGAAGCCGCGGCTCGGCGGGAAAGGCGTGGAGACGGCTGGGCTCGCGTCTGGTTGTGGTTGAACTGGCGACTGCCATGGTGCTGCTGGTCGGGGCGGGGCTGTTCGGTAAGAGCCTGTACCGCCTGCTACACGTCGAGCTTGGCTTCCGGGCGGATCAACTAGCGACCATCACTGTGGCGGCGCCCGACGTCCATTACGGCAAGGATGAACAGAGCATCGCGCTGGCGCGGGACATCGTGCAGCACGGTGGAGACGCTGCCCGGCGTCGAATCCGCGGCGATCGCGTCGATGTTGCCGGTCAGCTACAACGGGAACACCGACTGGATTCGCTTCGTGGGAAAGCCTTACGACGGCAAACATATTGAAGTGAACGAGCGGGACGTGAGTTCTGACTATTTCCGAACCATCGGAGCAACATTGATCCGTGGCCGCTACTTCACCGATGCCGAGGACGAGTCTCAGGCGAAGGTGATGATCATCAATCAAGCGCTGGCGAAGAAGTATTTCCCGGGCGAAGATCCCGTCGGGAAGCAGGTCGGCGACACCAGCCTGACGCCGAAGTCGATCAAGACGATTATCGGAGTGGTCGACGACATCAAGGAAGGCTCGCTCGATTCGGAGATCTGGCCGGCCGAATATCACCCATTCAATCAGGACCCGAACACCTATTTCTCGGTGATCGTGCGCACTTCGCAGGAACCCGGCTCGGTGCTTCCGGCGCTGGGTCGCGCGATCCACCAGCTTCACAGCGATCTCGGAACGTCAGGCGAAGCGACGATGAAGGGACGCATCGACAACTCGATGACGGCCTATCTGCATCGCTCATCCGCGTGGCTGGTGGGCGCCTTCGCTTTAACGGCGCTGCTGTTGGGTGTGGTTGGACTGTACGGCGTGATTGCGCATTCCGTGAGCCAGCGAACGCGAGAGATCGGCGTGCGCATGGCGATGGGTGCGGAGCACCGTCGGTCTACCGGATGATTTTGAAGGAGGCCGGATGGCTGGCGGCACTGGGGATTGGCGTTGGCGCCGTGGCCGCCATCACCGCCGCGGCGTTGGCGCGGAAGATGCTGTTCGGCGTGAGTTCCTGGGACATCCCGACGTTGGTCGGCGTAGCCGCCGTGCTGGGCATTGCAGCCTTGCTGGCAAGCTTCGTGCCGGCTCGCCGCGCCGCATCTGTGAACCCGATGGACGCACTGCGAACGGAATAGCGCGGCCGGTTTCATAACTTAGCCGCCTGCGCCTAGAACGTCAGCACTGAACCACGCGCGTCAGCAAGTGGATACAAACGGAGCTTGTCGCTCGTTCGGATGACCTATTGACATCCCCAGCTCTTGGTGCTAGTTTTCTAGCATGGTGCTAAACACGCAGCACAAACTCAGCCGCCGGGAACGCCAAATCATGGACGTGCTCTACCGGCGTGAGCGCGCGACCGCAGCGGAGATCTTGGAAGACTTGCCGGATCCCCCGGGCTATTCAGCGGTTCGGGCCATGCTGCGCGTGTTGGAAGAAAAGAAACACGTGCGGCACGAAGCCGAGAACCTGCGCTATGTGTTCATGCCCGTCGT
>CAVYTS010000010.1:0-72711 GCA_963771305.1 uncultured Acidobacteriaceae bacterium
GAACGCCATCACGCAACTGGTGACCACAAACGTTGACGTGTTCGTCGCCGATGGGTTCATTCTGGCTAAACTGATCGCCATTTATCTGCTGATGGTGCGTGGCGCGACCTACATGATGCGCGCCATGACGATGCACTGGCCGATGACGCCGCTCGACGACCTCGGTCTCTTCATTGGCAAGTTTCTGGCGGTGCTGGGCATGCTCCATTATCCTAGTGCAGCTTGATCACGACACGGTGAAGCATGGTAAACAATGAACCCTCCCAAGATGCCGGGAGCCAGCATGACAGGGAGGCCAAGAAGTAGCTTGAACTGAATGAGTTAGATCGAAGAGGACACATCGGACGGGCGACCTAATCGATGCATCCTGCCGACGAGTTCGAGGCTTTTCAGCGCCTTCTCACAGCAGGCAGGTCCGCTGCCGACATCGCCGCCCGGTTCGGAGTCAGTGAAGCGGTGGTGAACTGCCGCCTGGCATTGGCCCGCGTAAGTCCAATACTGCTGGCCAAGTACCGCGAAGGTGAGCTGAATCTGGAGCTATTGCAAGCATTCACGCTGACCGACGATCACGAAGCACAAGAAGCACTTTGCAATCAGCTTCAGCCTTGGGACCGAAGGGCACAAGCAATCCGTCGCATGCTCTCAAGCAACGACATTCCCGCGACGGACAAACGCGTTCGGTTCGTCGGTTTGTCCGCCTATGAAGCCGAAGGTGGAGCGGTTCGCCGCGACCTGTGACCGGACGGGCTTGCATGCGTTGCAAGTCCACTTTGGTCACGTGAGTCTGGCGATGACCGATCGGGGCTACGTTGGCACGGACTTCGCCCTCGACGATCTCATTGATCGGCATGCCCGGGACGAGACCCGGGCTGCGCTCGAAGAGCTATTGACGGCATCCGCCCTCGGTGGCAAGGGCGGACATACCATCTCCGGCCGATCACAGTTTCGCGGCCGCACGCGCGATGGCGAGGTGCAAGCCTATGTGGACTTCTTGATGGCGGAGACAGACTTGCGGCTCGGGGTATGCGACTGGGGTTATTGCGTCTATCGCGAGGAGACCTCAGCTTGCCTTGGAAATGAGAAGGGTCCGAATCCCATTCTCAGAACCGAAAGCGTATGCGCGACGTGCGCAAACTTCGCCGTCACCGGAAAACATCGTCCTGTCTGGGAAAGGCGCCGCACCCGAAATAAGGAGTTGCTAGAACAGCAGGGACTGGATCCGCAGAGCCGTGCGCTAGCACAGGCCCGCATCATCGAATGCGACGGCATATGGGTCAGCCGCCACAAGCGCGTCTACGCGCCGAAGGCTCCATTGTCGTCAGAACTGGCAGCCGAAGTCGCGGCTCTTAAAAAGGAACGAGATGGTCTCGAACAGAGTCTTTCGGAGAGTGGCGAAGACGCCGAGGCAGAGGACACATGGGACCAGATCGAGAGTCCGACAAACCGCATCAACGCCATCGAACAGAGTCGCACCTGCGTTTATGAGGTTGACGTCAAGGCCCGATGCGGCGTTGTTATCAGCGTTGGCCATAACGGGGAGGTAGAACTCATTCGAGGTCTGATGCGACGGGAAGACCAGGCGGAACTTGGAGAGACCGAAGTAACTGGCGACGCCGCCCAACCCGAGGCGACACGTCCTGAGGCTGCTCAAGAGTGCGGCTACTCTGCCGTACTTGTCGAAGTGCTCACCCAGCATAAGACAGCCGCGATCGCCGTCGAGTTGACGCGCCAGCCAAGAACCGCCCTCGCTGCGACAGTCCATGCTATGGTGCTCCGACAATTCGGGCCAGATTTGGGTTTGTACCGTGCGAAGAGCTGTCTCGACGTATCCACTACCCAAGCCGATTTGAACGAGGCGGTGGCATCTCCGGCGCTGGTACTGCTTGAGGAACAAAGTGCCGAATGGGCGAGGAGGCTCCCTACCACAGCAGACGACCTATGGCAGTGGTGTTTGGACCGGGATGAAGAGACACTACGTCAGTTGCTGGCTTACTGTGTCGCGCGCAGCCTTAATGCGGTCAAGTCGAAGGTAGATGCAGACCGCGACCGTTTGCAGCATTCGAACGCCCTCGCTTTGGCTCTCCAGCTGGATATGACGACGTGGTTTAAACCGACAGCCGAAAATTTCTTCGGTAGGGTGTCGAAATCGCAGATCGCAGAGTGTCTGAAGGAAGCGGGCAAGCCGCTCAGCGGCGAGGCAATGAAGCTCAAGAAAGCCGATCTCGCCGCCCTGGCGGAACGAGAGATACAAGGCATCGGATGGTTGCCAGAACCCATTCGCGTTTCACTGGACGATCGTGAGGTCTTCGCCTCGAAGGGCGACCTCTCCGCCGCCTAGGATCTCCGAAGACCAAAGGAGGGGAGACACTCGCCCCTCCTGATTAACTTCTGCGACAGAATTTCGGAAATCCGCGACCCTGGACTCGATGCGACCTGCATCTTCGTTGCTGGCTCTCGCCCGGCTGTACGGGTGGGCACTACAGCGTTTCGGGGTGTCCAGGCTGCCGACACTTCGCGCTTGCGTCCCAGTCGCTTAACGCCCGCCCGATCTTACGCCCGCACGTCGAAGGATCGTCATCATCGGGCACCAGTTCGTTAAGCCAGATTGGAAGAGGTTCAAGCCAACGAAGGCAGTGAACAGGAACCAGGCGGGATTCACCCAGTAACCCAGCGCTAGGCTCAATAAGACGAAGGCCCCCGCAATCAATCGAAGAGCACGTTCTACGGTCATCGGTGTTTCCTTTCTTTGTGAACCATGAAGTAAACGATGGGAACAGTCATACGCGAAAGTGCCAGCGATGCGACTTCACCGGCCATTAGCGCAATCGCCAGTCCTTGAAAGATGGGGTCAAACAAGATCACCGCGGCTCCTACAACCACTGCCGCGGCCGTCAGCATCATCGGGCGGAAACGCACCGCGCCCGCGTCGATCACTGCTTCATCAAGCGGCATACCCTGCTTGAGCCGCAGTTCAATGAAATCGACCAGGATGATTGAATTGCGGACGACAATGCCGGCACCCGCGATGAAGCCAATCATCGACGTGGCAGTAAAAAACGCGTCCAGTAGACCGTGCGCCGGCAGAATGCCAACTAGCGAGAACGGAATTGCAATCATGATGACCAATGGCGTGGTGAAGGACTGGAACCAACCGACCACAAGCGCGTAAATAAGGACCAACACGACCGCGAAAGCCAGCCCCAGGTCGCGGAACACCTCGTACGTGATGTGCCACTCGCCATCCCACTTCATCGAGTAGTGCTCACTATCCTCGGGCAGTGACGACGTGTGCTGTTCGACGACATAGCCGCCGGGTGCACGGATTTTATCCATCTCCGGGCCCAGCGCGAGAATTGCGTAGACCGGACTCTCCATCTTTCCCGCCACGTCGCCGGTCACATAGGTCACCGGCATCAGATTCTTGTGATAGATGCTCTTGTCTTCTACCGTGTTCTGGATGTTGACGAGTTCTCCGATTGCAACCAACTGTCCTGACGGCCCGGCTACCTTCAACGCCTTAAGCTGCTGCAGATCGGAGCGGGAGGCCCGATCCAGGCGCATGGTGAGCGGAATGTCCTCCTTCTCGGAATCGACATGCAACAGCCCGGCCTCCAATCCTCCGGCAGCAGCTTGTAGAGTGCGAGCGATCTCTTGCTGCGAGATGCCGGCCAGCGCGGCTTTCTCGCCGTCGACCACGAAACGAACCTTCGGCTGATCGTCTTCCACATACCAATCGACATCCACTACGCCGTCAGTCCTCCGCCACAAGTCACGAATCTGACGGGCGAGGGCAATGCGGGTCTCGGTCGATGGACCATACACCTCAGCCACCAGCGTCTCGAGAACCGGCGGCCCCGGCGGCACCTCCGCCACTTTGATCCGAGCGCCGTATTTCTGTGCGATGGGCAGCAGTCGCTGACGCACCTGTTTCGCGATGGCGTGGCTCTGCAAGTCGCGGTTTTTCTTGAGAAGGAGATTGATCTGAATATCGGCCCGGTTCGGGCCGCGCCGCAGATAGTAATGCCGGACGAGACCATTGAAGTTATACGGTGAAGCGGTTCCTGCGTAGGTCTGAACGTCTGTCACTTCAGGCTGGATGAGCGCAGCCGAGGCCAGTTCCGCGGTCACGCGTTCCGTCTCTTCGAGCGTGGTGCCGTCCGGCATGTCGACGATCACCTGAAACTCGCTCTTGTTATCGAAAGGCAGCATCTTCACTTTGACGAAGCCTATGTAAACCAAAGACACCGAAAGCAGTAGCAGCATGACAATGGACAGGAGAAAGCCCCACCGCACTGGCGGCCGATGCAGAATCGTCCCCATCACCTGGCGGTAGAGCCTAGTGAGGAAGTCCTCGTGATGAGCACCTTCGGCGGCAGAGTGTGGCTTCAAGATGCGTACGGCCGCCCACGGGGTGACCACAAAAGCAACCATCAATGAGAAGACCATGGCAGCAGTTGCGCCAACCGGGATGGGTCTCATGTAGGGTCCCATCAGGCCGCCCACGAATGCCATCGGGAGTATGGCCGCAACCACGGCTAGCGTGGCGAGAATCGTTGGATTGCCTACTTCATTCACGGCCTCCACCGCAACTTCCGCAGGCGGCCGCCCTTCATTCTCGGGGAGCCGCCAGTGCCGGACGATGTTCTCCACCACCACAATTGCGTCGTCCACCAGGATGCCGATCGAAAAGATGAGCGCGAACAACGTGATGCGGTTCAGCGTGTAGCCGTAGAGATAGAAGACGGCCAACGTCAGGCCAAGCGTGACAGGGATCGCGATGAAGACGATCAGTGACTCTCGGATTCCCAGCACCAGCGCAACCAGCAAGCTAACCGACACCACCGCAATCAGCATGTGAAGCAGCAGATCGTTCGATTTCTCCGCCGCCGTCTCACCGTAGTTGCGTGTGATGTCCAGGTTGACGTCCGCGGGCAGCACAGTGCCCTTCAGCTTCTCCACCCGCGCCAGAACCCGGTCCTTAATATCAATCGCGTTCGTCCCTTTGCGCTTTGACACGGCGATGGTAACCGCCGGTAGAAACTCGCGTGTACCGGGCCGTACTGTCCTCACGTACTGGGCCCGTTCTTCACCCGTGTCCTCCACCTCAGCGACATCGCGCAGAAACACAGGCCGACCATGGGAAGCGCCGACGACCACATTTCTGACGTCTTCGACCGTGCGTAGAAAGTCCCCGGTTTCGAGAGAATACTCCCGGTTCTCTGCACTGAACTGACCCGCTGTGAGCTGGCTGTTGGAAACGTTCAAGGCATGCGCCACGGCGAGCGGAGCCAGTTGGTGTGCCTCCAACTTCCCCGCGTCGAGTTTGATTCGAATCTCGCGGCGCTGTCCGCCAATCAGTTCCACTGCCGATACATCCGGCACCTGCTTAATGGCGTCGTCGACCTGCGCCGCTATCCGGCGCAGCTCCAGATCTCCGTACCGTTTGCTGGAGAGCGTGAGGGCCAGGATGGGAACATCATCAATTAAGTGCGGCTTCACGATCGGCAGGCTGGCGCCAAGCGGGATCAGATCGAAATGCCCTTGCAGCTTCTGATTGAGCCTGACTAAACTCTTCTCCTCGTCCTCGCCCACGTAAAACCTCACAATCGCCAGCGAGGCGCCGGGGCTCGACGTCGAATAGATGTACTCGACGCCCGGTATTTCCCATAGAAGTTTCTCCATCGGCTTCGTGACGCGTTCTTCCACTTCGCGGGCCGATGCGCCTGGCATGGAAACTGCCACGTCGATCATGGGGACAATAATCTGCGGCTCTTCTTCGCGCGGCAGTTTCCAGATGGCGAACGCCCCAATCAACACGGCAACGCCAATAAACAGGGGAGTCAGCTTGGATGAGATAAAGGTGTTGGCAATGCGGCCGGCTGGGCCGAGCGTTCGATTCGAGCTCATTGCGGAGCACTCGCAATCAACGCGCCGTCGGTCAGCACCTGAGGGATGGGCGTTACGACTTTCTCACCTGGCTGCAAGCCGGATAGCACTGCCACGCTGGCGCCGCGGCTCTGCCCGGCGGTGACAATTCGCGCATGGGCGCGGCCGTCTTCCACCACAAAGACTGATTGCAGTTGGCCGCTTTCGCGGAGAGCCGTCGATGGAATGGCAATCACCGTCCTGTCGCCCTCGGTGAGCGTGGCCCGGCCAAACATCCCCGACCGCAGCGCAGCACACGGCTTCGCTTCGCCGACAGGTGGCAGGTCGATCTTAACAACGTAGGACCGGGATTGAGGGTCAACGGTCGGGACCACTTCAGAAACTCGCGCCAACCCGTCGCATCCGCCGGCACCGTCAATCGCCACGTCAGCCTGCATGCCTGCGCGGACCAAACCGAGCCTGGATTCGTCGACGTTTACTTCGAGCCGGTATCCGACAGACTGTTCCAGCGTCAACAAGGGAGAACCTGGGCGTACCAGATCGCCCGGCTGGGTTGACTTCGCAATAACCAAGCCCGCAAAAGGAGCGTTAATCTTCGTATCGTTTCGCGTCAGGCTCGCCGCAAGAACTTCCTGGTCTGCTTGCTTCACTCTCGATTCGCTCTGTTGCTGTCTGGCTGCGGCCATCTCGTAAGCAGCCTGCGCGGACGCTTCTTTCGCCGCGGCCTCATCCAGTTCCTGCTTGGTGACTGAGCGCTGCTCTGCCAGCTTCTCCATCCGCTTGAGAGTAATGTCCGTCAACGCCAGATTGGCCTTCGCGCCGGAGACGGCGTTCGCTGCCTCGGGTACGGCCTCTTGGGCCTGGGCCTGGATCGCCTGGGCCCGGCGCAAACCCGTATCCAAGTCTCGTGTGTCGAGACCGATCAGGAATTGTCCGGCCGTCACATGGTCGCCGGGCTGCACCAGCACCTGCTCTACTGTGGCCATGACTTTGCTCGACAATGTAGCCGTTGCCTTGGCCTGAACGGTGCCCGTCACCTGGTAGTCCGCGGGCCATTTCTCGCTGGCCGCCTCCGCGGTTCGCACCGGGACAGCGGCCGTTTGGGTGATGCTCTTCCGCGGCTCACTGCCGCCGCAGGAAATGGTAGCCACGGCAAGCGCGACGATGAACAAGTAGGAATGTCTCACTTAGTTAAGGACCTCGGATTCCGGTGTAAGTCGTCCGGAGACAAGCTCCACATTGGCTGCTGCGATTCGCTGGTCATGTATCGCGGTCAGTTGGCGTGTCTTGCTTTCCGAGACCGCTGCCTCTGTCCGGAGCACGTCCGCCACATTACCCATCCCTGCCTCATAGCGGTTTTGCGTAATGCGCAGGCTCTCCTCCGATTCCGCCACGACCGATTGCGCCGACTCCACGCGCTCGTTGGCAGAACGTAATTCGGCCAAAGCGCGCCGCACGTCCAGGCGTATGGCGGAATCGGTCTGGCGCTCTTCGGCGCGCGCACGTGCAGCAAGGTAGACGGCGGTCTGCACCTGCTCGCGGTCTGCGAAGCCATTGAACAAGTTCCAGCGCAATGCTACGCCAAACTGCCAGTTTGCGCCGCCCTTGTCAGCGAAGTCCTGACGGTCCGCTTCAAACGCTCCAATAAAGGAAATAGTCGGCTTGTAGGCGCTACGGGCCGTTTGGACTTGAATCTCAGCCAACGTCATCGCCAGTTTGGTTTCGCGCGCTTCGGGCCGGTCTTCGCTTGCAGTTCGTTCCAAGTCCGTAACTTTCGCTTCTGAAGCCGGAGCAACTGCTAGCGAGCTTGTCAGTTGATGAGGGGTGTCCAGCGGAAGGCCCAGCGCGTCGTTCAGGGCGGCCTGTGCCACATCCAACTGCGCCGCGCGTTCGATGCGCAGCTCACGTACTTCTGCGGCGTGCACGCGGATGGACAGCACATCCGCTTCGGTTGCCATCCCGGCTTCGCGGAGATTCTCCGCGCGGCGCAGATCTGCTTCCACTGACCGCACGCTTTGTTCAGATGCCTCCAGCAGCGCCCTGGCAAGCACCGCTTTCCAATAAATCCGGACCACCTTGGCCATCAGGTTCATTTGAGTCCGGCGCTTCTCCTCTGTGCTCAGCGTTCGATTTGCTTCGGCTGACTTCGTCGCCAAGTTCTTCTTCCCAGCGTCATAGATAGGTTGTTCCAGGGTTACGAGGGACTGAAAGTTATCCAAGAATCCGGGCCGGTTCAGCGTATCCACTCCGAAGTTCTGCTCTGTAAACTGATGCTGCGTCAGCAGCGAGCCGAAAACGTAGACCGGGTTGTTCCCGCGTGTCACGGACTCGGTGTAGTTCAGCTTGGGGAGCAAACCGCTCTTGGCGATGGAAACTTGTGCGTCGGCGGCCTTAATCGCGGCTTCGGAGGCTGCAATCGACTGGTTCTCGCGTAGCCCTAACTGCACGGCGTCCCGCAGTGACAGGGAATCCTGCGCACAGAGCGGGATCGACGCCAGAAATAGTAGTAATAGTCTAGGCATGTTGACTGGAGTGCTTACCCGTAACCCCCTCACCCAGCAGCGAAGATACAGAATCGAGAAAAAGGTGACACCGCTGTCACCGAATCGAAGAATGTGCATCTTTGCTGGTGGAGGCTGAATATGGAACTGACTGTTCGCCACACCGGAGGAGTACGTTTCGAGGCAGAGACAAGAGGCCATCGCCTGATCTGCGATCAGCCGGCCGCGAATGGCGGCGAGGATCTGGGTATGACTCCGCCCGAGCTGCTGCTTTCTTCTTTGGGCACTTGCGCCGGATTCTACGCGCTCGCTTATTTGAAGGCGCGCTCTTTACCCAGCGATGGCTTAACGGTAAAGGTGACGGCCGATAAGGTAACCAAACCCGCACGTTTAGATCACATTGTGATTGAGGTGGAAGCGCCAGGTTGCCCTCCTGAACAGGAGTCGTGGATCCAGCGGGCGATCGAGGCGTGCTTGATCCATAACACGTTGACTCACAGTCCTCACATAGAGACGGTGGTTCGGGTTGGGGAACCGGCGCACGCCTCCTGATGGTCCTGGCGTGAGGCCGATACAATCAGTCTGGCGTGACCAGGGAACAAGAGACACAGTTGACCCGAAATGTGCTGGCGGGAGATCTCGCGGCCTTCGATGAATTCGTCGAGCATTTCCAGGCAAAGGTCTTTCACTACAGCTGGCTGATGTGCGGCCAGAGAGAGGATGCCGAAGAAGTGGCTCAGGATACGTTGCTGGGCATATTCCAGCATCTGGACGATCTGCGCGAACCGGAGCGTGTCCGGCCCTGGGTTTTTCGCATCGCCCGGAATGCCTGCCTCACCAAGCGGCGCCACAGCATCTTCGCCCCGGCCCGGGAATTGTCGCTCGACGAGTTCGTTCCTGTTGTCCACGGCGATGGGCAACATCGTCACATCGAGATCGCCGACTGGTCAGCTCTCCCAGACGACACCCTTCTTCGGTCCGAGCTGAAAGAACACTTAGATGGCGCGATCGCCTCGCTGCCCGATACCTACAAGTCCGTTGTCCTTCTGCGTGACGTGGAGTCTCTTTCTACGGAAGAAACGGCTCAAATTCTCGCCATAAGCGGCGATGCCGTCAAGACACGCTTGCACCGCGCACGCCTCGCTTTAAGGCAGAAACTCGATCAGTACCTTGGCTCGGCCGACAGTCGGCCGGAGCGACGGAGACAGTCAGGTGAAGCATGACTCATGATCCGGCAAGTTGCAAGCGGATCTTCGCGCTCCTCTCCGAATACTTCGACTTAGAATTGCCGCCGGAAGCCTGTGCCAAGATCGAGTCGCACATGACGGACTGCGCACCCTGAATCGAGTTTGCGGAAAGCCTCAAAGCAACCATCGCGTTATGTCATCAGCATCAACCGGAAGTGATGCCTCAGCCGCTTAGCGCCGCGGCAAAGGCAAGCCTCCGGTCCGCTTGGCAGAAGGTTCTTGCCAGAAGGAAATAGCAAGAGCGCGTCGCCCTGAAGATTCGTTTTTGGCCCACCCGGGATGCGCGACTTTGACCGCTGCAGATAGCCGACAACAAAAGGAGCTAGGTTAGCTAATCCACTGGTTCCCAGGAGTCGTCGGGATCGAAACTGGTCATCGGTAACGCCGGTTTGCCGGGGACCGGCGCAATGTCCTTTTGAAAGACGATGCCGTTCTGGTTCACGATAAACGTTTGGATTCCCGTGACTCCATATTCCGCTGGCCATGCTACCAGACCGAAGCCGCCAATGAGCTTATCTTTGACAACATAATTGTGTGCCCCACCCGGTGCATTGGAGCCTTGCCTCGCGAGAACCCGGAAATAATATCCGTGGTAGGGCTTGGCGGGCTCCTTGCCTGGACCAACCCACTCAGCTTGAGCAAAGCGCTCGGGAATTAAGGGCTCATCCGTTCCTTGCCAATACAGGCCGTCGTGCCGGCCGGGCGCACTCATCAAGCGCGACGCATACTCCAGCATGCCGTCCTTGGAACGATCTTCGGAAGCGTACTTCTGCTGAGCCCGGACGTAGCCCCGGCAAATCTCAATGGCGTCGAGTTCATCGGCGCCGATGTGCCGTGCGCGAATCTCGGACTCGGCTTCAGAGGCATCGAAGCTCCATTTCCCCTCCGAGCGGACTATTGGGACCGGAAAAGGCCAGTCCTCGTCACCAATCGAAAGGATCGCGCGATTCGGATTAATAGAAGCAACTTCGAGCCGGTGCTTCGCGCGGGCCAAGCGGGCGAACTCAGCTTGTTCCGCGCTGTCTCGGTTGGGGCTTCCGGAAGTCAGGAGGCCTTTGGCACGGGGACCTAGAATGGCTGATATCCCCTCGGCGTCGCGATTGTTTGCGGCCTCGATGAGGGCATTCGCGGCCGCTTCCGGAGAGTCGAAGCGCTCTTGCGCCATGACCGGAGCGGCCCACACAAACCACACCGACACACAGATAGTACCAAGCGTCCTAGTCATCGCACGCATCATCTTCTTCCACCGCCGCCGTGCCCTCCGCCTCCGCCGTGCCCTCCGCCACCACCATGAAAGCTGGTCACCCGACTTAGTGCCGCGGAGGAAATCGATGCTTGCCCTGAGGCGAAGGGACGCTATGCACGGCGAGAACCCCCAGCGCCAAGTTGGCGAATTGTACTTGGGACGGCTTGGTTACTCCTTTCAGATATCCCTCGTACGCGAACGTGCGGAATCCGCCGGCGTCCGAGGTTCCCAGCGGATCCACGCTATAAAGCGTAATGCGGGCAAGCCACAACTGAGTTGAGGTGGCAACAATCGAATTGAAGATGCCTTGCTGATCTTTCGTGGTCAGCTGTATGTTGGGGTTGGTCAGCAGCGCCCAACCCGGACTTATCCAAATAACAATCTTCCTGCCGGGCCGGTTGACTTCATATTCCGCGAGTTGCCCCAGCGCGTTGAGCGACAGCTGCGCACGGTCGACGGCACCCCACTCTCCTTGTGACCTGTTACTCACACGTAAGCCGTTTTGGTTCTGATCGAGATATGCGATTAGAGCGTTTCCATCGCGGGAAGGAGGGCCAGGGCTCTGCAGTCCGGCATCGGTAAAGAACGCGATCGATATCGGCCATGCAAGACTCCCACCATCTTGCTTCAGTAGTTTATCGATCTGTTGGCGCTCGTAAGCCACTCGGCTGTACGCGGTGTTGACTGCATCGACGACCAGGACGATTTCCACCGCCGCGTCGGCTGGTGCGGTTTGGCTTACAGCCTCGAAAGAGAGAATCTTCTGCGACTGTTTATTATCTAGAATTGTGAAGTTCTGCTGCTGCAGGCCCGCAACCGGCTTCCCGGATTTGTCATGCACGACGACATCGAGCGTCACTCGGTTATCGGCGTTCGCGGGAGTGACCGGAACGGATTCCTGACGCGCAAGCGCCGGGAGAGATAAACAGAAGAGACATATCCAAGGAAGGTGTGAAGCAAATATCGTGAGTTTGTGCTTTCCTATACTCCTCATAATCTGCTCCTCGTGGCCCTCTTTCGAATCCGCCACTGCCAACCGCTCCAACTCACCGCCCTCGTTCGCGGCCCGCAAATCCTCCAAGTTCTTTTTCACGCTGACGCGTGACATTAATTAACCTGAGAGCGTAATAAGCAAGCAGGAACACCAATGAGCCGACCGCCGCCGCGACGAAGCTGAAGAGGTGGAACCCGTTTACACCGGGGGGGCCGAACGTATAAAATAACCAGCCTGCTGCCGTGGCGCCGACAACTCCCAGTAGGATGTCAGGCAGAGTGCTTTCCCCGCTTCTTTTTGCAAGCCCGCTGCCTATGACGCCCGCTGCCAGACCGAGAGCTATCCAGTACACAAGTAACATGGTCTTTTCTTCCTGTTCTGGTTGATTGATACATCACCAGTTCTTATCCGCGTCCCCCGATTCTCCAAAGCAATTCGGCCCCGTCGCTGATCCCAGCGAGCTTGCCGGCTTGCTAGCTGAAGTTCCAGCACCACCTCCCCGGTGCCTCACAGACGGCAATAACAGCGTTCGCAGCCGTCAAGTGCGTCATGTTCAGCCTCTCTTGGTTGCGGGTCTCCAGGACGTCCTCAAGATCGGCGTCGAGCCTCGCTGCCATATCACAGGGACAGTCTCCTCGTTTCGAGACGCGGTATAACGCACGTCTTCCAAAAAGACCAAGCAAGCCGAACGGTATTTACCGCGTCCTGCTCTCTGAGGGGCGTCCGGAGAATTTTATAGCCGCCCCAGTTAATGAACTCTGTGCAAAGGGGATCATCCTTCGTCCGCCGGGTCATGAGAATTACACAGCATCTCTTAGGCCGCGGAAGCAGCAAAGCACGAGCGATGCCGACCAGTTCTTGATCAAGTAGAACTACTCCCGCCCAACGGTGCCCGATCATTTTGAGAACTTCTGTCCAGGAACTGGCAGAGAAGACCTTCCAGCCATTTACCTCGCCGATTCCCTCAAGAAGTTGACGATCTCGCTCGGATGACGTGATCGCCATAACTGCTATCGGTTCCGCGGGATTCACTACACCGATCGAGCGCGCAAGCCGGCTCGCGTTACCGTTCCGCAGGGAATCGGGGGTCATGTCGGAGAACCAGTTGTCACCTGTTCTTGTCATGCGCGCCGCCGTGCCCTTTGCTCTCTTTCCTTAGCTTGGGGACTGTAAGGGGTGAGCGGATCCTGTCTCGACAATAATCCTGTTGAGGCTCCGTTGGAATCCCGTGAGCAAGGTATTTTCAGCCGTTTTAGGCATTACTCTCTGACGGATGTCGCTCCGAGTCGACCCCTGGTTCTAAGCACGACCTCTCGAAAGACTACTGAACTCTTCACCCAATAAATACCCGGAGCGCCGTATTTGTTCTCCCAGGCCAAGAGTCTATAGTTGACTGCGAGGGGAGGCACCACTGCTTCCTTGCCAAGACGCTCGACTGAACCCCCCATCCGAGACGGCGACTTGCGGCGTCCTTCCCTCACCAAGTTTCGACTTGGAACCGCCGCCGCGTTAGCCCGTGGCGCTCATAAGACCCTACCTCTCTCGCGTCGAAAGGCGCTCCAACGGAGTAGAAACGGGTTGCAAATGGGGTCGAGGCGTGGAAGCCGCTGGTAATCGCAGTACTCGTGGCTGCACCGGGTGCCTAGCCAATCGATCGTGATTCCATCCCTGAGAGAGTACGCTCAGCTCTATATGCGAGAAGCGTTGCCTAGCGGGAGTTTACTGAAAAGTAGCCAATAGCTCGCCAAGCATTGCGAGAAACTCCTTCCATCAGAAGCGAATAGCACGTCCCGTCGCGATCACTTTTTGTATTACCCTATATATAACATTTTGATGTCGAAATGTTTCCCTATCTATTGACTAGACGCCGCAGTCGTATATACTTGTATTACCCTATATGGCTTCGCTCGTCGCCAAGAAGAAGGGCAAGCAGCTCTACTATTACGTCGTCGAAAGCGCCCGCGTCGATGGTAAGCCTCGTATCGTCCACCAGGCGTATCTCGGTACGGCCGACAAGGTCGCCGCCCTGGTCAAGGACTGCATCTGTCCAGTTCCGCTGTCCGCCGCTTCGCGCGACTTCGGGTTGCCCGGCGCCTTGTGGCTCGCGGCAGAGCAAACCGGCCTGTTTGGATTATTGGAAACCCTTTGGCCGGCATCGCGATCCGGTCCTTCGCCGGCCCGCTACCTACTGCTGGCGGCCATCCACCGCATCTGTCAGCCGGGGCCGAAGACCCAAGTCGCCGATTGGTATGGCAAAACCATTCTGCATTCGATCTGGGGAATTCCGCCGGAACGATTCACCTCGCAAGCCTTCTGGGACGCTTTTGAAAAGATTCTGCCCGAGCACCTGGATCCGCTGGCGACCGGCGACGACGATCCGCTGGACCGCGCCCAACTACGTTTGCTGGATTTGTGGAAAGGGAAGCAGATGGTGAGCCGACGCCTGCTGGCCTACGACACCACCAACTTCTACACCTACATCGCCAGCAACAACACGCGCAACGAAGTGGCCCAGCGCGGGCACAACAAACAGGGCCGGCACAATCTGCGTCAGGTGGGCCTCAGTTACGTTCTGGACGGGGAAAATGGTTTGAGCTTGTGCCATCACCTCTATCGCGGCAATGTGGGAGACAGCGAGGAATTCTCCACCTCGCTGTCACGCATGCTGGACATGCTGGATCGCTGCCAGATCGCGCGTGACACGGTCACGCTGGTGTTTGACAAAGGTTCCGCGGCTCTGGCCAACACGGTGGAATTGCAAGCGGCAGGTGTGGGCTGGATCTCAGCCCTGCCCTGGAATCAAGCTCCCTCTGTTTTCCGTGAACGCGCCGTGGAACAGTTGCCGCTTTGCAGTAGTGCGCAGCCAGGCGTGCGGGCGGCCGCAGAGAAACGGTTGGTGCACGGCCGAGAATACCTCTGCGGGTTGAAGTATTCGGCCTCCTTTGCCGGCGAGCAGTTGCACAGCTTGACCACCAGCCTCAGCAAAGTGCTGCAAGCCCTCCGGCGCTTCTCCATGGAACTGAACAAACCACAAGCTCGCTGCAATGAAAACCAGATTCGCAGCAAGATCCAGCGCTGGTTATCCGGACAGTTCTTGGAGCAGTTGATCCGTTATCAGATCGATTCCCATGACGGCCAGTGGCGGCTGCAATTTGATTTCGATACCGCTGCCTGGCAGCGGCTCGTCGATCACCGCCTGGGTCGCACTGTACTGCTCACCAATCGAACCGATTGGAGCGCCGAGCAAGTCGCCGTCGGCTATTCCGGCCAGCAAGAAATCGAGCAGGTCTTTCGCGGCCTCAAAGATGGAGACTGGCTGAACTGGGGACCGATGTATCACTGGACCGACCGCAAGATTCGCATCCACGCTTTCTATTGCATGCTCGGCATCTCACTTTTGCAACATCTCCTCAAACAGGCGCAGAGCGCGTGGAATGGAATCTCCACCGAACAGCTTCTGGAACAGTTGCGCCAGATTCAACAGTTCGTTCTGTTATACCCACCCCAAGGCGAGAAAGGCCCCAACCGCATCGCCACCGTGCTCTCTAAACAGACCCTCACTCAGCAAGCCCTGGCCAAAACCCTGGGATTGGACCAGTTGCATATTACCCAACGTGGGTAATACAAACCGCCGCGCGTAACTTCCTCACAACACAACGCCTTATCGGCTCGTCTCCCTCGCCCGCAGTAAACTCCCGCTAGGATCAAGAGTACCTGCAATTCTTCGGGGAATCGAAATTGCTCCTTGCCGCACAAGCCCCGGACACCAGACCGGTCGACCCAAGAGTCCCGTGCAAAAAGCTTCCCGCCGGACTTAGGCTTCGAATTCGCAGTATGTCGAGCGTGAATCCGAAGGCGCCGCGGGCCGGTGATGCCGTCCAAGGGGCATTGGCGAAGGACGCACTTGATGAGCATGGGTTGATTATTGTGCCCAAGGGCACGATCGTATATGGTCACTTGTTGGGTCTGGAGACTCGGGTGCGACCTTATCCTTTCTTGCTGTCGCCCTGAGGAACTTGCAGCTTCCGCATGGATGACCTGCGGGCAAACCTTAAAGGTCTGATCACTCACTGGGTGAGGAATTGATTTGGCATCCAAGGGCCAAATGATATGGCTTGGTGTCGTTTGACCCTGAGAACTCGTGAACTTTTCACCCATAAATACCCCGAGGACTGTATTTGATCACCCCGGCCGGAACTTTATAGTTGAATGCGAGGGGAGCTGCCATCACTTTGCTGCCAAGACTCACATCGAAATGCGGAAGTAGCGGGTGTCTGGCGGCACTCTCCCCTCGCCAGAACACTAAACCTATTCGCTTCGTGGGGGCCTGCTGATAGAGAGGAGCCAACGATGACGTCAAGCCTGCTGAGACGACTCTTTCGTCTCCCTGAGCCTCAGCCAGAACATCCTTGCGCTTCGAGCGAAAAGCAAACGGTAATGGTCGTGACAGCCCTCTCCGTTGACCACGACGCCTTGCGTGCTCTCTCTAATTCAGAGATTTGGCACGTGCTTGTGGCGCCAAGTGTTGACGCCGCCATTGCAATGCGGCGGCGAAAAAACATTGCCATTATCCTTTATGATCACGATCTGCCCGGAAGCGAGTGGCAGCTGGGTGTTGCTGTGCTCTTGAAGAGCTTCCCCAAGGCATCCCTAGTCATGCTTTCACTCGTAATTCAAGAAAGGCTGAGCCTGCTCTCGTACACCTCACCAAAAAGCGCGAGGAAAGTGGCCTTCCCTATGACGCGTGCCTCTGATATGCCACGGTTCTCGTCTCGTAAACGCCTGTATTTTCAAGCACAGTAGCGAATGAAAGTGCGACTGGGTCTTTATCCTGGCGGACCTACCGCTGCGGCGGCGCCGTTGGTGTTCCCTGCCATTGTGGGCGGGCGATGAGCGCCGGCTCTGGCGTCGGCGCCTGACGAGCCGCATTCAAGGTTTTGCTGTCCAGTTCCGCCGCTCCGATCCGCCCATTCTCCGAGGACTGAATCACTACACGCACAATTTCAGCTTTGGCGGAAACCCGTAGTCGCACAGGTAAGCGCACCAGCGTTTCGGCCAGCTGCGTTGGGTCTTGTGTGCCCGCCTGCAAGGTGAGCGTTACGAGTTTAGAGGCCAGAATATCCCTGCCTCCAGTCAGACTGGCCGCTGCCAGCAATACGTTCGTGGTGCTCTTTCCGGAGTCCGCCGGTTGCCACATGATGTTCCTCGACTTCAGCACGACCGTAAACTCAACTTGGCGTGTGTCCGGATGCCGAACCAGGTCTTCTATTGTCAAATCCAATGCCTGGAACGGTATGGTTGACTGCACGGCCTCGGCGATGTCGATCATCGTCTTCTGCCGAAGATCGACCGCCGCCGGCTGGTCCGGCGCAAAGTATCCGGCCTTTGTCAGCACCCGCAGACTGGGATCGCGTAGAGTCACTCGAATGCGCCGAAACCTGCCATCCGCGTGACCCACTTGAGGCTGGTAGGTCAGCGTATAATATTCCGACCCCAGTACCTGCGATCGCTTGATCTCATTGTCAATATCATTTCTGTTGAAGAAGAGATTGCCACCCGTCTCGTTCACGAACACCCCAAAGCTGATGTCTCCCGAAAAGGGATCGTCGTCACCTATAGCAGCGTCGGAGGACATTTCGCTGATTCCAAACCCGCCACCATTGACCCGCAGTCCCGGATAGATGACAAACAAGCTGGCCCGCGCATCTACCAGCATATTTGTTGTGTCGTGGACATACCGGTTCAACTTGTCGACGACGGAGCCCGGATAAGGGTCCGTGAAGAGGCTCGGACCGCCATGACCCACCCAAACGATGTTCTTCCTTCCGGGCACGCCCTTGCTCTGAAGGGCGATCTGTTGCAGCGCGTCGATGGATTGCGCGAACCGCTCCTGCCAAAAGGAGCCGTTCATCTCTTTGTAAGGCAGCGCGGCAGGCAGGTGATCCAGCGCGTACAGCAAGTCCTCCTTCTCCCTGGTATAACCCTGCAACATCTCCAGCGAATTATTGCTCAGCACCAGCATCTCGGCCGGCGAATTCAAGCGCGCGGATTGCGCCATCAGATATTTCCGCACCGAATAGCGTATGTACGCGAAGTCATCGAAGCTCGAATTCAAGAGGTCGAGCACAAAGATCGTTACAGGCGCCTTTCCTGCCGGGTTATTGTCTTCCGCATTTACATCAGCTACATGTGACTCGGGTGCCTCGAACGAGAAGATACGCTGTAGCACTTTGTCTTCGGTTATGGCGAAGTCATCTTTCGTTAACCCCTTCACCACCGGGTGGCCCTTGTGGTCCAACACGGTTACGTCCAGAAACACCAGACGCGATGTCACGCGAAACGTCGCCGAATCGGAGGGCCCTTGTTGGACCTGCGCTGTCAACGACTGAATGCAAAACGCGCCCATCAGCAGGTTGCGGCAAAACATCGTTCGAATGAAGGGCATATAATCCTGGCCGGCGGCTTCCCAGAGCCTGACTGAAACGTCGAATACCTGATTAATTCAGCTCGAGCGGTACGAACATCAGTTGCCCGTCGCGCTCGATCAGCAGCACCACAGCATCGCCGGACTTGAAGCTCTTAAGCGTGCTGCGCAGTTCAGCGAGGTTAGAGACTACATGCCGATTGACTTCATAAATGACATCCGCCGTTTCAAGCAATGGACCCGAATACGGCATGTCTGCGGTACGTGCGGCTACGACAACGCCGGCTGGACGTCGCAGATCCGGCATTAACTGCAAGACTTCCGTGGTTAGATCGACCGCGGCGATACCGAGTTCCGGAACCGTATTCTTTAGCGGATCCAGACTGATTGCAAGGTCTTGTAGGCCCCCTGATTCTTCTTCCGTGACTACCTGAACATCCATTTGCTCCGCGCCGCGCCGAACACGAAGAATGACTCTTTCACCAGGCAGTTGCCTGAAGATGCACGCCTCAAGCTGGCCGGTGCTTACTATTCTCTTGCCGTTCAATGCGGTGATCACATCCTCAGGTTTGATTCCTGCGCTGGCGGCAGGTCCGTTCGGTTCGGTGTCGGACACGATGACACCGCGGTCCACTTCCAGATCTAAGCCGTCAGCGATGATCGAATTGATTGTTTGCGCTACGATACCCAATTGCGAGCGATGCACACGGCCTTGGCTTTTCAGTTGTTTATACACTAAGCGCGCGGTATTGCTGGGGACCGCAAACCCGACACCTTCATTGCCGCCCGAGTGCGTCATGATGAATGTATTGATTCCTACGACATGTCCTTCAATATCGACCAAAGGACCGCCGCTATTCCCCGGATTGATCGGGGCATCCGTTTGAATGTAAACCAACGGATCGTCGGTCTTGAGCTGCCTGGCGACTGCGCTCACAACGCCCAAGCTAACGGAATTATCCAGCCCTAACGGGTTTCCGAGCGCCAACACAACTTGGCCTTGTTTCAATTCATCGGAGTCGGCAAACGGCAGATAAGGAAGGTTTGAGCCGTTCACTTTTATGACGGCAAGATCTGTCTCAGAGTCGATTCCAACTACCGTTGCCATAAGAGACCGGTCCACTCTCTCGTCGCCTGCCTGCGCCGGCACGTCACTCGCTGCTCCAGAAATCAAATGGACTCTGAGGCTGTACGAAGACTTCACGACGTGCGCGTTCGTAAGGATGTATCCATCCGGGCTCATGATGACCCCGGACCCGCTCGTATTCTGTGCGGTCAGGAGTACGCCGTTCGTCTCCGTGCTGGCCTGCGCGTAACCGTGGCCTCGAATTTGCACCACGGCGCGCTCACAGCGGCGCGAAATTTCTACGAAGGCCGCGCTCAGTTCTCGTAACGCCTGCACATTGACACTGGTGTCTGTTGAACGTCTGTTTGGACCGGCCTCGGATTGGAGAGGTACGGGAGCGGCCGCATTCGACGCTTCGCTAAACGTGAAAAGGCTAAGCAACAACCAACCGGCCACCCCGACGACCGCTTCAAGTCTCTGGCACAGGAAGCGCAATCGAGACATCCTTGGTCCGAAGAGTTCGCTCATCGCCGTATGGACCACCTCAACGTCAAGAGCGCTTCGATCTTGAGCGGAGGCACTCGCACCTTTCCCCTCGCCCCGACGATAAACCTGTTCCTAAACGCAAGTGAATACGGTGCGCAGGGTATTTATTGATGAAACGCACGGTATCTACCGAAACAAGCTGGAATAGAGTCCAGAAACCGCCATCACTCGCTGTAAGGTTTGCTGATAACGCCAGTGTTCCTACGGGCGGCGCTGCTTTTTTTCAGGGACTGCGCATCCCAGGCCGGAATGCAATACTGTACCCGGAGTAGATTTTGTCCGGCCGAGGCAGTACTTTATCAAACGCACGCCGAGTATGCGGTGCGCGTACCCTTTCTCGTGTTCGATCGGGCCGAGGCTTCGAAGGCTTTTGTCTGTAACGCCCCGATCCTTCAATGCCTTAGGAAGGTTTCGGCGACCTGGAGTTCGGATCTTATGAGTTGGTTACCCGTCTGGAGATGCGGGTTCCAGACGCCAAACCTGGGTCGAGTCATCGCGGGACTATGAGTCTTGCAGATCGCTACTCGATCTTCGCAACCTGTCGTGAAAAACCCTGATCGAGAACCAAGAATTGAGGCAGGTCAACTAAGAGGCGGAACGATGAGACGCTTCCCTAGGAGCAACTCCAATTACTTCATTTACTTTCCTGCGAGATGATGGTTGCCGTGGATAGAATCCAGAACCACCTGTGGCACTCTAGTCCGTTCAAGGGTGCCGGTAACGCCTTGGTAGTCTGCCCATACGCGAGAGGCCGTCGAATTGAGGAGAATCGCAATCGCCTGCTGATCATACCCGGCCGCAAGCAAGCAACACAACTGGCGCTCGTACTCCGAAAGGCCGGAGTCGCCGGAGTTGGTCATCGAACCTTCTATCAGTTTTCGACTGATCGCAGGACTAAGAAATCGGCCCCCGCTCGCAACCATCTGAATGGCGGAGACCAAGTCCATGTGGGCGAGATCCGCAAGCACATAGCCGCGCGCTCCTGCCTTGAAGGCTTCGCAGACGTATTCTTGATCGACTAGTGCGGTGACAAAGATAATGCCTGGATCGGGCTTTATGGAGGAGATCTCGCGCGCGGCGGCGATGCCGCTGAGCAGGGGAAGCTGAATGTCGAGTAGAACCACGGCTGGATGTCTGCGTTCTGTTAAGAACACGGCCTCACGCCCATCCGCAGCCTCACCAACCACGCGAACTGCCGATTGTCTTTCGAGCAACAGACGAAGGTTGCTTCGGATCATCGGATGATGATTTGCAAGGACCACGCGAATCGTTGTGTCCATAGAGGCACGCGAAAATGAATTCCTGACCAAAGCGTAACGCCTCTTCGGAGCCAGCAACATCGTGTCCGCAGGGTATTCTTTGCGCCGATCCTTAAGTAGGACGCAAGGGCGAAAAGCACATACCGCTCCTCTGTGGCGCTCCCTCCCTCGTTTCCGGGGCAGAGAGTTAGTCCCAACCGTGACCAACCAATTGTGCGTTTCCTTGCCACCGCGCATCTACCGCCCTTCAATCCAAAAAATCCCTTGCGGAGGGGATAGCTTACGGTCTCTGAAATTCGTAAATTAGGTTTCGGGGACGCAGTCTTCTTGTCACACACTGTTAGATCCGCGGAACCGAGCCAACGAACGAACATGCCCACGTCCGCAAGAACGGTGACTCCCGAGACTCTCGAACAACTGCAACGGCTTGACACATGCGCTGTGTCAAACGCTATCGAACAGTTTCAGGTTAGAACCCGAAATGAGGGCTTCGTCAATGGCGCTGTTCGATGCATATTTCCACATCTACCGCCAGCAGCCGGTTACGCGGTCACGGCGCGGATCCGTTCCTCCTCCACTCCTATCGCTGGGCGATGTTATTACGACCGTGCAGACTGGTGGTCTTACGTGCTCACCATCCCGGCTCCGAGATTCATTGTTGCTAAGGACGTGGACGATCGACCCGGGGTGGGAGCATTGTTCGGAGAAATACACGCAAACATCTGTCGAGCCCTTGATTGCGCCGCCTACGTTACCAATGGAGCAGTGCGTGACTTGCCGGGAATCGAGGCCGCTGGCCTTCAAGTGTTTGCCGGAAACTTAGCCGTTTCGCACGCGTACGCGCACGTCGTGGAGTTCGGCGAGCCCGTCGAGATTTGCGGACTGCGGATACGGCCGGGAGACCTGCTTCACGGGGACATGCACGGCGTTCATTCGATTCCCATATCGATAGCATCCGAAATTCCGAGGGTCGTAGCGGAAATGGCGGAAATGGAAAAAGAACTTATCAAGTTTTGTCGTTCGAATCACTTTTCACTCCCGAAGCTGATGGAAAGGATCCAGCATGTCTCAAACAAACTCAGCATGCCCGGCGAAGATTCGAAATGAACAGCTACTTGCGCGATTCTGATCGTATTGCCGTTGGGCGGGGGTGTCGCCCACAACGCGCTCTCAAGTCGTTCGGAGCGTGTCTGGTCGTCGCTGCGGTCAGCGCCGTGGTCTCCTGCGGAAGAAACGGAGTCGCCAGCGCGAGATCCGGCGAGAACTCGCAGGCTGCCTTGCCTTCGGTTGGAGTGGCCAAGATCACCAGAAAGCCGATGGCCAGGTACCTAACTCTCTCGTCCGAATTGGTTCCTTTTCAAGAAATCGACGTTTTTGCCAAAGAGTCCGGATTTGTTTCCAAGCTCTACGTCGACTACGGCACTCGCGTAAAAGCCGGTCAGCTGATGGCAGTTCTCGAAATCCCCGAGTTAGAGGCGCAACTCGAGGAGGACAAGGCATCGATCAAGAGCTTTGCAGATCAAGTCACCAACGCCGAGCACCAACTTGCCCGCGTTGAAGCCCAAGGCAAGGTCTTGCATCTCCAATTCACCCGGCTGGACGGCGTTGCAAACAGCAAGCCGGGCCTGGTCGCACAACAGGAAGTCGACGACGCCCAAGGCAAGGATCTCGCGGCGCAGGCCCAGGCCGAAGCCGCGAAATCGCAGTTACAAGCCGCGCAAAGCCAGTTCTCAATGTCTCAATCAAAACTGGCTCACGATCAAGCTCTCTATGATTATTCAAAGATTACGGCGCCATTTACCGGAGTTGTGACACAACGGTACGCGAATCAAGGGACGCTGATGCAAGCAGGCACGAGTTCGAACACGCAAGCATTGCCGCTGGTCAAACTCTCGCAGGAAGATCTGTTTCGCCTGACCATTCCGGTACCCGAATCGTACGTCCGATATATCAAGGTCGGCGATCCGGTCGACGTGAAGGTGCCGGCGTTGAACAGAGACTTCCCCGGCAAAGTCATTCGCTTCTCCTCAGACGTTGCCCAGTCCACTCGCACGATGCACACCGAAGTGGACGTCCCGAACCCGCAGGGCCTGCTTATGCCGGGCCTGTATGCGGAGGCGACGCTTACGCTCGACAGAATGGGCGCTGCCTTGGTGGTTCCTCTCCAAGCAGTGAGCCAAGAAGGTGAACACGCTGGCGTCATGATCGTCAGTCAGGCCAATAAGATTCAAGAACGCCAGATTACGCTGGGCATTCAAACCGATAGCTACGCGGAGGTTCTCTCGGGTGTCCGCGAGGGCGAGCAAGTTGTTATAAGCGACCGAAGTGGGCTGAAACCTGGTGAAGAAGTGCGCCCCCAAGTCATTCAAATCGCCGAGTACAGCGGCAAGAGCTGACAGATGTCATTCATTCTCTGTGTTTCTTGAGCCATACCCGAATGTCACAATTCTCCATTCGCAATCCTTACTTCATTGTTGTTGTCTGCCTTGCGATCTCACTGGTCGGCATCGTCAATGTGGCACGGATGCCGGTTGACCTGTTTCCTCAAATCAACATCCCTCAGGTAGTGGTGGCAACCTTCTACTCGGGAATGCCGCCGGTGGATATTGAAACCGACATTACCAATCCATTGGAGCGGTTCTTCACGCTGGCGGCCGGTATGGATCACATGGAGTCGCGCTCCATGCTGGGCGTCAGCATCATCCGGGCCATTTTTCAACCCGGCACGAACGCCGACACGGATGTAACGGAACTATCCAACCTGGCTCTCGCTGATTTGAAACGCCTGCCGCCCGGCACCCTCCCGCCGGTTGTCTTGAAATTTGATGCGTCCAGCCAACCGGTATGCCTGGTTACCGTGAGAGGCCAAGGACTTACGGAGACTCAGCTTCACGATTACGCCCAATTTGCGATTCGCAATCAGATTGCGGTGATAAAAGGCGCCGAGATTCCCCCGCCGTTCGGAGGCAAGTACCGCCAGATCATGGTGTATGTCGATCCCTACAAGCTCGCCTCGCGGCAACTTAGTCCGATGGACATCGTAAGCGCCGTCAATCGGTCCAACTTGATCTTACCCGCCGGCGATGTGAAAGTGGGCCCGTTCGATTACTACGTCTATTCGAACAGTCTCGTCAACAACATGAAAGAGATGAACGACATCCCCGTCAAAACGGTGGATAACGCCTGGGTTTCGGTGAAAGACATTGGTAAGGCGGAAGATTCCAGCCAGATTCAATACAACATCGTCCGTGTCGATGGCCAGCGGTCAGCCTATATTCCGATCATGAAGCAGGGCGGCGATACAAACACCATCGAGGTCGTCGATGGTGTGCGAAAGCTCACCGAGAACCTGTATGACATCCCCAAGCAGATGAAGACCGATCTTCTTTTCGATCAGTCGGTTTTTGTGAAAGAGGCCATCAAGACTGTATTGCACGAAGGCTTGACGGGCCTGGTTCTGACCAGCATCATGATTCTGTTGTTCTTGGGCAGCATGCGGGCCACCTCCGCTGTACTTCTGTCCATTCCGCTTTCGGCGCTGGCCACGTTCGTAATTCTCTACCTTGGCGGAAGCACCATCAATACGATGATCTTGGGTGGATTGGCCCTGGCATTCTCCCGCGTGATTGACAATTCAGTCATTTCTCTCGAGAACATCTACCGGCATCTGGAGATGGGAGAAGCGCCCCGGATTGCTGCTGAACTGGGCGGGTCCGAAGTCACTCTTGCCGTCCTGGCCGCAACTCTGGTGGACGTTGTCGATTTCTTCCCAGTTACGTTCCTCTACGGTGTGAGCAAGTTCCTCTTCTCCGCCCTGGCACTGGCGTTCTGCATTTCCTTGCTGATCTCCTTTGTTGTAGCCATGACCGTCATTCCGCTGTTTTGCTCACGGTTCTTGAAGAGCGCGCCGCACGCGGAACACAACGTTGACGCGATCGGAAATGACCATCCTACCGGTGAATTGACGGCCAAGAAACGTCGCCGCTCTTGGGGCTCCAGGTTCAACACGGCATTTAATCACGGCTTCAATCGGATGCTCGATTTCTACGAAAAGTGGGTCAGGCGTTCGCTAGAGCGACCAGGCCTGTCAGTCGCGGCATTATCAGCGGTCTTTGTGCTCAGCCTTGGGATTTACCCCTTCCTCGGACTCGCGTTTTTCCCACGAACGGACGCTGGTCAGTTCACGATCAACATGAAAGCGCCCACTGGCGCACGAATTGAAGTTACCGAGCAGTACGTCGCCCATGTGGAAGACCTGATCCGCCACATCGTCCATCCTGGCGATTTCAAAATGGTGGTCTCGAATATCGGCGTCGTTCCGGACTTCTCCTCTCTTTACACCAGCAATTCCGGCGCCTACACAGCAACTGTTCAGGTTGCCCTTAACGAAGATCACGAAGTGAGCAGTTTCGAATACATGGACCGCGTTCGGCAGTCCCTGTCGAAGCAATATCCGGAAATTCGCACATTTTTCCAAAGTGGCTCGATGGTGGACTCGACTCTGAATATGGGCATGCCTGCCCCTATCGACGTGCAAATAACAGGAAGAGATCTCCAACAGGACTACGCCTTGGCTCAGGATTTCGCCACTCGAATCCGCCACTTGCCAGGAGTCGATGAGGTCTATATTCCGCAGGACATGAACTATCCCGCATTGCAACTGAACGTGGATCGTGTGCATGCGGGTGAACTGGGACTTACTCAGAAAGACATTGTGGACAATGTCATCACGGCTTTGAATTCGAATACGATGATCGCCCCGAATTACTGGGTCGACTATAAGACGGGAAACGATTACTTTCTAACGGTCCAATACTACGAACACGGCAATGCTGCTATTCACAACACGATCGACCTCAAGAATATTCCGCTGAAGGCTCCCAATCTCACCGAACCGACGACTCTCGGTTCGGTTGTTCAACTCCAACATGTTCAGACGCCCACCGAGGTCGATCACTATCAGATCCAACGGTCCACAGACGTGTATATCACCCCGAAAGGCGAGGACCTCGGCAAGATCTCTAGTGAAATCGACAAGGTCATCGCCGATGCAAAGGTGCCCGGAAATGTTCGCGTGACAATGCGTGGAATGGTGCTTGGCATGCGCGAGTCGTTTTCCAGCTTCGGCTTTGGCTTTATCCTCTCGTTCATTCTTCTCTACCTGATTCTAATTGCACAGTTCAAGTCGTTTGTTGATCCCTTTCTGATCATGCTGGCCATTCCGATGGGTTTTGTCGGCGTGTTCTTGATTCTGCTGTTGACTCGCACAACCTTGAACGTCATGTCGTTGATGGGCGTGCTCATGCTCATTGGCATCGCCGATTCAAATAGCATTCTCATCGTCGATTTCGCGCATCGCCTGGAGGAGCAGGGACTTTCGGTGAAGGATGCGGTCATCACCGCCTGTCGCGTCCGTCTCCGTCCCATTCTGATGACTTCATTGGCAACCATCATCGGCATGATTCCCATGGCACTGAAATTCGGAACGGGATCGGAACAGTATGCTCCTATGGCCCGGGCAATTATTGGCGGCCTGACCTCCTCGGTCGCCCTGACCGTGTTTATTGTGCCCGCCGCTTACATACTTGTCTACGGAAAGAAGGACCGCCAACGAGAGCAAGCGGCCGAAAGCCAGGCATGAGACACTTCCATGTCTAGCTTTTCCATCCGCAACCCGTACTTCATCGTTGTCATTTGCCTGGCGATTTCGCTCATTGGAGCAGTGAGCGTCACCCGTATGCCGGTGGACCTGTTCCCGCAAATCGACATACCGGAAGTCGTTGTCGCGACGTTCTATTCGGGAATGCCCCCGGTGGACATCGAAACGGACATCACCAATCCACTCGAGCGGTTCTTTACCCTGGCGGCCGGCATGGATCATATGGAATCCCGTTCCATGTTGGGAGTCAGCCTTATCCGCGCCATATTTCAGCCCGGAACGGACGCCGACACCGATGTCACAGAGCTATCAAATCTCGCTCTCGCCGACTTGAAGCGCCTTCCGCCTGGCACCCTGCCACCGGTTGTGTTGAAGTTCGACGCTTCGAGCCAGCCCGTTTGTCTGGTCACAGTGAGAGGCAAAGGCCTGACGGAAACGCAGCTCCACGATTATGCCCAGTTCGCGATCCGTAATCAGATCGCGGTGATTAAAGGCGCGGAGATTCCGCCGCCCTTCGGAGGCAAGTACCGCCAGATCATGGTGTATGTCGATCCCTACAAGCTCGCCTCACGGCAACTCAGCCCCATGGACGTTGTCCATTCCGTGAATGAATCCAACCTGATCCTGCCGGCCGGCGACGTGAAGCTTGGTCCATTTGATTACTACGTTTACTCGAACAGCCTTGTCAGCAACATGCGAGAGATGAATGACATACCCATCAAGACGGTGGGTCATTCCTGGGTTTCGATCAAAGACATAGGTAGAGCGGAGGACTCTAGCCAGATTCAATACAACATCGTCCGCGTCGATGGCCAGCGGTCCGCCTACATTCCGATCATGAAGCAGGGCGGCGACACGAACACGATCCAGGTTGTGAACGGTGTCCGCAAGCTGCTTGACAACCTATACGACATTCCTAGTCAGCTGAAGACCGACCTTCTTTTTGATCAGTCGGTATTCGTGAAGGAAGCGATCAAAACCGTGCTGAACGAAGGACTCATGGGCCTGGCGCTAACCAGTGTTATGATTCTTCTCTTTCTGGGCAGTGTAAGGGCAACTTCAGCGGTGCTGCTTTCAATACCGATCTCCGCATTGGCGGCCTTCGTGATTCTGTATTTCTTGGGCAGTACCGTCAACACCATGATTCTTGGTGGGATGGCCCTTGCATTTTCGCGGGTCATTGACAACTCAGTCATTTCGCTCGAGAACATCTACCGGCATCTGGAGATGGGCGACCCGCCAGCCATTGCCGCGGAACTTGGGGGCGCGGAGGTCACCTTGGCGGTGCTGGCGGCGACCCTAGTCGGAGTGGTTGATTTCTTCCCGGTGACTTTCCTCTACGGCGTCAGCAAGTTTCTGTTCTCCGCACTGGCATTGTCGTTCTGCATCTCACTGCTGATTTCGTTTGTGGTTGCGATGACAGTCATTCCGCTGTTTTGTTCACGATTCCTGAAGGCTCCGCCCCACGCATCGCATGAGAACGAGAATGCCGATGGCGGAGACAAGCAATCGTGGTGGAGCAAATTCAATGTCCGATTCAACCGGGGTTTCACCAAGTTACTCGATTTCTACGAGACGTGGGTGAGGCGTGCGTTGCGGAGGCCTGGCCTCACCGTCGCCCTCCTTAGTGGCCTTTTTGTCGCGAGTCTTGCGATCTATCCTTTCCTCGGCCTGGCTTTCTTTCCGAGAACCGACGCCGGTCAATTCACGGTCAACCTGAAAGCCCCTACCGGATCTCGCATTGAGGTGACCGAGGGGTATGTTGCCAAAATTGAGGACGTGATTCGCCAAACCGTGGGGCGCGATTTCAAAATGGTGGTTTCCAACATTGGCATGGTTCCCGATTTTTCGGCCCTCTACACCAGTAATGCCGGCCCTTACACCGCCACCGTACAGACGGCTTTGACAGACGACCATCGAGTTAGCAGCTTTGAGTACATGAGGCGCGTCCGAAACGCCATTGAAAAACAGCTCCCGGACACACGAACGTTCTTTCAGAGCGGGTCCATGGTCGACACCACCCTGAACATGGGCATGCCGGCCCCTATCGATGTTCAAGTGACCGGCCATGACCTGGAACAGGACTACCGGCTTGCGCAGGAACTCGCCGGCCGCATCAGGCGACTATCCGGCGTGGATGAGGTCTATATCCCCCAAGATCTGGACTACCCCGCCGTTCGATTGAATATCGATCGGGTACATGCTTCCGAGCTGGGCTTGAGTCAGGAGGATGTTGTGAACAACGTCATCACCTCGCTGAATTCGAACACAATGATCGCACCCAATTACTGGGTGGACTATAAGACCGGAAACGACTATTTCCTCACGGTGCAATACTACGAACACGGAAAACCCGCAATCCACCAGTTCATCGATCTGAAAAATATTCCGCTCAAGGCCCCTGGGCAAAAGAAAACGACTTCCCTGGATTCTGTCGCAACACTGGTTCACACTCAAACACCCACGGAGGTGGATCATTATCAGATCCAGCGGTCCTCCGACGTTTATGTGACCCCGCAAGGCGAGGACCTCGAGCGCATTTCAAGCGCAATCACGAAGATCATCGCGGAAATGAAGGTTCCTGGAAACGTTCGCGTAACTCTCCGAGGCATGGTGCTGGGAATGCGTGAGTCGTTTAAGAGCTTCGCCTATGGCTTCGTTCTCGCCGCTGTGCTCCTATATCTCATCCTGGTTGCTCAGTTTCGATCCTTCGTCGATCCGTTTCTGATTATGCTTGCCATTCCGATGGGGTTCATCGGTGTCTTCCTGATTCTGCTATTCACGGGAACCACACTGAACGTCATGTCGCTGATGGGGGTGCTAATGCTCATTGGCGTTGCCGGCTCTAACAGCATCCTGATCGTCGACTTCGCTCACCGACTGGAAGAGCAGAATCTTCCCGTGGCCGACGCAGTTATCACAGCTTGCAGGGTACGGCTGCGTCCAATTCTAATGACGTCGCTCGCCACAATCATCGGCATGTTTCCCATGGCCCTGAAGCTAGGTACAGGGTCTGAACAGTATGCCCCCATGGCGCGAGCCATTATTGGCGGCCTCACTTCCTCCGTCATCCTGACCGTCTTTATTGTGCCGGCGGCCTATCTGCTTGTGTACGGAAAGAAGGACCGCCACCGGGCCGAGGGGCGCGAGCCAGTCCGCGCTTAACGCATCATGACCAAGCAAACCATCGCGCTGATTTCACTATTAGCGGCAGCTTCACGCCTACTCGGTGGGCAGTCGCCCGCTCCGCAGCTGAGTTTACAGGATGCGCAGGCGCTCGCGCTCAAGAATCACCCGCAGGTCCTCGCGTCCCAGGCTCTCTCTCTCCGCGCGGACAAAATCACGACGGAAGCACGGTCCGCGTATTATCCCGCTCTCAACGGGGAGGTCACCGGAGCACAAGCCAATGTGAATAGCCGGTTGGGTGCCGGCCTTATCAATGCTCCTGCGCTATTCAATCATTTCGGAACCGGTCTCACGCTGTCGCAACTGATTACTGACTCGGGCCGCACACCCAACCTGGTTGCCAACGCCAAATTACAAGCCCAGGCCAGTCGTGAGGACTATCGGGCGACACAGTACGACGTAATCCTGGCAGTGAACCAAGCCTATTACGAGACCCTGCTCGCTCTTCAGTTGGTGAAAGTTTCGCAGCAAACTGTTGCAACTCGCCAGACAGCGGTCGATCAAATCTCTGAATTAACCAAGCAAAAGCTAAGATCAACCGTTGACCTCAGTTTTGCCGAGGTTAATCTAGCCGATGCCAAGCTCATGCTGCTGCGGGCGCAGGACCGTCTCCAAGCTGCCTACGCCGGGCTGGGACAGGCGCTCGGCACCCAGGAATCGATCGCCTATCAGCTCATCGAACAACCGATGCCCTCGGAGGTGCCGCCAGAGATCGAACCGCTCCTCACTCAGGCCTTTCAAACACGTCCCGAACTGGCGAGTTTGCATCTTCAGATGGAGGCGGACCAGAAGTTTGTCTACGCGGAGCGTGATCTCAAACGTCCGACCGTGAGTTTAATGGCAGTCGGTGGAGCGCTGCCGTACATCAACCCGGGTAGCGCCAACCCGAATATACCCTCCGGTTATGAGGCAGCGGCGGTCAATGTCAACATCCCTGTTTTTAACGGCCATCTGTTCACGGCCCGGCGGGAGGCAGCGGAGTATCAGCTACAGGCAACGCGGCAACGATCACGAGACGAACAGGACCGCATCGCGCGGGATGTTCGCGTATCCTGGACGCACGCTCGCACCGCCTTTGAAGCGATTGCCACCGCGCAGCAACTGCTGGTTCAAGCCAATCTGGCGCTTGATCTATCCCAAAGCAGATACACTCTGGGCTTGGCCTCCATTGTTGAGCTGACGCAAGCGCAACTCGGACAGACGTCCGCGGAGGTCGAAAACTTAAACGCAAAGTACGAATATCAGGCGGCATACGCCGCGCTTCAGTACACGCTCGGAATGTTGCATTAACGGTGGTCTCGTATGAAAGTCGAACTCAAGTCGCCGGCAGCGGCGGATACTGAAACGAAAATCAGAAGCGGACAGACGCAACGTCTTCTGTTCATCGGCTTTGGTGGACTTTGGTTGCTGCTCGCCGTGACGGGTCTCTACGCACTGTCGGTCCTTGGGAGCATCCAAACCCGAAACGAGCGCATCCGCCAGGATTATTTCAATCGGGACCGTATCCTTGAGCAGCTTCGCTCGGACATCTATCTTTCGGGCACCTATGTTCGGGACCTGCTTCTGGAGCAGGATCATACCAAGGCAGATCTACATCGCAAGGAACTGGAAGATGCGCGGGTTCGCGTCGAGGCTAATGTGGCTGCGTACGAGAACATTGTAAGCCGCGAAGAACGGCTGCCGTTTCAGCAGTTCACAAGCCAGGTCGCCGAATACTTCGATTTGTTGCGTCCCGCCCTGGAATGGAACGCCGCCCAACGTCAATCGCTGGGGTACGTTTTCACCAGGGACTCACTTCTGCCAAGGCGTATGATGATTGTCCACCTGGCAGACCAGATCAGCCAGGTCAACAAAAGGCAAATGGAGTCGGGCAACGAGCAAATAGCCATTTTATTCAGTGACTTTCGGCGCTACTTGATCATCCTGCTGGTGCTGACGATGGTCTGCGGAACACTGCTGGCAACGGGCAGCATTCGTCGCATTCTGCGCCTGGAGCGCATATCCACTCAGCGCTTCGACGCAGTGGAACAGGCCCATGCCGCATTGCGAGACCTATCGACCCGCTTGATCGCCGTGCAGGAGTCGGAACGACGTGCGATATCCAGAGAATTGCATGACGAGGTGGGTCAGTCCCTCTCGGCTTTACTTCTAGGCATTGGCAACGCGGCGGCGACTATCTCAGAGGGCGGCAATGTGGATGCGCAGGGCCAGCTCCAGGCTCTCCGACGCTTGGCTGAAAGAACGCTGGCCGTCGTGCGCGATATGTCCCTCCTTCTTCGTCCTTCCATGCTTGACGATCTGGGCCTGATACCCGCCTTGCAATGGCAGGCCCGTGAGGTATCCCGAACCAAGAATCTCGCCGTTCAAATCCACGCCGATGAGCTGGCCGACGATATTCCCGACGAACACAAGACTTGTATCTACCGGCTCGTTCAGGAGGCTCTTCACAACATAACGCGGCATGCGAATGCGAAAAGTGTAGATGTTCGTTTGCGCCGAAAAGAAGACCAGCTCCTACTCGAGATCCACGATGATGGACATGGATTTGCACCCGAGCGAGAGAAAGGCGTCGGACTCTTAGGGATGGAGGAGAGAGTCAAACATCTCCACGGCTCTTTCCACGTTGAGTCGATTCCTGGTGAAGGTACGTCAATTCGAGCTGAACTGCCCCTGTCAGAAAAGGACACGGCGGTACTCATATGACTGCGGTGCGAATTGTATTGGCGGACGACCACACCATCATGCGGCAGGGTCTTCGCCTGGTGCTTGAGCGGCAACCAGATTTCGCTGTCGTCGGCGAGGCGGACAACGGGCGGGAAGCGATTGACATGGTTATTCGAGAAAACCCCGACGTGGTCATCATGGACATCGCCATGCCGCTCTTGAACGGTATCGAAGCGACGAGGCGAATCAACGAAGAACGGTTGAAGACCGCGGTTGTGATTCTGAGTATGCATTCCGATGAGGGGTACATTCTGAAAGCATTGAGAGCCGGCGCACGGGCCTATCTCTTGAAGGACTCGGCCGACGCGGATCTGATCCAGGCCGTTCGCGCGGTATGCGCAGGCAAGGCCTTCTTTAGTCCGGCCGTGAGCAAAGTATTGGCGGACGACTATCTGCGGCAGATACGGCAGCAGGGAGTGGATGATCCTTACGATTTGCTCACCGTCCGCGAACGAGAGCTGCTCCAACTCATCGTCGAGTTGAAAGCGACGAAGGACATCGCTGCGATGCTCGGTGTCAGTCCGCATACGATCGACACGCATCGTTCGAATCTCATGCAAAAGCTAAACGTCCACAGCATCGCCGAACTGATTCTGTACGCCGTGCGCAAGGGTGTAATCAGCTAGCGGCTCCTCACCGATTCGGCTGTCAATAGCCACACACCGGCCAAACGCATTTCTTCCAATACGCCCATGCGAACTGAATTGTACGCGTTGTGGCAGCTTCACTCAGAGGCGCCGCCAACACATCATATCCTCCCTGCTGGATGAGTTCTTCCCAGAAGCGGTCGGCTGGTGTCTCCAGTACTGGGATTATGCAAGAGGCCGGCGACGCCACGAGCAAAGTCCGCAGCGAATGCCGCCAATCAATTCCGAGAAAGCCCCGATCGACCAACACAACTGCGCTCTGTCGGCGCCGCAATAGCTCCGTCGCCTCTCCCAAGTCTTTGGCACTTAGCAGCTGCCATCGGCGAGAAACCGCAATCCTGTGAAGAGTTCGCCTATCGCGCTCCTCAGGTAACACTGCTAGGACGGAAACCGCTTCATACGGTTCCAGCGGGAGGTCGGACTCATCTCTCTTAGCCTCAAGGCCTGACGCTGGAAGCGTGTGAAGATTCGATAGCCACTTTCGCACGGGGTTTGACATGAGGGGGACAGCGCGACGCATAATCCAAAGCCTTCAATTGCAATCGGTGGGGAACGGCACTTCATTCTTGAGGGTATATGAAGTCGAATCGGAGAGCATTCCTGCCCGGCCAGTATTTTTGAGGGTCTTGTTTCAGTAGTGACTCGGTCTGCGTGCGGTGAGAGCTACGGTTCGATCACCCTTGGAAGCTACCGCGACAGGGCTAGGGTTATTACCTACTGTGTTGAATGATCCTGCGTTGGTAAAGATGGCAAGGAAACTCATGTGCCGGCGGTATGGAACCTCGCAGACGTCTGATGGACACTGCAGTCAGATCGAGGAGGCCCTCACGCCTCCTCATTCAGTTTGACTAGGTAGGAGAAGAAATCCAATGAATAAGACCTTGCTTTTGAGTTTTCTCGCCTGCGGTTCCGCGGCCTTCGCCGCCGGAAACGCTCTAAAGGTGAACATATTTCAGGATTCGGTCATTGAGGGCAAGACAGTAAAGGCCGGCGACTACAGAGTGACGATGGAGGGCGGGAACGCCATCATAAAACAGGGGAAGGAATCCATCGTAGTGCCGGCAAAAGAGGAAAGCGCCTCCAGCAAGTTTTCGACCACCGAGCTGCTGTACAAGGACGGGACGAATTTGGAATCGATAGGCGTGAAGGGTACTACCACGAAGATCGTTTTCGAAAACGCAGCAGCAACACAATCGGGCCAATAGATACAAGCAAAAACTGGCACGACAATCTTTTTGAGATGGGACACGATATTGAAGTTCTCGAGTGCCGACCTCAAGTCGGCGAAGTCGAAGGGGCCGATGGGCGGCCACCGAAGGTAGCTACTGGGCATCCCAGCGGCGCACCGCCGCAGCCGGCTCAAGATGCAAATGAGGTTCACCGTGTGCTGAAGGAACGACTCAGAGAAGTGTCGGCTACCGACTCTCACAGGGCGGAAATTGTCATCGCCGATGCTGGCGACGAGTTTGACAGACTTCAACAGCAACTGAGCCGGGAAGTTGCGGTTTGCACTTTGGAAAGACAGTCACAGTTGTTGAAGGAAATCCAGGCAGCCTTGCGACGCCTCGACGAAGGCTCTTACGGACTGTGCTTGGGCTGTGAGAAGCCGATTCCTCAAAAGCGACTCGCGGCGCTTCCATGGGCCGCTCACTGCGTTGTTTGCCAAGAAGCCCTGGATCTCGAACAGGTCGCGAGAAGCGGAGACAACCGCGATAGCCTCGCGTTGTAGGCAAAGCCGCTGAACTCAGCCACTCCGTTGGAACGGGCGGCACGATCCTAGCAGCCAGGCCGCGTTGGGTACTTCTGACTTGTTGCGATATTGGGTCAGCGCCGTTCTTCGTTTCAAAACTCCTGGTCTAGCGCTGGATTGATCGGCCCTCGCTGATTCCGTACGCCGAGCGAAGGGGGATGATCACCTGATATCGGCCGCTTTGTCGGCGCGATCAACCCGTTTCGTGGTTATTGCGGGGTAGCCCAATAGCCTCGCTTTGCGCTCACCGCCGCCTGATTATCACGCACTCTAACTTCGATCTTACGGAATTTTCCGTCTTGCGCCTCATTAGTGGGCACATAAGCCAGCATGTAGTACTCTCGTCCGTCCGCAAACGCTTTCTTCAATCCGGTAAGCAGGTCGTTACTGTTTCGAAACGCTGTGCCGCCTGTAGCCGCGGCAATTTCCGAAAGCGTGAGCCCCTCGTCAGTCCCTATGTCGTTCAACACACGGTCCACTTGTTGCGCCACCGATAGATTCATGCTTCGCGACGCGTCGAGTCCCGGCGATGTGTACAGCCCACGCGAGTCGATTGTGTAGATCGGCACGTTTCCCTTCACCGCCAGTTTGAAGATTGGCTCGATGGCATCCTGCATTCTGTCGAGCGTAAGCGTCGACCGGAATTCCGGGAAGTACGCCTCGAGGAGCCCAAACGGGATCTCTCCAGGCGCGAGCAAGAAACCATCGGAGATCAGGACGAGGGTGCGCCGCCCGCTGCCAAGCGCCAGTTTCTGGACTATGGAACGGAATTGAGCCAGGAATTGCGCGGTGCTGATCCTCTCGTGTTCAGCGAGCTCGTTTGCTTGCGGAAGCAGCATTTGTTTCCGGGTTGCGCAATTTGGATCACCTCCGTCGCACGCCGCCCGCACCTCTTGCAGTTCCCCTTCAAAATGAGAGAGATTCCAAATTGCGTCGAGCTCTTCTGGCCCTGCTGAAGGGCTTTCTGGAAACGATTCCCCCCAAGTGTTGCCAGAACACTCGCCGGGTCGGAAGTGGGGGTTTGAACGGTCTCTACGGCCAGCCCCAGCGCAAGGACCACGTACTCCGAATTCCCGGCCTGCTCTTGCCGAAACAGTTTCTGCAGCGCTTCGCGAACATGTACGGCGTTTGCGAAGGCACCGTGCGTAGTATCGAAACAGATTACGTATGTGGGGCGCTTTGCCAGAGCCTCTGGCGAGCCGTCCGCCGTGGGTTGTATTCCAACATTCGGGCTCGCGGGTGCGGAGACATCCGCCCGCTCACTCGAGAACGCCGTGATCTTTTGTTCTGCTCCGTCTTCAAAAACCTTGAAATCGGTCTTCGCCAAGCCAACCACATGGTGCCCATCTTTATCGGTCACCACCACTGGAACCAGCACCTGGCGTACATCCACTCTGATAGTCGGCTCGCCCGCCACGGGAGGCATGCGCGCCTCCGCGGCGATGTTTTCACTCTTCAGCGTCCTCATCGCCTGGTCGAGATTTGCCCGCATTTTCGCGTTCCCAGGCTCCAAGCGCAACGCCTCTTGAAACTCCGTCACCGCTCCGGGCTTGTCCCCGCTCTCAAAAAGCACTGCACCAAGCTGGTTATGCGCCGCCGCCAGACCGGGAGATTGATTCACCGTTTCACGAAACTTGGTCTCTGCCCCCGCCAAATCGTGCGTACCATACAGTGCCACTCCCAGGTAATAGCCCGGCTCAACCCGTTCCGGCAATCGCTTTGTCGCTTCACGCAAAGGAGCCACCGCATCCCCTGGCTTCCCTGCTTCCAGAGCCGCTACTCCCGTGAGAAGCACCTCGATCCCATCGGCTTCCGCGTCCAATTCTTTAGCCGCCTCTCCCGTATCTTTCCTCCGTTGGGTGGCGTCCGCATCGTTTTCGAATCGCTCCGCGCGATAATTCGAAAACCGGTGAACGCTACGCAACTCTCCCGCGGCAAACCGTAAGTCCACCGTCGCGCTCGATGGCAGTCACAGCGTCGTTTCGAAGGCTGAAAAGCTCACCGGCACAAAGCGGACATCCCGGCTAAAGCCGTCAAATGCCTCTCCCTTCGGATGTTCTAAAGCATCCGTCCGGAAACGCAGGATTCGCTTTGTTGCCTCATCGATCCATACAAGACCTTGTCTTGTTCCGTCCCGTTTGGCGAAGGCCACGACGAGACTTCGCCCACCTGCTTCCTTAAGACTCCCGAGGTACCGAAAACGGGACTCCTTTTGACTCTCAGGCAACAGGTCGCCCAGCATGTCAAGGAAATGCCCTGATATCAGAAAGGCGCTCTTCTGGCTCGGGAGCGCCGTTTGGTTACCTAGCGTCTGTCTTCGTAACTCTACGAAGGGACGCGTCTCGACCACGTACTGGAACTTGTCCTCATGCTCTTTCCACATCATGTGCGTGCTGTCGAAGCGCATCTCGTGCACGTCTTCTCTAATGGAGACGTTTATGAACTTCGCAAGCATGCTCTCTAATTGCTGCCCTGTTGCCAGCAGCAGAGGATCCAACTTGCCTTGATCAGATTCAAACGCAAGCCCGCTCAATTCCGGCGCCGCCTTAATCATCTCGGATCGGCTACAATCGACAAACGGCTGATCGGGCACGACGCCAGCGCACGCAGCCAGCGTGATGCTCGCCACGAAGAGTGGGGTGTTTATCTTCATTGCTCTGCACCGAGAGGGCTACAACCAGCAAGGCTCCCTATACCGCGATCAACTCTCTGGCGCCTAAACTTCTCAGTGCGATAGTACTGTAGTGACGGTCGCCCGGCAGCCACCCTCTAAAACCCGCCACCAAGGCCGTATTGAACATAGTCGGAATACTCCTGGATAACCTCTGGATCTTCCGCAAAGTGTTCACGCAAGATCCAAATCCCTTCGGAGTTCGCCAAGAAGATGAGCCGGCGGTGGTTATCGGTGGTGATTGCGGTGACGCCCTGGAACTCTCGCGCAATCTTTGGGTGCGAAGGATCCGTAAAGTTCATAATTCGCACGACCGCCGGACTGGCGGGCTTAGATGGCGCTTGCCGGTCTACCGCGAGCCCCGCCATGCCGGCAACCGCAATCAGATTTCCAGACGAATCATCAGCCGGGTACGCCAGAACATCCACAACGGTGGGATCTGACGCCTTCGTCACATTGATCAACGTCAGCGCTTTGCCCGGTCTATGCTCGGCGTAGAGATAGAAACTGCTGAAGTGCTGGGTGGGAAGCAGCTGGGTAGTGGGTCCCGCGATAGCAATGTGGCCTATGACCTGAATTTCGTCACGTGTGGCGTCTTCATTTGCTTTCTGGTGATGCCGCTCGGAAGCGTAGATCGTTGAAATTGACACGACTAAAGCCGCGAACAGAAGTGGGGTAGACAATTGATTAACGTGCAGTCGCATTTGGATACCTCTCCAGTTCAACGTTCCTACCACCTCGGTCAAAAGAGAATACTGCCCGGACTGCATTTCTGTCGCGAGCGGCACAGTAGAAGCATGGGTCCTCGTGTCGAGGGTCAGGCTCCCGCAAGGAAATCTGGCCCCACAGCTTTTCCCTCAGAAATCGTTATTCAGTTCAGTGGCTTGAATTGCCAAGGCCCGCACCGCAGAGAGAGGTTCGGATAATTCTTTAGCCAACTTATGACGCGCCTGAAGGTACTTCGGTACGTTATACGAGATCCAGACCTGGCCGCTCGCGTCTTCCCACACCAGCGCCTTCAAAGGAAGGTCGATAGCGATACTAGGTGCCGCAAGCATTAACGGCGTGCCGGCGTGAGGATTTCCGAATACCAGCAGTTTGGTTGGAGGCATGTGCAGGCCGGCCTTCGCAGCCTCCCCGCCGTGGTCAATGAGTGCAAATAACTTAACCCCTTTCGACTCGAGGAGACTTTCGAAGTTCTCGACTGTCTGATCCACCGAATGGCGGCTCGCGACATTCACTAGACCGCCTTTGAAATCCATGGTCATTGGAGTTTCTTTCCGCTGTCTCAACGTACCATTTCTCGGGCTGCCGCACCGACACCAGATAGACTGCCATCACTAGTCCGAACAGGGCCAAGGTCACTGCGAGTGTTACGGCCACCATGGACGATGGCTTAAAGTTCGCTTCGCCTCGATTCAAGCCTTGAACTAGCCTTAAGTGGTTCCGCGCACTCACAAGATTCACAACAACACCGAGCACAATGAGGGCCGTGCCAATCCAAAAGGATGGTCCCGCAGGTCGAATCTGAGAGTTCTCCGCGCTCAGCAGCAAGGCCTGAAGAAACAATCCGAACCGGGCCACAACAAAGCCGAAACCCATCAGGGCGAGACCGGTGCGAATCCAGGCGAGAAAGGTTCTCTCGGCCGCCAAGTAGTCTGAAAGTGACGCCTTTGTCGAGTCTGCCACCGGTTATTCCGCCCCAGCTCCTCATAGATCGGCACTTGCTCCATCCCTTTTGCCGGGCAGGTGCTAGAGGCTCTTTTCGCCTCTTTCGGCAAGCTTACCCTGGAAATCCGGCGGCCATCACACGCACTTTCCACAGCGGCTTCAAACTCGAGTTGCTTCCAGAGTCCGCCGCTGCCTTCTCTTCGGCGGTCTCATCCGGCGGCTTCTTACGGGCCTTGTCGTGCGGTGACACCATGTCGGCCTGTCCTTGCTCGGCTACCGATGACCGCCAGCCCCACCGCCGTGGAACCCGCCACCTCCTCCAAATCCGCCGCCGTGGAATCCACCGCCCCCGCCGCCATGGAAGCCACTAGTTCCGCCGCCACGAAATCCGCCTGCCTTGGCGGTCGCTCCGCCGCCGCGGCCATGCCAGCCAGTGCCCGGGCGGCCCCACCCGGCGTGTCCGCCCCATCCATAGTGACCGCCATAGTAACGGCCGCCGTAATAGCCGCCGCCGAAGTATCCAAAGCCAAAGTAGCCCGGCCCATAGAAACCCCAGCCGAATGGGCTATAAAGAGCGTCTGCGTAAGGCCAAAAGCCATAAAAGTCCCAGGCCGGATCCCAGTACCAGCCGGGGCCCGCAGTCGCGTAGTAGTTTGCGTTGCTGGCGGCGTTAGTACTGGCCTGTGCTTCGTCCTCGCTCCGGGCTTTGCTCCAAACGTAGAGGGGCTGGGCTTCGACTGTCTTTATCGGAAGGCCCCGTTTCTTGAGCGGATGGTTACTGGCGAGCAGCACTTGGTCGTGCTTGCCAAGCGTGACCGTCCCTCCCGCCTCCTGAATCGTCGCTTTGCCGTCCAAAACCATCACAGCTTGCTGCGCAGCGTCGAATTGGTAGAGTCCATTCTTTTCGATGAAGGCTGTGGTGCCGTTCATCACAATCGAGAGATTCGTGCCCGTTATCAGCTGGTCGACTTCGAGAATGGCCGAGCCGCGCACGAGTTGGATCTGCGTAGCAGCAAGACCGGCGGAAAGTATTCGGACCTCGCTATTGTTCCCAACGCGAAAGAATGCGCCGGGTGTGAGCAGCACTTCCACGTACCCCTCACCGGTATTGAGTGTGTGTCCAGGCGTTAGTCTTGCGGCCCCCACCGATTGCCGCGAAAGTTCTTGGCCGTCCAGCGAAACTTGACCCTCAACGTAGTTGATGGTTCCCGGGCCGACTGGCTCCGAGATTCCAGCTGGATTATTGGGATTGGGCGGTCCTTGCATTGGTGCTCCAGTGACACCCGTGTTCGGTATTTGTGCGAAGCCCAAGGCCGCGGAAGCAAGCAGAACCGCTAACGCCCGCATGCCGATCTTTTGCCCTTTCATTTTTGTTCACCTGCATATTGGACGAGGAACAATTCAAGTGGGTCGCAGGGGGCGCACAGTAGAAATCGGTGATTCTTTTACTAGAAAGGAAGCGGGGAGGCACCAGCCGGCAAAGGCCGCTGACAATGGAAATAACTCTGTCAGTAAACGCCCGGTTTGTGGAGTCAGAAACGCCGCGTTTCCGATCAATCCTGGCCTGCAACCATCCCGGTTCCTTTGCTGGTCCCTTGGGGACAAGGCGTTCACATTCCAGCTCCGCCAAAACGACTCGGTATGCTACTCGGAGAACGCCATTGACGAAAGCGCCTGGCGCAGAAGGCGAGGCTCGAGTAATTAGGAACGGCAGCGGCCTCAAAAAAATAGCCAAAGCGCTACGTTCGCAACCACCTTCAAAAACATAAAAGCCGCCTTACGGCGATTTATCGCGTTGCAGCACTGTTTATTGCTATTTCGAATTCGGGTCGCCAGTCAGCCAGGTGGACGTATATCCTGCGGGAACTACGATATTGGCATCCGCGGAGTCGCTGCCAAAGGGAATCGCACGATCCCATGTCTGATCGCTCATAGTAGCGAACGGACAACGATGCAGGGAGTCTAGCGCTTGTCCGCAAGTCAATCGGGCACGGATCGCCGAAACGACACCATTCGCTTCAATCGTGTCGAAATCCATCCAAATCAGGAAAAAGTATCGCCCTCCGGGAGCGACGACATGCGCCGTGGGGTCGCTGTACTCCAGCCTCTGCAGGTGGTGTTCCATGCGCATAATCCGGCCGCTTAAAGTTGCACCCGCAGGTACCTGCATTTTCGACGATGGCCCCAGCATCGTTTCTGCAAGTCTTGCCCGAATCACGTCCCCCACGGCGGCAGTTGAGGTATCGATAGGTGTAACCAACGCCAGCTTGAATGGGACCGCCCATGTACGCGGAAACAGTGCGGGGAGCGACTGCTCGGGGACGTTCTCGCTTGCCTCACGGCAGTCCGAAAACGTCGTTACCCATTCCGTTTCGCTGGTGTCACGGTGTAAGTCGTGGGTCCGAACCGTGCTCGGAAGGAGCAATCCCTCGCCCCCGGGTGGATAGTCCATCGTTGTGCTCGATTCGCACATCGACGTTTCCGCTAGTTGCTCATCGGTTTCGATCGTCAGCCGCTTGAGTTCGAGCGACGCCGGGTCAATTGACAGGGTGCCCTCGTAACCCGTCTCGCGCCACTCGGAGCCGGCTTTGATGAGGTAACTGCTGGCGCCAGCCGGAACGCGAAAACCGAATTCGAGGTTCTTGCCGTTTTGACGGAGGAGCCGAAAGCGGACGAGCGGATTAGCGAAAACTGCGCCGAGATGGGCACCCAGCGCGCCCGTGCCGATGTCTCCGGATTGCACGACCTGTTCGACATTGCGCGAGAAACTGCCCGGCCCAGTCCACGAATAGATCTCACCTCCGCTCGTGAGAACCACCTTGAGTCGTAACCGATCGGTCTTCTCGAGTTGTAATTTGGTCCCCTTCTTTCTGTCCGCAGAGATCTGCTCGCAGGACCTTGGAGTTGCCAGCGGCAGGTGACGACGGAAATAGCTGCGATCGATGGTTGCGATACATGCATACCCCAGCGGGGGCAACCGAGGGATCACTTTGTCGCGCATCTGTTCCAATACGTCAGCTGGATCTGATGGGGACTGTGCATTCAGGAGCATCATGACGGCAACGCCGAGTCCCAAAACCTTCATGGTGCAACCGTTGTCCATTTGGATTGAAAGCCGGTTGGGATCACGTGCGCTCCGCTTTTGGCCGAAAACACGAAAAGACTCCTCGGTTCCATCGAAGCGGGTGGTGGCAGCGAAAATTCGGTTCCCCGAGTGACAAACCCGCTGGGGTTCCGCTCTTCGGCCTTTATTTCGCGAGCCAAGCGGACCGAAAGCGGCGATACGGTGCCTTTAGTTTCGAGCGTATCGAACCGGATGGAAATCAGAAATTCCGAGGTTTTCACCTCATGCCGCATTTCAAGAATCCTGCCTCGCGCAATCGCGTCTGCCGGCACCAGAACTTCTTTCGACCCCCGTGCACGAACGGAACGGACAACCCTCGCGGATACCGGATCGCCTGCAGCGGCTGTGCCTAGATCGATGGCCCCGACGAGTGCCAGGCTGAGGGACACACCCGGTGGAAGGGCTGTCCCGCGCTGTGGAGCTGTCTTGATCAATTCCACGGGCGTATCCTGATCGCCGAATCGAATGCTCGACTCAGTCGTATATTCGCGACACGCTGAAAACTTCGTCACGCTGTCAGTTTGGCCACCGTCAGTATCGAAAGTTTCGAGTTCGCTCCGCTGTGGGATTCGAAATTCGCCGTCGCCAATTTGCATGAGGTGGTAGTCGGTTGAGACTTTGGCCTGGCACATGCCCGTGTCGGCCGGAAGTGGGTCCGTTTTGATTACGAACCGTGCCAATTCCGCATTTGACACGTCGATCTCAAACGAACCGCTGACTGCCGTGCGCTGCCATCCGCGGCTCCCCTTGACAGTGGTATGGCTAGCCTTCAGAGGCACGCGGAATGAGTATTCCAATACTTCCCGGGGTCCGTCGGCCTTTGTCGTGCTGAATTTGATCTGTGCGCCCGGATTTGCAAAGACATCAAGAAGAGTCGTCCCGAAAGACCCCGTGCTAAGCGGACCGAAAGGAATCATCTGATCGAAGTCCCGCGTGTCGAAACGGCTCGCGCCCGGCCACGAATGGATTTCACTCTGTCCCGCTGCTGCGACTTCCACTCTTAATCGGTCCATCGCAGCCAGGGAGAGGTGGCGGGTGCCGTTCCCGCTGCACGCACTCGCCGGAGGATCCTCCGTCATCATATGGGGACTGTGTTTCTCCGGTGGCAGGACGTAGTATTTGCGCTCGATGGTTTCGAGGCAAGTGTACTTTGGCAGACTGCGGATCGAGTCGAGGGCCTTCTCTCTCGCCCGCGTCAGCAGAGCGGACGCATCTTCCGGGTGCCCAACTGTCGGGGGTGGCAATGTCTGTTCCAGGACGACGCGCGCAGCAGCGAGTGCCACGATGAGGGCGCGGTGAGACATTCTGCTTATCCGGCCAACCCATTATAAGTCGCGAATCGGCATTAGGTCCGCCGTGCGGCGGCACAAGGGTCTCGGTTACAGCTGAAACAGTTCGGCGGCACTAGGATCAGTGACACAGGCTTCAGAGACGGTGGCCGAAGTCCGATCCCGTTGCCAGTAAGTCAAACGCTGGAAGGCCACCCGGGCCTATGGCTACTCGTAGATCGATTGCAACCCCAGGGTTCGACGCTCGACGTGACGGAAATGACGCAGCGGCTAAATTCTTCTTGAACGTAGGCGCCCGCTAGGCCACGAGTTGGCCGAGAGTTAGCGCACCACGCGCAGCTGCCAGCCTGACTGAATCTTGGCACCCGGGTTTGGACAACAGGTACGCTCTAGAACGGAGCCGACAAGTCTTCAATCTTCCAGATCATTCGAGCTCCCTTTGGGATGACAGTACCGCTGCTGGTCAAAAAGAATGTGGCGACACCTGGGATTGTCGGTGCGTGGAACTCCTCGTCCACGTATTCTCGCTCGGGCATCTCCTTGAAGTGAAGGTGTTTCTTGCTCAAGAATGGCTGTACGCCCGCTACTCCGGTCAGAGAGACCAGGCTGCCATAGAACTGCATGGCGCCGGTCGGAGTGTCGAGGGTGTCGAACTCGAGCGATATCAGATATGCGCCCTGCTGAGAAACTAGGTCCGGCGCGGTTGCGCCGTTCATTCTCAGAACTCGCCTGATGATGGTGTGCAGTGTTGAGCCGACCGGGATTGGATCGCCCCCTTTGGGCCGGATCAATTCGACGGTCGAAGCCTGAATTGGCTGTCCGGCGTACGCCGTGGCCGGTTCAATGGGTTCGTCTAGCATTACTGGAACGGTGAGCGCGATTGGGAGGGTAGGCCGCCGCAAAGCGGAGTCCGTCTCGTGCTGCCGTAGCGACGGAGCATCGTTCGTTGAAGCCCCAGCCGATTCCTTTGCCGCAGGCGTCAGGGTGAGATAGGACTCCGCTTCAAAAGCGCGGCAGTGACTAAAGTCCATGCGACTATGGATCAATCCCCCGCTGGCTTCAGCTGCATCAATGGTGATCGTGGCAGGAAGCAGGACGCTCTTGCCTGTGATCATCGCAAGACTGTATTCAAGGGCGGCGTTAACTCGGACGTAAGGGAGATTCGCTGGTAACTCCGTGGCCTCCACAAAAACGGAGACGAGCGTCGAGTCCCCGGCGTCGACCCAAAAGGAGCCCCGTTCTCCAGTAATTCCTCTGACCGCGTCCCAAACCAACTCCCAGTGTTTTTGGCCGAGACGAGATTGGAAATCCCAACGGAACACCTGCTTGCCTTGACGCAGTTCCTGCTGCACGAAGTGAACAGAGTAAGAATTGTGCAGAAACAGGTTGTTTGGGAGAGCGGCAAAAAAGCCGGTGGTCGTCATGCCTTGGCCGATCATGTCTGACAGCTCCCGGTTCGAAAACTTCTTCTGGCCAGGCCACGAGTAAACTTCCTTGTTGTCGACGTACCCGATCTCAACCCGCAAACGGTCGGAGTCGATTGCGCCAGCAGGACCGGCCTGCTGCTCGCGAGCCACCGTCTCGACGCAAGTGTAGTTCGGTACTTTGCTGAGCAGCTCCATCGCTCTCCGCCTGATCTTGACCCATCGCTCAACGTTAGGCGGCAAATCGCCCTGTCGGGCATAACAGAAAGCAAGAGCGCCGGCGAGGAGCACGATCTGGCAAAGAGGCCTTTGGAACACAGAGGTTTCTCACTCTTAGTCTATGGGTGCGGCGTTACCGTTGCGTACCTGGCCGGCTTGGTGCGCGGCGGCTTCTCGGAGCTGGGAGCCCGGACAACCACAGTCCGTCTATCCGCCGTTGTTTGCCGAGACCGAAAGCAAAGAATATTCCTTTCGAGCCATCCCGGCACTGGCCAGACTGTCCTTCCTCGCAGATCTTGCGAGAAAAGTGTCGCATCTCGACGATGGTCATCGCACCAAGATTGTCGTTAGGCCCTGAGAAACGCTGGATCCTTATCGGGAGTGCCGAGACGAGGAGCGCTGCGGTGATGCCAGCAGAGGGCATTTCCGATCCGGATCTGGCGTTTACGGAGACTTATCGTGCCAAGTAAACATAAGCTTAATGTTCAGAATAAGTTCCGAGTAAACTCGCATTCCTATGCAGAAGTATTCGTAACCATAGTTCTCTGCCGGATGTCATAACCACTAGCGAGGAGGCGAGCATGGCAAAGATGTCCCTGGTTGCTCTGGTAACGCTCGTCACGGCGGCTGGTGCGCCCGCTCAATCGGCTCCGCCGCCGACAGCTTATTCGGCGACGATGCTGGTAACGCTCACGAGCGGCCCAGCGGTCTACGGAAAAAAGGTCTACCGCGACGGCGCGAGAATGATGGTCGAACAGTTCGAGGATGCTCCCAATCCTATCGGAGCCTTCCTGGCGCCCACTGTCCAGGCGCACCGGAGTCGCGTCTACTACAACCTCGACACGCGCAAATGGTTCGGCACAGACGCGAACGAGGGTCCGTCGACTGCGCTCGATATGCCTGCCTCAGTTTCGCTGAATTGCCGCACCGGGACTTTCCAAACTTTGTGGGACGATCCGTTCGAGCATTCGGCCAAGTTGATGGAGGAGTTCAATCGCCAAAATCCTGTCGAAACGGGAAACGCGACCCTGAATGGCTTCTCGACCAGGATTCTTGAGAGCACGACCGGCGCCGGGAAAACGAAGATCTGGCTCGACACGAAGTACGGTGTGATCGTCAAGGCCGAGGCGCAAGGCAAGGTGTTTTTCGAGCTGAGGAAGCTTACGGTGGAGCGGCCGAAAGCGTCGCTTCTGACCGAGCCTTCCTACTGCGCCTTCGCGGTCGGGGCGCCGTAGCATTGGTTCCTTCGAAACGCCTCGGATTTTCTCGCTTCGGCAGTAAGTCGCATCGAACTGTGTGACCACTTAGTGGCCTCGGTTGCGCTCCGACATCAGCCAGATCGAAGCCGACGCGATCGCGGCACTGAGCAGAGCCATTACGGGAACGGGTTTTCCGAATTGCTCTCCCATTCATGGCACTCATCTCGGCCAACGTGTTCTGGAAGTCTGGCTCGATTCTCAACCGAGCGACCCTATATAGTGTGATGCTGGTCGTCACGCTGGTCTCCTTGGCCATCTACGGATGTGTTGCTTTAGTGCCCCCCAGGGCGAAGCCCGCTTCCTTATTCCTTATCGTTCCCCTGGTGTCATGGCTCTTCATCGCCGCAACTGTTCCAGTAGCAGCGTTCCTGTCTCGCAGGCTGTCACGCCAAGGAGACCGTTCCTAGGCTGAGAACACCAATGAGTACGTAGCCCCCGCAGGTGACGTCGTCCAAATGTCGGGTTTCTCGACCCTTACCCAGCCCAGCCGTTGAGCAGCCCTGACCGGTGGTTTTGAGGATTGTGAGAATTCTGAGAAGCGCCAAGCCACCTGCGATCTCTCATCTTCATCCTCGAGAGGCTCTGATACACAGGTCGTAGAGAGCGTGGGGCGTTGCTTGATGAGCACCACTTTGATGTGGCGCATTGAAGGCGGAGAACTAATCGCAGGCAGCGTCACCCGACCTAAGGTTATTCATGCTCTAAGCAGTGCATTGGACTCCAGCTGGACGCCACGCACCACACTTCTAGATGATGTGTTGGTCGTAAGTCTATGAGGAGTTTGGTGGACCTGGACGGGTTCGAACCGTCGACCTCTTCCATGCCATTTAAGAAATATCAGTCAGTTGCAGACGTTTGGACCAGAAACAAAAGACTTAGCACGAGGTGATTTGGACGCCGGTGGACGCCACGGAGGCGTTTCTCGGAGTCTGGACACCAGACGGACTCCCGGTTGCGCGCTACGTGCCCTAATGCGCAAGGCTGTAATTGGCATCTCTTTGCCACGACGTCAGCTCGGCGCTTCCCAACTACGAACTGACGGCGAACTCATCCGGCAGAGTGGGAAAACGTATACCCTGACCGAGGATTTGCACCGGGCAAACTCTTTTATTGGCAACCTACTGATTTTGAATGGTTAACTGGTTCCGACGAAGAGAACCCTTTGATAAGAACTAGCCAAAGATATTTGAAATTTCTAGATCAGCCCGCTTGAGCGATTTTTTGTGTTGGATAGCCGAGGATAGTGGTGACACGGCCGGTGTCGCGATCGGAGTAGACGAAGGCGGATCCCTCAATGCGATAGTGGCCCTTCCATTCGATGGCGAAGCTGGTATCGGTCTCTTCCAGGGAGATCGGTTCGGGGTCGCCATCTCTGGCGAGACGGGCCGCAAGTTGGTCGGTGACGTCGAGTAGCCAGGCATCACCGGTGTCGGTAGCGAAGAGGACGAGTTGGCCGATGGTGACAATACGCCCGTCGTGATCGGAGGCCTTGTCTTGGATGTAGGCAATCTCGTCGGCCAGGCGGAAGCCCTTGCCGTCCACCACCTGTCTAGCCTGTCCGCGTTTGATAGTTCTGCGGCCCACCGTTTTTCTCTCCATCGAGTATAGTGCGTTGACATGGAACGGTTCATCCATTTGTTCGCGGATTTCCTGTCCTTGGTCTATCACTGCTTCGACCGCATCGTCATTCACGGGTACTTGAACGGTTTGTCCCGGCCCGAGCAGGTGGTCTATTTCTTTCGGCAGGTCCTTGGCATCCCGGTGGTGAGCAAAGAGATTCTCAGCCAGCGCACCAACGACTACCGGGATTGGGTCGAGGCCTACGCCCGCAACCACAAGATCCCGATCGAGTGGGCGGAGAAAGGGACCCGCAAAGGGGACTACGTCCTGCCCGCGCTGCGCCGCTTGGAGAAGAAGAACGCCTACGGCGTCTACTTCATCTTCAAAAGCATGGAGCAAGGCCGAACCTTCCGCATCAGCGTGCCCAAATTCCCGACCAAGGATCCGAACCATCGCATTCTGGCACACCAACGAAGCCGCTTCACCCACTACTACTTCTATATCCGGGATGCAGTCCTGGGGCCCATCATCGTGCGTGTGGCGAGTTTCTTTCCCTTTTCTGCCACCTACTGGCTCAACGGCCACTCTTTCATCGAACAGGAACTGAAGCGAAAGCAGATCGGTTTCCGCAAAAACGACAATGCTTTCCTGGCGGTGGATAATGTGGCCGAACTACAGGCGGCCGCCGACCGGCTGAGCGCAGAGATCATCGGCAAGCAACTCGACTACTGGACATTCCTGTTGGGGCCGAAGTTCTCCAAAAAGGAACGCAGCCAAATGAACCTGTCGCGGTTTTACGCCATCGCCCAGATCGAGTACTGCCGCAACTTCATCTTCAAACGCCACTTTCCCATCCACAAGATCTTCGAGCGAAGCTGTGAACTCGGGCTCTGGCGGCTGACGGCCAATCGCATCAGCGAGATCTTCGGCGTCCGGCTCAACAAGCGACTGCGCGGCAAACTGGCGACGGTCATCGAGCAGATCGAGCACGGTCATCATGTCTTCCGGGCCTATTGGAAAAACTCCTTCCTCAAACAGTATGAAAAGTTTTCCCGGTTCCTGCGCAACGAACTGGTTTCCAACAATCTGCGCGATTTCGGATTGAAGAAGGGTCTCAATCATCTCGATGCCGTGCGCAAACGATTCCAGATCATTACGGATCGTTTCCGATTGCCAGGCCCACTGGCTCAACGTCCATGTGGATTTCCCGCTGCTGCAACGTCTAGCCTTGCCCGTGACGATCGGTACCGTCCGTTACCCCGGAATCAAAATCCATGAACCGCGGATCATTCGCCTGATGGAAGTACTCCTGCATGGTGCCACCACCGTCGGCGGCTGGACGGCCAAACAGATTCACCAAGCTGTGCTCACCACCTTCGACCTTTCCGCCAAAACCTACGGTCTGAACCAACTCCGTTACGACCTTCGCAAATTGAAAGGTCATGGTCTGCTCGAACGCGACGGCCGCCGCTATGCCTACCGCCTCACTTCCAAAGGACTACAGGTTGCGCTGCTGTTCCTGTTCTTCCACAAGCGCCTCTGCGGCCCTCTCGCCAACAGCCGCTTCCACCACAAGCCTGATCCCGCATCTCGACCAAACAGCAAATTGGAAGCCGCCTATCACAAGGCCGACAAGGCGATACAGGATATCGTCGACCTGCTGGCCGCCGCCTGATGTTACCTCTTCAAATGTTGAAGTATTCTTGTTTACGATCTTCGATCCAAGAATCTAATCATGCCCAGAATGGTATGTAGCGAGCGAAACGCCGGGATGTACCTACGGTCTCGTCGGGCTTAATTTGACCTGCCTCTATCGCTGCAGCGATCACCTGAGTCACAATCGCACTCTTGTTTTCCGATACGTGGAATCTCTCGCGAAGCGATTGGTTAGTCATGCAACACTCCCTTTTGTTAATATCGACACCGTGCGGGTCTACGTGTCTTCCACATTCGAGGATCTGAAAGTCCACCGAGCCGCCTGCATTCGTGTGCTACGACAACTCGGACATGAAGTGGTCTCGATGGAAGACTATGTGGCTGAAAGTTCCATTCCGGTTGACAAGGTAGTCGCGGATGTCAAGAGCTGTGATGTTTATGTCGTGTTGGTAGCTTGGCGCTACGGGTTTGTTCCCGATCAATCGCGCGTAACCGTGGATGTGCCGGGTGCCGTGAAAGGCGCGACCTCTATTACCGACTATGAGTATTTAGCCGCGGTGGAAGGTAAAATAAAACGGCTGGCGTTTCTCGTTCACGAGCGCGCACCATGGCCGCCGCATCTGATGGACGGTTTTGGGACTGCGGATAGTCGGCGAGACTTGAATAGCGTCCTGGCGTTTCGGGGGAAACTGCAAAAAGATCAGATGGTGGCTTTTTTCGAAGAGCCGGCAGACCTGGAGGCGCGGCTCACGGCAGCGGTCGCTTCAGTTGGCCTCCGCAGCCAGATGCTCCAGAATTCAGTCCAACTCCACGGCTCGATGGAGGGATTCGCTGCCGCAATTCCCATATCAGACAGTGGCCGGATGCCGCTGGACATGTTGATCAATGCCCAGCCGGCGCCTGAAATAGCGAGCATCGACATTCGAATGACGTGGTGGTCCACGCGCCTTTTTATGCTCGCCGTTGTTGCAGATTTGTTGACCGAGGTGCGCAGGATCGTTATCAACGACGGTATGATTTCATCGGAATGGTATCGACCGAACACGTTCGGACGATGTTGCGGGGTCTGCATCCCGAGGTAGATCAGTTCGAGCGCGCACAACTACTAATTGAGCTACCTTCATCTTCAGCGGACGCGTTATCAGAGATCCTACGCCGGTGGCGCGAGGTTTTGCAGGAGCAGGAATTCCAGACTGTCAAGGAGCAGGCCGTGCAAATAACAGTCACCAGAGCTGCCCTGGTCCGGTGGTTGGGCGACGGAATGTTAACAGGCGCCGTGCGTGTTATGAATCCCGATCAGACGACCATTCTTGATCTCTTGAGAGTAATTGACTACCCCAACGACTATGTCCCCGTTGTTGCGGAGGTGGCTGCCTCGAACCCGTTCCCTGCAGTGGGGTCTACCCAGTTGCGAGTGATTAATAAGGCCATGCTCAACGCGCAGCTTGCCAGGAATTACGTAGACGATATGCTCACCAGCCTTGGACTCCGTTTCCGCCTTTAGATGCCGCCTCTGGAGTAGTTGGGGTTTCGAGTTCGCACTAAATGTGATCGTATGAAGTCGACTGACCCGGATGTAGGGATCATCCCATCCTGCAACGTTTAGACGGCAGCTTCTTACGACTCATGATTGCTTGCTGTCAATAAATCCCCTTCCCATCAGCAAAGTGCCTGGGAGTTCCCGCTCCGAGATGTGGCGGACGCCGCTCCGTCCCTATCACGCGCCACTCGGAGAATTGCTTTGACGCGGTCGCTTTGGGCCGTTCTTTTGGACGGCCGGCGAGGATTCCTCCTCGGGAAACGCCGTCCACCGAAGCCAGATCAGTAAGAAGTCCGCATCCCGTTGAGATAACGCGTGCGGTTCCACGCACGGGTCGTTAACGTCCCTTATCGGTAGCCAGCGGGCTAACAACTTCTCGGCCACTTCGCTGTTGATTGAGGGAATTATCGACAGGTATTACCCGCGCGGATTGCATTCGTGACGCTTCCCTGACCGGCGCTTGCGGACGACGAAGGGCAGAAAGCCGGCATGGTGGCGACGCCTCTCGGGCGAACCTCCCGTCTCGGCTGCAACTTTATCGGCCGCTCCTTAACGAGTCGACCATTTTACGGACACTTGAGACGATGATCTGCGGCTCGTCGACGATGACCATATGAGAACTGTGCCCGGCGACAATTTGACTGCTGTTGCGGGATAGGGCTAACAGCTTCGCCTGAAGTTCTTCATAGCCTGGTGTCTCGTTATTCGTCCGGATGACGACCAGCGGCTTGTCCGCCAGAGTGGCGTGCTCTAGGGCGGTGGAACACTCGGAAACCGTTTCGGCGCCCGGGCGCGCTGGATTCTTCGACATGGCCCAAGCGTGAAGATCCTGATTGCGTTGGGTCAGCTTTCTGAAGTTCTGGTCATCCTCGATACCCAGGGTGATGGGTTCCGCAGATATCAGAATGGGTGGACTATCGAGAGCCCCAAAGGCAGGGGAAACGGGCTTGGGCGACGGTGCGTCGGAGTTGGAGGGTATAAAAGCGTGGTCAACCAGTACCAATCCCGCGACCTCCTCAGGGTAGTTGTGGGCGTACAAGCGCCCCCAAAGAGCGCCGATCGAAAAGCCAACCAGAACAAATCGACCGGAAACCCCCGCGCTCTTAAGGGCGCGATGGACTTCCGAAACCCTGTCGGCGCAGGTTGGAGCGTTGGGGGATGGGTCGCTCCAAGCGGTACCAGACGGATCCCAGGTGCAGATGCGCGTGAACTTAGCGACCTCGGGTTGGACCAGTCCCCAATCGAAAGAGAAGCCTCCGACGACAATAACTGTGGGGTTTCCCACACCGGTGCAGTACAGGTGGACTCGATAACCGCCGGCGTCGACCAACGTTCCCAAGAGCGGGGGCGGGGCTGGCCCTTCTGCAGCGGCGCCAAAGCAGGCGAACAGCAGAAACAACTCGATTCCAAAATGCGGACTCATATCCTGCTTCTGCTTGCGGCCATAACGTTAATCTCCGGATGTTCCCACAAGACCGTCCCCGCACAGGCAGTTACACCGTCCAGGAATTCGTACATGGATTTGACGCCTAATTGCCGTTTGCGGGTACTGCTGCCTCTTGTTAAGGAGGGAAGCTCTGGAGTAGCGGCGAATTGCGTTCACGGGAATGGCAACGCCATGGTATGCTCAGCGCCGAACTTAATCGGCTATCAGATGTCGTATTACTCGGTCGATCCGGCGGGCGGCGGCAGGGTCCGTCTGCGGTTCACGTCGGCCGAGACCACAATTGATGGGAAGAAGGAAGCGGGATCCAGCGAAGTGCGGCTTCCTTTCGCACTCCCGACGGGCGCGGCGCATATCCGGCTGATCTATCTAATACGAGTGAGCCAGTCAGATCACAACATGGCGATCATCTGGGCGAAGAACCCCGAAGCCCTAAATGTTTTCACTGATCGGCTGAACGCCGATCCAACCGTTTGCGGACGTGGTGAAATCTCCTGCACTTGGGTGCCAGAGGGCATTGTGCTGAGGCCGGAGGCGGTGTCCCCGCCGAAATAGTTCCTGGGATTTGGGTGTTGGGGATCGGGAACCGGAAACGGCGCCAAGTGATGAGTGCATCGAATTGAAAATGGCTAGACACTCGCTAGGACTGCAGTTGATCCGGCCCGGCATTGGGCGATAAGACGTGTTATCGGTAGCGGTTCTCACGCCCCAATCGGGCATCCGGTGGTACGTTTCAAACGGCCTTATCAGGCTTTAACAGAAACCGACGCCGCGCTTTCTCGAGTGGCGCGTAATCCGGCCCGGCTTGTACATCCTTACCCGAGCGCTCGCTTTGACGCCAGAGATCCGAGGTAGGAGCCCTATGCGTTAGCAGCGCCCGCACGGATCTGTGCGGGGTTGTGTCAAGAATGCGCGAGAAGCGCAGTGCTGTACCATGGCGCAGAGATGTCAGGGACTGGCTAGTTAACGTTGTGGATACTTACAACAGAGGAACTGTCGAGATCGGAAACGGGCCAGCCCACCCCGTTACATTCGGCACCGGTGCCTGATCTGATCTGGCACCTTGCCCAAACCAATCGCTGCATTTAAAATCTTACTGTAATTCTTGTTATTCCCGGCAATCAGGTTTGGCTGGGACGCGCACCGCAGTCTTCAATCAATGATCTAAGTGAGTCCGTCCGCATCGCCGAGATGGTAGGCGAACTCTTGGCCGACGGCTCGGTCCACATACAACCCGGTGCCATTCCGATCGATGGCAGCCGGACAGTCTGGCCACATGGCTCGCACCAGATGTAACCAACCCTCCAACTTCTCGCGGAACTTTCTCGGTCGTGCATGGTTGGCACTGCCCAATTGGCTCACCAGGCCAAACTCTCCGAACAACGGAACGCGCTCTTTCCCCTTTGCCGTGAAGCAGCGGTATGACAGCCACATATAGAGGTCGAGAGCAGCGGGGCACGACGACAATGCCTTGGTGGCCTCCAGATCCGTCGGTATGGGATGGCCCGTGATTTCTCGATAGAACTCGTCGCTGAGCACGATCGTGTTGCGGCAGTCTCCGGGCAAATTCTTTTGAGCGAGGTCCTTCGAGTACCAGATTCGAGCTTCCGTCATGAAATTGAAGCGTGCCCGATGGACAACCTCGGCCTTCTGCTTTTGCACGTCCGTGCCGAAGAAGATGGTCGCTCCGAAGATTCGCTGAAAGGCTGCAATCAAGCGGCGGTACTGCGAACCACCCTGCTGCATGCCAAACGTATCCAACATGTCGGCGGCACTCTCGAAGGTGATTTGGGGAGTCTGCTGTCTCGTGGCCAGTGTCGAGAGAAAGATCGGGACTAAACTAAACGATCTTGTCCCCAGGGCAGCCCATAGCTCGGATGCCCGGTCACCTGCAAAACGAATGGCCCATTCCGGCGTTCATGGAGCAGGACACCTTCAGCCGGCTTCTTGATGGGCAAGCCACAAAGGACGAAGGGGCGCGACGAGAACCCCAGATTCTGGTGCGCGTTTTCTCGCCGGAGCCGAACGCATTCGATGGATTCGGCTTGGCGAAGCCTTCGCTTCGATACAACGAAATCGGGATACCGATCCGCCAAATCGGACCCGACGTGCTGAAAGCCGCCGTGGGTTAGAATACCTGTCATGAATAGCTCCATGCGACGCGGCCCGGGGCGGCGCGGTTGGGCGATTCAGAGGAGGGTTAAGAGAGAAAATGGAGAGCGCTTTGACGAGGCCGCCGGATTTTACTCCGTTTACGCGGTTAGCGCTTGAAATCGACAAATTTGTTGTCGATTTAGGCGGCGATGCCAAGTTGGGCGAGAGTCGACCACATCTCTTTACGGAGCGCCTCATAGTGGTGGTCCAATTCCGTGGGGTGCGACGGCCCGGCGGTGAATTCGTGTCGCGTAGCCGAGGCGACCAGGGCCCTGAGTATGTTGTCTCTCAACAAAACGAGGGCACTGATGGCTCTCAATCCATCCGGAGACGTTTCGTATCGATGGCTCTTGCCAATTCGAACGACGATTCGTTTACCGCGGAACTTCTTCAGATCATAGGCTGCCTGCCGTGGACCATCGGTGAATTTGTGGCTGGTAGTCTGTCTGACGACATGACCGGCCAGTTGAGATGCAGTGAATCCACCCGGTGAAACTGACAAAGCCAGCAGTGCCCGGACGACTCGTTGAATGCGCGGACGATTAAAGTCGATGCCACCAACGCGGGTCGTCCCGACAATCGAAGGAACTGGCAGCTCATCCAGCATTCCATCGGAGATGAAGCACCGGTCCATACAGGACAGAGCCTCTACAAATCGCTCTAGGATCGCTTTCAGACGCTGCACTAAGATGCCGAACTTCTCGACGATCCGTCCGCACTTAAGTGCTTCCGCATTCTGCGCCATTGCCTCGACCCGCAGTACACGTTCGCCCTTGCTATACATCTTCAGTGCCAACTTTCCGAAATGCACTTTGAAGATGGTCAGATCATAGCTGGGTCTCTCGACCGTGATGTGCCAGTCCTCGAGCTTTCTTCGCCTCCACGTGGGTGGACGGTGTTTCCGACCCAGAATCGTTTTCAACATCTTGATATCCATGCGGACCCGGTTTCGATCGACAAGCGCTTCCATCACGTGGCCCATTTGATCGCCCCGCGCAAAAATCAGGTTCCGGCTGTATTCGAATTGATACGTCGAATACTGATAATGGAACGCGCTTCGCTCCTGCTCGTCCAACAAGCATAGACACGTCGAATAAATCCAACGATCGCTGACCGCCCTCAGCCGCCCCGTGACCGATTCCTCGGTTAAGGTGTCTGCGATCTGAGTGAATCGTTCAACGTCGGAAATACGCGTGAAACAGTTGCCCTCCTTTTCAAATAGAATCCCGGCCTTGCGTGCCTGCCGATCCACATACTCATGTCCGTTGAGGATGATCTGCACCGGAAATGGCGGATGCCCACTCATCTTGATGGTGATGTGGCCCCACTCACGATCCAGAATGTGGAACGAATAATGAGTGACGTACGGACTTGGTCTTTTGCGCGTGATGTACCGGCCTTCTCGTACATCCCAGACTGGTGCCTGCGCGCGGCCCGTCAGAATGAGGAACAAACCTTCCCGTACCGCAGTCCTGCTGAGATAATCTTCCGCGATCTCATGCTTCTGCTCGCCAGCTTTGCAATCCCGGATCGGGACTCCCTCGGCTAGAGCCCAAGCACGAAGACGTCGGGCGAGCCGCCCGGCCATCCGCATCAAGTGCGCATTGTCGAGCGTCTCCTCCGATCCAGTCAGCGCGCGCCACCAGACTCTGAATCCTCCCGCATCATGCCCCATGCGGAAATATCCGTTCAAAACAATCCGGTCCACACAATCGTAATTGCCCGTCAACAAGCTACTGTACGTCCGGCTCAGCGCATCCATGCTTCGAGCACGATAACACCTTCCAGACCTGCTGCCCGAAGGGCCATTTCTTCCTAGCGCCAGTCTAGGATGAAACCTATTGCGTTAAGCCGGGCGAACCCGCAAATCCCTGAAACTCCATGGCTCTCTATAGTCAGGGTTGATCGCCATGTGCGCATATGTTCATTATTTACAAACGACGACCATTTTCCCAAGCTGGACGTCACGGGTTCGATCCCGTCTCCCGGTACCGCCGACCGGTTCAATGACACCGCATAACTAGGAACATTACCGAAACGTGGGTCGGCCCGAAAAAGAATTGCAGTGGTTGCGGTGGTTAGGATGCCGTCCGGTAATGGCCCGTGCTGCTGGCCTCTGCTGAAAATAGGCCGCTTACTGCCCAGCTCGCTCCAGTACCGCTGACATTATTAGATTCTTGGACGGGGAATCGTAAACAGAACTACTTCAACAATCCGGCGTGTAACATTGTCACCTCCCGCCCGTTAAGCCATTGGGATTTCAAGGGCGGAGTCCTTGGCTAGGTTCCAGCGCTCGCAAGGGTGGGGAGCTCTCCCATCCTTGCCTTTACGAGAAGCACAGATTGCGATTGTCCCATCTCAGTTGATTCCTTTGACCGTCTCATCATTCCGGGAAGTTCAAGCTATGAAACTGCTGAAATCGATTAAAGCGCTCTCAAATCATTCCTAAGTTAGGATCGATCGGAGCGATTCAGCGATGATAAGAATCGCCGGCCGGAATTTATGAAGGACCTAAAATCCGCTCGTTTCCAGGAGGATTAACCGTGAAGTCACTACGCTCGAGCTTTGTGTTGCTTTCGGGCTTGTCGCTGGGTCTGTTTGTAACTCCCGCCTGGCTTGCAGCACAGAACCCATCTCAGCCCGGCGCTGTTGCCCCTAAATACCGCACCCATTTTGTGATCTATGACGTACAGAAGAATACCGTAACGACCCTCTTCAACATCGAGGGAGAGTGGCATGCTCCCAACTGGACCCACGACGGAGAGTACCTCGTCAGTGACATGGGCGGCGGCCTATATCGCATTCCCATGAGCGGCCCCAACAGAGGGAAACCCGAGAAGATCTATGGGAGCCAAACGATGTCGGCCACCAACGATCATGCCCTCTCTTGGGACAGCAAGCAGATCGCCATAACCGTTATCACGCTGCCGCTGCCGGCGAATATTCGAACGGCGGCGGACATTCACAATCCGATCCTGATTATGAATCTGGATGGGAGCACAGCCCACGAGGTTCATCTGGGCTGGCTGCATGGGTGGTCTCCCGATGGTAAGTACGTCGTCTACACCCAGTATCACGGAGACAACTTCGACATCTACCGAATCAACAGCGACGGAAGCGGCGAGCTGCTGATGACCACAGACAAGGGGCAGAATGATGGCCCTGAGTACTCCGCCGATGGCAAGTGGGTATACTTCTGCTCCAAGCGGTCAGGGAAATGGGATGGTTGGCGCATGCCTGCCGACGGTGCAGGGCCGGGCGACACGCTGGCCGAGAAGATCACCAACGGTGGGGACACGCAGGACTGGTTTCCGCACATCTCTGCGGATGGCAAATGGCTCTACACCATCTCCTACCCCATGGATCACCCGGACCACGCGTACATTGGAGAGGGCATGAAGATCAAGCTGCTGCGCCTCGAAAACGGCGCGGGCGCCAAAGGTGCGGAATTGACGACGGTGAGGACCTTCTTCGGCGGGCAGGGCTCGGGAAATACCGGCGGCTGGTCGCCGGATTCGAAGAAGTTTGCCTGGACCGAATACGAGACAATCTCGGAACAGTCGAAGTGAACCCTCCGCCCCTCAGGTGCGCCGACGCTGGCTGTGGCGACACTCTTCAATACCCCCGGCGCGTCAATTGGGCTTCTTCAGGCTTAATCGCTCTTACCTATTTATACTTGCTCGAGCGTTCAATGTTGGTCAGTCGCTCAGCATCGCGCCGGCGGTTGTAAGTTGGCCGAACAATCGAATGGCGTTTTCCTTCAGGATGAGCGGGCGAACTTCGTCTCGAATGGCTATCTTTTCGAAGTCGGCCAGCCAGCGGTCCGGCGTGATCAGGGGATAGTCCGACCCGAATAGGACCTTAGTTTTCAGGAGCGTATTCGCGTACTGCACGAGTGTCGGAGAGAAATACTTCGGCGACCAACCGGACAGGTCGATATAGACAGTCGGCTTGTGAAGGCAAATGGAGATTGCCTCGTCCTGCCAAGGAAATGACGGATGGGCCATGATAATCGGCAGGTCGGGGAAGTCCACCGCGACATCGTCAATATACATGGGATTGCCGTATTTCAGCCGAATACCACCACCTCCCGGCATGTTGGTGCCGATCCCGCTGTGCCCGGTATGAAACAGAACCGGTAGGCTCGCTTCTGCGAAAACCTCGTAGAGCGGATAAGCGAGGGGATCGTTAGGGAAGAACTGCTGAAGCGGCGGATGTAGTTTGAGCCCCTTGATGCCGCCGGACGCGACCAAACGGCGAGCTTCACGGACCGCTTCAGGCCCGCGCGTCGGATCGATACTGGCAAATGCAATCATGATGTCGGAGTTGGCGGCCGCGAATTCGGCCACCGAGTCGTTCGACACCGACGGGCGCCCGGTGAGGCGCTCGTCTACCGGGAAAACTACGCATCCGATGTTACGGGACCGGTAGTATTCCGCCAGAGCATCGCGCCCGCGCCAAGTCGCACTTTCTCCGAAATATCTTTTCGCGGCCGAGTCGGCTGCGGATTCGGGCCCGTCGTGCTCGATGTGCACGTGAACATCAATGGCTTTGAGTTGAGCGAGGTTCATGTGTCGATTTCGATGACTCGTTCCGATCCGGCGTAGAGTTCTTCCACTAGCGACGCTCGATTGCGCAGCACGGCCTTCTGGTTGATGGTGCCCTTGTCGGTGAATTCGCCGGCGTCGAGCGAGGGACCCTGGTCAAGCAGGATGGCGCGCTCTACCCGGGTCGAAATACCGGTGCTCTGTCGAGCGAAGCCCTCCAGCAGTCTGCGCACGGCCGCGAAGCGAGCGCCGGGCTGCGGGAAGATCATGGCGGTGATGTAGTCGCGATCCGGAGCAGCGAAAACCACGTCCTGCGCAATACCGTCGAACCAAGTGAGAAATCTAGCTCGCAGTGGCCCGACGCTGACCCAGGATCCAGTAGAGAGTTTGAAATCTTCCGCGATGCGGCCGTCGAAACGGAAGCCCTTGAGGGGGTTGTCGGGGTCAGCAAACACCAGGGCGTCGCCGAGTTTGTAAAAGCCCTCATCGTCGAAGGCCGCGCGGGTCATTTCCGGATCCCGCCAAAAGCCTGGCGTGACGTTCGGTCCTCGAAGGCGGGCTTCGAGCTTGTTCTCGACGGGCGACACCTTCAGTTCCACGCCCGGAACCGGAAGGCCTACCCGTCCTGCCGCCGCGCCTTCGACGCCAGTGGAGAGAGCCATGGGTGCCGTTTCGGTAGCACCGAGGCCGGTCATCATGAGAATTTCTTCGCCGCAGGCATCTACCGCAAGATCCTGCATCTCGTCCCAAACTTGCTGTTTCAGACCGGCAGCAGCATAGAAGAGAATCTGGACGCGGCTGAAGAAGTGCTGGCGAAATGCTTGGTCTGCGCGCAGCACCGGCAACAGCATCTCAAATCCCTTGGGGACATTGAAATATGCGGTCGTTGCGATCTCACGAAGATTTGCGACCGTCGCTGCGAAACCGGCCGAGGTCGTTGGCCTGCCTTCATCGATGTATAGAGTACCGCCGTTGTAAAGGGTAATGCCGAAGTTGTGGCTGCCTCCAAAGGTGTGATTCCAGGGCAGCCAGTCGCACAGCACGGGTGGCCCTTCAGCTAGGAAACCCATCAGTGTGCGCAGCATTTCCTGGTTGGAGCACAGCATGCGCTGCGTGGTGACCACGCCCTTCGGCCTCCCGGTCGAGCCGGAGGTGAAGAGGATCTTCGCCACGGTGTCCGGTGTCACGCGTGCGTGCGCCTCATCTACCACCGCTGTTGGCGAGACGTTAGTAAGTTCCTGAAAAGGGGTCGTAGGCAGCGACCCAGCAGGAGTCAAGGTGACCACCTCCGTATGCGCATCTAGGACCTGGGAAAGGGGTCGCTCGAACGCAACGCCATCCGCGGCAAAGACCAAGGCGGGTTCCAAGCGTTTCCAAAGGTTGCGCAGCGTAGCGAGTTCCAAGGACGCGAGCGAGTACGAGGGTGCAATCGGAGCGTACGGTACGCCGGCATACATGCTGGCAAGTGCAAGTAGCGCGTGTTCAATGCTGTTCCCGGACAGGATTGCCACCGACGTGCCAGCGTGTAAGTGTCGGTCGAGCAGCGCCTGGGCGATGGAGCGGACACGGGGAAGCGTTTCCGAGTAGGTGATGCGGCGCCATGAATTGCTGGAATCCCGTTGAGCCAGAAAAGCATGATCCGGCGTGCGAACGGCCCAATGCTCAAGCCGCTCGGTGAGTTTGTCGGGGTAGGATCCCAGCCTGCGAGGAGAGCGGACGTATAGGACTCCATCCGGGCACCGGTCGAAGATGGCTTCCGCCCCAAGTACATTCACACGGCGAACCCGCCGGGCTGTTTTGATGTTCACTCAGTCCTCGCGCGCGCCATCGAATTCGCGGAAACTGCGGCCGTCTGCCGCCAGTCGCTGCAGTAAAGGCGCCGGCTTCCAGCGCGGTCCAAGCTCGCGGTGAAAGGACTGGATGCTCGCCAGTATCCGGTCGAGTCCCGTTAGATCAGCGAAGCACATTGGTCCGCCACGCCAGGCAGGAAAGCCATATCCATTGGTATAGATGACATCGATGTCAGAGGCCCGCAATGCGAAACCTTCTTCTAGCACACGTGCCCCCTCATTGATGAGGGCGTAGATAGAGCGGTCGACGATCTCCTGATCGCTAATCGCGCGCCGCGTGATGCCCGCCGTCCGAGACGCTCGTTCGATGAGTTCCTGCACCTCAGGATCGGAGACCGGCTTGCGGTCCTCGCCATAGGTATACCAACCTTTGCCGGTCTTCTGGCCGTAGCGGCCCATCGCGTACAGTTGCTCCTGCACCAGTGGCTTGCGGATGTCCGGCTTTGCAAAGTGGCGGAGTTCCTGGCGTACACGACAGGCCACGTCGATACCCGCCATGTCATCAACAGCGAACATTCCCATCGCCATGCCGAAGCCTGTCAGTGCCCGGTCCACCTGCTCGGGCGTTGCGCCATCCTCAACCAGGAACTGCGTCTCGTACATGTAGGGGAAGAACATGCGGTTACCGACAAATCCGGGGCAATTCCCAACCAGCACGCCGACCTTCTTCAGCTGCTTCGCCAACGCCATCGCTGTTGCGATGACCTCCGGGGACGATGCCTTGCCGCGCACGATCTCGAGCAGGCGCATTACGTTCGCAGGACTAAAGAAATGCAACCCGATGACGAAATCCGGCCGGGAAGTAGCTGAGGCGATCTCATCGATATTGAGGGTCGAGGTATTTGTGCCTAGGATGCAGCTGGGTCGTGCGAAAGCATTCATCTCGACAAAGACCTTTTTCTTCAGCGCCATGTTCTCGAAGACGGCTTCGAGAATAAGGTCCACTGAATCGAAGCCCGCCCAGCCGAGTTGAGGATGGATCAGCGAGAGCTTCTGCCCGACATCTTCTTCCGTGAACCGGCCGCGCTTGACGCTGGCGTCGTAATTCCTGCGGATAGTGGACATGCCAGCTTCGAGCGCTTCCGGGTTGGCTTCCTTCAACAGCACGGAAATTCCGGCATTGGCGAAGGCCATGGCGATGCCGCCGCCCATCGTACCCGCGCCAATGATACCCACGCGCCCGATCTGATAAATGCTTGTGTTTTTATCCAGACCCGGCACCTTCGAGGCGGTCCGCTCAGCGAAGAAAGCGTGGATCAGGCCCTTGGCCTGATCGGATTTGAGGCACTCCTCGAAGATCTCGTGCTCGCGGCGGCAACCGTCGTTGAAAGGCATGGTCGTGGCCGCTTCAATTGCCTCCACGGCGCGTAGAGGCGCATGCTGATTCCGGCGGACGTTACCCGCCAATTGGCGGCCTGCAGCGAAACGGGGCGCATTTGTCTCAGGCGAGCCGAGGTTCCCGTTGCGATCCCGTGTCTTCACAGTCGGCCTGGCTTGGCGCGCGAATGCAACGGCGCCGTCGAGAAGGTCACCCTCAATCACTGCATCGATCAAACCCGCAGTCAGCGCGTCGGCGGCTTTCAACGTCTTGCCCGTGACACACATTTCGATCGCCTTTTCGACTCCAACCAGGCGCGGCAATCGCTGAGTGCCTTCAGCGCCTGGGATGATGCCGAGGTTGACTTCGGGCTGGCCCAGTTGTGCCGACGACACGGCCACTCGATAGTGCCCCGCCATCGCCACTTCGAGTCCCCCTCCCAGCGCAGTCCCGTGGATCGCCATAATCACCGGCTTGATCGAGTCCTCGATTTTGGCCAGCAGAGGATGCAGAATCAACTCGCCCTGCGCTTTGCCCCACGCCATATTCTGAAGAACCCCAATGTCGGCGCCGGCGATGAACGTGCGTCCGGCGCCAATGACAACGACAGCCCGGACCTCCGGATCGGCGCCCGCACGTTCGAATGCTGCGTCGATGCCCTCCGGGACACCCGGAGTTAGTGCATTAACCGGCGGATTTTCGATGGTAATAACGGCTATTTCGTCGCGGCTTGAGTACTTGACCAACTGGCTCATCGAGTGGTGACTCCAGATACTTCGAGGTTTCGTATTGCTGGGAAGTGGCTGCGCACCCAGGCAATGCCGGCGAAGGCAATAATCATGGCGATTGCAAGAGCGTACCAATAGGTCGACGCTCCGGACTGAATGATTGCGGCGCCGAACAGTGAACTAAGTATCCCGCCCACCCTGCCGATGCCCGCCGCATAGGCAACTCCCGTTGCTCGGACGCTGGTGGGGTAAACGTGCGCCGCTAAGGCATACATCGAGGTCTGGACAGCATTCGCGAGGAGACCATTGACGAAGAGGCCCGAAATCAGCAGTGTGCGCTCGCCCTGTGCCTGGATAGGGACCAGGAGAAGAGCGAGTGCGCTGGCGGCGCACGCTAGAGCGCCGGACAAAAGTGGCCCCCTCGATCCCAGAGTAGTCATCAGCACTGCCCACAACAAGACGCCAAGCACGCCACCGAGATTGTAGACTGCCAGTCCGGAACTGGCCGTCGCAAGATCGAGACCTTGCGCGGTGAGCATCGCCGGGAGCCAGCCAAAAACCAGGTAAATAGACCCCAAACAGAAGAAGAACGCTGTCCAAAGTCCTGCCGTGTCGCGCGCGAGTCCGGGTCCGAACAAGGTAACCAGTGAAGCGCGACGTGCAGTTCCACGTTCGGCATGGTCCTCAAAGGAGGAGCCAGCCGGTACCGCGTGACCCATCCTGGCGAGAAGGCGCGCAAGTTGGGGCCAACGCGTGTGCCGCAGGGCCAGGAATCGGGGCGATTCCGGCAGGACCAACCAGAGGACCGCCGCAAAGATCAACGGCATAGCGCCACCGATCAAATAAAGCGCCCGCCACCCCAGTGCCGGCAGTACCCGTGCGGCGATCAGACCGCCCAGCATGCCGCCGAGAGGAACGCAGACGACGGCAAGCTTCACGGCCGCTGCGCGCCGGCCCAAAGGTGCAAACTCCGCGGCGAGAACACTGGCATTCGGCAACGCCCCGCCCGTGCCCATTCCGCACACAAAGCGCAAAACCGTGAGTCCCGTGAGCCCTTGTATGAACGCGGTGGCAACTGTGGCCAGACCAAAGGTCAAGATGCAAACGATGAGGGCCGCTCGCCTACCAAAGCGATCGCCACAATAGCCCGCCAGTGGGCCGCCGATCGCCATTCCGGCCAATCCCACGGCAAGGACCGGACCGAAGTTGGCGCGTGATACGTGCCACTCTCGAATCAGCGAGGGAATAGTGAAACCTAGGATCTGGATGTCGAAGCCGTCGAAGATGACAGCGAGCGCGGCAAGCGCGGTCACCATCTTCTGAAACGTGGTCCAGGAACCACCGTCAAGAAGCGTGGCCACATCGATGGTCCGGGTCATTCGCCCCACACGGTCCGCGCCACTTCCACGACGCGCGCCAGTTTGGCCCACTGCTCCTCCTCGGAGAGCACGTTGCCCTCTTCCGTGCTGGCGAACCCGCACTGCGGACTGAGGCAGAGTTGTTCCAGATCGACGTACTTCGCCGCATCCCGAACTCGCCGCTCGAGTTCGGAAGGTGACTCCAGCGTGCCGGCCTTGGAAGTGACCAGGCCAAGCGCTACCATCTTGTTCTTAGGAACGAATCGCAGAGGCTCGAAGCCGCCGGCGCGTTCGCTATCGAATTCCATGAAATAGCCGTCCACTTCGATCTGGTCGAACAGAATCTCTGCCACCGGTTCATACCCGCCCTGTGCGATCCAGCTCGAACGGAAGTTGCCGCGACACAGGTGGATCGTGATGGTCATGTCGGTCGGCCGGTTCCTAATCGCGGTATTAATCATATCCGCGTAGATGCGGGGCAGGCGGTCCGGATCGTCCCCGCGTTCTCGCAGAATCCGGCGCTGGCTTGGATCACAAAGGTACGCCAGATTTACTTCATCCAGCTGAAGGTAGCGGCAGCCGGCATCGGAGAACGCCTTCACGGCGCTGCGGTAGGCAAGCGCTAGATCTCGATAGAAGTCCTCCATGTCCGGGTAGACATCCGCGCTGACGGCGCGCCGCCCACCGCGGAAGTGCAGGACGCTCGGCGAAGGGATCGTCATCTTTGGCGTCATGCGGGTGTGGTCACGTAGAAACCGAAAGTGGTCGATCATCGGATGCGCGGAGAAAGCCAGCGGGCCGTTAACCCGAAGTGCCTTCGCTTGAGTTTCGATACCGCCTTGGAATGCGATACCGTGATCGGACCGGAACGACTCTACGCCGTCGAGGTGCTCGAGGAAGTCAAAGTGCCACATGGCGCGGCGAAACTCGCCATCCGTCGCGGAGCGCAACCCGACCTCCTCTTGCCGCGCAATGACGTCTTCGATGGCCTCGTTTTCAGCAACGCGCAGGTCGTCGGCAGAGATCTCTCCGCGGTCACGGCGGCCGCGTGCCCCGCGCAACGAGGCGGGACGGAGCAAGCTGCCGACGTGATCGGCACGAAAAGGCGGCGCGGTCCGGGTCATGAGCGCTCTCCAAAATCTTCGAAGGGCAGTCCCGTGTAGTTCTCGGCCAGACTCGTCGCTGCCGCGCGTGAAGTGGTCAGGTGGTCCAGTTCAGCAAGCTGCCGGTGGTAGTCGAAGCCATCGTCGCTCACAGAGCGGTGCAGTAGAGAGGTCATCCACCAGGAGAAGTGCTGCACACGCCAAACCCGGCGTAGACAGATTTCGGAGTATCGGTCGAGCAAGTCTGTGCTCTGGTGGCGATACCATCCGTCGAGCGCGCGGGAGAGAACCCGAACATCGGCTGCCGCGAGATTGAGACCCTTAGCGCCGGTAGGCGGCACGATGTGCGCTGCGTCTCCGGCCAGAAAAAGGCGCCTGTATTGCATCGGCTCCGCAACGAAGCTCCGCATCGATGTCACTCCTTTTTGGAGAATCGGGCCTTGATTCAGTCGAAAGCCCTCCTCGGACTCAAAGCGCCGCTCCATCTCTTCCCAGATGCGGTCGTCAGGCCACTCAGCCAGGTCTTCGTCTGGCCGGCACTGTAGGTAGATGCGGCTGACCTGCGGACTTCGCATGCTGAGCAGGGCGAATCCCTGCTCGTGGTTGGTGTAGATCAACTCGTGGGACGCGGGCGGGGCCTCAACCAGGATCCCCAGCCAGCCAAACGGGTAGACCTTCTCATAGCAGCGGAGCGCCGAAGCAGGGATGGATGCGCGGCAGACTCCGTGGGAACCATCACACCCGGCGAGGAAATCGCAAGAAATCTCGTGGGAGGTCCCATTATGAACAAAACTCATGCGCGGCGACTCGCTCTCGAAATCGTGGATATTGACTTGCCCGGCATCAAAGACGATCTGTCCGCCGGCCTCGAGCCGGGCGCGGATCAGGTCCTTGACGATTTCTTGCTGGCCGTACACCATGATTGTTCGGCCGCCCGTGAGTTCGCACATATCGATGCGATGGCCTCGTCGCTTGAAGCGAAGTTCGATGCCGCGATGGACCAGGCCTTCTCGCCGCATGCGATCGCCCACGCCCGATTCATTCAGCAGGTCCACCGTTCCTTGTTCAAGAACACCGGCGCGGATCCGCTCCTCGACGTGCCTTCGGCTCTGTGTCTCAATAACGATGGAGTCGACGCCCGCGAGATGAAGCAAGTGGGAGAGGATGAGGCCTGCTGGTCCGGCCCCGATAATGCCGACTTGTGTGCGAAGTGTTCTGGGAGCTGCCATGTTCGCTCACATGATTTGATAGACGGATAGCTCAACGCGGTCAGGGCGGCGAACAGCGGAGCCGGCGAAGACATGGCGCGTGAGCCAGCGGTACGTATCGTCGCCGGTTTCAAACCGTGGCGTCGTTCGGAAGTAGATCAATGCGGGATCCACAAGCTCTCCGCGGGCCAGCCGGTCCATGGCTTCGGCCGGACCGTGGCGAAGTCCGGAGTTCTGGACGAAGATCCGTGAGCCATTCCCGGATTCAACGATGTAGCGGGCGTCGAGTTCGATGACACCGTCGTCACGAACGATCTGGAAGTCGGCGCCGCCCGGCAGGATGCGGCCTCGCATCCGAGGCCCGAACACCTCTCCGCCCAGGATCGGAATCACACGGCGCACTCCCGCAGCGGTCTCTCCGATCTCCACGGCATCCCCGACCAATACGATTAGATCTGCGACGTGGCGAAGTTCGATCACTTGAATTCCTTTCAGACCCGTTCGATGATCGTCGCGATGCCCTGTCCCACTCCAACGCACATGGTGCACAAACCATAGCGCCCGCCGCTCCGGTGCAACTGATACAGGGCCGTCGCGATGAGGCGCGCCCCGCTTGCGCCCAGCGGATGTCCCAGTGCGATGGCGCCGCCGTTCGGATTAACGTGAGGCGAGTTGTCCGGTAGCCCGAGCGTGCGGAGCACCGCCAGCGCCTGAGCGGCGAACGCCTCGTTCACTTCGATCACATCCATCTGAGCAAGCTTGAGTCCAGTGCGGTCCAACAGCTTTTTCACGGCCGGGATGGGCCCTAACCCCATGACACGCGGGAGGCACTCCGGCTACCGCGCTCCCCAGAATTCGGGCTCGTGGCGTGAGGCCGTGACGGGCAACTGCCGATTCGGAGGCTAGCAACAGAGCGGCGGCACCGTCATTGATACCCGAGGCGTTGCCCGCTGTCACCGTGCCATCGGGCCTGGTTACGGGTTTCAATTGTGCTAGTTTTTCACGGGTGGTGTCCGGCCTGGGGTGATCGTCGCTTTCCAAAACGCGCTTGCCGGGTATAGGAACGGGAGTGATCTCCGCTTCGAAGTGGCCGGATAGGGTCGCTGCAGCGCACCGTTGTTGGCTGCGGAAGGCGAAGTCGTCCTGGTCGGACCGCGAGACCCCGCATTCGGCCGCGACGTTCTCAGCCGTCTCGGCCATCGAATCGACCCCGAAGCGTTCGCGCATCACTGGATTGACGAAGCGCCATCCTAGTACTACTGTGTTAAAAACGAACATTTTAATGTAGAATTGTTTTGTGGGATCACGCCTCTCCTCGCCAGGCCCACAGCAGAGGCGCTTCGCGGCATATATTGAGGGTCTGGCAGACGCCGCGGGGCATGCCGACCGGCACATACCGTTGAAGAGCTACTGCACGGGATTGTTATTGCCCGGGGAGCGCAAGAGTGTGGAGCCGATGGCCGCGCGCTTGGCTCCCGACAATGTTCGTCGCACGCATCAGTCACTCCATCACTTGGTGGCGGACGCCCCCTGGAATGACGAGGAGATGCTGGCCGAGGTGCGGCGATTTGTGTTGCCAACCATGGAGAAGCACGGTCCAGTGGTGGCATGGATTGTGGATGATACGGGTTTTCCTAAGCAGGGGAAGCATTCCGTCGGAGTCGCTCGGCAGTACTGCGGTCAGGTCGGCAAACAAGATAACTGCCAGGTGGCGGTGAGTTTATCAGTGAGCACATGGAGCTCGAGTTTGCCAATTGCTTGGCGACTCTATCTGCCAGAGGTGTGGTGCCAGGATGAGGAGCGCTGCCGGAAGGCTGGAGTGCCCGAGTCGATTGAATTTCAAACCAAGCCAGAGATTGCTTTGCAGCAGATTCGGCAGGCGTTGGAACAGAAGGTTCCCCTAGGAGTGGTACTGGCAGATGCGGGTTATGGGAAGGGCACGCAATTCCGCACTGATCTCACCCAACTCGGACTGCAATATATAGTGGGCATTGAATCTAACGCCACCGTGTGGGAGCCTGGACAACAACCCTTACCGGCGCCAGCGCGGAAGCCAGGCCGGGGAGCGCCAGCTAAGCGACTACAGCGCAATGCGGATCATCAACCCATTTCGGTAAAGCAGTTGGCTCTCGAGTTGCCGTCTTCGACATGGAAGGACATCGGTTGGCGTCAAGGCTGTCAAGAAACTTTACACTCACGATTTGCCGCAGTCCGCGTGCGTCCTGCCCATCGCGATTACAAGCGCACTGAGCCATATCCGGAAGAATGGCTCTTGATCGAATGGCCGAAGAAAGAATCGGAGCCTACCAAATACTGGCTCTCCACTTTGCCGGGGAAGACTTCCCTGAAAACTCTGGTAAAGATAGCCCAACACCGCTGGATTATTGAACGAGACTATGAGGAACTCAAGCAGGAGTTGGGACTAGGCCATTATGAAGGTCGGGGTTGGCGCGGTTTTCACCATCACGCCACTTTGTGCATCGCCGCCTACGGGTTCCTGATCGGCGAGCGGAACCGTTTTTCCCCCTCAATCCGCGTCGACCATGTTGGACTATCAGCCCCGGAGCTGCCACCGGACTTCCGCCCGCGCGGGTCGCCGGATCCGTCCCGAACGACATAATCCCTGCTCAATTGCCACGCTGCGGATTGTCACCGCCCGCCACTTGCTCGGGCAGTTGCCTCATTGTCCCTTCTGCGGAGCCAGCGGGAGCAGTTAATCTTCAGCATCCACGTCTACATCCACCATGCAGGTCTGTGGACGGGAATGATGGGGCGCGGTGTGCCATGAACCCTCGAGCAATTGCACTCTAGACAGCTTCTCCAGAGCAAGGCAGCGCCAGTTTTCCGGTGAGCCGTCCGCTTGCAATCCACTCGAACTCTCCCCAGCATACTGATAGCAAAGTACACGAACCTGGCCCTCGTTATTCCGACCCAACCTATGCGGGCAGAACCACCGATCCCTGTCGTGATAGGTGGCACGAATAGGATCCTTATGACCACAGCCGTCCGGACCACGCGATAAATATCCTCGACCGTCTGAATCTTCGCTTGGATGACACCCATCTCCTACACGATACCCGGGCTTTGCCATCATCCTCAATCGGCTCAGTAATTTATAACACAGTAATACTAGCGTGGTGTCTTCTAATCTCTGTGTGCGGGCCCACGGTGCATCTGGCTTAGAGATGACCAGTGGAGCACGCGACATGCTTTCCACCCCGCCGCCGATCGCCACCGAGATCTCACCGGATCTAAGTGCGCGCACCGCTATCGCGACCGCTTCCATGCTCGATCCACAAAGACGGTTCACCGTGGTGCCGGGAACCTCGTGCGGCATTCCAGCAAGGAGTAACGCCATCCGTGCCACGTTGCGGTTGTCTTCGCCGGCCTGATTTGCGCAGCCGAGGATCACATCATCGATCGCTGCCGGATCCAGAGTGGGATTGCGGGCGACTAGGGCCCGCAGAGTGACGGCCGCCAAGTCGTCCGGGCGAACTCCGGCTAAAGAACCGCCATATCGGCCGAACGGTGTGCGGAGCGCATCGCAGATGTAGGCGGATTCCATGTGCGCTTATCGTTCACTTGTACGATAAACGCCCGAAGCTTGTCAAGGTCAGCCCAGTGCCTGCCCCAGCGAGAGTGCGCCATCTTTTAATACCGGGAGAAATCGATCCAGCATCTGGTCGATGCTGACCCGGGAGGCGTGGACGCCCGTGTTCATGGCAGCGGCTACGCGCCCAGTTCGGGTCACAACCGGTACCGCGAGCGACCTCAGCCCCAGTTCCAATTCTTCATCCACAAGCGAGTACCCCTGGTCGCGCACTTTCCGAATTTCAGAAGCGAGCGCTGGCTTCTCGGTAATGGTCCGGGACGTATGCGCACGCAAGACAACTCGGTCTAAATAAACGGATAGCTCCGAATCGGGCAAAGCAGATAGCAACACTCGACCCATCGATGTGCAATACGCTGGGAGCAACGGCTTCCTGACCGCAAGGCTGACCGACATGACCCGATTGGTCGCCGACCTTGCCAGGTAGACAATTTCGTCTGCTTCAAGCACGCTTAAGGAGCTGGACTCATGGATGGCGGAGCTGATCCCCTCGAGGATCGGAACTGCCAATGCAGGGAGGGAATGAGAAGAAAGGAAAGAGAAGCCGAGCCTTAGAACACGGCTGCCAAGGCGGTAGACTGAGCCGTCGCGGGTGGCATATCCAAGTAGTTCGAGGGTAATCAGGAGTCGTCGGACTGCGGCGCGCGAGATCTCCCGTTCTGGAAGCGATATCGCCTACGGTTAGCCCGTTCCGATGGTCAACAAACTTCTTCATGACGGACAGCCCCCGACAAAGCGAGAGCACGAAGTCGGGGTTACCCAGAAATTCTGAACCATCTGGCACGGGCCGATTATCGCACAGCCCTCCACTCTTGACGATGTCCACTGTCTATGCGAATATCGCACCTAAGAGCGATATTCGCGCAATCGATGGAGTTCCTAGGCCTTCAAGACGCTATCTCTCGCCTGGTAAAGGACGGCGATTCAGTTGCACTTGAGGGCTTTACGCATCTCATTCCCTTTGCGGCCGGGCACGAAATTATCCGTCAGGGAAGGCGTAATCTGACCCTCATCCGCATGACTCCTGACCTCATCTACGACCAGATGATTGGCATGGGCACGGCGACCAAACTGGTTTTCTCCTGGGGCGGAAACCCGGGGGTGGGATCCCTTCATCGGTTGCGGGACGCCGTGGAGCGCGGGTGGCCGGCCCCGCTCGAACTCGTAGAGCACAGTCATGCAGCCATGGCCAACGCCTACGAAGCGGGGGCGGCCGGAATGCCCTGCGCGTTCTTCCGCGGGTATCGGGGCAGCGACCTTCCTTCCGTCAACCGAGACATTCGGTTTGTGAAGTGCCCCTTTACGGGTGAGGTTCTGGCGTGCGTGCCGGCGTTCCGGCCAGACGTCGCCATCATCCACGCGCAGAAGGCGGACCGGGAGGGAAACGTACTGATAGAAGGGATTATTGGAGTACAAAAAGAAGCAGTGCTGGCGGCACGGCGCGCAATAGTGACCGTGGAAGTGATGGTCGACGAATTCGGGCCGCGCAGTTCAAACGCGGTGATTCTTCCGGCTTGGACGCTGAGCGCGGTCGTGGCGAAAAAAACGGAGCGCGGCCGTCGTATGCGCATGGCTACTACTCGCGGGATAATGCGTTCTACATCGGATGGGATGAGATTGCGCGCGAGCGGCATACGTTTCTAGCATGGATGCGGGAGAATGTGCTGCGATGACGTACACACCAGCGGAGATGATGACGATCACGGCGGCGCGGGCGCTGGGCAACGATGACATCTGCTTTGTTGGGATCGGGCTTCCTTTGGCGGCGTGCAATCTGGCTCGGTTGACACATGCGCCGCGCATCCAGTTGATCTATGAGTCTGGGACCTTAGGGACAAGGCCG
>CAVYTS010000011.1:0-24616 GCA_963771305.1 uncultured Acidobacteriaceae bacterium
ACACGATCCGGCATTCGGTACTACTGGATAAGATCGCCCAGAGGATCCAGGACCCACGGGTCATGCACCTCGTGAAGCAGATCATTCAAGCTGGCGGAAAGGTCGGTGTCCCGCAAGGGGGACCGTTCAGTCCGCTGCAGCCAATATCTATCTGAACGAGGTCGACTGGATCTTCGACGCGATTCGTCGTAAAACGGCAGAAGGAGATTACGAGGCAGTCAACTATCACCGGTTCGCCGACGATGTTGTTATCACCGTCAGCGGGCATCACACAAACGGGGCTGGGCAGAACGGGCCCAGCAACGCCTCCAGGAACAGTTCGCACTGATCGGTGTCGAACTGAACACGGAGAAAACCAAACTGGTGAATACGCTGAACGGTGACGCATTCGGGTTTCTGGGGTTTGATCTGCGGCGTGTACGCAAGCGAAGCGGGGCAGGATATTTCATCCTGATGACTCCGAAGAAGAAGGCTCGCCAGGCGGTCAAGGCGAAGATCCGCGACATCATCGCGCATGGGGGCGCAACTCCCGTGGCGGAACTGGTGAAGCAAATCAATGCCACGCTGGCCGGATGGGTCAACTACTTCAGGGTTGGAAACTCGAGTCGGGCCTTTAGCGAGGTTCGCGACTACGTGGAGCTGAAGATCCGCACCCTGTTGACCAGGCGGAAACGGCGGCGAAAGTCGAGCGTGGGCTGGCGGCGATGGAGTAACGAATACCTCTACGATGTGTTGGGGCTCTATTGGGACTGGAAGATTCAGCCCCTCCCCGGCCTCGGGAGTGGGGACGTGAAAGTGGCTGTTAGACACCAGGACTCATAACCCTTTTGACGAAATTCACTGGGTGAGCTGCTTGAGGGAAAACCTCACGAGCAGTTCTTATGGGGAGGGGTTGGAAACGGGCGAGGCAACTCAGCACCGCGCCAGTCCCTTACCCGACAAACCGCGTTCGACGAACTCAATCAAGACTCATCTGCGGGGCGCGCAATCGTGCTCCGCAGTAAAACGCCGGATCTGGTACGGCAGGAGTTCTATGGTCTGCTGATGGCACATTTCGCCGTGCGCGGCCTCATGCACGAAGCGGCGCTGCGTGTCGATAAGGATCCGACCGACTGTCCTTCCTCCACGCCGTGCGCGTTGTCCGCCGCAAGATGGCCGCCTTCGGCGCCATTCCCCCCTCGGGGTCGAAAAGAGTTCCATAACGCGGTGCTGGACGAGATCCTCGACGAGTCTGCCGCTTCCAGCCGCAATCGTCGCAATCCCCGAGGGGTCAAGCGCAAGATGAGTAACTTTCCCCTGCGCCGCGGCTACAAGCGTTCGCCACTCAGCGACATCTCCGCAGCCATTAGGATCGTTAAGTGAAGAGTATTGGGGCTAGCCCAAGGCTAGAGCTGCTTCAACACCACAGGCTAGGGGTTTCGCTGGGCGCGCAGGAAGTCGATGAGGAACTGGTCGCGGCGGGCCTTCGCGTCATCTGCGCTGCGTTCAGTCCAGTCGAAGAATCCCTTGCCGGTCTTTGCGCCGAGGTCTCCGCGCGCGACCAACTCACGGAGATAGGGCGGCGGATCGGGTGAGCGGTACAGGTCCGGGCTCACATAGGCATTTACTGCCAGCGTGAGGTCGAGGCCCACGTTGTCCTGGTGCGTCAGTAATCCATAAGCGGGGAAACGCAGGCCCAAGCCGTTTTGAATCGCCAGGTCAATGTCTTCGGCGGTGGCGATGCCTTCCGCGATCATATGCGCGGCTTCCCGGATCATGGCCACTTGCAGGCGATTGCCCAGTTGGCCGGGTCGGTCCTTCCTGCACCATGACGGGGACCTTCCCGCACGCGGCCAGGAGCGCACGAAGTCGTCTGCGATCGCCGGGTCGGTGTCGTCTCCGCAGACGATCTCTACCAGAGGGACCAGCAGCGGCGGGTTCCAGAAGTGAGCCGTCATGATGCGGTTCCGGTATTGGCAGCGAACGGCGATTTGCGTAATGCTCAGACTGGATGTGTTGGAGGCCAGGATCGCGGATTGCGGGCTGATGCGATCAAGCAGCTCGAAGAGCGACTGCTTGTACGATAGGTCCTCGGGACCTGACTCGATGACGAGGCCTGCGCTGGTGACTGCTTGTTCCAGCGAACTGGAAGCGGAGAGACGTTCAACCGCGTCGTTCACAGTCTCCGCCTCTGCGAGTCGATTTCTGAGAAGAACGCCGGCTTGGGCGTGCGACGCTCGCCAGGCCGCGAGCTGCGCCTTCAGCGGTGCGGCTAACCAGCGTTGTCGAGATTCCCCCGAGCGCCAGGACCAAGCCGATTCCGGGACCCATCATGCCGGTCCCGATGACTACTGCTTCGCTGATTGGGATGGAAGGCATGTAAGCGGAATTGTAACGTGCGGCACCTGAGCAGAACTCATTGGGCGAATGGACTATACTCTATGGAGAGTCTCTCGGCACTTCGGTGCATGTAAATTTTACCGATTTGAGGGCGTTTGAGTATTCAGAAATACAGTTACTTCCTTGACACTATGAATTTCGGGAGGTATGCTGAACCTTCGTTAATAAACGCCCCGGAGAAGTCAATAAACCGGCAGGGGGAAACGCTGGTGACGCTCCGGAGAGGACGCTGATGAATCAGCAGTATTTTGTAGTTGATTTTGCACACTCTATTCACGGGCGCGTAAAGCGAGTTCAGTTTTCCCAACGGGCGCTTTACTATTTGGCGGGCAGCATAGCGCTGCTGGCTTTTGTGATCTTCATTGCGTTTTCCAGCTACCTGCGGATGAGCTGGAAAGTTGCCAATTACAATGCTCTGCGGACAGACTTTGAACAGCTGCGGGGTCGCTATCAGGAGTTGCAACGGGTTTCGAAGCAACGGACCGAGCAGGTGGCAACGCTGCAATCCCTGGCCAGTGAAGTCTCCATCGCGTACGGCTTCAATCAGGCGAACTCCACCGCAGCGGCACTGGTAGCGGCCAATCCATTGAACCCTTCCGTGCAAGAGAGCATTGAGGAATTCAACTTCCTGAAGTCTGCTTCCTATTCCCACATATTCCACCAGTACCCAAAGAGTTGGCAGGTGAATACGCAGCCGAGCTTATGGCCGGTCAACGGGGTGCTTCGTAGTAGTTTTGGCAGCCGCTCCGATCCATTCTCCGGCGATGGCACCTTCCACACAGGCGTCGATCTGCAAGCCTCTTCCGGTACTCCTGTGCACGTGACAGCGGACGGCGTCGTGTCCCGCACGGAGTGGGGCGACCGGTATGGCCGGCTATTGATCGTGGACCACGGCAACGGGGTTCAGACGTGGTATGCGCACCTCTCGAAGTTCAGCGTCGTGCCGGGGCAAGAAGTCCGTAGAGGACAGGTTGTGGCTTTGTCGGGCGGTACCGGACGAGTTACGTCGCCTCACTTGCACTACGAAGTACGGCTGGGCGGAACGCCGGTGAATCCGTACAAATACCTGGCGAAGTCGGCGATCACGATGCCGACGCAGCCCGCGCACAGCGACCTGGGTTTCTAACACCCGGCTGTCGATTTGCGCGACCTCCTTCGGGCCTTGTGACAATGGAGTTTGATGACGCGACGAGATCTGCTTTGCGCCTTGCCGTTCAGTTCCACCGCGTTCGCATTCCAAACTAAGCAGTATCAGGCACCAGCAGGCAAAGGCCGGAACAAACTGCCGCCCACTTTAGGCGAGTTTGTCGCCATGGTCGACCCGGTTACCGAGAACCTGGTTATCCGGCTGACGAATCCGACCTACACCAGCATCAACCCACCACCCCAGAACCACCACGTTTCCTCGAAATCGCGTTTCTTGCTGTATGGAAGCGACCGCGGGGGCGCCCTGTGTCCCTACCATCTCGACCTGAAGACAGCGGCCGCAAGGCAATTGGCCGACACCAAAGCGTTTCGTCCCGACACACTGGCGATGGATCTGGAAGAGCGCAATGCGTTCTTCGTGGATGGCGAAGCCTTGCAGCAGGTGAGTCTTGGCAATTTGAAGGCGCGCACGCTGGCCGAGGACGTTTCGGACTTCCACATGAACGGCAGCGGGAGCACTATGGTGGTGCTACGAGGCGGGAAACTGGAGCGGTTGAGTGGCGACCGCGGAACGGTTCTGGCGGACAACGTGTCGACGCGCGGAATCGTGAGCCCGGCCGGCAACAACGTTTGTTTCGCCCGCGACGGCGGCACACCGGGAACGACGCTGTGGCGGGTTGCTGCCGAGGGTGGCAGCCCCGTTCTGATGGCGCAAGGAGCGGTTTCCTGCCCGTTCTGGAACCTGGACAGCGAGTCGCTATTATTCCTGCGCCAGATGCAGGGCGATCGAGGCACGATGACACTGCTGCGGGAGGTATCGCTCGATGGTCGGGATGAGGGAACCGTCGCGCCGACCAGCCAGTTCATCTCATTTGCGCCCAACGCGGACGGCACTGTGTTCATCGGGGCAAGCCGGAGCAAGGCGCAGCCGAACGTGGTACTGATGCTGCGGAGCGTGCGGCGGGAAATGACGCTCTGCGAGCACCATTCCAGCCAGCCGGACATGGTGCGGCCAGTGTTCTCACCCAACAGCCGGCGGGTGTATTTTGCTAGCGACCGGCACGGGAAGCCTGCACTCTATGTCGTCAACGTAGAACTCCTGGTTGAACCGACGGAAGGCTCATAAAGGGCGACTCGCACCGCCAACGTTTTTAGATTCGCGTGCTTACTGGGCCTTGCTGGATTCGCGGGCCTGGAGGAACGAGGCGACGTTGCCCTTGTCAATGAGCGTGGCGCCGGTATCCACGAAGCCGGGCAGTACCGAGAACGGGTCTTGGCCGAAGTTGCCATCCAGAGTCTTAGGCGGGTTGTGGTGGACTTCGTCCAGCATCTGTAACCCGACGTAGGACATGGTCCACGGCTTCTGCGCGATGGTCGCGGCAATGAGGCCCTGCTGGATCCACTTCAGAGTATCATCGTTGGTGTCGAAAGCCATGATGGTTTTGTCTGTGGCCTTGGCGCGGTTGATGACTTCCGCTACTTCCTGGCCGGCCGAAGCTTCCAGGCAGACGAAGGCATCGACTTGCTGCTTCTTGTTGCCGAGCACCTCCTGGGTTTTATCGAAAGCCACCCGAGGGTCGCCCTTGAAGTCGATCACATCGACGATCTTGATGCCGGGGTTATCCGAGAGCGCATCTTTATAGCCCTTCAGCCGCTCTTCGAGGTTGGCTTGGCCAGGCATGGTGTAGACGACAACGTTGCCCTTGCCCTTCAAGATTTCGGCCAGACGCCGGCCACCCATGCGGCCCGCTTCGTAGTTGTTGGTGCCCACGAAGAAGAGGCGTTTGCTGCCGGGCGAATCTGAATCCACCGTGACCACTGGAATGCCGGCGGCAATCGCGGCGTCGATGTCGCCTTTGAGCAGTGAGGCGTCGGCTGCTGAGAGCAGGATGCCCGCTGGTTTCGCCTTCACGATCTGCTGAAACTGCTTCTGCTGTTCGGCGGGATCGTAGGTATCAGGCCCGACAAATTCGCCTTTCACCTTCATTGATGATATTCCGCGCATAAAGCCATTCTTGGCGGTTTCCCAGTACGGAAGCTTGACGTTGGAGGCGACGAAGTAATACTTTTCGTCTCCCGCGTGTTGAGAGCCTGCACAGCTCAATAGAGGGAGGAGAGCAACTGGCAGAGCGCACGAGCGAACAAACTGTTTAATCGTCATAACGCCTCATTTAATCATCGTGGACTTGGTACGGCAAGCTGAATATATCAGAATGCCCCGAGAGGGGATGAAATGCGACGGCTGTGACTAGTCTGGGCGGTTCAGGCTTGATTCTGCTTGACGCAGTACTGATCGAACGCTTCGGTCAAGAGTCTTGCGATCTCGGGCGCCTGACGGGTCTCAATATCGTGGCGGTGGAGCATGAAAACCGGCTTGCCGTCCCGGAACAGTGCCATGGAGGGCGAGGAGGGCGCGATGGGCGCCAGCTTTTCGCGAACGCGGGCCACGGCATCCACATCGCCGCCTGCGAAGACGGTTGCCGCCACATCGGGACGAGTCGAGTGCTGGAGCGCCATGCCGACGGCAGGTCTCGCCTTGCCGGCCGCACAGCCGCACACGGAGTTAATGACCATCAAGACCGAGCCGCTATTCGGGGCCAGAGTCCGATCGACCTCTTCCGGGGTCCGGGTTTCCTTGACTCCGTATTGGGTCAGGTCTTCACGCATGATGGCAATGAGTTGTTCGGGGTATCGCACTGGCTTCTCCGCTTGAAACAGGATTAACTTCCATTGTGACGCATCGCTTTTGAGGGTTACGTGTTCTCGGGTGGTTCCTAGGTCGTCATTGGATCCGCGTTGCGGAGATCCGCAGCTTTTTCTTCCGGGCGCGTGTCGGCCAGAAAGGTACCAAATCCGGTTTCGATGCTGGCGAGGTACTTGAGCTTGGTGGCACTCCGTTGGATGGGGAGCAGCTGAACGTGGAAATGATAGGGAGGGTCGGTTTGCTTAAGAGGCGCCTGCTTGACGGCCATCATCAAAGGCATCAGGAAGCGATACAAGTTATCCAGCTTGCGGCGTGAGACGCTAAGTGCCTCGGCGAGGTCGGCTTGCTCGGCTTCGGTCAAATCGATCAAGGACCGCACGTGGCGGCGCGGGAAGATGGCGAGTTCGGAAGGAAAGCGTGCAGCAAATGGAACGAAGACAACGAAGGACTGGTTCGAGAAGACAATTCCCTCTTTACGATCAAGCTCTCCTTCGAGGACATCGCAGAAGACGCAAGCTCCGCCGTGAAGCCCGGCATAGTTCTGCGATGATGCCACTTCCGTCTGCATGATTGGCGGAATAAACGGCATGGCATAGATCTGGCCGTGCGGATGCGGCATGGTGACACCAATCGCTTCGCCGCAATTCTCGAAGATCTCCACGGAGGCGACGTCGGGCATTGCAGCAAGCTCGGCTGTGCGGGCGGCCCAGAGATGAACGATCTTGTTCCAGCTTTCGACCGAGAGCTTTGAAGGCGCCAGGTTGTGGTCGGGCGAGTACAAGACTACGTCGCAGGCGCCGCGTGCTCCGGAAGTGGCGAAGAGGCCACGATCCGGCGTGTAGGCCTCGAACGGGGGCCCGTCGAAGGAGAATGCCGGGAAGTCGTTCGGATAGAGGAACACGTCGTAATGGTCCGGGACGCTACCCGAGCCGGGGCAGAAGGGACACCAGTTGTCGGGCATCTGAGGCCGCCCCTGCCGGTGGGTGGACACCACGACCCACTGCTGCAAAATCGCATTCCAACGAAGTTGATGCATGTCACGATTATTGTAGTGCGGGCGTTAGTTCTTGCCCAAGTTGATGCAGGCGACGCCGAGTACGATGACTCCCAGGCCAATTACCTTGGTCATTGTGATGCATTCCTTGAAGAAAATCCGTGACCAAACCAGCGTCCAGATGTAACTGAGGGAGACCATGGGGTAAAGAATGGTCAGCTCGCCCTGCGCCACGCCCATTACGAAGAACACGGAGGACAGCAGGTAAAGAGCGATACCGAATGCGAGCGGGTAGTTGGTGAGCAAACCCTTGATGCCGGCGCCCTTGTGCTCTGCGCCGACCTTCAGGAATACGGCACCGAACGATCCAATGAACGACGAAAAAAGCACCATGACGATGGAGCTGACGGGGGTCGACCTCATCCTTCCACCTTCGTCTCGCGCCAACCCAGGATGGAGACACCGGCGACGATCAGTGCTATTCCGACGCCGCGAAACCAGTTCATCTGTTCCCCCAGCACTGTGACCGACAAGATCGAGACCCAAACGTACGTAAGGGCAATGATGGGAAACAGCAGCGACAGTTCGCGGCCTTTCAGCGCAGCGGCCATCAAGAGCGTGTTAACCCCGTACATTGCATAACCCAGGAAAAGCAGCGGATTCGTGAGGATGCCGAAGCCGTAGCGAACGACTAAAGTTGGATCGTGCACCACGTCGGGCAGGGTGACGTGTAACTGCAGCGCTCCGGCGCCCTTCTTGATGAGCATTTGGGCCCCCGCGCCGATGAGTGTGCACAGGAAAACGAGCCAGAACGAACGCCTCGCGGCGGCGCGCTCATCGATGACAAGGCTTGGGCTAGAGACAGTATTCACTCAGGAGCATCCCAGGATAGTTCACCCATTGTAGCGTTGAGGCTCGGGCCATGTCCTGCCTTATAACGCCTTCGCAGGCAAGGAAAAACCGAAACCACCACCGCCGGGTGTCTCAATCCGGATCCGGTCGCCGGGTTCGACGGCAACGCGCGATTTGGCTGCTACAGGCGTTTCGCGACGGTTGCGGATGTGGACAGCCCGGCCAGGCGCCCCACCTTCTCCGCTGTGTAAGCCGTAGGGCGCGTGTTCGCGGCGATCCGAGAGTAGGGTGGCGTCAGTGGTTGTCAGAAACTCGTATTCGCGCACAATCCCGTCGCCGCCCCGGTGCCGGCCCTGACCACCGGATGCCTTGCGAATGCGGTAGCCGGCGATGAGGACCGGGTAGAGCCGCTCAAAGGCCTCAATAGGCGTGTTCCAGCTATTGGTCATGTGAGTGTGGGTGGCGCTCAAGCCGTCGGCGACGGCGGAAGCGCCCATCCCGCCGGCGATGGTTTCGTAGTATGCGAACGCCTGGTTCCTGACCGGATCCCAACCGCCGAACGTGAAGTTGTTCATGGTGCCGGAACTCGCCGCTGGGATCGCCTTGGGCAGAGCTTGTGAGAGGGCGCCGAGAAGAACGTCGGTGATGCGCTGCGATGTTTCCACGTTGCCGGCGGCCATGGCGGCGGGCGGACCGGCGTTAACGATGCTACGGGCGGGCGCGACGATCTCCAAGGGGCGAAAAAGGCCGGCCGTGAAGGGTACGTCGTCGGGAATGAGGCAACGGAAGACATAGGCAACGGCCGCGGTGGCGACGGAAAGATTCGCATTCACGGGGCCTGCGGCTTGCGGCGACGAGCCGGCAAAATCAATCCTGGCGCGGGTGCCTTTGATCGAGATGGCGACGGCGATGCGCAGCGGCTGGCCGGTGAGGCCGTCGTTGTCCATAAAGTCTTCGAAGGTGTAGACGCCGTCCGGAATGGCGCCGATGACGGCGCGCATGCGCTGTTCGGTGTAATCGAGCAGGGCAGGGCCAAGCCGGGCGACTGCGGCGCTGCCCCAGGTTTGAAACAAGGCCTGCAACCGGCGCTCGCCGCGGTCGAGTGACATGAGCTGAGCGACGAGGTCGCCGCGCCGTTCGTCCGGGGTTCTGACATTCGCAGTGATGAGGCGGAGTAGTGCCTCGTCCGTTTCGCCGCCGATCACCAGCCGGATGGGTGGAATTCGGAGCCCCTCCTGGTAGATTTCGCGGGCGAGCCCCATGGAGCCGGGCGTCATGCCACCGATGTCGGCGTGATGAGCGCGGTTTGCAACGTAGAAATCGGCTTGTTCGCGACCCGAGCAGAAGACGCCCCGCACCGCTGTGATGTCCGGGAGATGCGTGCCGCCGCGAAAGGGATCGTTGAGGATGACGACGTCGCCAGGACTCAACTGGAAATCTTCGAGCGCGTAGCGCACGGACATCGGCATGGCGCCGAGGTGCACGGGCATGTGATCGCCCATCGCCAGCGTCTGGCCATCGCGGTCATAGACGGCGCAGGAGTAATCGCGCCGCTCCTTGATATTCGACGAAAACGAAGTTCGACGGAGGACGATGCCCATTTCGTCGGCGATCGACAGCAATGCGTGGCGGAAGAGTTCCAGGTCAATGGGAGTGAGTTTCCGGCGGGAGGCTTTCGGACTGGCCGGCAAAGGCATCTTCTACAGGGTATCCCGTCAGCGTACGCTGGAATGGTGTGGAACTGGTTGCGCAAGCAAGAGCCCGCGGAGCAGCAAACGCCGCTGCGCGGGGCGCCGGTAAGGCCGCGATTGAAGACTTACTCGGCTGCGACCGGGTATGTCTTCCAATACGTTTACCGCGGCCACCGAAGCGGACAAGCGGGGAGTGGCGGACCGGCCACGGAGTACGTCTTCTCCGTGACGCGCGATCGAAGAACGTATTTCCCGGTTTCGGTATTGTTGGCAGAGGTGGTGTTTGCGGCCTGGAGCGAGAGTCACCAGCGGACGCTGTCGTCGACGGAACTCTACGCCATCGCGAAATTGAGTTTGTTCGAAGCTTTCGATGAGCGCGAAAACGTGGATCAGCTATCTATGCCGATCGAGCTAGACGGCAGTGCGATCGAACGGCGTTTGGAAGCGATGGGGCGGTTGTGAGGAGCGGGGAAGAACCCATCACGAGCGCTAACTTAGGGCCGGATTTTCCACCCGAATTCTGACATTTCCTACATCGTGGCAATTGAGGGCAGAATATACTTCTCCACCAGGGCGAAGTGCTCGGGTATTCCGGTTGTTGCCAGTCCGACGTGCAGAGAACAATAAGGCCGGCTTGCGGGATCACCATGAGGTACTGCCCGCCATAGCCCCGCGCGTAGAAGGCGTCATGACCGGCAACCCTGGTGATCCACCACCCGTAACCATAGACAACTTGCTCGCCATAGAACTCCCCTCGGTTTTGCGGCTTCACGGACTCCGCCACATAGGCGGACGGGACGACTTCGATGCCCTTCCAAATGCCGTGCCGTAGGTAAAGTTCGCCAAGTTTCAATAAGTCGCGCGAACGAAACAATCCGCTCATGCCTCCGGACTGCAATCCGGTTTTGTCGGCATACCAGTCGAGATGTCCCATGCCCAGCGGTTCGAAGAGTTCGGATTCTGCAAACTCGAGTACGGATTTGCCGGCCGCCTTTCTAAGCACTCCCCCCCAGCAGGTGAGCGGCCGCGCTGCTGTACTTGAAAGCCTGGCCCGGAGCAAACAAGAGTCTCTGGCTCAGAGTCTCCGCTACAGGATTGGCGAGGTCCTTGTCGAAGCTCAACCGCGTTTCGTCAATTCCGGACGACATCGCGAGAAGGTTCCTGATCGTTACGTCTCGCATTCGCGGGTCGGTAATGTCATCCCGATATTCCTGGAAGTAGTCCACGACGCGATTGTCCAGCGACTTGATCAGGCCCTCTTAAGTGCGATCCCAACCAACGCGGATGAGACGCTCTTGGTGATGGACTGCATGTTGTGGAGGTCATCGCGCGTAGCGTCTCCCTGGTATTTCTCGAACACCAGACGACCGTGCCTCGGGATGAGCGGACTCCTAAGATGCAGCAGCTCGGTCTGGACATGAGCGTCCAGCCGCGCCAGTGCGTCCGGGCTTAACCCCTCGGCTGAAGGTGGGGACACCTGCCAGTCCTTCGTGCTGTCGGCGGCCGATGCGACGAGAGAGCCAATCACGAGAGCGAACCCGAACGACCGCAACCACATGGCATTCTCCGGCCCCAAACCCGGGATTTTAAATCAGGATTGTAACAGGGGGGCCGGGAGAAACCGGGGAAGCTCCCTAAGCCTTGTGCAGGGAAGGCATTCCGATGATGCTCTTAATCGGCTGAGGTTACACTAAGTCCAAATGTCAGCGCCGCTGATGCCGCCGTTGTTGGAAGAAGTGGGCCGCCGCCGGTTTGCGTTTTATCCACCGATTGCCAACGCCGAGCCCAACGAGTGGCAACTGCGAGGCGCGACGCGGACCGAAGTGAATGTTATCAACACCCGAACGGAACTGGAAATCTGGATTCCGCGGCACTACCTGGGCACCGTTTCAGAAATCGATGACCCGATCCTGATTGTCGGCCTCACGAAAGAACTGGAGTACCGCGAGGGAGCGGTTTGGCCTCGGGTGCGTCGGGTCATCGAAATGCCACAGGCTGTCAACGAGAATCCTCGACCTTGGCATCAGTCTACTGCCCCGTTACGGCCGGCGGCCGTGGTGGGTATCCGGCTGGAGAATCCTTCCGATTCGCGCGCGAGCCGAATCCTGTTAGTGGCCGGCGTGGGGGCGGTGGTAGTGTCGCTGCTGGCGGCAGGCGTACTTAGAGAGTGGATCTTCCGGCCACGGCAAGCCGTGGTGGGGACGCCGACTGCGGCGATTGGATTCGCCGAGAGCGATGATTATCGCTCGATCGTAGCCCGGTGGGGAAGCCCGGCGTCGGACCGCTGGTATACCGACAGCACTTCTCTGACGTTTCACGCGCTGACGTATCCGCGCCAGCACACTACGGTGATCCTCATGGCGGAGCCCGGTGAATTGCCCCACTACGTTGGCGCGATGAACAGCAACTGGCATGTGGTGGCAACGGTGAAACTGAGCGGCGGTACGGATTCCCGAGGTGTGCTGAGTGGATTGCCGAGGTTCTGAGGTTTAAAGGCTGTGTAGCTAGACTCAGAACTCCTATAGTAGGGGATCGGTAGATGGGTGGTCTGGTTAACGTCGAGGAGTCGGAAGGCGAGGATTGACCAGTACGCGCTCGGTCCCCTGGTCGCCACACGGGCGACCGGCGAGGGGCCCGTTGAGAAAGATGCTGCGTTGATCGTCAGCATCCGCAACCACAAGACGCGGGAACTGCGGAGTGAAATCGAAGAGGCCGGGAGCGGAAGCAGACATGAACAGGTATAGCCGGCTGGATGGAACTTAGCAATAAGTATTTAACAGTCGGTATTCGCTCAACTCTCCGCCAATGTGAGCTTTTCAAAAGCACGTCACCCTACTATAGGAGTTCTGAGACTAGGTTCCAGGCTGTGATGGTTTGGGGAGGCGGGTTAAACAACCCGCCGCAGGCTAACAACCTGCCCCACTATACTTTTATGAAATGCCACGACGTCTGAACGTCCTGCTGGGAGCCGTGCTTTCGGTAATCGCCGCGGCTTGTCTGGGCGTGATCTCCGAGCAACGAGGGGAATCGGTAAACAGCATCTGGATACTGCTGGCGGCGGCCAGTGTGTTCATCCTGGGCTACCGCTTCTACGCCAAGTTCATCGCCGCCAGAGTGATGGCGCTGGACGACCGCCGCGCGACTCCCGCCGAACGCCTGCATGATGGCCACGACTACGAACCAACCAACAAGTGGATTCTCTTCGGCCATCACTTCGCGGCGATTGCCGGGCCGGGTCCGCTGGTGGGGCCGACGCTTGCCGCGCAGTTTGGCTATCTGCCGGGACTGCTATGGATTTTGATCGGGTCGGTGCTCGCCGGCGCGGTGCAGGACTTCATCATTTTGTTCTGTTCCATGCGGCGCAATGGCCGAACGCTAGGCCAGATGGCGCGGGAAGAGATCGGGAAAGTGGGCGGTTTTGTCGCGCTCATCACGGTGCTGCTGATCATGGTGATTTTGCTGTCGGTGGTGGGCTTGGTGGTTGTGAACGCGTTAAAGGGAAGTCCGTGGGGCACGTTCACGATTGCCGCGACCATGCCGGTGGCGCTGTTCATGGGGCTGTACCTGCGTTTCCTGCGGCCGGGAAAAGTGCTGGAGTGTTCGCTCATCGGCTTTGTACTTGTGATGCTCGCCATCTTCGGCGGGCAGTGGGTCTCGCAATCGCCTTCCTGGGCGGCCGCATTCACGCTGAGTGGCGTAGCGATCGCGCTGATCATCGTCGTGTACGGATTCTTGGCCAGCGTACTGCCGGTATGGCTGCTGTTGGCCCCGCGCGACTACCTCAGCACGTTTGTGAAGCTGGGCGTGGTGTTTCTGCTGGCGTTGGGCATCCTGGCGGTCCGTCCGCAGCTGGCATTGCCGCCGCTCACGCAGTTTGTGGATGGCACGGGCCCCATCTTTGCCGGGAAGGTTTTTCCGTTTTGCTTTATCACCATCGCTTGTGGCGCCATCTCCGGGTTCCATTCGCTGATTTCTTCCGGAACAACGCCCAAGATGATCGCCAAGGAATGGCATGCATGGCCGATTGGATATGGGTCGATGCTGCTGGAGGGCTTTGTCGCGATTATGGCCTTGGTAGCCGCTGCTTCGCTGGCGCCGGGCGTTTACTTCGCGGTGAACTCGCCGGCCGGCATTGTCGGTGCCACACCGGCGGCCGCAGCGGCAACGATATCGGGCTGGGGCTTCCCGGTAACGGCCGATGAAATGGCGCACCTGGCACACCGAGTGGGCGAAGCGACATTATTCGGGCGAACCGGAGGCGCCCCATCATTAGCCCTGGGGATGGCTGCGATCTTTGCGAAGACCGGCGGCGGCGATGCCATTCTCGGCTTCTGGTACCACTTCGCGATCATGTTCGAAGCGCTTTTTATCCTGACGATTGTGGATGCCGGAACGCGCGTCGGGCGATTCATGCTGCAGGACCTGCTGGGCCACGTGTATGCGCCGTTGGGGCGTATTGGCTGGAAGCCGGGTGTATATCTCACCAGTGCCGCCGTGGTGGGCGGATGGGGATACTTTCTCTATCACGGCGTGCTGGATCCGTTAGGCGGCATCAACTCGCTGTGGTCGTTGTTCGGAATCGCGAATCAACTGCTGGCTGCGATTGCGTTATGCGTCGCCACGACAATTCTGCTGAAGATGCACGGCCTGAAGTATGTCTGGGTGACGGGTGTACCTCTGGTTTGGCTCCTGATCGTGAATTACACGGCGGGTTATCAGAAGATCTTTTCGCCGATTCCGCGGCTTGGCTTCCTGGCACAGGCACAAGCGCTCGAGACCGCGATCGCGAACGGAACGATCACGGCCGGGAAACTGGCCGAAACGCAGACGCGCATTTTCAACGAGCGTCTCGACGCGGCGGTGGGCGCCCTTTTCCTGGTATTGGTTTCGCTCATTGTGTTCGACTCCGTTCGTGTCTGGTACGGGCTGCTCCGGGGGACACGGCAAGCGAAGTCATCGGAAACGCCGTTCGTTGTATCGCAACTGGAGGCGAGCAGACTATGAGCGCACTCAAAAAGCTGCTCCGTTGTTTGCGCGCCTTGGCCCGGGAACTGTCGGACGAGAGTGCCTATGAGCGGCACTTAGCATGGCATCAGCGGGTTCACTCCCGAGAAGAGTGGAAGACTTTCTCTGATGCCCGGCTGGCTCGTAAGTATCAGAACGGCAAGTGCTGTTAGCCAATGCTTCTGGGTCAAACTCTAAACCGTGGAATCCGGCCCATCTACGCAAAGGTCAGCCAGCTAAGGAAAATGGAGCAGGGAGAACCGGTGGCAAAGCTCCTCACTGGCGATTCACCCGGTGATCTGCAACTCATCGGCGCGGTCCTTATTAAACGGCGGCCGGAGGAATTCATTCGAGCTTACAACGACATTGCGCACTTCGAGGCCGCCAAGGAAGTGCGGCGCACAGGAAAGTTAAGCGACCCTCCCAGAGAGTCGGATCTCGACGGGTTTCATGTCTCTGATCTGAACCCGAAGGATCTGCTGGTCTGCGTGCCCGGAAACGGCGCTTACAAGCCATCCGCCGGCGTCATGCAGGATCTGAAAACCAATGTCGATTGGTCGGCCCCTGATGCACAGCACCAAGCCGATCTTCGCGTCCGCAAGCCGTGGATCCAGTATTTGAACCAATACCGACGCACCGGCGACCGCGCCCTGGCTGTCTACTACGACACCCCCAGCCCGTTTCCCGTGGCAGCCGGGCTCAAGCAGTTGATCGGTGACGCCACGGTCGTGAAAGCCAAAGACCCAAGCCTGATTCGTTATCTGCAGGAGTATCCCGATTGCAAGCCGCCTGAGGCTGAGGAGTTCTTCTACTGGCAGGAGCCGCTTTCGGATTGAAGCCGGTTGTCCGCGCTTCGCACGTCATTATTCAAAAACTAGCGCAGCCCGGCGGCTTGCACTACATCATCGCTTCGAAGATGTTATTTGCGACGCATTACTTCCGCGCCGCAATCGAGTTTAATTTAAGTACTCATACCCCGTGACAGCTCCAACCGGCCAGCCTGCGTTTTACTTTGTAACCTATCAGCGCTCATTCGTTGACGGAATGACCGGTTTCACGGAGGCCATCCTCCGTCGCATCGTGCCGGGCCGGTCGCAAGCGGGTCTCATCGAGAACCTGCAGCTCGCCAAACAACACCTCGAGCAAAATTGACCGGTCATTTTACTCGCCCTCGCGTTGCGCTCACAGTACTCTAGTGTCAATGCTCTTGATGCGCGGGCGACTGATCGAACCTGAACTGCTGGACCACGCCTCACCCGAAGACGCTCGTGGAAACCTGGTGGACATCATTCGCCTGAACGCACGATTTGGCGGCCACGGCATCATTCGCAAGATGCTTGCCGGTGTCGTCGAGCCCACCGAGCGGTTCTCCGTGCTCGACATCGGATCGGCTTCAGGCGATACAGCACGGCTGATCACCGCGAGTTATCCAGGGGCGAAGATCTTCAGCCTCGATCTAAACCATGTCAACCTCGCCGGCGCGCCAAGCCCGAAACTATTAGGCGACGCGTTCCGTTTACCCTTTCGCGATGGCGCCTTCGATTTTGTGTTTGCGTCCCTGTTCTTGCATCACTTCACGGATACCCTAGTGATCGAGTTGCTTCGAGGGTTTTATCGCCTATCACGCCGGGCGCTGCTGATATCCGACCTGGAACGGCATATTCTCTCCTACTGGTTTCTGCCGGCGACGCAGCCGTTCTTGCGCTGGCATCCGATCACCGTACACGACGGACCGGTCTCAGTGCGGGCGGCGTTCACGGCAGAGGAACTGCGCCGTCTGGCGAGCGAGGCGGGCATCCGGACCTGCCAGGTTGAAACCCATCGCCCTGCGTTCCGTCTGTCACTGGTGGCGAAACGATGAGACGCGCCCGACCCATTGCCACTGCGAACCAGTTGATGGCGATTGCGCTCGGTTTTCTTTTCATCCCGGCCCCCGTGTGGGCGAAGACCTTTCATGCCGAAGGCCTGGTCATCAAGGTCGAAGCCCCGCGGCACTCGATTACCATCTCGCATCGCGACATTCCTGGTTTTATGCCCGCCATGGAGATGTCCTTTAACGCTGACCCAAAGGAAAAGCTACAAGACATCCAGCCGGGCGCCCGTGTGACGTTCGATGTGGTGGTGGACAAGAAGCAAATCCGCGTTCGGAATATTCGAGTGGTTCAGGCTCCGCCGCTGCCCGGTAACAGCTTTGTACCGAAGCCTTCGACCCAAGCGTTGCAGACCGGCGAGACCGTGCCGGACTTCTCACTCGTTGCGCAGGACGGAAGTACGCTGCGGCTCGGCAGCCTGCGCGGGCGGGTGGTCTTGATTGACTTCATCTACACCCGCTGTCCCATGCCCGAGGCATGTCCCCGGCTCTCGGCAAATTTCGCTTATCTACAGAGGCGCTTTGGCGGCAAGATCGATTTGATTTCGATTACACTCGACCCGAAGTGGGATAAGCCCCCTGTGCTCGAAGCATACGCCAGGCGCTGGGCGGCCGACACTCGAACGTGGCGTTTTGCGACCGGCCAGCCGGACGAAATCCGGCGCGTCGCCGAGGATTTCGGCATTCGCTATTGGGCCGAAGAGGGCGCCCTCGCGCACTCCTCAAGTGTTGGTATCATTACACAGGATGGGAAATTAGCCGCCAGGGTTGATGGAACGGGATACCCGGTGCGACAGCTCGCGGATTTGGTGACGTTGCAATTGTCGAATGACTCGTCGTCGCCATCTCCCTAAGCGATTCGAGTTATGCCCTTGGAGAAGGCGCGGCCCGCGCTTAGAACTACCAATCAGGAGGCTTGAGTGCCGACAGGAAAGAAACTTGCTTGCCTTGTTGTGATAGTTTGCGCCGGAATGTTGGGCGCGAAAGCCCAGCAGGCAAAGCCGGCCGCCACCGGCGTCAAGGATCAGTGCGCACCGGAGCCTGGCGATGCGCCGCCGGCGCTGCCCGCGAAGCTTCTCGAAGGGCAGGGAACTGTCCACTTTCCCATCACTACGACGAACCCCGAGGCTCAGAAGTTCTTTGACCAAGGCGTTGCGCAGATGCACTCCTTTTGGGCGCGGGAAGCGGAGCGAAGCTTCCTGCAAGCGGCGGCGCTGGATCCCACGGCACCCATGCCGTGGTGGGGCGTTTCCATGGTTGCCGCCGGAGACTACCGGCCCGGATTTCAACTAGAGTTTGTGAACGGGGCGCCAACAGACCCGGCCAAGGACATCCCGAAGAAGCCGGAAGACTTGAAGCCCGGTGCGAAGCGAGCTGCGGACGCTGCGCAGCGTGCCCTCGACTTGAGCGGCGCCTCGGGCAAGGCCACTAACCTGGAATTGATGTACATCCGCTCGGTTGCCGCGCGGCGTGGTCTGGGCTCACAAACGCCGAACGCCGACTACGTGGCCGGCCTGCGGAAGATTGTCGGCAAGTACCCCAATGAAGTCGAAGCCAAAAGCTACCTGGCGCTAGCCATTATGAGCGGCTACAACACGCCCGACAAAACGCCCCGCGCGGGCAGCGCAGAAGCCGTTGAGATTTTACGCGGGCTTTTGAAAACTGCTCCCGAGCATCCGGGCGTTAACCACTATGTGATTCACGGCTGGGAGGGCGCAACCTTCGCCAGCGAGGCATGGCCAAGCTGTGAGAAGTATCCGCGGCTGGTTCCCGACATTCCGCATGCTCTCCATATGCCGGGTCACATCTACGCCCAGACCGGTCGCTGGGCGGACGCCGAGACTGCCTTCGCTGCCGCTGCCGTCAAGGAACGCGCGTACATGGACGAAGACGCGCTCTACGGCACGGGGCACCACGGCCACAATCTGCATTTTGAAATCGTCACGCTCGCCGTCCTTGGCCAGTATGAAAAAGCGGTCGCCCTCGCCCAGGAACTGCTGGCCATTCCGGAGACACCCCGGCAAAAGGGTGAGGTGGACGATTGGTTCGCGGCTGATCGTCAAGGCTGGTTCGCGCTGATGACCACGATGATCTATTTCGAAAAGTGGGACGACATCCTCGATAGCTCGAAACTGCCGCCGTACTCAGCACCGCGCGAGATGGCTTGGTATCACTGGGCGCGGGCTGTCGCCTACGCCGAGACCGGCAATGCAACTCTTGCCAAGGACGAGGCCAAACAAATGGATGCCGCCATCAAGCAGTGGATGGTAGCCGCCAAGACCAAGGAGCCGTTCCCAGCCATAAGAGTAGCGAAGGCCGAACTGGAAGGTCACCTGGCTGTCGCGCAGAAGAAGGGCAAGCAGGCGCTGGCGCTCTATGATCGCGCCTCGGAATGGGAACGGGCGCTCCGCTACACGGAGCCTCCTGCTTACCCGCGCCCGGTCTCCGAGGTTGCTGGAAAGCTGGCTTTATCGATGGGCGATCGGGACAGTGCCGCAAAGTACTTCAAGATCGCGCTGGAACAATACCCCAAAAGCCCCCGCGCCGTGGAAGGTCTCCAGGCAGCAACCGGAAAAGCCGCGGCTGTTCAAGCCAGCGCTAAATGAACACGAGTCCGCGCTAGCCCTCGTTCCACATTCTCTTTTGACAAGCACCACTCCTGGGTGGTGCTTTCGCGATACAATGGGCCCAGGGAGAAGAACCTTTGGCAACCTCTACCTTGACCGAGGCCGGACTCACCACGGGTCAGGCTTCCTTCATTGATGAAGCGAAGCATCACGAGCAGCTCTTCATTTATCAGCCCTACGAGTTGTATTCACGTTCGAATCACGAAGCATGGCGCGGGCTTTACTCACGCATGGGCCCGCGCTGGAACCGTTACGCCAACGAGGCCTTCCTCCGCGGCGTCGATTCGCTCTGTTTATCACCCACTGCGGTTCCAAGGCTCGATGAAGTCAATCGCTTCCTTTGCCCCCTGACGGGGTTTCAGGCTCGAGCAGTGAGCGGGTACGTCCCCGCCTTCGTGTTCTTCGATTGCCTGCGCCAACGCCAGTTTCCGACCACCATCACCATCCGCCGCGCTGACAAGTTGGATTATCTGCCTGAGCCGGACATCTTTCACGACATCGCCGGACACGTGCCGATGCACACAGATCCGGCCTTTGCCAACGCCCTGGTTCGTTTTGGCGAATGCGCCCATACGGCCGCCAAGCTGGTGGAGAGCATCCGCGACAAGCGTGAGCAAATCGAGACTCTGACCAGCATTATCCGGGCGATGGCGCGCTTCTTCTGGTTTACGATTGAGTTCGGATTGATGCAGTCTCCGCAGGGCATCCGGGTCTATGGCAGCGGCCTGCTAAGCAGTTTTGGCGAAATTCAACACGCGGTTGAATCCAACAGTGTCCAGCGATTTCCGCTGCAGCTGGAGTGGGCCATCAACCAGAGCTTTGAAATTGACCACTTTCAACCTTTGTTGTTCGTCGTGGAGTCTTTCGAGCACCTATACGACTTGGTGAACGAACTCGAGCGGTGGATGAGAGCCGGCAAGCTCAACCGTGTCGCCTCCGGCGATCCCGTTGTGAACGAGAGTGACCTGCAGAGCTTCCTCGCAGCCGGCCCCGGTAAGCGGGACGTGGCACTACCTGATGGCGGCTTGGTCCGGCCGCAGGGTGACAATCCGCTCACGGACGCTGGCCGGCGGAAGAGACGAGTTCATCTTGGCCCGGAAGGAATCAATGGTGATTGCAAGCCCTTCTTCCAGCGAAACCCGTGGCTCCCAACCGAGGACGCGCTTGGCCTTGCTGATATCGGGTTGGCGAACGCGTGGGTCGTCCGAAGGCAGGGGCAGGAAAGCAATTCCAATCTCAGGCCCGAATCGTGCGCGGATGAGGTTCGCGAATTCCAGAATCGTCAATTCATGTGGATTACCCAGGTTCACCGGCAGCGCTTCGTCCGCTTCCATCAACCGAACCAATCCCTCGACTAGATCCGACACATAGCAGAAGCTGCGAGTCTGGGACCCGTCGCCGAACACTGAGAGCTTTTCGCCCCGCAAAGCCTGATCAATGAACGCGGGCACCACGCGCCCGTCGTTGAGCGCCATGCGCGGGCCATAGGTGTTGAAAATTCGGGCTATGGCCGTCTTCAGGGCGTACTTCCTGTGATACGCCATGGTCAGAGCTTCGGCGAAGCGTTTGCTCTCGTCGTAGCAAGACCTCAGGCCCACGGGATTGACGTTGCCCCAGTAGGTTTCTGTTTGAGGATGCTCGAGCGGGTCGCCGTAACATTCCGAGGTGGATGCCACCAGGAACCGGGCGCCGTGCTCGCGGGCTAGCTCAAGCAGATTCCGTGTCCCAATGGAACCGGAGTCTAGGGTCTCGATGGGATACGTCAGATAACCCACTGGACTGGCAAGAGATGCCAGGTGGAATACTCGATCTACCGCGCCGTCTATCTAAACGGCTGGCAGATATCTTGCTGGATGAACTGGAAGCTCGGGTTTGCTTTCAGATGCTGGACGTTTTCGGCAGCTCCCGTGATCAGATTATCCAGCGCAACTATTTGATGCCCTTCCCGAATTAGCCGATCGCTCAGGTGTGATCCAATGAAGCCAGCAGCTCCGGAAATTACGTAACGCACAAGCCTCCGATGCTCGACGTACTAATCGGCATGCAACCCTCGCTCCAGTTACACGATTATATCGGATGTACGCCCCGGCTTAACCGTCGTTTACGTTGCCATTCGAAACCTCTATGACTCGCGAAGCCTACGCCGTCCTCTTACTTGGCGCACTATCTCTTTTCGTTTTCTTCAGACGCTTCCGACGCATCGCTGAGGTTATCTGGACTGCCCGCCCAGACGCTGACTTCGGACTGCGTCCACTTGCCAAACGAGTCCGCGAATTCGTTTGGGAGGTTCTTTGCCAGGCCAAAGTGATTCGAGAACGGCCATTGCCGGGCTCGGCCCACGCGTTCGTTTTTTGGGGTTTCTGTGCGTTCGCCCTCGTGACACTGAACCATGTGGCCTCTGCCTTCGGGCTGCGTTTTGATTCCGCCAGTATCCCAGGCGCCATTTATTATTGGTTTGCTTTTGTGTGGGCCATTCTGGTTGCCGTTTCCATTGCGTCGCTTGCATTCCGGCGATTCGTAATCCGTCCCAAGTGGCTGGAGCCGGTTTCCTATGAATCCGGCGTGATCGCGCTCTGATCTTCATCCTGATGGTCACGTACATAGCGACGCTTGGATCCCTGAATGAGCCACCGCCGGCCGAGTGAACTGGTGGATGCACACATTGGCGCTATTCGCGTTCCTTCCGCTCATCCCTCATACCAAACACTTGCACTTACTGCTAAGCCCGGTTACCGTTTTTCTCTCCCGCGGCGGGTTTAGCCGGATTCCGCCGCTCTCCGGAGACGAAGACTTCGGGTTGGTCGCCGGCAAGGACGTGACGCGACTCAACGCACTGCAGGCCTATTCATGCGTGGAATGCGGCCGCTGTACGGAGCATTGCCCAGCAAGTAATACCGGCAAGGCCCTCAACCCGAAACTGATCGCACTGGGGATGCGCGATTACTTGAACCAGTACGGGGTGACCAGTGAGACGCCCATCGTGGGCGCGACAATTTCGCAGGAAGCGATTTTCCAATGTACGACCTGCGGGGCCTGCGAATATCAGTGTCCAGTAGGCATCGAGCACCTCCCGCTCATCATAGGGTTGCGTCGCGCGGAAGTGAACACGGCAGATGGGAAGACGAGTACGGCACGAAGTTATTCCTCAGTCTGGAACGAAACGGAAACGCGATGGGCTTCGCGCAAAGCGAACGTGACAAGTTCATCGCCAAGCAGAACTGCCTGTATTCGATGGCTCGCAGGAATACTGTCTTTGGCTGGGTTGCATGGGCGCTTATGACCCTCAAGGGCGCGAAATCATGGCCGCGTTTGCCGAAGTGATGGGCCACCTTGGCACATCCTTCGGGGTCTTGAAGAAGGAACGTTGCACCGGCGATCCTGCCCGCCGGCTGGGCAACGACCTGGTCTTCGGCCAACTCGCCGAAACGAATCTCAGCCCGCTCCGACAAAGCGGCGCGAAAAAGCTGGTCAGCATTTGCCCGCACTGCGTTCGAACCATCGCCGAAGACTGGAAGGAGTTCGGCGTCAGTCTCGATCGAGCATCATAGCGAGTTCATGGCTCGCCATCAGGAACGATTGCCCCAGTCGCCTTCGGAGCACAGTCGTTTTCCACGATCCCTGTTATCTCGGCCGCTACCGGGGGTGTACGATGAACCACGATAGGTGATTGCCAATCGGCGACGGTGGTGGACCCACCGCGCGCCCGTGAGCGATCATTCTGTTGCGGGGCCGGCGGCGGCCTGGTATTCCTCGGTGAAGAGACCGGCCAACGTGTCAACCAAATCCGCGCACGAGGGCTGGCCGCCACCGGCGCAGCCACGGTTGGCACGGCGTGCCCATTCTGTAACAGATGTTTCGAGATGCGCTCGGTCGGCCTCGGAGAATCCCCCGCAGCTGCTCGACATCGCCCAGATTGCCGCGGGCTTCGCTCAAGCGGGAATCGGCGCAGGCGAGTGCCTAGTTGCGACCCGCTGCACGCGGAAATGCTCGTGGAAGTTGTCCTTCGGCGCGGCCCAATGGTACGATGAGAAGCGTTGGCGGCAATCACTGCTGACGTCCATCCCCAGAGTCGGGCGCGTCGCCAGCTCAATTGGCAGAGCAAGTGACTCTTAATCAGTAGGTTGTAGGTTCGATTCCTACCGCGCTCACCACCCAAATCAATCAGTGCGAGGTGCTGGATTATCGTCAATTCTGTCACTGTGGTGGACTTTTGTGGGTACCCCATTTGAATTCGGCTTGTCTTGTGGGTTTTTTCCGAGTTTTTTGAGCGAAAGGCTTTCAACCACATCCCGCTTCGCTGCCATTGGAATGTGTGAGTAGCGCTCCAACATTGCCCGGCTCATGTGCCCCATCAACGCCAGCATGGTGCTCTCAGGTGTGCCCGCTTCGGCCATCTTGGTGGCTACCGTGTGGCGCATGTCGTGGAGTCGGCATTTCACGCCGGCCCGTTCCCGCAGCGAGTCCCAGGCGCTCGATATGTCCGTGATCGGCCTTGTGGGATCGCTTGGCGTCGGCTTGCCGAAGGGGAAAAGATAGTGCTCCGCTTCGGCCCCTCCGAATCGCTTTGTAAACCATGCTGCATGAACCGTGAGAGCCTCGAACAGTTCCTCATTCATCGGGATTTGGCGCCCAGTGCCCGAGGACGTCTTTGCCCGCCCTACCGTGACGACGCGCTTCGAGAAATCGACCTGCCCCCAGGTCAGGCTCGTAATCTCGCCGGCCCGCATGCCCGTGAGTAAAGCGATTCTTATGAACGCGCCGATCAATAGGGAACGAACCCACAGGACCGCTTCAAGCAACTTCTGCTCCTCCTCGGGAGAGATCGCCCGGCCCACGTCCTTCCGCTCTTCCAGTTTCCGAACCTTCGGCCAAAGCTGGGACCATGGCTTCCCTATCGCCCGGCTGAGTTCTCCGACTTCCATGTTGATGGTCCGGCCGCCCGCACCTTCATCAAGGCGGGTCCGGATGTACTCCCGCACTCGCTTCTCGCTGAGGTCCGGGAGTAAGAGCACTCCCCAGCAGTCGCAGAACGTGAGCAAGCCGCCCCTTCGAGAACAAAACGGATTGCGGCCTGTGGCCTTGGTCGTAGTGTTTCTGGTACTGCTTCACGACGTCCGAAACGGAGTTGATACGGTTCTCGCGCTTCTCGACGGGCATTCCCGAAAGGGTCTTCTCTAATTCGAGTCGTCGGTTTCGCTCGGACTCGATTGCGATGGTCTTCCTACTTGTTTTTGCTGACTCCCGCACCCGCCGGCCAGCAAAGATGAATTCATACCACCAGACATCGCCACGCTTGTAAACCATGTCCCTATCCCTGCCCTTCCTGCGCTTTCAGAATGCGGTTCACCA
>CAVYTS010000012.1:0-555131 GCA_963771305.1 uncultured Acidobacteriaceae bacterium
ACTACGGCTCGCTACGACGAGCATCGGAGAGGAGGATGGATCGTGATGTTGAACCTAGAACAAAGTGGTGGTGCAACGCTTAGTGAGGGGGTAAGTAAGAACGGCAATGGCATTGAGGCAGGGAACGGGGTGAAGGCGCGGGTTCTTCTGGCTGACGACCATTTTCTGATCGCCGAAGCGCTTTCCATGATACTCGCCCCACATTTCGATGTGGTCGGCGTAGTGACCGATGGCCAGCTCGTTGCCGACGAGGTCGCAAGGCTCCGGCCGGAGGTAGTGCTGCTCGACGTGACGATGCCGGGCCTCAACGGCATTGACGGTGCTCGGATGATCCTCGAACAGGCCCCAAAAACCAAAATTGTCTTCGTTACGATGCACGCTAACCGCGTGATCATGAAGGAAGCGTTCCGGGCCGGAGCGTCAGCCTTCGTAGTAAAGAACTGCGCCGCCACCGATTTGGTGCTCGCGGTAAGAATCGTTCTAGAAGGTGGCACCTATGTTTCGCCCGAGGTTCAGGAGACACTGGACTCCAAGCTCCCCAAGGAGCTGTCCGAGCGTCAGATCGAAGTACTGCATCTCATCGCGCAGGGGTGCAGTGCCAAACAGATTGCTTTCAAACTGAACATCTCGGCGCGCACAGCGGAGTTCCACAGGAATGCCATTATGGAGAAACTCACGCTCCACACCACTGCGGAGCTCACGCGTTATGCGATCGAGCACGGCATCGGGTCTTAGAGCCCTCGCAAGACGGGCCGTGATCGTAATCGGCACAGTGGACGCCCTCTCCGCTTCCGATAACACGTCTCATTGTTTCGAACGCTGGTGGCTGGGCAAGCCCGAGGCCGCGTCCGTCAGGTCGCCTCCGGAAAAATCGTCTCGCCTTCGATCCGTCCGGCGCCTATATGGTTTGCGCATTTAACCGAACGTGCCCCGGCCCCAACCCGCTAATCGAGTGCAGTGAATCGGTCGCTTCCTTCAAATCGACCCGATCGAAACAGCTCGAACAGATTACAACATCCCCCTTTTTCCGCCCGCGCGGCAGTCCTGAGAGGATCCTAACGACTCGGAGGTAATGGGCAGGCGATGCCTGTTTTATGCGCAAGTCGGTGTATCGTAGGGACATGGTCCCGAAGGGACCGCGGGGCGATAGGTAATGCCGGACACGCGATACAAACTCTACACTCGACGTCCTGCTGGGCCGGCGAAATGGGTGAACTCGTCCGCTCAAGGGACTGGTCGGCTACGCCGCTTGGCGCGCCAGAGAACTGGTCGCCCACCCTTCGTACCGTGGTGCGGATTCTTCTGGCGAACCGATTCCCCCAGCTTCTTTGGTGGGGACCGGAATATATTTCGATCTATAACGATGCCTACCGCCCTATTCTGGGGCGCAAACATCCTTGGGGCTTCGGAAGACCGGTGCGCGATTGTTGGTCGGAAATCTGGGACATCCTGAAACCCCTGATCGACACGCCATTCCAGGGCGGTCCGGCGACATGGAGCGAGGATATCGAGCTTCAGATCAATCGTGCCGGATTTATCGAGGAGACGCATTTCACCGTTGCCTATAGCGCCGTACCCGACGACACGGTACGCGGCGGAATTGGCGGCGTGCTTGCCACGGTCCATGAAATCACAGAGAAGGTCGTGGGTCAGCGGCGTATCACTGTCCTGCGCGACCTCGGGGCCCGTACGGCGGAAGCCAGGACCGCCGAGGAAGCCTGTGCGATCTCCGCCGCAATGCTGAGGCCGCATATCAAGGACATTCCCTTTGCTCTGCTCTATGTAGCGGATGCGTCGGGCACTCAGGCCCATATTGCCGCTTCCTGCGGTGTCGACGAGGGCGCGGACATAAGGCCGCCGGTCATCCGGCTTGATGATTCAGGCAGCGAAACCTCGCCTTGGCCCCTTGCCCTGGCGCATCGCACGGGACAAATGCAGGTGGTCAAGGATCTGTCGTCAAGATTTGTTGCAGTACCTCCCGGCCCGTGGCCCGATCCGCCGCAATGCGCTGCCGTTATACCCATACGCTCTCACGTTGCTCACCAAACTGCCGGCTTTTTGATTGCCGGCTTGAGCTCCAGACTTCAGTTTGACGAGGGATATCAGAATTTCCTTGAGCTCGCGGCGAATCAGATTGCGATGGCGATTGCAAACGCGCAGGTGTATGAGGAGGAGCACAAGCGCACCGAAGCGCTCGCCGAAATCGACCGGGCGAAAACCAGCTTTCTTCTCGAACGTGAGCCACGAGTTCCGGACGCCGCTGACTCTGATGCTCGGGCCGCTCGAAGACGCTCTGGCAAACAGCCAGGGTATTCTCCCCATCGGGGCTGTCGCGAGCCTCACCGTTTCGCACCGCAACGCGCTGAGGCTTCTGAAGCTCGTCAATACGATGCTCGATTTCTCGCGCATCGAGGCCGGGCGGGCTCAGGCTTGCTACCGGCCCGTCGACCTGGCCCATTGACGGCCGAACTCGCCAGCAATTTCCAGTCGCTCTGCCAGAAGGCCGGCCTGCGGCTGATTGTTGATTGCAAGGGCCTCGCGCCGGGCGAGCCAGCCTATGTTGACCGCGATATGTGGGAAAAGATCGTGCTCAACCTTCTCAGCAACGCGTTCAAGTTCACGCTTCAGGGCGAGATTGAAGTGCGGCTGGAGCGCGAGGAGGGCAGGCCGTCCTGACAGTGCGCGATACCGGCGTCGGCATTCCCTTCGAAGAACTGCCGCGCATGTTCCAGCGCTTTCATCGCGTTGAAGACAGCCGGGGACGCACGCAGGAAGGCACCGGTATCGGCCTGGCACTGGTGCAGGAACTGGTCAAACTTCACGGCGGAACGGTCAGCGTGGCGAGCGTGATGGGCCAAGGCAGCACATTCCGCGTCACAATTCCCCTGGGAAAGGCGCATCTGGATCCGAGCCGTGTCGGCAAGGCGCCCGAGGCCGGATCGGCCTCGATGACGCCGGCGGCCTTCGTCGAGGAGGCGTTGCGGTGGCTGCCGGACGAACCGCAGGGGGATGGTCAGGTATTGGAGGTCCTGGAGGACGGCGCGTTCCCTTACAGGCCGCGGCCGTGGCAGAACGGAAGAAGCCGCACATTCTCTGGGCGGATGACAATGCCGACATGCGGGCATATGTGCGCCGGTTGCTGGGAGACCGGTTCGACGTAGAGGCGGTTCCCGACGGCAAGGCCGCTCTGGACGCCGCGCGGGCCCGCAAGCCTGACTTGGTCCTGAGCGAAGTCATGATGCCGAGACTGGATGGCTTCGGGCTGCTCCGCGAGCTGCGCGCCGATCCGCAGCTTTGCGAGATTCCCGTTATATTGCTCTCCGCTCGGGCCGGGGAAGAGGCGCGGATCGAAGGTATGGAGGCAGGGGCCGATGACTATCTGATCAAGCCATTCAGCGCGCGCGAGCTGCTTGCGCTAGTCGAATCGCATTTGAAGATGTCGCGCTTTCGCCACGAGGCAACTGAAGCGGTAAGACGAGCCGAACGAAATGCCAGCCTGCTTGCATCGATCGTCGAGTCGTCCGACGACGCAATCGTGAGCAAAGACCTTGAAGGCATCATCATGAGCTGGAATCAAGGAGCGGAACGCCTGTTTGGTTACACGGCGGACGAAGTCGTCGGCAAGTCGATCAACATATTGATACCACCTGACCTGATCGAAGAGGAACCTAAGATTCTCGCCCGGCTCAGGCGCGGAGAGCGCGTTGACCATTTCGAAACGATTCGCGTGCGCAAAGACGGATCGCGCCTCAATATCTCACTGACGATTTCGCCGGTGAAGGATGCCCAAGGACTGGTGGTCGGCGCCTCGAAAATCGCGCGCGACATCACCGAACGCATCCGGCAGGAGCAGGCCTTGCAAATAGCCAATGCGGCGCTCCACGAGGCCAATACGGACCTGCAACTATTCGCCTATTCAGCTTCGCACGATCTTCAGGAGCCGCTGCGAACGATGAGAGTCTACAGCGAGCTACTGCAAAAGACGTTTGGCGGCCAGCTGGGACAGGTCGGCGACGAGTTTATTCGTCACACCATCGAAGGCGCAACCCGGATGGACAATTTGTTGCGGGGCTTGAGGACCTATATGCAAGTATCCGCAACATATCGTCCACCGCTCGAAGAAACAGATGCCGGCGAAGTCCTGAACAAGGCTCTCCTAAATCTTCAGGCTGCCATAGAAGAGAGTGGCGCCTCAATCACCGCCGCCGCCCTTCCGCGCGTCCGCATGCACGAATTTCAGCTGGAACAGCTGTTTCAAAATCTGATCGGAAATGCGATTCGCTACCGCAACGGCGTGCCGCGCATAACAGATTGCCGCCACTTTGCGGGACAAGAATTGGCTGTTCTCAGTGCAGGACAACGGGATCGGCATCGAACCTCAGTTCAAGGAGCAAATCTTCGGCGTCTTTAAACGCCTTCACACTAATTCTCAGTATCCCGGAACGGGCATGGGTCTTGCGATCTGTCAGCGCATTATTGAGCGGGCAGGAGGCCGGATCTGGGTCGAATCCGAACCTGGAAAGGGCTCGACGTTTTACTTTACGATCCCGAGGGCAGGTTGTGCTGAAACAACTCCGCCGGCCTAGAGAGCGGTGTTCTCCTCAACCATTCTTAGAACGCCACCATCGATGGACTGCATGCTTTTGACGTACACCGGCTGGCGGGGCCAGGAAGGCATGTGTGCAAACCCGAGTGGACACTCAAACTGCTCGCATCGGGAAACGATAACAGCGGTTCGATGAAGTTTGGCTCGATTGTTCTACAGAGTTGGCGGGTGACCGGCACGCCAGCCTAACTTCCGATATGGCTGGATAACGTGCGGTGCTTGCAATTCATGACTTATAGCTATTGAGACTTACACCGACGGTCGGACAAGATCGGCTGCGTTGGTTTGGCTTTCGCGCGCAAGCTCGGCAACTACTTGGTCTGCAAGCTCGAACACGAAGCTTGCCTCCCCAGGAATCGCGTGAGCTTTCGGTGAGCTTGCGCTCGGTGGCATACCCTATTTCCCCCGGAAATTGGGGTCGTAGCAGAATCGGACGAAGCAAGGCGGCCGATTTGCAAAGCTACAAACCTGTCCCACTTCTGACTTCCCCGTCACTCTTGCCGCAACGCGATCAGCGGATCCACCCGCAGAGTCCGCCGAGCCGGAATATAGGACGCCACCATCGCGATCAGCGCGAGCACGAAAGCCACAACGGCAAACGTCGCCGGATCGACCGCGCTCACCGAGTACAGCAGCTTCGCCATCAACCGGGTGAGCCCGAGAGAAGCTGCGCTGCCGATCACGATGCCCGCAGCCGAGATTTTCCCGCCCTGCGCCAGCACCAGCCGCAGCACATCGCCGCGCTGCGCGCCCAGCGCCATCCGGATCCCGATCTCTCTCGCGCGCTGCGCTACCGAGTAGGAAATCACGCCGTAGATTCCGATGCCGGCCAGGACGAGCGCCAGCCCGCTGAACAGCCCGAGCAGAATGAGCGTGATGCGCCGCGTGGAAACCGAAGCGTTGACCACTTCCTGCATGGTGGCGATGCGAAAGATGGGCTGCTCTTTGTCGATCGAAGCGACAATCCCGCGAATGGCGGAGACCAGCGCGGTAAGGTCCTGGCCGGATTTCACCAACAACGACCATCTCATTCGACGGCGCCTGGCGGAACGGCAAATACACCTCCAGACGCGCGGGATTGGCGAGGCCGTACATCTTGGTGTCCGCAAGCACAGACATGATATTGACGAACCACAGGTTAAGTCGCGAAGGAAATGTCCCTGGACAAACTCCGGCTTTCTTTGAGGCAACTCAGTCTGGGCAAACCTGTCGTGTCTCATAGGCATGATGCCCCGATCAGGGGATGACTTCGCCCTAACCGCGTTCTCTATCGCCAAGCCGGACGGCCCCAGCAGTTAGACCGCAACTCTCAATTTGATCCCGTCATTCGGCGCGTGCACCAGATCCTGCTTGGTGCACAGGTACCGCTCGGTCGTTTGCACGGATGCGTGGCCCAGCAATAACTGGATCTGCTCAAGCTCCCCGCCGGCAGCGCGGCACATTTTCGCGCAGGACCTTCTCAAATGCCGCATGCGGCATTCGTCGCTATACCGAGTCCAGAACTATGCCGAATCGATCGGGCAGATGTTGTTTTGGCGTTGAGTTTCGCGGTTAACGTCATCTATGGATTCGGCATAGTCTGAACGGTCAGAGGCTCTTCAAGAAAGCCAAGCTCATCGTCTGGTTGATAGCGGCCCGCTTTCGTTTTGATCGGTGCCACTTTCGAAAGGGCCTCCTCCTTCATTCGGAGATTGGCATCTAGATAGATCTGGGTGGTTTCGGTGGATTCATGTCCGAGCCAGAGTGCTATCAGAGTCTTGTCTACGCCACCCTGCAACAACTCCATCGCCGTAGTGTGCCGCAGAACATGTGGCGAGACACCCTTGCGCATCAGCGACGGACACTTCTTTCCCGCGGCGTTGGTGTACTTCGTAACCATATATTGAACTGCGTCGGCGCTGAGCCGGCCGCCCCGCGAGCTGGGGAAGAGGATGTTTGTGGCTTCCACTCCTTGTTCCCGAATCCATGCAGTCAACACAACGATCGTCGGTTTGGTGAACTGATGGCTAACGTTAGAATACAGTCGATGTTCCGTATCGTTCTCGAGTGTGACACCGAGGGACTTTCCGCTGAGATTGGGGAGCAAGCGGCTATCGACATTGCGGAGGAGTTCGCCCATCGCCCATGGCACACAAACGTTCGGTGCACTTGGGATAGCCCGTCTCTGAGACTCGAGGCGCAAAACAATTACGACAATCAAGGGCTTGCGATACGCGATGAATTTTCGGACGCGCTGGCGGCCTGCGTCGCGATGTATGCACGAGTGGGTGACATCCGGATCATATCGATATCCGAATTCTAGATTCGACTACAACGCAACTTTCGGGCACTGCCAACGATACTGGCGGAGGGCAGTTTCTTTCCACGCCCCGATTCGGCATCTGGCGGCGTTGTCTCCCCAAACCCCCACCGTCCTGGTTACGCGTTGTGGCGACCCTAAGCCTAACAGCTACAATACTTTGCTGGCATTCCGCCTGATATGTCCCATTATCGTCTCTAATCTTGGAGGGGCGGTTGCCTCACAGCGCTCGAACGCTTATCCCTCTCTTTTGAAATGCCTTCCACTCACGAGTCCGTCAAGGCTCCTTTGCTTCGCTCCGGCCCGCTGCGCGGCGGCTTCATGCCGGCCTTGACAGACTCTTCGTTGCAGGCTGCTTCTGACTATGCCAGAAAGGGAAAACGCGCCCTTTCTGGCGTTTCCTCACTTGTTCTCACTCACGGATAGACCGGCAATCGAAGGACCGGCACTGGCCGTGAATTTTGCAGTGCGGCCCGGCTCGATCAACGCCGAGACCACTTGCGCCGCGAGGTCGGAGAGCAGGAAAGTCAGACCGGCACCTTGAACGGAAATGACGTGTGTATGAAACACGACCCGCACGGAGGAGTCGTTTCCCTCCGCAAACAAGAACAAACTCCAGGGGAACACAAACTGTTGATGGCGCAAGCGGACCGTCAGCGAGGTTGCCCGACCATCGTCGGACACCTCCCAAGGAAAATCAGAAGCCCTGGCCGAAACCATGGTCTATTTCCTTTCCTGGCGTTGGTTCTTTCGATCGCTGTGAATTCGTTGCGCGTCCTCGTTCGACACCGTGCTGCTCATTCCGCTGCTCGTCCGCCGCACGGGATGCGGACTGCCGGAGTGCCCAGTTCCCCGCCGCTTCCAGATTGCGCTCCTGTGTTCGCTCCGGCAACTGATGCAGCGAAACGTCCCCCTCGGTCTTGCGTGCCAGTTCGCTGGCGGAGAGCCGTTCTCCGGAAATCCCAATCGACTCTTGCAACTGCTCTTTGTCACTGGTGATGATGGTCAGACTTTCCCGGCCTCGGCTGACCGCCACATAAAACTGCTCCTTCGACATCCGATCACCGGAGACAATGACCGCATCGACGGTTTTACCCTGACTGCGATGCGCGGTGATGACGTAGCCATGATCGAAGGAACGGTAGTTCGCCGGCAAACGGCGACCGTCTTCGAGCTGAATCCGGCCGTCCTCCAGGCGGGCGACGGTGACGATCTCGCCGTTGGTGGCCCGGAATCCCGTTTCGCGCCGGTTGGCCTGTAGCATGAGTTTGTCGCCGGCGGCCACATCAATGTCCTGGCGCTCGTGCACGGAGAAGGCTTGCGCTTGCCGGCGAGTGAGGGTGATCTCTTGTCCGGTTTCTTTGCGGGCAATCAGCTTGTCTTTCTCGACGCGAACGACTTCCACCGCTTCGTGTTTGCCCACATCTTTGGTCGCCTTATGAAAGGCGAGCACCAGGCCGGGGCGGTAGTGCTTGGTGTGCTGCTTCTGCGCCTCGGTCCAGTTCAAAGGCACGTAGCGTGTCAGGGGCGCGCTTTCGCCGAGGTCCCCGGCCCGCTGGCGATCAGCGCGGATTGCCTCGGTAAGCCGGCGGATTTCTTCATGCGTCGGCGCCACAACCAGGACCTCGCGAGTCTGTCCCTTGGCGTTCGGTTGGGCGATCGCGTCCCGATATGCCTGACTGACTTCTTGCGGGCGAAGCTGCCAGTCGATCTCGCGAACGGCACCCATCTGCTCCAACTGACGGAAGCCGCGAGCCGGATTTTGTCGGAGCTCTTCGACGGCGGTGCGGTACTCGGCCAGCGTCTGGCGCTGCACCTGGCTGAGCGAGACGCTTTTCAACCGGGATTCCTGTTCGAGCACGCGTAAGGCGTCTCCGGCTTCAACGCTCTGGAGTCTGACGGGTGTCGCCACTGAAGAGGATCTGGATCCGGCTTCGCTCGGCCAGTGCGAGGAGTTCGGACATCTGGCGGCTGGAAACCATGCCCGCTTCATCGACGATCAGCACGTTGCCGGCGAGCTGCTTCTGTTTGCTGGAGTCCTGGAGCAAGCGCTCGACCGTCAGGGCACGAGCGAAGCCGATCTTCTCGAGCTCCTCGACCGCGGAGCGGGTGGGAGCGACCGCGATCACCTCCCGGCCGGCTTCCGTCAGACCACGCTGGATCTCCTGGAGCGTAGCGGTCTTGCCGGTGCCGGCCGCCCCTCGGAGGTTGACCGCCAAGTCGCGGGAATCGAGTACGACCTCGACGGCATGTTTCTGCTCGGGCCGCAGCCGGTCCGAGACCACAAACTCCTGGCCTCCCCCCAGTCGCGAAAACTGCCCTTGGCCGCGGTGAATGGTTTCAATCATCGCGCGCTCGCGGGCTACACTCTCGTGGGTGGCGACCTCGTTGCCGACCTTCAAAAGGACGCCTCGATGTTCTTCACCGAGGACGGCCGCCTTCAGTTCTTCGAGATCGATGCGACCCCGGCCGTGTCGCAGCGCTTCCAGTTTTAGTTCATGATCCTTGGCCACGGACATGCGTTCAAAGAGATGTTCGCGGGCATAGACAAGAGATGCGGCTGCGACGACTCGTTCCTGCCTCTGCTCTTGATCCGGTTGGCGCTCCTGCGATTGGGTCTGCAACTCCCGCAGACGGGCGAGTTCCTCCGGCGTGAAGCGAGCCCACTGCTGCTGCTTCACTTCGGCGGTCGAGATCTCGGCCAGTTTGTCCTCACGCGATTCCCGGACCAGCACCGCAATCTCGCGATTGGTGGGCACGCGTCCGTTCTCCGCCACGAAGCCGACGATGGCCTGGTCGCGCTGCTCGCTCCGTTGGCTGAACTTGTCGATCGTCTCTGCTGGGATGCCTTCGATCTCAAAGCCACGCTCCCGGCCTTTGTCGAAACGATCCACCGTTTGATAACCCAGTTCGTTGACCGAACGCGCGAGCGCATTGCGGTATACCTCCGTCAGATAGGCGCGCTGTTCGTAGATGTCGGAAGCCTGAAGCGCCTTCCATCGGTTCTCCACGCTGTCGTAGGTGAGATTGGCCGCGACCAGGTGCGTATGGATCTGCGGATCCAGTTCCCGGCTGGTGTCATGCTGATAGGCCGCAATGACCAGGTTGCCGGTCGCTCGGTTTTCATCCGCGCCGTGCTGGCGCACACGCGTCGCCGCGAGGCGCTCCATCTCCTGGGCCATCTCGAGGACGGCGTGGTTATGAGCGTCGAGCAGCCTGGGATCGAACATCGATTGGATCGACACAGACTTCGGAGCCGAGACGGTGAAGTCATACAGACTGCGCGCGGTGCCCGTGCGCTCGCCGTCTTCATTGAACCGGTCGGCGCTTTGCCGGGGCCGCAGAAACTCGCCGGTCGCCGGGTCGAGTCCTTGCCGGATGGCGTCGAACTGATCCATCTCGACGGCGCCCTCAAGGCCGAGCCGCTGGGCTCCCTGGCCCATCCACTGACCGATGATCCGCTCCTTCTCCGAGTAATAGTCGTTGGACGACAGATGCCGCGAGGCATAGGTCGCTCCCCCGGTTAATGCACGGATCGTCAGCATGGCCAAGATCCTCTATGTCGCGACAAGAGTCGTGATTGTGGCGCGTGGTACATCGGGACTTACTCTTCTTTCCTTCTCCGCTCGGCCTCTTCGACCTGCAGTTCCTGTATCAACACAGAGGTCACACGGAAATTGGTTTGCCGCAGCCGGTCGAGGGCCGTTGCGAGGTCGATCCAACCGCGAGCGGCGGCGGCTCTGAGAACGCCGAGAGTCCCCGTCGATGCAATTTTGCGGGCAGCGGCGTGCTCGCGTGCCGCCCGCTCGTCCAACAATAAAAGGACGGGGGATTCACTCCGGTACAACTCGGCGAGAGCAATGGCTTCCTGCTCGCCCTTCCCGAGCGCTTCCAGATCCGGATCAATCGGTACAGAAGCCTCGCGCACTTCGATCCAGTCGGGCAGCGACTGTGCCCATTGCTTGACGGGAGTAGGTGCGTCGGCGTGCTGCAATTCCTGCCAGGCGCCAAGGGGCAGGATCACTTGCGGGTAGAGACGGGGCAGGAATTCCAGCTGCGTCGATGAGGATCAGGTAGTTGAGCGGGGAGGTGTCGGCGATGACGAGCATTGCTGGCTAAACTCCAGAGCAACCTTCGTGTCGCGATGAACGTCCTCGCGGGTCAAGGGATAGTAGACGTCGTGTCGCTTGAGGAAGCCGTCGGCTTCGTAGCGAGTAGCAAGCCCTAACAGACGGCGAACCTGTTCGGTCGTGAGCTTGCCCGAGCGAGCGCCTTCGATCGCTAACGCCTCGAGGGCAACCCTTGAAAGCCCTTCGGAGTTGAGGGCGAAGCGCTGAGCGATATCCTCGGAAACTTCGAGGGTGATCTGCATGACTGGTTCCCTCTTCATTATCGGGCAAACCAGCCGAGGTTGCAGCGGGCGGTTGAAAGCGCTGATCGATCATGCAGCCGGCGGTGCCGAGACTTCGTTCCCCGCGCACCGGTCCGCCTCCCCGCCGAGCTGAGCCTGGCGTAGCTGCCACAGTTTTTCACTAAGCGCCCTTTCGCGCTCAAAATCATCGATCGAGAATTCGAGCCAGACTTGATGCTTCTTTAGAAAGCCGTCCAGATCATAGCGGCTTGGGATCGCCAAGCAACTGGCGCAATTGGTAGCCGGTGAGCCGGTGGGCGCGATAGGCTTCGATGGCGATCGCTTCTAAGGCAGTGCGCGCCGGGTCCTGATCCGCGGGAGTGAGCTGCGCGGCGAGATCGTCAGGAACCTCGAAGGTGATCTGCATGGTAGCAGTATAGCGGAAGGAGGGGTTACAAAGGAAGGGAAAATGCCGCGCACTCGATAAAACTCGATTAGAGTAGACACTATCCCTAAGCCTTCGGCTTAGGCCAAAAAACAGGGTGTAACATGGCGATCACGAGCGGCGCGATCGGCAGGAGATGATGTTCGGCTATAATCGGATATTATTCGATTGATCTTCGTAATTTGTTCAAATTGTATCCGAGCTTTTTCGGCCTCTCTTCTTAAGTGGCTTCTGCCAGAAAGGTGCTTTCGATGGATGAGCGAATTCGGCAACTGCTCGACAAAATCCCCGAACGGCCGCCGCGCTCGAAGCTCGAACAGCACGCCGAAGTGATTCGGGAGTTGCGCCGGAAGCGCCGCACTTACCAGGAGATTGCTGTCTTCTTTCGCGACCATTTACAGATTTCGGTGGCTCCCAGTACCATCCATGATTTCGTGAAAAAGCGAACCAAGCAAGCGCGAATTCGGCCAGCGCAAGTGCCCAAATCGCCACCTGAGTCCTCGGTTGGCGCAACACCGATGCCGGTTGCACCGACTTCAGATGCTGTTCAGCCACCGTCGAAGAAGGCCGCTCGCGACGCAATTCAAGCTGTCAGAGCGCAGCCGGCGGCCACTTCAAGGGAGCCTTCGCTCTTCGAATTCGAGCTCGAATCGCCGCTCATTTCGGATCCAAAAGCGAAGGAGAAGTAACAATCGGCGCGGACTATCGGACCGAATTGGGGCATCAAGACCGCGCGGTCCTTACACTAAGTTGGAAAGGGCGGCGCCCGCAAAACGCCCTTCATGAGCCGGCCTAGGCAAGCGGTTCGGCCCTCACCAGCTTCCGCATCCTCGTTGCTCGATGTAGACAGCGAAGGCAGAGCGCGCCTCGGTCCTGCATGATTTCATCGCGGAGAACGCTCCCATTTTGATCCCGAAAATGGATACCGGATCATGCCAGGTGACACACGCAAGGTCGACTCGATGCACGCAAGCCTGCCCGAGATTGGTGTTGCTGTGACCTGGATTGGCATCATCACGCTGACCCAGCGCGTCTCGAAATCGTGTCGGGTTGGGGTCTCGAAAGGCAGAATCGGGTACAGTATTTCATCGTCAACAAGGTGCTGAGAGAACGCCCGGACTTCGGTTATAGCGAGCGTATTGGGAGCGGAATGCAACTGCCGATCGGTCCGGTTACCCTCTCGGGCACTGCAAAACGAGGGGAACATCGGCTACAAAAGAAGGTGGGTCCCCCCAATTAGCGCAGGAGCGGCGAGGCCTTGATCGCCCCCAGGTCCGGATGGCAATTTGAATCGAACAGGCGCGGTTCAGCCGGTTGGTAGAGCACCAAGATTCTGCTTCGAATCAGGAATGGAATGCCCGGTTTTTGGTTTGGCTTCGTGTTGCATGGTGGAACAGGCTGCGGACCCGCGAGGTTCGATCAAGGCCGGGCGAAGCCCGCCCGCAGGGTTGAGCCTTGATCGGTTCTCCGGATCCGCATAGCATCAGTTCCGCAAATCGAAGCCTTGCGTCGCAGCCTGTCGTCTGACCGGAACATCTGGTCTATGGTGCTTTTTGCCGCTTACGGCGGCGATTGGACGCTACGGTATTTAGGTTAATTGCACCGAGGCCACTCACGGAATGCACTCGGCAACGACCCAGCTGGAGCAGTTTCCGAGTAGTGCACCGCGCAGTTAGTCGGCGAGATTTGCCCAGTGAGTGTGTTCTGCCCTCAACGGCTAAAGACGAAGATGGCGCAGAAACCGCTATGATCGAAGGTATGGCTGTTGTCCACATGAGCCGGCCGACGTGGTGAAGGATATAGCTGCCGTAATGGCGAAAGTCCGGCAACGGACCTAGATAGTCATCGAACTTGGCGATCGTCCCGTGGCCGTCATCAAGCCATCCAAGCCCACCGCAGGCCGCATGATCTCGGAGGTGATCGCTGATCTAAAGGCGCGAGGATCAAGCGTGGTCATGGATGACGACTTCGCGCAAGACATTGAGGACGGCATCAAGGCTCACCGGCAAGCATGGAATCCGTCCTCCTGGGAATTGTTCTCGACTCCAGCATTCTGATCGCTGCAGAACGCCGAAAGCTGAGACCTGATCAGGCGATTGAGTCCGTTAAAGTTGGGTTGGCGAAGTCCCAATAGCTCTCTGCTCACTTACAATAGCTGAGATCGGCCACGGCATCGATCGAGCCGACACGTTGGAAACTCGGATCCAGCGAAGCCGCTTCCTCGACGAACAAAAAGCGACTCTCCCACTCCATCCCCTAACCGAAGCGACAGCGGAGATCGTTGCTCGCGTCGGCGGCGAACTCGCTGCTCAAGGGATAAACCTACCCTTGGGCGATCTCATTATTGGAGCGTGCGCCCTGGAACTCGGTTATGCGGCTGGCACGAGCGACGTTCGCGATTTCGAGCGAATCCCCGGCCTGACTGTTGTCAGGCTATGACACTTCCGCCCTTTGTGTTCTGTCGTCGCTTCGATGCGCCGAATGCGAATGGGTGCAGGAAGCGCGACTTTGCCACAACGAGTCTAGAAAGTATGCAAACCGCTGCATCCGGAAAGGAGGCCATGGTTACAATAACGGTTACAACACACCAAAATCGCACCTGATTGGCATCGTTGGTCCCGCCACTTAACTGCTTTAGAATCTATTCTGGTGCGGATGAGAGGACTTGAACCTCCACGAGTGTTACCTCACTAGAACCTGAATCTAGCGCGTCTGCCAATTCCGCCACATCCGCTTGAGAGGTGGGCAAACTCTCATTTTGAAGGATTCCGGACTCCGTGTCAAACTTGCCAGAAGCGAGAAGCCCATCACCAATTTCCCCAATGTCACTCTTGATTGAGGTGCTTTCGCTTCACCCACCGGGGCAGACGTATCTTGAGCCGTCTGAACGCAAGCGATACTCGGAGATCTCTTTCAGGCTGCTATAACCAGGAGGTGCAAAGCTCTCATGGCCCGGAACTTGGCGCACGTCTGCAACTGCGTCGACGGCTATTTGCGAGAGCTGTTTTGCAATTAGGACTTGGTGGCTTTCTTGTAGATTGACGCCGCCCATCCCGGAGTCGTATATGATCCCGCCTCCTTCCAGCAGGAACTCCTCCCCTCCGCCCGATAAACTGCCGCCTGCCCGGTTGGGGTGTCCGACGCTGCTTTCCAGAAATCTCCCGACACCGCCTTTTTGATGTCGGACAACATAGTTGACTCGGTGGAATCCGGCTATCTTCACATCCTCGCAGACGAACGTGACCGTTACGCCGTCTGGCCGCGGAACTGTAACGCTGTGAGTCACATCGTCGAAGCGAATCCCTGAAGCTGTGGCTCCGGTCCCGTCAGCAGGCGTTGACGCTGCCGTCGGTCCTTGTTGCTGTCCGCCTGGTGGTGCCGGGGTTGGCGTCGCAGTCGAATTACTCGCCGCGTGGCTGCGAGCGTTGAAGGCCTTATAGTCTTCGAATGACTTCTTCGTCGGCATCAGTGCCCGGCAACGGAATAACCTGCTGTTCGCCGTTCATGGCCAGTATCGTACCGACACTTTGTTCCCCTCGAAGACTTGCGCCATTGTGCCGCGTGGGGTGAATTTGAACGTGTAGTCGTCCCACTTAACTTCTGAGGCGCCCGCCGGCAGTCGGCCCCGAGATGGTGGAGTCCCGTTGGCAGCGGGGCTTGTCGGATTCGCGGCACCGCGAGTGAAGTTCAGTGGCACAGGATTGCCCCGATTCCACATGCCGGTTAGCGAAGCGCCGTCCGCGCTCAGAAATCCCATCCAGGTACCATGCACTATCGGCACATTGAAGCTCAGGGCTCGCCCGTTGATCTGAAAGTCGGTGCACGGTACGCCAGTCAAGCCTTGATCTGGACTGTCCACAGTTCCGGTGAGAACTCCATCTCGGCCGGCAGTTAAGTGGAGCTTTATATGGATTGGCCCTAAAGCCCCGCTAAAGTCACCTGCGAAGTCGGGCTTTTGCTGACCCACGCCCAGTGCCGCCGCCATCATGAATCCCGCCAGGAAACGCGAAAGCATGGGCAGGACTATAGTCAATTCTGCTCGACCAGTGAATTCGCAAAAGCGCGCAAAAGCGCGTAATCAGCGCCAGGTCCCGCGCCGCGAGGCCGCAATCGGTGGCAAGGCAACTACGATCTGGCTCGGTCCGCCGCAGCGGAAGCCCGCTTCCAGCGTTCCACGTTCTTCCTTCGTTCGGCGTGTCGGCGTTCCATATCATTTACGAAGCGCTGAGCGTCGTCCATGAAATTCTCCAGCTATTTCTTCAGGTCCAGTACCGCCTGCAACTTCGATCCGAAGTCACTGACTTTCTCCGGCTTGGCAACTTGCTTTGTCGGCTCGTGCCTTTCGGCATTCGGCTGCCCAGCATGCGGCCCAACCGGAATCGGTTCCGCTTTCATCGCCGCCTCGTACTCGCTGTCGGCCTGCTTCCACTCGTCGGACGGGCGTCGCGGGGGGTGCCGGCTGCTTCGGTGCCACCACCGGCGCGCTCTCGCCTGCCAGGAACTTATCTTTCTTCAGGACTGCGCGCTCCAGCGAACCTACCCAGCTGGTGAACTCTCCCTCGACTAGCTTGTCGCGTTCCGCTGCCGCCCGCATCGTCTCCATCTTCGAATCCAGGTTGTCCAGATGATGCAGCAGCAGCGCTTCCAGGAACAGCGGCATCTTCGGCGACCCGAATTCCAGCTCGCCGTGGTGGCTGATGACCATGTGCTCCACCAGCATCCGCAGCTTGGGCGGAAAGTCGGGCAGCCCATGCAGTTTGTCCCCGATCATGCGCAGTCCAATCACAATGTGGCCCAGCAATTGACCCGGCGTGCTGTAGCTGAAGCTGCGGTCAAAGGTCAGCTCTTCGATCTTCCCGATGTCATGCAGAATGGCGCCGGTCAGCAACAGGTCCAGGTCGACATAACCATAATGTTGGGCCATCATCCGGCACAGCGCGCACAGCGACAGCACGTGCTCAATCAAGCCGCCGCGGCAGGCATGATGGATGGATTTCGCCGCCGGAGCCTTCTTGTACAGCTCGGCAATTCGTTGGTCGTCGAACATCGCGTTCAGCAGCGCCCGCAAATGCTCGTTGCCGATGACCCTGGATAATCTGCCGCAGCTCGGCAAACATCTCTTCCGGATCGCGCTTCGACGCTGGAAAGTAGTCCGCGAAATCCGCTTCCGAATCGTCCACCAACCGCAGCCGATGAATCGTGAACTGCTGCCGGTTTTGGTATACCTGCGCAATTCCCTTCACCTTGATGAAGTCGTCTTTCTCAAACGTCTCCATCACCTCTGCGACGTTGTCCCACATCTTGGCGTCAATCTCGCCCGTCCGGTCCGCCAGGACTAATGACAGGTAGGGCTCTCCGGTCTTCTTTTGCCGGATCTCTTTATTGACAACCAGGAACTGTGTGGTTACGTTCTCGTTCGGCTCGAGGCCGCTGACATAGACCTGCTTCATGGGGAAGCTATTTCGAACTGCTCTTGCCCGTCACGGTGGTCTCCGTGCCAGGAATCGGGATGATCCAGAGGGCGCGCTTCTTGCGCGTCTTGGTCTCCACTTCACGCTTGGTCACGGTCTCCGGTTTCAGCGTCGCGACGTCTTTCCAGGTCGTGTCCATCCCAGGGGCCGCGCCCGAGTCGGTATATCCCGGCTTGATTTCAAGGAATGCCGTCGTGCGCAAGCCCGGTCAGGTACTCGCGGACTTTGGGTTGCATCTTAGGCCCATATAGCACCTCTTCAATCTGTCCCTGCACGTCAGCAAGCTCGGCTTGTCCCGCCTTGGTGTGCTCAATCACCTTCAGGATGAGGAATCCGTTCGGCATCTTGATCACGCCCGTAACGCCACCCTTTGGCAAAGTCCAAACCGCGGCTTCCAGATCGGCCTTGAGTTCGCCCTTCTTGTAGCCCCCCAGATCTCCGCCTTGCGCTGCTGTCGTTGAATCCGAATTGTCACGCGCCATTTCCGCGAATCGCTCGCCTTTGGCCGCACGCGCCGCCAGGTCCTTGGCTTTCTTCTCGGCCGCGGCCACGCCGGCCGCGTCTTTGCCCTCGGTTGAGATCAGAATCTCTTCCAGGTAGACTTTCTCGTCACGCACAAATTCGGCCTTGTGTTCGTTGTAGTAGTCCTCTATCTCTTTGTGCGAGATGCTGATGTTCCGCGACACTTCCTGGCCAATCACGCGCCGCGACAACATGCTGTTCTTGGCCTCGCTCTGGAAATCCTCCCAGCTCATGCCCGACTGCTGGTGCACCAATCTCCCGAAACTTCTCCGGGTCCGCTATGCCCGACTTCCGCTGCAACTCCGCGAGGTACTTGTTGAGCTCCGGCGTCACGTCAATGCTAAGTTCCTTTCCCTTTTGAATCAGCAGCAGGTTGTCGATCTTGTCCCGCAGCAGGTCTTTCTCCCGCTCGTTGTAGGTCTGCTCCAGCTTGGTGCCGCTCAGGCCCTGGGCCTTCATCTCCTGCACCCATTCCTTGGCCGTGTGGGTCAGCTCGGCTCGCGTGACAATGTCGCCATTCACCTTGGCGACAATCTCATCGACAGTCTGGACCGTCGCGGCGCGTGCCATCCCCGCGGCTGCGGTAGCCGCCAGCAGAATGCCGAACAAGGCCGCCTGGCGTCGTCGTAATAAGGTGGCTGAAACAAATACCGGAAGTTTCATAACGGTTCTCTCACATTATGGCAAGAGCTGGCGTCCGCTGGTGGTCTAAGGTGTTTGCTGCGCCTGCCATGAGCACCGGAATCGCTCCTCCGACCCTGGCTGGTATCCTGCGAGGGATGTCCACCGCAACGGGAACGCTCGCGCTTTACGAGCAGACCGGCGCCTATTTGCGCGGCCATTTTCGTCTCACCAGTGGCCTGCATAGCGGCGAATACCTTCAATCCGCCAAGGTCCTGGCCTACCCCCAGCACGCCGAGCATCTAGGCCGCTTGCTCGCCGAGCAGATTAAGCCTCTGTTTCCTGGCGAGTCGGTCGACTTCGTCATCGCCCCGGCCATGGGCGGCCTCATCATTGGTCACGAAGTGGCGCGCGCTCTGGGCGTTCCGTTTCTGTTCACCGAACGCGACGCCGAATCCGGCCGTATGGCCCTTCGCCGTGGATTTGAGATCAAGCCGGATCAACGAACCGTCGTGATTGAGGACGTCATCACCACCGGTGGCAGCACTCGCGAGGTCATCGACCTGGTCCACGCTGGTCGGCGCACGCGCGCTAGCGGCCGGATCCATCATCGATCGCAGCAACGGCCGCGCCGATGTGGGCGTTCCCCGCGTCGCCCTCGAACAGTTGGAAGTCGTCACCTACAATCCAGCCGATTGCCCGCTTTGCCGCCAAGGCCTCCCTGTCTCAAAGCCCGGTTCGCGAAAGGCCTGATCGCCTCCCCATGAGACGCCTGCGCTTCCAGGTGGCCTATGATGGCACGGGCTTTCACGGCTGGCAGGTGCAGCCCGGTCTGCCCACTATCCAGGGCACGTTGGAAGAAATCATCTCCGGCATGGAGGGGCGGCCGGTGCATGTCGCGGGCTCGGGCCGAACCGACGCGGGTGTCCATGCCTACGCCCAGGTGGCCGCCGTTTCGATTGAAAACCCCATTCCGCCGGACAACTTCCGCCGCGCCGTGAATCGACTGCTCCCGAAAGCCATACGCGTGAGCCGAGTCGAAGAGGTGCACTTGGATTTTCACCCTCAGTTCCATGCGCGCCGAAAGACATACGAGTATCGTATTTATCGCGACGAGATCTGCTCCCCCTTCGATCGCAACTACGTCTTCCACCATCCCTATCCGCTGGATGAGGCCGCTATGCTGGAGGCCGCGCCGCTGTTCGAAGGCGAGCATGATTTCACCGCCTTCGCTGCCTCCGACGACCGCGAGGAAGGCTTCTCCCGTGTTCGCGCCATTTATCGCTCGGCGCTCTCCCGCCACGAGGCGAAGCTCATTTACCAGGTCACCGGCTCCGGGTTCCTCAAACACATGGTCCGCAACATGGTGGGAACGTTGCTCGAAGTTGGCAAGGGCAACCTGTCGCTCGCAGATCTCGAAGCGCGCCTTGTCCCCGACTGCGGCATCCGACCCGGCCCGTCAGTTCCACCCGGCGGGCTCGTCCTTCTTTCGGTAGAGTACGGCGAGAAATAACTCTAGCACCGAAGGTCGCGAGCCGCTGGGGATATTGTGGGCATCGGAACGGACCGACGAGGCGTCGGTCGCGGGCAAGGGTGCCCACCCTACAAGGTGAGGCGAACAGCCACCGTAAGAGCAACGCTGATAAGTGCCTATTTGTCGAAGCGTAAGCTTCTCGCCGGCCTACCTGAACAAATATCCCGCCAGCATTGTCTTCAACTGCGCAATCACCTTCGCGCGTTCGTCGAGCGTCGGCTGTTCATAGGCGAACGACAACAATCGCTCTCCCACTTCCACCGTGATACGAAGCTTGAGGCTCAATTCCTCGGAGTCTTCCATGCCCAGATAGTGCACCATGAACTGCTTCAGCATCGCGGCCGTACCCACGTCCGGTTGCGCCTCGCGCTTCCGGGTCTCCAGGCTGATGTAATGCCCTAGCGCGAGCGTCCGGAAATCCGCATGCGCGTCCAAAAATCCAACGTAGGCGTCGATGATCCCGTTGAAGAACGCTGGACCATTGGATGGCAGGTCTTCCATAAAACGCCCGGCAATGTGTTCTTCGAACTCTTTCTGACGCCGCACCGCGATTTCGTCGATGATCGACTGCTTGTCGGGAAAGAACCGGTACAGCCCTCCTACCGACACGGCCGCTTCCGCCGCGATGCGATTGGTCGTAATTGCCTCAGGCGCCATCGTCTCGAGCAACCGCGAGGCAGCGTCCAGAACCCGCTGCACGGTCTCGTGACTACGCTCCTGGACCGGTGCCCGCCGCGCGGCACGCGCAGGAACGCCATCCGCGACCGCTCGGGGCTGGCCCATTCCTTGAGTTGTCTTCGAGTCCTGCACTCCACTTGACAGTATGCCACCGGAGGTGTTAAAAAAGCGAATAAGAGTTCGCGTTCGCAATTTGCTGCGGCTCAAGACTTTTCCTTGTAGGTGCTGAATGGGTGTTCCGGTTTCCCAGATGTGGACTGTTGCCAGCTACGTGCTGGCGCAGCGGCTGAAAGGGCGCAAGCAGTATCCGCTGGTCCTGATGCTCGAGCCGCTCTTCCGCTGCAACCTGGCTTGTGCCGGCTGCGGCAAGATCCAGTACCCGGCCCACATTCTCAAGACTGATCTTTCACCCGAAGAGTGTTTCAAGGCCGTCGACGAGTGCGGAGCGCCTATGGTCTCCATCCCCGGCGGCGAGCCGCTCATGCATCCGCAGATCGGCGAGATCGTCGCGGGCCTGATAGAGCGCAAGAAGTACATCTACCTCTGCACGAATGCGCTGCTCTTGAAAGAGAAGCTACACCTGTTTCGGCCGAGCAAGTACCTGACCTTCTCCGTTCATGTCGACGGCCAGCGCGATCATCACGACTTCTCGGTCTGCCGCGAAGGTGGCTACGAGATTGCCATCGACGGTCTCAAGGCGGCGCTCGATCGTGGCTTCCGCGTCACTACCAACACGACGCTCTTCGACGGCGCCGATCCCAAGAGCGTCCGCGCCTTCTTCGACGAAATGATGGATCTCGGCGTGGAGGGCATGATGCTCTCGCCGGGCTACTCCTACGACAAGGCGCCCGACCAGAAGCACTTTCTCGGCCGCGCCCGCACCCGCCGCCTGTTTCGCGCAATGCTGGCCAATCGCAAGTCTTCGTGGCGCTTCAATCAGTCGCCGTTGTTCCTCGAATTCCTGATGGGCAAACGTGACTATCCTTGCACGCCCTGGGGCATGCCCACCTACAACATCTTCGGCTGGCAGAAGCCTTGTTACCTGCTGCAGGATGGCTACGCCGACACATTCGCAGAGTTGATGGAGAGCACCGCTTGGCACAATTACGGCACGGAATCGGGCAACCCGAAATGCGCCAACTGCATGGTCCACAGCGGTTATGAAGCTTCGGCGGTGAACGACACGTTCGGCTCCATTGGCGGCTTGGTTCGCACGGTGCGGTCGATGCTGTTCAACAAGCATCAGGATGCCGAAGCTCTCAACATGCTGAACGAGCACACGCGGCCCGTCCACAGCTACAATCCGCTGGTGCGTATTGAGACCGCTGCCGGGGAATCTGCCACCAAGGAATTAGAGGAGTCAACCGCATGAGCGAATTCAAGCCGGCTTCCGCCATCCTCGATCCTGAATCGCTCGAAGTCGCTCCGGGAGCGGCCCACGCAGCCGTTGAGGGATGGGTCCCCGAGCTCGCCAGTGAGCAGGACCTGCTCGCCGCGCTTGAAACCGCCTTCGACTATCGCGGCGATGTGACCATCGCTCGCAAGAACGGGTCGACAGTCGAAGGTTATATCTTCGATCGCCGGAGCGCCGGAACGCTGGCGCAGTCGGTGGTCCGCGTAATTCCCAGAGATTCACGCCTTAAGCTCACCATTCCTTATAGCGACATCGCAGCCCTAGCCTTCACGGGCCGTGACACGGCAGCCGGAAAGAGCTGGGAGGCGTGGGTTAGAAAGTATTGGGAAAAGAAGGCCGCGGGTGAAAGCGGTATTGGGATCGAACCCGAGTCCCTCGATCACTAGTTTCTAGCCTGGCCAATCTGAGAAATCATCTCGCATAATTCTAAGCGGCAAGCAGGTCGAGGATGTGTTGGATGGCATGATCGGCCTTGTAGTAAGCAGTTTCGACCTTGCTGACAGGGGGCTTGAGAGCTTCGTCAGGCCGGTGATGAAACAGCGAGTTTGCCAGTGGTCCGCAAACGCGTTTGTGAAAGAGGAGGAACATGAGGGCGGCTTTGGTCCCGCTATCGGCGAGACGATAGCGGTAGCTCCGGCCGATGCGTTCGAGCAGGCCATGGGCTTTCATTTTGCGAAGGTCATAGCGGAGTTGGGTGATGGTATATCGGTCGGAGGACAGGCCGAAACTGGTGAGAATGGCTTGGTGGATATCGCTGGAGCGCCAACCATTGAGTTGCGTGCCGCCGTGCAGCAGCACTTCCATCAGTCGCATCATCCGGGTGTCGTGAATCTTGATGCCTGCGATTTTAGTTTTGCCTGCCGTAACCGGCAGAGCAATCCGCTGAAATAGAGGAAAGTCGACGTGCACGTTCATGGATTGCGCTTGGAAACCGGCCAATCGATCCGTAACGGGGACGAGTTGCCGGCGCAGGGCTTCCAGGTTCTTCAGCCCCTTGTTTAGGCCCAGATCCTTCATACGGTTTACGCAGACTTCGACTCGCAGGAAGGTATTGAACTTCTCGTACATGCGGCCCACCAGGTGCTTGCAGTAGATGCGCATCACGTGATGGCCATGGTCGAGTTTTTCGAGCACGCTGTGCAACTTGCCGCGTAGTCGTTTGGTGACGCGGACGCCGAAGATGTGAGCCACCTTGTCGGCGGTCAGGCGGAACAGTCCCATTTCGCAAGAGTGCTCAAAAATCTTGTGGATGGGAAAATTCCGTTTGAAGACGAAGTTCCGGCAATATTCGATCTGATTGATCGAGTACTCCCGCTTCAGATGGAGGGCCTTACGGTCGTTTTTGGAGAACTTCGGACCCAGCAGCCAGGTCCAGTAGTTCAGGCGCTTTTCGATGGTGGACGCGCTCAGGCTATCGGCGGCCGCTTGCAATGCCTTCGGGTCCGAGGTAGACAGGAACGCGTTGTCGTCCTTGCGAAAGGCAACTCCCTGACGGCGAAGCTCGATCTCGATGAAGTTATGGCCGTTCAGGTAATAGGTGGTCTGAAAGGGAAGATAGGTGCCGATGCATATTGACAGCGGGCCGATCACCGGATCGCGGAGGTAAAAATAATCGTGCAGGTAGCGCGACCGGATGCGCCGGATGATGCGGTAGTCCGGATCGTCGGTGGGGAACCGGGGCATTTTCGAACTGAACGTGCTGCCCATTTCCAGGCTCGTGAAAATGCAGTAAACCCCGTGTTGATTCCGCCGCTCCATCCGTTGCAGATGAGGCAGGACACAATTCTCCTTGCTCATACCCTTCTCTGCTTTGAGCACAGGAATCTTGTGGTTGCGGGCGTAGCTTTCCACCCAGCCCCGGTATTCCAAAGTGCGCTTGGCCAGGACTTGTGGCGTGATCGGATATTGGCCATGCACGTCACGGAAAAAATGCACCATATGTTCGGGACGGGTCAGCAGTGGCATGTACCCCTGGATGACGATGCGGTCGAAACAGTGGTATACAAAAGCCAGGAACCGTTCAAAGAGCTTCCCGAAGGTTTCCATCGGTCGCCTCCTCAGATTATTGGCTGGATACCAAAATCATCTGTCCTGGCGACCGGTGGAATCAACCGGCTACTCTCTTCGCTTTGCGATGCCTTCTCCCCGGGATTTCAAGGGCGCGCCCTTGGCTATAACTAGACCGCCCTTGCCCTGGCAATGACGAAACAAGACCTATATGAGTTCATCCAGCAGCATGATCTGGCTGTGCTGGCGACTGTTTCGCCTGCCCTGACTTCGGAATCTGCCCTGGTTGTGGTCGCCGTCACCCCCGACCTTGAACTCATCTTCGATACCGTCCGCAGCTCGCGCAAGTACACCAACCTGAAGGAGAACCCTTCCATTTCTTTCGTCATCGGATGGAAAGGCGAGATCACGCTGCAGTACGAAGGCGTGGCCGAGGAACCGGGCGGCGATGAACTCCATCGCTACACGTCGCTGTACTTCGCCCGCTATCCCGATGGCCGCGCACGCGAAGTGTGGCCCGGAATCGTCTATTTCAAAGTGCGTCCGACGTGGATCCGCTATTGCGATTACAATCCCGAGTCGCGCGATTTGCCCGAGTTTACGTTCGGGTAGATACGTGTGATTCGATTCGGACGGCCATTGATGCTCATCTCGGGAGCACTCGCTTCGATAATAGCCAGCCCGACGAAACCCTTGGATGGCGTTTGGATAAGTCTTGGTTACGGAAACGTCTACCAAATCCGCGGGACAACGCTAAGTGCATTCGAGGTGACCACACAAACCTGCGTGCCGAGCTTTACTGCAAAGCGGCTGGACAGCACCATTCTAGGACGGGAAGCGACGTTTAAGGCGGCCCATGGAGACCTGTTTTTTTCGCCGCCGGGCCGGACCCCGATCGCAAGGTGTTAGTTCATCCGGGCGGTCTGGCGAAACTCAGGGTCGACTGGCTTCCGGCCATGCCAGCTGTGTGCGATCATCACACAGCCAACACATCACCCGCCAATTTCGAGGTATTCACCCGCACTTTTTCCGAGCAGTACATCGCATTCGATCTTCGGCAGATCCAGTGGGATCAGTTGGTGGCCGCCAACCGCAAGAAAGTCACCTCCAAGACAACACCAACCGAACTCTTCGACGTTCTCGAGTCCATGTTGAAGCAACTCGGCGATCTGCACACGGGAATTGAGGCGCACGGCCTCAAGCCCGAATCCCCGGATTTCTTTCGGCCAGGTACGGACCGAGTGATCAAAGGTGATATCAAGAACTTTGAAACCAAGGGACGGCACCTATTATTCGCAGCAACCGATCGGGCCCACCTTGACGGCCCGCTGCAAAGCTTCTGTATTGGTCAACTCCTGTACGGGCACATCAACCGCACCTTCGGCTATCTCAGGATTCTGTCCTTTGGTGGCTATTCCAAACACCGGGGCGATCAGCAACCTTTGGAGTCGGCGTTAGATCGCCTCTTCTCCGATCCGAATCTGAAGGCCCTCGTTATTGATGTGAGGCTCTCCTTCGGCGGTGACGATAAGCTTGGTCTGGAAATTGCCTCCCGACTAACGAAAACCGACTACTTGGCGTATGGAATACAGGCTCGGGCCGACCCAATAAAACGAGACGTCTGGACACCCGCCGATTCGGTTTTCGTACAACCGAGTTCGCGACCCGGCTTTCTGGGATCGGTTGTCGAACTGACCGGCCCAATCACTATGAGCGCCGCCGAGACCTTCACCCAAGCGCTGATGGGCCGGGCCCCTCACGCGACGAGAATCGGCGAAAATACTCAGGGCGTGTTCTGCGATGTCTTGGATCGCCGCCTCCCAAATGGCTGGACCTTTGGCCTGCCAAACGCCGTCTCGAAACGCGGAAGGAGGGGCTTTTGACGATGGAAATGTCAATGCACGTCCTTCTCAAAGATAGAAAATGACGTTTCCATTCTTGGTCCGTAAGCGCTAATCTCCAACATTCATCGCCCGCGACGCTTGGACCTCGGACCTGCCTCGACGTACAGTAACAGTCATGGGCAAAGATTCAGGTTCCGGGCGCCGGGCCTTTTTGCGTCGAGCCGCTTTGGCGGTGGGCGCGGCAGCCGGGAACCCGCTCCACGCAGAAGCAGAAACCAAGAAACCAGTGAAGGCGGCTGCGGCGCCGGCTCAGCCTCATCCCAAAGAACCGACCATCGCCTATCCGCGCGTCTTCGAGGGCCGCCATCTAAGAGAAATTGCCTTCCCGTTGGGAGGAGTCGGCGCGGGCAGTCTCAGCCTCGGCGGCCGCGGCCAGTTGCGCGAATGGGAGATCTTCAACCGAGCGAACAAGGGCTTCTCGGTGTCGTATGCATTCCCGTCGATCTGGGCGCAGGCTGGCGACGCAAAGCCCGTCGCCCGCGTGCTCGAAGCGCGCATTCTACCCCCTTATGAGGGTCCAGACGGCCTCGGCGCGAATAACGTGCCCGGACTTTCGCGGCTGGCCTCCGCTCGCTTCACAGGCGAATACCCGCTGGCCCACATCGATTTCGCGGACAACCAGCTTCCCGTCAGTGTCTCCCTCGACGCGTTCTCACCCTTCATCCCACTCGACCCCGACGATTCCGGCTTGCCCGCCGCCATCCTGCGTTATCGCGTCACGAATCCCGGCAAGGTCGAGGCGAAGGTTTCTATCGCGTTCTCGATTGAGAATCCCGCCAAAGTCGTACCCCAAAGCGGCGATGTCGCCAGACTGCAGCGCGACGAACGGCAGAACGAAGTTCGCTCAGAAGAGAACCTATCCGGGATCTTCATGAGTCATCCCAAACTGCCGTCGCACGATCCCATGAAGGGCTCGTTCGCGCTGGCATTCACCGGCGCCGGCAATGCGGCGCTGACCAGCTGGCGCGGCTGGCCCCAGAGCCGTTGGTGGAATGCGCCGATGTTCTTCTGGAACGACTTCTCCGACGACGGCCAACTCGCCGCTGAGCCAACGGTTCCTGGCCCGGTGGGCGCCCTCTGCGTGCAACGCACCATCGCTCCGGGCGACTCGGCCGACTACACTTTCATCCTCGCTTGGCATTTCCCCAATCGCACACCCGATTGGTGTGGCTGGACAGCGCCCAAGGGCGAAGGCCAGACCCTCATCGGCAACTACTACGCCACCCGCTTTGCGGATGCCTGGGAAGTTGCCCGCTACATGGTCACGAATCTCAACCGGCTCGAATCGCGCACCAAGACCTTCGCCATCGCATTCCTTGAGAGCACGGTCCCTTCGGTCGTGAAGGAAGCAGCCAGCGCCAACCTCTCCACGCTGGCTTCGACAACTTGTTTCCGCACCGCCGACGGGAATTTCCACGGTTTTGAGGGCGTTAACGATAAGTCCGGCTGCTGCTTCGGCAACTGCACCCACGTCTGGAACTACGAGACGGCCACCGCGCACCTCTTCCCGTCGCTGGCTCGTTCTCTGCGCAGCGCCTCCTTCGGCTTTTCCATGGACAACGCCGGCGCCATGCATTTCCGTCAACTTTTGCCCGATGGCAAGGAGCGATCCGGGTACGCGGCGGCCGACGGCCAGATGGGCCAGATCGTCCATGCCTATCTCGATTGGAAGCTCTCGGGTGACAACGAGTGGCTCACGAAGATGTGGCCGCGCATCAAGAAGGGACTGGAGTTCGCCTGGGTCCCCGGCGGCTGGGATGCCAACCGCGACGGTGTCCTGGAGGGCGTCCAGCACAACACCTACGACGTCGAATTCTATGGGCCGAACCCCATGTGCGGCATCTACTACCTGGCTGCGTTGCGCGCCGGCGAGAAGATGGCTCGAGCCATGAATGACCCGACCTCGGCCGATGTCTACCGCAAGCTTGCCGATCAGGGTGGCCGCTGGATTGATGAGAATCTGTTTAACGGCGAGTTCTACATCCAACAGGTTCAGGGCTATGAAAAGAGCCAGATCGCTCCATCGCTGCGCAGCACCATGGGCTCGGAAAACACCGAGAAGCCCGAGTATCAGGTCGGCGCAGGTTGCCTGGTGGATCAACTAGTCGGCCAGTGTCTGGCTGAAGTGGCAGGGCTCGGGCCGCTGGTGTCGCCGGGAAACGTGCGTACTACGCTCGGCTCAGTCTACAAATACAACTACAAGCGCACACTGTTCGAGCACGATAACGTTCAGCGCACGTTTGCCTTAAACGACGAAGCAGCGGTCGTCGTCTGTGACTATGGAAAGGCGGATCGGCCCACGATTCCATTTCCGTACTACGCCGAAGTCTTTACAGGCCTTGAGCACTCCACCGCTGCGCACATGATCTACGCCGGCCTGGTATCACAAGGCATCGAGTGCATCGGGAACATCCGCGCCCGCTACGACGGCGAGAAGCGCAATCCCTGGGATGAAGCCGAGTGCGGCCACCACTACGCACGCGCCATGTCCTCCTGGTCCTCATTCCTCGCGCTCAGCGGCTTTCGCTACGACGGGCCGGAGGGTTCTGTATCGGTTGTGCCACCCCTCGTCCGTCAAGCCGATTTCCGTTGCTTCTGGAGTACCGGCACGGGCTGGGGCACATTTGCGCTGACCAGCGGGCGCGCCGGTGAATCCACGCTTGTCGTTCGCGTCCAGGCCGGCAAGCTGCCGTTTCGATCCTGTGAGTTCACGGGAATAGGCAAGACATCAGCAGCGACGCTGGAAGGTTCTGCCGTCGCGCACGACACGGCTGTCCATGGCAGCCGGACCGTCTTCTTCTTCGCCACTCCCGTTGAACTGCTGGAAGGCCAGCAGCTGGCGCTCACGCTGCACGGCTAAAGCACTACTTGGACGCCGCGGCTGCTTCTGCCGCAACTTGGATCTTGCTGTGGGACTTGCTGTAGAGGAAGTAGATGCAGAACCCGAACAACATCCAGCCAAGTGCCGTCAGTTGCGTTCTGGTGTCGAGCGAGATGATCATGATGCTGCAAACGATCATGCCGCCGATCGGGACGATCGGGACCCAAGGGGTCTTAAAGGGCCGCTTGAGTTCCGGTTGAATATGCCGCATCATCCAGACGCCGATACAAACGATCACGAATGCGAACAGAGTTCCGATGGAGGTCAGGTCGCCAGCCAAATCGCCCGGGATCAGGCCGGCAAAGAAACCTACAAATAGGAACAGGATGATGTTGCATTTGTAGGGTGTGCGGAATTTGGGATGCAGGTCTTGGAACACCCTGGGTAGCAGACCATCGTGCGCCATCGAATAGAAGACGCGGCTCTGTCCCAGCAGCATCACCAGAATGACCGACGAAAAGCCCGCCAGAATCGCCAGCGTCACGGCGGTTCCCAGCCAGTTGTAGCCCGGCATGTGATGTTGGATCGCGTAGGTGACCGAAGCTTCTTTACCGGCGATTGCGAACTCCTTCCAGTTGGCCACGCCTGTTAGAACATAACCAAACAGGACATACAGAACGGTGCATATCGCCAGCGAGCCCATAATGCCACGGGGCATATCCTTTTCAGGGTTCTTGGCCTCCTGCGCCGCAGTCGAGACCGCATCGAATCCAATAAAGGCGAAGAACACGATGCCGGCGCCCTTCAGCATTCCACCGATACCGTGCTTGAAAAGCCCTTCGTGGCCGGGAACGGTTGCCGGTATGAAGTATGGGACGTGGTTGGCAGGATTTACAAACTGCCAGCCAACTGCGATAAAGACGATGACAATGGTGACCTTCAAGGCGACAATGATTGCGTTGACCGACGCCGATTCCTGCGTTCCTTTAATCAGCAACGATGTCAGAATCAGCAGAATCAGCAAAGCCGGCAAGTTCACAATGCCGTGGACGTGTCCGGCTTGCATAGAGGACTCCATGGGCGAGTGGCACCACTGATAAGGAATCACGCCTCCCAAGAGGTTGTTCAGATACTCGCTCCAGGCAATGGATACGGTTGCTGCACCCAAGGCATACTCCAGCACCAGGGCCCAACCTATGGTCCAGGCCGCGAACTCGCCCATCGTGGTGTAAGCGTAGGTGTATGCGCTGCCTGCGATGGGAATCATGGCAGCGAACTCGGCATAGCAAAGGCCGGCCAGCGCACATCCGAAGGCCGCAAAGATAAAGGACATGGTCACAGACGGCCCCGCCGCTTCCGAGGATGCCGCTGCTGTCCTGACAAACAAACCGGCGCCGATGATGGCACCGATACCCAGCGCGATCAGGCTTCTTGCCGTTAGAGTTCGCTTCAGACCGCTCTCGCTGGCTTGGGTGAGTAGCGAAGCAAGCGACTTTCGCCGTGTAAGAGCATTCGCCATTAGCGGCACCAACCCTGTGCAATCAACGTCACATGCGCCGGCGCTTGAGCCCCTGATGATCGATTCATGAATGCCCCTTGTTGCTCGATAGATCAGCCAGACATGGGCTGAAAAGTAAAAGGTGAAGATAGCATAGTTACAAGGACAGATGTAACTTTACGTTCATTCGGCGGTAGCAGCCAGCCACTCGTCGGCCCGTTTCCGCAAGGAAACTGGAGAGCACGAGGGCGTTAGCACGCCGGAAATCACGGCGACTGAATCTGCGCCCGCATCGAACACCGCTTTCGCCTGCTTGAGCCCGATCCCACCGATCGCGACGAGTGGCTTCGTGGTCAGTTTCCGCAGCCTGGCCAATTCGGCCACTCCCACCACCGGGTCGGGCTTCTGCTTGGATTTCGTCTCGAAGATAGGCCCGATCGCGAGGTAATCGGCAGGCTGCTCATCACCCGACCGCAACTGCGCTTCGTTATGGGTCGAATAGCCGATCACTGTATTCGGCCCGACTACCTGCCGTGCCGCTCGCACTGGCAGATCGGTTTGGCCCAGATGGACACCAGCCTGGAGTAGCACTGCAAAGTCCGCACGGTCGTTCACGATGAGAAGCGTCCCCGCCTTGTGGCAGGCTTCCGCCAGTTTCCGCAGGTCGTCAAAATGCTCTTGATGGAAAGCGCGCTTGTGGCGGTATTGCAGGATGGTAACGCCCGCGCCTAGCAACGCCTTCGCCGCAATCGACACTTCCAACCCGCGCCCGGCCAATAACGCCGTGTCCAGGATCGGATAGAAACGAGGCAGGATCACTGTAGATACCGGTCAAAGAACGCCGCTGCGCGACCGAAGGCGTCTTTCAGGGTTTCATCCCGAGTGAAGCCATGGGCCTCCTCCGGGTAGAACGCCTCCTCGAAGGCCTTGTTCTCGTGGATCAGTTTTTCAGACAGCTGCACCGCATCCTGAAACATCACGTTGTCGTCCACAATGCCGTGCACGAGTAGCAGATGATTCTTGAGATTACTGGAGAACCAGACGGGCGAGCTGCGCCGGTAGGCCTCCGGGTTCTCGTCCGGCTTGGTGAGCCGTTGCTCGGTGTAGCCTGCGTTGTAATTCTCCCAGTCGTAGACACCAGAGAACGCGGCGCCCGCCTTGAAAACGTCCGGCGCTTTGAACAGCGCGGCCGCGGTCATGAACCCGCCGTAGCTCACACCCCAGATGCCGAGCCGCGCCGTGTCCACGTTCTTCAGCCTTTTCAAGTATTCCACCGCGCCGAGCACATCGTCCAAGTCAGGTCCAGCCATATTGAGGTACACCCCGCTGCGCCAGTCTCGCCCATATCCAGTGCTGCCGCGGTAGTCCATCTCAAAGATCACGTAGCCCTTGCTCGCCAGGTAATTGTTGAAGACGTAGCGCAATTCCTGGTAGCTTCCCCACTGCTTCAAGACGCTTGTCGCATAGCCGGAACCATGAATGTAGACCACGGCCGGACGCGGCTTCAGCTTCGGATTATCGGGATCGTATCCTGGCGGCAGCAATAGCCGTCCCGCCACGACACGCTTGTCTTTCAGCGAGGGAAATGTCACGAACCGCGTCCGCGCCCACGGGATCTTATAGAACTCGCCCTGCGGCGACTTGGTGACCTGCTCTCCATTCACCCAGAGGTCAAAGGGATTCGTCACATCCGCATTCATCATGGCCGTCACGCGCCCATCTTCGGAAAGCGCCGCGACGTGGAGTCCTTCGCCCTTCGAGAGTTGCTCGGGTGCGGCCGAGCCGTCGGCCTTGACCCGGTAGAACTGGCGCTCCGCCGGACCGTTCGCCGTGGATGAGTAATAGAGGTAATCGCCGACCCACTGCGGAGGCATTGACCAAGGCTCGCGATGCACTCCCCATTGGCCCTTCGTGATCTGCTTTACTTCCTTCCCATCCAGGCTGACGGTGTACAAGTGCGAATAGCCATCTTTGTCGCTGGTCAGCCAGAAGTGTTGCGAATCCGGCGCCCAACCCAACTCTGAATTGTCTACCCAGCGGTCGTCCGTGCTCTGAAAGACTGTGGTTGACTTGCCTGATGGCACGGCGACCATCACCACTTCCTGCTTCTTGAACGTCGCGTCGATCTTGTTTGTGACCAGGTGCTTCGAATCAGGCGACCATTCCGGCAGGCCGCCAAAGGACGAACGCATCTTCCCGGTATCGATCTGCTGCGAATTCTCGCCGTGCTGGTCCACCAGGAAGAGTTGGGACTGGCTCGAGTCATCTCCCGACACGTTGCGAGGAAAGGGTCGCGCCGTCACGAACTGGCCGCTGTAGTTGGGCAACAAAAGCATCCGGCCGGGTGTAGGGTTCACGGCGTAGACGAAGTACTTTCCATCCGGCGACCAACGAAATCCTTGCAGCCTGGCCGGCGGCTTCACATCGGTGATCTGCTCGATCGCCCCATTCGCCAGATCCTGCACGAACAGCTGTCCGCCGCGCGTGAAAGCCAGCGACTTGGAGTCAGGCGAGAACCGCGGCTGGCCCTCGCCGTCCTTGGTCTTCGTCAACCGTAACAGCGGGTTCTCGTTGTCTGTGTTTACCAGGTAGAGATTGCCCTTCTGCACGAAGACCACGCGTTTACCATCTTCCGATACGTCAATGGCTCCGACGCCTGTCTGAGGCAAGAGGTAGTTCTTTTCGTGCTCGTCTCGTTCCTCATCACTCACGTGAAGCGGGTCTCTCGCATTCTCCAGGTTTGAGAGCCTCGTCAGCTTTTTTGCATCCGCGTTGTAGGCGTAGACATCACGAAATGCACCGCCCTTTTCGTTCCACAGGAAGACCAGCACATGCGCGCGTTTGGCCCAAACGGCTTGCGAAGGCGTCGTTCCCCAGACAAAGGGTCGTGTGAACAGATGGTTGAGCGTCAGTTCTTGTGCGGGGAGTAAAACCGCGCTCAGGAGGAGGGCTGCAACGATTCGAAGCATTGAATCGTTTAGCATACCGTAGGGCTTGGCGCCCACGCCCGCTACACGAGACTAGTCGCAGCGCAAAGAGTCCATAGGGTCGAGCCGGGCCGCCCGCCGTGACGGAATGTAGCTGGCGACAAGCCCCACGGCGATCAACAGCGCTGTCACTGCAATGAACATCGAGGGATCCAGAGCCTGGATACCTAGGACGTTCTTCGGCACAAGAGCGCCGCCGACAAGAGCTACGGCCCATCCAATTGCCACGCCCGTGAGAATAGGCGTCAGTCCCTGGCGCATTACCATCATCTGCACGTCTCGCCCGTTCGCCCCCAGCCCCAGTCGTATCCCGATTTCTTTCGTTCGCTGGCTGGCGCTAAAGGAAACGATGCCGTAAACGCCGATCGCGGCCAGTAAGAGACCGGCCAGGCCAAACGCTGTCGCCGCTTGGCTGCCGAAACGAAACGGGCCAAATAGGTAACCGTCACGCACCAGGTGTTCGAGGGTCATGACTTGATAGACCACCAACCCCGTATCGAGGCTGCGGAAGCCTTGGCGCACGTCGGCGATTACCGCTGCCGGCTGACCGGAGGCATGCACGACCAAGCTTCCCCAACTGACGGGTTGCTGTTCCAATGGCACGTAGTACCAGGGCTGCGGTTCTTCGACTAGCGTGAAATACTTGCCGGTCTTCACCACGCCAATCACTTGGCAAGTCTCGCCACTTTCGAGCTTCATCAGCTGTCCGACCGCTGATTGCCCAGGCCATAACTTGCCGGCTAGCGCCCGGTTCACAACGGCGACCCGCTGGGCCTTATCGTCGTCGTGCGCCGTGAACTCCCGGCCCTCCAGAACAGGCGCGCCCATAGTCCGGAAGTAATCCGGCCCAACTACGTTTCGCATCACGATCCGGCCGGTATCCTTTTTCCCCGGCGTCTCGTCATGCTTGTAAACCCGGCCGGGCGTGAATCCGTTGAAAGGCAGGTGCTGGACGAATGAGACTTCTTGCACTTCAGGGAGCATCTTCACTTTGTCCACGAGGCGCTTCAGAAACAGCTGTGCTTCTTCCGGCTTGTAGCCCTGCTGTCCCAGATTGAAGGAGAACACAGCCCGGTCTTGCAACCGGTAGCCCAAGTCGATCTGGTTGGCGTTCCGTAGTGCTTTGACATTCAGTCCGGCGGCAATCAGCAGCACCAACGAGATGGCGACTTGTCCGACCACCAGCAGCTTGCCGAGATGGCGCTTGGCAGAGCCTTGCGGGCCGCCGGAGTGCTTGATGACCTGATTCAAATCCCAGCGGGACATCTGGAAGGCCGGAAAGCTCACGCAGACCAAACTCGTTAAGAGTGTTACGGCAAGCGTGAACGCAAGAACGCGCCAATCGAAGGTGTAGTCGCTTCGAAAGTGGAAATCGACGCCTGGCTGAAATGCCGAAAAGTAGCCGGTCATCCACGAGGAGAGCAGTAAACCCGCGCCCAATCCCAGTGCCGACAGTATCAGCGTCTCATCGAACAGCAGCCAGACCAGCCGCGCTCGGCTTGCGCCTAGCGCAGCTCGTATCGCCAATTCACGGCTCCGGTTCGCTACGCGAACCAACAGTAAGTTGGCAATATTCGCGCACGCAATCAGCAGCAGCATGCCAACCAGGGTCATGGCTAGATCAAGCACGGCCGGGACGACCGTGTCGAACTGCGGCTCGGGGCGCGAATCCATTTCATACATGGCCAGCAACTTCACGCCTTCATTGGTGGCCGGATACTGTCGCTCCAATTGGTCGGCCCTCACCAACGCCGCCGCTCGCGCTTGCTCCACGCCGACACCCTTCTGCAAGCACGCCAGCACTCGCCATCCACGTGCATCACGGCGGTCCGAATCCAGCCCCAGGCCCTCAGCCTTCAGCGGCACAAATCCATCCGACTCAATGTAGGAGATGCCGCCGTGATAGCTCTCGGGGGCAACGCCCGCGATCGTAAAGGCGCGCTTGTTGAGCCGGATGGTCGATCCGACTACGTACGGATCGCCGCCAAAGCGGCCTTTCCAGCATGAGTAACTCAACACCAGCAGCGGGCTTCGCTCGTCGCCGCGACCAAGCAAACGGCCTTGTGCGGGCTGGAGGCCGAGAAGCGGGAAGTAATTGTCGCTGACCGCCTCGACGTACAGCCGGTCTGTGTCGGTTCCTCTTTGGAAGTTCACTACCGTCACCTGAAAAGCAGCGGCATCTTCAAAGACATTCGTCAAACTCCGGTAATCCAGGAAATCGGGGTAGGAGAGTCCGTGTGCGAAGTCCGATTCGCGATCCCTAACCGCCAGCACCACCAACCGCTCCCCGTCCTTGACGGGCATGGGCCGGAACCGCATGGAATTCACGGAGCTAAAAATGGCAGTGTTCACGCCGATTCCCAGCCCCAACGTGAGTGCCGCCACCAAGACAAACACCGGGCTCTTCGCCAGCGTTCGGAAGGTGAACCGTAGATCCTGCCACCCGTGTCCCATATGCGATGCCAACAGCATTTAAGTGTCCAATTCAGTTAGCCTGGCTAAACTCATCATCCATCGGGGGTTGGTCGCAGGGCAGGAAGTGAAGTGCTGTTCGAAATCGCGACACTGCAGCACAGCGCTTCCCAGGTTCGCGCCAGGTCGGCGCGCCTACGGAGGCCCTTCCGACAAACCGTCTAGTGCATACACATCTCCCAGCGGAGCGAAATACAAGGAGTATTCGTTTCCGCGGGCTTTCCAGGTGAGGACGTAGGTGCCGTTCGGCAGACGATCGGGCTTTACCTTGGCGATCGCTTTGCGAATCTCCGGCGTGAGGTAGGTATCGAACCCGGTTGTTAAATCGCTCTCGGTCTTAATCTGACGCACCACCCCGTTTTCCCAATTCATTGGAAACTTCGCGCCGTGCGCAACCGCTATGACATCGTGAGCGGCAACAGCGGCTTGGAACTTCGGCCACCAGGCGCTGAAATCGCCAGCCGCTTCCACCCACCCGGGCATCCACAGGACAACCAGCGCCAGGGTAAGGACCCGGTGGACCCGTACCTTCTTAGTGGTCAACAATAACTTCACATAAGATTCCGTTAACGCAGACTTCATTAGAGTTGCTCTACTCTCTTCTTGCGGACTTGAAATTCGAACACGTCAAGCCGGTTGTAGCGCTCAGCAATATCCAAATCAAACTTTCCGCGCTGGGTGTCGTCGAGATCGGTCTCCGAAAAGAGCAGCCACTCGCGGTGGCCGGGCCGGCCAGCACCTCACCTAGTGGCGAGACAAACATGGGCAACCCTCATCCCCTCCAGCGTAGTCGATGCGCCCGCCCCGAACGCACCTTCGCCCGCCATGCCGCCAATCGCATGTCCGCGGCGTCACTTGTATCAACACACTCCTGACTGGCGAAATCACTGCGATTCGAATTAATGGAACCTTCACCGGATCGTCATGAGCCGATAGTAAACCGCTGATACCTTGCCTGTTAGCGGTTAACCGAAAGGACCTACAAATGCTAAGATTATCAACGATCGCCGGATTAACGCTTCCGATTCTGCTATCAATCGCTCCCTCAGGCCTTACTGCCCAAACGCCTACCTTGCCTGGGTCGAACATCAAGCACGTGATGCTGATCAGTATCGACGGCATGCACGCGCTAGACTTTGCCAACTGCGCCCAAGGGATTGCCGGTATTAACAACGGGAAACCCTACTGCCCGAATCTAGCCCAGCTGGAAACCACAGGTGTCAACTACACAAATGCTTCGACAACCAAACCGTCCGACTCGTTCCCAGGTCTGCTTTCTGAGATTACCGGCGGCACGCCCCGCTCGGTCGGCGTGTTCTACGACGTGAGCTACGACCGCTCGCTCGCCCCTCCGACGGTGACGACACCGTACGGCGTACCGGGCGGCCCGTGCCCCGGCCCGGTCGGGACCATCGTCGAACTCGACGAAAGCATCACCTACGACTACACCCAGTTGTTTGGCGGCGGCGGGATTAACCCGAACTACTTGCCGCGCGACCCGCATACCTGCATGCCTGTTTATCCGCACTCATACGTTCGCGTGAACACGGTCTTCAATGTGATCAAGGCGAACGGCGGGTACACGGCTTGGTCTGACAAGCACTTTGCGTATGACATCGTCAACGGCCATCCGGGCGGCGGCGTGGACGACTTGTACACGCCGGAGGTAAACTCCAACGCAGTCCCGCTCTCGTGGGTGCCAGGTTGCAGCCCACTTCCGGACCCTAGTCCCAACGTCGGCGACTGGACCACGAGCTTCCAGGATATTCAGTGCTACGACTCTACGAAAGTGATCGCCGTCCTGAACTGGATTAACGGGAAGTCGTCCTCAGGACAAGCCAGCGGCCGCGTCCCGACCATCTTCGGCATGAATTTCCAGGCGGTTAGTGTTGGGCAAAAGCTGGTTGAAAACGGCGTTCCGGGCGGCTACACCGACGCCGGTGGCACCCCGACACCGCAGCTGCTCAGCGAAATCCAGTTTGTCGACGCCTCGATTGGAAAGTTTGTCGCGGCTCTTCAGAGCGCCGGTCTTTCCAGCAGCACGCTGATCATCATTACCGCAAAGCACGGCCAGTCTCCCATCGATCCGAACCGCGTTTTCCGCATTCCGGCTGACGACGCCAGCACGAATCCGCCCAGCGTGATCATTCAGAACGCGCTTGGCGCCAGCAGCGTGGTAAACGCGGATGAAGACGACGTTTCAATGGTGTGGCTCGCCGACCAGACCAAGACTCTGCCCGCCGTTCAGGCACTTGAAGCAAACGAAACAGAATACGGTGCGGGCGAGGTTTTCTTCGGTAATTCCTTGAAGCTTCTCTATAACGATCCGTTAATCGACCCACGGACGCCGGATATTATTGTGGCGCCGAATGTCGGTGTGGTTTACACCGGTGGCAAGAAGAAGATCTCCGAGCACGGTGGCCGCGCACAGGACGACACCAACGTGATGCTGCTGGTTTCGAATCCATACTTCACGAAACCCGTGGCCTACAATTCTCCGGTGTTCACCACGCAAATCGCCCCCACCATTCTGGAAGCGCTCGTGATCGGCCCGAACAATCTCGATTCCGTTCGAGCAGAAAACACATCGTCTTTACCTGGTTTTGATATCTTCTCGATAGCGATTCCCGGCGGCACACTACCCTACAACTTCTACTACTACCCACAACCGTAGACCTCCAGCTCCGTCACCTTCCCCGATTCAAGCGGGAATTCAGCTCACCGGCTGGATTTCCGCTTTTTTCATCTCGCCCGCAGTTTCGTGCTGGGACCTCGCCGGCTTGCGGTAGCCCTCCCTGAAATTCGTACTCGACCCGGCGCACCAAAACAGTCCATAATCGAGGCGAAGGGAGAATTTGTCCGATGGCAAAAAGCATGGATCGCAAGAAAGAAACGAAGAAGCCCAAAAAGAAGAAGGTGTAAAACTGTAGCTGGAACTCGAAAACACGCGTCCAGAAGCTGTTCACAACCGCAGGGTAGGCCATTGTTTGACGCTGTCGTGCGCCAGCAGGGTCTGCTCCGCGGTTTCTTCTTGTCCACTGAGTTCCGTTGAAACATACAGGAGAGGCTGCGATCACGGTTCAGTCTGAATGGTCCAGGTTTACGCGGAAGGAGGGCGGGCGATAACCAGGCGGCTGGTTGGCCTCGGGTATGGCGATGGTATTCCCTTCGCGCAGCGACGCGTAGTGGGGGGACATGATCTCGAGGCCTGCCGCATTGAATTGGTCCTGGATGTTTTGGTGCAGCGCGGAGGCGATATCGTCCATGTGATTGGCGTCGGCGGTATAGACGTTGATCTGATAGCTGACGTAGAAGTCGTTCAGTGCGGTCTGGAAAACAAAGGGACGCGGATGGTTCAGCGTGCCCAGCGTAGCCTCCGCCGCGGCGATTAGCAACTCGTGGACCTGCCGCCAGGGCGTGTCGTAGCCGATGGTTACGCTGGAATGCACAATGAGGCCGACGGCGCGCGCGGAGGTGCTGTAGTTCAGGATGTGGGAGTTGAGGATAGCCGCGTTGGGGATGGTAATGAATACGTTCTTGATGGTCCGCACCCGAGTGACGAGTAAGCCCTTTTCGGCGACATCGCCCACCGTGTCCGCGATTTTCACGCGATCGCCCACGTGGTAGGGGCGCATGTAGGTGAGCACAGTGCCGGAGATAATGTTGGCGACCGCCGACCCGGAACCGAAAGAGAGAAGCACACCGAAGAGGATGGATATACCCTTAAACGCCGGCGAACTGGAGCCTGGCAGATAGGGGAAGACCACCACGATCGCCAGGGTGAAGATAACGATACTGACCAGCTTGGAAGTGGGATCAGCCCAATCGGCATCGAAGCCCCTCAGAGCGATCTTGCCGTCGCCGATCTCAAGAAAAATGAGGCGGTTGAGCTTGAGGACGTAAAAGGTGATGAACGAAATGACTATGACGAAGAAGAGGTTGGGAAGGTAAGCGACAAACTCCGACCATAGGACCTGGAGCGGAGCTAAGAGCCAGCCATAGAAAGAAACCACCAAGCCGGCGGTGTTGGGGAAGATCCCAAACAGAACACTGACATAAGCCTGAAGCAGTACCACGATGACGAGCCACCGAAGCGCACCTTGGGCAGTAAGCAGGACGGCCGCCACGCGCCGGGGCGTAATGATGGCGGAAAGGGCATGTTTCTTCAGCCGTAGGGACTTGGTCCATGCGAGAAGATGGCGGCGAATCATGCGGTGGAGCGACGCCAGCCCAAACAGCAGCGCCACGAGAACCGCCGTAGCGGTCAGCGCATAGATGACGTACTTGACGACATTCCTGACATTCCAATCGCTGCGGTACTGAATGACCGCGTCGCGCATGCTCGCGGCGATCTGCGCGCCGAGTTCAGGCTTGGAGAGGTGAGCGCCTGCGGCATCCGCATCGGTCACCAACATGAAAACGATATTGCGGGCGAAGATAAGGGTGCCGTGTCCGGAAAGCTCTTCGGACCGAATCAAGTCAGGCGGCAGCGAGCGGTCTTCAGCGAACTGTTCCAGCCGCTGCGCAATCGCCTTGGCGCGGTCGGCGGCAGAGAGGCCGGCCCTCGGCGCATAGACTACCGCGACGGTGCGGCCCTCGAGAACTACCGGAAAGCCGGTGACAAGTTGGTCGTTTTCGGATTCTTGCCCGGCCAGCGGAAGGACCAGTGCTAACAACAGGACGGCGAGAACCCAGTGCTTTAAGTGGCGGAGCGTAGCGGAGCCATCGAGCATTTCAGCGTGTCCTTGCTTGGAACTAACATACGCTATGAGCTTTTGCGCCGGGGCGGGCAACGCGGAGGTGAGTGAGTGCAGTTCCCACTAGAACAATTGGATCTCTTGCAACATAGCCGGGAGGGTTTCAATCAGGAAGGAAATAGCTGCTGCCAAAGCCGCTATCACGATGCAGACGACAACGAAGTAGTGATTTCGAGCCGCCCCGCATCTGGGGCAGACGCGCTTCAGCCAAAAGAATCGGACGTCGCAACGGCGACAGCGAGTATTGCTAAGCGATCGACTGGGCACAGAGATGCGCACGCTGGCGATAATGTAAAGAATGGTGGTGGCGCGTTTCCCCCACATTATACAATGGCCTAAACATTAGTTAAGGACTGTCTGTCGCGCTTGACAAACGGTTGGAGATCCGGCAGGATACTGGGCGCCAAAACCCGTAGTTCCGGCGACTAGTCCGTGGAGATTTTCTTTTCGATCAGATGGGTCAGGTGATCCAGGAACGCTTCCACGGATTGCACTCCTTGATCGCCGTACTTCCGATGCCGGACCGAGACTTGGCCGGACTGGGCCTCGCGGTCTCCTACAACCAACATGAACGGTACCTTCTGGAGTTGAGCTTCGCGGATCTTGAAGTTCACCTTCTCGCTGCGGTCATCCAACGTAGCGCGTACACCAGCATTCACCAGCTTCTGTTTTAGTTGCTGCGCGTACTCGTTCTGGCGGTCGGTGATTGGCAAAATGACCGCTTGAACCGGTGCCAGCCATACTGGGAAAGCGCCGGCGTAATGTTCAATCAGAATGCCGAAGAAGCGCTCGAGCGAACCGTACAGTGCGCGGTGAACCATGAGCGGTTGATGGGATTTCCCGTCCTCGGCAATGTACTCCAGGCCAAAACGCCGGGGAAGCGTGAAGTCGAACTGCACCGTAGAGAGCTGCCAGGAGCGGCCGATCGCGTCGACCAGCTTCACGTCGATCTTTGGACCGTAAAACGCCGCTTCATCGGGTGAAAATTTCACCTTGAGGTTGAGGCGTTCGGCGGCGTGATGTAGCGCCTTTTCGCCAATCGCCCACTGGTCGGCTGAGCCGTCGTACTTTCCGCTGGCGCCGCCGTCCCAGGTGGAGAGTTCAGCTTCGTATTGGGTGAAGCCAAAGGTCTCGAGCGTATCGACGGCGAATTGGAGGCAATTGACCACTTCATCCTCAATCTGCTCGGGCGTACAAAAGATGTGCGCATCATCTTGGGTGAACCCGCGCACGCGGAGCAGGCCGTGCATCACGCCGGAACGTTCGTAGCGATAAACCGTGCCCAACTCGCCCAGCCGAACCGGCAAATCGCGATAGCTGTGCAGGCGGTCGCGATAGATCAGTATATGGAACGGGCAGTTCATGGGCTTGAGCTGGTATTCAGCATCGTCCAGCTCCATGCGCTTGAACATGTTTTCCGAATAGAAATTGTAGTGGCCAGAGGTCTTCCATAGATCGCTGCGGGCGATGTGTGGCGTGTAGACCAGAGAATAGCCCCGTTTGACGTACTGATCGCGCATCCAATCTTCCAGGATCCTGCGGATGGTTCCGCCCTTGGGATGGAAGAAGATCAGGCCGGGACCGGCCAGGTCCTGAATACTGAAGAGATCCAGTTCCTGACCAAGCTTTCGATGATCGCGTTTGCGAGCCTCTTCGAGCCGGTTGAGAAACTCGTCGAGTTCTTTCTGGGTGAAGAACGATGCGCCGTAGATGCGCTGCAACTGCGGATTTTTTTCGTCGCCTTTCCAATAGGCTCCGGCCATGGAGAGCAGCTTGAACGCCTTGAGTTTGCTGGTGGAAGGCACATGCGGGCCGCGACAGAAGTCGATAAAGCCTGGACCAAGGGTGTACTCCGTAAACACCTCGTCGGCTTTCTCCTCGATAAGCTGCTTCTTCATCCAGTCGCCGGCATACTTCCGGAGGCCTTCGTGCTTGCGGGTGAGATGGCGCTCGTAAGGAAGATTCCGGGCCTGTATCTCGTGCATCCGCTTTTCGATCTTCTCGAGATCCTCAGGCGTGAATTTGGTGGCGCGTTGGAAGTCGTAATAAAAGCCGTTGTCGGTGGGCGGACCAATGCCAAGCTGCGTCTCGGGGAAGAGCTCCAACACCGCCGCCGCCAGCAGATGAGCCGTGGAGTGGCGATAGACGTACAGGGCCTCCGGGTCCTTGTTGGTCAGAAGCTGCAGGGTGGAATCGCCTTCGAGCGGACGGGTAAGGTCCCAAAGTTCGCCGTTGACTTTGGCCACAAGCGCGGCGTCAGCGAGGCGGGGGCTGATGGATTGCGCCACATCCAGCGGTCTGACTCCCACGGGCAAGTTCTGTTGGCTGCCATCCGGCAGTGTAATCGTAATGCTACTCATTGGCTAGTCCGCAAGGGTCGCCGGCGCAGAGAAGCAACGGCCGGCCAACCGTCACCACGATACAGGTTCCGTGTCGGGCCGTTTCTCAATGCCGTAACTCTTAACGTATCAAACGGTCCTTTGCGGTGCGGAGCGGAGAGGAACGGCAGAGACGAAGGCCGAACGTAGTGCCCAAAAAATCACTCGGCCCGGAACCGCAATCACGCGGCCCGGGCCTTCCGAATTCGCTTTACTTGCTGAAGCTATCTTTTTACGATTCGCCGCCGAACCAACAAAGCCCCCGCCAAGCCCGCTAAACCCATCAGGGCAAGCGTGCCTGGCTCAGGAGCAAGGGTCGCAGCATCGCCCCCGAAATTGGCCGTCTGGGTTGTTGCCGGCGGCGTGTAGGCCGTCCAAATGACCGTAAAGGTCTCCGTAAATCCAGAGAGACTCAGCCCGGAGGGAAGGTTGAGGCCCGTGACCACCTCGGCTGAAACAAACGATGGCGTCGAATGGCTGCTCGAAGCAGCCTTCATCAGGGAACTCGTCAAACTCCAATCGCCTAATGAGGCACCTCCGGTTGGCGTGACTTCTGTCGACAGCGACGCGCCGGAAGCTCTTCCGTCGAACATCGTGGAGACGCTCGTCACCGCAGCTCCTGAGTTACCACTCAGCGAGATGCCGTAGTTCACACCGACTCTGCTGGTAAGAGGGGTGACGCCGTTAACCTGGACGGAGAATGTGTCGGTGCCCGGGGTTGAACTGTAAGCGTTGACGTCCACATTCACTGTGTTCGTCAGGGATGCATTTGTCAGGCCGATGAGTGAAATAGTGAAGGTAGTGCCGTCGACCGACGCTGCACAAGACGAACTGCCGCACGCACCGGCAACCGCGGAGGCACACCCTCCGAGCGTCAGTACCAGAACTAGAATAACTTTCTTCATTGGCAGCCCTCCGATAGACCGCGCCGAGAGATTAAGAGAGCACGTCGCGGAACCGGTACCATCGGTTTCCGCCTTGTCCCTAAGTGTAGTCTGGTCTAATACCTCTGTCAATAGATCTGTCCAGATCTAACAAAAATAATGACTTCCAATGGTATCCGCAAAATTGCGCGGTATTCGCGGCATAGAGACGCCGGATACTCCAAGTTCTATCGCCTTCGTTTCGTAGAGCATACTCAGGATGGTACTATCACGCAAGAACAAATGCTTGGGGACCTCCCTACTGAAGGACAAAACCCGGCGTCTACCTGGATCGACAGCCTGTCGACGATAGAAATGCTTAGGGTTATCAACAAGGCTGACCGTGAAATAGCTTACGCTGTGGAGCGTGAGATCCCTGCCATCGCGAAGGCAATCGACCAGATCGTCGTGCGCCTTGAGAGCGGAGGCCGATTGTTTTATGCGGGAGCCGGAACCAGCGGAAGGCTGGGCGTGCTTGACGCATCGGAGTGTCCACCCACCTTCAATACCCCTCCAGAATTGGTACAAGGGATCATCGCCGGCGGCGACCGGGCGCTGCGTTGGGCCGTAGAGCAGGCTGAAGACAGCCCGGAGCAGGGGGAAACAGATCTTATCGAACGCGGCCTTATGAGTAGAGACGCTCTGGTGGGGATCGCCGCCAGCGGGCGAACGCCGTATGTTTTGGGGGCAATCGACTACGCCAAGGAAATCGGGGCACTGACCATTGGCCTCACTTGCGTGCCCAATTCAGATGTTGGCACGGCGTCAGACATAGCGATTACTCCGACCGTTGGCCCAGAGGTGATCACCGGGTCCACTCGAATGCGTGCCGGAACAGCCACCAAGCTCGTATTGAACATGCTGAGCACGGGAACGCTGGTCCGGCTCGGCTACGTCTACGGGAATCTGATGGTCAATGTGCAACCAACCAACGTTAAGCTGGAGGACCGAGCGAAACGAATTATCGCGCGGGCAGCTGGTACAAGCTACGACGAAGCCGGCGAATTATTGCGTCAAGGTGGGTCGGTACGGGCGGCTATCGTGATGAAGAAGCTGGGCGTGGACCGCGCTGACGCAGAACGCCGGCTGGCCGAAGCGAAAGGAAATCTGCGAGTAGCGCTCGGCGAGAATCAGGCGCCGGCAGGCGGGACATAGCCCCGCCCAATTTGAAAACACAAAGACATGGACAAATTCAAGATTATCGGGGGAACACCGCTCCGTGGGGAACTGGCAGTGAGTGGGGCGAAGAACTCTGCCTTGCCCACCCTGGCGGCCTGCCTCCTGACCGCGGACGAAATCACCCTTAGACGGATCCCCCAAGTCAAAGATATACAGACGATGGAAGGGTTGGTTCAATACTCCGGCGCTTCCTTGGAGGACGACAACGGAACGGTGCGGGTGAAAGCAGACCGTTTAGACCGGCCTGAGGCGCCTTACGAAATCGTCAAGACGATGCGGGCTTCCAGCCTGGTGCTGGGACCGCTGGTGGCGAGGACGGGTCGGGCGCGGGTCTCGATGCCGGGTGGCTGTGCCATCGGCGCCAGGCCCATCAACCTGCACGTGAACGCTTTAGAGCATCTAGGCGCCACGATCGAACAGGCTCATGGCTATGTGGAGGCGAGCGCGCCGAACGGGCTACGAGGCGGCGCCGTCCACTTTGACCGGATCACCGTTACGGGCACCGAGGATGTGCTAATGGCGGCGGTGTTGGCCAAGGGCGAAACCGTAATCTCCAACGCTGCACGGGAACCGGAAGTTCAGGACCTCGCAGCGCTGTTAACGAAAATGGGAGCCCGGATCGAAGGTGCGGGCACTTCGACCATCCGCGTGCAAGGCGTCAATGAATTGCACGGAGCCGAGCACGTCATCATCGCCGACCGCATTGAAGCAGGAACGTTCCTGTTGGCTGGAGCCGTTACCCATGGCGATGTGGTGGTGACGGGCTGCGTGCCGGAACATCTGGCGGCCTTGCTTGTGAAAATGCAGCGGGCTGGGGCTGAGATCAACCAGGAATCGGCAACCTCGCTGCGGGTGCGCTGCGAGAAGCGTCCCAAGGCGGTGGACGTTACCACAGAGGAGTACCCGGGGTTTGCGACGGACTTACAAGCGCAATATATGGCATGGATGGCGGTGGCGCACGGAATCAGCTTCATCACGGAGACGATCTTCGAGAATCGCTTCATGCACACCCAGGAGCTGGCGCGCATGGGCGCGAACATACGGATCGAGGGACGGCAGGCCATCGTGGCCGGTGAGACGAGACTGACCGGAGCCCAGGTACTGGCATCGGACCTCAGGGCGAGTGCATCGCTGGTGCTAGCCGCGCTGGTGGCCGATGGCGAGACGGAGATTGACCGCGTGTATCACATGGATCGTGGATACGAAAACATCGAGAGCAAGCTGGCGGGCGCCGGCGCCCGAATTGAGAGAATCCGATAGAGACCTCCAATGAGCACACCGGTTAAACATCACAGCGCAGGCTTCCTGGCCATTGTCACCGACGCCAAAACCCGGATTCACGAGATCGATATCGAGCAATACAAGCGTATGCGTATAGCAGGCAACGCCGGGCTGCTGATCGACGTCCGTGAAGACCACGAGTGGCAGGCTGCCCATGCCGCCGGAGCCGTCCATTTAAGCAAAGGTTTGATTGAACGCGACATCGAAGTAACCGTTCCCGACAAGGCAACCAGGATGGTGCTGTACTGCGGCGGCGGCTACCGTTCCGCGCTGGCCACGGACAATCTGCAGAAGATGGGCTACACAAATGTCCTGTCGCTCGATGGCGGATGGCGCGCGATTGAGGCCTCCGGGTTGCCGCTTGAAAAGGGCGCGGCCGGCTAACTCAGCACGGCTTCCAGCGTCCCTGCGATACGTAGCAGCAAGGGTTCGCTGAACGGAGCGCCAATCAGTTGCAAGCCAATCGGCAGACCCGCCTTCGACTTACCGCAGGGCATGGCCAAGGCTGGATCACCTAGCAGGTTCGCGGTGCGCATCAGGCGAGTCGACGCCATTCTCACATCTTCGTCGACGCCATTGATGTTTACTGTGGCGTCCGTGATTAGCGGCGCGGTGACCGGCGTCACAGGCACGGCCAGGACATGCACCTGCAACCAGACTGCATTAAACTGGCGTCGGAAGATGCTCCGCAAGCGTTGCGCGTTCACGTATTCCGTGGCCTGGATCAGCCGGCCTTGCTCCAATAGGCTCCACGTGGCTGGGCTAAACCGACCGGCATCGCGCTCGCCCGTGTAAACTGCCGATACCTCGGCCAGCTGAATGACGATTTGAGTGGCATTGATGGCTGCGATGTCGGGCACCTGGATCTCGACGACATCGGCGCCCAACTTCTCTATGGCCGCGATGGCCGCCTTCACAGACGCCTCCACTTCGGCGTCAATTCCACAGAAGAAGAAGTTGCGGGGCACGCCGACTTTCAAGCCATCGAGGCGTTTCTGTGGCTCGGCGGTGTATACCGGTACTGGCTCAACCGCGGAACTGGCATCGCGAGGATCGTGGCCGGCGATGGCCGCCAGCGCGAGCGCGCAGTCTTCCACGCACGACCCCAGCGGCCCGACATGATCGAAGCTGAACGACAACGGCAGAACACCGTATCGGCTGACGCGGCCGTAGGTTGGCTTGATGCCGGTGACGCCGCAGTAGGAAGAGGGGACGCGAATCGAGCCTCCGGTATCGGTGCCGAGGGACATCGGAATAATTCCTGCCGCAATGGCGGTGGCGGACCCTCCGCTGGAACCTCCTGGAATGCGCGCACGATCTCGTGCGTTGTGAACGAATCCGTAGTGAGGGTTCTTGGACGTAATGCCATACGCCAGTTCGTGTAGGTTTGCCTTGCCAATGGACACCGCGCCTGCGACGGTGAGCTTCTCCACGGCCGTCGCGTCGTGGTCGGGAATGAAGTCTCGAAAGACCAGTGACCCACCCGTGGTGCGAATGTTGCGCGTGTAGAAAAGGTCTTTGTGTGCGGTGGGGATACCATGCAACGGCCCACGGTCGATACCCGCCGCAAGCTCGCGATCGCGCTCGGCAGCCATCTCGAGCGAGTGATCGGCGTCCAGCGTGATGAAGGCGTTCAGCTCTTTGCCGCTGCTCTTCCCTTTCTCGAGGGCATCCTCCGCCAGTTCCGTGCAAGAAACCTTGCCCATACGAAGTAGGCGGCCCATTTCGCGGATGGTCATATGCGTTGTATCTCCGCCGGCGGAAGAAGCGAGGCGTTCGCCGCTGGGTCGTATGTAGTGATCGGCTCGACCTCCGGCGTGAGTTGGAGTTGTAAGGGAGTGAACGTCTCGCGGATACGTTCTACGGCGCGGCTTGGGTCAGGCGGCGGTGGGTCTGGCGGCTGGAACTCGGGCATGGTTCTATTGGAGCAGCGTCGCGAGCCGGCTAGCAAGCGCTTCCGGCGTTATCATGTTGCCGTATGACGCCAGTCGCCGATACTCAGGTAGTTTCTCCGTTGACCTCGTTACTGGAGGAAGAACGGCTGTTCCAGCAGTCCATTCGACAATTTGCCCGGGAGCGTATTGGGCCGCATGTGCGCGCGATGGATGCCGAAGGCGTATTCCGTAAAGATCTCTTGAAGGAAATGTTCGCTCTGGGCTTGATGGGCGTGGATGTCAAAGAGGAATACGGCGGACAAGGCGGAAGCTTCTTTCAATCCATCCTGGCGATCGAAGAACTGGCCCGGGTTGATCCGGCCGCCTCGGTGATCGTCGATGTGCAGAACACGCTGGTCAATAACGCGATTCAACGATGGGGAACAGCGGAACAGAAGAAGCGCTATCTCTCCCGGCTCTCAACCGACATGGTTGGTGCGTATGCGTTATCGGAAGCGCAATCCGGCTCCGATGCGTTTGCGTTGGGAACCCGCGCGGTCCTGGACGGCGATCACTACCGCTTGAGCGGCCGTAAGCTGTGGATCACCAATGCGGCGGAGGCGGGACTCTTCCTGCTCTTCGCGACCATTGATCAATCGGCCGGCTACAAGGGCATCACCTGCTTCCTCGTGGAGCGCGAACTGGCTGGCTTCCAGGTCGGCAGGAAGGAAGACAAGCTGGGCATCCGGGCCTCATCTACCTGCGAACTGATCATGGACAATGTCCGCGTGCCCGTCGAAAACGTCATGGGTGAACCCGGCAAAGGCTATAAGATCGCGATTGAAACGCTGAACGAAGGGCGTATTGGGATCGGCGCGCAAATGGTGGGTTTAGCGCAGGGCGCGCTGGACCACTCGCTGAGGTATGCCAAGGAGCGGAAACAGTTTGGGAGATCGATTAGCGATTTTCAAGGCGTTCAGTTTGAATTAGCCGACATGGCAACGCGTGTGGAAGCGGCGCGGCTAATGGTCTACAACGCGGCGCGATCGCGTGATGCAAAGCAACCGTTCGTAACCCAGGCAGCCATGGCCAAGTACTACTCGTCTACCATTGCCGAAGAAGTGGCGTCAAAAGCCATCGAGGTGTTCGGCGGCGCCGGATTCACCAAAGACTACCCCGTGGAGAAGCTCTACCGGGATGCCAAAATCGGGCGTATCTACGAGGGCACCAGCAACATGCAGCGCATGACCATCGCCAAGGCGCTGCTGGAAGCATCAAAGTAAAGAAACGTTGAGACGCGGCCGGGCTGAACACTCGCCGGGCGAAGACGCGTCACAATAGGTAGTAGGTATGACCTCCCGAAAATCATCAACCCGCTTGATGGCTCTTTGCTTCGCTATCCTGATCGGCTTTGCTGCCTCGTCCTTGCGTGCCGCTGACCCTGTCCGTGAGCCCACCCCGGCCGAGATCGACGCCATCATCCACAAGTTCGCCGCCAAGGAGTCTGAGTTCGCGAGAGCCCGGGATAACTACACCTACCGGCAGACCACCAAGCTAATTGAGATCGATGAAGCCGGCCAGCAGGGGGGCAAGTATGAACTTGTGGCAGACGTTGTGTTCACCGATTCCGGCAAGCGCACGGAGCGGGTGGTGCGGGCTCCTGTAACCACTTTGGAGAAGATCATCATGACGCCCGAAGACGAGCAGGATCTGCGCAACGTTCTGCCCTTTGTGCTGACCACAAGAGACCTGGACGAATACACGGTGAATTACCTTGGTCGCCAAAAGGTGGACGAGATCGGCTGCTATACCTTTGCTGTCAAGCCGAAACAGCTCGATAAATCAGGCAAACGCTACTTCGAAGGCGAGATCTGGGTCGACGATCAGGATTTCCAAATCGTGAAGACCTACGGGCGCTCCACCGGCTATCTGAAGCATAAAGGCCAGCAGTTTCCCAAGTTCGAAACCTATCGACAGCAGATCGACGGGAAATACTGGTTTCCCACTTACACCTACGCCGACGACGTCCTGAACTTCGACACCGGTCCCCAGCGGATTAAGGAAGTGATCCGTTACGACAACTACAAGCAGTTCAAGAGCGACGTAGTGATAAAGTACGGCGACACGGTTTCCGGCGACCAGCCTGCCACTCCGGCCCCGCCCAAGCCGCCGCAGCCGAATCCGCCGCAGCAATAGGCCTCGCGCCATACTACCGGCAGAAAAAGCGGCGTCCAGGCCGAATACTTCGCCGCATGAACGCCGCCTTTGGGCTCGTATTTACACTACTTCAGTTGTGCGTTGACCGCGTCCCAGTTAATCACGCTCCACCACGCTGCGATGTACTCGGGACGGCGGTTCTGATACTTCAGGTAATAGGCATGTTCCCAGACATCGAGCCCCAGGATCGGCTTCTTGCCCTCCATAACCGGGCTGTCCTGATTGGCCGATGAGGAAATCTCAAACTTGCCCGCACTGTCTTTTGTCAGCCAAGCCCAGCCGGAGCCAAAACGCCCGGTAGCCGCCGCGGCGAACTTTTCTCTAAACGCGTCGAAACTCCCGAAGTTCGCGCTAATCACGCCGGCGATGTCGCCCTTCGGCGCACCACCGGCATTCGGCGCCAGCAAGGTCCAAAACAGTGAATGGTTCGCATGCCCACCGCCGTTATTCCGAACGGCGGTCTTAATGGCATCTGGAACAATAGCCAAGTTGTTGGCGAGCAACTCGTCAACGGTCTTGTTGGCAAGTTCCGGTGCTGATTCGAGCGCCTTATTCACATTCGTGACGTAGGCCTGATGATGCTTCCCATGGTGAATCTCCATGGTTTTTGTGTCAATGTACGGCTCAAGTGCTTCAGCTGGATAGGGAAGTGCTGGAAGGGTGAATGCCATAGTTAGCTCCGATCTTCATTCTATGTCGCTCGTTGTTGGGCGGACCACTGGTTAGATTCCTAGCGCTGAATCAAGTTGCGCTGAACGTTAGATGGCCGCTGGAACGATTAGTTTACGGGAACGGGCGTCGTTGCCGGAGGCGCAACGGGCGTCGACGCAGGCTGAACGGCCTTCGGCAAATCCTTATCCGGAAAGCCATGAATCAAGCGAAAGGTGCGGCTCCACCGGGTTCGCGAAAAGAAGTGCAGTAAAAGATCCTTAAAGTGGCCCATCAACGAGTCCACCGAATTGCCGGTTAGCTGATCAGTACTGGCCTCGTACGACCAATAAATCAGCAGCGGCTTGCCGATGATGTTTTCGCGGGGCACGAAGCCCCAAAATCGGCTGTCCAGGGAGTTGTCCCGGTTGTCACCCATGGCGAAGTAACTGTCCGCCGGCACCAAGACTTCGCCGTTAACCACGTGGTTTTGTAACATGTCCCGCAACCGCGGCTCGCGCGCAAGGTCCAGATACATCGATCCAGGCTCGCTTGGAAAGTTGTCCTTATAGGGATCGATCACTCCCGATTTGTGATAGATGTACGGCTCACTCAGCAGCACGCCGTTCCGGTACAACTGTTGGTTGACGATCTTGATGTGATCGCCGGGCACGCCGATCACCCGCTTCACAAACGTGTCCGAAATATTGACCGGATAGCGAAACACGATGATATCCCCGTGTTTTACATCCTCGTACGGGAGCAGATACTTACTGACCGCGCCAGCCGGCGCATAAGCCAGTTTGTCCACGAGCAAATGGTCGCCAATCAGAAGCGTGTCTTCCATCGAGGCCGTCGGAATCACAAATGCCTGCACCAGAGTTGTGGTGCCGAACAGTAACAGCAGGATTGTGACGGTCCACTCGGCGATCGTGCCGCGGGGCGGGTCGTGCTTCTGTGTTGCTGTCTCGTCGGCTTTTGCTGTCTTTACGGGAGCGGTCTGTTGGGCCATTCGTTTCTTTTCTCGTGCGGTGAGCGGGCGTTGGGAATTGGTCTACTGCTGCTGGTCAGGGTACCCGCGGATTGTTTCGAGCGTCCGGCTCCATCGCGTTCGTGAAAAGAAGTGGGTCGCGACGTCCAACATGTGCGCACCAAAATCCCTGGCCGAGTTGGGCATTAATTGATCGGTCGGAGCGTCGAAAGACCAATAGATGAAAACCGGCCGCCCGACCATGTTCTCGCGCGGAACAAAGCCCCAGTAGCGGCTATCCAGTGAGTTGTCCCGGTTATCGCCCATCGCGAAATAGTTGCCCGGTGGAACCACAACTTCGCCGTTGATGACGTGATGTTCCAGCATGTCGCGCAACAACGTCGTCTGGCGCCCGTCGGTCACCACGTCCAATTCGCCCCTGTTGGCAGGAAAGTTATCGCGATAAGGATCCAGGTAGCCGCTCTTGTGATAGACGTATGGCTCCTTGAGCGCGATGCCATTACGATAGACCCGTCCATCCACCAGCCTGATCCGATCTCCAGGAACGCCGATCAGCCGTTTGACGAACATCTGCGAGATGTCGCCAGGGAATCGAAAGGCAATGATATCGCCATGGCGCGGCTCCTCATAGGGCAACAGGTACTTGCTGATCGTCCCCGGCGGGGCATAGGCGAGTTTGTCCACGATAATGTGATCGCCCACCATCAGCGTGTCTTCCATCGAGCCCGTGGGAATGACGTAAGACCAAGCCAGGCTCGTGGATGCAAACAGCATGATCAGAATGGTCACGACCCATTCCGCAACGAAGCCGCGAGGAGTTTGCTTCGGCGCCGGCGACTTCTCGGCTTCGCTCTGTTTTGTTGGAACTTCCGTCTGCATGACTTACTTTCAATATTGTACCGTCTAGCAGAATTAGGTGGCGCCACCGGCGCATCTGGGCGGGCTATGGATCGTCGTTACTACGCAAGGGCCGCTTCGGCCTCGGCAACTGACGGATGCACAACCAGATAATCCTTGACGCCTGCCATGGCGAACATGGTTCGCAGCCGTTCGGGCAGGTTCACAATGGCGTATTTCCGATTGTTTTTCTCGCACGAAACATGCACGCCCAGAAGGCTGCCCAGCGCGGCTGAGTCCATGTAAGGCACTTCGCCCATGTCGATGATGAGCACCGGACTCTTATCGTTTCGCGTGACGTCTTGAAACTGAAAGAAGTTGTAGATGGTCAAGGGACCAGTCACCTTCAGGATGTGTACGCCCTCCCGTGAACCGGGGAGGCGCTCAATTTTCACTTGCTCAGTCGGCTGATTTGGCATGGCGGTGAGAACGCCCTCTCATTATCATCTTGGGGTATTTCATTAGCGTTAAGAATGGCGGCTGGAGATTCATTCACAAGTACTTAATGAGGAGCACCTCGTTGCCTCTTTCGTTATACAGCATTTCGTCGACGATTTTCCGGGCCAGCAAAATGCCGAAGCCACCGGGGCGCATGCCATGCGATTCTCGATATTCGACATGCCGGAATGGCTGGCCGACGGGATTGCCGACCGCCGCGTGCTCCATCGATTCCACCGTGAAGCCCGGGCCAGGGTCGCGGATCTGGTAGAGAATCAGGCGCGCCGTCCGCGCAAAAGAGATCTCGAGCTGTTTTGAATCGTCGAACCGGCAACCGTGCTCGGCGGCATTCAGGAGCATCTCCCGAAAGGCCATGGTGAGTTGCTCACGTAGTTCCTCGGTGAGCCCGGCCTTCAATTCTCGTACGAATTGAATGAGCCTATCAACCGTGATCGCATCGCACTGCAATCGCACGATCAACCAATTGGGGCTGGCGGAAATCAGTCCCATGCCCGGTGGTGAAGCGGGTGCAGCTAACGCCTTGAAGAGCATCTCGCGAATCGCGGATTTCTGAAACGGCCTGCTGAAGAATGAGAATGCCCCGCGTCGCATGGCTGACACCACTTCGCTGGGGTTGTTTCCATCGCCCAAAACAATCACTCGAGGGCCGTCGACGCCACCGCCTGCGGCGTCGACGACCTTGAGCCTGTCCTCGGTCTCGCCGACTGGACCCGCCAAAACCACGTCGTAAGTGCTGGCACCAAGACAGTGAATCGCGGCCCTCACATTGGCCGCGCACTCGATCTGGCATTCGTGTTCAGCGCCAAATTCCCGAGCCAACTCGTCAATCGCCGGTTCATGGCCGATTACGAGGATTCGTTGCATCATTTCACCCCAGCCCCAATACCGTCACATCCATGCACACCTATCCTGTTGCTGTCTAGCCTTGCAAATCGGGGGCCAAACGAAGGGGACGCCTCGCTCGTCAACGCAACCAGGCGAGCGGCACGGGATTGGCAAGCACCCAGATTTGACTCCCGAAACCTCAAACCCGGTTATGCCTTCGCCAAGCGTCATTTAGGTGAATGGCGACCACATTCAGGGGCGGCGGGAGTCCCCCGCAGGTACTACCATTGAGAGCCTGCGCGTATGTCGAAACACCCTGTGTTGAAGTGGTTTCGAGTAGTCCGCTTGGGCCGTGCTACAACTGGCTCAAGAGAGCCGCCGCTGCTTGAAAGAAACCAATCCCTGGACCACGAAATCTTCGCGTATCGCCTATCAGAATCGGTGGATCCGGGTTCGCGAAGACCAGGTGATTCGGCCCGATGGCCAGCCCGGAATCTACGGCGTCGTGGAAGTGCCGCCCTCCGTCGGGGTCGTTGCCATTAACCAAAAGGATCACGTTGTACTAGTTGGTCAATGGCGATACACCCTGAATCGCTATCTGTGGGAGATCCCTCGAGGTGGGTCGGATGGTGAGCCTGACGTGCTGTCCGTCGCCCAGCGTGAGTTGGCGGAAGAGGCTGGTGTCGAGGCACAGCACTGGGAGTCGCTTGGGACTGTGGACGTCTGTACCGGCGTCACCACCGACGTGCAGCACCTCTTTCTGGCGACGGGCCTTCGTCTCTCGGAAGCCCCTCACGACGCCGAAGAGCAGATCGATGTAGCATGGCATACATTCGCGCAAGTGCTCGAGATGGTCATGGACGGCCAAATCACAGAAGTATGCAGCGTAGCTGCGCTGCTCAAAGTGGCCCGGATGCGAGGCCTTTAGCGTCCCTGATCTCGTGGCGCGGGCTGTCCAGCCCGCCGGGCCGAGAGTCTTCTCGGCCTTTCAGGAGTCTCTACCGCCGATCCTGTGCTCGCCCCTTCCATTCGCCCCCGCCTCCGCTCCAATGCTTCCACGCCGAATGTATCGTGGCAACCAGATAGAAAACGGCCGCTCCCGGCAGCGTAAGAGCCCACGCCGCGTTCAGACCGAAGAACCGCACCATGGGCAGGTACGTGATCGTCATCAGCAGCCAGGCCACGCCCCCCAGGGCCATCGCGTCAACCTGATGGTTGCCTAGCGCCCAGCCAAAGACCAAACCCGGCAGCAGATACGTGCAAATGAGCCCAACAACGGTTCCCGCCAGCAAGAGCGCGGAGTGTCGCAGCTGGTTGAACGCTGTCCGCGAGATCATTTGTTCGATCTCGGCGAAGCCCTGATAGACGCGGTGGCTCAGCGTCGTGGTGGTCAGGCCCAGCCAAACGCTGCCGCCACCGCGCTTGATGCCGCGAGCTAGCGCGCAGTCATCAATGATCTCGTCCCGGATACTTTCTATCCCTCCCATCCTTTCCAGCGCTCCGGGACGAACCAGCATGCACCCTCCTGCCGCACCCGCCGCCTTCCTGCGCCTGCTCTGAATCCAAGCGGGCGGATAGAGCAGCAGGAAGAAATAAACGAATGCCGGGATCAGGAGCCGCTCGGCGACGTTCGAACAGCGCAGTTTCACCATCAGCGACGTCAAGTCATAACCGTACCGCTCAGCTACTGCGATCAGTCGCGACACATTATCAGGGGCGTGCGAGATATCCGCATCGGTCAGCAAAAGAAAATCCGGCTGCCACCGTATTGCCTCGGCAACTCCTTGCGAAACCGCCCACATCTTTCCTGTCCAACCGGACCGAAGCGGTCGCGACCGCAGCACCTCCAGCTGGTCTGAAGCGTGCTGCCGACCCGCAGCGAAACGAGCAATCTCTGCCGTTCCATCCGAGCTGTCATCGTCCACCAAAAAGATACTCAGTGCGCCAGTCAGATCCTGCCGCAGGAGTGACTCGATCGTTTCGGCGATGGACGCGGCTTCATTTCGTGCCGGAATCACCACCGCGACCCGGCGCGATTGGCCAAACCGCTCCTCCGGCAGAAGCTTGTTATTGATGGTCCAGAAAAACCCCCGCGCCAGAGCGATGCTGAGCCAAATGAGGACCGTCAACAGGCCGAGGGCGCCAAGCACGGTTATAGCGCCGGTTGTTGTTGAGTCATGCAGTGCAACGTGCCCAGGCCCAACACGAGGTCGGTTGAAGCGATGCCGATCACTTGGCGATCCGGGAACAGTTCCGCCAAGGTATTCAACGCCACCCGGTCATTTGCATCGTTGAACGTTGGAACCAGCACAACGCGGTTTGCAATGTAGAAATTTGCGTAGGTCGCCGGCAGCCGCTGGCCGTCGAAGTAAACCGGCTCCGGCATGGGCAGCGTCACGACGCGAAGCAGCCTCCCCTGCTCACCTTTCATCTTGCGCAGCAGCGTCTCATTCTCAAGCAGCGGTCCGTGATTAACTTCGGCTGGATCAGGTTCGCTCGCGACCACTACCGTATGCGGATCCACAAATCGTGCCAGGTCGTCCACGTGGCCGTGCGTGTCATCGCCGGCGATGCCGTCGCGCAGCCACAGCGTGTTTCGCACACCGAGATAGTGCCGGAAGGTCTTCTCGTAATCGTCCCGGCCCATGCCGGGGTTGCGCGCCTGCACCGAACTCAGTAAGCACTCCTCTGTTGTCAGAAGCGTTCCCTGGCCATTGACGTCGATGCTGCCGCCCTCCAGAACCACCCGCTGCCCATTCCACAGCGGCGTCCAGGCGTGGATGCCCAAGTCGGACACCACGGTTTCCGCCACCGCGTCGTCCTGCTGCCAGTTGTCGTACTTCGCCCAGCCGTTGAAATGGAAATTCAGAGCAGCCAGTTTGGCTGGCTCGACGATATCGGCGTACGCGGACGAAAGATCCGCTTCCTCAGATTTCACGAAGATCGAGCAGAAATCTCGCGTCCAGCTTCGATCTGTTGCCACGTGGAAAAAACGAACGGCATTGATCTCTACGTTGCACTTCGCAAGCACGTCCCTGGCGCCCGCCTCAGCCTCGGCATCCTCCACCAGGATATTGACCCTCTCGACTCGCGCCAGGCGACGAACAATCTCGCCGTAGATCCAGATCGCTGTCTCAAACTTGCCGGGCCAATCCGTCGCCTCATGCGGCCAGGCCAGCCAGGTCGCCTCGTGGGCCTCCCACTCCGCGGGCATCCGAAAGCCGTAATGACTCGGGTACTGTTCAAGAGCGTGCATGACTTTAGGCAAGCCAACGCTCGGTAATCGGAGCATATGCGTCAATCCTTCGATCGCGGAAGAAAGGCCAATTCTTGCGGACTTCGTCTATCAGTTTGGGATCGCACTCGGCCACCAGCACTTCCTCTTTGTCGGTCGAGGCCTCGCGTATTAACCGCCCAAAAGGATCGGCGACAAACGAGGAGCCCCAGAATTCAAGGCCACGGTCGGCTGGCCCCTCAAACCCAGTGCGATTGATCGCCGCAAGGTAAATACCGTTCGCAATGGCGTGTGAGCGCTGGATGGTCCGCCAGGCATCCAATTGAGCAGCGCCCCACTCGGCCTTCTCTGCAGGATGCCACCCGATGGCCGTCGGATAGAACAGCACGTTGGCGCCCTGCAGGCTCGTCAGACGTGCTCCTTCCGGATACCACTGGTCCCAACACACCAGCACTCCGATTCGTGCATACTTTGTTTCGAAATTCCGAAACCCAAGATCGCCCGGCGTGAAATAGAACTTTTCGAAGAAGAGCGGGTCGTCCGGTATGTGCATTTTGCGATAGAGTCCCAGCAGTTCGCCGTCCGCATCAATTGTCACCGCCGTATTGTGATAAAGCCCTTGCGCACGCTTCTCAAAGAGAGAAGCCACAATCGCCACGCGCAGCTCCTTGGCGAGGCTGGCCAGCACTTCCGTACTCGGTCCAGGGATGGTCTCGGCGAGCGAAAACAACTCCGCCTTCTCTTCCCGGCAGAAGTATTGCGAACGAAACAGCTCCTGTGTGCAGACGATCTCCGCACCCTGGCTGGCCGCGCTTCGGATGCCCGCGATCGCTTTGTTTAGATTTTCGTCGGCATCGGTCGTGCAGCTCATCTGCACCATGCCGATCTTAAAAGCACTGTCGCGCAGCGCTCGCGGCGAAACCGCGTTTACGGGCATAGTACGATTGTCCTCATCTTCTCCTCTATGCAAAAGCTTTGCCTGTTAATTGCCCTGTCGATCAACGCGTGGACTGCCACCATTCCCACGCCGCACGAGCATTTCGGTTTCACGCCAGGCGACGACTACAAGCTGGCGGATTACTCCCAGATTACCAGCTACTTTGAAAAGCTGAGCCACGCCAGCGACCGCCTTCGCTGGGTGAAGTTTGGCGATACTTCTGGCGGCAAGCCCATGTATGTCGCCTTCATTTCAGCGCCCGAGAATCTGAACCGACTAGACGAGTATCAGGCCATCAACCGCAAACTCGCCCTCGCTCAAGTCAACGACGCCGAGGCCAAAGCACTGGCGCAAAAGGCGCGCGTATTTGTTTGGATCGACTCCGGCCTGCACGCCACGGAAGTTGCTCCTTCGCAGCAGGCGCCTGAACTGGCCTACCGAATGCTGACCGACGAGAGCGCGGAAGCACAGTTCATTCGCAGCAAGGTCATCCTGATGCAGGTCCCCTGCATCAACCCCGATGGCCTCGACATGGTCGTCGAGTGGTATCGCGCGAATGTCGGAACGCCGTATGAGCTGGCGCCGTTGCCTCACCTATATCAGAAGTACGCCGGCCACGACAACAACCGCGATTGGTACATGCTCAACCTGCCAGAGACCCGCAACGTAACCAAGCTGCTCTTCCAGGATTGGTTCCCCGAGATCGTCTATAACCAGCACCAGGCCCCGCCCTTTCCGGCGCGCATCTTCGTTCCTCCCTATGCCGAACCCCTGAACCCGAACATCCCCGCCTCCGTGATGGAGGGCATCAACCAAATCGGCGCAGCGATTAAGGCTCGCTTTGCGCTGGAGAACAAACCGGGAGCGCTGTCCTATTTCGGGTTCGATGCGTGGTGGAATGGCGGCTTGCGTTCCGTGCCTGCGTTCCACAACATGCGCGGCATACTCACCGAGACCGCGGGCAACTCATACGCAACGCCCATCACCTACAAAGACGCGGACATCCATGACCGCTTTGACAACGGCGTGCTGACGAAAACGCCCAGCATGTTTTACGAGAAGCCCTGGCTGGGAGGTCGCTGGCGTCTGCGCGATGCCGTCGACTATATGCTGACCGCGGATTTCGCCATTCTCAATCTGGCTGCTGAGCGCAGTTCCGACTATTTATACGAGGCGTATGAATCGGCCGAAACGCAAATCAAACTGGGCCAAGCCGCCAAACCATACGGCTACGCAATCCCTGAGCAGCAGTGGGACGCCACCGCGACGCACGAAATGCTGACTAGATTGAAGCTGGCCGGCGTCGAGATCAAGCAGGCGACTACACATTTTTCCAGCGGCGGGCGCGACTTTCCCGAAGGGACGTTCGTGATCTCCAGCGCTCAACCGTTTCGGGGCTATGCGGTCGACCTGCTGGAACCGCAGAAATACCCGGAGCTGAGGGAAACCCCGAACGGTCCCTTGAAGAGGCCCTACGACATCGCAGGGTGGACGCTACCCATGCAGATGGGAGTAGAGGTTGTGCGACTGGACGAGGCGCTGCCGTCCAAACTACAAGCGGTGAACGAACTGGAATCGGCGCCGCCCAGCCATTCTCACAGCGACGCATCGTTCTTTCAGACCATGGCCGATTTGCTGAAGTCAGGGAAGTCCCTTCGCTGGAGCACGGACGGCAAGCTACTGGTCGAAGGCGTAGCCGCTCCCGCCGAGATCAGCGCCGCTCCCTTTACTATCCGGCCACCGCGCGTCGCTATCTATGACTCCTGGGTCGCCAACATTGATGCAGGTTGGACCGATTGGCTGCTCGACCAGGAGCGTGTGCCGCACATCATGCTGCACAACGCCGACGTGCAGAAAGGCCGCCTGAACGAGCGTTTCGACACCATCATTTTGCCGTCGCAGGATGCCTCCGCCATCCTGCACGGATCCCGCGAAGGCGAGCGAAGCGGCGGTACGCGCATGGACAGCGCTCCCAACGCCCAGCAGCGCCCCGAGTACACCGGGGGCATTGAGCTGAAGGGTTTGATGGAAGTGGCTGAGTTTGTTCGTCAAGGCGGCTGGCTCATCACCTTCGATCAGGCCGGTGGACTGCCCGTGTCGAACTTCCCGCTGCCCATCCGGCTGCTCATCAGGACAGGCAGCTCAGAGGACGCGGCGCCGGCCCGGGCATATTTCTGTCCCGGCTCCATCCTTCGGGCGACTGTTGATACAAAGAACCCCATCGCGTTCGGCATGCCGGCGAACAGCTACGTGTTTTCCAGCGGTGGCCAAGCCTACGACAATCTGCTTCTGCCGGAATTCAATAAGGGCGAACGGGAAGTTAAGACCGTGGCGCGCTACGCAACTGCGAACGTACTGGCCAGCGGCTTCCTCTCCGGCGAGAGCACCGTCGCGGGAAAGCCTCTGCTGGTCGACGTCCGTTTCGGAAAAGGGCATGTGGTCATGTTCGGTTTCCGTCCCCAGTTCCGCGGCCAGACTTACGGCACGTTCCGCCTTGTCCTCAACTCCGTCTACCTTGCTTCCGCGCAGTTAGTGCCGCCGCCGGCCGGCCCCCAGGCTAGTGAACGTGCACGGTCAGTGACTCGCTAACGCTGTGCCCTTTGGCATCTTTCGCTGTCAACGTGTAGGTCGTGTCTTTGACCGGTGCAACCTGTAGGCAGTGATTATAGCTGGGCTTCGCATCCTTAAACTCGGGGTCCAGGCTCACGGAAACGGCATTCGCTACGCCGTAGCACATATTGATGGTTTCTCCGCGCCTGGGATGCGCCGGCGCCAGGCCAAACGTCAGGATCTTCACTTCTCCTGATCCAAATACCAAGTCTGTCGTGCTCCGCAGTCGCTGTTCCTCTTTCTGAGCCGCCTCCTGTTGCGCTCTCTTTGCTTCGTGCCCGCGCGAATAAAAGATCCACCCAACGTACACCGCGCCCACCAACAAGAGCACAGTGCTCAAGACAAGCAATCGCTTGAGAACAGGCGTCGACGTCCCATCATTCTGCATACTTCATTCTCAAATGCCGAATCACGGAGACAAGGTCCGAAAATGCACTAGGTCTGCGACCGCTTGAAAGATTTCCTTTTATAGCCGAACCTACGACGGGCGGCTCGACGGTCGAATTTCCAGTTGATCTTGATGCGGTCGCGGTTCATGCGGCGGTTCCAGGCCCGGCTTTCCCGGCGCAGTGTCTTGAGATCAGGGATTCTTCTGGTACCGATGCACTGCCGCGCGAAGATGCTGATTCCTATTTCCGCCTGGTTGAGCCAGCTTCCGTGAGTGGGCGTGAAGTGAACCGTGAATCGGTCCCAGATCTCGCTACCGGTCTCCGCCCCGAAGGCATCCGTCAACGACTTGCGGCAGTGGATGTTGAGGTTGTCCATGACCAGATGGATGGTGTCCGCCTCTGGGTACTGCATCGCCAGATGGCAAGCGACTTGTGCGAACTCGAATGCCGATCGAACGGGCGTAGGGAAGGTAAAATGCCGGCCCGCCTTCGGTTCTACGGCGCAGAAAACATTGGCCGTGCCGCGCCGCTCGTACTCGTTATCCCGCCGCGCTTCCCGCCCCGGCTGGGCGGGAGAAGTGGGACGGACATCGGCGTGCAGCGTGACTGGCTTCTCATCCAGACATACCACCGGCTCCTGGGGATCGTAGGGTTTTTCGTACGCCTCCAGCACGTCTTCCATCTTGGCGATGTACTCGTCATTGAGTTCGGCCACGCACCCCATTTTTTTCCCGCCACGGCTTGAGGTCGTGGTCAAGGAGCAGAATCCGGATGGTTTCCCTTCCCACGCGTGGAACCAGTCTCCGCTTCACCGCCTCCTGCGCCACCAGTCGCACGGTCCAGCGGGCGCGACCCTGGGGCGGGTCGCTGCACACCATGGCGATGATCCGCTGCTTCTGGCTGTCGTCCAGAACAGCCTCAGCGCCGGGGCGCTGCTTGTCGTAGAGCGCGGGCTCGAGGCCGCCCCTTTGGTACCGATGGCCGACCTTTCGAATGGCTTGCGGCGTGAGCGGGACCACGCTGGAAATACGCGGCGCACTGACGCCCTTGGCCAATTGGAGGAGCGCAAGGGCGCGCCAGGGCGCGCCGGACGACACAGACCTGCTGTACGCCACCGCTCAACAGCGTCGTCAGCTCGTTTTGGTCCTTCTGTTTGACTCCGATACGAAGGGGTGGACGTCCCATACCCAAGTATGCGCCAAAACATTTCGAATTGGAATTGTTTTGTAGAATGTTTTCAGGCGGTCAAAGACCTAGCGCCTACAACCCGAGGTTTTGTCTGGCCTCCTCCCGCTACATATAGATCCCGCCGTTCACATCCAGCACATGCCCCGTGATGAAACTCGCCTCATCACTTACTAAGAACTTCACGGCGTGCGCAATATCTTCCGGCGTACCCATGCGCCGAAGGGGCGTGTTGTCCACCATCTTCTTCTTCAATTCTTCGGAAAGTCCATGCGTCATGTCCGTCTCAATAAACCCCGGTGCGACCGCATTTACTGTGATGTTACGGCTACCCACTTCCTGTGCCAATGACTTCGTCAATCCGATGAGCCCGGCCTTCGATGCCACGTAATTAGCCTGCCCTGGATTCCCCATCTCAGCGACCACTGATGAGATGTTCACAATCCGGCCCCATCGCTCCCGCAGCATGCCCTGCAGAACTTGCTGAATGGCGTAGAAGGCGCCGCTCAGGTTGGTCGTCAGCACCATCTCCCAATCCGTCTGCTTCATGCGGACGGCAAGTCCATCCTTGGTAATGCCGCCGTTATTCACCAGAACGTCGATGCGGCCAAACTCCTTGGCTGCCTTGTCGATGGCTTGAGCAATGGAGTCCTTGCTCGCCAGATCCATCTCCACGACAAATGCTTCAGCGCCGGCTGCTCGTATGCCTGCCGCGACTTCCTCCAGCTTCTCTAGCGTCCGTGCCGCCAGCACGACGCGATACCCGCCTGCGGCGAGAACGTTCGCACAGGCCTTGCCAATTCCCCGGCTCGCGCCGGTGATCAAAACCACCCGATTATTCATGATTGAGTCCAATACAGCGCTCTTAACCGAACGCTTCCGGCGTCAGGAGTGCTACCGGTGTTCAAAACAGTGCGCGTTCCAGGCGCTCTCGATCATCATAATGGGTGGAGGCGCGAATGTCTCAATTCGGGCCTCGGCACACACCCATGTCAAGCAACACCGCACCGAACGATGTTGGCGAATTCATACGCGCCCTGGAGCGCGCCGGAGAACTCCATCGCATCCCCTTTGAGGTGGACCCTTATCTCGAAATCACCGAGTTTGCCGACCGGTCCGTCAAACAAAACGGGCCGGCGCTGTTGTTTGAGAAGCCTAAGGGTTCCAGCGTCCCGCTTCTCATCAATGCATTCGCCAGCATGCGACGCATGGAGATCGCACTCGGCGTCGACAACATCGAGGACATTGCCACCCGCATCGCCGGCTACCTGCAGATGCAGAAGCCCGAAGGCCTGGTCGACACGCTGAAAATGCTTCCCAAACTGGCCGAGATGAACACCGCCTTCCCTAAGACGGTGAAGGACGGCCCTTGCAAGGAGGTCGTCCGCCGCACGGGTTTTTCGCTCGACGAGTTTCCCATCCTGCACTGCTGGCCGCACGATGGTGGTCGATTCATCACCCTGCCGCTGGTGTTCTCGAAGAACCCCGCTACCGGAAAGCGCAATTGCGGGATGTATCGCATGCAGGTCTTCGATGGCCAAACCACCGGCATGCATTGGCAGAGGCATAAGCAAGGCGCCGACCACTACCGTCGTCTGGCGCAGGAAGGCAAAGACACCCGCATGCAAGTGGCCGTGGCCATCGGGTCCGATCCCGCCACCATGTATTCGGCCATTCTGCCGCTGCCCCCGGAAATCGACGAAATGATGTTTGCCGGCTTCCTGCGCGGCAAGGCCGTCGAGATGGTGAAGTGCGAGACCTCCGATCTCGAAGTCCCTGCCAACGCCGAGATCGTTTTGGAAGGCTACTTGAATCTCGGCGAGTTGCGGAACGAAGGGCCCTTCGGCGATCACACCGGCTTCTATTCACTCGACGACGATTATCCGGTGTTTCATTTGGAGTGCATCACGCACCGCAAAAAGCCGGTCTATACTGCGACCATCGTCGGCCCCCCTCCCATGGAAGATTTCTACATGGGCAAAGGCATCGAGCGCATCTTTCTGCCGCTGATGCGCCTGCAGTTGCCGGAAGTGCGCGACATTTGCATGCCCGCCGAAGGCGTCTTCCACAATTTGATCCTGGTCTCCATGCGCAAGTCATATCCCGGCCACGCCCGCAAAGTAATGCACGCCATCTGGGGACTCGGCCAGGCCATGTTCAGCAAGGTCATCGTCGTGGTTGACGAGGATGTCGATGTTCAAAACGTTCGCGAAGTGGCCTGGAAAGCCTTGAACAACATTGACCCGCAGCGCGACATCGAATTCGTGATGGGCCCGGTTGATTCACTGGACCACTCCAGCCGTCTGCCGGACTATGGTTCGAAGATGGGCGTCGATGCCACCACCAAGTGGAAGTCTGAAGGCTTCACGCGGCGCTGGCCCAACGTCATCCAGATGTCGCCTGACGTCGTCACCCGCGTCGACGCGCTGTGGAAGAAGGCCGGCCTGAAATAATCCCCTGGTACAGTGCCGGAGTTTTCACGGTTTGCGTGAAAGCGCTCCATTACTGTCGCGCCTCAGAAAGTTTTGTTTCATGACAGTGCGAGAACTTGTTATCCGCGCGCCTAACGGCGACGGCTCGTCTGTTAAGTCCGCTCCGTCGAAAGATCCAGAATTGCAGTGTAGTGCGGGCCAGCATCCCCTCCCTCACGGTCGGGGTTCTGTGCGATCGCCTGGCTGCGCTACGATCATTTTCATTCGTTCCGATGGGCGACGGGCCATCAGGGCTTGCTCACGCGCGGTGGCTCTGGAAACAGCCCCCGGTTGATGAACGTTGTCGCGCTGGGGGACACGCCTGCAGCGCGCACGGCGAGCTACCGCTCCGCCGACGCTTTAAGACGCTGGAAATAAGCATGACATCAGGCCGGAGTGTCCCCGATCAGATGAGGAGCGCGCGGCCACGCTGGAAACCACCTAAGCCCTGCTGAGGTAACTCTGGACAGATTAATCCGTCTTTATCTCTGAGTCGTACACGCTCACTCCGCCGACGATCGTCTCCAACACCGTCAACTTCTGCGCCTCTTCATCCCATCGATATCGAACCAGGTCCGCTCGCTCGCCGGTATTCAAGCCGCGTTGCCGTCCGCTGATTCGGCCCGCTCTCGCCGCATTCGTTGTCGCCATCGTGATCGCATCGCGAAGCGAAACACCGCCCAATCGGACTGTCATTCCGATCGCTCGATCCATAGTTAAAGCCGATCCGGCCAGCCGCGTCCCGCCGCGCAGTCGCACACTGCCGTCTTCGTGCAAGTCGACCTCCACTTGGCCCAGGTTGTAGGGGCCCGGTGCGCACATTGCCGGCATCACCGCGTCCGTTACCAAGACGGAGTGTTCCAGCCCCTTCGCTCGCAGCGCCGTCTTGAGAAACGGCCCCGGGATATGGATGCCGTCCACAATGAAGCTCGCCGTCAAGCGGTCTTCAGCCAATTGGCTCCAGATGTAGCTCGACTTCGTAGGCAAAACCGGATGCGCGCCGTTGCCCAGATGTGTGGACATGGTGGCCCCGGCGTTCACCGCTGCTTCTATCTCCTCCGGCGTCGCTCGCGTGTGCCCGATGCTCACTACCACGCCCTGCCCGGTCAGCGCTTCAATGTACTTCGGTGCCTCCTCCCACTCCGGCGATACCGTCACCAGTTTCACCAGCCCACCCGCTGCTTCCTGCCAGCGTTTGAACTCTTCGATGTCGGGGGGGCGCACATGCTCTCGCGGGTGCGCTCCTCGTGGGCCGTCCTCGGGCGAGATGTGCGGTCCTTCCACATGAAAGCCCTCAATCGCCATTGCGGACGGGAGCCCGTATTCATCTAAGCTTGCCTTCGCGGAAGCAAGGTTCGTCAACGCGCCGGTGATTCGCTCAAAGGATCCCGTAATCAAGGTGGGAAAAAAACGGGTCACGCCTGTGGTGAACATCTTGCGTATCGAGTCTCGGATCGATTCGTGGCTCGCCGATGGGTCGTTGTAATCGACGCCCGCGAACCCGTTCACTTGGACGTCAATGAAGCCGGGCGCGGTGTACTCATCGGTGGGCACCGGTCTAATTAATTCATCCACCAGGTCAATGGTCGAACTGCATCGAACCTCCACGATGGATCCCGTTCCTGCAAGTCTTCCCGTCCGAGCGGTTGTCATGCTAAAACATTACCTTCCTTCGCTGTTTTTTTCACAGGTTCCCCACAGTGCGCTTTCGCTAAGCGACTGTAGACTCATAGGATAAAACGTGTTGAAAACAGTCTACTCCCCTGAGAAAAGCCTAGCGCTGAGAAGACCGTGCTGCTAAAACTTTAGAAGATCCAGCGCGGGCAAAGGATTTGCAGGTAATCTCGGGGGAGGTGGCTGTAAGTCTTGGGCCCGCCGTTGGTGACCTGCCAGTGAGTTTGGAAGTGCCATCCCGGTGCATCCAGGAGGGCGAAGCAGGCGGTTCGAAGCTACTCCCTGACCGCTAATCGGTGACAGCTTCCTGTCTGCTTCCCTTCCACCTTCCATCATCCCAGCTCAGAAACGTGCTGCCGGCGCTCAACCTGCTAACAGCCCTCAAACCAATTACAAAACGAAGTCGTTGAGAGCTTTCGACATGTGCCACGGTGACTGATTGCGAAACGAAGTGGCGCCGGGCGGATGCCATCCCGCCTCCGGTTGAACGGGCCCAACAACCCGGATTGCGAAACGAAGTGTGCCGGTCGTAGGCGACCGGCGGAAGTTCCCGAAGTTCCCGGAAGTTCCGGAGCGAGTCGGGTCACAGATAGTCCGTTGTGCTGATCCGAAATTCGACGAACCTTAACGGCTGCAACCGGAACCACGTTGTGACTGCGCGGTGATCCAAAAAGTAAATCCCGAAGAAGCAAGCAGCCATAGCTAACGTCACGAGCCAGATTCCAGAACAACGCCGTATCGTGGACTCGCCTGTGTGAGGTCTGGGCCAGCGTTGATGTCACTGGTCAGCCGGGGTCTGTCGAACCAGTCAGCGTCGTCCCGGGGTCATTGGTGAGGCGTCCTGGTGATGACGGCCCGATCCCTTTCGATGTACATCCTCGATGGAAAGCTGTGAGACGATCCTATTGGATTCCCGGTCCGTTTACGGAACTGTTGGGATGGACAAGCGAATGAATCGTCAGAGGCTCACAATTGGCACGCTTCAGATCTGGTTCGACGGAGATGGTGCACGCTTTAAGGACTCTAAGGGCGATCGGACCCCGGCGAAGGGTGGGTTGCCACCAGAATCTATGGTCAGTCCTCCCGAGGGGCCCTAATGACGCCAGCAGGATCGGAGGTGCCCCTTATTCCGGCCGAATCCGAAGTAAGAAACAAAACGCTAAGTTTTCGAACCGGGCTGCTCATCTTAGCCGTCGCGGTAGCCCTGCCCTACCTTCCGGTTCTGGTGGGTTATGTTCCTTTTCCCGCGGATATCGTGGTCTCCTTCCCGCCCTGGGAAGGGAGTGCGGCGAGGGCTTGTTGCACGGGCTCCCCACATCCCGAGGAAGGTGACGTAGCCACCGAGAATTATCCGTGGCGAACACTGAACTCGAAGCTTCACATCGGAAACGTGCCCTTGTGGAACTTCCAGGTGTTCATGGGTGCGCCTTACCAGGCGATGCCCATGTCCGCCCTGTTCTTTCCATTGCACTGGCTTTTCTCGTTTCTCCCTCTCTCGCTTGCGTGGTCTCTGTTGTTCGTGGTTCGTAGCATCGTCATCGCGACCACCACAGCTATTTTCGTGAGGAACTTGGGAGCCTCGTCCTTGGCCGCACTCTTTTCCGGGTTCATTTTTGCCTTGAGCGGTTGGGTTGTTGCGTGGCAGGGCAGATCACAATTGGATTCCGCTATGTGGCTGCCTCTGATGTTTCTGGCGGTCGACACATTGCGCTCGGAACAGTCGTATACCTCTACAGCGTTGGTAGCGGTTGCCTTTGCGCTCCCAGTTCTCGCCGGTCACCCGGAGGTGGCTTTCCAGGTGACGGCGATGGCTCTTCTGTATGCAGCCTACCGCCTGTTTCCAATCACACCGTCGTGGGGCAGGTACGTGCTGTCGTTCGGAGCCGCCGGTCTACTTAGCCTCGCACTGTCGGTAGTGCAACTCCTGCCCACATTGGAGTGGGTCGGTTTAATCGCGCGCTCGTTGGATTTTCATTGGGGATCGCTGGCCTCATCGCAAAGCCTTGGGTTTCTGTCCCGCGATCTGTTACACCAACCTAACGTAGATGGCGTGTCGATTCCGGAAGGAGCCGTTTACATCGGAGCGTTCACAATCGCGTTGCTGCCGTTCATCGTACTCTGGCGGAAGAGACGTGACGTCGTGTTTTTCGTGGCGATGGCCTTCTTTTGTATCGAAGCTGCTTACGGGTGGCAGCCGGGGTATTGGATTTCGGCACATATCCCGGTGCTGGCCGGCTTGCCAAACTGGCGGCTCCTCGTAGTGGCGGACTTTGCTGTCGCCGTGCTAGCCGGTCTCGCGATTTCAGCGGTAGCAGCCCGGTGCCAGAAGCGAGAACCGCACTTCGCTTACTGGACGCTCATTCTGTGGCTCATGACTGCCATCGGCGCGGGTGGCCCGATTATCCTGCGCCTTGCCGGACACACGGCGATCCCCTGGCGCTGGACTCTACTACTGGTCCTTCTTTCGCTGATTATTGTTTCTCTCGCAGCCACCAGGCGCATTCGCGCCGTGGACTTCAGTCGCGCCTTGGTGGTCTTGATTGCCGCAGACCTGATCACTGCGGGTTTCGCGGTCGTGCCGTTTGTCAAGCCGGCTGATATCTTCCCCGCTGCCCCCGTTTTTGAATTCCTTCGCGCTAGAGCAATTCCCATGTGGCGTGTGGCTGCAATCGACGTCGTGTACGGCACGCAGTTTGAGCTACCATATGGGCTTTCGTCGGCTGCAGGATACGATTTCCCGAACAAACGGATTGCGAGAGTGCTGTCCGTGTTTCATACCAGGGGCGAGGCTCGTTCCTTTAAGTCTGAGAATGTGTTGACCGCGCCGAAAGGACTCTTGGATCTTACCGGGACACGATACTTCGTGACGACGGACTGGAACCAAAGCACCTCACGCTTCGCCGCGCATCCGGACCGTTTCAGCAAAACGTTTTCACTCCGCCACGTACAGGTGTTTGAAAATCCCGATGCCGTGCCCCTCGTCTCCTTCCTTCCCGCCACAGCCATCCATGTCATCGCCACTGAGGACGATCAGTTTAAAGCCCTAAGAAGTTCGGACTTTGACGGCAAACGAACGGTGATCGTCCCGCAGGAGATTGGCCGTTTTTGGGGCGTCCGTGGGGATGCGGCGCCTACCCTGATCGCCGATGTGGCCCAGGCCAACAACGAAATGAAGCTCATGCTTACCGCCGATCAGGATGGGATGCTGTACTTCAATGAGAGCTACTATCCGGGCTGGGTCGCCGAAGTGGATGGGATGAAAGTTCCTGTGATACGCGCCAATTACGCTTTCATGGCGGTGCCAGTCAGACAGGGGCATCACGCCGTCCGGTTTGAGTTTGCGCCAACCTCTTTCCGCATGGGGGGCTTGCTGAGCGCGTTGGCGGTCATTTTCATTGCAGGAACTTTTGCGATTCCCGTCGCGGTGCGTCGAATGATCCGCCCGTTTTCTAAGGACAGCCGAATAGCACCAACACAAAACTGAGGAGCCCTCATTTTCGGCTGAACGGGACGGCTCTTTTTTAGACACCTACAACCCTTCGTTTAACAGAAGGCGCTCGCCTTACGCAACTTTGCGCTTAAAACGTTCCGACCCTGATCGCCAGCGGCAGCGTGAGATTCTGGCCGCCGGCCGTTACCACCAGCGATTGTGGTCCGGCTAACGCGTTCGCGTTCACTGTCAGTGTTGCTGAGATCGAATTCGCCGAATTCACCACTACGTTGCTCACTGCCAACATGCCGCTTGGTACGGTCACCGTTGTGGTCCGCAAAAATTTGCTCAGGCAGCCCTCTGCTCCCATTGATACTCGTGATGAAGGCCGCCGAGAATCGACTTCGAGGCGAGTCGGACACCGGCAGGAATCTCGTGACGGCGGCCACTAACAAGCGAAATCTTATTGGGCCGATCCGGTATTCCGGGGCCGAGCGCTCGATGCGGCCGTCCGCCGTTATAATGCGTCATCCACTCTCGAAGGATTCGTCGCAAGTGCCATTCGTTGATAGGGATCACGTAATCTAAGCATTCCCGTCTTATACTTCCGATCAAGCGTTCGCAATAAGCGCCGGAAGCCCAGGTCGCCTGAGATGCCGAAGCTTATTCATTGCCGAGCGTCCAACACTTCGCCAAGAGGTCGCTGCTGCTGCGCTTGTAGCATCGCTGTTCTCCAGTGGGCCCGCTTTCTGACCGCGTATCTGGCATCCTCCCAACGATCCTTTGCCTCTTTACCACCGCGATCAACACCCGCGAGCCCACGTCTATCCCAACGTGCTGCCTTCCGATTTCCCGTCCCACGGTCCAACGGTCGGCTACCGTCGAATCAAAACGCATAGCAGCTTCCTGCCAAACCGGAGAGGCTTCCTTCATCGCACCGTATCGGAACCACCGCGGCCACGCCGCTGCGTTGCGCTCCAGCCGATCTCTTCATGTGGCCGCGGTGCTTCCGATACGGTCCTAGGCATTATCGTCGGTAATTGTGGCCCGGGCCTCGAGTTTCGCCGGGGGGGGTCCTCTTGATGCTTCAGCTGCTCGTGGCTCAGACCATTTATCTGAACGAGCAACAGGCAGCGGTAACTTTCCGGACGCAGCGGATGGCGGCCGGTGTTCAATTGACTAAAGCGCTCGGCGGACATCGGCGCGATGATATGATCCCGACGAGAGTCAACCGATGCAATCAACCAAACGCAAACTACCCATCGAAGCTGTAGAACTCTACAACGAATTCATTCATGGTGAGATCAGCCGCCGCGCCTTCGTCGAGGGTGTGCAGCGACTAGCGGGTGGTCTGACGGCCGCCACAATCATCGATGCATTGATGCCGAATTACGCTCTTGGCCAGCAGGTCTCTCGCACCGATGACAGGATCAAGGCTACTTATGAGACGGTGCCGTCGCCGCTGGGCAACGGAAGCATCAAGGGATATCTGGTGCGACCGATTAGCGCTGACACACGTTCCGAGACTGTCACGAAATTGCCCTGCATTGTGGTGGTGCATGAGAATCGAGGCCTGAACCCCCACATCGAGGACATTGCGCGACGATTTGCCCTAGCCAACTTCATGGCATTCGCGCCGGACGGACTTACCTCTCTGGGCGGGTTCCCGGGCGACGATTACAAGGGCGGCCAGATGTTCAATAAGATCGACAAGGACAAGATGTTTGAGGATATGGTGGCCGCCGCCCTGTGGTTGAAGTCGCGCCCAGACTGCACTGGGAAGATCGGCGTCACCGGCTTCTGCTACGGGGGCTCGGCCGCTAATAAGCTGGCCGTGCGGCTGGGTGGAGACCTCGCGGCCGCCGTGCCGTTTTATGGCGGACCGCCTGCTAGCGAGGACATTCCGAAGATCAAGGCGGCGGTTCTGGTGCATCACGGGGAGCTCGATACGCGATTGGCCGCAACCTGGCCTGCTTACGATCAGGCCCTTCGTTCAGCCCAAGTGCCGCACGAAGGTTATATCTACCCGGGCGCCGTGCACGGATTCAACTGCGACGCGACACCGGAGCGCTACAACAAAGCTGCCGCCGATCTAGCCTGGCAACGCACCATCGCCTGGTTTAACCAATATCTGCGTGGCTGACACCGCGACAGCGTCGAAGCCGGGGATGGACGTTCGAACAACCACGGGAGAACTGAATGCTTCGTAACGGATATAGAATCGCGGCCCCATTGGCGTTGCTGGCGATTGTCTTCGCTGTCCAGGATCAGTCTGCCGCTCAATCCAGCAAGGCTAGCCCACCCCGTCTTTCGATGAATCATGTAACGGCCTCGGTCGCCAATCTAAATCAAAAGGCTGATTGGTATGACCGCGTTCTGGGGTTCCACAGGAGTGAGTTACTCGGCGGTAGAAAAGACTTCGGGTTGTACAAGATGACGATGGCGGGAAACCGCATCGATCTGGTCTGGCAGATGGGGTCCGCGAGGCACCGGCAAGCAGCGGGGCGCTTGGAGCAAGGCTGGCTTCATGTTGTATTTAATACGCCTGACCTGGACGCAGCCTACAAATACCTGGTGGCGCAAGGAACGGATCTAAGATCGAAAGAGACGCGCAACAGCGCGTTGTGCACCTGACCCTGCACGATCCCGAGGGAAATGAAATCGATCTTGTGAATGAATGATGGTCTGGAAACCCCGACCGTCAATATAGCTCCGAGGCGCCTTAAACGACGATGAGTTTCAGACGTTCTTAAGGTTGCCCGGCCATGCTGTTCACTTACGTCCTAGAGAGCTGAGTTTTGCTGGGATTCTAGAGAGGGGCAAACCATCCTATGAGTAATGTAATCCAAGCGCATTGTCCTTCCCGCAGAGATTTTTTGATAGCGGGAGCAGGAATTGGCAACTCCATCCTGCTGCGGCCGAGGTGGCTGTATACCACGACAGATGAACTCGATCCGAGCGTGACGAAGGTGCTCTCGAAGACGATCGGGATCGACATGCACAACCATGTGTATCCCGACGGATCAGAACCGCACCCGAACTTTGGACCGCCTCGGGGCGGACCGGGACAGCCTCCGCAAGGTGGCCCGCCCCCGCAACAGCGACCAGAGCAAGAGGTGGGAACAGAACTTTTCCTTGGGGAAGAACTGAAGCGATCGGGGCTCACCGCGGTTTCCGCGAGCTACGTGCTCGATTTTGCGAAGAACGACAAACCAGGGGATGCACGAAAGAACCTTCTTGGCTGGTTCGACTTGATCGATGCATCGTTGGCCAAGGGACACATACGGCGCGCGCTGAACCTGAAGGATCTTCAATCTGCCCACGATTCGGGGAAGCCTACCGTCTTGCAGTCGGTGGAAGGCGCGATGTTCCTCGAGGGACACCTTGATCGAGTGGGGGAAGTCTGCCAGCGTGGCCTTCGGCAACTGCAGCTGCATCACATGCGCGATGACATGGTAGCTCCACTCGGCGACCTCAATACCGATCCCCCTCATCTCGGGGGCCTGACGGCATTTGGCGCAGACGTCGTGAAGGAATGCAACCGGCTAGGCGTCCTTGTCGATATGGCGCACGCGAGCCACGAGATGGTCGTGGGTGGGCTCAAGGTGGCCACACAGCCATTGGTCATCTCTCATACAAGCCTCGATACCTACCTCGGCACGAACGCCAGGATGGCCGAGATGATGAAGCCCCGACTGATCAGTAAGGAGCACGCCAAGGTTGTAGCGGATGCGGGCGGCATCGTTGGAGTGTGGACTCATATGGCCGATTCCCTACCGGATTTTGTCGGCAGCATCAAGGCAATGGTGGATGCGATCGGAATCGACCACGTGGGTATCGGCACGGATACCGATCTGCTATCGTCGCGCAAAGGCGCAGGGACGAATCAGGCGTATCCCAACTTGACTCAGGGCTTTTTCCCGGGCGTCGTTGCTGAGATGGGGCTTTACGGCCGATGAGGTTGAAAAAGTCGGTGGTGGGAACTACTGCCGGGTCTTTGGCAAGGTTACGGCAGGCCGTAGCTGAAGGTCACTTCCGCTGTGTGAACGAGCAATCACATGCACCTTCGATGCAGTAGGCGACCCTTGCGGGTTTAGGAGATCGCGGACGGCGATCCTGATGTCGCCCGCTATTGAAGCGAGTCGTAGGCGGCCGCTTTAGATAAATCCCGGAAAACGGGCTGGTCGTCGCTAATGATCACGGGCGGCTTGTCGGAAGATCACGCGCCCCGACGCTTCTTGCGGCCCATCGAATAACTTGGCTACAGTCCAGCTCCGACCGGGTGCGGCTCGTTCACCGGCGTCACCGGCGTCAACCAGCCAAACTCGTCTTTGGCATGTCCGGTCACGATTTCAAAAAACTTCTTCTGAATCCGCTCGGTAATCGGCCCGCGCTTCCCGCTGCCGACAATCACCCGGTCCACCGATCGGATCGGCGTCACTTCAGCAGCCGTTCCGGAGAAGAAGACTTCATCCGCGATGTACAGCAACTCGCGGGGGATAATCGTCTCGATCACAGGGATATCCAGCGTGCTCGCGATCTTCACAATCGCATCGCGGGTGATGCCGGGCAGAACCGACGCGCCCAGAGGAGGCGTCAGCACTTTGCCGTCGCGAACCACGAAAATGTTCTCGCCCGATCCTTCACTCACATAGCCGGCCTCATCCAGCGCGATGCCTTCGGCGTAGCCGTTCGCATCGGCCTCCATCCGGATTAACTGCGAGTTCATGTAATTGGCGCCGGCCTTGGCGAGCGCGGGCAGTGTATTCGGCGCGATCCGCGTCCAGGACGACACGCACACATCCACGCCGTGCGACAGCGCTTCTTCCCCCAGATACTTCCCCCACTCCCAGCACGCAACGTAGGTATCGATAGGGTTATTCTTTGCCAGCACGCCCACATCGCCGTAACCGCGCAAAACAATGGGCCGAATGTAACACGAATTCAGGCCGCTCTCTCGCACAACGTCGATCATGGCGGCGGTCAGCTGATCGATGCTGAACCCGACGTCCATGCGATAGATCTTGGCCGAATCCACCAACCGGCGAGCATGTTCATAGAGACGGAAGATGGCAGGGCCCGTTAGCGTTTCGTAGCAGCGCACGCCTTCAAACACGGAGCTGCCATAGCTGACAACGTGCGAAAGCACGTGGATCTTCGCATCATCCCACTTGATCAACTTGCCGTTGTGCCAGATCTTCCCTGTCGCTTGCAACATGACTGAATTATATCGGAATGTGAATAAACAGCCCTGAAAACGGCTTGCGCACCGGCTTCTAATGCGCTACAAACGGCACGTCCAACGGCCGCCCGAACACCGCCGCCACTTTCCATTCTCCGTTTACTTTTTTCCAGACCCGCAGCATTCCCGCGTCGAAGCTCTTGTGGCTGGCGGGCGTTTCGTCCGAATCGTACCCGGTGTGCACGTATGAAAACTCCCAAGCCATGTCTCCCGACGAGGAAACTTCCAGCCGCACTACTTTGGTCGTGTTCACCTGGTTCTTCCGTTTCATCGCCTTCGTTTCCGGGAATGGTTCCGGGACTTCCGTCCCCACCACCGGGCGCTTGTACGCACCGGTCCAGAAAACGCTGTCGTCGGTGAATTGACTCTTGGCTGATGCGATCAGCGCGCGGATGGCAGCTTCGTCTGCCTTCAAATCCACTTTTGAATCTTGCCCCGCCAGCATCATGGGGGCCGCGCATACCGCGAGACAAGCGCCAATCAATCGTAGCGTCATCGTCTGGCGATTCTAACAAACACTCTACGCCTTCGGAATCTCATCCAGCGCCTCGTAAGTCCTTAGCCCGAGGCTCCGCCCGACCCGCACCATTTCATCGGCCCCGGCCGACGCGCCCCCGACTCGCAGCACCGCGTCACACTTTTCGAGCAGTCGAACCGCAATCGGATGAAAGATCTCGTTAAACGCCTCGTCGCCAATCTGCTTCGACCCAGCCAGCGCTACCAGCGGCAGTGCCAGCCACTCACCCAGCATGGGAATGTGCCCCGACCGGAATATCGGCAGCGCATAGGACTCCATCTCTTCAACATTCTTCCGGATCAACGCCGGATCGTCATTGGTGCCCGAACGGTAAGGTCCCGCGATCAGGATCATCATCGCTTTGTTTGATTTGGTTTCCACGTATCCATTTCTACCAATACGCAATAAGGCGCTTGGCCGCAAAGTTGCAAGTGTTGTTACAGCCGCCAGTCAACGAGACGAAATCCGTGCGAAAACTGCGCATCCCGACCCAAGAATGCGCGATAAGCCGCATTCCGGGACAGTCCCTGTCTCGATCGATTTCGCCGGCACATGCCCATGCCGATACGCCGCACGGGCAATCAGAAGACCCCGCCATTCAGGAGGATTTATGTTGTCTGCAATCAAGCCCTGGCAAGAGCTAACCAGCTCTCTGATCATCGACTCAACCAACGCCTCGACCGCGTTGATGAGCGCCTTATTCGATCAGAGTGACCCGCAATCGCTCACCACTGCCAACGAACGTGCGCGAGCTCTTCTGCGTCCCAGAAACCGCGCCCTGGATCGTCTCTTCTACAACGTCGCCCCAAAGGACGAACAGCAGGTGCTCGCCAGAAAAAGCAACCCGCAAGGTGCGGTAATCGTCGTTAAACCAGACCCCACCCAGCCGCTTGTCTTCTTCCCTGACGTAGCCGGCCTGTTGGCGGATGATTTGCATACCCAGGTCGACGCCCTGAGCGTAGCCGGACTAGGCAGTTCCTCGGTAGGCGCTGTCGGACTCGCTCGCGACGTCGCAAACGGTACCGGACTGCCCGTCGCCGCGATCGTTTCCGGCTATGGCCTGGAAGATTTGATGTTCGAAGCTATTGGTGGCGCCTTTACCTTGCGAGGCGTGAACCAAATTGAGTTTTTCTTTGAGCAAATGCGGCACTCCCTCACAGGGCTTTCATCCGTGCCCGGGCTGCTCCCGAATATTGAGGATTACGACAGCAGCGGTGCCGGTCCCGCTCTTGGTGCAGCCAAATCGCTTCTGCGCTCTGCTCGGCTGCCGAAGCTGCGATGGGTAGTCGGCCATAGCAAAGGCAACCTGGTGATCTCGGGCGCAATCGCCGAGCTCGTGTGCGAGGATGCCGATTACGAGCTTCATGACGTGAACATCGTGCTCTTCGGGGCCGTGACCGCTCTTCCGCCCCGTGTTGGCCGTCAATACCAGTTCATTGGCGCCCTGGATGCGTTCGGAAAGCTGAACTCCCGGCTTGATGTCAAACACCGCGAGGTCGCCGGCGCAATGCATCACCTGAACACAACACTGCCCTTCGCCATGAACGCAGTGGAGCAACTCCAATCGGTCCATCCGAAAGTGCAAACGGGCGGCCCTCGCCGGGTTCGCCCCTAAGCCCCTGCGCTATCCGACCAGATTCCAGCACTGAAGCGCGCCCGTCCCGGAGTGGCTGCCGCCCCCTCACCTACGCCGCTGCCGGCTGCAGCTTCCCGGCCAGGTCGCCCGCCCAAGCCCGGATTGCTCCCCAGTCGCGAATGTCGCTGGCCGGCATTCGTCTCAACGGCGTAAGGGTGAACGGAAATCGTAGCTTCGCCGGGTCGAACCGCCCTCCAAATACTTGATAATCGATGGGAGTTAGCCAGGGAAACTTCGCCAAGCCTTTGTCGAGGTGGCTTCGCGCGGCCTCCCACTCCTTCGGATCATCATGAAATGGCCCCAGCGCAAACACCGCGACGCGGTGCCCGGTGAGCGCGTGGCTGTGACGCGCCAGAAAATGCCTGGCATCCTTGTGCAAGCGGAACATGTAGATCGCCGTCCCGAGCACCACCGCGTCGTATCCTTCCAGGCTCAGCACGTCGGTCATGTGTGCGACGTCTACCACCAGCCCATGCAGCCGGAGCGTGTCCGCCACAGCCTCCGCAACTTCTTGCGTTGAACCATAACGTGTTGCATACGTTACCAGAACCGAAACTGACATGTTTGCCTCCTTACTGAGCAATATCCAAACAGTCTCCGGCGGTTCTAGGTCTATCACCTGCTGGCCACAATTTCCATCCTGTGTTCATAGGAGATAGCTGGCAACGGGTCTCCCGCCTGCCTATGGTTCGGTTGTCGCCGTCGTGGCTTTCCCGCCGAGCATCGCCTCAATTGCGGCCAAACGGCTCTCCAGCTTTTGAACCTCTTCTCTCTGCTGGCGAATGATCTCGTTCTGTTTCTGCAGCTCATTCAGCAGCATCGGGGGCAGCTTCTGGTATTGCACCGTCTGCACCAGTCCATCCGCTCCCTTCACCACCAGGTCCGGATAAACCTCGGCCACTTCTTCGGCGATCAAGCCGTAATCGATCGGCTTTGAGCCGTCCGCATAAGCCTGCTTGTAGCGATAGGTGACGGGCCGCAGTCGAAGCAGTCCGCTACTCGCGTCGGCCATATCTCGAACGTCCTCTTTGAATCGGCCCGAAGAATTAACTGTGCCGAGTTGCCCCTTCGAATCCACCACCACCGCCACCGCATCGGAATTGCCGGTCGTCGTGCCACGAATGCCGGCAATGAACGTCGCCGTCTGCACATCTCCGATTCGAATCACATGATCGTCGGTGCTCGTGCCAGTCGGGCCAACCTCGATGTTGTAGCTGCCTGTCGTGACAGATTCTCCTGCATAAGCGCCCAAGCCTGTATTGTTGCCTCCGGTGGCTTTGTTCAGCGCGTTGTATCCCATCCCGGTGTTGTTCGCACCGGCAACGTTGTAGGAGAGCGCTCCGCTTCCACTCGCGGTGTTGCTAACGCCGTTGACGTTGCCGCCGAGCGCCGCGAAACCCGAAGCGGTATTGTCGCTTCCGACGGTGTTGCTAACTAGCGCTTGAAATCCATTGGCGGTGTTGTTTCCCCCGTTCGTGTTGGCCTGCAGCGCGAAGAATCCAGTGGCAGTGTTGTTGAGCCCTTGGGTATTGTCCATCAAGGCCTGGAACCCCATCGCGGTGTTAGCGCTGCCGAGCGTGTCAGCGTGCAGCGCCTGGACCCCTACCGCGGTGTTTTGCGCGCCGTAAAAGTTGAACGGAAGCGCCTGGTACCCGAGTGCCGCATTCGTGGTGTACGTCGGTGCAGTGTAGTAGCCATTGATGTCGATAACGATATCCGTCGCCTGGTTCGCGTACACGTAAATCGATCCGTCAGTGGAATTTGATGCAACAATCACGGCGTTGCTGAGGTAGACGGTAGTGCCCTGCCAAACCAAACTCGCGTACAACGGCGGCGTGGCAGGATTCGAGCCAGTGCCCGGGTAGATCGTCAGGTAACCGCCTTTCGGTGAAGCCCCAGCGATCGGGACGACGGTCACGTTGAGCGAATAGGCCTGGGGCCCGGAACTCCCAGGAACTTCAGGCGGAACGTCACAGCTTCCTTGGGACAGCACAAAACTTCGGGCCACAGCGGCTCCCAGGCTCGGAGGGCCAAAGCCCGGCGGGTAGGCAGGCGTGCTGCCACTGCGCGTATCAACTAGGCGGGCACGGGTTCATCGCCACAAAGGTGAGGGCGTCCGTCGACACCGCGCCAGGAAACCCGAGTTTGGGCGTCAGTACTGCCGTCGCCGAACCCCCTGGTGTCGCCAATCGCTCCTCCGTTTGTGTGGGCGTCGGCTTAAAGTACAGCGGAGCCGCCCACAGGACGCACCGTCGGTATCTGGGCCGGCATAAAGGTGGCGCCTATCGCCATCCCGCAAATCAAACGCCACACACACATTGAGCTCATCAGCTCTCCTTTAGGGTCAATCAACAAAACTCGGCCAGAGGCCATTCAATGAGTAACGCAAGCGCCACTGCGCTGTCAAGAAACCTGCGCTTAGAATAAACCTCAAAGACAAACATCGTCAGGCAGAATACAAAACAGACGGCGCGAAAGAAGCAGCGCCCCCCCGTAGGTTAAGAACTCTCGCCGATAGTTTGACGTTGACTCTCACTCCTCGCCGGCTGCCGCGGCCGGCAGCACAAACCAAGCTGCGTCCCACTACCCCCGCGACTTCGACAACATCTGCCCCGCAGGCCGAGCTTGCCTTTCCAGGCGGCGCGTCAACCGACCTTCTCATCTTTGTGCCCATCTACCCATGCCGCTTAGTGGATACCCGTTCCAGCACTACGCCCGCTCTTCCCGCAGGCTTTGGACCGCCGAGCCTCGCAGCAGCCACTCCCCGAAATTTCGCATTGGTCCAAGGATCATGTGGACTGCCTACCACCTATCCCACGCCCGAAGCTTACTCGCTCAATGTCACGGTTGTCCCCATCGCAGGAGCTTCGCCCAAGGGCGGTTTCATCACCATTTACCCAGGCATCTTTGGTGCAAGTGGTCCGGCTCCGGGAACGCTGCCGCTGGATGCAAGCCTCGTCTGGCAGGGCAGCACAGTCTACCTGAGTAACGCCGTCATCGTTCCGGGGAATCAGGAAGACGAATCGATTTTTGCCTATACCAACCAGACGACGGATATCGTCATCGATATTAACGGCTACTACGCAGCGCCAACCGGCCCGGGCGCAAACACCGCACTTGGTACAGGAGCTTTGGCCCACAACAATGTGGGCGGAGATAACACCGCCTTCGGCGCTAGCGCTCTTTTTGGACTCAGTACGGGAAGCGGGAATACCGCGCTCGGCTTCCAGGCATTGGGCACAGGATCTCCCGGTAGTGGCGATACCGCCGTCGGCGAATCTGCGTTGAATCAAAACAGTGCTAGTTTCAATACTGCCGTCGGCCAGGATGCAATGTCGAACAGCCCTACTGGTTCAAACAGCACCGCTCTCGGCGCCTTAGCGCTCTGGAGTTTCTACATAATTTCAAGCGGCGGCAGCCCGAACGAAGTCAGCATCGGCGATTTGGAGGTCGAACGGGTCGAGGTATGTAGGTTGTTGTGCGATCTCCTTGCGGAGTAGCGTGATCAGATCCAAACAGGATGGCCGTCGAGCGCTTCGGCGCCATTTGGGGAGCTGGGCATAAGCGGCACCGCGCTCCGCCCCAAAGGCCTTGAGCGAAGCGAGCAACAAAGCGCTGTAAGCCGCCACCGCCAGCACCGGCTGCTTGGGCACCGAAGTCACATTCCATAACTGCGCTTGCCCAACGCCCAAGGTATCCTTCTCTTCCCGGTGGTTGACCTGTCGGGTAAGGGACTGGCGCGGTGCTGAGTTGCCTCGCCCGTTTCCAACCCCTCCCCATAAGAACTGCTCGGGAGGTTTTCCCTCAAGCAGCTCACCCAGTGAATTTCGTCAAAAGGGTTATGAGTCCTGGTGCCTAACGGCCACTTTCACGTCCCCACTCCCGATGCCGGGGAGGGGCTGAATCTTCCAGTCCCAATAGAGCCCCAACACATCGTAGAGGTATTCGTTACTCCATCGCCGCCAGCCCACACTCGACTTTCGCCGCCGTTTCCGCCTGGTCAACAGGGTGCGGATTTTCATCTCCACGTAGTCGCGAACCTCGCTAAAGGCCCGACTCGAGTTTCCAACCCTGAAGTAGTTGACCCATCCGGCCAGTGTGGCATTGATTTGCTTCACCAGTTCCGCCGCGGGAGTTGCGCCCCCATGCGCGATGATGTCGCGGATCTTCGCCTTGACCGCCTGTCGAGCCTTCTTCTTCGGAGTCATCAGGATGAAGTATCCTGCCCCGCTTCGCTTGCGTACACGCCGCAGATCAAACCCCAGAAACCCGAATGCGTCACCGTTCAGCGTATTCACCAGTTTGGTTTTCTCCGTGTTCAGTTCGACACCGATCAGTGCGAACTGTTCCTGGAGGCGTTGCTGGGCCCGTTCTGCCCAGCCCCGTTTGGTGTGATGCCCGCTGACTGTGATAACAACATCATCGGCGAACCGGTGATAGTTGACTGCCTCGTAATCTCCGTCTGCCGTTTTACGACGAATCGCGTCGAAGATCCAGTCGACCTCGTTCAGATAGATATTGGCTGCCAGCGGACTGAACGGTCCCCCTTGTGGGACACCGACCTTTCCGCCAGCTTGAATGATCTGCTTCACGAGGTGCATGACTTGTGGGTCCTGGATCCGCTTGGCGATCTTATCCAGTAGCACCGAATGCCGAATCGTGTCGAAGTAGCGCGACAGATCAACATCGATAACCGTGGACATGCGCCGCATCACACTGCGCCTGACTTCCGCCAAGGCGCCATGTGGTGTTCGCTTGGGTCTAAATCCATAAGAGTTCGCGCAAAAGTCCGCCTCGAATACTGCTTCGAGGATCAGTTTCAATGCGCCCTGCACCACGCGGTCGCGGATACAAGGAATTTGAAGTATTCGAACTTTGCCCTTGCCCTTCGGGATCTCCACCCGGCGGTTGGGCATTGGTTTGTACCTGCCTGTGACAAGGTCTTCTCGCACCGCCGCCAGAAACGCAGCCCGTCCCGCTGACTCGATGTCCCGGAAACTCTGGCCGTCGATGCCGGGGGCACCGCCGTTTCCTTTGGCGATTCGATAAGCCTCCTCCAGGGTCTCCAGTTTCGTGATATGCACGAACAGACCCCAGAAGCGATGCGTCTTTTCAGACTTCGCCTTTCGATAAATCCGCCGCCTCAGTTCCTGCAGACTGCCGGGTGCCTTTGTCATCTGCCGAGTCGCCCCGGGGAATTTCACCCCGAGGCGCTCACAGATTCCGGACGTGAACCTCTCGATTCATCCGGCTCGTGCCACTCAGTGAAAGCTGCCGCCTTCTGCCGAAACCAGCGAGTTCCTCCGGTTGCCCGTTGACCCTGACGGTCTCGACACGAGTGACCTGCTCCCTTCGCTCCTCGGGCATTACCCCGGATCACCGCTACTACGAAGCAGTCCGCCCCTGATTAACGCTTCGGTACTTTCAGCCTCGGATTTCGTCTCCTTGGGCCTTTTCCCTTACCATCGTCAACCAGGTTCTCAAGTTCCGTACGAAAAGCCCGGGCTAGAGTCACGCCTTCTATACACCGGACATCACCCGGCCAGTAAGCAGGTAACCGCCAGGCTGCTCCCGGAGTAAGGGTGCGACTCCGGTTTCGATGCCTTGTAAGGAGTTTTCGATGCGTCATCGAAGGTTCGTTTACACTCGTCTCTCTAACCCATACATGACGTGATCAAATGCCACGCCTTTTAACCATAACGTTCACCACCGCAGCCCTTAGACCGTAGCAGCTTATGGCAGTTTGAAGCCTCCCCCTACAGAGCGGCTCCGAGGGGCCCACCCTCATCTTTTCGTACAGCATGACGCTTTTCGCGTCTTCTTGACACAACACCCCTGCCTCGCCTTGACGGACGGAACATTCACCGGTCCGGACCCTTCCCTCCGGGCGCGTTTTGCTGCACGCCCATCAACGGTACTTCGATCCGATCCGTCACCCTGATGCCTATACCAGCACTTCCCACTCGCGGTTATAGCCGGCATCTCCTCGACGAGTTTTCTTCGCCGGGCACCGAGGGCTTCTCCAGTTTCCACATCATCCTTCACACCATGTCGCCGCTGATACCCCGCCGGTGAGAGCCGCCGTGTCGGACTCGTTTCGGACAACTCTTGCTGCTTTCGCACGTTATAGACCGTCTCAGCCACCGGAGATTCGTGTAACGAGGCTACGTCTGCGTTCACTGCACGTTGCAACCTGGTGCGTTGCGCACACTCCTTTCGAGTATGTTTGTCGGAGGGCTCCACCGTCTTGCTTTCGCGCCACGGTGCCTCCCCAGCTACGAGGTCTGAGTCTTTTGACCTCGGTCGGTCTCTCACCGACTGGACAATGTGTCCTTGTCTGGACACGCCTATCTGCCACCGGTCGAAGTAGATTTGTAGTAACTGCTTGCTCGAACTGCGCAGATCCGTAGTCAACAAGTACGCCGGATCGCGGTAGTACAGCTTCTTGCTTTGGCTCTTGCGATATGGAGTCGGCGCGATGACGATGAGACGAAGGGGACGCCGTTTGGCGCCGCGCTGCCAGTACACCTCTGCCACTTCTTTATAGCGGATCTTGCGGCGCTTGCCTCCATAAAAGATCTGGGTGGTTTTCCATTCGCGACTCTGGTCCTGGCGAACCTGTTCCGGTGTAAACTTCTCGGTTCCGTAAAAGCGGCGCGGAGCGCCATGCTCGGAAGCAAGCGCGCGATAACACAGCTTGGCGTCTTTGCGGGCGCGCACCAGCAAGACCGAGCGTTCCGGAATCTGGCCAAAGCAAGTGCGATTGCAGAAGCTGCCATCACCGGCCAGCACCAGCACTTTGCTCCGGCCTCCGGCATTGTCCAGTTCCTGACGCAGCTGCTGGCCCATCTCCACAAAGCTGCGCGACAGATTCTTCTGTTTGGCCGCTTCCCGATACCGTTGGTGCATCTCTTGGGTGGCACTCTTGCCTGGCCGTTTGACGCGAGAGACTTCCTGAAAGCGAATCGGTAAGGCGCGCGTGCTGACCGGAGCGTTGCGATGGAGTGGCACCAACAGCGAAGCCTGCAGGAAGCGCAGACCCAACACCAGATTGACGTGAAACGGGGGCGACAAAGGATCGCGTTGATAGAACGCCTGAGGAATGGAGCGGCCCGTTTTGCGCAGTCGCGTATCGTCGATGGCGACACCGACCAGCCGTTGCGGGCAAAAATCCAAGGCTTGTTTCAGGATCGGCCGGAACAGCTCTTGCGGCTCCCACTGGCAGCGGGAGTGGAGAAAGTACTCCGCGCTCCAACTGCGATCCTGGCCGCCGTTGGTCCAGATGATGCGAGTCAAACAGCGACGGCCCAGACAGATGAGAGAGCCGAGCGCTTGCCGCACTCCTCGCTGAAAGGTGCGCTGTTGAGGAAAGACGTTACGCCAGTCTTCAACAATGCTCAGGAAGGCGGCGAGCAAGCTCATTTAGCCTCCGGCCTGACAGAGAACGTGTTTTTCTCAGCGCGGAGGAAGCGGTCATTGCGGGCAACTTTCTTGGTGAGGGAGGAAACGAGGCTTTCGCGATCGACGGTAACGCCGAATTGGGTGTGGATGCGATCCAGGATGTCGGAGACATGGAGGGGGATGCGGGCTTTCTTGAGTATGTCGAATGCCATGTCAACCTGAGACAGACCTTTGTTAGGGCGTGGTTCGGCCGGGGCGGTCTCGCCATGGCGGAGACGGCGGACAGCGCGCAGTTGTGCATCCAAAGAGGCTTCAAAGACACTCAGAATGAGGTCTCTGGTTTCATTGTTCATGGTGTCTCCTGAGCATGGGGCTCAGGAGGAAGTATGGCATACTTACGTCGGTCTGTCTACGTAATATTGATAGACAGACTCATTTAGGTGCAGGTTGAGCCCCCCAAGAGGCTACGGAAGACCAAAACATTCTCGCTCGAAAATGTAGAAACTCCAGGGCGCCTTAGCGCTATACACGGCCAACGGCGATCGCAATATCGCAGTCGGCTTCGGCGCAGGCTCGAACCTGATGGCGGGCAGTGACAACATCATGATCGGAAATGGTGGAACGGCGACCGATGACCACACCATCAGGATTGGAGCGGTCCCGGACGATCAGAACGTCCAGACCTCCACCTACATCGCCGGCATCCTGGGCAACACCTTATCGAACGCGTCGACCGTGGTCATCAATTCCAATGGGCAGCTGGGCGTTCAACCAGTGATCACTTCCTCTCGCCGCTACAAGGAAGATATCCAGGACATGGGCGACGTTAGCACGGGCTTGCTGCGGCTACGTCCAGTGACCTTCCATTACAAGAAGCCCGCGCCCGATGGTTCCAAGCCGATCGAGGTCGGACTCATCGCGGAAGAAGTCGACACCGTCTACCCGGACCTGGTTGTGAGAGGACCGGACGGGCAAATCGAGAGCGTACAGTATTCCAAGCTTCCCGCCATGCTGCTCAACGAACTCCAAAAGCAATACCACCACGCGGAGCAACAGGATCGCCGCGCCGAGCAGCAGGACGACACGATTCACAAGCTCGAAGCTCGTCTCGCCGCGCTGGAAGCACAATTGGCCAACCCGGCGGCGAGGACTAATTCCGACACCGCTGGCGCACAGTAGATGTGACCGCTCGAAGATTTTGGAAGGCGCCAAGAAAAAACAACTGGGACCCTGCAGGTTTTTCTCAGTTGCCCCTAATTGTGGTGGCGCAGCGTGTGGGGTCTCAGGAACGGCACAAACTCTTGCAGAAAGTTGTATCCGGCATCTCCACCCAGCATGATCGCCCCGCGCATGAACCCGTCCCCGACGGACCCAGTGCTCCTCGGCTGCCACGCGTTGACCAACTGGCCCGTCGCGAAAGCACTGCTAATGCGCGCGTACGCGATCTGTCTCGTCCCATAATCGGTACGGGTTGTCACCGTTTGCACCAGAACGCTCTTGAGTCTTGCCGTGAACCCCTTGTCCTCACTGGGAAAATAACGAGGGTCTTCGTGCAAAGAGCTCTCCATCGCGAACGTCATGGCTTGACGCGAGAAGTTCCCGGCGAACGACGAGCCGTAACGGGTGGCAAAGCCACTCGCGCCTTCTCCCCATTCCTTCGGCCGATCTTCCGCTTGCCCGATCGCGGCTCCAACGCCTGCCCCTAGAAAGCCGCGCAGACCGAACGATTGCACGACACGATAGTCGAATTTCTCCCTGATGGATAGCGGATGAACCGCCTGTGTCGTCGCGAGCTGTCCCGGCTCCTGAGGCGATCCTGTCCCAACTTGTGCCGGTAGAAATGCGGGTAAGCAGCACAAAACTATCAGAGCCCGGGTCCCCACTCGCCATGCTTGCGTGCGCCGCATAGTCGAAAAGTAAGCAGCTTTAGGACCATTCAAAACGATCCCAGGGAAACTAGGATTCGGAAGAGCGAAAACTAATCGGCTTGGAGCGGAAAGGACCGAAGAGGCTACGGTCGCGGGCACGGGTGCCCACCCTACAAGGCAGCTTGGGGCAGCGTTTCTTGAAGCAATTCATTCGGGCGTGGTCACTCTTGCCTGAAGCGGGCACTCGCTGCCTCAACGTGGCTTCATTTCGGCAGCCCGTCGAGGAAACTTGCGAGCACCTGGTTGAACTTCTCCGGGTCATCGACGAACAGCGCATGCCCATCTCCCTCGAACCTCTCGAGCCGTACCTTGCTGCCGAGTTTCGACTTCAGATAGTCCGCGCTCGACTGTGTGTCGGGTTGGTAAGCAAACCATACGGGCCGATCCATCCTTGCAAAGCCGCCCGAGTAATCCTTCACGGCAATCATGTTGTAAATAAGAACCACCGCCGTATCGGCCGGAACTTCGACGGAGGCATCAATGAGGCGGGTCAGGTACTCTTCCGTCTGCGGCTTCTTAAACATGTTCCGGACAAAACCGTCGGCCTGCTTCCGGCGATTCTCCTGCAGTTGATTCATCCACCCCGACATGACGGCGAACATCTGGGGGCTTGACTTGTCCGAGAGAAAGCCGTCCACCAGCACAACGCCCCCGACGTTATCGGTACCGAACTGTTCAACGTATTTCATCAAATTCGGCGCACGCCATCGACCAGCCCACCAGCACCGGCCGCTTCAGGCCCAGGTGGTCCACCAGTTCCTTATGGTCGCGGGCTCGGGTTTCTGGCAGGTGCCCGTAAGACGGTTTGTCACTCTCGCCTTGTGAGCGGGGATCGACGGAAATGACGTGATAAGTCTTCGAGAACGCGTCCATCTGCTTTTGCCAGATGAAGCCCGGCATCGTCCAGCCAGGAATAAAAACGATCGGCCGTCCGCTCCCCGCCTCGATGTAGTGAATCCTAACGCCGTCCGACGTCTTGAAGAATCCGCTTGCGATTGGCTGCGACGCCAGGCTCTGAAGCGCCTGAATGCAAAGCACTAGCATGGCTAACTTGGTTTTCATATGGCTCCTGGCTTTCGCGTTCTTTAGGTTTCTTACCAAATTACAAGTCCGCCAGTGGAACCTTAATCGAACCGATCATTCCCGAGCCCGCATCGCGAACAACAATGCGCAGGGACGCCGCGCCAAACGAAATCGGAAGCGTCTTATTGAGAGGAAATCCGTCCACGGTGAATTTCTTGTAGGTCTCACCCAGCATCTTCATATCGATCGTGTCCATCGGCCCATCCAGCTGGTTGCCGTGCGCGTCAAACTGAGCCATCAGCACGTCCAGGCGCCCAGTGTAGCGATCTCCTTCCAACTTGGTCACAATCCCGTCCGGCCTGATGTTCAGCGCGATATCCCGCGTCGCCGGACCAACCGAGCCCGAACTCATCGGCGAGCTGGATTTGATCTGCACCGTCAAGCCGAGTTCCGTTGCTTCCAGCGGGCTCCACAACGCATCGCGCAACTGCACCAGACGCAGTTTGTCGTCCGGCGAGCTTTGTGGCAAGTCGAGGTAGCCGCTCCGATAATGCAGGTTCACGTGTGGCCGTCCAACTTCGACTTTGATTTTGTGGAATTCCCGATTGTTCTTCTCGTTCTCCGGATAGAACGCAATGTCGTATGTCAGCGTTGAATCCGAAACCGCATCGTGAATGGCTTTCGCCAAATCATCGGTGTTCTAGTAAGCACGCCCTCCCGTTCGATGCGCCAGGTCGTCCATATTCTCGTGGATGGCGCCCAGCTTTCCCGTTGGAGGGCCATTGGTCGGCGCGGCCGGTCGATTGGTTACCCGGCCCGGCGTGTTGTTCATGGGATTCGGCGTCGCGGCTGCGGATGTGGGACGGCGGCTAGCGTCAAACCCCGGCGGGGTTGCCAGGCCTCGGGCGTCAATCGGATAAACGGCAACGTTCGCCTCGCTCAGCGCCTGTATGGTGGCATCCATTTCAACCACGAAGTTCTCGGAAAAAATGCTCGGGTTCTCGTACCCAAACGTCAGCGGAAATCCGCCCGACATCCAGACCAGGTTCTTGCGGCCCGGAACCTGCGCGAGGTGATCGGCGATGAATTTGAGTACGTCCAGCGTCCCGAGCACGCGGTTGCGCATGAAGAAGGCGCGTTCCTGCTGGCCGCCCGCTGGTCCGTTCATCATTTGGGAAAAAATGGCGTCGCTGTTCGTGAGCGCGCCTGGCTCCTCCGTCTGGCTCACATTCAACAGTTTGTCCTTAGCAATCGCAATCTTCCGTTGCAAGTCGGACATATCGGCTGTGTAGTCATACAGCACGCGCAAGTGGCCATTGAAAACATAGATGCCAATGCGATCTTGCGGTTGAATGTCGCTAAGGTACTTGATGATCTGCTGGCGGGCGTACAGGCGGTCGGCCAGTCGCGTGTTCACAAGATCGAACAAAACCACCGTGATGCTGTTCCGCTGCTCCCCGCGTGCCGAAAGTAGATTGGTAAAAGTGTGCGGAGGAAGCGGCAGATTGGTGGCCGGCACCTTGCCGGTTGATTCCACGGAAAAGAAAGCAATTTTCTGCGGCCGGCCATCCGCGCTGATGCGGAAATCACTCGCCTGCAGGCCCTGGGTAGGCTGGCCGTCTTTGTCCCGGGCGACAACGCTCACTTGAACCAGTCGCGTCGTGGATTGGATGACGGGAGCCGCGCCGCCAACCGGCGACTGCGTAGCTGGTGTCTGCGACTGAAGAAAAGACACGGCGTAAAGCAACGCCACGAGAACAACGGCCCTTCGCATCGGTAGCGTCTCCGTTTTTTGCCCCTGTCCGACGTGGACAAGAGAAGTCCCATTTTATGGCGGATCACGTCGAAAGGCACAAGCCAACGCCAACGCCGACGCCTCAGGCGCGGGCCCGCGCGCTTGGCGATCTGCTAGGCAGACCGTCGATCGGTTTAATGTCCACGCCCACTTTCAAAGTGTGCTCGCGCCCGCCTAGAATCATCCCGCGCAGCGGGCTTACGTCGCCGTAGTCCCTTCCCCAGGCAAGCGTCACGTGGCCCACCGACGGAGACACGTTGTTCGTCGGATCCACATCAAGCCAGCCCGAATCGGGGCTATACGCCGACAACCACGCGTGCGAAGCGTCGACTCCCACCATCCTCGGGCTCCCGGGAGGCGGATAGGTTCGCAGATACCCGCTCACATAACGAGCCGGTAGATTCAAAGATCGGAGGCAGGCGATTTCGAGGTGCGCGAAATCCTGGCATACACCACGCCGCTTCCGAAATACTTCCTCGGTTGGTGTTCGAACATTGGTCGCTTTCGAATCGAAACGAAAGTCTCTGTATATGCGGGCCGTCAGATCGAGTAGAGCTTCGGCGAACGGCCGGCCCGGCGTGAAAGACTGTTGCGCATACGAAGCGAATTGCTCGCTCGCCCGGATGCGCGGTGATTCAAATACAAACTGATAGGCTTCCAGCCCCGCTGCGCTGTGGTCATTCGGAAGAAACTCCGCCACTTGCTCCCAGGGCCACGATCGGTCCGGCCACGGCCGGGCGTTCTCATGGATCGTCACGAAGCTCCGGGCTTCCACCACCAACTTTTCGTGTGGTTCTTGAATGGTGAACAGCGTGAGCTGGTTCCCGAAATAATCCACCCGCTCGGTCCGCTGCGCCGGCCGGGGCTTGATCCGCAGTTCATGCCATTCGCACCGGTGGTGCGGCAACGATCGAGGCGTCAGGCACGCTACATGATTTCCGACGGCAACCGGATATGGGTATCGGTAGCTTGTCTTATGAGCGATCCGGTAAATCATTTAGCCTATCGATACCGAGAGAGCGCGCGCGTGGCTGAAATACATGTTAGAAAGGTTGTCCGACCATGACGACAGCAGGCTCCCCAACGCTTTCATCGAGTTTTGCAGCCGCAAAAGCTCCCCGGGAGGGTGCTCCCGGCTCGCCGCGCCTGGTAGCGGGTACTCTAAACTCTCCAGGTCAAAGCTCTGCAGCATCCCCAACACATCCCGTATGGTCCGCAAGTCGTCGGGCATGCATCGCGGAAGTTTCTGATACAAATCCGCCAGATGGCTGATTTGAAATACGAGAGAGCGGGGATTCGTCGCGTCGGCCATCAACACATCCAGCATCGGAATCGGCTGCAAGGTCGTGTAGTAACGCGAACGGTATGTCATGGAACTGTCCGCGACCTCCAGCAAATACTCCAGGAACGGCCAATCCCGGTCCGCGAGCGGCGTCGTGATCTCGCGCAACTGCCGGGCCGATTGCATGGCTCGTTCCAGGCGGCGTCCAAGGCTCAGGAACAGCCAACCGGGCCCCCGTGTAATATTCTCGCGTTCCATGCCCGAAAAAGCCGAGAGCAACTCCAGACACCCATTCAGAACCGCGGAATACTCCACAAACAGCATGTAATCTTCAATATTCGCTGAATCGGCAAGAGCGCCGATCAAGCGCGTCATATCCACCGACAAACGCTCCCGGGCGATGCCCCCCACTCGATGCACTTCCGCGAGTGTCGAGGCCAGGCTGTCACGCCGTTTGGCATCTGACATCAGGGAAATGATTTCCGCTTCCAACTCGCGCTCAGTCGGCCGCCGTTTTTTCGGCAGCGTACTAGAGCGCGAATCCAAGCAAGAGTGCAAGCGCAACAAGCAGTCAAATTCGGCTCCATTAGCTCGCCGAACGCGGCTAATCAATGTTCTTAATATGCGTGCCTTGTTTTCGGCGCGTTCTACGTAACGGCCCAGCCAGAACAGATCATCGGCCGCGCGGCTGGGCAGGTCGATGGATGGGCGTCGCAGTTCGAGCGGCTGGTCTCGCGGCGGCAGCATGCTGAAGGTGTCCACTGGGCCGTCCCAGAGGATCCACGCATCCTTGCTGTGGCCGCCTCTCTGCATCGACACAACGGAATTCTCAGATCCCGCTACACGAACCAGCCCGCCGGGCATGGCAATCCAACCGCTACCCGTGTTCAGAACATACGTGCGCAGCACCATACTGCGTGAGAACAGACTTCCTCCGTCCCATACCGGCGCTGCCGACAAAGCCACCTGTTCCTGCGCCACATAGTCATAAGGGCGCGAGCTAAGCTTCTCGACAAACTCCTGCTTCTCGGCTTTCGCCAGCTCGGCGCCGAATATGGGCTCCATCGGCCGCGAGGGAAACGCGGGTTTCACGACAACAGACTCCAGGTGATCCCGCACCCAGTCGAGCGCATAGTCTTGTCCGCACCACCAGGTCGCGACCGAAGGCAGCTTCAAACCCTCGCCCAGCAGATGCCGGCATAGGCCTGAAAGAAATGGCATGATGGCGGCGGTTTCGATCACCCCGCTTCCGAGCGCGTTGGCGACCTTCACGTTTCCCGCAGCAATGGCGTCTACCAGTCCGGGTACGCCGAGATAAGAATCCGAGGACAATTCCAGAGGGTCGCAGGAACTGTCGTCCACGCGCCGGAAGATCACGTCCACCTGCTGCAACCCATCCACGGTCTTCAGGTAAACCCGCCTGTCGCGAACCGTCAGGTCCGCGCCCTCTACCAAAGCGAATCCCAGGTAGCGCGCCAGATACGAATGTTCGAAGTACGTTTCGTTGAGCGGTCCGGGAGTAAGCAGCACGATCCGGGGATGGTCGCTCGACGCCACATTGACCAGGGCTTCTCGTTGGGCGCGAAAGAACGGCGCCAGTCGTCGAACATTCGAATCGCGGAAAAGATCCGGGAGCACATCGGCCACAATGGTGCGGTTTTCCAGCGCGTACCCGGCTCCCGAGGGTGACTGGGTACGATCAGCGAGAACCCACCAGCGACCGTCCGAAGAGCGCGCCAGGTCGACGGCCAGCAGATGGAGATAAGTTTGCTTGGGAACTCCCAGGCCGGCCAGTGGCCTCAGAAACGCTGGGTTGGCGAAAAGAAGTTCAGCGGGAATCCGGCCGCTCGAGACTAGTTTCTGAGGCCCATACAGGTCCTCGAGAAGCAGGTTCAATAACTGCGCGCGCTGAACGATGCCGGCCTCGATGTAACGCCATTCATCCGGGGCGATGAGCAGCGGTAACAAGTCGATTCGCCACGGCCGGTTCGCGCCCTTCGGATCACCATAAATGTTATAGGTAACTCCGTTCTCGCTGATCCGTCGTTCGGCACGTTCCCACCGTTTCGCCAACTCTGCCGAGCCGATGCCCCGCAGGCCGTCCATGAACTGCGCCCAATGAGACCGGGGCGTCATGCCATCGGCAGACAGCTCATCATAGACATCCGGATCGCGAAGTGGTATTTGCAACAGTTCCGACATCATGGGGAGACAACCGATGTGCCGAGCCGACTGGTCTTGCCTGGCGCGGGCCAGCGCAAGTCGAGAGTCATGGGTGAGTTGGGGTTTGGTTCCTCTTCCACGGCCAGAGCAAAAACAGGCGTGCCGGCGAACTCCTGGAACCGTTCGGCGCGGCGGCTCTCCGCTTCCGGCGCATCCGCCGGCCTCGCGGAATACCATTTGCCGGAGGGAGTCGTCACGTGGTAGGTGCAGCCTCCGATGGAGCGCTCGTTCCAAAGGTCGTAGATATGGAAGACCAGTGGGCTCTGGATTGGAATCGTCGGATGCAGGCACGAGGGCGGACGCCGCGCTACGAAGCGAACCCCAGCCACGGCTTCTCCCGGCCTGCCTGTGGAACGAAGCGGCACCCTGCGTCCATTGCAATCCACGACATAACGCGACTCCGTCAGCCCCGTCAACTTGACCTGAATTCGGTCCAGCGAAGAGTCGACGTTGCGCACAATTCCACCGCCGCTGGTTTCCTCGCCCAGCACGTGCCACGGCTCCAGAGCATGGCGGAGTTCCAGTTCCAAACCGTCAATGGCAATCGAGCCGATCTTTGGAAAACGAAAATCGAGATGCGGAGCGAACCAATCTTCATTCAGCTCGTAGCCGAACCGCTGCACGATCGCAAGCACATCCAGGAAGTCCTGCCTCACGTAGTGCGGCAACATGAAACGGTCATGCAGAGCGGTTCCCCATCGGATTAACCTCGCTTCGTACGGACGTTTCCAGAACATCGCGACCAGCGCCCGGACCAGCAGCAGTTCCACCAGCCCCATTCTGACCGTGGGGGCCATTTCGAATGCCCGCAGTTCCAGCAAACCAAGCCGCGATCCGGAGCCTTGCGGCGGATACAACTTGTCAATGCAGAACTCGGCGCGATGGGTATTGCCGGTGATGTCGACCAGCAGGTTCCGGAAGAGACGGTCGACCAGCCAGTGCGGACATTCCCCCGACGGCAGCTGGCTGAACGCGATTTCCAGCTCATACAGTGCATCCATGCGCGCTTCATCCATCCGAGGATACTGGCTCGTCGGGCCGATGAACTTGCCCGAAAACAGATAAGACAAAGAGGGGCGGTTCTGCCAAAAGGCCAGCATGCTGCGCAGCAGCTCGGGCCGGCGCAGCAGTGGGCTATCGCTGGGGGTCGGCCCACCCAGCACAATGTGGTTGCCGCCGCCGGTCGCAGTGTGGCTACCGTCGTAATTGAATTTCTCGGCAGCCAACCGGTTGCGTTTTGCTTCCTCGAACACCAGGTGGTGAAGCTTGCTGAGTTCCTCCCAATTGGCGGCTGGAGGCAGGTTGACTTCCACCACGCCCGGGTCTGGCGTGATGCTGAACGATCGCATTCGCGGATCGGACGGCGGCGCGTATCCTTCTATCCAGACCGGCTTCTGGGTATACCGACACGTATCTTCGACTGCTGCGAGCAGATCAAGATAATCCGGCAGCTTGGGCGTGTAAGGCAGGAACACGTACAAGCGCCCTTCGCGCGCCTCTACACATAAAGCAGGCCTGATTGCATCCTTGGCGGATTCACCAACTTTGGGAGGCGCGGGAAGCGGATCCTCACCGGCACTGAGCGCGAACAGATCCATGCGCCGCGCCGGTTTCTGTGGAAGCTTCTCCAGCGGTGCGAGCGGATCCGTTTCGTAGTCGTATTCGATATCGTCGGGCGCCACCCACGGCAGAGAATCGAACGGCAAACGGTAGCCGATCGGCGAATCTCCTTCGATCACTAGAAGCCGGTCCGGACGAAGGAACCAGAGCTGGCTCGACCAGTAGATGCGGCCCTCGTGCTGGCGGCGGCGAATCGGCAAAACATATCCGATCGGTTTACCTAACCCGTGCTCGAACACGCGTGCCAGTTCTCCACGTTGACGCGCGTCAGCGAGTTTCGAGTCAACCGCATCCACATTCACGGGTAGACGTCGCTCTTTCCACAAATAGTGGAAGGCGTCCTCATAGGCCGGCAGGATGTTCCCGGGGCTTACTTCCAGCCTTCGCACCAGCGCTTCCATGAATTGCAGGGCGTCGAATGTATCGAATTCGTAGTTGCAGTCTTCCTCGGCGATCAAGCCAGCGTTCTCCCAAACCGGAACACCGTCAGCGCGCCAATAACAACTCAATGCCCACCGCGGAAGTGGTTCACCCGGATACCACTTGCCCTGCCCGAAATGCAGTAGGCCGCCCGGCGCAATCTTGCCGCGAAGTCGCCGAATTAACCCCGCCGCACGGCTCAGCTTCAGCGGCCCCATCGCATCGCCGTTCCACTGCGGACTATCCGGTTCATCATTACCGACGAAGGTCGGCTCGCCGCCCATCGTTAACCGGACATCCTCAGCGGCGAGATCCGCGTCGATCTGATGAGCGACCTTCTCCACTGCCATCCAATGGCCATCGCCAAGCGGCTTCGTGCGGTGACGTGCTTCGTTGACGCGGGTGACAGACATCGTGTACGCGAACTCGACACGTGACGGTTCAACCGTGCCCGTAATAGGGGATGCATCCGGTGCGTCCGGCGTGCAGGCCAGCGGAACGTGACCCTCTCCGGCAAATAATCCGGATGTGGGATCCATCCCGATCCACCCCGCTCCCGGCAGAAAAACCTCTGCCCACGCATGCAAGTCGGCCGAGTCCTTCGAATCGCTTTCCGATCCATTCGCTGCAGCCAGCTGAATCAGATACCCCGAAGCAAACCGCGACGCAAAACCCAAATGCCGCAGGATCTGCACCAGAAACCAGGCCGAATCCCGGCAGGAGCCCGTGCCCTTTTCAAGCGTCTCTTCGCAGCTTTGAATGCCCGGCTCCATGCGCACGGTATATCTGATCGTGCTCTTGATCCGGCTGTTTAGGTCGACCAGGAAACTGGTCGTCGAACGCTTTTCGCGCGGAAGGCTAAGCAGAAAGGCCTTGAGGAGCGGACCCAACGGTTGCGGCGCGCGATAGGGGTCCAGATCATTACCCTGTTGCGGGGGATACCGGAACTCGAAGTTTTCAAATTCAGGCTCGAGAAAAAATTCGAATGGGTTGATGGCGCAGATCTCCGCCATCAGATCTACTTCAACCACCAATTTGTCCGTCTTCTGCTGGAAGATCAAGCGCGCCAGGTGGTTATTGTAGATGTCGTTTTGCCAGTTGATGAAGTGCTCGGCCGGAGCAACCGCCAGCGCGTAGCTGAGGATCTTTGTCCGGCAATGCGGCGCGGGCCGTAAACGCACCAATTGCGGGCCGAGCGCTATCGGTCTCTCGTATTTATATTCTGTCCTGTGATTCAGTGCGACCTGTACGCCCATTCATCCTTGTGTGCGATCAACTTCCCGCAAGTCTGGCCTTTTTAGTCAGACGATGACATAGGTGGCCCGCATGCGCTGAGCATCTTCGCGGAAACAACTTCTATAGTGTCATAGTGCGCCGTCAGGTCGCCTCACTGAGCACGGTCTTCAGGCTGCGGTTCGGATGAGGGGCTACACTTGACCAACTCCTCAAAGCCGGTAGACCTCCGACCGCAATCGACGCCCGCGTCGATTCTGCCCCGCCCTTCGGCAAGGAACGCGCCGGATTCACCATCAAACGCTAAAACTCCCTCCTGCGGTTGTCGCAGGAGGGAGCTGTTACTAGCAGAATGTGTCGAGCAGATGAAGCTTATCGGAACATCCGCGTCTCGGGTCGCTCCTGCTCGTGATACTTCCGGTCGTCGTGAAGCAGGTTGGAACTCCGGCCCTGGGTCTTGGGTCTCTGCTTTGGACGAGTCTTTTGTCCTGGATGCTTCTGGTCTTGCCTATTCTTTGTGTTCATACGTGGAACACTCCTTTCACCTACTTGGATACCACACCGAAGGCGAAGTTGCAGCGGAATGCATCTACTGATTCTGTTCGTGATCCCTCTTCGCGTGCCGATCTTCCGCCCAAGGCGGACCCGGCAGCTCTTACGCAATCTTCGGCTCTTGCCCTTGGAAGTCCTGGCGACCGTCTAGGGCTGCTCTTCAGCAAGGACGTAAATCCAGGCGTTTCGTTCGCCCTCGTGTGTGCTCACCGTTGTAGCCACACGCCGGTAGCCACTTCCTTCAAACTCGTCAAGACGAGCCCAATGCTCGGGAAGGTCCATCGACTCGAAAAGGTCTACGTCTACTGACGGACCAAGCGGATCCAAGATCAACCCCGGAAAGCCCAGCGCAGCACCCCATCCGGAAGAGAATAGCTTGCCCTTCACCGTCCCACGCCGCCAGTTCCCTGCTAACGCCGAGATCTGGTGATGGTTGACTCGGCCCGGGGCCAACGTTCCGTAAACTGCAAGCCTTGTATCGGGGGACTCGCTGAGATCGGCCATTTCGACCACAGATTGATTGTAGTGCCCTGGCTGTGTGGCGGGCCGCGTGGCGAACGGATAGTCATTCTCACCGATCGCAGCAGGCGCTGAATACCCAGTTCGTAATAGCCTGAACGGCCCTGCAAATTGGAGCGAAGATCCATCCGATTTCGGGATGCATAGGCTGAGCGACCGCTCCTATATAGTATTCTATATATATTCGTAGGACGTCGTTGCGGAATTGAGGCGGAACGAATGACAGGGCGTGAGTGACTCGCAGTTATATCTCCAATGCGACCCTGTCTGCCTTGGTCCGGCAAGAGATGGCCACGCTGAACCCCACTCTTCCGGTAGAAATCCAGACCATGAAGGGGCGTCTCGGCAAACTCGATGCAGGTCCGCGCTTTAATGCGTTGCTATTGCTTGCGTTCGCACTCGTTGGGCTGTTCCTGGCGTCTGTTGGCGTGTATGGCACTATCGCTTACCTAGTTACTCAGAGAACCCAAGAGATTGGCATTCGCATGTCTCTCGGCGCCACGCCCGCGGGCATCGCGGGGCTCGTGTTCAGATATTCCGCAAGTCGGGCCCTTTGGGGCGTCGCAATCGGTATCCCTATATCATTAGCGACCACGCGGACGCTCGCTTCGCTCTTGTTTCGGGTGTCAGCTCATGACGCTGCGAACCTGGCTTTGACTGGAGCATGCCTCCTCTTCGCCGCGATACTTGCGACGGCCTTCCCAGCCCTCAGAGCTGCGGCCGTGGACCCCATGACTGCCGTGAGAAACGAATTGACGCCTGGCTAATTTGGACCAGTGACCCGCTGGCTTTCAGCGTTTCCTGAGGCCTCCCATTTGACCTTTTCAATGAACCGTAGTTCGGTTAACAGTTACTCGGCGCGCAGCGCCAGCACTGGGTCGATCCGCGCGGCACGTCCTGCTGGGACGGCCGAGGCCACCAGCGCCATTGCCAGCATCGCCGACACCACCAGCAGCAGCGACCAGCCATCCATGGCTTTCAATCCGAACAGCAGCGATTGCAAATAGCGAGAAAGCGCCAGCGCGGTGGGAATGCCGATCGCGAGGCCAATCGCAACCAGGACCAGGGAGTCCCGTACGACGGCGCGGATCACATCGCCGGGGCCCGCTCCGACAGCGATTCGGATTCCAATTTCCTGGGCGCGGCGAGCTACCGAGTAGGCCAGTATCCCGTACAAGCCAATGCAGCCAAGCAACAGCGCGAGCAGGCCAAAAAAAACCGAAAGCCCGGCAATCAAGCGCTCGGTGAGGATCGAATCGTCGATCGCTTTTCGCAGCGGTCGAACGAAATCCACCGGCATCTGTGGCGAGATCGCCCGGATGGTCCGGCGAATCTCCTTCTCGACATCGGACGGCGCAAGCGGCGTGCGTATCTGAAAATCAGCCCCCATTTGTCCATCTACAGGCTGCTGGTAGGCGACGTAGAATCGCCGGGGCACATCGCGTCGAAGGCCATGATCTCGAACATCACGCACGACACCCACGATGGTCAGCGTGAAATGCACACGGCTACCTTCGTAATACAACGTTTGTCCAATCGGGTTCCGGTCGCCAAAGTAGAACTTCGCCATGCTTTGGTTAATCACGGCAACGCGGGGGGCGTTGGGCGTGTCGGTGTCCGCAATATCGCGCCCGAGCAGAATGGGGATGCCCAGGGCTGAGAAGTACCCGGGCCCGACCTGGTCGAAACGGCACAGGGCATCTTCTCTTGAACCCGGTTTAAAACCTTCGAATCGAACGCGCGTGCCGGAGTCCTTGCCGGCAAACAGGCCGTTGTCCGAGTAGGTGGCCTTGCTGACCCCCGGCAGGTGGCGAATCTCTTCCAGAATGCGCTGTGAGATTCTCCCCAGGTCGTCGCCTTTGTAACCCGCAGCGGTGGGATCAATGTTCGCGGTGATTAAGTTGTCCGGAACGTAGCCGAGGTCCTGGCTCTTGAGATGGTAAAGAGTTCGGGTGAACAAGCCTGCGCCGAAGAGGAGGGTCGCGGAAAGCGCTACCTGAAGAACCACGGCAACCTTTTCTCCAGCGAAGCGTGATGGCCCGCCAGCCGCCGAGCGCGTTGTTTCCTTCAGCACCGTGCTGATATCGAGCCGGGTGGAGCGAATCGCCGGAACCAGGCCGAACAGAAGCGTAGTTCCAACGGCGACGGCGCCCGTAAATAGAAGGACTCGGAAATCCAATGCGAGGTCCATTTTCAAATTGGGGTTTCCGGAGGAGACCGCATTGAACAGGATGTGTGTGAGGGCCGTTCCGATGGGGATACTCAAAACCGCGCCGGCGAATGACAGAAGCAGACTCTCGGTAATGAGTTGGCGAAGCAGCCGGGCGCGATCCACCCCCAGTGCCAGGCGAGTGCCGATCTCTCGCCGGCGGGCAGCGCCGCGCGCAAGCAGCAGGTTCGCGAGGTTGGCGCAAGCGATCAGAAGAACCGCGCCAACCATGGCCATCAGGACCCACAACGGTTTCGCGAAATCCTCGCGCAACTCGGAGAATCCTTTTCCACCCTCCATCAGGCTGATCTTTTGCTGCTCGAGGTCGCGGCGGCGGGCCTCCGTTAGGGCCGGCCCTTCATCCTTCAACAACAGTTGCCTGTAGAGTACTCGGGAAGCCGCCTCGGCTTGCTGCAAGCTGACGCCAGGCCGCAAACGCGCGATGACCCGGACCCATGAGGCCGTGCGCCGCGTAAGCCAGTGGCGGCCCGGTAGGAAGTGCTCTTCCATGCTGAGCGGCGCCCAGAAAACAGGCCGTTCCCCGACGGTCTCCCCGAAAAAGTTGGGCTGCGTTACACCCACAATGACGAAGTCCCGGCTGGATGGTGTCACCGGTTGATCCTCCTCAAAGCCGCCGCTGCTCCATCCGCTGCTGAGCTTTCCGGCGCCCAGGCGTAGTGCTTTGCCCACGATCTCAGGATCCCCGTGAAAACGCGCTAGCCACAACGCATAACTGATGACGACATTCGGATTTGCTCCGTTCGCCGTTTCATCCGCTGGCGACAGGACCCGCCCTAGTAGCGGCTGCACGCCCAACACGTCAAAGTAATTTCCGGAGACCAACCGCCCGGAAATGGAACTCTCCGGGTTGTCGCTTTCGTCGAGCCGGACGTTGGCGAGGCTGGCCGTGCCGGCAACATCGCTGAAAACCTGGCTGCGCTCCTTGAACTCCTTAAAGCGTAGATAGGGCAGCGAATCATCCAGCAGGACCAGCTGCTGCGGGTCTTTCACCGGGAGAATGCTGAGGATGACGCGGTCGACCAGCGCAAATATGCCCGCGTTCGCACCAATGCCGAGCGCCAGCGACAACACAGCGACCGCCGTGATGCCGGGCGTGCGAAGAGCATACCGCGAGGCATACCGTATGTCCTGCCAAAACGAATCAAGCGATCCATAGCGCCACATTTCCTGAGTTACCTCGCTGATGACAGATGTGTTGCCGAATTGACGGCGCGCGGCAAAGCGCGCGTCGGATTCGTCTTCGCCCGCCTCCGCTCGCCGTTGACGTCGCATTTCCAGGTGGAATTGCAGTTCCTCATCTAACTCGCTCTGTAGGCGCTCCCGGCCAAACAAGTAGCGGAACCGTTGACGCGCATCCAGTACCAGTTGATACAGCCACGACATGTTTGCTATGCGGGCTCGATGACACGGTTGATCGCAGCTGCCAGACGCTGCCATTTCGCGACTTCAAGTCCCATTTGTTTCTTGCCTCGGGGAGTTAGCCGGTAGAATTTCGCGCGGCGATTATTGAGAGATACGCCCCACTCGGATGTGATCATCCCGTCCGCTTCCAGGCGATGCAGCGCCGGATAAAGCGATCCCTCCTCCACTCGAAGCGTGTCGTCCGTGACTTGTTGGATGTGCTCGGCGATTCCAAACCCGTGCATCGCCCCTTGTGCAAGTCGCGAGAGAATCAGCATGTCGAGCGTGCCTTGCAGCAGTTCGCCCTTGTTCTGTTTTCCCATAGATGCTTGATAGGAGTATCGACCGAAAAAATGAAGCTGTCAAGGCCTCTCAGCCTGTAGGGCGGGATGCGGCCTAAGAGCTCTCTCGGAGGTTCGATCACATTTCGCGGCACCGCTCCGTCGAAAATGATCCAGGATCGTAGTGTTGTGCGGGCCATCTCCCCTCCCTTACGGTCGGGGTTCTGTGCTGTATGGGTGGCTGCTCCGCGATCATTTTCATTCGTTCTGATGGCTACGGTCCATCATGGCTTGCTGACGCGCGCGGCTCGCAAAGGCGTTGTGACGTCGAATGAGCGGTTGACAACAATACGTGACCGAACTTCCGAAAACCGACCGCTAAGGTTTTCATCACCGCTGATCCCAGGAAGTTTTCGACTCTTGGCGGAAGGCGACCCACTTCGCTTAGGGTTGAAGGCGTTGGGCGTCCCAGCAGGCGCCGGGGCCTTTACAGGTGGCATTAGTACGGAGGATCTGGTGCAGATGGTCTTTCTGAGCAGCCGGGAGGCTGGCGGCGACATTGTGCAGTTCGAAAGGGTCTTTGGTTAAGTCGTAGTAGCAGGGGTCGGTCAGCGCGTACTCGACATACATGGCGTCGGCCATGCGGATGGCTTCATAGGTGGGCGGATTTGCCGAGTGCAGTTCCGGAGCATCGGGGTCGGCCGGATCGACGATGGGCATGCCGTGATGCTCGATCAGCGCCAGGCGGCGCCGGTCGTCAGTAGCCGCGCCGCGGAGCAAGGGAACCAGGCTGTGACCGTCAGGGGTGCCGGGAGGAACGGCTTCAGCCAAGTCCACGAAGGTAGGGTTCAGGTCGATGTTCTCAACTATGTCTTTGACGACGGCGCCCTTGCGGATACCCGGACCCATGACAATGAGGGGCACGTTGATGTCGGTATCAAAGGGCGTCATTTTGCCGGGGCGCAGGGAGTACTCTCCCATGTGATAGCCGTTGTCGGAGCTGAAAACGATGTAGGTGTTGTTGTCGACTCCCAGTTCGGCCAGCAACGCGCGGATGTCCTTGATCATTTTGTCGACGGAGCGTACGGATTGGGCGCGCATGCGAAACGCACGCCTCATGTGGTTAAACTTCTGGGGCTCAAGTTCAGGAATGCTCTTCAACCAAGAAGGAGCGGTCGCATCGGGGCGGGCGGCGAAGGCTGGGGTGTGGGGATACTCAAGGCGAGGAAACTCATTGGCGTCGCGCGGCGCGGGAATGTACGGGGCGTGCGGAGAAAAGGTTGCAATCTCGATTAAGAACGGATTATTGCCGGATTTGCGAATGAAGTCGCGGCCTAGCTTCGAGACGACATCCGTCAGATACGAATGCGGGTCTGAGCCATACGGCACGATGGCGCCATTCTGATTCAGGTTGTAGTCGAAGTTCTTGTAGCCGTTGCCGGCGACGTCCCACTCATCCCAGCCAGGAGCCGGGCCGGCCTTTGCGGGCATGTAGCCGTTCAGATACTTGCCGAGAAAAGCCGTCTTGTAGCCGACCTTCTGCAGAGCCACGGCGAAGGTCTGGGAGAGGTTCCCGTGTGCGTTGAATGCCTCATAGCCACCATCTTGGCCAGTGTTCTTGAAGACGCCCGTGTTGTGCGGTAGCTTGCCGGTAAAGATGGAGGACCGCGAGGGGCAGCAGAGCGAATCCGTAACGAAGTAGTTGGTGAAAGTAGTGCCCTGTTTGCGAATTTCGGCCAGTCCAGGCATGAAGGGCAGGAGATTCATGGAGAGATCATCGGTGAGGATGAAGACGATGTTCGGGCGCCGGTGGGTCTGCGGCGGTTGCGCGCTGGCCTGAGCGGGCCGAGGTGCCAGGACTAGATCGAGAGCGCCGGCGCAGAGGAAAAGTATCAGGATGACGCGAGAGAGGGTGAGTGCAGCGGCGTGGGAAGGGCCGCTGAGTCGCGGACATGGCATTGGGATCTCCTTGGCCTGGATCGCCAGGTGGGACTCAGAAGAAGTTACCACTGAAAGGCGTGATTGCCAAGAGGTTTCGGGACAAGTTTCGTGACGGCCGGGGCTGTGGTGAACACCGCGGCGAAACGGCGAGGCGCCGTTTCGAGGCCGGGGGCCTACCCTACGAGCCAAGGATCGGCGGTGACTCAGGATCGCGGCGAATCGGCGTGAGCGCCGATTGCGGGCAAGGGTGCCCACCCTACAACGAGCCGGTCGTGGGCATCGGATGTTGGGGACTCAGGGATACTAGGAGTGACGACTTCGTTCGCGGCATTTCGCATGGTTAGTGACAAACAAGCCGGGAAAGTGTATCTGATCGGCGCGGGGCCGGGTGATCCGGACCTGCTGACGGTCAAGGCGGCGCGTGTCTTGGGGCAGTGCGACGTGGTGCTCTATGACCGTCTGGTGGGCCCGGGGATTCTGGCGCTGGCCCGGCCGGATGCCGAACTGATTTACGTCGGCAAGCACGCCGGCGAGCAGGAGCATACGCAAGACCGAATTTTTTCGCTGTTGCTAAAACACGCACTGGCGGGCAAAACGGTGGCGCGGCTGAAGGGTGGCGACCCGCTGGTATTCGGGCGAGGCGCGGAGGAGTGGGCGATCGCGCTGGACTACGGAATTGAGGTTGAGTTCATACCGGGCGTGACGTCCGCGAGCGCGGTGCCGGGGCTGGCAGGCATTCCGATTACCTATCGCGAAGTGTCACAGAGCTTCACGGTGATAACGGGGCACTGCTCACAAGGCCTGCACCAGGCATGGGAGAACTACGCGAAGGTGGACACGCTGGTGGTGCTGATGGGCGTGAAGAACCGCGAATTCATCGCTCAATCGTTGATCGACGCGGGCCGCGATGCCAAGCAGGCGGTCGCCTTTATCGAGCGAGGATCGACGCCCGAACAACGGGTGGTGGTGAGCGATCTAGGCTCCGTGGCGCGAGGCGAGGTTGAGGTGTGGAATCCGGCGGTTTTCGTGATCGGCGAGGTAGTACGGCTGAGAGCGAAGCTGATGGAACCGGCTGACGTGGCAGATCTTGCTGGCGAATTGGCCGATTCCGCGCGAATGTAACCGTAATCTACACGAGCGGCGTCCCTTTCAGTAGGATTGCGTGCGGGTTCGACGCCGCGAACGCGGATAGACTGAAAGAAGGACAATATGCCAATCACCGGTGGATGCGCAGCGCGGCGCTGGGCGAGCTGCGGTCGGGGGGTGGCCGGTCTCCTGTCCATCACAACTTGTCTGTTCGCCCAGAGTGCGGCTCAGCCTCAAGCTTCCCTAGCCCCGTCTTCGCCTGCGAAGGCCGTGGAGCAACATGCTGAGAAAACGGGCACGGTGATTCGAAGCAACGTGCGCGAAGTGGTGCTGGACGTGGTGGTGCGGCGGAAGAACCTGACGCTGGATACGAAGCTGAAGGCGTCCGATTTCAAAATCACCGAAGACGGGGTGCCGCAGACAATCAAAACGTTCCGATTCGTAGGAGGCGATGAGACGCGGGTGACGGCGCCGGCGCCCGAAACGGTTGGGCCGGCGACGAAGACGTCAGCCGAGCAGGTAAATTCTACGCGGGAGCCGAACTTCGTTTCGATCATCTTCGACCAGATTGGACCGGACTCGCGGAAGAACGCCGAAGAGGCCGCGACGGATTTTCTGAGCCAGCAGTTTGCGGAGAACACGTACGCCGCGGTATTCGGTTTGAATCTGCGGATGAATGCGCTGCAAGGATTCACGAACGACCGCGCGGCGCTGGCAAGGGCGGTACACCTGGCGGTAACCGGAAATTCGCAGGAACTGGCCCAAGCTTCGGCAAGCGTTCTGAACGAGACCAACTATTTGATCACGGGAGGGCCAACCGGTATCAGCCTCACACCGGGATTGGATTTGACGCAGAGGCCGGATCTCAGTACGACACAGGCATCGCAGGCGCCATTCTCCGAAGCACAACAGTATATGGCGCAGATGATTACCGCGCAGCGTGACATGACTTCCTATGGCATCGGCATGAAGGTGCTGGCGTCGATGATGCTGTTGGTGAAATACGAATCCGGATTGCCCGGACGTAAGACAGTGCTCTATCTTTCTGACGGTCTGGTGAAACCGCCGGATCGCCAAGATTACATGAAGGCAGTAATCGGCGCTGCCAACCGCGGCAACGTCAGCTTCTACTGCATCGACGTGCGAGGACTCACGACCGCGACCTCAAACGGGATGGTCTCGGGTCTAACGACGACAGCGGCAAATTTGAGCGCCGCCCAGGGAGCCGCGGACACCCAGTCTATCGGGGGTGACCAACTTTCGCCAGCGCAGGGAATGGCCCTAGCACTACAAGGCGACCTGATTCAAGATGCGCTGTCTTCGCACACCCAACTGAATATGGCTGAGATAGCCGAGAGTACCGGTGGATTCGCCATCTTCAACACAAACGACTTTAAACGCGGCATGGCACGCGTGATGGAAGACGTGCGGACACATTACGAGATCTCGTACGTGCCGACATCCACTGAGGTGGATGGAAAATTCCGCACGATCAAAGTGACAGTAAACGATCCGAAATTGATTGTGCAAAGCCGCAGTGGATACTACGCCGTGCCGCAGTTGAAGGGTGGGGCGGTGGTGCCGTTCGAGATGGCCGGGCTGAAGGCTTTGAACACGCAGGGGAAGGCCGATTTCCCATTTCATGTGGCCGCGCTGCGATACAAGCCGCTGCCGGACGGGTTCCGGTACGAGATTGTGTTCGATCTCAGCACTGCCAGCCTAAAGACAGACGTGGATCCGAAGACGCAGAAGGCGCGGATTCATGCGACATTTCTGGCGCTGATCAAAGATCAGAACGGGCAGATTGTGGAGAAAGTCAGCCAGGAGATCGATCGCGAGGTCCCGGAAGACAAGCTGGATATGTTCCGGCGCGGCGAGATGATTTTCACGAACCCGGTTGAACTGGCATCGGGCCGGTACCTGATCGAGGCGGCGGTCACGGACCCGGAGGGAGGATTAGCGAGTACGAAGCGCGTGGCCCTGCTGGTGCCGAAACCGGGCGAGCCCGCGGTCAGCAGCATCGCGGTGGTACACGACGTGGATTCGCTGGTGGCGCCGCGCGACCCAGGGAACCCGCTCGAATTCGACGGCGGCAAGGTATTGCCGGCACTGACGCCGGTTGTCAAACCCCAAACCGATGCGGCGGTCTTCTTCGTTGTCTATCCGGAACTGGAAGATGGAAAACCTTCGGATGAGAAACCGCAAGTAGTCGTTGAGATCCTCCAGAACGGCAAACAGGTTTCCCGAGCCACGCCGGACCTAGGTTTGCCGGACGAGGTCAATACATTCCCTGTCATCTCGTCTGCCAAGTTACCCCCTGGCGAATACGTGGTTAAAGTCACGGTGCAGCAAGCGGGCCGAATGAGTGTAGAAACGACTGCGCTGACGGTTAATCCGTAGTGCTGGTCTACAGTGCGCTCTGGGCGCTGAAGGCCGCGGCCGCTTCGCGCGCGAGGATGCCGATCTTTGGATGAGTTGGCTCCATGGCCGGCGACAGGCCGTGCTGCCTTAGCGTTTCAGTACAAGTGGGTCCAATGGAAGCGACGAACGTGTGCGACAAGGCGGCGATGGCCGTCTCGCGCTGGCCTCGTTCCGCAGCAAACTGCAGCAAGTGTTCAAGTTGCACCGAGGTGGTGAAGAGCACCACATCGACTTGATCGGCGAGCAGCCGGGCCAGACCTTCTGCCAGCAAAGTGGTATCGGGCGGCAGCGCCCATTGGTACACGGTAACGGCTGAGACGGTGCGACCTTGGGCCACTAAGCCGCCAGTCAGTTCGAGGCTGGGACGACCGTACTCTTGCACGGCCACTGACTTTTCAGGACGCGGTTGGACGGCGTTGAGAACCTGGCGCCAGGTATTGGGCTCCGGTACGGCCACGGCGACCGGAACGGCCCATTCGCGCATAACAGCCATGGGCTTGGGGCCACGAGCGACGACAGTCAGGCTGCGCAGGGCTTCGACCAGACGCTCGGTGGGTTCACGGGTGGCCAGGACGCGGCTGAGCAGCCGAGCGCCAACGCCGGTCAGGAAGATCATCATCTCGAATTCGCCCGCGTAGAGACGACGCGAGAATTCGAACGCCACTTCATTGTGTTCGAGCGGGACTTCGACTAAAGCCGGAGCAACGAACGGGTCGCCCCCATTCAGGCGAATGAGCTCGGCCATTTCGGTTGCCCGCCGGCTTTCAAACGAGAGAACACGCGCCCCACGAAAGGACATATGCCTCAATTGTACGAGCGGAGGTGCGCAGAAGCTGCACAAGCGCCGGTCGCACGACTGGGAGTTGATATACTCCGCGGCCAGATACCTCATGACTTCGTCCATGCTGCGAGCCTTTCTTCTGCTCTCCGTCCTCTCCCAGCTCTTGATGTTAGAAACACAAGCGCAGCAGCCGGCTGCGGCCCCCGGGGGATTGCAGCCGCCAAGTCATGAACCCAATCCGTCAGCGAACAAGAACGACGCGGCCCGGGTTGAGCTGTTCCGCGATAGAGGGCTCGGGCTATTTATCCACTGGGGCGTCGACGGCTCGCTGGCCGGAGTGATATCGCATTCACTGGTGGGCTCCTCACCGGACTATGTGGACCGCTTCTTCCGGACGCTGCCCGGCTATTTCAATCCCGATCGCTACGATCCAGCGAAGTGGGCGGCGCTAGCGAAGCTTGCGGGGTTTGAGTATGTTGTATTCACCACCAAGCATCATGCCGGTTTCTGTATGTGGAACACGGCCACCACCGAATTCAGCGTGATGCACACGCCCTACGGCAAAGACATCACGCGTGCGCTGGTGGATGCGTTCCGCAACCAAGGGATCGCCATCGGTTTTTACTTCTCTCCGGATGACTTCTGGTGGCTGCATCAACACCACATCACCATTAACCGCCAAGTAAAAGGCGTCTACCCGCAAGATATTCCAGAGTTCATGGACTATACGAAACGGCAGCTCAAGGAACTATTGACGAACTATGGGCCAATTGATTACTTCTTCTTTGACGGACCTGCTGACGAACTGACCGATTTCGCTTGGCAACTGCAACCCAAACTGGTTATCACTCGTGGCGCGATGGCGACACCGGAACAATACACGCCGGGTGTTGCTCTGAAAGGAGCGTGGGAAGGTAACCTCACGATGGGGACAGAGTGGCCGTGGAAAGCGACAAACGAGGATTACAAGTCGGGTACTCAATTGATCAACACTCTGATTGAGACGCGGGCCAAGGGCGGGAACCTGCTATTGAATATCGGCCCGAAACCCGATGGTGAAATCGCCATTGAACAGGAGTCGCGGCTGCGCGAGGTTGCGCTGTGGAACTTTGTGAATGCCGAATCCATCAAGCGCGTGCGGCCGTGGGTGATCACAAATGAGAACGATATCTGGTTCACGAAGAGCAGTGGCTCGGATACCGTGTATGCGTTTCTCACGAACATGAGCCCCTGGAAGCTGGGAGAAGCGAAGACGGTGGTGCTTCGCTCGGTAAAGTCGACGCCAGCTACGGAGGTGACGGTGCTGGGGCAATCGGACGAGATTGTGGAATACCGGCCGGAAGTTGTTCCGAAGACGACCTGGCGGCAGGATGCGGATGGCCTGCATATCACCGCCTATCGCGCGCAGCGGCTGTACACGGACCGCCGCTGGCCCAATCCGATTGTTCTGAAGATCACAAACGTGGGACCCGGGCTGACGCCTCCGGAGGTGACGACGACGAGCGCGCAGTGGAACGCCAGCGCGGGAATCGCTTTGTTGCAGGGAATGCTGGCTGCGATGGGTGGCGTGGCCCAGGTGGAGGTGGGCTTCCAGTTCCGCGAAAAGAAGGGAGGCACTGATCTCTCCGAAAGGACCGAACCGTGGACCGACCTCGCCGGAACTGAGCGGACGTCGCCCGGCCGTTTTCAGTTTTCACTGGAACACCTGGCCCCCGGCAAGACGTACGAGTTTCGGGCGCGAGTGCGCCATCCGCTGATCACAATCTACGGCGAAGAGAAGACCTTCCGAACGATTCCGTAATCGGATCTAGCGTCAGGCCACCCGGACTCTTATCCGCGCCTATTTCGTCAGGTCTGACGGGTGAACGCCCTTGGTGTAGTCTTGGTCGAGAAATGAACGCGGATGATAGGTACCGACAATTCGAACGTCGGTTTTGGGCGGAATCTTGCTTTCCAGACCGACCGCCCAGAACGCAGCGTTGACTAACAGACGGCGAAACGCTTCGTTCAAGAAGTCGTCGGCCGCACCCATGGTGGTGGTAAAGACGCGCGAGGTTCTTCCGACGCCGCCGGCGTAAGCGTTGGTCCAGGCAACGGGCAGCATGGGGTCGTTGGGTTTACCGGCGACCGGCGGATCATTCGATTGCATGCCGGTTAGAACCTGGCCAAGGAGCAACGGACGGCAGGTCGCGGGCAGTGGCTGGCGCACCTCATATACATCTGTTGGCACCCAAATCTCCCGGTCGCCGATGCCACGCAGGATCGGATTCTCTTCTTCGCCTGGCACAATGACGGCACGAGTACTTTGCTTGCCATGATCGCCGTGATGAGCGACCCAGGTTTCGCCGAGCACCTTGCGGCCGAAACCGCCCTCCCAGCCTTCGATCTTGCTGTTCCAGGAATAACGCGCGTAAGTCTCGCCGGCTTCAATCGCAAAAGCGTGAGTCGCAGTCCGGATGCCGATGACCGGCCGACCGGATTCCACGTAGTCGACGATCTTCTTCATCTGGTCGTCCGGCAGGTCGCGAAATCGTGCGAACAGGATCAGAAGATCGGCCGTTTCGAGCGCTTCGAGGCCGGGAATGTTGCGACGCTGATGAGGATCGATGGCTCCGTCGCTGCGATCGACAGAGAACAAGACGGTGCAGTCGAAACCCTGACGTTCGGCGAGGATTCTCGCCAGCTGAGGCAGCATTTCCTCGGAATGGTATTCGTCGTCCGCGGCAATCAGAACGATCCGTTTCCCTTTACCAGGTCCTGCGTGGCCGCGGAATTCAACGCCCGCAGCGCGGAGGGATGAAGCGGCCGCCGCAAGAAAGAGCAGGATCGCGATGAACAGGCACAGGGGCCGAGTGGTGCGCGGCGTAAAGGGAAGGAGGGGATGGGAAAGGTTGATCATGCGGATGGCTTCCAATGTAACTCAGGTGTTATGGACCTGCTAAGTTCGAGAAGAGCCGCCTCGCACGATGCCCGGAAAACTTCCGCCGATTTCGGTGGTGATCCCTGTCTTCAACGACTCCGAAAACCTGAGGCATTGCCTGGAGGCGTTGCGGCATTCAAGGGTCCGGGACTTCGAAGTGATTGTTGTGGACGACGGTTCGGTTGACGCTTCGGCGCAGGTCGCCACGAAGGCTGGCGCCGTGGTGGTGCGCACGGAGCGTCAGATGGGTCCGGCCGCGGCGCGAAATCTGGGCGCCCAAAGCGCGGCCGCGCCGCTGTTGTTTTTTATGGATGCCGATGTTTGCGCTCATCCTGGCACGCTGGGCCACGCTGTGAGCGAGCTCAATGAGCATCCCGAAGTTGCCGCCGTGATCGGTTCCTACGACGATTCGCCATCCGAGGAACGCTTCATCTCGCAATATAAGAATCTGTTTCATCGATTCGTCCACCAAACGGCGCGACGCGAGGCAGGCACATTCTGGACAGGCTGCGGGGCGATCCGGCGGGACGTATTTATCGAGTTGGGGGGCTTCGACACCTCCTTCAAGCGTCCGTCGATTGAGGACATCGAACTCGGCGTGCGGATGGTTCGCGGGGGCCACAAGATAGTGCTCTGCCCTCAGATGCAAGTGAAGCACCGCAAGCGTTGGACACTGGTGGGCTTGGTGCGAACGGATCTGATGGACCGCGCGATTCCGTGGACGCAGCTCATCTTGAAGAGCCAACGGATGCCCGACGATCTGAATTTGAGGCAGAGCCAGCGAATCAGCGCCATGCTGACTTGCGCAGTGATTCCGTGCGCGGTCGCGGCGATAGCACTGCGGAGTCTGGTAGCGGCCGCGTTAGCTGCGGGAATATTGTTGGCGATGTTGGTTCTGAATAAAGACCTGTACCGCTTTTTTGCGAGCCAACGCGGATGGTGGTTCGCTATTCGAGCGGTCCCGCTGCATCTTCTTTACTACTTGTATAGTGTGCTTGGGTTTGTAATCGGCTGGGCGGCACATATTAAACGAGCAGCATTCGCGCGGACGGTGGGATAGAGGGTCGCAGCGGCCTAGTCAGGCTGCTGAAGAGACGGCGAGCACATAAAGACGGTGCCGCTTCGGTCGCGGCTCCAATCATCAATCAAGCGAGGGCGGGAATGAGATAAGGAGCACGGTAGGACGGATGAGCCAGGTGATTCGCCTCTTCGTCGGTGAAGCGCTGAGAGGCGGCATCGAAATCGAGCTTCCGGCCGCCTAAGCGGTAGCTGATGTTGGCGAGGTGGCACAGATCGGCCGAGATGACGCCGGTCTCCACATCGGCGTGCAAATCTTCCCGCTTGCGGCTATGCACGGCCGCGATGAAGTTCGCCATGTGCGGGCGAGTATCCGTTTCTTCCGGCTCTTCGTACTTAGCGGTGGTCACGAGCTTCGGCGGGTCGCCTTTGTAGATGCGATAGCCGCGCGCATCGAGCGACATCCATCCGTCGGAGCCATAGAAAAGGTTGCCGATACAATTGCCATCGCGGCCAACTTCGAGGTCGGCCTCACCGCCGGTCGGCAATCCGCGGACTTCAAACACGATCTCTTTGTCGCCGTAGTCGAAGCGGGCCACCAGCGTGTTGGGCGTTTGTTGATCGTCGTCGTAAACGTATTTGCCACCGGAAGCCGTGACCGATTTCGGCAGACCAACTCCCAGGCCCCAGCGTGCGATGTCCATTTCATGCACACCCTGGTTACCGATGTCGCCGTTGCCGGTGTCCCAGAACCAGTGCCAGTTGTACAAAAAGCGATTCTTCGAAAAGGGAATCATGGGCGCAGGGCCGAGAAACTTGTCCCAATCGACTCCCGGTGGAACCGGCTCGACCGGCGTGTGGCCGATTGACTTGCGCCGTTTAAAGCAAAGGCCCCGCGCCATATAGACGTTCCCGATGACACCATCGTGCAGCAGTTGTGCTGCGCGAACCTTGTGGATGACACTACGGCCTTGGGAGCCGACCTGCACCATGCGCCCCGATCTTCGGGCTTCCGCAACCATCTGCCGGCCTTCGTACGGATCGTGGCTGGCGGGCTTCTCAATGTACACGTCTTTACCGGCCTGGCAGGCCCAAATGGTGGCCAGCGCATGCCAGTGATTCGGCAGAGGCATGGAGACGGCGTGAACCTCCTTGTCAGCAAAGACCGCCTTCATGTCTTGATAAAGTTTCGGATCCTGTCCGGTCAGTTTCCTCGCCAGCGCCTGGGCGCGCTCGAGATTGGGCTGATCGACATCACAGAGCGCATAGATGTTGACGTCGGGCAGCTTGGCGTATTGGGTAATGTGGTCGCGGCCACGACCACCGGTTCCGATAACGGCAATATTGATGCGATCGTTTGCGCCCCACGCGCGCGTGGAAGCAAGCGCGGTGAGCGCAGAGGCCTGCAGAAAAGTGCGCCGAGTTGTGTTGTTCATGCGGGTTGCCCGGTGACTACGGTATCGCGACGGAGATCGGACAGCAAGCGCGGAAGTTACCAGGGATCCGGGCTAACGCGGGAGTCTGAATCGGAAGGTAGAGCCAGAGTGGCCGTCGCTCTCAACCCAGATTCGCCCGCCATGTCCCTGCACGATCCGGCGGCAGAGGGCGAGACCGAGGCCGTTGCCGGGAATATCGCGCCCGTGAAGGCGTTTGAAGGCGGCAAACACCTGTTGATGAAATCTCGGCTCAACGCCCGGGCCGTTGTCGCGAACGGAAATCACGACTTCGCCCTCCTCTTCCTCGGCGGAGATATGAACACAAGGCACTGACTGGGAACGAAATTTCAGCGCGTTGGCGATGAGATGCTGCAAGAGAAGGCCGACTTGGATGTGATCGGCATTTACTTCAGGGAGTTCATCGTTGGAGATCACCGCCTGCGACTCGGCGATCTCCTTGTAGAGTCTCATGCGGACGCCTTGCAGCACGGACTCAAGGGGGATTGACTCGAGCTTGGGCGGCAGGACGCGTGTCAAGAGAAGCATGTCCCGAACCAGGGTTGTCATGCGATTGGCGCCCTCGACAATATAGCCGGCGAATTCAGTCGCCTCCGGGTCGACGGCGCCGATGCGCCGCGTGAGCAGTTGAGCGTAGCTGCCGATGGAGCGCAGCGGTTCCTGCAAGTCGTGGGCGGCGGCGTAACAGATCTGGTCCATCTCGATCCGGGCTTGCCGCGCCTCTTCGAGGGTGGCGTCACGTTCTTTTTCGGCCTGGACAACACGGCTCTCCAGCCGCGACTTCTCCATCCGCAGCTGTTTGAGAGTGGGTCGCGAGGCTTTCATGAGAGTCGCGCCGGCTCAATCGTTTCCAAGGTCAAAAGGGCCTCCTCTTTCACGCGGCGATCAGGCCGGCGCGTTCGAGCAAAGCGTTTGAATCGGGATCGCGGCCCATGAAGTTCCGATACAACTGAGCCGGATCGTCGCCATCACCGCGCTCGAGAATGTTCCGGCGGTAATCGATGCCGGTTTTCGCGTTGAAAATGCCTTCGCGGCGGAAGCGAGTAAATGCATCTGCATCCAGAACCTCTGCCCATTTATAGGAATAGTAACCCGCGCCATAGGCAACCGGACTGGAAAAAAGATGGGAGAAACTGGCGATCATCCCGTAGTCCGGCGGAAGCGGGGCTGGCGTAAAAGCAGCGAGAACGCCGCGGGCATAGGCAAGAACCTCGCCGTCGCGGGCCGGATCGTATTCCCGGTGCAACTTCAGATCCACCAAGCCGAAGCCGAGCTGACGCATCTGCGTGTTCGCGCTTCGGAAGTTGCGGGCGTTTTTCATCTTGTTGAAGAGATCCTCGGGAATCTTCTCGCCCGTCTGCCAGTGGCGCGCAAAAAGGTCTACCGCTTCGCGCTCCATGCACCAGTTTTCCATGATCTGGGAGGGGAGCTCAACAAAATCCCACGGAACATTGGTGCCTGCTAGAGAACGGATGGGAACGCGGCTTAATGTATGGTGCAACAAGTGCCCGAACTCGTGGAAGATGGTTTCCACTTCGCGGTGAGTGAGCAAAGATGGCGTGTCGCCGACGGGCGGGGTCAGGTTGCCGCAGATCAAGCCCACATGCGGCTGGCCGGCGTCGGGATTGCCCGTGACTAAAGAATCCATCCAAGCCCCACCGCGTTTGTTTTCGCGCGGAAACCAATCCGTGTAGAACCCACCGAGGAGCATGTCCGAGGCGGCGTCTATGACGCGATAGTACTTCACAGCGACATCCCAACCGGGAATACCCGACTGCTCAACCACTTTGATATCCAGCAATCGCCCGAAAATCTCAAACATGCCGTTCACGACGTGATCGAGTTGGAAGTAAGGGCGGAGTTCTTCTTCGTCGAAGTCGTAAAGCGCCTGGCGCTGTTTCTCGGCAAGGTAGCCCACATCCCAGGGTTCGACAATCGAGTAGCCCAGCGACTGGCCCAAAGCGGCAAGAGTCTCATTCTCGCGCTCGAAGAACGGCGCCGTTTTCGCGTGCAGTCCAGTAAGGAATTGCTGCGCGTGCGCGCCGGTGTGGGCCATCCGATCGTCCAGCACAAGATCGGCAAAATCGCGATAGCCGAGCAATTGCGCCTTCTCGCGGCGAAGGCGGAGAATCTCCGTGACTAACGCGCGATTGTCGAACGCGCCGAAAGTGGCCCGGCGATTGGAGGCATCCCAAAGTTGGCGGCGAGTACCACGGTCCTCGAGATAAGTCATTGCCGCGATATAGCTAGGGGCCTGGAGGGTGAATCGCCAGCCAGGTTTACCCTTGGATTCAGCACTCGCCTTAGCCGCCATGCGGGCGGAGTCGGGCAAGCCTGCCAACTGGGCTTCGTCGGTTATGACCAGTTCGAAAGCATTGGTGGCATCTAGCACGTGTTCGGAGAACTTGGTCGTGATCTCGGTCAGCTCCACATCAAACTGCTCCAGCTTCTTTTTGCCGGCGGCATCGAGATCAGCACCGGCGCGACGGAAGCCTTGAACGGTCTTGAGCAGAAAGCGACGATGGACCGGGGCGAGAGCGTCTTTGTTCGCGGAAGCATCGACCGCCTTGATGGCTTCCCAAAGTTTTTCGTTCAACGCGATGGAGGTATAGAAGGCGCTGACAGGGCCTTGGACGGCGTTGTGAGCCGCGCGAAGCTCCGGATAGGTGGCAACCGACTCGAGATGGCGAACGATGGCCATGGCGTGGTCGAGGGGATCAGTCAGATGGTCGAGCTTGAGCAGCACGCTGTCGTACGTGCGAGGCTCGTGGGATGAACCGAGTTCTTCGAGACGCCGCTCCATTTGCGAGAGTAACTCTTGAATGGCGGGCTCGACGTGTTCGGCTTTCACCTCATCAAACGGGATGGGGAACTTTTGTTCGAGGAGCGGATTCACCGCTACCGTTTCGGTCATGTTTCGAGATCTCCTGAGGGCTATTCCTATTGTCTCTGGTGGCTGCTGAAAAACATCGGCCGCCGATAAACGCGGATCGTTTGGTTCGCCGAAAGATCACGGGACATTCCAAAAGCTCACCGTTGAAATCACGTGGACTGTTTGAGTTACCCGCCCAATCCGCACGCTTTACGCGCGCCGTTCAGTGCTCGGATGTTCGGGTCGTGCTCGCGTGGCAGCCAATAGGGCTCTACCAAACGCGGCAGGCTTTGGGAGGCTCGGCGAACATGGGATTGCCTTCCTTGCAACCGAAGGCTTGGCTGAACTGGGGCATGTTTGAGACGGAGCCGTTCACGCGAAAGGCCGGCGGCGCGTGCGTGTCGGTCTGTGCGGCCATGCGTAATTCCTCTTCACGGCTGTTCTGACACCACACCTGGCCGAAGCCGAGGAAGAAGCGCTGCTCGGTGGTGTATCCATCCAGCTTCGTCGAGGGCTGACCCTCCATTGCCAAGCCGTTCATTAGGGCCATGAAGGCGAGGCGCAGGCCGCCATTGTCCGCCGTGTTTTCGCCGAGCGTCAATTCGCCGTTCAAATGAACGCCGGGAACGGGACTGAAGGCCGAGTACTCATTGGCAATGCACTCCTCGCGTGTCTTGAAAGCTTCCGCATCTTGCTGGCGCCACCAATCGCGCAGATTGCCGGCGGAATCGAACTGGCGCCCTTCATCGTCGAAACCGTGGGTCAGCTCATGCCCGATCACGGAGCCGATTCCTCCCGCATTCACGGCGGCATCGGCATGATTTGAGTAGAACGGCGGCTGCAGAATGCCAGCCGGGAAGTTAATGTTGTTCTGCTGAGGATCGTAATAGGCGTTCACCGTGGGGGGCGTCATGTCCCATTCCGCACGATCGACGGGCTTGCCGATCTTAGCCAGCTGGCGCTTGAATTCAAAGTCCTCCGCCCGACCGTAGTTTCCAAAATAATCGCCATTCGCTACCGTGACCGGGGAGTAGTCGCGCCACTTGTTGGGATACCCGATCTTGTTGGTGACGGCCTTGAGCTTGATCAGGGCCTGCTTCTTGGTTTCGTCACTCATCCACGGGACTGAGTCGATATCGGCGGCCATAGCGCGCTCAATCTGGGTGACCAGCTCCAGAGTGCGCTGCTTACCTTCTTCGCCGAAGGTTTTTTCGACAAACTTCTGTCCGAGTGCTTCACCGAGCTGTGCGTCGGTGGCTTCGATGCAGCGTTTCCAGCGCGGCGGGAGCTGAGTGGCGCCGGTGAGGGTTGTGCCGTAGAAACTGAAGTTTTCGTCAACGATGGCCTTGGTGAGGAGATCGGCGTTGGCGGTGATGTAGAACCACTCCAGGTAGTCTTTCAATTCCGGCAGCGGCGTCGCTGTAATTAGCTTGTCGAAGCCCTCAAAGAACGCCGGAACATCCACATTGAGTTCGGTGAATGGCGGCGCACCAACCAGGGTGAAGAACTTCTTTAGGTCGATGGCCGAGGTCAGCTTCGCCGTGTCGTCCAGCTTGTATTTATGAAACAGCAGTTGCGGATTGCGGCGCGACACGTTGTCCAGGGAAAGTTCGGCCAAGGCCGTTTCGAGTTTCATCACGGCCGCGCCTTTGCGCTGGGCCTCCGGAGCCGGGACGCCCGTCAGTTCAAACGTCTTTGCTACATGAGCCAGATACTTCTGTCGGATTTCCTCTGACTTGGCGTCGGTCTTTAGGTAGTAGTCGCGGTCAGGCAGGCCGAGACCACCTTGGTCCAGTTCGGCGAGATACACCGTTGATTTGATCAGATCTGGCGAGACGTGAAAGGCAAAGAGAGGTTCCGCGCGATGCTGATGCAGCCAGGCGATGCCGGCGGTCAGCTCCGACTTGGATTTGATCTTGGCGATACGATCGAGGCCCGAGCGGAGTGGGTCGAGCCCGCGTTTTTCGATGCCGGCTTCATCCATGCATGAGGCGAAGAAGGCTCCGATCTTTTGATCGATAGCGGAGCGGTCCTGATGGGCCGCCGAGTCTTCGGCGATTTGACGAAGCTGATGGAGATTCCGTTCTTCCAACTCATCGAAGCGCCCCCAGGTGGCTTTGTCGGGTGGAATCGGGTTCTGCTTCAGCCAATTGCCGCAGGCGTATTGATAGAAGTCGACACAGGGGTCGGCAGTTTTGTCGATGGCGCCGAGATCCAGGCCGCTTTGCGAAGTCTGAACTGCTGGCGCCGTGGATGGGGACTGGGCAACCAGGCGGCATACGGAGAGGGCCAAGCCACAACAGAGTAGAGTTGCCTTCATAAAACTGCTGATTACAGTGTAGAAGCATTCCCCTAGCAGACTGGCCATCAGCGGCCTTGTTGGTGTCTCGACCTCACCTAACACTTCTTAGGATTGTTATTGGCCGCCGATGAACGCGGATCAACGCCGATTCTTTTGGAAAAGATAAGGGTCACCAGACGCGGCAGGCCTTGGCTGGATCGGCGAACATGGGATCGCCCTGCTTGCAGCCGAAGGCGGTGCTGAACTCCGGCATGTTCTGAACTGTGCCATTCACTCGATAGGGGCCCGGCGCGTGCGGGTTGGTGCGCAGTTGTACTCGCAATGCCTCGTCGCGCATGTTGATACACCAAATCTGGCCAAAGCCCAAGAAGAAGCGCTGCTGAGGCGTGTATCCATCCAAGCTCTTGGAGGACACCGTATTGTTTTCGAGGCTGGTCATGAGCGCCATGTAGGCGAGATGCATCCCCGCATTGTCCGCGCCGTTCTCACCGAGCGTGAGCTTGCCGTTAATGTGCACGTCGGGGAGCGGCGAAAAGCCGGAGTACTCGTCGGAGATGCAATCGACGCGCTGTTTGAACGCGGCGGCGTCCTGCGGGGTCCACCATTGACGCAGATTACCGTCGCCATCAAACTGGCTGCCCTGGTCGTCGAAGCCGTGCGTCAGTTCATGCCCCACAACGGCGCCAATACCGCCGAAATTCACAGCCATATCGGCGACGGCGGTGAAGAATGGCGGCTGCAGTATGCCGGCCGGGAAATTGATGTTGTTTTGCTGCGGGCTGTAGTAGGCGTTTACAGTCGGCGGCGTCATGCCCCACTCCAGGCGATCTACCGGCTGGCCAATTTTGTCCAGCCGACGCTTCACGTCAAACTCGCGCGCACGATCCGCATTGCCGACCAGATCCCCCGGGACGACTTTCACGGAGCTATAGTCGCGCCATTTTTCGGGGTATCCGATCTTGTTGGTTACTTCTTTCAGCTTCGCGAGCGCCTGCTGCTTGGTGGCGTCGGACATCCAGGTGAGGGAATCGATATCGGTTGCCATGGCGCGCTCGATCAGGCCGACCATCTCCAGTGTCTTTTGCTTGCCGACCTCGCCGAAATACTTCTGGACGAACTTCTCGCCGAGCGCTTCGCCCAGGCTGCGGTCCGTCAACGTGACGCAGCGCTTCCAGCGCGGCCGGAGCACCTTTGCTCCGGTGAGAGTCTGGCCGTTGAAACTGAAGTCTTCATCGACGAAAGGCTTGCTCAGGAGTGGCGCGTTGGCCGAGATGAAGTGGGCGGCGAGGTAGACTTTGATGACATCGAGCGACGTCGAATCCAGAGCGGCGTTCAATCCCTTGAGAAAGTCGGGCGTGCTGACGTTGATGATGGCAAACGCAGGCGTGCCGCGAGCCTTCAAATAATCGTTGAAGTCGAAGCCCGGCGCGAGTTTGGCGAACTCGGCCACCGGCATCTTGTGAACCAGCAGATGAGGGTTGCGGCGGCTTACGTTATCGAGTGAGACTTTCGCCAACGCGGTTTCGAATTCGAGGATGGCTGCGGCATTGGCATCCGCCATGGCGACTGGCTCGCCAGGCAACTGCAGCAGGCGGCTGATGTGCGCCTGATACTTGGCGCGAAGCTCCACCGATTTTGGATCGGTGCGGAAATAGAAGTCGCGTTCCGGCAAGCCAAGTCCACCCTGGTCAATGTCGGCGATGTTCAGGCGAGAGTTATCGGGATCCGCCTCGGGGCCAAAGCGAAACAGAACTCCGACTCCTTGGTTATGGAGACGAGCAACCTCCGCGGGCAGATCGCTCTTCTGGCTGATTTTCCTGATGCGTTCCAATTCCGGCTGAATGGGCGTCGCACCCGCTTTATCCGCGGCGGCTTCATCCATACAGGTGGAGTAGAACACCCCGACTTTCTGGTCGAGGGACGAGCGGCTGACGTTGCGGCTGGCGTCTTCGGCGACCTCGCGCAGTTCGGCCTGGTTCCGGTCGGCAAGCTCCTGAAAGCGGCCCCAGGACGCGAATTCAGGCGGAATCTGGTTGTTCTTCGCCCAGGCGCCACAGGCGTATTGATAGAAGTCCACGCAGGGGCTTACGCTTTTGTCGATGGCCTTCAAATCGATCCCGCTGGAAGGCGCGGTGGTGGTGCTGTCGGCAGCGAAAAGGCAAAGCGAGGAGATGCCGGCCAGGGTGAGGAAGTACGGTCGCAATTTCATAGGTTGGGCAGAGTTGTTCCGGGGAGGCAAACGCCACTCTTTAATGACGACACAAACAGCGGTCAAGTAACTGGACGCCTTGGGTTTGCGGTCAGGCGACTCCACCAGGATCTTGGTGATCGACTGCGGCGACTGGCTCCAGGCTTTGAGGGCGGAGCCGGCCTTGGCGGCCTTCCTGTGACATTTCAATCACCGCCGGAAACTCGGCCAGCGAGTTGCGCGAGCTGAGAAGATCGAGTTCTCTCAAAATAAACAGAAGCCGGCAATTACTCTAGCCGGGTATCTAAACCGGTTCAAACTAAAGATTTCGTGGCACATTCCAGCCCGATCTGAGGTAAGATCCTGTTAGGCGTGAACGGTCTACTTGGTACGGACCGTGACGAGCAGCACAGATTTTTATGTATGCTGTTCATTTCAAAGGGCGACCATCAGAAGACCATTCACTTTGAAGATGAAGCAGGTTGCCCTGGCAGAGTTGGGTATCAACGGAGGATACGCAATGAAGGTGATATTTACGAGGGTGGCGCTGGTGCTGGCGTTTTGTACTTCGAGTCTGCTAGCGGTCACCACTTCGTATTCCCACACAACGACCACTCAGGCGGTGCCATTTACTGACACCTTCACCCTGCCTGAATTCACTCCGCCCCTTGGCGACACCTTAACCGGTATCACCATTAGTCTTTCTTACAACACTACGGGCGCAGTGAACCTATTCAACAGCGCGACGACGGCTCAAGCCTACACGAGTGTCGAGACGACCGCGGCGCTCGCGCTGACTGCGCCGGACGCCTTAATGATTACGACAAACGCTGTTGCCGGCCCGGTCAGTGGCACAGCCAGCGGCGGGATTGTAACTGCGGTTCCTGGCCTCACGGGTTCGGGAATGCTCAGCTTGGTTGTTTCGTCGGCAGATTGGAGCTTTTTTGAAGGCACCGGAACTTTTAGCTCCTCGCTCGCCGCCGGCGACTTTAACTATTCTGTTGCGGGTTCCAAGTCATTGTTTGTACAGGGCGACACCGCCACCGTCGGCGCTACCACGACGATCACCTATGCCTACGTTACTACGAGCAGCATACCGGAACCGGCCACGATGGGGCTCATTGGTTCCGCTCTTCTCGGAATCGGTTTCTTCGCCCGCAGGCGTATCAAGAAAGCTTAGTTTGCTCCTCTAAGGCCTAACGAAAGCGGGTCTGCGCAAGCAGGTCTGCTGACTAAGTACTCCATTTCAGAAGTTCGCTAACGTATTGTCGGTTTTCTCAAGCGGCGATCTGGTGACTGGCGGAGAGTTTGGCGAGGAGGGTTGTGAGATCGGCTTTGGTGAACTTCCATTCGAACGGTTTGGCCGTTGATTCCCAGTAGTATTGGAAGTCGAGCAGGCGTTCGGCCAGTTGGCCGAGGCTGGTGAAGTCGTTTGGGGTAAGCACTTTTCGCTGAACGATCGAGAAGTAGATCTCGACCTGATTGAGCCAGCTGGCATGGATTGGGCCGTGTACGAGGGTCAGGCGCGGGAACAGCTGCCTGAGTCTTGCGACGGAAGCCTCTCCACGATGCGAGCTGCCGTTGTCGACGATCCAAAAGACACGCCGGGCGTCGTGGTAGGGAGGGCGAGTCATGACTTGCTCAACGAGACGATGAAAGGATGCGATGCCGGTGGTAGTTTCGCAGCGGCCAAAGACGCGGGCACGATGAACGTCGAGAGCAGCGACGTAGGCCCAGGCACCGCAACGATCATACTCATGTTCGACCCGCATCGGGTGTTGCGGCGCGGCGGCCAACGTGGGATGCTTCCGCCTCCGGGCCTGGATGCTGGTCTTCTCATCAGCGGAGATGACAAACTCATCGCTTTTGAGGGGTTTACCGTTCCAGGAGCGCTGACATAAGTCCAGAATTCGGTTGGCCTTGACGGCGAAGTCGGGATCGCGGGGAAAGATCCAACTGCGGTGGTACCACGGACGAATTGCGTCTTCATGAAGCCAACGCCAGATGGTGCTTCCTGAGATGGTGGCCACCAGGCCGGAGGTGCAAACCTGGCGGGCGATGTCAGGGGTGTTCCAGAGCGAGAGAGTAACGCCATGAGTGGCAGGCAGTTCGCACGCCAAGGCTTTAACCTTGACGACCAGTTCTGGGTGGAAAAACCCGGGGACGACCCGGGCGGGAGCGCTCGTCCAGACCGGCCAGTCGTTCTTCGAAGAAGCGCTTTCGCCACATGCTGACGACTTCGCGACGGGTGTCAAGGCGGGAGGCGATTTGATCATTGGATAGACCCTCGGCAGCCAGGAGAACCATTCTAGCGCGTAGGACCTCAAAATACGGCAACGTATACTTCGCAGCCCGGCGATGCAGTTCGCGTTCTTCTTGCGCGGACAGGCTTATCTGGAATGGGCTTGAACGTGACATAAAGAGCATCCCCTGCTCAAGATGCCATACGTTAGCGCATTTTATCAATAACAATTATACGTTCGTGTATTTATTAAAGCGATGACTAAGGTACGTCCTCGCAAACGGCTTATCGCAGGGATGGTCACAGACCCCCGCCACACCACCGTGCATACGGGTCCGTACACGACGGTTCGAGAAATGACGCTGTACTCGCCAACAAACGTGGGAAGCCAAGGGATTGGAAGAAGGCATCGAAAAGCCCTGCTGACCAGTGCCTTGGCTCGTGCGATGTACGGTCGAATCCAGGTCCAACAAGTTGTAGCCTACGCCTTGCCACCCGGCAGGGGTTCGTAGAGGCGTTGGACTTCGCTCATTCCGAAGGCGCGAAATAAATTGCGGATCGTATCGTCGGTGGAAAAGCAGTCCAGGCGCCCAGCAGCGCGTGCAGCATGCGATTTCCCCGCAGTAGACTGGTATGAGCGAACCGCCTGGCTCACCACCAGTACCGATACCAGAGATGCTGTGAAAAGTGGAACTCGCGTCGATGTGATTCGGCGACTTACAGCAGATCGGCATATGTCGCCGAACTGCTTCCACGAAGCCAACCTTCCGAGAAAGGAACTGAAAACCGCAATCTCTCCAAACGGGGTCACGGCGCGTTGCGACTCGCGCAGGATCAACCGCTCAGCCGAAACAGGGCGTTAGTCTCGCGCAGGACTGGTTCGTCCGCAGCGTCTGATTCCATCCCGCTTGTTGTCGCAAACCCTTGGATCCAACGCTCCTCGCTGAGCTTCGTTTTTCGGGACCACTCCGCCCAGCTGCTGCCGGACGCCCGGCGCCAACAAAGCCGCCCTACGACGTTCCCACTGCCGCCACAGAGCGGCCCGAAGCCGCAGACGAACCCAGCGGATTTTACCTTCACCTTCGAGCGGCCCGAACATGCTCGGCACAAACGGAAAAAGCCGCAAGCGAAAGCTTACGGCTTTGGCGGTCCAGTAACTCTTAAAGCTGCCTACTTTTTGGCGGAGCGACGGCGGATGACGAGGCCGAGACCAAGGAGCGACATGCCCATCAGGCCGAGAGAAGCCGGTTCTGGGGTGGCGTTGGGGGTGGTGATGAAGACCTGAACGGTGGTAATGCCACCGTTGTCCTCGGGGTTATTGAGGCCAAACGTAGCCGGATCAAAGGTATAAGTGGCGGGAATCGTGCCGAGCGTAACGGACGGAGGGGCGAAGCTGAGGTCGATAGTGCTGGAATTGCCTGTGATCGTGCCGCTCACAGTGGTCGTCGAGCTTTGGCTGCCACTTGAAGGCACGCTCTGGGTAATCGTCAAAGTGAAGTGGTCCGCAAAAGTGCCAGTACCACCCGTAACGGTAAAGGTGCCCAAGCTGCTGACCGTGGGCGCGTTAATATTGGCTGCGTCGCCAGCAAATACGATCTTCGCGCCGCCATTGGTGATCGTGTCATTTGCGTCAACAGTTGTGGAGAGCACGCTCCCGCTTCCGCCTCCGAGGCTAAACGCGCCCGCAGTGGTGTAATCAACATTTGTTGCAAACGCCGAAGCGCAGCAAACCAAAAACGTTAAAGCAAGCTTTTTCATAGTTAGGTTCCTCCGAACTGGACCGTAAAACGAGTATGCCTCAGTACTAAGAAAGTTGCAAGTTCTTTTTACCGGGGTTTCCTGATGGGTATCGGAACTCGAGAAAGCCTCTAAGGCATTGATAAACAGACTGTTATTTGAACTAACGAGGGCATTTTGAGGCGAATAGGTAAAAACTCCAGGGTACTGGTACGGGTAGCCGGAGGCCGAAGCCGGGCTATTCCGACAAAGGCAAGGCGGTACAGGGTTCGAGTACACTGCCTCCGCTTTGGGTGTTTGCGGCTGCAAGCTCCGGCCCATTCAAGACGACATTGAGGCTGGTTTCGTGAAGGATCCTGCGGAAGGGGAGGCCGTCTACATTCAATCGGGCGGGGCCAGTGTGCCCGAGAACAAACGCCGTATCACACATAACCTGGGCCGGGGAGACAGTTTCTCTGGGCGGCTCGCGAAACCTCAATTTGAGCTCGCCAAGAGCGGCTTGGCTGTTGAAACACCAGTCCGGTATACAATCACAAGGAATGCGCATTTTCATTGGATTCATTGCTCTGGCCAGCATGGTAGGCGGCTTAATGGGCGCCTCCGCAGACGATCATAGTCCGGCGGTCACAGCGGCGGGGCAGGTTCCCCTTTCGTTTGAGCGAGCGACGAGCGGCAACACTCGCTGGATGGCGCGCGGGAACGGGCTACCGGCTGGCTGTGGGCGCTGCCGATGTCGAAGTCGGATTAAACGAGGAACAGTTGCGGATCCGGTTCGTGGCCGGCAATGCAAATGCGGCATCCGCGGGACTTGAACCGCTGCCAGGTAAGGTCAACTACTTTATCGGAAGTGATTCGAAAAACTGGCTGCGCGACATCCCTACATACGGCCGAGTGCGCTACCAGGACCTGTATCCGGGCGTTGATGTGGTCTGGTACGGCAAACAGGGGCGTTTGGAATACGACTTAGTCGTGCAACCGGGCGCCGATGCCAGCCGGATTGCGATGCGATTCGAGGGCGCTCGAAAACTGGCGCTGGATTCGAACGGAGACCTCCGGGTTGAGATGGCGGGTGGGTCGCTCTCGCTGAAACTCCCGGAAGTTTATCAGGATGGTAGCGGCGGCCGAAAGCGGATTGCCGGCGGATATGAGTTGCGGGCAGGAAATGAAGTGGGCTTCCATCTGGCGGCCTACGACAAGACACAGCTGCTGGTGATCGATCCGACTCTGGTGTATGCGAGCTATTTCGGCAGCGCATCTCCCACTGTTTCTGCAGTAGCGGTGGACGGATCGGGGAACATCTATATCGGCGGGTACACGAACAACAACTTCATTCCCGCCCTCAACGCTGTCCAGGCGGGAATCCTCGGGCAAACAAACGCCTTCATCTCAAAGTTCGATCCGACGGGGAAAACGCTCTTGTACTCAACGTATCTGGGAGGGTCGGGTTATGACCACCTGACGGGGATCGCGGTGGACTCAACGACCGGCAATGTGGTGGGCACCGGCTACACGCAATCCCCGGATTTCCCGCTGGTCAATCCTGCGCAAGCGTCGTTAGGCAGCACGGCGAGCGCGTTCGCGTTCCGGTTGAATGTCGCCGGAAACGGGCTGGTGTACTCGACCTATTTGGGCGGGCCCGGCTATGCGGTCGGTTATGGCGTGGCTCTGGATGCCTCCAGTAGCGCTTACGTGACAGGCATCGCAACCTCTTTTCAAAGTACGTCCGGCACGGTAAACAACTGCTGCGCGTTTGTCGAAAAGCTCTCGCCTACGGGCAGCGAAGTTTATGGCGCCCAACTCGGGGCTGACCGGGGCAATGCGATCGCCGTGGATTCGCTCGGGGCAGCCTATGTTGCCGGATACAGCACCCAGAGCTCATTTCCGAGCAATCCGCCCGGAGCCCAGACGACCAACGTGGGCGGCGAGGACGCTTTCGTGGCAAAACTCAGCCCCACCGCAACTTCGCTAACGTGGGCGACGTTCCTGGGAGGCAGCGGCAACGATTCCGCGAATGCGATCGCGCTCGGCACAGGTAACGTGGTGTACTTCGGCGGCAATACCTCATCCGCCGATCTGCGGGTAACCGCGGGCGTGGTTCAGGGGACGTATGGAGGAGGCACAGATGGGTTCGTGGCGAGTTTGAGCGCCAGTGGGACCGCATTCGGATTTGTGACCTACCTGGGAGGCGGCAAGAACGACACCCTGGCATCACTGGCGGTAGGAAGCAGCGGGTTGATCGTCGCCGGCAACACGTATTCGCACGACTTCCCGATTGCCAGCGCCGTGCAACCAGCGTTTCCGGCTTCGCCCGCCGCATTCTTTAAGAGCACAAATTCGGGTGCTTCGTTTACGCCAGCCGACGTCGGCCTTTCGTCCGTCTACGGCGGCATCATCCTGCCCGATCCTTCGACGGCCGGGACCATTGTGATCGACACAGGCCAAGGCATCTTTCGCAGCACGAACGACGGCGGCACCTGGACAATCGTCGACCCGAACAGCATTGGAAGCACGGCTCGCAGTCTCTCCAATCCATCCGTCCTTTACACGGCGGATGGCTGCAGCTTGTATACCTCTACCGACGGAGGCCAGACGTGGAGCGCCACGTACACGAGCTGCACCTCATCCACACCTTACGCATACGTGGTCGCCATCAGCCCAACCGATCCGAACACTCTGATCGTATTCAGCGGTAGGACGGAATATCGCTCAATAAATGGGGGAGTGAGTTTCCCGCAGAGTGTTACGACACCGTTTTCTTCCGGCCCAATTGTGGCGAGCCCGGACGGATCGTTGTATGCGGCCGCCGGATCCTCCGGCCTGTACAAGAGCACGGACGTCGGTTTGACCTGGACGAAACTCGGAGACGGCGCGCCAACCAACTGCGTCGCGTTCGCGCTCAGCACGAGTAACGCAACCATTCTCTACGCGGCTGACGGCATCAACGTCTACAAGAGCACGACTTCGGGCACGTCCTGGAGTACGATCGGGCCGGGAGTGGGCGTAAGTTATCTTGCGGTTGATCCGTCTAATGCGCTGAACGTCTATGGCAGCACCAGCGTTGGGGTGGTCCTGAGTTCAACCAATGGCGGCGCGACTTGGACACGACAGGCCATCGTGGACTCATCCACCATTTATGGTTTGGCGGTAAGCCCTTCGAACCCGGCGGAACTCTACGTGAGCAACTATGTGCCGCAGAGCGGGTTCGTGTCGAAACTGAGCACCGACGGCAAGACGCTGACGTGGTCCACTTTTTATGGGCCGTATGCCGACTCGCAAGTGGGCGGCGCCGCGCTGGCCCCTTCGGGTAATGTTTGGATCGCGGGCACGGTCAATTCCGGAAGCCTACCACTGACGACGAACGCACGGAACGGGAACACGTCGGCCTCCGGCGCGGCGTTCCTGGCCGAGATCGCGGACGCTACCGCAGCCTGCGCTTACACCATCAACCCAGCGACGCAATACTCCTACTCCGCCGGCCGCTTGGCTTTCTCGGTTACATCACCCAGCGGCTGCGCATGGACGGCTACGCCTTCCGCTAGCTGGATCCACTTGATCCGAGCTTCTGGAGCCGCCTCCGGAACGATTCCACTAGCTGTGGACGCGAACTCCACCGGGAGTATGCGGATCGGGACGGTGAATGTCGATAGCCAGACCTACACGATCACCCAGCCGGGCTCGAGTTGCACATATCAGTTGACGAATCCCTCGCTGACCTCGGCAGGAGGCACGGCCAGCATTACCGTGACGACACAAGCAGGCTGCCCCTGGGACGTGCAGTTACAAAACTCCGATCCTGCCACTGTGACTTCGGCGCTCACGGGAACGGGCAGCGGCACGGTCACCGTTTCAGTTCCGCCGAACGCCGGCGTGGAGATACTCACTTACACTGTCCTTATTGGCGGTTCCACCTCGACCATTACGGTGGGTGCTTCGAACCCGTGCGTCTATTCGTTCCCGAACGGAACGAGCATCACAATACCGGCACAGGCGGGTGGCTACAACATACAGGTCAACGCCAACCAGAATGCTTGCCCTTGGAACGCCACCAGCGATCAATCCGGATGGCTCACGCTGAACAATCCCGGTTCCAACGGCTCGGGCTTGCTTAACTACTCAGTGACGCTAAACGATACCGGCACGAATCGTGTGGCACACATCACGATCGGCGGCCATCAACTGACCGTTACGCAAGGTCTCACCGTTGCCGAGTTCGCCGACGTGCCGCCATCCGCCACCTTCTTCGATGCGGCGAACCTGATGTTCCTGGCCGGCGTGACCGCCGGCTGCGTAGGGTCCACCGATCCTTCGACGCGCCTATATTGCCCAGACGACAACGTGACCCGGCAGGAGATGGCCGCGTTTATCGTTCGGGCGGTTACCGGCACCCTGACACCCGCCATTTACAACCCCGTTCCTTATTTCACGGACGTGCCGACAACGAATCTGTTCTTCCCGCACATTCAGAAGCTGGAGACTCTGGGCATTACCACGGGTTGCGGAACAGGAATCTTCTGCCCGACGGACAACGTTTCGCGCTGGGAAATGGCGCTCTTCATGGTCCGTGCCCGGCTAGCACTTTATGGCGCCAGCTTCGCCTTTAACCCCACCCCGTATTTCGGGGACGTGCCCACGAACGTGGAAGGCGACGGCGTGCCCTTCCCGTTTATCCAACGCGCCAAAGACGAATACGTAACCAACGGCTGCGGAACCAATCCGGCGCTAATTCCCACGCTGATCTACTGTCCTGACCAGTTGGTAACCCGCGGCCAGATGGCTTCGTTCATCATGCGCGCGTTGTTCAACGAAACCACGATCCTGGGACCGACAGCGCCGCAGGTGACGGGCGTGACTCCAAACGCATTGGCCGCGACAGTGGGTACTCAGCTTAAGGTGACCATAACGGGCGTCAACACAAGCTTCCAAACGGGGGACACAGTGACGGTGCCGAGCGGGTGGCTTACCGTCAGCAACATGGTTGTGAATTCGGCGACTTCGATCTCGGCGACGCTCACGGCTACTGCGAGCGCCTCGGCTGGACCACAGGCCCTGGTGGTAACCAGCGGAGGCCAGAACCTCGTGCTCCCGCTGGCGATTAAGGTGGGGACGTATTGAGAAGGGCTTCAGTCCCGGGTGGCCCGGCGGTTGTGAAGACAAACTAAGGCGAATCGAGGCGGGCCGCGATTTCGTACGAGGGCGGCCACCCTTCGAAAGGCGACGGTGATGGCACCCAAGCGTCAAGTCCGTCCCGACTTGACGTGGCGTCGGGGGCCTCCTCTCCGCTATACTGGTCAGTTGGCAGGTCTTTCCTGTCCGAAGTAGAAGTGTCCCCACACCTTCCTCGCTTCGTCCGTTGATCCAAAATGTTCGATAACCTGTCGGAAAAGCTGCAGCGGGTTTTCAAAAACCTGCGCGGCGAAGGCAAATTAACCGCTGAAAACATGGAAGAAGCGCTGCGCGAGATACGCGTTGCGCTGCTTGAGGCCGATGTCCATTTCCGAGTGGTGAAGCAGTTCGTCGAGCAGGTGAAGCAGAAGGCAGTGGGCGAGGAAGTGCTCACGGCGCTTTCGCCCAGCCAACAGGTAATCAAGATCGTCCGCGACGAGCTGACGAAGATGCTGGGGACGCATCAATCGAGGCTACGGTTCGCGAATGACCCGCCGACGGTGGTGCTGATAGTGGGCTTGCAAGGGTCCGGCAAGACGACCAGCGCCGGCAAACTGGCCCGATTCCTGACCAAAGAAGGCAACCGGCCACAGCTCGTTTCGGTGGACGTATACCGCCCGGCTGCCCGCCATCAATTGAGCATTCTGGCAAAGCAAGTCAACGTGCCGATTTACGAAGGCGCCGTCGAGGAAACCAAGCCTTTGGAACTGGCGCGGGGCGCACGCCGGGAGGCGATCCAGGCGGGACGCGACGTTTTACTGGTCGATACGGCGGGGCGGCAGCATATCGACGACCAGTTGATGCAAGAGCTGCACGAGCTAAAAGAAGCACTGAACCCGACCGAGATCCTGTTTGTGGCCGATGCCATGACGGGGCAGGATGCTGTGAAATCGGCCGATGAGTTCCACAAGCGTTTAGGCATCACCGGGATCATTCTGACCAAAATGGATGGCGACGCACGCGGTGGCGCGGCGCTTTCAATTCGCTCGGTAACCGGGCAGCCGCTGAAGTTCGTCGGCGTGGGTGAGCGCAGCGATGCTCTGGAGGCGTTTCATCCGGACCGCGTGGCGCAGCGGATTCTGGGCATGGGCGACGCGTTGTCGCTGATCGAGAAGCTGGAAGAGACTATCGATCAGAAACAAGCCGAGAAGATGCAGGAGAAACTGCTCTCCGGCGATGAGTTCACGTTGGACGACTTCCGTGAGCAGATCAAGCAGATCCGTAAGCTGGGGCCGCTGGAAGGGATTTTGAAGATGATGCCCGGCATCGGGCCTTTGAAAGACCTCAAAGATGTGAAAGTGGACGAGAAGGAAATCGGCCGCGTGGTGGCTATTATCGACTCCATGACGCCGAAAGAGCGGCGCAACCACATGATCATCAATGGTTCGCGTCGGCGGCGGATCGCCAAAGGCAGCGGCACCAGCGTGCAGGACGTGAACAACCTCCTGAAACAGTATGGCCAGGCGCGTAAAATGATGAAGAGCTTCTCCGGCGGCGCCGGAATGTTGGGGAAGAGGCTGGGCAAGTTCAAAATGCCGAGCTTTCAGTGAGGCTGCGGTAGTCTGGGCGCCCCGGTTTGGACGCGGGCGAGCAAGAGATTTCGAAAGGCAGAAGAGAGACAGATTATGTTAGCGATTCGACTGGCGCGTTTCGGCGCCAAGAAGAAACCCACCTATCGAGTGGTAGTGATTGAACGCGAGCGTGCCCGCAACAGCCGTTCGGTCGAAGTGGTGGGGTTCTACAATCCCATCAATAAAGAGGTGAAGCTGGAACACGACCGCATCAGTCATTGGCTGAAGGTGGGCGCCAAGCCCTCCGATACAGTGACCCGGTTGTTGAAGAACAACGCGCCGGTGGTCGAAGCAACAGCGTAAGCGGGTGACGCCCGAAGGCGGCCGTGGCCGCCCGCGAGTGTTCTGAGTCGGCAGCATTGCGTGAAGGAAGCACCCAGCTTCGCTCGAATGTTGCGCGTTGTATGCAGAGAAGTGCTTTCGAGAAAGCTCTCCTTGGATATCAACATGGAAGAAAAAGACGGCGTACGAATATTGGTGGAAGACATCGCCAAAGCTTTGGTGGATGTGCCTGACCAGGTCAGCGTGAATGCAGTTGCCGGTGAACAGGCGACAGTGTTCGAGTTGCGAGTGGCGCAGGGCGACCTGGGCAAGGTGATTGGCAAACAAGGCCGCACAGCCCGGTCCATTCGCACCCTATTGGGTGCAGTGGGCACGAAGTTGAACCGACGGTTCTCCCTGGAGATACTTGAGTAATTCCCGCGTGGCTTTGAGTGATTCACAGGCTATTGCGGGAACTCCCGAGCGAGTCGTGCTGGCCGAGATTCACCGGCCGCGCGGAATCCGGGGCGAGCTTGTGGCCCGATCATTGACGGACGTGCCCGGCCGGTTCAAGGAGTTAAAGGCTGCGTGGGTCAAGTTTGCGGACGGTTCGGACGCCGAAGTGACGCTCGAAGAGGCCTGGGAGCACAAGGGCGATTGGGTGTTCAAGTTCGCCGGGGTTGATTCGGTCGATGATGCCGAGCGATTCAAGGGCGCCGACTTATGGGTGCCGCGATCGGAGCGCGCGCCATTGCCGGTTGGTGAGTATTATGAGTCGGACCTGTTGGGCTGCCGGGTGGTGGATGGAACCTCAGGTCAGTTGATTGGAACCGTGAGCGGCTGGCAGAATTACGGCGGACCGGCTTTGATGGAAGTGAAACGGGCTGAGGAAGCGAAGGCGGGGCAGGAGGTGTTGGTGCCTTTTGTGCCGGCCATTTGCCGTAGAGTGGATCTGGAGGCGCGGACCATCGAGGTGGACCTGCCTAAGGGTCTGCTGGAGCTGTAAGCTGTTGAACAGCCTTTAATCGGCTGAGGATGTAGCTCTGATGCGCACTGAACCGCGCGCGTAAGCAAGCGGATTTCCCCGGTTCCACAGTGGTTGGATTGGTTTATGCGCTTTCACATCGTCACGATTTTCCCGGAGTTTTTCGCCGGGCCGCTAGATCACGGCGTGGTGGCGAAGGCGAAACAGGCGGGTCGATTGGATATTTGTATCCACGATCTGCGAAACTGGACTTACGATCGTCATCGCACTGTCGATGACCGCCCTTTCGGGGGTGGTGAGGGCATGTTGTTGAAGCCCGAGCCCTTGTTCCAGGCAGTTGAGGCGATTCTCCCGGTTCGGACCGAGCGCAGCCGGATTGTATTGCTTTCGGCGCAGGGCCGGAAATTCGACCAATCGGTGGCGCGCGAGCTGGCGGAGTTGGATGAGTTGGTGCTCATTTGCGGCCGCTATGAGGGAGTGGATGAGCGAGTCGCGGAGCATCTGGCCGACGACGAGCTTTCGATCGGTGATTTTGTTTTGAGCGGCGGAGAGTTGGCGGCCACGGTGATTGTGGATGTAGTGGCGCGGCTGCTGCCAGGTGTTTTAGGTAACGAAGATTCTTCACTGAATGAATCGTTCAGTGAAGTCAACGGCGGTTTATTGGATTGCCCGCAGTACACAAGGCCGGCCGACTTCCGAGGTTGGAAGGTGCCGGACGTACTTCTCGGAGGCAACCACGAAGAAATCAGACGGTGGCGCCGTGCGGCGTCCACCGCCAAGACGAAGCGGTGCCGGCCCGACTTATTGGCGGATCGAACATCGCAGGTGGCAGACGCGGCTGAAATGGCCGGATCTGAAGAAAGACATTAGGAAGATACTATGCAAAACGCAGTAATGGCTAAGTTCATCAGCAAGAACAAGCGCGAGACCGAGCATCCGGATTTCCGCCCCGGAGACACAATTCGCGTGCACGTCCGCATTCGAGAAGGCGACAAAGAACGGTTGCAGGCCTTCGAAGGCACCGTCATCGCCCGGAAGAATACAGGCACCGGCGAAAACATCACAGTCCGGAAGGTGAGCTTCGGCCACGGCGTCGAGCGCATTTTCCCGCTTCACGCACCGGTGGTAGACCACATTGACCTGGTCCGCACAGGGCGCGTGCGCCGCGCGAAGCTATACTATTTGCGCAACCTCAAGGGTAAAGCCGCGCGTCTGCGCGAGCGCGTCTAAGCAGCGGCGAGTTGCAGGCGCGCCCGGTGGCGAGGCCCTCACCATCTCCCGAAACCGCACCCGCCGCCGGAGCCCGGCGCGACACCGGGGAGGGGTCCACCTCGAAGCCCGTTCCCCGCGTTAAGGCCCCCCAGACCCGTTGCGTCGGCACGTATGAGCGCGAAGCGCGGGAGCGGGGTTTCCAGTGCGTGGCGGGCGTTGACGAAGTAGGACGCGGCTCGCTGTTCGGGCCCGTATTCGCGGCCGCGGTTATTCTAGATCCCGAAAAGCCGATCCGCGGATTGCACGACAGTAAGATCGTGGAGGCCGAGGACCGGAACCGACTGGCAGCGGAGATCAAACGAAAGTGCGTGGCGTGGGCAATTGGAGCAGCCGATGCGTATGAGATTGACCAGATCAACATCCTGCAGGCATCACGGCTGGCCATGCGTCGCGCCGTGGAGCGGCTCCAACCCAAGGCTGACTATCTCTTGATCGACGCCATCACGATTGATTTGCCGGTGGAGCAACTGCCGCTGATTGACGGCGATGCGCGTTGCCGAGCCATTGCCGCCGCCTCCATCCTTGCGAAAGTGCAGCGCGATGCGTGCCTGGACCAGTGGCACGAGGCGTTCCCCCAATACAACTTGAAATCGAATAAGGGATATTCGACACCCGATCACCGACGCGCATTGACTGAGCACGGCCCAACCAGCCTGCACCGGTACAGTTTTGAGCCGGTCCGGCTGGCCAGCCGTATCGTGCTGTGGACCGGATACGTGAACGCGCCCGCGCAGTTGGACTTATTCGCAAACGATGAGTTGGCGCCGGATGAGGGGGCTGTGCTTGCCGCCGCGGCAACGGGTGGCAAGGAATGAGCGGCCCACCCCAAGTAGCCGACTCGACGCCACAACCACCCAAGGTCGCGCGCTTCCTGGTCTGGCAGCGGCGGATTCTGAGCTTCTGTTTTGTCGTTTTCACGCTGGAACTGGGCGTGTTCCTACTGGTCTTTCCCTGGCTCGAGTATTGGGATCTCAATTGGGTTCCACTACAAGGCCCGGAGTGGCGAGACCTATGGATGAACAACTATTTTCGGGGAGCACTCAGCGGATTAGGCGTGCTCAACTTGTGGGTCGGATTTGTGGAGTTGCTGCGGCAGATCCGGGCGCTCTTTCAGCGGTGAGAGCGCCGTTCTCTTTTCGGATCGCGCCGTCCTCGACTCCCGCTTACCGACTACTGACCGACTCTAACGGCGGAGCGCCCGGGGAGCGAAGAGTTCGAATATCCCGCATCGGCGGTTGGCCGAAGAAACGGCCGTACTCACGATTGAATTGGCTGGCGCTTTCGTATCCGACTTCAAAGGCCGCACTGGCGGCATCCAGACCATCAATGAGCATGCGGCCCCGCGCGGCCTGCAATCGAAGCTGTTTCTGATACTGAACCGGACTCATGGCAGTCAGCGCCCGGAAGTGGTGGTGCAGAGTGGATACGCCCATTCCCGCCATTTGGGCGAGATCCTCTACTCGTAGCGGCTTCGCGTAGTTTGCCCGGATCCACGCAATCGCTTTGGCGGTTCGGTTGCTTTGATCGCCCAGCGTGGCAATCGCTCGAAGGCGCGCGCCCTCGGGGCCTTGCAGAATCCGGTAGATGATCTCACGTTGAATCAGTTCACTGAGAAATGGAATGTCCTGCGGAGATTCCAGCAGGTCGATCAGCCGGCAGCACGCGCTGAGGAATTCCACAGTCGCATCAACGATCGCCATGGCGGGAGTTCCAGAGGGCGCCTCAACCGCCTGAATCTCCTCGCGGCCGAGAATTTCCCGGATCACCGGCATCTCGAGTTTGAGCGACATCGCTAGACAGGGCGCCTCCTCGCTTGCTTCGATGATCTGGCTAACGATCGGCAAATCCAGAGACGTCAGCAGGTATTGCGACTCACCGTAGACAAAAGTGCTTGGGCCAAGTTCCACCCGCTTTCGGCCTTGCGCCATCACCGTGACGCAGGGCTCATAGGTCATTGAACATGGTGCGGTCGTGGCCGTCCTCCGGTGGAGGCTCAGGCCGGGAACGTCCGTTGCCCGATTCTCCGCCGACCCAATGTGCAAGGCAATCTTACGAGCCAGTTCCGCCCGCAGCTGGAGTACTCGATCTACTGACGTACTAGCAGGTTTACTGGCTTTTCTTAGAATCATCGTGTAGCTCTACTTGCTTCCAGCATAGTGTGGTTCGATACTTGTCTTGCTTGCCACAAGAGCAATAGGCAATAAATCGGAAGAATCAAGATACCGCTTCGGCAACGCCAGACCCTACCCTGGAGATGAGAGAAAACGGTTCCAGAGGAGAACAATGCAGAAGCGTAAATTAGGAAAGAGCAACCTTGAAGTTTCAGCAATCGGCCTCGGCTGCATGGGAATGAGCTTCGGCTATGGCCCGGCCAAAGATGAGCAGGAGATGATCCCGGTGATCCGGGCAGCCGTGGAACGCGGCGTCACGTTCTTCGACACCGCGGAAGTGTATGGCCCGTTCATTAACGAAGAACTCGTGGGTGAGGCCCTGGCCCCCTTCCGCGAGCAGGTGGTAATCGCCACAAAGTTTGGGTTCCAATTTGATCCGGAAACCCGCAAACAGGCTGGACTCAACAGTCGGCCAGAACACATCAAGGAGGTCGCCAACGCCTCGCTCAAGCGACTCAAGACTGATGTCATCGATCTGTTCTATCAACACCGTGTTGACCCGGCCGTGCCAATCGAAGATGTGGCTGGGGCGGTGAAGGACCTGATTCAGGAAGGCAAGGTCAAGCACTTCGGCCTGTCAGAAGCAGGCGTGCAGATCATCCGCCGCGCGCACGCGGTTCAGCCCGTCACCGCCCTTCAGAGTGAGTACTCCCTTTGGTGGAGGGAGCCTGAAGCGGAGATCATTCCGACTCTCGAAGAGCTCGGAATTGGCTTTGTTCCCTTCAGCCCGCTGGGAAAAGGCTTCCTTACCGGCAAGATCGACGAGAATACCAGCTTTGACAGCACTGACTTCCGCAACACGGTACCGCGTTTTGCGCCGGAGGCTCGGAAGGCGAACCGGGCGCTAGTGGATCTGCTGGAGACAATCGCTCAGCGCAAAATGGCGACACCTGCTCAGATCGCCCTCGCCTGGGTTCTTGCTCAGAAGCCCTGGATGGTGCCCATTCCGGGGACGACGAAGCTACATCGGTTGCAGGAGAATGTAGCGGCAGCATCTATCGAGCTCAGTGAAAGAGATCTCCGCGAAATTGAGAACGCTACATCCGGGATCACTGTCCAGGGTGCTCGTTACAGCGAGGGCGCTCAGCGAATGATTAACCGCTAGAGAGTAGCGGATGTTTTCGAAGTTGTCTTAACTTATACCGGACCCACGTTGGAGTATCGGAAAGAAAAGCTTGAAAGAGTTGTCGAGGAATTCAGAAATGGAAATCAAGAGAGTTGGCTCGCAGCCTTCCGTTAAGGGGCCACCAGAGTGGTTCACTGGCACAGTACGGATCGATCCACTCTTTCAGGCGCCTGATCCGGCGCTTGTTCAAGGCGCCAGCGTCACCTTCGAGCCGGGTGCGCGAACAGCGTGGCACACCCACCCACTGGGTCAGACCCTCATTGTGACGGCCGGTCGCGGCCGGGCACAGCGTTGGGGCGGACCCATCGAGGAAATCCAGCCCGGTGATGTGGTCTGGTTTTCGCCCGGCGAGAAGCATTGGCATGGGGCCGCGGCAACCACAGCCATGACTCACATTGCCATTCAGGAGAAGCTCGACGGCAAGGTTGTCGAGTGGATGGAACAGGTCAGCGATGAACAATACAAGGCCTGAATAAGGACCAAAGATTAACCAGGAGCATTAATTCATGTACAAAGCGAAGGCTTACGCCGCAGGCAGCGCGACATCGCCGCTTGCTTCGACGACAGTCACGCGTCGCGATCCGACTGAACGCGACGTGCAGATTGAAATCTTGTTCTGTGGCATCTGCCACTCCGATCTACACCAAGTCCGTAATGAATGGAGCGGCGTAATGCCGACCGTCTACCCGTGCGTTCCCGGCCATGAGATCGTCGGCCGTGTCACCCGGGTGGGTTCGGCAGTTACCGGGTTCAAACCCGGAGATCTCGCCGCCGTCGGTTGCCTGGTCGATACCGATCGCACCTGCCCCGAGTGCAAAGCCGGCCTGGAGCAGTTTTGCCCGAACCCGACTCTCACCTACAACCTCCCCGATAAGCACCTGGGAGGCGTCACCTATGGTGGCTACTCCGACAGTGTCGTGGTTGATGAGCACTTTGTCCTGCATGTCCCCGCGAACCTCGACCTTGCCGGGGCCGCGCCTCTCCTCTGCGCCGGCATCACAACCTATTCACCGATGCGTCACTGGGGCGTCACCGAGGGCAAGAAAGTCGGCGTGGTGGGTCTGGGCGGACTGGGCCACATGGCGGTGAAGATCGCTCATGCGCTCGGCGCGCGCGTCATCGTCTTCACGACCTCACCCAGGAAGAAGGAGGACGCGCTCCGCCTCGGTGCAAACGAAGTTGTCATCTCGCGTAATGCTGACGAGATGCAAAGGCACGCCGGGAGCTTCGACTTCATCCTTGATGCCGTCTCAGCCGATCACGACATTGGCGCATACATACAACTTCTTCGCCGCGACGGCAACATCACGCTGGTCGGCGCGCCGGAGAAGCCGCTCGCAGTCCCCGCCTTCGGCCTCATCATGGGACGCCGCAGCCTCTCCGGTTCGCCCATCGGCGGCCTCCCCGAGACCCAGGAGATGCTCGACTTTTGCAGTAGACATAGCATCACCGCCGATGTGGAGGTCATTCCGATCCAGAAAGTGAACGAGGCTTTCGAGAGATTGCTCAAGGCCGACGTGAGGTACCGCTTCTCAATCGATATGGCTTCTCTCAAGTCCGAGTGAACCGCCGTTTGGTGGCAGGTCGCTATCCAGAAGAAGCCGGCGTCCGGCCGGCATTCCTCAACCATGCAGCATCGTTATCACATTCCAGGGCGGTGGCTGCACCCTGAATAAGTTCAGGCCGGAAAGCCATCCAGGATGCGCGCTCCTAGCGTTGTTCCGCCCTCAGCGTGTAGCTGCTGAGCACCTTCAGGTAATTCGCGCGCTCAAAGGCGGCGGGGTCGGGGGCGGCGGAGACGCTCATGGAACCGCGCATCTGGCGAACTGATTCGTAGTCGTGCATCAGCATCCACTCGACAAGGTTCTTTTCCAGTTGCGTCAGATACGGGATGCCATTTTTCAGGAGGACTGAGGTCATCATGAGAACGTGCGCGCCGGCCATGACTCCTTTCACTACGTCCTCGGCGGTCTGGACACCGCCGGTGATCGCCAGCTCGGGCCGGATGCGGTTGGAGAGCGATGCCACCCAATACAGCCGCAAGCGCAATTCGTCGGACGTGCTCAGTTTAAGGTTCGGGACAACTTCCATTCTTTCGAGATCGAAGTCCGGTTGATAGAAGCGATTGAACAGGACCAGCGCGTCGGCCCCGGCTCGATCCAGCTTGAATGCCATGTTGACCATCGAGGTGAAGTAGGGCGCGAGCTTCACAGCGACCGGGATCTTGACTTGCGCCTTGAGGGCTTTTACTAACTCGCAGTAGCTGGCCTCCAAGCCGTCGCCATCGATGTCAGCGCTGGTAGGAAGGAAATAGATGTTCAACTCAATGGCATCGGCCCCGGCATCCTCCATGGCTTTGGCGTAACGAAGCCAACCGCCGGTGGAGACGCCATTCAGACTGGCAATCACGGGAATACTCACCATCTTCCTGGCGCGGGTGAGGTCTTTCAGGTACGATTCGGGACCGAGGTTGTAGGAGACAAAGTCCGGGAAGTAGCTTTGCGCCTCGGCGTAGCTTTCAACTCCCGTGCTGAGCATGCGATCCAGCGCCTGACTCTCCAGGGTGAGTTGCTCCTCAAAGAGCGAGTGCATGACGACGGCCGAGGCGCCGGCATCTTCCAGACGCTGGATGTTGGTGACGTCCTTCGTTAAGGGACCCGAGGAAGCGACCAGCGGGCTTCGCAGGTTAAAACCGAGATAGTTCGTGGTTAAGTCAATCATTTTGTCGCTCCGTTCTGGGAACCATTAGAGAGGCCGGCCCATTGTTCGTAGAGCTTCCACCGGCTGCTGACGTCCTGCTCGGCTTCGGTGAGAAGGAGCGCAGCCGTTTCCGGGGCGCTGCGAGCCAGCATGGAATAGCGGCCCTCATTGTAGACGTACTTGCTCAGCGGTATTGTGGCAGCGCGCGAATCGAGTTGAAACGGATTCTTGCCTCCCGCGGCCAGCTCCGGGTTGTAGCGGAACAGCGGCCAATAGGCCGATTGAACGGCCGCTTTCTGTTGTTCAAGGCTATGGAGCAGGTCGTAGCCGTGAGCGATGCAAGGTGAGTAGGCGATGATGAGTGACGGACCGTCGTAAGCCTCCGCTTCGAGGAAGGCCTTTAGGGTTTGAGTGTCGCTGGCCCCCATCGCCACGCGCGCGACATACACTGTGCCGTAGGTCATCGCCATCGTGGCGAGATCTTTCTTGGCAGAACGCTTACCGCCGGCGGCAAATTTTGCCACCGCTCCGCGCGGCGTGGATTTCGACATCTGGCCGCCAGTATTCGAATAAACTTCAGTATCGAGGACGAGGATGTTGACATTCCGTCTGGACGCAAAGACATGGTCGAGGCCGCCATAGCCGATATCGTAGGCCCAGCCGTCGCCTCCCACCATCCAGACGCTTTTCTTGACCAAGGCTCCGGCAACGGACAGTAGGTCTCGCGCGGCGGCCAGATCGGAGCCGGCAAGCCGTTCGGTAAGCTTCGCTACCCGGCGGCGCTGCTCCTGAATGCCGGCTTCGGTGGATTGGTCGGCGGCGAGAATGTCCGCGACGAGTTCATCGCCCAGTTGGCCGGAAAGCCTTTCCACCAGCTCTCGCGCGTATTCGGCCTGCTTATCGAAGGAGACGCGCATGCCCAGCCCAAACTCGGCGTTGTCTTCAAACAGCGAGTTCGACCAGGCCGGGCCGCGTCCATCGCGGTTGGTGGTGTACGGGGTGGTCGGTAGGTTACCGCTGTAGATGGAGGAGCAGCCGGTAGCATTGGCGATGACGGCCCGATCGCCGAATAGCTGCGTCAACAGCTTGAGGTAGGGCGTCTCGCCGCAGCCGGCGCAAGCACCCGAGAACTCAAACAAGGGTTGCAGCAGCTGAAGATCTTTCACGTTATGGTGGGCCAGAGCCTTGCGATCGAACTCGGGCACATCGAGGAAGAAATCCCAGTTGTTGCGCTCCTGCTCGCGCAGCGGAGGTTGCGGCGACATGTTCAACGCCTTCTTCCTGGTTTCGCTCTTACTCTTGGCTGGGCAGACCTGAACGCAGAGGCCGCATCCGGTGCAATCTTCCGGCGCGACCTGCAACAGATAGCGCAGTTGCTCGCGATCCTTCCAACGGGCCGCGGATGACTTAAAGCTCGCGGGTGCGCCGCTTAACTGTTCCGCATCGCACAGCTTGGCGCGAATGACGGCGTGCGGGCAAACCATGACGCACTTGCCGCATTGGATGCAGAGCTCCTCTTCCCAAACCGGGATCTCCAGCGCGAGGTTGCGCTTTTCCCATTTCGACGTACCGGTTGGATAGGTACCATCCGCCGGCATGGCGCTTACGGGAAGTGCATCGCCATCGCCGGAGATTATGGCACCTAAAACATTACGGACAAACTCGGGCGCTGCCGCAGACACTGCCGGACGCCGATCGAACTCGCTGGTGACCGCGTCCGGGACAGCAACTTCGTGGAGATGCGCCAGGGCGCAATCCACCGCGGCGCAGTTCTTCTGAACTACTGCCTCACCGCGCTTCTGGTAAGTCTTCTCGATGGCATGCTTGATAGCGGCGATGGCTTCGTCCCTGGGCAATGCTCCGCTCAAGGCGAAGAAGCAGGTCTGCATGACGGTATTGATGCGCCCGCCCATTCCCGTGTCTTTCGCGACCTGGTAAGCGTCGATGACGAACAGACGAAGCTTCTTCGCGAGGATGTCCCGTTGCGCTGACTGTGGGAGATGATCCCAAACCTCGTCCGGCCCGTAAGGGCTGTTCAGCAGGAAGGTTGCTCCGTGTTCGCGCGACCTTGAGAATGTCGAGCCGTTCCAGAAATGAGAATTGGTGGCAGGCGACGAAGTTGGCGCTCGAGATCAGATAGCTGGAGCGGATGGGCTTGCTGCCGAAGCGAAGGTGAGAGATGGTGACAGCGCCCGACTTCTTGGAGTCGTAGACGAAATAGCCTTGCGCATAGTTCGGCGTATCCTCGCCGATGATCTTGATGGAATTCTTGTTGGCGCCGACGGTGCCGTCCGCCCCGAGGCCATAGAAGACAGCGCGCACCGTTTCGGCGTCTTCGGTGGAGAAGGCCGGATCATAGGCCAGGCTTCGATGAGTGACGTCATCGTCTACGCCAACGACAAAATGATTGCGCGGAGTTGGTTTGGCGGAGTTCATTAAACACCGCCGCGACCATGGCGGGAGTAAACTCCTTGCTGGATAGGCCATAGCGTCCGCCGATGACGCGGGGCGCCTGGGAGAATCGCTCGACCTCATGGATCGCCGTGACCACGTCCAGATAGAGTGGTTCGCCGGCGCTGCCTGGTTCCTTGGTGCGGTCGAGTACAGCAATGTGTTTCACGGTAGGCGGAAGCGCCGCGACAAACGACTCAGCCGAGAAAGGCCGGAACAAATGTACGTTCAACAGGCCGGTTTTGCGACCCTGCGCATTCAGAGCCTCAACGCATTCTTCGGCGGCGAGTAGCGCCTGAACCCATCAGCACAATGACATCGTCGGCATCGGGAGCGCCGAAATAGTCGAACAGGTGGTAGTGCCTGCCAGTCAGCGCGGCGAAGCGGTTCATCGCGCGCTGCACAACCGCGGGGCATTTGTCGTAGACAGCATTGACTGTCTCGCGGGCCTGGAAATAGACATCCGGATTTTGCGCCGTGCCTCGTAGCACGGGATGATCAGGATTCAGGGAGCGGCTGCGATTCTTGCGCAGCAGTCTCATCGTTCAGCATGGCCCGCATGTCGTCATCGGTGAGCTGTTCGATTTTGGCAATCTCGTGCGAGGTGCGGAACCCGTCGAAGAAATGGATGAATGGCAGGCTGGATTCGAGCGCCGCCGCTTGAGCGATGAGCGCCATATCCATGACGGCCTGAACCGAATGCGCGGCCAGCAGTCCCCAGCCGGTGGCGCGAACGGCCATCACGTCCTGGTGATCGCCGAAGATGGAGAGCCCTTGCGCGGCGATGGATCGCGCGGCCACATGAAAAACGGTCGGCGTCAGTTCACCGGCGATTTTGTACATGTTAGGGATCATCAGGAGGAGTCCCTGTGATGAGGTGAAGGTGCAAGTCAAAGCTCCCGCCTGGAGCGCGCCGTGAACGGCGCCGGCAGCGCCTCCCTCGCTTTCCATTTCGACGACGGAGGGAACGGATCCCCAGATGTTTGTTTTGCCCTCCGACGACCACTGATCGGACCACTCGCCCATCGCGGACGACGGCGTGATGGGATAGATGGCGATTACTTCGCTGGTCTTGTGGGCAACAAAGGCCGCGGCTTCATTGCCGTCGATTGTCACTTGGGGTCGTGTCAAAACATTACTTCCCTTCACGGTGCAGGCTGAATGCACTCTTCGCCATAAACATATGCAAGCAAAGGACCAGCGCTAAGGGTTGTGCTGGCAACGGACCCGTACCAGGGTGGGCGATATGGCTCACAAATATGGGCCATACAGCACAAAGAACGGTCGCGGGTGCAAGAACCCCTAGAAGAACAGAGCGTCAAAAAGGACAGCCGCTTGCACGTATTAATGCGATGTTTCCCTACCTTGTAAAACCCGAGCCACCTTCGGACGACAAGCGGTGGAAGATTGTCGCGGCCACGATGCGAAAGCTTGGAAATCAAAGGCACGCATTGATCGAAGCGCTGCACTCCTTGCAAACGAGTTTCGGATACCTGGATAAGGCCGGACTTTCCTACGTAGCCGCTGTGCTGCAGGTCCCGCTGAGCAGAGTCTACGGCGCGGCCACGTTCTATCACCACTTCACGATGAAGCCGCAAGGCAAACATACATGTGTCGTGTGCACTGGCACGGCTTGCTACATCAAGGGCGCCTCCGGCCTGCTGGCCGCCATCGCCTCTGAAGAAGGTGTGAAGCCCGGGGAGACCACGCCAGATGACGAACTGAGCGTGCTCACCGCGCGCTGCTTCGGAGCCTGCGGGCTGGCGCCGGTAGTTGTGATCGACGGCGAAGTGGTGGGCCGCGTCACACCGGACGAGATGGAGCGACAGATCCATCACAGTTGTCAAAACAGGAGATCTTCAACATGCTCATTGAAGAAATCAAAGCCACTGCCGTTCGTGAACAGGAAGCGGAGAGCGGCAGAATCTATGTCAACGTGTGCAATGCGGCGGGCTGCCAATCTCTGCGCAGCGAAGAGTTGAAAGACGCGCTGACAAGGGCAGCCGCCGGTCGCGGACTGAGCAAGGACACGTGTCAGGTCCGGCAAGTGGGCTGCCTTGGATTGTGCGGCGCGGGACCGCTGGTCAGCGTAACGCCGACCGGGCACCTGTATCAGAAAGTGCAGCCTGAAGATGCCGATGAATTGATCGAGAGCCTGGAGGGACCGCCGGTTGAGAGGCTGACGCTCGACACGGCCATGCCGTTTTTCTCGCGGCAGCACAAGATCGTGCTGGAGAATTGCGGACGCATCGATCCGGACCGGTTGGAGAATTACATTGCGGCCGACGGCTATATGGCGCTGGCCCAGGTGCTGAGTGAGACTAGCCCAACGGAAGTCATTAAGGAAATAACCAAGAGCGGCTTGCGGGGACGGGGGGGCGGCGGCTACCCAACCGGCCTGAAGTGGAGCACTGTCGCCAAGGCGGCTGGGGCCAACAAGGTAGTCATATGCAATGCCGATGAAGGCGACCCTGGCGCATTCATGGACCGAAGCGTGCTCGAGAGCGATCCACATCGAGTGCTCGAAGGGATGATCATCGCCGCGTACGCCGTGGGCGCCTCGGAAGGGTTTGTATACGTTCGTGCGGAGTATCCGCTGGCGATCGCCCGTCTGAAGACGGCCTTGCGTCACGCGGAGCGCCAGGGGCTGTTGGGCAACAACATTTGCGGCAGCGGCTTTAGCTTCCGCATCTCGGTTCGCCTGGGGGCGGGCGCTTTTGTGTGCGGTGAAGAGACCGCGCTGATTGCGTCGATTGAAGGCGGCCGGGGGCAGCCCAGTCCGCGGCCACCGTATCCTGCCGAGTCCGGGTTGTGGGGCCGTCCGACGCTCATCAACAACGTCGAGACGTTTGCCAACATCGCTCCGATTATTCGCAATGGCGGCGAGTGGTTCTCCAAAATTGGAACGGAACGGAGCAAAGGCACGAAGGTGTTTGCGCTGGCCGGCTGCATCAACCTGCCGGGGCTGATTGAAGTGCCGATGGGGATTTCCCTGCGGGACATCATCTTCGAAATTGGCGGCGGGATTCCCGGCGGCCGCGCATTCAAAGCCGTGCAGACGGGCGGCCCATCCGGTGGATGTATTCCGAACAGCATTCTCGATACGCCGGTGGACTACGAGACGCTGACGAAATTGGGCTCGATCATGGGCTCCGGCGGCATGATCGTGATGGACGAGGGTTCATCCATGGTCGATGTGGCCCGCTATTTCATGGAGTTCTGCATGACGGAATCCTGCGGCAAGTGCGTTCCCTGCCGTGCAGGCACCACGCAGATCCACCAACTGCTGGGCCGCTTTGTCGACCGCTCAGCGACTCCGCGCGATCTCAAGCTACTGGAGGAGTTGTGCGACGTCGTGCGACACACCAGCTTGTGCGGCCTGGGCCAGTCGGCTCCGAATCCGGTGAGTAGCACGCTGCGCTATTTCCGGAATGAATACGAAGCGGCATTCGCCGCGGAAGGGATCCACTGACCATGGCCGACGGCGTAGTTACTCTCACAATCGATGGCAAAGATGTCAGCGCGCAGGCTGGCCAGACCATCCTCGACGTAGCCCTCGAACATGGAATCCGCATTCCGCGATTGTGTTACATGAAGGGACTTTCCATCTGGGCCGGTTGCCGCTTGTGCCTGGTGGAAGTGGAAGGATCCGCGAAGCTGCTGGCGGCCTGCTCAACCAAGGTTTCTGAAGGCGCGCAGATTCGCACCACCACTCCGCGACTGGTTTCCTACCGGCGCATGATCCTGGAACTGCTGTTTGCCGAACGCAACCACGTCTGTAGCGTTTGCGTTTCCAACGGCCACTGCGAATTGCAATGGCTGGCGCAAAGCCTCGGCGTAGATCATGTGCGGTACCCGTACATCTATCCGAAGCTGTCGGTCGATTCGAGCCACCCCTACTTCACGCTGGACCAGAATCGCTGCATTCTTTGCACACGCTGTGTCCGGGTGTGCGATGAGATCGAAGGCGCTCACACCTGGGACGTGACTGGCCGCGGCGGCGAGTGCCTGGTGATCACGGATCTGGCGCAGCCATGGGGTGAATCGGAGAGTTGCACCAGTTGCGGGAAGTGCGTGCAGGTGTGCCCGACGGGCGCGCTCAGTCAGAAAGGTTCGTCGGTGGCGGAGATGACAAAACGCCGCCAGTTCCTGCCGTACTTGACGTTGATGAGAGGGGAATCGAATGGCTGAGCCCAAAGCGACGCTGGCCACGGTCTGGCTGGACGGCTGTTCAGGCTGCCACATGTCGTTTCTTGACATCGACCAACGGATCCTCGCCCTGGCAGAGAAGGCGGATGTCGTTTACAGCCCGCTGATCGATCGGAAAGACTTTCCCGATCACGTCGACATAACGCTGGTGGAAGGGTCCGTGTCGAGCGAGGAGGACCTGCACAAGATCAAGAGGGTTCGCGCACGTACGGGAATACTTGTGTCGCTAGGCGATTGCGCGGTGACCGGAAATGTTCCGGCGATGCGGAATCCATTCGGCGTCAAAGCGGTTCTGAAGCGCGCTTACAACGACACGGTGACTCTGCCACACGCTGCGCCGTCGTCGGTGGTACCGATTCTGCTGGAGCGGGTGCGGCCCATACATGAAGTGGTGGACGTGGACGTGTTCGTCCCGGGCTGCCCTCCCTCGGCTGACACCATTTTCAAAGTCCTGGAGGACTTACTGGCAGGAGTCGCCCCGCAGACCGCCGAGCTAACGCGATTCGGCGCATAAGGAACGAACAGATGGTAGCCCAACGTATTGTGATTGACCCGGTGACCCGGATTGAGGGCCACTCGAAAGTGACGATACTGGTCGGGGAATCCGGCCAGGTGACCGACGCGCGATTCCACGTCACGCAGGTGAGGGGCTTTGAGAAGTTCTGCGAGAACCGGCCTCTGCACGAGATGCCTTCACTGATGGCTCGGATCTGCGGCATCTGCCCGGTGAGCCATCTTATCGCGTCGGCCAAGGCTTGCGATGCGATTCTGGCGGTTGCGATCCCGGAGAACGCCGCTCGTTTGCGCCGCGTGCTCAACCTGGCGCAGCTTCTGCAATCGCATGCGCTGAGCGTGTTCCACCTGTCGTCGCCCGATCTTCTTTTGGGCATGGATTCAGACCCGGTGAAGCGCAACATCTTCGGTGTGGCGGCCTCATTGCCTCAAGTAGCCGCAGATGGCATCCGGCTGCGACAGATCGGCCAAACCATCATCGAAATCCTCGGTGGGAAGAAAATCCACCCGGCTTGGGTAGTGCCGGGCGGAGTCAGTTCACCGCTGACCGCTGAGAAGCGTCAACAGATACGGGCCATGATTCCGGATGCGTTCATGGCGATTGAGCGGACGGTGAGACGCTTCCGAGAGCTGTTCCAGCAGTTTCCCGACGAGATCGCCTCGTTCGCCAACTTCCCTTCCCTGTTTCTGGGGCTGACCAATCCAGTGGGAAATCTGGAGCACTACGACGGCCCGCTGTGCATATCGGATGCAGACGGCGCCGTGGTGGCGCGCGACCTGAAGCCGAACAACTATCCCGAGTACATCGGCGAAGTCGCCGAAGACGATTCGTACTTGAAGTCGGCCTACTACCGGCCGATGGGCTATCCGGAGGGAATCTATCGGGTGGGTCCACTGGCGCGGCTGAACCTGGCGGTCCGCTGCGGAACGCCGTTAGCGGATCAGGAACTCGAGACGCTGCGACGCTATGCCGGACGACCGATGCTGAGTTCGTTCCACTACCATCACGCACGGCTGGTTGAGATGCTGTACGCGGTGGAACGGATGACCGAACTACTGGATGATCGGGACATTCTGAACCCACACGTGAGAGCGCATGCGGAACCGAACCGCGAAGAAGGCGTCGGCATTGCCGAAGCGCCGCGAGGCACGCTGCTTCATCACTACAAGGTGGATAAGAATGGACTGGTCCAATTCGCCAACTTGATCATTGCGACCAGCAATAACAACCTCGCGTTGAACCGTGGGGTCAAGCAAGTGGCCGCGCACTTCGTGCGCGAAGGCAAGCTATCGGACGGCGCGCTGAATCGGGTGGAAGCGGTGGTTCGGGCCTTCGATCCCTGTTTGAGCTGCTCAACGCACGCCGCCGGCCAGATGCCGTTGGTGATCGAGTTACGCCAGGCTGATGGAACGCTGCTGGATACGGTAAGGAGAGAACAATGAAACGACCGGTGATTATTGGATACGGAAACCCGCTCAGAGAGGACGACGGATTAGGCTGGCGAGCGGCAGACTTGCTGGCCAGCCACCCAGGTTTTGGCGAAGCCGAGATCATACAGCGTCATCAATTGCTGCCCGAGTTAGCAGAGGATCTGGTCGAGGCCGCGGTGGTCGTATTCTTGGACGCGGCCGTGGACCTCGCGCCTGGCGAGATCCGTTGCCAACGCGTGGTAGCAGAACCGCTGAATGGGTGGTCGCACGAAGTCGGACCTTCGCAATTGCTCGGGTTAGCGCTCGATCTTAACGGCTGCGGACCAGCGGCCTACCTGATCCGAGGCGGTGTTTGTAAAACCGACCTGGGCGACCAGCTATCCAAAGTGGGCTGCCGGTGCGCGGAGGCAATGGCCGACGCAGCGATCAAACTATTGGACGGGCTACTGGTTGACGTCCCTGACGCAGCGAAAGCCGAGTGTCCCAGCGCGGTCCTTTGAGGGCGCCATCAACAGATACTTGCCGTGCTCGGTGAGCTTGTAAGTCTCCGGAAAGTACCAGGGTGAGTTGTGTGGCTGATAATAGCTGCCGCCGCGAATGATAGCCGCGCGGGTGTGCGGATCCTCAAACTGGTCGGTCCACTGCCAGACGTTGCCGACCAGATCCATCACGCCGAAGGGGCTTGCGCCCTGGGGGTGGGCAGTCACGTCATTCGGGCCGGTCAGATCCCTTCCCTTATCTGGCTTCGGCACGGCCGCATCGCTCCAGGCGTCACCCCAAGGGTAGCGGCGGCCGTCGCCGCCTTGTGCGGCGTATTGCCATTCCCACTCGTGAGGCAGACGTTTACCAGCCCACTTGGCGTAAGCCTGTGCGTCTTCGATGGACACCCATGTTACCGGCTTGTTCTCCCATCCAGGCGGAGGGGCGCCGTCGTTCCAATCGCGAAGGAAGTTATGGTCGTCGACGGGGTGGTAGTTGCTCGCATCGAGGAACTTCTTGAAATCCGCGTTGGTCACCGGATATTGATCGATGTCGAAGGCCGCAATCTTCAGGACATGCTCGTGACCGCGGCGCGGCGAGTCCTCCCAGGCGTATTGCACGTCCAGGCCGGCCCAGTTGTCGCCCTCGATCTCGACGCCAGTTACACGGAAGTCGAACTCGCCGGCGGGGATTCGGATCATACCGGCGGCTGTTGATGTGGCGGGCGCGGTGGGAGAGGTCGCCACGATCTGTTGCGGCAGGAAGTGCCATTGGTGCGAGTAGCTCTCCAAGCTGGTCCTGGTCAACTCGCGGCGCAGGCTGAGATAGGCGTCCAGATCCGGAACACTGGCTCCTGGATCGAGCGCGAGAACCGCACCGTAGCCGCGGGCCTCCATCGGAAAGGACAGAATCGCTTTGGCGCCCTCGATTTCGGGTTTCAGCTCCACGCCCGACCACGCATCGAAGAAACGCCGGCCAGCCGGATTGGGGAGACGGATCTGGTGGCCAACGATGTTGTATTCGTTGCGATTGACCAGAGACCAAAGAGTGACTCCCTGGCCGGGGAAGGCTGTCGCGAATACGCCGTACTGAATTGTCAGGACGAAGGGCTCCCAAGATGGACTGGCCAGAAGGTCGGCGAACTTACGCTCAACATGAAAGACGCGGCGGATGGCCTCGGCATCGCGAGGCGTGATCTGATTCCAAATGCCCCAGATATTCTCCCAACTGACATAGCCGATGCCGTTGAAGAACGCGTATTGCAGATTGTCGGTCTTGTCGCGAGCCCAGCGATCACTGATATGCGGCATGTGACGCGACTCGAGCCACTTCTGCTTACTGGCGGTGGGAGGGAACTTGTAGGTCCAATAAGCCCAGCTCTGGTTATTCCAGATCAAGCCCTCATCGGCAGTAGGAACGCCCTCAGGCTCGAAGACGACCGGATGACCGGTGGCGTCTGAAGCCTCTCGATAGGCGCGTGGCAGGCCGCCGAAGGTATCGCCGTTGACACCATCAGCGGCGATTTCCGCCATAAGTTTGGCCGTGGCTTCCCAATGTGGAACGCCGGGATCGCGCGTTCCGTTATCCCATGCCATGGTCGGGAAGAGAACCTTGACGTTGCGCTTGTGAAACTGCTCTACCACCCTGCGCAGCCCTTCTACACCTCCCGGAAGGTCGCGGGTGAGGTCCCACTGATTGCGGTTGTCGATACCGATGTTGGGGTAGACGGGCCAAAGCAAAACGCTGTCAATGCCGCCGTATCGTTCCTCGAGGTCGTCCAGGTATTTGTCGACCGTCCACTGATTGTGTTCGACATCGAATAAGCTTCGTTCCTCCACCATGACTTGGGGAGAAACAAAGTTATGGCGGATCCACTGAAACTCGGGGCGACGATACTCGCGGTCGTCATAGCCCATGCGGGTGAGACGCTCGACGCGCCAGTTCTTGAGATCGCGAAGCCAAGCGTCGTGGTCGGCAGCGGGGTCATTGCGGAAATCGGAGAGCGTGCCGACCCAGTCCAGTCCACCGGCACCCTGACCGGGACCGGGGATCTGATTGCCTTGCGGCTGGTGAGCCGTGTCTTGCGGGAAAAGCGTGAGGGGGAGGAAGGCGAATAAAGCGAGACGTTTGAGCATGGCTTGATTCCCTAAGACTGTATCAACTGGGGTGAAGAAACGGCGCCTGCGTGCTGGTGGCCCCGGGGCTCGATGCCGTGTTAGCCACGAGTGCTGGGGCGGAACATCTCGCCGCACTCTACAATGGGCGTGGCGGCTTGATTGATGCCGAATAAGTTGAGCGGGCCGGCGACAGACTGGTACCAGAGATTGTGGATAAACGCATTCCATTGGTGATCCGGCAGGTCGCGTACAATCTACGCGGCGGATTCCTGGTTCGCCCTTTAATCATCACACTGACTCTCGGTTGCGTTGGGGCGCTTCTCTCGTTCCTCGAAGAGTTGGTTCCTGGCTTCTCCGACTTCGTTCCGGCGGTGCTCTTTCCGACCCATTCGGACCCACAAGTTGCGCAGGTGATTCTGGGCGGAATCGCGGCCTCGATCATGACCGTAGTGTCGATTGTCTTCGCGATCCTGTTGATGACGCTGACGCTGGCCTCCATGCAGTTTTCCCCGCGCATCATCGTCAGCTTTTCCAGAGATCGCGTGACGCAATGGACGCTTGGGATCTTCCTTGGCACATTTTCCTACTGTATGGCAGCCCTGCCCGCGGCGCGATCGCTGCCACAGCCATTCGCGCCGGTCGCCACCGTCATGGGGGCAATGCTACTGGCGCTGGCATGCGTTGGCTGGCTGCTGTTCTTCATCCATCACATCTCGCAGATGATCAGCGTCAACTTTATCGTAGACCGGATTGCTTCGGAAACCGAGGCGATCATCGACGAAACGATGCGATGGCCGCACCGGCCGAACAGTTCGGACGGCGACGACCCTCGACGAGGATATACATGGGAAACGATGCTCCCCAGCCGGGTCTCCGGCTATATCCGCTTCGTCGATACCCGCCGGTTGGTTGCGCTAGCCAAGTCGTATCACGTCAAAGTCGACGTCCTGCGACGCGTCGGCCACTTCGTCCCAGCCGGCGTACCGTTGATGAAGGTCTCGAAAGGCGACCGGATGCCACCGGATGGGATTGAGGAACTGCTGGCGGCATTCGACTTCGGTCCCACTAGAACGCTGCAACAGGACGTGGAATTCGGAGTTCTCCAGATTGTCGACATCGCGCTAAAAGCCATTTCGCCCGCGGTCAATGACCCCACGACCGCAATCAGTTCGGTGGACCAGTTGAGCCGTATCCTAATCCGCTTCGCCTCGCGTGAAACGCCTGAATCGATTCTCTGTGATCCGCCTGGAGTCTTTCGCGTCCACTTGCCATGGATCGGATTTGAGCGGCTCCTGGATTCCGCTTTCGGGCAAATCAGGTTGTATTCCAGGTCCGATGTTGCTGTCAGCCTGCGTCTGTTGAGAGCGCTGGCTGACATCGCTGTCACGACCTCCGATCAGCGGATCCACCGAATTCTCGCGAGTCGCGGACGACGAATTGTCGAGGGTTGTCAAGGGGCATTGGGTGAGGAAGAGTTGAAGCCATTGCGGGCAAGAGCGATGGCGATCGAAGAAGTCACTCATCGGCTAACCCGAACTTCTTCGTGAGTGGCTGATCTGTTGACGGCCTAAGCCTTTCATTTCTGAGTAGTTGAACCGTTAGGGCCGTGTGTTTTACGCGACTGTGTACCCATGTAGTATGTTAGTTATTATTTGTATTATAGTATTGCTAGTGGCATAATGTGCCCATGTACGTCGAGTCGGTCCCCAACCGCAACTCCCCACCCGCCATTCTCCTCCGTGAATCCTCGCGCGTCGATGGCAAGATTGTCAAAAGGACCCTCGCCAATCTCTCCTCTTGGCCGGCTTCTCAGATCGGCGCGCTGCGCCGCGTGCTCAAACGCGAATCCCTCGTCTCACCCGCCGACGCCTTCCAGATTCTGCGGTCCTCCCCGCACGGTCACGTCGCGGCTACCCTGGGCACGCTCCGCCGCCTCGGCTTGGAGCCGATCCTCTCCCGCTCCCGCGGCCCCGAGCGTGATCTTGTGGTTGCCATGATCGTCGCTCGCATTCTCGAACCCGCTTCCAAACTCGCCACCGCCCGCGGATTCCATCCGGCCACAGCCACCTCCTCGCTGTCTGCCGTGCTGGGGCTGGACGAGGCAGTCCATGAAGCCCAACTTTATCGCGCGCTCGACTGGTTGATCGAACGCCAACAGAGCATCGAAAATGCTCTCGCTAAACGGCACCTCGCGGAAGGTTCCCTGATTCTTTCTGACGTCAGCTCCACTTACTTCGAGGGCCGGCACTGCCCACTGGCACGCTTCGGCCACTCACGCGATGAACGGAGCGGCAACCCACAAATCGTCTTCGGTCTGCTGACCAATGTGGAAGGATGTCCGGTGGCGGTGGAAGTCTTCGAAGGCAACACGGGTGATCCCACCACGGTTGCGTCGCAAGTCAGTAAGCTACGGGAACGCTTTCACCTGAAGCAAATCGTCTTAGTCGGAGATCGGGGCATGCTCACCTCGGCGCGCATCCGTGAGGACCTCAGGCCACAGGAAGGCTTGCAGTGGATCTCGGCGCTCAAGTCGATTCAGATTCAGCAACTGGTGCAGGGTGGTGCGTTGCAGCTGTCGCTGTTCGATCAACACGACCTGGCCGAGGTTCGACATGTGTCTTACCCAGGCGAGCGGTTGATCGCATGCCGCAATCCGTTGTTGGCCGAGGAGAGAAGCCGCAAGAGAAATGAATTGCTGGAGGCTACCGAGAAGCAATTGAAAAAGATCGTGGAGGCTACTCAGCGAAAGAAGAGACCGCTGCGCGGACGTAAGGAGATTGGTTTGGCGGTGGGGAAGATTTTAGGCCGCTATAAGATGGGGAAGCATTTCAACCTGTTCATCGGGGAAGACGGATTTGGTTGTGAGCGCAAGCAGACCAACATCGAACGCGAGGCCGCGCTGGATGGCATCTATGTCATTCGCACGAGTGTTCCGGCAGAGACCTTGAGCAGCGAGAAGGTGGTTGGCTGCTATAAGAGACTTTCCGATGTGGAACGTGCATTTCGGAGTTTGAAGAGTGTGGACCTGAAGATCCGTCCCATCTATCATCATCTGGCAGAACGAGTGAAGGCGCACGTGTTCTTGTGCATGCTGTCCTACTACGTGGAGTGGCACATGCGCCAGGCGCTGGCAGCGATACTGTTTGATGACGATGACCCGGAAGCTGCGCAAGCGGCCCGCGAAAATATCGTCAGTCCGGCGGCGAGATCGCCCAAAGCCCAGAGCAAAGACTATTCCAAACGGACCGAGCATGGGCTGCCTGTCCACAGTTTTCAGACTCTCTTGAAAGACTTGGCGACACTGACAAGGAATGAGGTCCGCGTAGGAGAACGAACCTTGCAGATGCTGGCCACCCCAACGCCCGTCCAACAGCGGGCGCTACAACTCCTCCAGGTTTCCGCCGGACTGTAATCGTACCCAGTAGACTGCAACCCCAAAACCAGCTAACTCAAATTCAAAACAGCCGGTTAACGCCTCTTGGCTCAAAGAAGTTCGGGCTAAAGCAAACGTTGGGAACTTGAGTTGCCTTTAGCTGTTCAACAAACTTCTGAAAATTGTGGGGCAGGTTGGCCAACCTGCGGCGGGTTGTTTACCCCGCCTGGTGGACTTGGAAAAAACTCCCAAGCAGTGGAACCGCCTTCTGAATCCGCCACTTGGATGAAAAAGGCATTATTCAGATCCATTTTCCCTCTGAGCGCAGGGGGAAGGTCTGCATGACCGCAATGAGGCGGGGTGAGGTGGCCCACGCCGCTGCCTGCATGAAAAGCACTTTGGTGTTCAATCCAAGCTTTCGTCCACTGCGATGCAAGACGGCTATCCGGTCGGTGCTGGCTGCGATGTCAATTTCGCCACCTTCGATCGCGAGCGCCAGAAGGCCCACGGCCACTAACTCCGGCGACTTTGTCTCGACCGCTTGTTCAGCGCTGTCCCATGCGAAGTTTAGGAGCAGATGCCGCGCCTCGGGAGTGAGGCCCAATGCAACTGCTCTCCTTCGCTGCTCGTCGGCTGCCATGAATGCTTCTGAACAATGGCGGAGTGCCTCTGTGGCCGCGGTAACCCTGCCGGGGTGGCTTCGACTGCCCTCGTCGAGCGCCAGACTGTTAAGCTCTTCGGCTAATTCATCCAGGTTCATCTTCAACCTCGGGTGGGAGCGGGTAGTTTGGGCCGCTGGACGCGAGCAAGAGTCGCGAGTCGGCGACAATCGAAAAGCTGGCCGAACAACATCATCAGGTCCGACTGGACTACCAACCCACATGATGGTACGAGCCAGAGCCTAAAGAATGTCTAAGGCCGTTGTAAATAAAGAATAAAGGTGCATGAACTCTGGCGCCATCGGGCGACACCGACCCAAGGCCTGATGTCACCAAAGCCCCGACCTGGGTAAGTCCCTGCACCGCGTGCTTCATCGGAGATCGCATCACGCATCAGATGCGATATGCTTACTTTATGAGAACCACTCTCGATATCGACGACGAGATCCTCCTCACCGTGAAGCAGATTGCCCAGCAGCGGAAAACCACGGCTGGCAGTGTCGTGTCTGGCCTTCTCCGGGATTCGCTCCAGCCGAAATCCTTCGCCATCGAGTACCGGGACGGCGTTCCCGTGCTCCCGCGCCGGCCGCACGCTCCCGTCGTCACCACTGAGCTCGTCAACCGGCTTCTGAATGAAGACGAATGACGACGAAGCCCGGTCTGCTCGATATCAACGTCCTGATCGCGCTGATTGATCCCGCTCATCAGTTTCACGCCTCCGCGCATACCTGGTTCAAATCCCATCGAAGCCACGGTTGGGCCACCTGCCCTATCACGGAAAATGGCTGTCTCCGGATCATGAGCAATCCCGGTTATCCATTCCCCGGTCTCACCGTCGAACGCGTACGCGGCATCCTCACCGAACTTGTCCGCGTTGAAGGCCACCGCTTCTGGCCCGACTCTCTCAGCTTTCTCGAACCGAAACGCTTCGATCTTACCCAAACCGGCCCGAAGTATCTCACCGATCTTTACTTGCTGAGCCTGGCTATCTCGAACCGAGGATGCCTGATCACTTTCGACCGAACCATACCCATTCAGACGATCACCAGTTTCAAACCGGATGACATGGAAGTACTGACAAGAGAACTATGAGCGCACAGCCTCTTCCTGCCGCAATCGCCGGTTCGCCCGCAGACGAGCCTGCGGTGTTGGGAAAATGGGCTCCCTTTGTCGTCGATAGAGACACGTTGCGTTGGCGTCTTCAATGCCTTGGTTTGTTCGAGGTGTTTCCGCATCGTTTGGAACGGACTAGGCGGCCTTTTTGGGCCCGCCGGCGAGGGTAGCGACGACTTTCTTCTCGACGATACCGTCACCTGTGCAGAGTTGAGCCATTTTTTTGGCATTGCCGAGGCGTACTTTCTTGAAGAGTAGTTCGCTCGAAATAACGAAGCCAAACCGGGCTGGATCGAACGGGGCGTTCTGCTGCATGTGTGCGGCAGCAATCGCCTTAAGCTCCTCAATCGCCTGTTTCTCCTGATCCAATCGAAGTTGTTGCGCGTGCCGGAATTCCTCCAGGGTCTTCGAGAAGGAGCGCTGAAAGCGCTGATCGTAGAGCGAAGCCAAGCCCATCGGGTTTTTGGTCTTCAGGAGGCAGCCTTCCATGGTCGGGGAAGGGATGGCCGCGCCCATGTAGATCTTGAACTCGGCGGTGCGAAGCAGCTCGAGCCGGAACTGGATGTCGGCGATGCGCTGCGCGAGGTGCAACTCCAGGTCGCCTGCGGGGTGAAGGTCCTTAACGATGCCTTCGACGAAGCCCTGATAGCGTTCCATTTGTTCTTCGCTGAGATGCTGTGCCAAGTCCTCGGCGAAGAGGCCGTGCTTGACGGCGTTCTTCGAAGAGGCTTCGCGCCCGGCGGGGGTACGCGGCCCCGTCGATTTCTCTGCATCCTCTCGATTTGCCCGAGTTTTCGCATCCACTTCCGGATCGTCATTTGGACCAGAGCCGTTTCCTTTCTCAGCGCCGGTGTCGGCGGGTGAAGCTGGTTGCCCAGTGTCTGGTTGCGGTTGCTTCGACTCCGGCAAAGCCGGATCTTGTTCAGAAGTGATATCGCCCTTAACGTCCGGGCGGTCTTTCAATAAATCAGACATAGTATTCACCTGCTCGTGAGAATTGGCGGAATTTCCGCCCGAACCAGATTTAGCACTGGGTGCGGATACGACTGCAAAATGCGACTCATGCGTTTCCAAGGAAGCCACTGATAAGAAATAAGTTAGATCGGAAAAACAAATGTCGATTGTTTGTGATTGCCTTTGGCCGTTAGCGCGATGAGGACGGAATTCCCTCATCCGCGGCCACCGGTTTCTTCACGATTTCTGGTGCTTGACACCGCTCGTAATTCGTTACAAAATCTACAGGTAGTATGTCTACGGTAGACAATCAACGGGAGCGGCTGGAATTCCTGCAAGGCACACTCGACTTGCTGATTTTGCGAAGCCTGCAGGCGGCGCCAAATCATGCCTATGGGATCTCCGTCTTTCTGGAGAAGCAATCGGAGAAGGAGTTTCTCGTCGACAACGGGTCACTTTACCCGGCGATTCAGCGGCTGCTGCAGCGGCGATGGATTGACGGCAAGTGGGAAACAACGCCGAACGCGCGGCGAGCGAAATACTACCGGCTGACTGCACTTGGCCGCAAGCAGTTAGCCGCTGAAAGCTCCAAGTGGGAGCGGTTTGTGGAAGCCATGGGGAGGGTCCTGGCGCCGGAGGTCGAATAAATGAATGAGTTTTGGTCCAAGATTCTCCATACGCTTCGCCGGAGGGGCGGCGTAGACGACGATCTGCGTGACGAACTCCACGCGCATCTCGAACTGGCCATCGACGAGAACATCGCGGACGGACTCTCACCGGATGAGGCGCGCGCGGCGGCGCTTCGCAAGCTGGGTAATGAGACGCTGGCACACGAACTCGCCGTGGAGGCTTGGCGGTTTCCGCGAGTCGAGAGCGTTCTGCAGGATCTGCGTTATGGATTGCGCGGCATTCGCCGGTCGCCCGGATTCTCGCTGGTCGTCATCCTAACACTGGCACTGGGCATCGGCGTGAACGCTGCGATGTTCAGCGTGGTTTATTCCGTCCTGTTGCGGCCGCTTCCCTACCCCTCGGCCGAGCGTCTTGTGTCGCTCGGTGAGTCGACGGCGAAGGCATCGGGCTTCAGTGTCACCTGGATCAACTTCCAACACTGGCGTGCCGAGAACCACACCTTTGAAGACATGGCCGCTTATTCGTGGGCGGACCTCACTATGACTGGACGCGGCGACGCCGTGTTGACGCACGCAGTCGAAGTGACCGCCGGCTTCCTGCCTCTGACGGGTACCCGCCCGCTGCTGGGACGGACGTTCGCCGCGACCGATGGCCAGCCGGGTGCGCCGGGTACCGTGGTCATCAGCGGCGAGTTTTGGTCGAAGACGTTCGGCGGCGATCACGCAGCGGTGGGCGCAACGGTCACGCTCAACGGCAAGCCGTGTCAGGTTATCGGCGTGCTGCATCCGGGACCGCAATTCTTTTCCAAGCCGGCGGATTACTACCTGCCGCTTCGCCCCACCACCGCGCAAACTCTGAAGCGAAGTGGGCACGGTTCCATGCGCGCGCTCGGCCTGCTCAAGCGGGGCACAAAGCTATCGGCAGCGCGGGCCGATCTCAATGCCATCATGGAGCGGCTGGCGCTCGAAGATCCCGGGCCGGAGAGCGATCATCGCGCCGCGGCGGAATTCCTGGCTGAGGCGCGTACCGGCGAGATCAGGCCAACGCTCATGACCTTGATGGGAGCTGCCGTGTTGGTGCTTTTGATCGCCTGTGCCAACGTTGCGAGCCTTCTGCTGGTGCGTAGCACCACGAGGGCGCGGGAGATTGCGATCCGCAGCGCGATTGGCGCCGGGCGAGCCAGGCTGACTCGTCAGTTGATCACGGAAAACCTGACTATCGCCGCATTGGGCGGGATGGCCGGATTGGTATCGGTGAGGCTCTGCCTGGGTGCGCTGGTCAAGGCCGGACCGGCGGAGATCCCGCGTCTCTCCGAAGCGAGCGTAGACCCGACTGTTCTTCTGTTTGGCGGGCTGGTTACAGTGCTGGTGGGACTGGCAGCCGCCCTCGCTCCCGTCTACAACGCCCGCAAGCTCGATCTGACGGTCGCTTTGAAGGAAGGCTCGGCCGCGGCGGGAGGAGGCAAGCAAGGCAACCGTTTCCGCAACGGCCTGGTGATCGCCGAGATCGCCATTACCGTGGTGCTTGCATTCGCATCCGGCCTGCTGCTGCAGAGCCTCATCACGGCGCAGACCAGTTCACCCGGCTTTGATCCCGATCACGTGCTGGCGCTGAGGCTGCAATTGCCTCAGGCGGCCTACAAGAGTGACGAGTCGCAGCGCCAGTTCTACACGAGGCTGATGGAGAGCCTTCGCGCCGAGCCGGGCGTGGAATCTGTCGGCGCCATCAACTGTCCTCTGGACGATTGCGGAGATTATTGGTACTCAATCCTCGGCAAACCAACGCCGGCTCGGGGCGACGTGCCACTCACCCTGTTCAACGTCGCTGACGCCGGATACTTTCAAGCCATGCGGATCTCTCTGGTAGCGGGCCGAGGCTTCAATGGCGTCGACCGCGAAAACGGTCTGCCGGTCGCCATTATCAATCAGGAAATCGCGCGCAAGTGGTGGGGCACTCCTCAGGCCGCAATCGGAAGTCAACTCAAATTCGGCGGCCCTTACATGGAAGGACCAACGTACGAGATCGTTGGTGTGGTGGCTTCGGTGAAGCAGATGGGCCTGGACCAGGACCCGGTGGAACAGATGTATCTCCCGTTTTCCCAGAACGCCTCTCCCGGCATGGTGGTGATGATTCGCACCACGGGCGACGACGCCGCCTTGGGGCCCGCGGCACGCCGGGAGGTTGCGGCCATCGACCGCAACGTTCCGATTCAATCGCTGCGGCCGTTTGGGCAGTGGCTGGGAACGACGCTGGAGCGCCGCCGCTTCAGTACATGGTTGCTAGGCCTGTTTGCGCTGCTGGCGATGACACTGGCGGCGGTTGGGATCTACGGCGTCCTCAACTACTGGGTCAGCGTACGGCAACGCGAGATTGCAATTCGGTTGGCGATGGGCGCGCGCCGGGCTGAGATTCTTCGCTGGGCCGGAACGCATGCGCTGCGGCTGGCGCTCTTAGGTGCCCTGTTGGGCGCGTTGGGGAGCTGGGCCGCGTCGCGGTGGCTCAAGAGTGAGTTGTTCGACGTGTCCGTACAGAACGTAGGGACGATGGTTGTGGCGGCGGCTTCCGTTCTGGGAGTCGTGCTGCTGGCAGCGAGCCTACCGCTGCTGAGAGCGACGAAGGTGGATGCGGTCAGGAATCTGCACGACGCGTGAGTCAAATGCCATAGTGGTCATGTTCATATCGAAGAATGTGGATATTGCTTCCACCCACTTTCGGCTCGATCATTGGCTTAGCAGTGATTTATGTCGGAATTCGCTCGATACGACGAGAGGCTCAGGAAGATCTCAGCGCGCTATGACCGCAGTTTTGCGTTGACCCTCAGCTTGGGGGCTGTGCTGCTGGCCGCACTGCCCGTAAATGCAGGGCAGAAGGATCATTCGATGACCGACATGCCCGGCATGGACATGAGCGGCAAGGAAGCGATGGGCGATATGGGCCCAAGCATGGCTGCCATGGCAGGCCACATGGTGATGACCCCGTTGCGCCCTATTCAGCAAGGCGACGAATTGAAAGCAAAGGCCGTGATCGCCGAGGCGAAAGCACTGATGGAGCGCTATCAGGATTACCACAAGGCTTTGGAAGACGGATACATCGTGGCAAACCCGAAGGTGAAGCAGGCCCAGTACCACTTCATTAGGGAAGCCAACAACCAGGAAGCCGGCCAGCACTTCGACCCGGCCAAGCCCACTGCCCTGCTTTACCGCCGAACGCCCCACCAGCAGTACAAGCTGGAGGGCGTGATGTACACGGCCAGCCAGCAAGCCACCGAAGACGAGTTGAATGCGCGCATCCCGCTGAGCGTCGCGCGGTGGCATGAGCACGTCAACTTCTGTGCCGCACCGGCAGATCGCGTCAAGGAGTATTTCGGCGCCCATCCTAGATTCGGCATGTTCGGCTCCATTCAGACGAAGGACGCTTGCGACGCCGAAGGCGGCCATTTCTACCCGGTTTTGTTTCCGTGGATGATCCACGTCTTTCCCTACGAGACCGACTTCAAAGACGTCTTCTCTATGAACGACGATGTGGCTCACGTGCACTGACCGCGTGAAGATCAGCATCTTCGGATCGGGACTCTGCTGTTCCCGCTTCTGGAAGGGCCGCAACGAACAGAGCGCATCCACTTATCGCCAGTGCGACAAACAGGCTATTCCACTCGTCAGGGTTGTGCAACGCACCGGCAACCCTCGGAGCATGCAGCACCCCTACCCACAGAAAGAACATGAGTCCAAGCAGCATTCCCGCGACGCGAAGATACTTTCCGAGGGCGAAAGCGACAGCCGATGCAAAAAAGGCAGTCCCTGTAAAATACGCAAGAAACAAACGAAGTGGCATCCAGGCAGGGATCAGACTGGCAATAAAGCCGGGCACCTGAAAATGAGCGATACCGAAGACGAACATAGAGACGGCTAATAGGTAGCGGCCCGGAGATGCCAATTTCGCGGCGAGATCATTCCAGCGGGAAAAAGCTCCCGTTTCGGGCGGTGCGAGATAGGCCAGCCCCAGCGCTCCTCCACACAATGAAAGAGTTTCAAACAGCACGGTTCGTTTACTGATGTCGGTCAGAACGACTGGGATCTCCGGTGCGCGCCGGATCAGCGCGAACAGAAGCAAAGCGGCTCCCAAAACAAGGGCACTGAGCCGGACCCTTATGCCCAGTCCGATGCTCAAGCCAGTGAGTATGAGGACGGCGCCGGTTAAATAGGCCCCCAAAGCGTGTAATGGGATTCCTCGGGGAACCAGTTCCAGGCCAGCCAGGAAGCCTGTATACATGAATTGTTGGACGCCAAAGACGACCATCGCGACCGCAAAGAACACCCGTCCTAGCGCTGTGATTCGGTCCATAGGGCTCGTTGTAGGTTAGAGCACGCCATCGCGAAGAGCAATAGCCACTCTGTGCGGTTTCGTTATATCCACCCCGCTTCGGAGGTCAACACAGACTTCAGGCGACGAACGGCGGCGGGAATCTCAGCCGCCGGCGTCGCGGCAAAACCCAAAATGAATCCCTTGCGCGTTGGCTTGCCCAGGTACAAGGGCGACAGCGGCCAGAGCCAGAGTTTTCGGCGCGCAGCACGGGCCGCTATTTCGTCATCGCGAAATCCTTTCGGCAACAGAGCCACCAGATGCATGCCTGCCTCGCTGCCACAGATCTCCAGCTGTGTGCCGAACTCGCTGCGGATGGCATCGACCAATGCGGTTCTTCGCTCGGCATACACCAGGCGTGTCCTGCGAATGTGGCGAGCAAAATGCCCTTGATTGATGAAGTCCGACAGCACGCCCTGGTAAAGATTGGACGGAAATATGTCCAGCACTCGTCTCGCCGCGACAAAATGGTCGACCAGATCCGGGGGGAGCACCATGTATCCGAGCCGCACCGCGGGAAACAAAGTCTTGCTGAAGGTTCCGATGTAGACAACGCGCGAGTTGCGATCAAGGCCTTGCAACGACGCGATCGGCATGCTTTCGTAGCGATACTCGCTGTCGTAATCGTCCTCGACGATCCAGGAGCCTTCACGTTTCGCCCAGTCGAGTAACTGGAGGCGGCGCGAAGCGCTCATCGTGACGCCTAGTGGGAACTGGTGGGAGGGAGTTACGTAAGCGCCCTTCGCCTGGCGGCAGAGCGCGACGCCGGCCGCTACGTCCAAGCCGTTGGCATCGACCGGCACAGGTATCAGTTCGCGACCGGCGGAGGTAAGCGCGTGGCGCATCAGCGCATACGATGGATCTTCCACCCATACGCGACTTCCCGTATTGAAGAGAACACGGGCCGATAAATCGAGCGCCTGCTGCGAACCGCTGACCACGAGAATCTGGTCCGCTTCACAATGTACGGCCCGGGCGGTTCTCAAATAACTTGCGATGGCCTCACGAAACTCTTTCGACCCCATAGGGTCGCCGTAGTTCAATGAGCTGACCCGGATGCGGCGGGCATGACGACAAACAAGATTTGACCAGACTCGGATAGGGAACTGATCGAATGCCAATTGCCCCACGCTAAATGGACCGAAGCCATAGGTCCAAGGCGTGCTGGAACGACTGGCCAGGTAGAGCGAATGCCGGGAAACGGCCGGCGAACCTTGGCGGCTGCGGCGGACGGCGGTTCCGTTGGGAGCGTTGTGTGCAGGCTGCTCCGGGAGAGTTGTCGAGACAAACGTCCCCGCGCCGGCGCGCGTCTCGAAATACCCTTCGGCTAACAACTGGGCATACGCATTGAGAATTGGAATCCTCGAGACACCAAGCTCCAAGGAGAGCGACCGCGTGGAAGGAACCTGCTGGCCGGCGCCCAGATTGCCCTCCAGGATCGCGGCCTTGAATGCCTCGCAAATCTGCCGGTGCAAAGGCCTTGACGCTGTTCGATCAACGGCAATGACGGGCGAGAAACCAGCCGGAGCCTTCCTCATAGCCCAATCATAGTGGTAATCACGAAAGCGCATCAAGTGGCTATTGCATGCGACCACCTTCAGGATGACACTCAGGCTATGCTGCTTTTCAGGGGAACCGCGATCAGAGCGATTGGGACGCGGAGACTCAGGCTCCTTCGCCCGGTTGGGACAGCCCTTCTCTGCGCAACACTCTTTGGGGCTGTGCTACCAGGCGCTGAAGTCTCCACGTCCGATTCGCGCGGCTCGGCCGACTCTCCCTCTGCAGCACCGTCGGTTACTCCTCTTACAAAAGAAGCCCGCGGCGACATTCTGATGGCGCGGAAAATGTACCGGGAAGCGATCGAGATGTACCGGCAGTCGCCCGGCAGCGCAGTTATAACTAACAAGATCGGGATCGCGTTCAATGAACTGTCGCAACTCCAAAACGCCAAGAAGTATTACGAAGAGGCGATCAAGACGGATCGCACCTACGCGGAAGCCATCAACAACCTGGGAACCGCGTACTACGCTGAACACTCGTACCGCCGGGCAATTATCTATTTCAAACGGGCTTTAAAGTACGACGGACCCTCCGCCTCCATTTACGCAAACCTGGGCGTTGCGTATTTCTCGCGGCATAACTATAAAGAAGCCGCGGCCTGCTATGAGGAGGCAATACGACTCGACCCGGATGTCCTGGAGCGTCGCAGCCAATATGGCACCCTCATCCAAGGCCGCGCGGTGAGCGACCTGGCCTTGTACCATCTATATCTGGCGAAGACGTATGCCAAGGCCGGATCGAATGAGCGGGCGCTAACGTATTTGCGCAAAGCGCTGGAAGAGGGCGTCAAGAATCGGAATAAGCTTGCCGAGATGCCGGAATTTGCGGCTCTGCGATCGACCCCGGAGTTTCTTGACCTGCTAGCCACCGATCCCAAGCCGTTGTAGGGGTCTCCGGACATCGTGAAGTCGCTGCCTCAAGCGAAGCGCCGGGCGAACTCGACCTGATACTTCATGTCCGCGTTGGAGTCCGTGTCCTTCTCGTATTCGATGGCGACCAGGCCTTTGAAATCGACGCTCTTAAGTTCCTTCATCACGCCGGAGATGTTGACGACACCGTGGCCGAACAGAACGTTGTGTTCCGCGCCGGCGCCGGCGACGTCTTTGAGATGCACGGCTTTCAAGTAGGGGGCGAGCCTGCGAACTGCATCCACTGGGTCCTGGCCGCAGGCCGCCATCTGACCTACGTCCAAGGTTGCACCCATGGTCTTCGATAAACCTGAGAGGCCGTGGAGTACATCGTCCACTGTTTCGTAAGCGAACTTCTGCTTGAACCAATGGTTGTGAATGCCGAAGGTAAGGCCTTCTTTGGTGAAGCGCTCGTCAATGTGATGCAGCATGACGCCGGTGGCGTCGCCCGAAACGTTGTGAGCGCCGAAGATTTTGGCATAGCGCACGGCCAAGTCCAGGTCCCGGTCATCTTTGATCGTCGCCGTGTAATAGGAGACGCAGCGAATGACTTCGCGATCGAACTTGTCGCGCGCCGCGTGGCACATGGCGGCGGTGGGCGGCTGCATCAGCATAAACTCGCCGTTCGACATTTCGATCTCGCTGATCTGTAACAACTTCAGCTGGACGATCATCTCGTCGATGGGCAAGGTGTGATACGAGAACGTGCCGACGCCCAGGTTGAGCGTGTTCCCTGCCCTGGCAGGCAGGGTCGCGCCCGCCAGCAACGGTCCGAGAGCCGCGGCGAATGTTCTTCGAGTGATGCGCTGATTGATGTGGCCAGCCATAGTCATTTGGGCAGCGGCCTGGATGTGATGTCCGCATTCACCAGCCCGAAGGCCCACTTGAGGGCTTCCGTGATCATCTTCTGGAATCGCGGGTCGTCCCAGTTCTCGCTGACATGCCCAAGGGTCGTGTAATAGACGCGGCCTTTGCCGTACATCTTGGCCCATGTGACGGCGAAGTCGTTGTCGGTGCGATGAACGCGCGGATTCATTTCGAGCTTGCTCGCGTCCAGCCGCATCAGCACGCGCCGGTTATCGCGTGAGTAGTTCTTCAACTGATAGATCTCGTCCTTGATGACGAAGCTGCGCGGCCATTGCGCCATGCCGGGGAATTCGGGATCTTCCACGATGATCGGGGCTTGAAACGTGCCCCAGGGATGCTCGTCGAAGTAGCCGCCGATCATTTCGCCGTACTCGGGCCAGTTGGTGAACGTGATGGTGGCGCTATGGGTGCCGATGAAGCCTTTGCCGTCGTCATGGACGAAGGAAAGGAAGTCGGCCCTTTGCTGATCATCCATCTCTAGCGTGCCGCCAGTATAGAAGAGCACCGCATCGAAATCGTTTAAGTTCTTGGCATTGAACTCGAGCTTCTTCTTGGTGAGGGCTTCGGTGTCGGTGCGGATGGTGGTGTCCCACATGCCGCTTTCACGGCCCAGACGTTCGATGGTCGCCATCGCATGGGAGATTGCCTCATGCCGAAAGCCTTTCTCTTCACCGATGACCAGTAGTCTCTTGCGCGGAGGGGGAGCAGTTTGGGCCGCGAGCAGGGTGCCGAGCAGTAAGCAAGCGGCGATCAGCCTCATCACGCCTGCGAAAGAATCCGCTTGCTCACGCGTCTGTGTGAAAACTCTGGGACAGAGTGACGAGTCGACTGTGCTGCATCTTGGGACAGGCCCGCTCTGTCCACGCGGCGAATAGGCTTGGTTTGACAAGAGTGGATTTCGTGATCGCCTTGGGACAGAGGCGCCTGTCCCGGTCGGCCTTGTGGTGGGTCCGCTCGCTTGCTCCGGTGCGGAGAGCGACGCTCGCGGTTCAGTGCTGGAGTTTTCAAACCGACTCTCACGCGCGCGGTTCCGTGCTGACGTTTTCACACCGACTCGTTTGCTAGCGGCTGGCAACGGAGGCCTTCTCTGGCTTCTTCGGCAGAACGTTTTCGACCGGCATGTTCGCGTCGAAGACCAGGTTAAAGAAGCCGACCATCATCTCGTCCCAGCTCTGTTCTCCCCAGATCACGGCCTTGGTAGGGTCAGCGTTGTCGGGATTGTTCTGCGAGTTGTCGAAGTGCGCGATGCATTCGATTTTGGTTCCGGCCGGCAGCAGGATGGGTTGTTCCAGTGTGTACCAGTTCTGCCAGTGCCAGTTGAAATGCGGAACGCTGAGTAGTGTTTGAGTTTCGCCGGTGGGGTAAACGACTTTGTACTCGAAGTCCTTCCCACGACCGTGCATGTGCGGATGAAGGCCGGAAAGCTTCACAGAGGTTCGAATGTCGTAGGACGCATCGACGCGATAGTTCGGATCTCCCGCGGGAATCTTGAATGTTCCATTGGTGGCCGATAACGTCAGCACGCGTTCCTTGGGAGGTTCCTTGGCCAGCACGAGACCCAGCTTGGTGCGATCGGTGACCAGCTTGCCGTTGGGCGTGTAATGCACCTGGAAGATGATATCGGAGCCGGCCTTGATGAGCTTGGCTTGGCCGGGGCGCAAAATTTCAGCCGGTTGGCCTGGCGCATAGCCCACCAGGAAGTCGCTGGGCAGCGCGCTGGTGTCGGGCTCGGCTTCGGTCTTCACTTGGGGCGCGATGAAGAACTCACCGGGCTTCTGTCCTTTGAACCAGTTCGATTGTGGTTCGCGAATGAAGGCGATGATGTGATGGACGACGGCGCGGTCGGTGGGCCGCACTTCCGCAGCTTGCACCCAGGTGTCCTTCGTGAAGCCCGTTGGCACGATGATGTGTTGATAATCCACCACCCCGGTGGCGGGAACTTCGTAGGGCTTCGGCAGTTCGAAGACGAGATCCGGTTTGCCGATAGCCCAACCTTCAAAGAATTCCGGTTGAGGAGGCATGTCTTTCAGGTCGCCCTTGGGCGCTCCGGCTTCGGCCCAAGCGGCGATGGTGGTGATCTCGGCCGACGTCAACGCGGTGGAGTTCGAGAAGTGGCCGTAGCGCGGGTCGGCAAACCAGGGCGGCATCTTCTTGGCCTTCACCGCTTGCTTGATGGCTGCTGCCCAGGGGCGTGCCTGCTCGTAGGTCAAGAGCGGAAATGGCCCGATTTCGCCCGGTCGGTGGCACACCTGGCAATTCTTTTGGAAGATGGGCGCGACGTCGCTGGCGAAGGTAGGCGGCTGGGTGGAGTCGCCGGCGTAGAGGGATGTCACAGACAGCACGACCCACGCGCAACGGGTGATGGCCGAAAAAGCTCCACGAGTCATTATTCAATCGTAGTCGGTGGCCGGGGAGAGGACCGACGAGGCGTCGGTCGCGGGCCGGGGCGCCCACCCTACAAAGGCCCCGGGGGTGAGCGTTTGCTCGAACCGGGAATGCCGGTCGTGGGCGACCGGCGCGGGCAAGAGTGCCCGGCCCCACCAGGACCGAGTGAATCAGTTCAATAGGTACTGTTCGACAAACTCGATCGTCGCGGCGAAGAGGTAATCGCGATTTTGTTTCTTCACGTAGCCGTGACCTTCGTCTTCGGCCACCAGGAACCAGGTGGGAACGTTGTTCTTGCGAAGAGCATCGGTCATCTGCTGGCCTTCTTTCCAGGAGACGCGCGGATCGTTGCGCCCAGCGATGATGAACATCGGCTTGGTGATCTGGTTGGCGTGGTTGAGCGGGGCGATGGTCTCAAAGAAATCGCGCATCTTCGGATCGCGTTCATCGCCGTACTCGACGCGGCGCAGGTCTCGGCGATAGGCCTCGGTTCGCTCGAGGAAGGTGCGGAAGTTGCTGATGCCGACCGCCTCGACGGCACAGCGCACCTGGTCGCTATAGTGCGCCATGGTGGCCAACGTCATGTAGCCGCCGTAACTGCCGCCGGTGACCATGATGCGTGAAGAATCGAGGTCGGGCTGCGTCTTGATCCACGCGAGCAGCGCACCGATGTCCTTCACCGAGTCCTCGCGCTTGGGGCCGTTGTCGAGGTTCAGGAACTTGGTGCCGTAGCCGGTCGATCCGCGGACGTTTGGATAGATGAGGACAACGCCCAGTTCTTGCATGTAGAAGTTGTTCTGGCCCTGGTAGACGGGTTGACTCTGGCCTTCGGGGCCGCCGTGGATATTGATGATGACGGGACGCGGACCTTTGAACTTGGCGGCAGCCGGATAGAGGAATCCCGAGATGGAGAGGCCGTCGAAGGACTTCCAGTGAACAAGCCGCGGCTCGGGGAAGGCCGAGGCGTCGAGGCCACCGGTTTCGCTGAAGGTCCAGCGGGTGAGGGAACCCTTGTCGAGATCGACCGAGAAGACATCACCGGGCGTGTGCGCCGAAGAGATGGTCAGTCCGATCTCGTTTGCATTTCTGCGCCAGCGCGCGCCGCCGATGACGCCTTGCGGAATGGCCGGAAGGCTCAGGTCCTGTTTGGAGGCGGTGTCCATGACGTGCAGTTTGTCGACGCCATCCTCACTGACTACGTAGGCCAGGCGCTTGCCGTCTGAAGAGAGGTCGATGCCGGCGACGTCCCAATTGAGGGTCGGGCGCAGACGCGTCACCTTCCTGGAGGTGAAGTCCATGTAGGCGAGCTGGCGGAAATCGCTGTCCGCGTTGGACACGAAATATGCGCCCTTGCCGTCCGACGAGAAGTGGGCGTCGAAGTAGCCGCTGGTGGGCGAGTCGGGACCGAGCTTCGATAGGTTACCGGTGGCGATATCCATGAGATAAAGCTCGGCAACGACGGCGGAACGGTCAAGCGTAAGCAGAGCCATCTGGCCATCGGCCGACCAGTCGGAAATGGACCAGCCCGGGTCCTTGGCCTCCATCAGAACGTGGGCAGACGCCGGCACGTGGGGATCCATGATCCAGATGTCGCCATGCTCGCCGTCGCGCTTGGTAGACGTGTACATGAGACCCTTGCCCGACTTCGCCCACTGCGGCCTGGAATTGCGGCTGCGGCCGCCATCCGTCAGCAGCGTCATGGCGCCGGTCTTGGTGTCGGCGAGGTAAAGCTGGAAGAACTCGTTTCCGCCCTCGTCTTTCGAGAACACAAACTCGTCGCCGTTCGCGGGATTGAACTCGCCTCCACTGACGCGGTCGCTGAAGAAGGTCAACTGGCGACGATCGCCGGCCGGCATAGCGACGCGATGGATCTGGGGGACATCGCCAAAGCGGGTGGAGATGAGAATCTCGCGGCGCGTAGGATGCCAGTCGAGGAGCGCGGCCGACCGGGAGGCGGTGTACCGGTTCGCGTCCTGAAACAGGCCACGTGAAACCTTCGGCAGACCATCTGGCTTCAGGTTCGCCGGGACCGGCAGCAGGTCGGGCGCATCCGCCGCCGTCAGGACCACGGCGAGGATGACAAGGGGGAACAGGCAGAACGATGAGCGCTGGCGCATTATCGTTCGATTGTAGCTTCGAACGGGTGATCCGGGCGCAGCACTGGCCGACTGGGGAAAATGCAGCGCACGTTATACCCCAAACTGCTGAAGATGATGGTCCAGATGCATGTACATCAAGGCCGCCCATTCCACCGGCGTCAGCGATCCGAAGAAGGGATGGGGGTGTTTGGTGCAGGCTCCGGGCCCACCCGCTACAAAACGGTCGATCAGCTCGCGCAGCCGTTGCTTCTCTACCGTGAGGTCCCGTTCATCGCTCACCACCAGGCTCTTGTCCGTCGGGGAATTGCGGGGCAGCGGCTTCTCATTCACCAACATCGACTTCTTCGCCCACCACCCCACCAGTCGTCCAATCAATGCTCGCGGCGGGTTATTGTCCCCCACCGCCATCTGCATCCCGCCGGAGCAATGCGCCAGCGCCTGCGCTGGATTCATCTTGCCCCACACGCGCTGGCTGTCCAGCCGTAGCTGCGCCATCCGCAACTTCACTTCTTCCACGGTCGTTGGTTCAAAGAGATTCTTCATTCCGAGAGTTTCCCACAATTTGGTTGCAACCGGACACATCCCCGCCTACCACGTTGCGCAAGGGATTTTGGTTAGCTAAACTAGATTAGCTAATGCCATGAAAACGAATGTCGTGACCATCCACCAGGCAAAGACGAATCTCTCCCGGTTGCTGCAGAAAGCTTCAAACGGAGAAGAGGTCATCATCGCGCGCGGTTCAAAACCCGTCGCACGGCTTGTTCCCGTTGGCGAGGTGAAGGGCCAACGACTACCGGGCTCGCTGAAGGGCAAGCTGCTAGTCGGGCGCGAGTTTTTTGAGGATTTGCCAGCCAATGAGTTGGCCGATTGGGAGTAGCCAACTTATGCAAGCGCTCCTCGACACCCATGCGCTCCTTTGGTGGTTTGCCGACGATCCCGAACTGACGAAGGCCGCCCGGAAGATCATCGCAACGACGAACAACGCCATCTTTGTGAGTGCAGCAACCGCTTGGGAGATTGCGACCAAGGTACGCCTCGGAAAGTTATCCACCGCCGCCGATTTGGTGGCTAACTTCCTTGCGCACCTCGATCGAGAAGGATTCCAGACGCTCGCGATCTCGGCCGACCATGCCATTCGAGCGGGTCTCCTCCCCGGTCCACACAGAGATCCCTTTGACCGTATGCTTATCGCCCAGGCTCAAGCGGAAAACATGCCGATCGTAAGCAATGAAGTTCTATTCGATAGCTACGGCATCCGCCGCATATGGTGAAACGGGATATGCCCCCGAGGAAGGCGTCGAGCAGTTGGAGTGCGGTGGCCGCCACGTGCTACTATCGCGGCCAATGAAGAAATCGATTTGTTTCTCCGCGCTCCACGGCGCGGTCGTTCTTAGTATGTTGACGGCCGGTGCGCTCGCTCAACCGGCAGTCGAAGCGACCCACCCAATCGTCCTCCATGCCGCGCGCCTACTGGATGTCGAGACTGGCACGATACTGACGCCGGGGGAAATCCTCGTTCAAGGCGAACGCATCGTCGAGGTGGGTTCGGCGGTGACGCATCCGGCGGGCGCGGAGGTCATCGACCTCGGCGACAAGACGCTGCTGCCCGGGCTCATCGACGCGCATGTCCACCTGTTTCTTCATCCGGGCGCCGAGGACCTGCAAACGGTGGAAGAATCCGTTCCACAGCGCACGCTGATCGCCGTTGCTGCGGCGAAGGACGACCTGCTGGCCGGGTTCACGGCTGAACGCGACATGGGCACCGAAGGCGCCGGTTCAGCCGATACGGCCGTGCGGAACGCGATCAACCAGGGGCTGTTCCCAGGGCCGCGTCTGCGAATCAGCGGGAACGCAGTCGACATACTAGGCGGGCACGAAGACGCGACACGCTACAACCCCGAGCAGCACGTGCTCTCGAACGCCACCTACGCCAACAATGCCACCGAACTGGTGACGGTGATCCGGCAGCAGTTCAAAGAAGGTGCGGACTTCATCAAGATCTACGAGACGGGACGCGACTCATTTCGCGACGGCAAGTTCTCCACGCCGTATCAGTACACAGAGCCGGAGTTGCTCGCCGCAGTGACCGAGGCGGCACGGGTGGGTAAGCGGGTTGCCGTGCATGCGACCGGCGAGCCGGGAACGCTGTATGCGGCCCAGGCCGGCGTGGCGTCGATCGACCATGGCGACCAACTGAGCGATGAGGCCATGCGGATCATGCGAGAGAAGCAGATCTTCGTGGTGCCCACATTCACGATTTCGGAATACTTCGCCGACCACGCTGCCTCCGCAGCGGCCTCTGAGCGCCAACATCAAACGCTGGCCTACCACGCTCAGGAGTTTCGCAAACAAGTGGCGGCGGGCGTGCCGGTGGCGATGGGCTCGGATGTGGGGCCGTTTCCCCACGGCACGCAGGCCCGCGAGTTCGAAATGATGGTGAAGTACGGCATGACGCCGCTGGCATCGATACAAGCCGGAACGCTGAACGGCGCGAAACTGCTGGGCTGGCAAGGCCAGATTGGCTCGCTGAAAGCAGGCTATTGGGCGGACATCATAGCCGTGCCCGGAAACCCACTCGAGGACATCTCTGCGCTCAAGAAGGTTTCGTTTGTCATGAAGGGCGGCGTGGTTTATAAGCGCTGACCGGCAATTACTGGGTTGACGTTTCTTCTTCGGGGGATCGGGTCCAGGTGCGGTCGGGATTAAAGGTCGTCATCGTTGTAGCAAGGGCCTTGGTGTTTGAACCCAGGTCCTTCTCGAAGACAACGCCATCGTAGTTCACGATGAAGGTCTTCACGCCGCTCACGCCGTAGTCGGTAGGGTAAGCGACAAAGGCGAAGCCGCCGATCATGTCGCCGCGCACAACGTAATTGCGGTCACCACCCACGGCGTCTGGGCCCTGCGCTTTCAAAATACGAAAGATGTAGCCGTGATACGGCGAGGGTTTGTCCTGGCTGAACAGGTCGTAGCCTTGCTCGGCTTGCTGCTGATAGAAGCCGCCGAGCGGGCTTTCAGGCTCGCCGGGTTTTGCTTCCCAATAAAGACCATCATGTTTACCAGGGGTGCTGATGAACTTCTGGGCATAATCGCGCATGCCGTTCTGTGTGACGTCGCTGTACCCGTATTCGCGCTCGGCATCGACGAGAATGCGAAGCGTGTCGAGGGTGGCCAGTTCATTGCGGCCCACGCGGCGAGCGAGGATCTCCACTTTCGCTTCGGCGGGATCGAACCGGTAGCCGCTGTCTGTCTTGACAATGGGTATCGGCAAGGGCCACTCGTCCGCGCCGACCGCTATCAGGTAATGGCGGACGTCGGCGGGGTCGGGAATCACCTTGAATCCCTCCTTCGTTCGCGCCACGAAGCGTTCGCGGCGGCGGGTATCCTGGACTCCGTCGCCGGAAGAAATGATCTCTGCCGCATCAGATCCGAAAATTTTGTTTAAGTCGGCAACGTTGTTCTGCTCCTCAGCCGTGAGAAGTGCTTGCGCGGCTGCGTCCGCTGAAGGAAAAGTCTCCGGGGCCGTTGCTTTTTGCGCGGTGAGAACTGAAGCAGACAACGAGAGAAGCAGCGCGACGCCGGCTAGAGTAACAATTCGATGTAGTCTCATCTTCTGTGTCCTCAATCCTTATTTCTTCCGGGAACCGCCCGAGGGAGCGGGCCTCGATTGCGGGGCAGGCCTGGACTGCGGCGCAGGCCGCGATTGTGGCGCACTCGGGGCGCGGTTGCCAAGACTGGAGTAGCCCCGGTCTGACTCAATGCGGGCGCGGCCACCACTGCTGTTCACGGTTCCCCAGGCGGTTTTGTCGCGGCTCATGTCCGGACCGGTGGGGCGAGTAGCCGGCATGGTGCTGGGCCGGTTGGAGGGCATGGTACCGGGGGAAGGCCGCGTGGATGGCTGATTACCAGTCACGGGCCGCGTGGACGGAACGTTCCCGGGACGGTTGCCAGGCTGATAGTTGCCGCCTCCGGGCCGGTTGGCCGGAAGCGTCGAGGGACGGTTGCCCGCGCCAGGATAGCGGTTGGCCACATCCCGGCTGGGATAGGGAACCCCGACACGGTGCGCCGGATTGTGCACCCAGTTGCTGGAACCATTCCGGTAGTACGGCGTGGGAGTGCGGTAATTATTGCGGATATAGAAATTGTTGTTGATTGTGACCGAGCGATGGCCCCAGCCGCAACCCCAACCCCAGCTGTTCCAACCACCCCAGTGGTTGAAGTAGCTACCAACGCCGAACCCGATCCAGAACGAAAAAAAGGCCGCGCCGTAGATGGCGCCGGGCGGGGGCGGCGGATTCCAGAACGGTCCCCACGGATTGTAGTAATACGGACCCCAAATCGTGACGGGATTATAGACAGGCACATAGATGACCTGGGGATTGGTGGGCTGAATAACGATCACGTTCTGGCCGTTGTCGGTGGTTTGCTGCACTTCTTGCTGAGGGCTTGAGGCTAACTTGCCGGAAGCCTGCGCGGCCTGACGCTGGCGCTGGATGGCATCCATGACATCCTGTTCCTGCGCGAGAAAGGCGTTGCCGAGGTCAGTGGTCCAGCGCAGGTTCTTATCCAGCATTTCGAGAACGGAGGGAAACACTACCAGTGCTTGGACGCTGGGATCCCAGTTTTGCTGCCGCGCGGCGTCTGTTAACGCGGTACCCTGCAAACTACCGTTGGCTTGCAACCAGCGATTCGCCTCCACGATTTCGAGCGGGTAGGTGGATGCGGCCAGGATCTGCGCGACCAGCGGGTCGGCGAACAGCGCGATGGGAGACACCATGCTATCGAGTTGTTGCGGATTTAAGAGAGGTGCGTTGGCAGCGGGCGGTGGCGCTTGCTGAGCCTGCTGATCCTGGAAGGCCAGCAAAGGAAGCGAGCCGGCGAACATCAGGCCAACACAAAGCACCGCCACAACCCGGCTACAAGCATTCCCTGGCTGCGGAAGTATCAACTTTGACGGTCTCGAGTCGGCGAACGTCAGTTTCGTGAACATCGGGGTTCTCCAAGCTTGCGGGATGGCGGTTCCCGTCTCTAGGTGCCGGCTCGTAACGTCCTCGGCATCAACAAAAGCCCATTTTACCAGCAGACTTACGGGCGGCTGGAGGTAAGAGCCTTTAGATAGCGATAGTAGAACTCGACGCCGTCGTAATAGGAACTTACTCGAACGCGCTCATCCTGGCCATGCGCGCGGATGTCGTCGCGATCAATCGCTACGCCGTTCACTCCGTAGCTGGGAATACCGGCTTCCATAGTGTATTTGCTGTCGGACGCTCCTGTTTCCATTTCGGGCAGAACCGGCGCACCCGGCCACATCGCGGCTGCAATTTGCTCCAGAGGTTTCAGTACATCGGGGCGCAGCGGAGGCGGCGCAAAGGATTTGGTATCCGGCGCCTGGTCGACAAACTCGCCATTGATGTCCTTGTAGCGGACGGTGAGTTTGGCGTCGTTGAAGACCTGAATGAGTTGGCGTCGCACGGACTCCGGCGAGTGACCAGGCAGGATCCGGCAGTTCACATTGGCCTGCGCCTTCTGAGGGAGGGCGTTGTTGGCGTGGCCGGCATCGAAGCGAGTAGCCACACACGTGGTGCGCACCGTGGAGTTGTAACGCGGGTCGGCAGAGAGCCGCGCAATGGCGTTTGCGTCGGGAGGCGTCTTGAGAACAGCCCGGATATCGGCAGCGCGTTCGGGACTCTCGACCTTAGCCATTCGTTCGAGCCAGGCGCGGGTCACGGTGTTCAGTTCGAACGGGAACGGAGAACGTTCCAGGCGGCTCAGGGCGTCGGCCACGTGGTAGATGGCATTATCGGGGGTTGGCAATGAACTGTGCCCGCCGGGATTGGTCGCCATCACCTGGAAATCGGCGTAGAGCTTCTCGGTGGCCTCCATCTCCACATCCACGGGCTTACCGTTGTCGGTGTAGACGCCGCCGGAATCTGCGTTCAGAACGAATTCGGCGTCGATCAGGTCGCGATGATTCTTCAACAGCCAGTCGACGCCATTAAAGTTGCCTCCTTCTTCGTCGGAGGTGAGGGCGAGGATGATGTCGCGGTCGGGACGGTAGCCTTCCTGCTTGAAGCGGATGAAGGTCGTAACGGCGATAGCATCACTAACTTTCATGTCCTGCGTACCGCGGCCATAGAAGTAACCGTCCTTTTCCACAAACTCGAAGGGATCGGTGGTCCAGTCGGAGCGGCGTGCCTCGACAACATCGAGGTGGCCAATAATGAGAGTCGGCTTATGGCCGCCGGTGCCCGTTCCGCGCAGGCGTGCCACCATGTTGCCTTTGCGCTCATTCGGTCCTAGAACAACCACGTCGGCCGCCGGAAAGCCTGCGTCGAGCAAACGCTTCGCCATCGCCTGCGCGGCAGTGGTATTGTTGCCAACCGAATCAGTGGTGTTGATTTCAATCAACTGCTTGAAGACGTCGCGTGACAGCCGGCGCGTGGCCGGATCGAGATCAGCGGCACAGACATGCGAGAAGCCGAACAAGAAAGTAGAGAAGAGCCAGAGAAAACGCTGCATGGATGCTTGAGATTATACGATCGAAGGTTGATTGAGGGCCTGAAACCGCTTGCTGACGTGTCTGTGTAAAAACGCCGGGACAGAGTGACGAGTCGACTGTGCTGCACCTTGGGACAGGCTCGCTCTGTCCACGCGGCGAATAGGGGTGCACATCAGATTTATGAAGTGAAGTCACGCGGCAGGCTCGATCGGAATTGAACGACGTTCCCAGAAGTCCTCGAAGCGTCCACTGAGTTTGGAACAGCGCAGAGCGATGATGTTGTTGGCTCCGGAGACACTCCAGTGCATGCCGGACCGCTTGAGTCGTGTTCCGATCAGAACTTTGCAGCCAGCCTCCAGAACGCCGGTGGAGGTGCATAAACCCTGTGCATGAAACTTCGGGTATCGCATGCGGGCGCGATTGCGGATGATGTAGAGCATGCATTTGGCCGCTTCGGCGAAAGAAATAGCATAGGGACGGAGTGCGTGGACAACGGCCTGCAACTTTCCCTCATCCAGTTCTGTGCAGCGCGCCGTTGCCCATGCTGTGGCTTCGTCGCCGGTGACCCCGAAGATCGACTGAGCAGTGCGGTGCAGGGTCTGTTTGACGTGGAACCGGTCAAGGATCTGAATGGCGTGTGGAAACAGTTCATTCGTGGTATTCCAGATCCAGGCCGAGCCATCGCCCAACACCGCGTATCTGGGTGCTTCCGTGAATCCTCGCCGCGTGGCTTCCCGCAAGACACGCTCGGCGAGGTCGGATCGTTTGAGGCTGGTGTCCGGAGCGGCGGCGCTTTCGATAGCGGCTGAATAAGTGATCGATCCCGGGTCCCGCATCGGCTTGTCCTCCTCATCCCGCGATTCTGCGCTCCACACCGTGACGACTTTGGCCTCGCGGGTTCGTGCGGAGCCATCCGGCTGTTTGCCGGCGCGTCCGGCGACTTCCGAGGGGCGCATCGGCACGCCGGTGCCATCCATCCCCAGGTACATGGTGGGAGCTGGCTGGGCCATTCTTTCCACGCAGACGCGTTCGTCGGCAGCAATTTCTGCGCCCAGCGATTCGGCGGCTCGCTGCACCTGGCTGACACTGACCTCCACTCCTGCCAACTCGTGCAGTAAGGCGCTGCTCTCCTCGAAGCTCACCAGCGCCGCCGTACTGCCTGTCATGCGCAGAACCCCGGGTGTGAGCGAAAACAACTCCAGCCGCAGCACGCGGTCGCGCGGGCAGAAGCCGGCCTGGCACCGGGTGCAGTGATAGTAGGCCCGCTCCAGCCGCAGAGGCCCCAGCACGCTCTCGAACGTCTTCTCGTGACGGCCCCGATACCGGGCCGGTTCTCCGCAGGAGCATGGCAGTTCCGGTCCGGCGTGATCGGAAGTATCAGCGTTCAGCCGTTGTTCCAGCGCTCGCGCGGCCAGCCGGAGAGCCTGGCGCCGCGCCGCCATCTCCACGGCTTCGAAATCGAGATCGGCAACCGCGTGCGGACCTAAGAGGGTTTCGATTTCCTGGACGATTTCGTTTTGGAGATTCTCCTGGAGCCCCTTTTTTTGGCCTCTCCGGAGGAGGCTGAGACATGCGCCAGCTGACTGTCTGCCCATTCTTCGCAGGCATCCCAATAATCGTCCACACGGGTACGAAATTCACGACCGACATCCAGCTGCTGCCGGACTATACCGGCCTGATCGGCGGTGAGGAAGCGCGAGCGTGTCTTGCCTCCCACCGCACGGGTGAGGCTGTAATACGGACCGTGACGAGCTTTGGGGTCTTGAGCACAGGCGCAACCCGGCTTGCCGCATTTGATCGTGCGTTCAGAGAGCGAGCCGCGGCGCATCGGATTGGCATCGGCTAACTCGGTCGCTAGTTGACGAACCCGGGGCGGCGCCTCAGGAGGAGAAGAAGTGGGCATGTCTTTATATTACGGCTAATATGGCCGTAAGATAAACCAAAAAAATCAGGGCATCCAACAAAGTTTCATTCTGGTGGTGTGCGCCCGGCGAATAGCCTTAGGTTGACAAGAGTGGATTTCGTGATCGCCTTGGGACAGAGGCGCCTGGCCCGGTCGGCCTTGTCGTGGGTCCGCTCGCTGACGCTCGCGGTTCGGTGCTGGAGTTTTCATACAGACACTAACGCTCGCGGTTCGGTGCTGAGCCTTTCACACAAACTCGGACGCGCGGTTCTGTGGTCATCTTAGGCGCGGCTGAAACCTGTGCGAAGCTCTCCGATTTTTCTGTGAGACTCATCCCCCTCACGGACTAGTAAGGGCTAACGGGTACATCTGATCCAGAAGTTTCCATTACTGCCGGTACTTCCTGATTGTTAACGCTAACAATTTCAGGAGGTACTCTTTGATGCTTCGGAAGCAGCTGTCTATTCTTGTCTTGTCGCTTGGAATTCTCTGCCTGGGGGGCCCCGCCGCCGCATCGACACTCACCAGCAGCAACAATTTGGATAATGTCGGGTATTCCCTCGGCCAAACGTCATCAGTCTATGCGGGTTGGGCGGCCACACTCGTCGGTGGAGTCTTAGGAGAAGCCAGCGGATTTTACGGCACTCCAACCTTCACTGCGGGCGGCCAAACCTTTAACATCACGGGCTACACTGGCTCTGTCAATACTCCTCCATATGGGTATGTGGACACCGGTGGCACTGCGGTTCCGATCGTTATTACGATGCCAAGTTTGCCGGTTCTTACGGGGCCTTGAGCTTGGACTGATAGGAACTCCCCCCCGTGACGGTCACGTTATCGGACGGCAGTACGGTAACAACGGGCCCCCTCAGCTTTGGGTCGGGGGCAGACTCCGTCACATTTACATCGCCTCTCCAAATCATCTCCGTGGAGATTGATTCGTCCTCCAGCGGGACAGGCCTTTGGGACGTGTCTTGGGGGACAGCGAACATAGCTGATCTTCCCATGCAGCCCAGCGGGGGCGATGACCAATCGGCGACGCCGAGGGATCGACGCTTTGGTTAATGGGCGGCGGTTTGCTTGGCTTGAGCGAGCTCATCCGCAAAAGAAAGCACCTCGCGAACTAGTCTTGCTGGGTACGTGCCGGCAAAGCCGGTTGCTTCTCCGGAGGAGTAACCGGCTTTTGGCTTTTGGCGGGTAAAGTCGGAGGCACAATTCGACGCAGTTCCACTTCCGGTCCATCTCTTGTGATGCTGATAGGAATGACACCCGAGCGGGTTATGTCCTTGCCGGCGAATACTACCTCCGCGATCTCGCCATGCTGGGTTTCTACGCGTTGGAATTGATCGAAGACGAGGTTTCCCAGCGAGTAGAAGATGACGCCGCGCCCGTAATGCTCCATGGGCTGGGTGACGTGCGGATGATGACCGATTACGAGGGTGGCGCCGGCATCAACGGCGGCGTGTGCCAACTCAACTTGCATCTGGTTCGGTTTGGGTTGGTATTCACCGCCATTGTGCATGGAGACAATTACGACATCGGCCTTCTTCAACAGTGCTGCCACATCCTGCTGCATGGTCGGGATATCAAGCATGGCCACGCGCCAGTCGACGTCGCGCCAGTTGCCATTGCTTTGATCGAAGGTGTAAGCGAGAAAGCCAAAGCGAATGCCATGCCGTTCCAACACCACGCCAGCGTGCGCTTGCTCCGACGTCTCGCCAGTGCCGACAGGCTCGATCTGGTGCTGCCTGAGCCAGTCGATGGTGTACAGTACGCCGTGATCGCCACAGTCCCGGGTGTGGTTATTAGCAGTACTCGCTACATCCACGCCGGCCAGAACCAAGCCAGCGATTGTCTCAGGCCGCGCCCGGAAGATGAGCCCCTCTTCGCCGCGCGGTCCTTGGTCGGCGAAGGGGGATTCCAGATTGACAAACGTCAAATCTGCCGCGGAGAGGAAGGGAGCAATCTTCGAAAAGGGGTGCGCCGGATCCTTGGTCTCACGGATGCGGCGGCCAACGTCGCGACACAACATCACGTCGCCCCCAAATAGGAGCCGGTTGACGGGCCGAGCCGCAGGTCGATCTGGGCTGGCCAGGGCCGGCTTGGCAGGCGGAGCGGGCTCAGGCGAGCATCCCCCGCACAACACGATCATCACGGCCAGCGGGAGGCGCCAACGGGTGTGTCTCAGGAGACCGGCCACGCTTGAGCTTATCGGTTTGCAGCTGGCAGAAAGGCTTGTGCCTGCTCAAAGGCGGCACGAAACTGCTCATCCGGTCCAAGAATATTCAGCTCTTCGTTCATGGCTGTGTAGAGAGAGAACGTCGAGAGTGCGAAAGTCTGGCGGAGGCTACCTGCCCGCAACTCCGCGCAGGTCGGCCCAACGCGCTCCAGTTCGATGTTAGCGCTTGGGCCCAGGAGCGCGACGCGCTGCAGTCCGGTTCCGAAGCCTTTTCGCTGGGAAAAGGAGACGCCCGCATTCAGGCCGTGGCGAAGCCAGCCTGCGAGATACAGCGCCGAGGAGGGTGGAGTCGGCTCAGAATGAACAATCTCGACGGTCTGAAAACTCGCCCGCTGAGACATCAGCTGAGGATCGTCAAAGGCGCCGGCAATCGCTTCGCGCCACGGTGTCAGCCGCGTCCATTGCAAGTCCGCGGCGATGCGGCCACCATTCTGCCAAGATCGAAGGCCGCCAATCGCCTCGGGAGGGTTCGGGCCGCGCGTGTCGAAAATGACCTTAGTCGCCAACGCGAAGAGCGATTCCAGACCTTCGGGCCGCGCTGCATTCCCGTCACGCCGCAGAGCCGATTTCTGACGACACCAGACCACAACCGGCAGATCGGGCACCATAATTCCCAGGATGATGGGGTTGATATCGGGCCAACGGTCGGGTGTAGCCTGAATTTCGATCTGCTCGGAGCAGATTTGTTGGGCCTTGCCGAAGGGCTTCCAGCACTGGGCTAGAACCTGGGCCGAAAGTCCGCTTTCGGGCGCAGCCGCCACGCGAATGACTATGGCGCGACTGGGATGAGTATGCATCAAATCGACCAAGGTCTGAGATGCCGCCAGGGCATCTTCATCTTCGTCGTCGGTGACGACGATCAAGGTCATGGCGCAAGCGCGCAAAACGGTCGGCTTACCCTGCTTTTTTTCGTCCTCTCCGAGCGAAGTCCAGAGGTTCCCCAGATCCTTGAGGATCTTCTCGGGAAGAACTGTGTTGACCAGTGTAGAACTCATGGCACCCTCCAAACATGGCCTTGGCGCGCCAGCATTTCGTCCGACGCCTTGGGTCCCCAAGTGCCGGCATCGTAGTTGGGAAACTCAAATTTTTGATTCGCCCAGATATCCAGGATGGGTTGGACGATTTGCCAGTTCGCTTCCACCATATCCTGCCGCGTGTAGAGCGTAGCATCGCCGGTAAGGGCGTCTACCAACAGTGTCTCGTAGGCCGTGGGAGACCGCTCACCGAAGCTTGATCCGTAGTTGAAGTCCATGGAGACAGGGCGCACTTTCATACCGCTACCGGGACTCTTGGAAAGAAAGCGTAGCGAGATGCCTTCTTCAGGCTGGATACGCAAGATCAGCAGATTGGGCCGCGGCGCCATCAACCCGGACTTGGTGTCCTGCTTGAACAACGCCAGCGGCGGCGCGTTGAACTGAATGGCAATGTCGGTGACGCGCTTTGGCAGGCGTTTTCCGGTTCGGATGTAGAACGGGATGCCTGCCCAGCGCCAATTGTCTATAAAGAACGTACCGGCGGCGTAGGTGTCGGTCTGAGCGTCGGGCTTGACGCCCGGCTCCTGCCGGAAGCCCGGCAACTCGGCGCCACCGACGTGTGCCGGGCCATACTGGCCGGAGACAGCGTAGAGCGGTACTTCTTCATGCTTTATGACGCGTACGGAACGGAGCAGCTTGGCTCGCTCGTCCCGGACGTTGTCCGCATCGTATGTGCTGGGCGGCTCCATGCTGACCGTCGCCATGACTTGCAGGAGATGGTTCTGGATCATGTCACGGAGTGCACCGGCTTCCTGGTAATAGGCGCCCCGACCCTCGACCCCAATGGATTCGGCCGCGGTGATTTGGACATGGTTGATGTACCGGCGGTTCCAGAGCGGTTCGAAGATTCCATTGCCGAAGCGAAAGGCCAGAATGTTCTGCACCGTCTCTTTGCCAAGGTAATGATCGATGCGGTAGATTTGCGGTTCCTGAAAAATCTCGCTGATCTCCTTATTGAGGTCACGGGCGCTGGCCAAGTCATGACCAAAGGGCTTCTCAATGATGACCCGGCGCCAGCCCTTACCGTGTTGGAGATTGGCCGCGCCTAACTGCTTTACAACCGAAGCGTAGTAGCTGGGCTGGGTGGAGAGATAGAACAGGACGTTACCGCTGGTTTGATGTTGCTGCTCAACATCACACAGCCGCTTGGCAATCGACTGGTAACATTGCGGATCCTGTAGATCGCCCGCCACGTAGTAGAGTCCCTTGGCGAAGCTCTCCCAAATGGATTCGTCGAAGGGGGAATCCTCGAGAAATTTCTGAACCGCTTCCTTCATTTTGTCGCGGAAGTCGTCGTCGGACATCGCCGTCCGGGAGTTGCCGATGACCGCAAAGGTCTGTGGGATCCGCCGCTCATACGCCAACCTGTACAGCGCCGGCAGCAGCTTTCTCTTGGTCAAGTCGCCATTCGCGCCAAAAATTACGATTGCACAGGCGGGAACGCGGCGCTCAAAGCGCAGGGGATCTTGGAACGGATTAGCGTCGGCCATAGTTTCCACAGTATCGCTCAAAACTCACGATTTGATGAATTCCGGCTCGATTTGGTGTCTCCTTTTTCGAGGCATGAATGAAGGTAGGCTACACTTGAGGTGTCCGACCTTACATCCAGCAACTCCGGCAGAGCGTCCGCTCTAGCAAGTGCTGGACTAATTTAGAAATTTGACGTACCAGAGTCCCCGCAGGGCTCCCTTTCGGATGACGGAAAAGTCAGCCGTATTCCGTCGGTCAATGCCCGCATAGGGACGCTGGTACGCGATCGAGAAAAATGGCAGTTCAAAAGAAAAAAGTCGTCGCGATATTAAGCGACCTGATGTTCATCGTGAAGATCCAGGAAGCCGCAAAGCGGGTGGGTCTGGAAACAATCTTCGTGAAGACCGAAGAAGACGCCTTGGCCCAGGCCCAGTTGGACCCGGCCGTCATCATCCTGGATCTAAACTCGAACAATATCGATACACTCCAGGTGATCGATCGGCTCAAGGCGGATGTTACGACCAGGAAGATCAACCTGCTTGGATACGTGTCGCATGTGCAGGCCGAATTGAAACAGGCCGCTCAGGACAAGGGCTGTGACATGGTGATGGCGCGCTCGGCCTTTTCGCAGAACCTGCCGGTGATCCTGAAACGCTACTCCGAAACAAGGTGACGGAACGTACCCTATGGGGCGACGTAGAAGCAGTACGAAACATTCGCAGGAGATCTCACAGTAGAGGCAAAATCGACGAGGCGTCGATTGCAGGCCGGGAGCCGGCAAACCGGGCTCAGTAGCCTTCCTTAATCCCCTGTTGCTCGGTGATCACGTAGGCCCGGCCTGACTTGATGTTCTTGAATTCCTGGACGAGTCCGCTAGGCCAGTCCACGACAACCCGATCCACCCGATCAATGCGGGCTGTACCAAACGTCACCGGTAGTTCGGACTGCGATAAATAACTCGAACCACTTTTGACCATTCGCGATTCGCGGCGGTCCGCGTACCAGACTCTCACTTTCGCCCCTATGGCGCTGCGGTTCGATTTGGTTCCGACGAGCCGGAGGCGCAGGCTGTGGTTGCCATTCAGGACCTCGTTCCGGTAAAGATATGCTGGCCCGTTGTTGGTGGTCATCAGAACGTCCAGGTCGCCGTCCTGGTCAAAATCGCCATACGCCGCGCCGCGGCCGATTTTCGGATTGGCAAAACCGCCGCCCACTTCGTCGGCAACTTCTTCCATCTGGCCGGCTCCGTTGTTCAAGAACAACTGCGGCGGCTGCGCATAAGGCGTGTCGGTGACTTTCTGCATCATGTCGTCAATATGCCCGTTGACGACCAGCAGATCCAGGTTGCCGTCCAGGTTAGCATCAAAGAAGAAGCAGCCGAAGCCCAGCGTTTTACGCGTCGCCCGCCCGAGGCTATTGCCGGGAGCTAAGTCGGTGAACAGCCCATCGCCTGAACTCTTATAGAGCGCCAACATCTCGCGCTCGAAATTGGTCACGACGACGCTTGAGGAACCGGTGTTGTCGAGGTCGGCCACATCCACACCCATGCCGCCCCTGGCCTTGCCGTCCTCGCTAAACGCGACACCGGCACGCACGGCAATCTCCTGAAACGTGCCGTCGCGTTTGTTGCGATACAGCTTATTGGGCTGGGTATCATTCGCGACAAACAAGTCCATCCAGCCATCGTTGTCGACATCGAGCAGCGCAACCCCCAGCGACTTGGAACTGTTGTCAAACAATCCTGCCCGGGCCGTCACATCTTCAAATGTGCCGTTCCCGCGATTCCGGAAGAGCCAACACGTGGTGCCGTGATACGCCTCCGGGGTGCAGTAGGACTTCTGCTTGCCATCGGCACTGCACCAGACATCGCCTTCGGGCGACCAGCGCACGTAATTGCAAACGAACAGGTCGAGCAGTCCGTCGCGGTCGTAGTCGAACCAGAGAGCGGAGGTGGAAAAACCGAGGCGGTCAATCAGTCCGCTTTGCTTGGTGACGTCGACAAACGTCCCGTGGCCTGTATTCCGCAGGAGTCGATTTTGCCCAACGCCCGTCACATAAAGGTCGACGAACCCGTCGTTATTGTAGTCGGCTATGGCAACCCCGAGGCCGTACATTTCAATGTCGAGGCCGGCCGCTTTTGTGACGTCGGTAAAGGTGCCGTTGCGATTGTTGCGGAAAAGGCGGAGCGCGTTGTTGGGGGCTGCTATCGCGTGGCCCGGCCAGGAACTGCCGTCAACGAACAGGATGTCCTGCCAACCGTCGTTATCGTAATCAAGGAAGGCACAGCCTGGCCCGAGCGTTTCCGGCAGATATTTCTTGCCGAACGCGCCACTGTGGTGCTGGAAACTTAAGCCGGCCGCGCGCGTCACGTCGGTGAAGCGGAAACCGGGGCCGGAAACGGCCGCCTGGAGTGATGGTGGCATTTGCAGGCCAGCGAGAAGTGAGGCCCCAGCGGAGGCTCGTAAGAAATCCCGTCGCCTCATAGTTCGCTTTGAAACCGCTCCACCATAACCGGGCATGGCCGGAACCGAGGAGTTTGTGGGATTCCGGGCAACCGCTCCCTGACGAATCTGTGTGAAAACTCCGGGACTGAGTGACAAGTCGACTGTACTGAATCTTGGGACAAGCTCGCTCTGTCCACACGGCGACTGGGATTGGGTTGACAAGAGTGGATTTCGTGATCGCCTTGGGACAGAGGCGCCTGTACCGGTCGGCCTTGTCGTGGGTCCGCTCGCTGACGAGTCTGTGTGAAAACTCCAGGGAAGAGTGACGAGTCGACTGTACTGAATCTTGGGACAGGCTCGCTCTGTCCACAGGGCGACTGGGATTTGGTTGACAAGAGTGGACTTCGTGATCGCTTTGGGACGGAGGCGCCTGTACCGGTCGGCCTTGTCGTGTATCCGCTCGCTGACGCTCGCGGTTCTGTGCTGGATCCGGGGACGTTGGGGCTGTCCGCAACTCTGTCCTGAAGCGCGTAGACATTGGGGGAGCGCATGCGGCGAAACTCTGCCAGAGACAACAAGCCACCCTATTGCGGCGCCACCAGCCCTTTACGGATGGCGAACAACACCAACTCCGCCGTACGGTGGATGTTCATCTTCTCCATCAGGTTGGCGCGATGCACCGAGACCGTATTGACACTCAACTCCAACAACGCAGCGATCTCCTTGTTCGACTTGCCTTGCGCAATGAGTTGCAAAACCTGCTTTTCGCGGGCGGTGAGCCGGTCGAGTTCGTCGTCTTGTTCGCCAGCCACATATTTCAGTCCCGAACCGATGTAGCGGCGGCCCTGGGCGACGGCCTTGATGGCTCCTACCAGATCCACGTCAATCGCATTCTTCAGCAGGTACCCCTTCGCGCCTGCGTCCAACGCATTCCGAACGTAATTGTCGTCGGCATGCATACTGAGAATCAGGACGCTTGTGCCTTGGACATTCTTTACGATCTCGCGGGTTGCCTGCACGCCGTCCAACTCGGGCATGGAAAGGTCCATCACAACCACCCGTGGCTTGAGTTGCTGGGCCATGGCGATGGCCTCGATCCCATTGCTGGCTTCTCCGACGACCTTGATGAACTCGTCGTCCTCGAGGATCCGTCGGAAGCCGCGGCGGACCAGCGCGTGGTCATCCGCGAGTAAGACTGTAATTTCGTCGATCATGAGTGAGGACTAGCCGCCTCCTGTGGCGTTAGTTCAGTATCCCCCGAAGAGTCAGGTTGCGATAGGGGAATCGTTAGCGTAACCGTTGTTCCACCGTCCGGCTCAGGCCGAACCTTCAGTGTTCCGCTCATGAGCTCAGCCCGCTCTTGCATCGCGATGAGCCCCAAGCCCGGTTTCTTAGGCTTCTGATCCTGCACAATACCAATACCATGATCGCGGACTTTCAGCATCAGGGTATCGGCATGAAAGGTCGTAGTGACCTCGGCCGTCTTGGTCTTGGAGTGCTTCGCAGCATTATTCAGCGCCTCCTGGACGATCCGGAAACAATGAATCGCCGGCTGACCCGTTATTCGCATCGGCTCGCCAACCACTTCAACCTGGGCCTTGATGCCGGTTTGCTTCTGGAAGAGCCCGACATACCACTCCAGGGCCTTCACCAACCCATAGTCATCCAATACCGCCGGGTGCAGCATCTGCGAGAGGCTGCGCATCTTCTCCAGCGTGGCTTGGGTAATCTCCCGCACTTCGCTCAACTCGGTACGGAACGGCGAGTCCGGTGGCAATCCTTTGCGCTCGGCGCGAGCCAGCATCGCTCCGACCGCGGTGAGTATCTGTCCGAATTCGTCGTGCAATTCACGGGAAACGGACTTCAGCACCTCCTCCTGGACCGCGATCAGCCTGGCCGCCAGCACCCGGCGTTGGCGGGACATGGTCTCGATCTTTTCAAAAAGGCGGCGATTGGAATAGATGACATAGAGGCTGGTGACGACAATGGTCACCAGCATCGCGGTCAGAAACGCGTAGACGTTTCGCTCTACGCCTGAATAAATGGCAGCAACCTTGGCCGCCGCCTGTTCTTCCGCCTCATTATTCTTGGTCAGCAGCCGCGAAGTGAGCGCCGCGAGGCTCGCCTGCTGGGCGAGTAACTGTGTACCGGCCAGTTGCAGCGCCGCCTTCTCCTCAGAACTCGCGGCCAACTGGAATACCTGGTCCGCCGTCTGCCAGAACTGTTTGATGGAAGTTTGAAGACGTTGCTGCTGTTCGGGAAGTCGCGTTTCGGGCGAAAGCTTGGCTTCCCGTTGGATCGCATCGTCCAGGTCGGTGCGTATTCGCTCAAACTGGTTTTTGTAAGCGAGCACACCATAGGGTTCTTCAACAAGGACCATATCGTGCACGGCGAGGCCTAGCGAACTGAGCGCGTTCTGGACCCGTAAAAGCTGGAGTGAGTCGCGCCGGTTCCGATCAATCGTGTCCGCCTGCAGCAGCTTCAGGCCGTTCAACTGCACCAGCACATACCAGGAGAAGACAGCGACTGCCAGAAGCGTGACAAGAAGTCCTAACAGAAGTCGGCCTGTTGGTGATCGCTTCATCTCTCCTTGTCTTAGAGGCGAGTATACAGTAGGCCGCAGCGGGCCAGACTACACGATACCCTTCCCTTCCACGATCCGAATGTAGCGGTTCAGCTCGAGGTTCGTAAACTTATCGACCTGCTTACTGGGGGCAGCCCAATGAATCTCTAACTCATCGATCTTGGTGGCCTTGCCGGCGCCCAGAATCTCGCGCGGATCGTGCGACGAGAGATAGCTGCCGCCGTTGTTCTTCAAACGCCGAAACGTTTTCCCGCCCGCTTTCCAGGTCAGCCGCGTCCCGATAGCGTCACGATTGCAAGTAATCCCCTCTAACCGGATGCCCAGCCAGTTGTTTCCCTTTGCCGCGTTGTTACGCAGCAAAACAGGAGGACCGCCATTGTTCATCACTAACACATCCGGAGCACCATCGTTGTTGTAATCGCCCACCGCGAGGCCACGCGCCGGGTACAACCTCTGAAACACCGGCCCGGCCTGCTCGCTGACGTTCTGCAGTTTCCCCGAAGCATCCTGATGAAAGAGCAACAGCGGTTCGCGGTAGCGCACCTGCTGCGAATAGTTCTCAATCATGTCGTCCGGATGTCCGTTTGCCAGGATCAGGTCGAGCGCGCCGTCATTGTCGTAGTCGAAATACTTCAGACCCCAACCGCTCATCTGGCGGGTCGCCTGCGCCACGTTGTTGGTGTGCGCGACGTCCCGGAAACTCTCGTTCTTGTTGTTTTGGTATACCGAGTACATTTCCTGATCGACGTTGGCGACAAACAGATCTTCCCAGCCATCATTGTTCAGATCGGCTGCGTCTACTCCCATGCCGGAGCGAGGTTGCCCGTTGTCGCTGAAGCCAACTTCCGCTTGCAAGGCGATTTCCTCGAATTGCCACTTGCCTGCCTTGTCCGGGCCCCGGTTGACGAACAGGAAGTTCTGCACCGTGTCGTTGGCGACGAACAGATCCATTCGTCCATCGTTGTTGATGTCGGTCGCCACCACACCCAGGCCCTTGCCGATCGACTTCGCGATGTCCGTCCCCGCGGTGACGTTCGTGAACGTGCCGTCTCCATTGTTGTGAAACAAGAAACTGGCCGTGCCCTTAAAAATCCGAGGAATGCAGTAATAGTGCCGCCCGAGCTTGTTGTCGCCACAAGAGAATTTATGCTCTGCGCCGTAATCCACAAAACTGCAGACAAACAAGTCGAGTTTGCCGTCGTTATCGTAATCGAACCAAACCGCGCTGGTTGTCCATCCGTGAATTGCCAGCCCTGCCTTGGCGGTCACATCGGTAAAGGTGCCGTCGTGGTTGTTCTTGTAGAGGATCGAGCGGCCGTAGGCGGTAACGAACAAATCCGGCCAGCCATCGTTGTCGTAGTCGCCAACGGCGACGCCCATGCCAAACGTTCCACCGGCAACGCCCGCTTTCTCGGTTACGTCGGTGAATGTACCGTCGCGGTTGTTCTTGTAGAGAGCGTTCCGAATCGGCTTGGATGGCTTCCAGAAATCGCAAGGGCCGCTGTTGACGAGGTAGATATCCGTCCAGCCGTCGTTGTCGAAGTCGAGAAAGGCGCAGCCCGGTCCGAGCGTCTCGGGCAGGTAGCGGTTGTCGGACATGGCGTTGTCGTGCACCCATTCGATGCCGCTTGCGGAAGCTCGAATCTCTTCAAACAATGGAGCGGGTTCATCGGCCGCCTTTAACTGGAGGCGCGAAGCCAGACCGAATGCGGCCCCACCCCACAGCAGTTGGCGTCTGGTCAAATTCATAAAATGCTTATTCCTACAAGGTACCGGAGCAGGAACGCTGGTTGTCCGGCACCTTGGCGTCGGTAGCTCACAGCGGCTGCGCCACAAACGGCGTATGAAAAAGATCGAGAGCCGCTGGGCCAATCGTTAAACGCCTCGGAGCATCGACGGGGCGTCGATTGCGGGTCGGGGACCCACCCTACAAGAGTTGTGTCGCCGAGGATCGGCGAATCGCTGTTCCCGCATACGACCAAGGGCGTCAATCGACGAAGGGGGCCTCATTCACCTTGAGGCGATCGCTTGTTGGAGCGCGGCCTCCAGTTCGTTGGGGTGAAAATCGAGCTCGGTCAACCGCGTGGTATACAAGATTCGGCCGTCAGTTCCCACCACCAGCGCGAGACTGGGCCAAGCGCTATAAGCATTCTCCACTGCCCCGTCAAGGCCGTCTACAACGGCCGGGAAGAGGAGATTCAGCTTTCGTGTGCACATGGTGGCATGCTCTTGTTTTTCGGCCATGGTCGAGGCTTGTTGGATCGAAACGCCCTCCCGGGTGTTCCGGGTGCTCTCCCAGTTGTCGCCGCTATGTGCTTCGCGAATATAAACCAACAGGAATGGCGTCTGTCTTCCGTATTTTGCGTGCAGCGCCTTCAGCGCGTCGGCCGCGAATCGGAAGTTTGGGCAGGAATAGCTGCCGAAGACCAGCACGACGGGGCTTTTTCCTTTGAAGTCGCTCAGCGAGATGGTCTTACCCGATGCCGCTTCCGGCAACGAAAAACCGGGCGCCGTATCGTTGGTTTTCGGTCCGGCCTTTGCCGACGAGTTTCCAGGCGTCAAGCTGGACCGCTGAGCGTTCAGCCGTTGAACCTGAGCCTGTTCACGGCTTGCTTCCTGCGGCATTTTCAAGCCAGTGTAGACGGTTGCGAGCAACTCATGGGCGGCTAAGGAGTTGGGGGCGGCCTTGACGGCCTCTTCCAGCGGCTGGCGCGCCTCTGGCAGCTTTCCGGCGCCAATCAGGTACTCACCCATCGCCAACCTCGGTTCCAGCGCCTGAGGCCTCAATAAAAGCGATTGCTGCAGCAACGGCAACGCCTCGCCATACTTCTTTCGAACGGTCAGGATCTGACCAAGGCCCACGTTCGCGCCGTAGTCGTTTGGATCGTTCGCCAGTTCCTTCCGGAAGGCCGCGGCGGCGCCGTCGGCATCGCCAGTCATCAGCAAGGCGCGGCCGTAATAGGACTGCAGTTCAGGCAGGCTGGGGTTCAGGTCCGCGGCGCTGGCCAGTTGCTTCACGGCCGCCGGATAGTCTCCCGACTCAAACATCTGCATCCCCAAGAGGAACCGACTCTCCGCACTATCGGCATTCTTCAAAATGCGATCGAGCATCACCTGCCCTTCGGCAACCCGCTGTTGGCGAATCAGAGCGGTACCGAGCATGTATGCGACGGACAAGTCGTCCGGCGTGGCTGTCGCGAGTGGTTGCAACAGCCCGATCACACCGGCGTCGTCACCAAGCCGCAGATGGCAATCCGCCAGCAGCAGGGTCACCTGCTGGTTCTGGGGCTGAACGGAGTGAACGTTCTCCAATTCTTGAGCCGCTTCGGAAACCCGCCCGCTCTTCGAGTAGGCAAGCGCGAGATTCAACCCGATTCGCGGATCGCCCGGTAGAATGCGGTCAGCCGCTTCGTATTCCTGGATCGCCTCTTCATATCGCCCCAGTTTCGCCAGCGACACCCCGAGGTTGGAATGGGCGACCACGTCATCCGGTTTGAGCTTCAGGAACGCGCGATACGCTTCGACAGCGCCGGCATAGTCACCCGCCTGCTGTAGCGCTAGCGCGTGTTGGGCGACGGCCATGGCGTTATCGCTTTGCGCCTGAAGGGATGGGCCGCCAAAAACTGCTGGTGCCAACAGCAAAGCCGCAAGCGCGATGGCGCGTGGACAGCCTCTCCTACAAAAGCGGCCGGTGCTCAAGGTTCTGCCTTCGCCCCCGGCTGCTGGGCCTGTTTCGCCGCACTCAGTTGCTCGGCAATGTGCTTCTCGCGGTCGCCATCGGCCTTGCGCTTCTCCCGGTAATAGACCGTCGCCAGCGTAATGTGCGCCTCTTCAAAGCTCGGGGAGTCCTTCACCAACTGCTCAAGGCGGGCCCGCGCCTCGCCGGTTTTCCCCAATGCCACTTCCACCGATGCGATCTGGTAAAGAACGCCGGGATCACCCGGCCGGACCTGAAGCGCATGCGTGAAGTACTTCATTGCCTCGTCATATTCCTGGTCCTGGCGAAATTGCATTCCCACTCTCAAGTTGGCATCGAAGTTGTTCGGATCCTGCTCCAACGCTTTGGTGAAGGCCTTGCGTGCGCCATCCTGATCGCCGGTTACCGACAGTGATAGTCCGTAGTAGGCGTATACATCGGGGAGGTTCGGATTCAGCTGCACCGCTTTCTCGAAGTCGGCGCGTGCCCCGGCGAAGTCTTTTACATACATCTTCGTGCTTCCCATGAGCATGTGCGCTTCCGCCGAATCGCCATTCTTGAGGATCTGGTCGATCACCACTTGCCCTTGTGCGGTCTGCCCGTCGCGCACCAGTGCGGTGCCCAACATGTAGTTCAGCGCGGCATCAGTGGGCTTCGTGCGCTGCGCGGGCGTCACTAACTCAATCACGCGTTTGTTATCGCCGGTCCTGAGGTAACAATCGCCCAGCAAAAGGATCGCCTGGAAGTTATCCGGGCACCTCCGCCCGCACCTTGACTAACTCGTCGATGGCTGCGGCCAACTCGCTGATCTTGTAATACGCAATCGCCAGGTTGAGCCGTACGGTCGTGTCGGGGTGAGCGGCCAGTGCTCGCTTGTACTCGGCGATGGCCTCCGTAAACTGGCCCTGAGCCGCGAGTGCCGCCCCTAAGTTTGCCCGGATCATCGCCATGTCCGGATATAACTCCAAGAGGGTGCGATAATCCTTAATCGCTTCATCCAGCTTCCCTGCCTGGTGGGCCGAGACGGCTTCTTTGAGGAGATCCTCGGGAGACGGAGGCGATTGAGCGTACAAAACAGAGGCGAAGATTGCCAGAACTGCGAATCGGAACATTACTTGGGGCTGATTATGGGACGTTTCAGAGGCCTAATAGTCATGATGACACGGCGGAGTCGGTCAGATGAGAATCGACGAGGCGTCGATTGCGGGCGGGGCGCCCACCCTACAAGTGACATATGTGCTGGGGTTGAGCGGGCGGCGCCCTTCAATCCGGATAGGGGTCGTTGGCGCGGGCGACGCGAATCCAGTGGTCTGGGAAGGAATGGTGGGCTTCGGCATTAGCGATGCGCGGCATATGACATGACGTGCACGCATCCTTGGCGACCGGACAGGTCTTTTTCTTGAGCGATGTATTCGACGCGTTATGACAGGCCGTGCACTTTGAATCGTAGGCCTTGTCATCACTCACCAGTTCTTCATGAGGATTGTGGCAAGCCAGGCAGGAAATTCGCCGGTCGTCCAATGAAAAACAAGAGCTGTTGGCCAAGCGATAGGGAGGAAAGCGGGCATTGTTAGGGCCTTTTAAACCCATGATCATCACCGTTTCCCAGGTTCGATGGCAGGTGCCGCACATTTCATTCGCCTGTTCGGGGTCCATGTTCTTCAACGCTCGAATCGTGTGAGGCGCCGGCTTCCCATCATGAATGCTATCCACGTGGGCTCCGCCCGGCCCGTGGCAACTCTCACATTGGACACCCGCCTCATAGGTTTTTAGCTGAAGAGTGTTCCCAAGGCGAGCGCCGGTGGTGTGACAGCCGAAACACTTGGTGGAGTCGGCGCCGTCCATCAGCCGGCCTGCCGCTTCGCGGAGCGAAGAGGGTTTCGACTCGGATGCACCGACCGTGAGATCCAGGGCCTTTAACTCTGCGTAATAACTCACCCTGCTTTCGTAAAAGGCGCCGTCAATATTGTAAACGTACGTCTGCCCCGCCTTGCCCTGGCCAAACGCGTACAACAATTCGGTAACAAATACGTCTTTGCCATCAGCCACCTGATACAGTACCTTACTCCCCGACCGCTTGATTAAGTAAGTATATGTCCCGAAGACAAAGTTGTAGTGAATATCGCCCTCGAGGATCTTACACTTGTCGATCGGCTCTAGCGCTCGGGACATGCTGTTTCCATGGAAGTGCTTCGCCTGGGTTGGATGGCACAGGGCACACGTCTTGGCTCCGACATAACGGCCTGTAACATTCCAAAATGCGGCACCCCTGGGAGGATCGTTGGTTGCAGCATCTTTGGCGGCCTGGCCTGCTGCAAATGCAAGCGGCAATCCAGTGATGAGCGCTACCAGCAGGCGAGCGATGAATAGAAATCTCTTCAAGCGTATCGAAACTCTATCCAAATTCTAGCGGTGCTGAAACGAGAAAAAGGAGGAGTCTCTTGCGAGACGCCCCCTTTCGCGTGCAGGTTACGAGTTCGGTCTAGAAGTAGAAGTGGACCGAGAGCTGGATAATGCGGTGCCCCTGCTTCTGAGTCGTCTCGCCGAAGCTTGAGCAATTTGTCTCACCAATCGAGGTGCAGGTTGGATACGCTTTAAGCGTGTTCGGGTCGATGCTTAGACCGAGGTTGTTTCCATTTGGGAACGACCACAGGGGATGGTTGAGGAAGTTGTACCCGTCCACACGGAACTGGATCTTCATCGACTCCTTAATCTGGAAGTTCTTGAAGAGTCCCAGATCCCAGTTAAAGAAGGCCGGTCCGTAAACGGCGGGTAGCACGGCCCCAGGGTTCTGCCCGGGAACCGAAGGCGCTGCGAAGCAGCTGTCGTTGACGTACTGATGAGGACCCAAGCCTTTGGCGGGGTTGCAAATCAAGACCGGGTTGAGCTGCATGTCGGGCGTTCCCAGGATAGATACGTTACTGATGTTGTACGTCGTTCCCGGGATCTTGGCGCCGTTGAGGTTCATGCCAAAGTTGTTTTCTTGGCCCGTCAGGTTCGCGCCGCTCTCCCACTGCGTGATGCCCGAGAGCTGCCATCCATTGATGAAGCCGCCGGCAATCTTGTTCTTGGCGGGACTCGGCAAAACAAGCGAGTAGGCAGCGTTGAATATCTGCTTTCGATTTGCAGGCACTACGCCGTAATTGTTTTGAATATTGTATGGGTCGAGGTTGGCGTTTGATCCGGTGTTATTTTGTTGTGTGCCAAAGACTCCGAGGGCCTTCCCCAATGTGTAGTTCAGGTTGATGGAGTAATTGCCCTTAGAACGCACCCACGTCGCCTGCATCGCGTTGTAGTTGGCATACAGGTTGTTTGTCGCCAGATTGATTTGTCCGTAGCCCTGCAGGGGACGGAAGAGGTTTGCGTTTAAGCTGTTCGGATCGCCAGGATGTCCAAGCATGGCGCCGTATGGAACCGTGTTGATGGCGCTGCCCGCACCGCCGTTATTTGACAAGTCGTAGCTGTGGTTGCCGACGTAGGCAATTTCGCCCAAGCTCGACCAGGGAAGCCGCTGCGATAAGGTGACGCTGTAGCTGTAGGTGTAAGGCTGGTTGCTGTCTGTGCTGCTGACGGCGCCCGGAGAGGCCGCTGTCCCGTTGGGAGGGTAGGTATCCAACTGGCTAGCCAGTAGCGGTACGCCAAGACCATTAGCCGGTCCGATGTTAACCTGCTGCTGACCCGCAGCCGTCGCCAAACCAGTCGTGAACTGGCCGGAGTGATAGTAATAGCTACCCCAACCGCCGCGAAGCACGGTGTTGCCGTTGTAGATATCGTAGGCAAAACCGACGCGAGGCTGCCAGAAAGCAAATCTGGTTGGGAAGCCGCCAATCGGCACGCTCGGATCGATCTTGTGCCACTCGAAGCCGCAGTACGTGGGTGCCGAGGCGCAGGAGGGGCTATAGGCGGACTGATTGAAAATGCTATAACCATTTCCCGTCCGATCGATCCACGGCGTGAAGTGAGTCGCGCGGAGACCATAATCGATGGTCAGCCGCTTATTGACCTTCCAGGAATCCTGGGCAAAGAATTCCAGGGTCTGGTAGGAGATATCGTTGAGGTTGTTAAAGTTAGCCTCGTTGTAGCCGTAGATATTGCCAACATACATGTCCGCATAAGCGTTGCCCAATGTGAATGCATTGCTATTGCTGAACGTCATGTAGCCGTTGCTGTTACTGTTGTTTGGCTGGGAGTTCTTGATCCACTCGTAGAAACCGCCGGCCTTGATGGTGTGGGTCCCCTTAACCATCGTGAATGTATCGCTGGCGCTGGGCATCCACTTGTCGGCAAATAGACCTTGCGTATTGCCGCCTGCTTCAAATCCGCCGGGGTTGAAGATCAGCGCGGCGGTGGCCGGCTGCCAACCGTTACCGCCAAAGGATGGAATCTGCTGAACGCCATTGTGATACACACCGGTGTAGTTATATCCAACCGTGGTGCGATTGACTTTGGACGGATCCGCAAACACGTTGGGGAAGCCGACGTAGGTAAAGGCGAGGACCGTCTCGTTGGTCATGGTCGGGCTGAAGACGTGGGTGATCGAGGCCGTGGTGGACTGAGACTGATTCTTTCCGTCAACCGCAGACGGATATGGAACCTGGTCTGTTTGGCGCCACCAGAGGCCGACCGGGAACTGCTGAACCTCGTGCTGCAGGTTATAACGGACAAACAATTTCGTGTTGTCGCTGATGTTGTAATCGACGCGGGTCATCCACTGCCAGTTATTCTGGTTGAAGATTTCAGCATTCGCGTAGTTGAAGCCGCCGTTCGCGTTCGGATTGGCGTTCGGCAGTGGATACAGATTCATCAAGGCGACGGTATTGGGATTCATTGCCGAGGTTGGAATCTGGCCGCCGGGAAATAGCTTCAATGCCGCCGCGTTCAGTTGTCCCGGAGGGCCACCCGAAGCATCTTTGGTGCCAAGCATATTGATCTCGGACGGCGAGAAGTTACCCGTTCGCATGCCCGCGGTGGGAACCGTAGCGGTCAGGAGTCCGGTGTCCAGGACTTGGTAGTAATATTCATAACCCGTAAAGAAGAACAGCTTGTCCCGGTTCTTGTTGAAGTTTGTTTTGGGAATCAGAACCGGGCCGCCAACGGTGCCGCCGGGGTAGTAATACTTGTTCTGTGGCCTCGAAAGACCCTCCGAATTGAACAGAGCATCGTTCGCGTTTAAGTCGTAGTTTCGTGCGGAGAAAAATGCCGAACCGTGAAACTGGGTTCCACCCGACTTTGCCACCGAGCTGATCACGATCGGCCCCTTCTGGTTCTCGGCGCTGAAATTCGATGACAGCACTTTAAACTCAGAAATCATTTCCGCGTTCGGATTTACTGGCGTGTCGCAGTTGCAACCGGGATCGGAGACGTGCGCGCCATCCGCTGTTATATCCAGCGAATTGGCAGGGAGACCGTTGTAAGAATATGCGTTATTCAGCGGGCTCTGACTGCCGGCGTCGCCGTTGCCGTTAATGCCGATCGTCTCACCCGTGTAGTTAGCTTTGTTCGAGGTGCCATTCTGTATGCCGAAACCCGGCATGATCTTGATGTACTCTGCGGCATTGCTTCCGACTTGGATGTAGTTCTCTAATTCCTTGGTCGTCAAGACCGACGATTTTTCACCCGAGTCGACTGGAACCGCCAGATCGGCGGTACCTGCGACGGTCACGGTCTCGCTGGTTGAGCCGAGCGCCATCGTGATGTTGACGTTGCGCTTATCGCCGCCTATCAGGGCAATTCCTGTGCCCTTGTAAGTGGAGAAGCCCTTGGCTTCAACCGTCACTTCGTAGGTGAAGTTGCCAACGGACACTGACGCGAAGGTAAAGTAACCATCGTTGTCGGTGATTGTGTCGCGCGTTGAACTGGACTCCTCATTGCGCAGCGTCACCTTTGCCCCGGGCACGACTGCTCCGGTGGAGTCGGACACAATGCCCGTTAGCGTTGCGAACAGAGATTGGGCCTGAACGTTGGCGGCCCATAATGCCAAAAACAGAATTCCTACGAGGAATTTACCCCGGTTTAACATAACTGAAACGACCTCTCATCTTGGAGTTGCACCCTGATTTGAACGACCACACGTGGTCGACCATGTAAAAGCAACAGCTGCGCCTAGTGTAGAACTACTAGTTAAAGAATTGCAAATGTTTTTTTATTCGAGCCACTTGGTTTGTTTATCCGGAACCGCCGCTGGCTCTCCCTAGCTGTCTCATAATGAAGGCGATACGATGTTTCGTACGATAGCTATCAAGTGTCCGACATGATATTTCCAATTGCAGTCTTGCTGCTTCTGCTGGTCCCAAGCGGCGATCAACCGGCAGCGCATCCTCGAACTCCCCCCTCTTTTGAGGCACTTTCGCGCCAAGCAGTGGTAGCTCGCGACTCCGGCCATCTGGATGAAGCAGTAGCACTGTTTAAGAAAGCACTGAAAGAAAAACCTGATTGGGATGAAGGCTGGTGGAACGTCGGATCCATCGCCTACGACCGGGATCAATACACGGAGTGTGCTCAGTCATTCGAGCAGCTCACTGTGCTTAAGCCGGATTCGGCGCCGGCGTGGACGATGTCCGGCCTGTGCGAGTACCGGCTTCGACACTTTGATTCAGCGGTTCGGAGCCTGGAGCAGGCAGAGCGTTTGCGCTTTGCAGAGCCACAGGAGTTATCGAAGTCGGCCAGGCTTCACTTTGCGCTGGTGTTGATCAAGACGGGCAAGTTTGAAAAAGCGATCAATGTCCTGTCGGATTTGACAAAGTTCGACGGCAAGACTTCCCAGATCATCGTGGCAGCTGGGATTGCGGGGGTCAGACAGCGGTGGCTGCCTTCCGAAGTCCCGGAATCGGAGCGCCCAAAAGTCATGCAACTGGGAGGCGCAATGGCGACAGGGATGGAACTCGACTTCAAAGACGCGATTCCGCAATTCGAGGCGGTAGTTCAACAATTCCCGAATGACCCGAATATGCACTTTCGATTCGGCGCTTTCCTGATGCAACAGGCTCCGGAGCACGGATTGGCGGAGCTACATAAGACGCTCGAACTGGACCCGGACTACATTCAAGCGCTGGTTGGTTTCGCCATGATTTACCTCAATCGCGGCGAACCGCAGACCGCCCGGGAATATGCGGAGCGGGCAGTGAAAGCGAGCCCCGCGGATTTCGGACCTCACGTCGCCCTGGGCCGTGCATTGCTCGCGTTGAATGACGATGCCGGAGCAGCAAAGGAGCTTGAGATCGCGGTGAATGTTGAGCCCGGCAACCCCGACGCTCACTTCAGCTTGGCCTCCGCCTATTCGCACTTGGGCCGAAAAGAAGACGCCCAGCGCGAGCACGAAGAGTTCAAGCGATTGAAGAAGCTGATAGACTCATCGCAGCCGTAGCAAGAGAGGCAAGCCGGGATGTTCCAGGTCCCGCAACCTCGCAGCCCGCTGATTTCTCGAGCTGGAGATCGCGCATATAGCCGATCGCCGTAGCGGGAGTTTAGTTGAGAAGACGTCCTATGAAGCAACGCATTCACTTATCCGTTCTACTATCCATCGCGAGTATCGATTGCGCTTCCTGCCTCCGGGCAGCAAGCCACGCCACCGTCGGCCAATTCGCAAGCAACTGTGAAAGCCACCGTCGAGGAGGTCGTCCTCGACATGGTTGTTCGCGACAAGAAAGGCAAACCGATCACGGATCTGCGGCAAGACCAGATCACGGTCGTCGACAATGGAGCGAAGCAAAAGCTCACCAGCTTCCGTCTGGTCCGGGGCACGGAGGCGATCTCTTCAAGCGGCGCAACTGCCAAGCTCGATCCCCTTCGCCAAATACGGCTTGTCACGCTGGCATTTGAGGCCCTCGGCGATCCTGCCCAGCGTAAGACGGCGCGTACCGCAGCCCTCGACCTGGTGAAGGGCGAACAGGGCACCAACGTGTACTACTCGGTGGTCGTCATCAACACCCGACTGCTGGTGCTGCAGGCGTTTACGAAAGACAAAACCGCCCTCAATACGGCCATTGAAAAAGCCACGATGGGCGTCAGCGTCGGGAAAATGATCTCGGAGTCGGACGCGATTAAGGCTGAGCTTCGCCGCAACCTGAATGGCGCAACGGTAGCTGGCGATGCTTCTCCCAATACGACCCTGGCCGCAGCCACCCAGATCGCGGGCCAAACAACCACGAACGGCCCTCCCGCCGATCCGACGCAACAGACTGTGATGCGCGTCATGTTGGACATGCTGCAGATGGATAGCGCGATCGCGACCGACAACGCGCGGATGTCCATCGCCGCGATGAAATCGCTGGTGCAAGGCTTGCAAGAATTGCCTGGCCGCAAGTCGATTCTGTATTTCTCAAGCGGTATGTATTTCACGTCGGAGTTGGATGTAATGTTCAACAATTTGAAGAGCCTCGCGAACCGGGCCAATGTCACGTTTTATTCGCTGGATACGCGCGGCGTAATGATGGATTCGCAGAACGCGGACGCGAAGAGCCAGTTGGACTCCGCCAACAAGGCGGCCGGCGACACCATGATGCGAACCGCAGGCGCCGTGACCAAAGATGAAATGAACGCCTCGATGAACGCGGAGAACGCGGGCCGCGCCAACGTTCAACTTCCCATTCGGGATCTGGCCGAATCCACCGGCGGTTTCCTGATTGCCGACAGCAACGACCTCCGTGGGCCGCTCCGCCAAATCAACGAGGAAATCAGCAGCTACTACGAGTTGACCTACAATCCCGAGATCACGAAATACGACGGCAGCTTCCGCAAACTGAGCGTAACCGCCGATCGGAAAGATCTTGTGATCCACGCCCGCAACGGTTATTTTGCCCTGGCTCCGGAGGTTCGAGCAGCCGGCCTTGAAACGTTCGAGTTGCCGTTGTTAAAGGCCATCTCCGACGGATTGGTTTCGCACGACGTGGAGTTCCGTGCGGGGGCCGTGCTCCTGCGGCCGAAGACGGATGGAACGGATGTTTCACTTCTGGTCGAAGTACCGCTTCATGGACTGCAAACGAAAGCGGACCCTGCCAAAAAGACAGAGAGCGTCCACTTCTCACTGGCTGCGCTGGTGAGGGATAGTAAAGGCGACATCGTTCAGAAAGTGACACAGGACCGCTCGCTCCAGGTGACAGCCGAGCAATTGAAGATGGGGAACTTCGTCGAGAAGTCAACGGTTACGATACCCCCCGGATCCTACGTACTTGAGTCGGCCGTGATGGATCGCGAGAGCGGCAAAATGGGCACTCACCACGGTTCGTTCACCGTCGCACAGGCACCCAAAGGCGTCGCCATCTCATCGCTCGCCGCAGTCCGTTCCTACACGCCCAATGTCAAGGGGTTGGATCCGACCGAGGTGTATCAGTTCCAAGGTGGAACAATCACTCCCACTTTGGTTAACAGCGTTCCCAAGGCGGAAAACGCGGCAGTGCGACTCTTCTTCACTGTATACCAGGATTCCTCCATCGCTGCCAAGCCAACGGTAGATGTTGAAATAATCCAGGCTGGAAAGGTTCTCAGCAAAGCGAGCCTGCCGCTTCCGGACGCAGACAAACAGGGCAGAATCCCGTACGTGATGACGATTCCGGCAGCAGCCATACCACCCGGCGCCTACGTGTTCCAAGCTACCGCTAAACAAGGCGACACTTCGGCTGAATCAAAGACCACGGTCAAGATTGAAGGCTCTTAAGAGTTGTTCAGCCACCGGTTAGGAACCCGGGTAGGGCGTTTGATTCCTAGAGTTAACGACTTAAGCCTTTTGATATGAATAGCGTTAACGCTGCAAATCCGTTCCGGTAACGCAAGACGTTAATCAGAGTTGAGGGAGGCCACCAGCGGCATCCTCTGGTATACTTCTGGTGGGTTTAATGGCCGCCACTGCTCAGTCGCATCTAGAGCGAGCCGAGTTGGAAGCAGTCCTCGAGTCAGGCATATTCCACCGAGCTCCCAACTTGGCGAGTTTCCTCCGCTACATCTGTGAGCGTTACTTTGAAGGTGACGCTGGTCAGATCAAGGAGTACAGCATAGCTGTCGACGCCCTCGGCCGTGCCTCCGACTTTGACCAAAAGAAGGATTCAATTGTCCGGGTTGAGGCTCACCGTCTCCGAAAACGACTGAACGACTACTATACCGGGGAGGGCGCAAGTCACCCTGTGCATATCGTCATCCCGAACGGGCAGTACAGTCCACAATTCAGGTATACATATAATAAGGATACAGATTTTGGGAATTCCGACATTGAGCCACCTGCAGAACTCGATGCCGGCCGCGTGTATCCCGAATATTTACAACAAGATACGGAACAGCCTCAGCTACTTGAGCCTCACGGAACCGAAGAACCGTTCATAGAGGCGCCGGTTCAGTCCCGAGAGAATATTCAGGGACCGAACCGCCCAAGTTCGTTCATAATCGTGCTGGCAGCTGCAATCGCTGGGTTGATTGGTTTAGCTGTGTGGGCCAGGATACACAACAATGCGGTCCTATCCAATGAAATCTGGAAAGGGCCGCTTACAATTCCGGTCGCAAGCGACTACCGCTTCTTGGCCGGCTATCACGGAACTCCCTTTCAGGATCGGCAGGGACGGACTTGGCAACCAGATGCATATTACGCTGGCGGCCAGTCCCGCAATCTCCTAGTTGGAAGGTTGTTCGAGGCCGTACCTGACCCCGCTTTCCTGCGAACCTCCCGCGAAGGCACGTTCCGATACGACATCCCGGTCCGGGCAGGAACGTACGAGCTCCATCTGTATTTTGTCGAGACCAAATTCGCACACGAGGCTGAGACCGGCCGCCTGTTCCGGATCGCACTGAACGGCCGCGTCTTGTCGGACCTTTTTGACGTCGCAGCCGAAGCGGGCGCGCAGAACCGTCTGCTGGAGCGGGTGTACAAAGACGTTGCTCCGGACAAGGACGGGAGAATTCACCTCAGTTTCGAAGGCATCTCCGATCAAGCGTTCCTAAACGCGGCCGAGATTCTAGCCAGTGCTCCGGGTCGGACGCGGCCCGTCCGGGTCGTCGCCAGCGAAAGCTCCGTTATTGATGCGGATGGCCAACTGTGGAACGCCGACCAGTATTCCATCGGCGGCCGGTTGGTCAAACGCACCGACGGAGCGGTCGAGTCTCACTCGCAACAACTCTACGAGGGCGAGCGCTACGGGAATTTCAGCTACCATGTCCCGCTGGCTCCAGGAAAATATCGGGTCCGATTGTTTTTCGCAGAGACTTGGTTCGGATCGAAGCTGCCATACGCCCCGTCGGAACTCATTGGTGCTCGAGTTTTCAACGTTTTCGCAAATGGCGTCGCACTTCTGCGCGATTTCGACATTGCCAAGGAAGCGCAAGGATCAAAAAAAGGGATCGAGAAAACTTTCGAAAATCTTGAGCCCAACGCCCAGGGCAAGATCATTCTGGAGTTTGTTCCCGTTCGCAACTATGCCGAAGTAAACGCAATCGAAGTCACCGAGATGCAGTAGCCCTTCGTTCCTAATATCTTTCCACTACAACCCCAAACAACAGTTTTCCGTATAATCCTATAACGTGTCCCTCAGTTTCGCGTCCCGTCCGTATTAAGAATGCTGCTGCGACGACCTTCATTGCTGGTACGAGCCTGTCTTGGACTGCTGGCCCTCTATCTACTGATCCCAGCCGGTGGGACACCCGCGGATGATGCCGTCACCGATGAGAAGGTCACTCAATACCTGAATCTTGGCAAGGCGTTTTATGAGAACCCCACGACACAGGCAGAAGCGGTTGTTGAGTTCAAGAAAGCTCTCGATCTGCGCCCCAACTCGGTCCGGGAGCAGCTCAATTATGGTCTAGCTCTGCTCCGCGCTGCGCGCACCACCGAGGCCATAGCGGTACTTGAGAAAGTCCAAAAAGAGGACCCTTCACTCCCACATACCTGGTTCAACCTCGGCATCTACTACAAGCGGGATGGCCAGTTTGACAAGGCGATTGAGCAGTTCCGACAATTAGCGAAACTGGCTCCGAATGAAGCCATCACCCACTACAACCTGGGTACCATCTATAAGCTGCAAGGCAAGATGAGCGATGCCCAGCGGGAGTTTGAACTCGCGCGCGACCTGAACCCTGCCTTATCCGCGCCTCATTTTCAGCTCTTCAATATTTACCGCCAACAAAAGAGGACGGAGGAAGCCAACCGCGAATTGGCCCTTTTCAAAGAACGCAAGACTGCTCAAGATTCCATCGCCACGCCGGAAGACGTGGAGTGGTGCGAATTCGCCGAGATCTATGAGCCACTGAAACCCGAGCCGGATACCAGCAAACAGTTGGCGGAGTTTGCATTCACGCCAACAGTGTTAGGCGAGGTCAAACCAGGACCAAGCGGCCTGGTTACCCTGGATGCTTATGGTTCGGGTAAGCCCGACTTACTCGTTTATTCGGTGGATGGAATCACGATCTTATCGGGGCGGTGCGCAGAAGGCCACCGATACCGGCCTGGAAGACCTAAGAGACGTTATCGCGGTTGTTCCGGGCGACTTCAACAACGATGGCCAAACCGACCTCTGTATTCTTACTAAGTCGGTGGCGCTGCTGTATGAAAACAAGAACGGAGTTTTCACCAAGTCGGATTACAAATTGCCCGATGGCAGCCTTCAATGCCGCCGTCTGGATTGACTTCGATCACGACTATGATTTGGACCTTTTCCTGCTAGGGAAGAAGTCTATCTTGCTCCGTAATCAAGGCAAGGAGGGGTTCATCGAGCACCCGTTTCCATTCGTCGACGGCGAAGCAACAAGAGGCATCGCATTCCGGTTGCTGGCGGATACCAAAGCCAAGGACTTAGTCGTGACTTATAAAGAGCACCCGGCGGTTCTGTATCTTGACCTGCTCACGGCTACTTACAAGCCGCAATCCTTGGACAAGATCCCTGCGGGCGCGTTTAACCTCCAGGCACTCGACCTCGACAACGACGGCAATCTCGACCTGGTGTTCCAAACGTCCGCGGGGACGGCCGTTGCGCGCAATCTACGGTCGAGCTTGGCTGATCCTGTCAACTTGACGGCTGGCCCTGCCGCCTTTTCCGACCTCGCCAATCGCGGTTTCACGGACCTGATCACGGCAAACGGAATCAAGCAAAGCGCGGGCAAACTCGAATTCGCTGATCCGAAGACGACCATTGGCCTCAGTCCAGGCATCTGCCTGGGCCGCTGCCGATTTTACGAACGATGGCTTAATCGATCTTGCTGTGATCACGCCTGACGACAAGGTTGTTCTGCTTCAGAACAAGACCGCCTCGAAGTTAGCGTGGATTCGGGTGCAGATTGCCGGCGTCAAGAACCTGAAAATACCGCTCGCCTCCGAAATTGAAGTGAAGGCAGGTTCCAGTTATCAGAAGAAGATCTACAACGGCCTGCCCGTGGTGTTCGGCGTCGGAACTCACAACACGGTCGACACAGTTCGCATCACCTGGCCCAACGGACTGATCCAGAACGAAATGAATCAGGCTGTCGGGAAAGACCTCAGCTTTAAGGAAGCTCAGCGGCTCTCCGGCAGTTGCCCGCTCATTTACACTTGGAATGGTAAATCGTTCCAGTACATCACGGATGTGCTGGGTGTCGCGCCGCTCGGAGCGATGTCCGGCGATGGCCAGTTCTTTCCCACCGATCACACGGAGTATGTTGCGCTCAAAGGCGAGTGGCTCGCGCCGCATGAAGGTGACTCGGGCGACGGTTCTTATGAGATCAAACTCACGGAGGAACTGAGCGAGGTTTCTTACTTTGACCAGGTGAGTCTTATCGCAGTGGATCATCCTGTCTCCACCGAAATCTACTCTAACGAGAAGTGGAAATCACCTCCCTTCCCGGAATTCCGCCTCTATAGCCTCAACAAGCGCATTTACCCGATTTCGGCTAAGTCGGAGCATGGTGACGTTCTGGATCGACTCTTGCGTCAGGATGAGCGTTACGTGAATGACTTCGAGCGAAACTACGTCGGTGTCGCGGAGTTGCACACACTCGATCTTGATTTCGGCAAAGCGGCAAAGGACAACCGCGCGTTTCTTGTACTGAACGGGTGGGTGGATTGGGCGGACGGTAGCACCTTCCTGCAGCAAGCCCAGGAGAAGAAGGATTTGGTTCCACCCTCGCTCCAGGTAAAAGACAAGTCGGGACACTGGGTCACGGTGATGGACGATATGGGGATGCCTTCCGGAAAGCCGAAGACGATCGCGGTGGATCTTACCGGTAGGTTTCTGTCCGACTCGCGCGAGGTTCGCATCGTCACAAATATGTGTGTCTTTTGGGACGAAATATTCATGGGCGAAGACTCCGGGAAGCCGGAGGTCCAACTTGCCACACTAACCCCCAATCATTCCGAAGTGCATTTTCGAGGCTTCTCGCCCTCTCATATTCATCCCGAGCGGAAACAGCCTGAGTCCTTCGACTTCATTTCACCCACACCCACTTCGTATTGGAATCCGACTCCCTCTACGGATTCCGGAAAATACACGCGCTACGGCGATGTAACCGAACTGACCGCCAAGATCGATGACAAGCTGGTAGTGATGGGTTCCGGTGACGAACTGACCCTGCGCTACAACCAGCGCGAATTGCCGCCGGCGAAGCCGGGTTGGCGCCGCGACTACCTTTTGCGGGTGGAGGGCTGGGCCAAGGACCGCGACGCGAACACGGCATTCTCACAGAGTGTGGATCCGCTTCCGTTTCACGGCATGTCACGCTACCCGTATCCGGCTGCGGAGCATTATCCCGACGATGCAGATCACCAGGAGTATCTGCGCAAATACAATACGCGGCCCGCGCTCCGATTAATCCGTCCGTTGGCGCCGGGAGCGGACGTTGCCAACCAGCATCCGCCGATTCAACAACACCGTGTAAGTGAATAACTCATGTTTGGAAAAGCCCAGAAGATAGCCGCGTTCACATTCATACTCCTCGTTCTGAACTCGGCGTACCTTCTCGCGTTCAAGAGTCCCACGCTTACTTATATGGGCAATGTCCTTTTGCATCTTGCCTTGGGACTACTGCTGATTCCATTTGCCATCATCCTTTTGTGGAAACAACGGGCCGCGTTGGTCGGCTTAGTCATATTCGTGGTGGCTGGCGCAATTGGGATTTACCTAATGATCCACGGCAACCTGCGGAAGGACGAGCTTGTCCTGTATTCGCATATCGTCGCAGCGGGCCTCAGCGTAGCCGCTTTCCTGCCCTTCCTGGCACGCCGGTCGCAACCGTTGTTCCGCGCAACCGCGGTATCACTCGCGCTGCTGGTTCTTATTCCCGTTTGTGCCGCTGGTTACCTACGCTATTTCCCCGACTCCCGTAACCGCATAACCAACTCACTGTTGGTTCCGGCCTCGATGGAAGAAGAAGGGGGTGGAACCAAGTCACCGTTCTGGCCCTCTTCGACACAAACCAACGTGCAGCATCCGGTCCCGGCTAACTTCTTCCTCGACAGCGCAAAGTGCGGTGAGTGCCACAAGGAAGTGTATGAGCAGTGGAAGCACTCTGTGCATCATTTTGCCAGCTTCAACAACCAGTTCTATCGTAGGGCCATTGAATACATGCAGGACACGCAGCATTCCACGAAGCCCAGCCAGTGGTGTGCCGGATGCCATGACCATGCCGTCATTTTCAGCGGGAAATGGCAGCGGCCCATTAAGGACCAGATCGATACGCCTGAAGCGCAAGCCGGCCTGGGATGTATATCCTGCCACGCGATTTCAAAGGTCGACGGCTCGACGGGCAACGGCGGGTTCATCATGGAGTACAATCCCCTGCATGACCTCGCTGCTAGCGACAACAAATACATCCACGCGATCGATACGTTCCTAACCTATGTGAATCCGGAGCCGCACCGGCGCGTGTTCCTGAAGCCCTTCATGGCGAAAGACACGTCGGAGTTTTGCTCCAGCTGCCACAAGGTTCATCTGGATATACCCGTCAACAACTACCGATGGGTACGAGGCTTCAACGACTATGACAACTGGCAGGCGAGCGGGGTCTCCGGCCAAGGTGCGCGGTCGTTCTACTATCCGAGCAAGCCTAGCGGCTGTGCTGACTGCCATATGCCTTTGGTGAACTCGGACGAACCGGGCAACGTGAACGGGAAACTTCACTCCCACTACTTCGCAGCCGCCAACACCGCGGTGCCAACCGCCAACAACGACCAGGAACAGCTGAAGCGGGTGGAAGACTTCCTGAAATCCGGCTTTATGCGGGTCGACATTTTCGCCGCCAGCCCGGTGGAGGATCACGGAGAACTACAGATGAAGCGTCGTCCTCCGAGGGGCCGGCGCTGTCTTCAACCTTCGCGGTTGGGGAAGAAGCCGAGCAGCATGGTCAGGCGTTTCTTCGCGATGTTGACAAGATCGCCGCGCCCCTCGATCGTGGCGATCGCGTGTTTTCGCCCGGCGCCACGCTGCGCGTAGACGTGGTCGTCAGAACGCTCAAGATTGGGCATTTCTTCCCGGCGGGTACTGTTGACTCTCAGGAAGCTTGGCTTGAATTGCAGGGCAAGGATGCGACGGGCCGGGTCATTTTCTGGAGCGGGAAGACAGCCGAAGAAGGCAAGGGCCCGGTGGATCCAAGCGCGCACTTCTATCAGTCGATTCAGCTCGATGCCGATGGAAATCTGATCAACAGGCGCAATGCGTTTCAGACCCGCAGCCTGCTTTACGTGCGCCTGATTCCGCCCGGAGCCGCGGACGTTGCGCATTACCGGGTCCACATTCCGAAGGATGCCAAGGGGCCGATTACTCTGACCGCCCGTCTGAACTATCGCAAGTTCACGGATTACTACACGAAGTATGCCTATGCGGGAACGCCGAAGCCGGGCCAGGATCCGACACTGGTGGATGTCAATCACGACAGCCGCGAGTGGGAGTTCGACCCCAAGAACATCCCCGCCAATGTTTCCGGCGAGGTGAAGGATCACATTCCCGATCTCCCGATCGTCACAATTGCGTCCAGCACAATGCAGCTCAACATCGGCGGTGGTCAGGCTCGCCGTGGACGCCGATCGTCGATAAACGCGATCGTGAACGCTGGAACGATTACGGGATCGGCCTGCTGTTGCAGGGCGATCTCAAAGGTGCCGAATTTGCCTTTCAGAAGGTGATTGCGGCGGATCCAGCTTACTCGGATGGGCACCTGAATGTGGCTCGCGCGCTGATTCAAGAGGGCGAGATTGATCGAGCCAAGCCGTACGTGGCCGAAGCGATGAAGCTAAATCCGGGCGCCGCCCGCAACTACTACTTTCTGGCCCTTGCTCAGAAGACGGACGGAGACTATGATGGCGCATTGAAGAGTCTGGAAACGGCGGCTGCCATGTATCCGCGCGACCGCGTTGTGCTGAACCAGATTGCCCGCATTCAGTTCCTGAAGCGCGACTACAAGTCGGCTGTTGAGTCGCTGCACCGCGTCCTGATGGTAGACCCGGAGGACGTCCAATGCCACTACAACCTGATGCTCTGTCTGAGAGCACTGGGGAAGATCGACGAAGCGCAGCGCGAAGAACAGCTGTTTCTGCGATTCAAAGCCGACGAGTCGTCACAAGCCATCACTGGGAAGGTACGGCAACTCAGTCCAGAACTAAACAACTCGCGTCAGCCGATCCACGATCACGAAAGCGCGCCACTCTCCCCTGCTAGCGCGATGGGCCAAACTGGTCGAGCGTCGCGACACGATGACGAAGGTTGATCGCAACGCCGCACTTCGATAGGCAGCCATGAAAGCTCTCATTCCATTTGCCTGCGGCTCAGTCGCCGCACTCGCCATCGCCGGGCTCGCTGCGATGGGTCCCACACCAGTCGCTTCGCCCGTTCAGTTCAAAGATGTCACGTCCGCCGCCGGAATCCACTTCAAACACAACGCTGGAAAGGCCGGGAAGAAGTATCTTCCCGAAACGATGGGCGCCGGTGTTGCGATATTCGATTACAACGGCGATGGCAAACCCGACATCCTGTTCGTCAACAGCAAGGATTTCGAGGCGCACGGCAAGAAGTCGATTTGCGCTCTTTACCGCAACAACGGGAATGGCACATTCACCGATGTCACGGCCGGCAGCGGTCTGGATATCGAGATGTACGGCATCGGCGTCAGCACGGCCGACTACGATAACGACGGCCGCGAGGATATCTACATTACGGCGCTCGACGGCGACCATCTCTTCCACAACGAGGGAAACGGTAAGTTCCGGGACGTGACCCAGGAGGCCGGCATCCACAATGCCAGCTTCGGCACAAGCGCAGCATGGCTCGACTACGATCGCGACGGAAAGCCCGACCTGTTTGTCGCCAACTACGTCCAATGGACACAGAAGGGAGATCTCTTCTGTTCGCTGGACGGAGCTACAAAGTCCTACTGCACGCCGGAGTCCTACAAGGGCACCCAGTCGAAGCTCTATCACAACCTGGGCAATGGCAAGTTTGAGGACGTCAGCCAGAAGGCAGGCGTCGCGGACGCCTCGTCAAAGTCCTTGGGCGTCACCATTCTGGACTACAACAACGATGGCTGGCCGGACATCTTCGTCTCGAACGACACACAGCCCAACAAGCTCTATCGTAACAACAAGAACGGCACATTCACCGATGAGGCTCTATCGGCGGGCGTCGCGTTCGGAGAAGACGGCGTGGCTCGCGGCGCCATGGGCGTCGATTCAGGCGACTACGACCGCAGCGGCCGGACGCACTTGCTCGTTGGAAACTTCAGCAACCAGATGCTCGCGCTCTATCACAACGAGGGCAACGGCATCTTTGTCGATGAGGCTCCGAAGTCCGAATTGGGCCGATCCAGCCTGCTCAGCTTGACCTTCGGCGCCTTCTTCTGGGACTACGATCTGGATGGTCTGCTGGATATCTTTTGCGGCAATGGTCACATCGAAGAGGAGATCGGCCGGGTGCAACCCAAGATTCAGTACAAAGAGCCGCCCCTCGTGTTCCACAATGCCGGCAGCGGCCGGTTCGTCAATGTATCCAACTCTCTCGGCCCAGACATCACGCGGCCGATCGTGGCGCGCGGCGCCGCGTTCGGCGATCTGGATGGCGACGGCGACCTGGACCTGGTCGTCTCTACCAACAACGGTCCTGCCTACTTGTTCCGGAACGAAGGCGGCAATAAGAATCACTGGATTGCCATCAAGACCATTGGCACGAAGTCCAGCCGTGACGGCCTCGGGGCGTTCGTCACAGTTAAGTCAGCTTCCGGCAAGCAGACGCAGATGGTCCGCAGCGGATCCAGTTACTGCTCGCAGTCCTTCATGCAGCTCACGTTCGGCCTCGGGAAAGACACGGCAGTCGATGAGATCGAGGTGCGCTGGCCCAGCGGGATCACGCAGAAGCTTGGCCGCCAGCAGTGCGACCGGGTATTGTCGATCACTGAACAATAACCTACCTGAACGTGGACAGACTTGAACCTAAACCGGGACGGACTTTTTCTTGGCGTGGAAGCGTAACCTGAAATCGGGACGGATTTGTTTGCCAGAATAGCGCGATTCCAGTAGATGAGCTTGGGCTTTCAGCGGCCGGTGAGCCATTCCGTATGCGCCGGGCGGACCTGACGCTGGGCGATGGTGCATCTTCCAGCTGTCTTTGTAGGCGGCCGTAACCGGACACTACAGCGGGGACAGGCATCGAACGTGCTTGAAAAACGTTCAGGGATGTTCAGACGGCGGCAGAACAGTTTATCGACACCGGCCGACCCGGTGGCGACCCTGCTAGCTTGCGGCGGAATCTGGCTTCGAGTCCCTGGATCCATTCAGCGTTTCCGCAGGGCCGCGACGCCGGTAGCGCTTTCCGCAGAGCCGTTTCGCGGGTAAGATCTGTCCGGGAAAGAAACTCCCTCCATTGAGGCTGCATAAACCCTTGGCGTGTCAACACCGGAGCGAGCGGGATCTGCGGGTCGTATTCGCCCGTCACGTGCGCCCGCGCCGAAGAGAACTCGAAGTCTTCCGGCCGACTTGCGATCTTCGCCCGCTGCGGATTCAACTCCACGTAGCGCAGGGCAGTCCAATAGTGGTCTTCGCTCAGCGGGGACGAGTGAAAACGGGCTTGCAACAAGTGCCCGGTGCGGCCGTGCTTGCGGTTGAAGGTCAACGCCCACCAGGTGTGGACACGACGGAACAGCCGCGCTAGGCCGGTAGCGGTCGTGGGCGTCAGCATCCAGTGTTCGTGATTGTCCATCAGACAATAGCCGTGAACATGCACCTTCTCTTCGCTAGCGATCACGCAGAAGCGCCGCAAGTATTGCTGTTTCTCTGCGCGGCTCGTTAAAATCCGCATGTGGTCGTTGCCCCTCGATACTACATGATGCACAACGTTTTCCATCACGATTCGCGGTGTTCGTGGCATCCTCGGCCCTTCTTCAATCAGCGCCGATCTAACGATCGCTAAACAGAAGACTGATCCTGGCGGTCGATTTTTCACAGAAAAAACAGAGTCCGTCCCGGTTCGCTCCCCCGGTTCTGCTGATTTAACCAGGCTGCCGTTCGGCGTCGACGTGTTGGCATTACGCAGAAGGGAGAAGAGAATGTGTATAGTACTGACAAGGCATACACATCAATGCGAACCAATATCGTGATTGACGATAAGCTGATGCGGGACACGCTTCGCGCAACGGGCCTGAAGACCAAACGTGAGGCCGTGGAAGAGGGGCTGCGCACACTGCTGCGCCTGAAAGACAGGCGGAGATCCGCCGGCTCCGTGGGAAACTGGACTGGAACGGCGATCTCAACTCTATGAGGAGCGACCGTTGATCCTGGTCGACTCCAGCGCGTGGATCGATTACTTCAAGGGGACGATCACAGCGCAAACCGAGAGACTCGACAGACTGCTTGGCCACGAGCCTTTGGCCATCGGTGACTTGATTCTGACCGAGGTTCTGCAGGGTTTCGAAAACGACCGGGATTTTAATGACGCCCGGAAAATGCTGACTTCGCTGACGGTCGTGGAGTTGGGCGGACAGGAAATCGCGATTCAAGCGGCGAAGAATTTCCGCGCGCTGCGCAGGCTCGGCGTGACCGTTCGCAAGACAATCGATGCGGTGATTGCAACCCGATGCATCGAGAGCGGGTATGACCTACTGCACAACGACCGGGATTTCGATCCGTTCGCAAAACACCTCGGCCTGCGTGTAGTGGCTCCTGAGGAAGGATTGAAACCATCCCCAATCCGGACCAGCGTAACTCTAACTTAAACTTAGCAGCTACCTCGCACAGCTTTAGCCTGTGATCCACAGCCTGAAGGCTGTGCCACAAATTTGAGGTAAAAAGCAACAATCATAAATGGCAAAGGCCCGGCAGGTCATCTGCCGGGCCTTCGTCGTTGAGTTTGAACAGGTACTTAGAACATCAAGCGCAGCGCGAATTGGATGTGGCGCTCGCTGCCCGTTGCGGTGCTCGTAGATTTGGCCGAAATTACGCATCACCCAAGCGTGTTGTCCGGAATGAGATACTGAGGCGTATTGGAGATGTTGGTCGTCTCAGCCCGGAAATTCAGCCCGATTCGCTCGGTGAAGTAAAAGGTCTTGTTGACGCCCAAGTCGACGTCCTTCGAACATAGGAGCCGGTCATATTCTGGAGTCCGCTGTTGCCCTGGGTGAGGGGAGTCGGCGGACCGTAGTTGGCCGTATCGAACCATTCGTTGGGGGTCCGTCCACCAGCCGGTGCCTTGTCATAGGTGGACGACAGGACATCGGGGAAGCAACTAGCCCAGACGCCTTGGCAACCATTGGCGCGGATCGTGTAAGGCTGGCCGGTATGGAAGGTCATGATGGTGTTCAGCGACCAGTCGCCAAGCAGCGCCTGGGCGAACTTATTCATGCTCCCGCCATACTTCTTACCCTTGCCGAAGGGAATGTCGTAGTTGGCGCCAAACGTGAAGTTCTGGCCGATGTTCCAAGCGGCGTTCGCGTAAGAGGTGGAGATGTTCGTGTTGTCGCGGTAACCGAAGCCGCTCGAGCCACTGAGCGTGGTGCCGCTGTTGGCTAACGCATGGCCGTAGGTGTAGGAAGCAACGAATTGGAGACCATTGCTCATTCGCTGTTCCAGCTTCGCGACCAACGCGTTGTAGTTGCCGAAGCCAAAGGTTGCCGTGCCGGAGATACTGCCGATGTCCGGGTACGGGCCGGAGGCTATTGCAGTTGATCGACGTATTCAGTCGTCGCAAAATTCGGACAGGCATTTTGGTCGGGCTGCAGCAACTGGTGAGACGAGTGATTACCCTGATAGCCCACTTCCAGGGACATCGAGTTGGTCAACTGCTGTTGAACGCCAAGGTTCCACTTCTGCACCATCGGGTTCCGGAAATCGTTCGCAACTTCGCGGAACTGGACGCTGGTGACCGGATAGGTAGAGAAGACGGTTTGCGGGTATCCGATCGTTATGCCGCCCGTCGCAGCGCCATTTGCAAACAATGGATTCGGTGCGAACTGATTCACGCCGGCGGGATAGTTCAGCTGTGGCGATTCATTGAACGGTAGCGCTTCGCCGCGGCTCGGATTACCGCCTTGGTTCTCCTCACCACCGTAGAAGATGCCATACGCCCCACGGATCACCGTCTTGGGCCGGATGTTGTACGCGAAACCAAAGCGAGGTCCAACATCTCCATAATCCCAGGGAATCAGATATTGGCCCACGCAGCCGCGGCAGACCTTGACGTTCGGGAACAGCGCGGGGTAGGTGACACCGCCAAGGTGTAGGGCATGTTGAAGTTCGGCGGAAGCGGCGAAAATTGCGCTGCGCCTCGCGGAATATTGAGCGTCAGAGTGTCGATGTCGAAGTTCGACTGGCGACCCCATTGCTCGCCGATCGGGGACCACAGCTCATATCGCACGCCGAGGTTGAGGGTCAGCTTGGAAGTGGCCTTCCAATCGTCCTGGACGTAGAACGCATAGGCCACTCTAGTGGACGAAATTTCGTTTGTGGTCGAAATTTGCCCGCCATTGATGGAGCCCAGCAGGAACGAAGCCATATCGTTGCCGGTGTCATTGTTCAGAGAGCCGCTCGGACCGGTGTCGACGCCGGTGCTGGGGTAGGAGGTCTGGTTCTTGGAGAAATTCATTTCCCCATGAGGATAGGGATATTGGATGAAGGGGAACTTGATGGGCCGGAATTCGAAGCCGAACTTGATGGAATGGCTGCCCTTGGTCACGGAAACGTTCTGAATGAAGTCCCAGACGTTGCTCCACTCCTTGGTCGGGAGCCAGTCGTTGGCGCCAATCTGGCTATAAATTGCCCAAGCCCAATTTGCGGCAAGCCGCCGTTCAGCGGAGCGGTCGGGTTGTACCCGCCGATACCGATGTCTGGTGAATTCATCGATGCTGGAGTTGCCTTGCACGCGGGCCGTGACCAAACGGCTAAACGCCAGGCGCGTTTCGGAAATGAGCGTCGGACTAAAGACGTGGGTGTAGCTCAGGTTGCCGTTGCGGCCGAGGTCCTGCTCGCCTACTCCGTTAAAGTTGCTGCCGTCAAGGGCGCCCGCAAACGGCTGGACGCTGCTCTTGTTGGTGTTGCTCCAGCTGAGACCACCAAACAAGCTGTCCTTATCGCTGAGGTGGTAATCCATGCGGAGGTCGCCCTGATCGGTGTCGAGGTTGCCTGGTGTCACTGTGTAGTAGTCGTTGCTGAAATACTTCCCCGTTTGATAGGGCTGATTGGTGTTGGGGTATAACGCCATCATCTTCGCCGCCGCCGGATCCCACTGGGAAGAAGGGATAATGTTTCCTGCATACGGAGTGCGGCTGAAAACGGGTGACGCATCCGGTAAAGCCGTTAAGGGTGCCTGGCACACAACCGCTGGTGCAAACGGTGGTGCGAGGGGTTATAAATCTGGCCCTGCAGCAACGCCCGGCGCAATCTGACGGTCCCAACAATTCAGAGAAATTGCCCTGCTTCATCAGCGGCCGTGGGAATCGTATAGAAGCCGCCATAGCCGAGGTTCTGGATGACGCCGCCCGCCGTGTCAATTTTCGTTCCCTGATAGTCGCCGAAGATGAACAGCTTGTTCTTGATGATGGGACCGCCGATGCCGCCGCCGAATTGGTTCTGAATGAACTTGGGACGCGGAGCACCTGCCAGTTGTTCTCCCAGCGATTGGCATCCAAATCGGTGTTCTGGAGGTACTCGAACAGCTATCCCGTGAAACTGGTTCGTGCCCGACTTGATTTGGACGTCGATGACACCGCCGGCCGCACGGCCATACTCGGCGTTGTAGCCGTTGGTGTGGATAGACCATTTCACCGATAGCTTCGACGGAGGGTCCAATGACGTAGGAAGTCTGGTTAATGAAGTCGATGACGTTGACGTTATTGTCGACGCCATTGAGCAGGAAGTTGTTCTCACCGGTCGACCGCACACCGTTGGCGGAGAATCCACCACCGAGTGAATCGCGCGCTCCTTGCTCCGCAGGCAAAACGCCTGGTGAGAGACGCGCCAGGTAGGCGAAGTTACGCTGGCCGCCCAGGGGAAGGTCTTCAATCTGCGAAGAGTTAAGATTCACGCCTTGCACTGCCGATTCGGTCTGAAGCAGGGGCGCGGCAGCGGTGACTTCCAGGGTCTGACTGACATCGCCGACCGTGAGGACAATGTTTGCACCGATACGATCACCGCCGGTGACGACTACGTTTTTCTGTTCGGCTTTTCTGAATCCGGCTGCTTCCACCGTCAAGGTATAGGTGCCGGGCTTGAGCAAGGGGCGGGTGTATTCACCGTTTGCACTAGTGGTGACATCGTACGAAAGGCCAGTGGCGTCTTCCGTGATGGTTACTTTTGCGTTGGGTACCGCCGCCCCGCTGGGGTCGGTGACGGTTCCAGTTAGGGTTCCGAGGTCGCGTTGAGCTAGGGCAAGGGAGCTCAGGAGCAGGAACGTGAGGGCGAGAATGAAACAACTACGCAAACGAGGCATAGACTCCTTCCAAAGTACGGCTGTTGTAAACGCTATCACAAGAAAAGTTAACGTTGCAAGAAATTTTTTTGGGAGGCTATAAAAGGAGGCTAAGTGATTGTTAAATAGACAGATATGTAAAATGGGAAAACGCTACGGGCTTCGGGATATGCGTTTCGTACTATTGAAAACTAGTACCAGCGGGGTGGAAAGGGTTCGGAGCGCAGACGACGAAGAGGCAGAGCAATAATTGACCACAGGTGAACCGCGGACCGCCAACCGCCTCCCGGACGGAATGAAAACTCCTTTGGACAAGTTTGGGCAGGTAATCTGATGCGGGCGAGCGCTCGATTACTGTCGCGCCTCAGAAAGCCTTTCTGGGCTCGTCAGCTTTAACGTGTTTTCAGAACAACACCGAACGCTGACTCTTGAGTTCTACGGCACGACGCGGGCTCGTACGGTCTTTGGTAGTCAGCGTCGAATTAATATAGTTGCATTGTGTATAAGATTCCGAAGCAGGCACTGGGTGACTCGGGCATGGCGTTGACGGCTTCAAAATCGCGATGAAGAGTAGCGAAGAGAAGAAACCGAGCCGGCGTGAGTTTCTGGCTACCGTAAGTGCGGTCTCTGCGGTTGCGAGTAGTTTGGCGCTGCTTCCGGCTGCCGCCGTCGCAGCCAACGCATCCACAGGTGCAGCAGACGATGCTGCGGCGATGGCATATGCGGAGCACCGCCCTCCCTACCTCGCGCTGGAAGAGTTTATCACTGCGGGGCATGACGAGTTCGCGGGCGAAAGTATCGCCATCGAAATTGAGGACGAGCTCCGGTTGGCACTGGAGTCTGGCGAACTGCCCATCGCGCAGGGAGTGCGGGGTTCGTCGCCGTGGCCGAAGACGTATCGCAAGTTGGCGAGCGACCTGGACGAGGCGGTCTACGATCCAGCGGATGCCAGCATCACGGCGGGATGGAAACGCTGGCGCAGTTCGCTAGGAACGGTCCGCCGCAGTCGATTTTATGTGCTCCCGGACGACGTCATCCGTTTCGAGGTTGCGAGCGAAGACCATAACGGCCTGACGCATCGGACCGGACAGTGGAAGCAGGTGTGGGCCGAAGGCAAGATCGTCGAATGGTCGCCGGAATGGGAGCACGTCGCCTTCGCGAAGGAGCCCTATTTCCGGGATGTGTCCGCCAGTGTATTCGCCAAGACACCGTCTTTCCAGGCGCAGATGGCGCGCGGCATTCCTTATTGGCGGTCGGCGTTGGACTTGGCCGCGGGCATCGACATCTATGGGAGCAATGGGATCGCCGTCGGCGACGTGGACAACGACGGCGTGGATGAGATCTACGTTTCGCAGCCAGGAGGATTGCCCAACCGCCTGTATAAACCGGTGCTGGACGGGACGATGCTCGACATCACCGAAGAGTGGGCTGCGGGGATATTGGACGACACCTCTTGCGCCTTGTTCCTGGACGTAAGGAATACCGGCCGGCAGGACCTGGTGGTGTTGCGCCCCATGGGGCCTCTACTGTTGGTCAACGAGGGGAAACGATTCTCGCTGAGGGACGACGCGTTCCGCTTTGCGAAGACGCCGCCGGGCGGGTTCACCGGCATGGCCGCGGCCGACTATGACCGCGACGGGAAAGTGGATCTTTACTTATGCACCTACGTCTACTTCCAATCAGAAGCGCAGTTCACCTATCCCGCGCCGTACCACGATGCACAGAACGGGCCGCCCAACTTTCTGTTCCGGAATGCATTGAAGGCGGACGGAAGCGGTTTCTTCGAGGACGTCACGGCCGAGACAGGCATGAGCCAAAACAACAACCGGTTCAGTTTCGCGCCGGCCTGGTGCGACTACAACGGCGATGGGTGGCCCGACCTGTATGTGGCCAATGATTTCGGCCGCAAGAACCTCTACCGCAACAAAAGCGGCCATTTCGAGGATGTGGCGGCGGCGGCGGGGGTCGAAGACTTGGGTCCTGGCATGAGCACGAGCTGGTTCGATTACGACGGCGACGGCAAGCCCGATCTATATGTAGCGAACATGTGGACCGAGATCGGGCAGAGGATCGTTCGCGATCCGGCGTTTGTGCCGTCGCGTGAGTTCCGGGACGCGTACATCCAACACACCAAAGGCAACTCGCTCTACCGCAATCGGGGCGATGGGACGTTCGAATACACGGGGGATTCGCAACACGTAGAATTCGGACCCTGGACATGGGGAGCAGGCGGCCACGATCTCGATAACGATGGCCACCCGGAGATCCTGGCGACGTGCGGCATGCTTTCCGGCGGAAAGCCTGAAAAAACGATGAGGAAGGACTTGATGGGTTTCTTCTGGCGCCAAGTGGTGGCCCGCGCGCCGTTGAAAGCAATGCCATCTGCCCGGTATGAGAATGGCTGGAATGCCATTAATCAGTTCGTCCGCGAAGACTCTTTCTGGAGCGCGTATCAGCCAAACGTGCTGCACGCAAGGCGAGGCGACCGGTATTACGATTTCTCAGGCGTAAGCGGGCTTGACTTCGCTGATGACGGCCGATCCTTCGCGGTGACAGACTTCGATGGCGATGGCCGGCCTGATGTGATTCTGAAGAACCGACTGGGGCCCATGGTGCGGGTGCTCCAAAACAATTGCGCCAGTGAGAACAAGTCCATCGCGTTCGTGCTGGAAGGAACCAAGTCGAATCGTGATGCGATTGGTGCGCGCGTGGACGCGGACGGACAGGTGAAGTGGCTGGAGGCCGGATCGAATTTTCTTGGGCAACACAGCAAGCGAATGATCTTCGGGCTCGGCGCGGCGGAGAATGTGAAGCGCCTGCGGATCACGTGGCCCTCCGGGAGCGTTCAGGAGCTTGAGAATCTGCGCGCCGGGTTCACCTACCGGATTGTTGAGGGAGGGAAGCAAGCAGACGCGCAAGCCGTTTCGCTCGCGAACCCCGCTGGAGTCGAAACCTGTAGAAGCCCAAAACGACCTAGCTCTGCGCGACACGTGGTTGGTTGAACCGCTTCCTTTACCGGAACCGCAAACGGGCCCATGCCTGCTCGCGATCACGCATGGCGACGAGGCACGCGGCCTATCTGGCATTGAGGTGCGCGTGATCGATCTGAGCACGGCAACACCGGAGCGTCGCCAGTATTACGAGATCTTTCGCCGCTATCTGTTCGATTGGAGGACGAAACTGCACACGCCACTGTTTCTTCTTTTGAACGAACACGGTCAGGCGGTAAAGGTGTATGCCGACCGGCGCGCTGAAAATCCGCCAACAAATCTTCAGGCGGCGACTGTGCGGGCCGACTTGGCCAGCCTCAAGACCGGCGGCGGCTCGGCACTCCCGTTTCCCGGCATTACGATCTTGCCGATGCGTCGCGACTATTACAAGTTGGGAGCTGCGTTTCTTTGGTACGGCTATCCCGAACCTGCGCTTCCTTATCTGGAGCAAGCTCTGGTGCGAACGCCAGACAATCCGCGAGTCTTGTTACTGGTTGGGCAAATCCACTTGCGTGCCGGCCGGCTGGACCAGGCCGAGCAAGCCATGGACAAAGCTCTGCTGGTGAACCCGGGATTTGCCGAGGCGCTGGCAGAGCTGGGCGGTGTCTCTGAAGCCCGTGGCGACTGGCCCAAGGCACTCAAGCAGTACGAACAGGCACTGGCACTGAAGCCCGATCTGTCGGATACGCTTTTGAATGCGGCGGAGGCGGCGAACCATTTGGGCGATGCCAAGCAGTCGGAGGAGTTTTTGCGGCGTGCGCTCAAGGTCAACCCGGATTCAGCGGACGCGGCCAATCGATTGGGCCTGCTGTGCGCGAAACAGGACCGAACCGACGAAGCGCGTACGTACTTCGAGCAGGCCATCGCCAAGAAGCGTGACTACAGCGGAGCCATTAACAACCTTGGTGTGCTCTATTTGAAGACAGGCAAGGTGAGCGAGGCCATTGCGGCGTTCCAGTACGGCATTCAAGTGACGCCGGACGAGGACATACTGTATCTCAATCTCGGTCGGATCTATGCTCAGAGTGGGCAGTTCGATAAGGCGCGTGAACTGATGCAGTCATTGTTGGACCGCAAGCCGGATAGCGAGCTGGCGAAGAAAGCGCTGCGGGAGTTGCAGGGCCGGTGAGAGGTGCTGGGCCTGTCACGAACGACCGAGCGAAACGACGAGGCGTCGTTTGCGGGCCGGGGGCCCACCCTACGTCGCGTTTCGAAGCGGTGTTTGATTTATGCACTTTTTATTCCTATTAATAGTGATGGCGCAGAACGGGCAGGATACGGGGCTCCAGCAGATGATTCGCCAGATTGCGGAATCGGGCCGGGTCGCCGAAGCCGGTGAGACGCCTGATAAGCGCGTAGTGACGAGGGCGCAGATCGCTCCGGGCGTGCCACCCTTACTGAGCTTTCGCTATTACGAAGGGAAACAACATCATCGGTTTGGCGATTTGGATTTGGTGTTGGATGACGCGGGTCATTAGCGTGCCCAGAGTAATGGCCTTAGATGAAAGCCGATGAACGCGGATTGTTTGATTCGTCGAGTAAGCGGGCCGGCATCCGACTCTCGCGGAGGCTCTGCATGCTCAGGAGTCTGTCTTAAAACTGTAGCAGTCGCTCTGAATCGGTATGGTGGCGAAAGCCGAGATGACTCTCGGCTCGGCAGGCTAAAGCCCGCGCCACGTGGGCCTAGTGGATTGGGGGTGCGGTCACGGGGGCTGGAGTCCGCTTGCTTACGCGCGCGGTTCAGTGCTGGAGTTTCCACGGCTCAGAAGTTAGCGGTGATCGCCCTGGTGGCAGGTGGACTGTGGGCGGCTGACTCGCCGCGCGAGGAGGGTGTTGCTGCGTATGGCAGCGGCCGTTACTCGGTCGCACTTGGGAAACTGAAGGAAGCGGTTGGCAAGAACGCAGCCGACCAAACCAGCCGCGTCTTTCTTGCATTGACGCAAGCAGCGCTCAACGACTGCGCCAGCGCGCTACCGGAACTGACTAAGGCGACCGAAGCCCAAGATGCGACACTGGCGCAGTTGGCCGGACTCGCCGCCGTCAAGTGCCACTCCTCGGCCGGGGATGATACCGAGGCGCTGGTCATAGCACATCGCTTGAGCCAGCGCTTTCCGAACAACGCCGATGTCCTATATACCGTGGCGAAGTTGCACATGAAGGCGTTCAATGACGCGACCTATGCCATGTTCGAGCACACCGCTTCCTCCTACCGTGTACACGAATTGTCGGCTGAAATCTTTGAAGTGGACCATCGCTACACGGACGCGGCCGCCGAGTACCGCAAAGCCATCGCTATGAATCCGAAGGCCGTCAACCTGCATTTCCGATTGGGCCGAGCACTGCTTTTGGAATCGCACGATGCGGCGGCGCTCGAGGCGGCCAAACTGGAGTTCCAAGCGGAGTTACAACTCAGTCCCGAAGATTCGGCATGCGAATTTCAACTTGGGCAAATCGCACAGGCACAGGGGAAGCGCGATGAGGCGAAACAGCACTTCGGACGGGCGCTCGGGTTGTCGCCAACATTCGTCGAAGCGATGGTGGCGTTGGGAAAGATCGAGACACAGGAAAAGCACTTCCCGGAGGCAATCACGCGCCTGCAACGAGCTATCGCGCTGGAACCCACCAGCGAGAATGCGCACTACGCGCTTATGATGGCGTACCGAGACAGCGGCCAGATGGCCAAGGCAAAAGCAGAGAAGACGGTCCTGGACAAACTGCAGAAGCCTCCGGAAGGCGAGTTCACGAATTTTCTCAAAAAGCTGGGCGAGAAACCCCCGGAAGAGAAATAGGCGCGGGGAGCACGTATCGTTCGATCCTTTCCATTGCGGACCTTTCTGATAGCGCTCGCTGTGGCGAGCCCGTGTTTGTGGCTGGCGGCCGGAACCCCTTACTCACCCGACTTCCGGAATATCGCCGCGCAGGTGGGTCTCACGCACTCTTTTCCAAACGGAGGCGACGTAACGAAGGAGTTCATCATCGAGACGACCGGCAGCGGCGTGGCCTTCATCGACTACGACAATGACGGGCTGCCGGACATCTTCGTGGTTTCCGGCGAAGGCGGCACGAATCGGATGTATCACAACGAAGGCCATGGCCATTTTCGTGAGGTAACCGATGCGCTGGGCCTTCACTCCAGCGGCTGGGGACAAGGCGTGTGTGCCGGCGACTTCGATAACGATGGATTCACCGACATGTTCGTTACTTACTGGGGGGCGAACCGCCTGTATCGAAATGTGCAAGGAAAGCGCTTTGAAGACGTAACCGCGCAAGCCCACCTGACGCAGGACCGGACCCGATACAACACCGGATGCGCATTTGTCGACATCGATGGGGACGGCCATCTGGATTTGTTTGTTGCCAACTATCTGAGGTTCGATCCGGCCACGACGCCCAAGCCCGGCGCGAATCCCTATTGCTTTTACCGGGGCCTGCCGGTGAATTGCGGGCCGCGAGGACTGCCGTTCGATCGGAACATTCTCTACCGCAACAACGGCAACGGCACCTTCACCGACATTTCCGACTCATCTGGCATCGCCGCGCCCGAAGGCCACTATGCGTTAAGCGTTTTGACCGGCGACTTCAATGAGGACGGCTTGCCGGATATCTATGTCGCGTGCGACCAGACGCCTTCCCTGCTCTACATCAATCAGGGACACGGAAAGTTTGAGGAAGAAGGCGTGCTGCGCGGTGTTGCGCTCGATCAGAACGGGAAGGCGATGTCGGGCATGGGTGTCGACGCTGCCGACTATACCGGCGAAGGCCATCTTGGGATTTTTCGAACCAATTTTTCCGATGAGAATGAAACGCTCTACCGGGACCGCGGAGACGGCAATTTTGACGAAGTGACGTTGAGCTCGGGCATGGGCCGGAACACGCGCTTCGTTGGATGGGGAACCGGCTTCTTCGACTTCGACAACGATGGATGGAAGGATCTCCTGCTGGTGAACGGGCACGTGTTCCCGGAGATCGAGAAACTGCATATCGACATTCATTTCAAAGACCGGGCGATTCTCTATCACAATCTTGGGAATGGGACTTTCAAGGATATTTCGGAGCAAGCGGGCCCGGGCATCCTCGAACGTCACTCCTCGCGGGGAGCGGCCTTCGCCGATTACGATAATGACGGCGCCGTGGAAGTGCTAGTCAACAATCAGGGCGAGCCGCCGTCCCTGCTGAAGCAGGCGCAGCAGCCACCCGGGCATTGGATCATTCTGCAGTTGACGGGAACAAAGTCTAACCGCAGCGCGATTGGTGCAAGGGTGAAGGTGACCAGCGGCAGCCACGTCCAAGTGAGCGAAGTGCGCAGCGGCGGCAGTTACCTTTCACAGAATGATCTGCGGTTGCATTTTGGGCTAGGCGCGGCGACGCAGGTGGACAAGATCGAGGTCACGTGGCCTAGCGGGACGAAACAGACGCTCGTCGCCCAAGCGGCGGATCAGGTACTGAAGATCGCTGAGCCCCTCTGAGGGGGTCTTCGCCACAGTGAAGTGAGGAGCGAAGATGTCAGTCGTTGAGTGCGTCCCTTGCTCCGCGGCGGAGAGCTACGGTCGCGGCTCGGAATCGCGTGCAATTCGGCTCCCGTAGGTCGTGGTCGTCCGCTCCGTCACCGTCGCTGCTCGGCAGGCTTTGCGGCGGTTCGGGTCTGTCGGCAATGACGACCTGAATCCCGCAGACGTTGGATGAGCGCCGGTCGCGAAGAATATTCCGACGGAAGCAGAAAGAGGCAATTGTGTAGGTAGTCAGGCCACCATCCGCTTGCTGACCGAGTGTGTGTGAAAGGTCGGCCGTGCCGCATCTTGGGGCAGGCTTGCTCTGTCCACGCGGCGACGGGGCTGGGATTGACGGTCGTGAGTGGGGTGATCGCCTTGGGACAGACACCTGTCCGTGCTGGCTTTGGCGTGTATCCGCTTGCTGACGGGCGCGGTTTGTGCTGAAGTTTTTCCGCTTAGGAGCGCGGTTGAGACCCTTCGATATACTGTCGCTTAATAAAGCGAGGGGGCTTGAAGCATATGCGAAAGAAAGTAACCGTTGTCGGGGCCGGCAATGTCGGCGCTAACACAGCGCAGAAGATTGCCGCCAAAGAACTGGCGGATGTGGTTTTGGTGGATGTGGTCGATGGGATCCCACAAGGCAAGGGTCTGGACATGCTGGAGTCGGCCCCCGTGGAAGGGTACGACGTCAGCATCGTCGGGGCTAACGGCTACGAGCAGACTGCCGGATCGGACATTGTGGTCATTACGGCCGGGTTTCCACGAAAGCCCGGCATGAGCCGGGACGATCTTCTGCTAGCTAACTACGAGGTAGTGAAGAGCGCAACCGAGCAGGCCGTTCACTACTCGCCCAACGCGATTCTGGTTCTGGTTACTAATCCGCTGGACGCTATGTGCTGGACCGCGTTTAAAGTGTCGGGGTTCCCGCGCCATCGGGTGATTGGAATGGCCGGCGTGCTGGACTCCGCCCGATTCCGAACCTTCATTGCCGAAGAGCTCAAGGTTTCCTTTGAAAACGTAACGGCGATGGTGTTGGGCGGGCACGGCGACACCATGGTTCCACTGGTGCGGTTCACGAACGTCAGCGGCATTCCCCTGACCGAACTGACAGATCAGGCCACCATCGACCGCCTGGTGCAGCGAACCCGCGATGGCGGGGCGGAGATCGTGAAGTATCTAAAAACCGGCAGCGCCTATTACGCGCCCGCTGCCTCAACGGTCGAGATGGTGGAGTCCATCCTGAAGGACAAGAAGAAGGTTCTGCCCTGCGCGGCCTATTTGGAAGGTGAGTACGGCATCCACGGCTTGTTTGTTGGCGTGCCGGTGAAACTGGGCGCCAAGGGGATTGAACACATCTATCCCATCAAACTCACCAACGACGAGGCCGCGGAGCTGAAGAAGAGTGCCGACGCTGTAAAGGAATTAATCGAAGTTATTAAACAAAAGATTGGCTAGGCAGTTCCAAATCTCGCTACATTCCGCTAACCTTGACTGAAGTGGCTCGCAGGAAATCCGCGGTGGACGCTCAATCGGTAGCTAGCGATTCGCCGTACATCAACACCCAATACGCTTGTTTCAAACTGGTCGTAGCGCCGTCTAAAATCCACCGCTGGGGCGTGTACGCCAGAGAACCCATCCCAGCCCGTCGAAAAGTGATTGAGTATACCGGAGAACGGATCAGCCGGAAGGAAACCAAGCGCCGGTCGGATGAGCAAAAGCTCACCTACCTTTTCACGCTGGACTCCTACTGGACCCTGGACGGTGCGGTGAATGGATCGGGCGCCCAGTACATTAACCATTGCTGTGAGCCAAACATCGTCGCCCGGATCGTGAAGAACCACATCCTCTACATGAGCACCCGCGACATCAAGCTGGGCGAGGAACTCACGATCGACTATCACTTCGACAAGGAAGTGGAAAAGGTGCCCTGTCGATGTGGGGCACTGAAGTGCCGCGGCACGATTAATCTGTCCTAGCAGAATCTGCTCGCTCCGCGAGGCCCTTTGCACTGACTGGCCAGGACGCGGATTGTTTGATTCATCGAGGGAGACGAGCGCTCCCCGACGGTCACGCCGCAGAAAGCTGAGGTACGGCTCCGCTAGGTGCGCTTGCTGACGCGCGCGGTTCTGTGCTGGCGAAGTCGGGGAGTCTTCACCCCAGCCATTCCGTTTTGCTTCCGTTGGGCAACTCACCATGTCGGCCGTGCGCTGGCCCCTTATTCCCGTGAGAGTTAGCCAAGGCAACGTCCACCTAACATTTAGGGCTACTAGGACGATAAGCCTCTCGGGAAGACAAACATGGATATTCAACAGGGTAAGCAAGTCGTCAGCATTTGCGAGACGCAACCGATCACCTTTAAAGGTCTGCGGCACCTGCTTGACGAGACCGATGATCTAGTCCTGGGCGACAGCCACAATTCTCCCGCCGAGTGGATGATGAGCGGCTCGGCTGAAAGCACGGATCTGCTCATCATCGACAAGGGTCTGGGGGCTCATCTTGTCCTGGAGGCGCTAAACCGGCTGCCGACAGTCCGAAAAGGGGCAGACTTTCACCCGGCCGGGCGTCGTGGTCTGGGGGCTGTCGATCACCGAAGCAGAGGCCTTGCGCTTCCTGCAGTCGGGCGCCCGCGGAATCGTGCGGAAATCCGCCGACTCAGGCTCGTTGTTAGCTTGCTTACGAGCGGTGGCGGCAGGGAGAAGTTGGATGCAGGATTCGGTCTTCCGGGAGGCCTTGCCGAGTGAATCGCCCGTTCGCAGCGACCTGACGCCGCGCGAGGAGCAGGTGATGGAGTTAGTGGAGCAGGGCTAGAAGAACCGGGAGATCGCTCAAGAGCTGGGAATTCGGCCGGGGACGGTGAAGATCCACCTTAAACACATTTTCGAGAAGACCGGCGTACATGGCCGCCATGGCTTGGCGCTGACGGGTCTCCGTCAAAAGGGCGTGATCACCCTGATGTCACAGTAGTTCTGTCCACGATAGGACGCGGCCGGGTTTCCAACTACCCGTTGCTATCCTGAGACTTGCGACCCCACATAGCTCAAATCCTGCGCTACGCCTGCTGCTGGTGTGCGTTCAGCGCGGGATTCGCGCAGACGCCGATCCATGCGGCCGGGCTCACGAGCATCCTGCAGGCCGAACTGGACCGCAATTTCAAGGCGCTTTCCAAAGCCGACCCATCTCCCTACTTCATGTCCTACGAAGTGGATGAACAGGAAGGCGACTCGCTCTCGGCCTCGCTGGGAGCGCTGGTTACCCAGAGCCACGCCCACTTGCGGGCCGCCGACACGACCGTTCGGGTCGGAAGCGACAAGTTCGATAACTATCACCCATACAAAGGCAGTTCCGGGAGTTTCACGACCGCCGTGCAGTTGAGCCTGGACGACAATCCCAACCAGATTCAGCGAACACTGTGGCTGGAGACCGATCGCGTTTACCGCTCCGCGGTGCGCCGGCTGTTGCAGTTGAAGACGGACCAGCAGTTACTGGCTGAACAAGACGCCGTGGCGGCAGACTTCTCAGTGGAGAAGCCCGAGGTGTACTCCAAGCCACCAGAGCGGTATCAATTCGACACCAAAGGCTGGGCGGACAGGCTGCGGGCGTTATCGAAGGAGTTCATTCAACACCCCGATATTTTGTCGTCCCAAGTAGGAGTTGCGGGGCACCGCGAGGTGAAGACATTGGTCAACACGGAAGGGGCGGCGGTGGAGCATGGGACGAGCCTCTATCGGTTCGAGGTCTCAGCTTCAGCCCTGGCGCCGGATGGCATGGATTTGCGAACGTTTTCTTCCTTTGAGGCTTCCGCACCGGATCGTTTGCCCTCGGACGCCGATCTGCGAGCGGCGGTAAAGAAGGTGGCGGACCAACTGAGTGCGCTGGTAAAGGCGCCGGTGGCAGAGCCGGTGGTTTGTCCGGCAATTCTATCGGGAAACGCCGCAGCCGTGTTTTTCCACGAGATCTTCGGCCATCGCGTGGAGGGGCACCGACAGAAGGACATCGCCGAGGGCCAGACTTTTACAAAGATGCTGGGCCAACCCGTGCTGCCGCCGTTTCTAAGCGTGACGTTCGACCCGACTCGCCACAGCATGCAGGGTGTCGACTTGAACGGCTATTACGAGTTTGACGATGAGGGCGTTCGGGCTCGTCCTGTCAACGTGGTCGAGGATGGCATTCTGAAGACGTTTCTGCTGTCGCGTTCGCCGGTTGGTGACTTCCAACATTCGAATGGTCATGGACGCCGGCAGCCGGGCTTGGAAGTTGTCTCGCGGCAATCGAACTTGTTGGTTATATCCACGAAGCAGGTCACCGACAAGCAACTGCGCGAAGAGTTGATAGCTGAGGTGAAGCGCCAGAACAAGCCGTATGGACTTTATTTCGAGCAGGTATCAAGCGGCTACACGACTACCCGCCGGCAAGGTTTGCAGGCTTTTACGGTGGTGCCGCTGGTGGTGTACAAGGTGTACCCCGATGGGCGCCCCGACGAACTGATTCGTGGCGTCGACATTGTGGGCACTCCGCTGGCGAGCTTCCGGAAGATTCTGGCGACGTCGGATCGGCTAGAAGTGTTTAATGGATACTGCGGCGCCGAATCAGGCAGCGTGCCTGTCTCGGCGATCTCACCGGCGATTCTGGTTTCCGAGATCGAGATCGAGAAGAAGCAGAATTCACAGCAGAGGCCGCCCCTGCTGCCGCGGCCCGGCACCCTGGTGGCGGCGACACCGTAGCGCGATGCTTCTCCCAGGAATGAGTTCCCCGCCAGTAAACCAGTCCGCCTCCCGGTGGAAGCGAAATCGTGATGACCGGGGCCGTTCATTCCCGTTGATGAAAAGCCGAGACGAATCTCGGCTCAGCAGGCTAACAGCCCGCGCCACAATTTTAGGAAGAACGTGCCGTGTCGCATGCTTAGCCAGCGCCGCGCTGTGGGCTGTAGCAGCCAGTCGAGGCGCCGTGATCGACCCCGCTGTCGCGAAGGCTTTGCAGGAAGACCCTCAATTGCGAGCCATGACCGATGAACTGGCTCGCTCGCAGACGTTGCGGCTGAATGATTTGCCCCGGCCGTACTTCATCTCGTTCAGCAGCGACGACGAGGACGTCTTTACGGCGTCCGCCAGCCTGGGCGGGCTACTGAGTTCAGGCGGTGGGCGTGCTCGCATCGCATCCATTCAGGTGCGGCTGGGAGATTACAAGTTCGACAACATGAACTGTGCTTTTTCCGGCCAGCTGCGAACCGTGCCGCAGCCGGTGGAAGACGACTACAACGCACTTCGGACGACCTTGTGGCTGGCCGCCGATCAAATCTACAAGCGCTCCACCGAGGAACTGGCAGCGAAGAAGAACATTCTGCGCGACGCGCAAAACCCGGACTCGACCCCCGACTTCACCATCGAGCCCGCATTGCAACTGGTGCTTCCGATACCGGTAGCGGCCGTGGACAACAAGACGTGGGTCGAACGAGTCAAGCACCTGTCAGGGCGGTTCGCCTCGCATAACGAGATTGTTCAGTCGAACGTCACGGTGAAGTCGATTGTTTCGACGTTCCGGCTGACGAATACGGAGGGCACGATCATCCGGACTCCAGAGTTGCTTGCGGCCGTTGAAATCAGAGCCCGGGCAGTCGCCGACGACGGGAATCAGGTTTGGAATACCGTCTTCCTGAACGCGTTACGGGTAGCGGACCTGCCGGATGAAGCGAAGCTGGCGACGCTGGTGGATCAGGTGGCAACAGAGACCGAAGCGATACGGAAGGCGCCCCTCGCGACGGATTATTCCGGCCCGGTCTTGTTCGAGAACCAGGCAGCGGCGGCGATGCTGGCCGAAGTTCTTACCGATGCGCTGCACGCGGAGCGGAAGCCGGTAGCACCGCAGGGACAGCCTCCACAGATGCTGGAGGGCGTGTGGGCGACGCGGATCGGCTCGAAGGTGTTGCCGGATTGGGCTAGCCTGCTGGACGATCCCAAACAGCGCCAGTTCGACGGCAAACCGCTTCTGGGCGCATACGAAGTCGACGAGGAAGGCGTCGCGGCGAAAGCCATTCATCTGGTCGACAATGGCACGCTGAAGTCCTTCTACATGACACGCACACCAGTGCGAACATTCAGCGGAAGTGACGGCCACGGTCGAATCCATGGGCCGTTCGGTGAGGCCTACGCTCTGTTTGGGAACCTTTTCTTTCAGGCGGCCGTGACCGTGCCCAACGACCAGATGAAGGTGAAGCTGATCGAAATGGTCAAGGCAAATGGATTGAAGTACGGCATGCTGATGCGGCGCATGGACTTCCCATCGACGGCGTCGCGTCAGGACTTGGAAGAGATCTTCAAACAGGCGGCGGCGGGCGGCAACTCGCGCACAATGTCGCCGCCGATCCTGGCGTACCGCGTCTATCCGGATGGCCGCGAGGAGCTGGTCCGGGGCATCCGCTTCAAGGATTTCAGCGCCAAAGATTTGCGAAACATCGTGGCTGCTTCGGACGCACCTTACGTATTGAACTACCTCAACAACGGCGCGCGATTTGCATGGGCTGAGGGCGGGAGTGAAGCGAGCATGTCGAGCGTCGTGGCGCCAGCTCTGTTGCTGGAGAGCGTTGACCTTGGCCGATCTCAGGACGATTTGACGAAACCGCCTGTCGTGCCAGCGCCGCCGCTGTCGGCGCCAACGGCCGCGAAGTAAACCATGCGCATCCTCAGTCGCGTCATCTTTCGCGAGATCATCGGCAGTGCCGCGCTGGGAACCGTGTTGTTTACGTTCGTGCTGTTCCTGCATAACTTAGACCGTTTGTTCGCCCTGTTGGTGCGCAGTTCCGCAACGCCGCTGGTTGTCGCGAAGCTGTTTATCTTTGCCATCCCCTCAACCATCCCGTTTAGCTTGCCGCTGGGTGTGCTGGTGGGCGTGCTGATTGCACTCAGCCGCATGTCCGCCGACGGAGAGATCATCGCCATGCGGGCAGCCGGGGTGCCGAGCGTAACCGTGTCGCGCCCCGTCCTCTTGTTCTCCTTTCTGGGCCTGATTGCGACGGCGCTGGCCACGTTGTGGATTACGCCGCTCACGCTAAAGCTGACCTCGGATATGGCGAAGGATCTGGCAGCAGCCCAGCTGACAACCGAGATTCAACCTCGCATATTCGAGGAACAGTTCCCGAATACCGTGCTTTACGTGGATGAGGTTGTGACGGGCATGCAGGTGGTATGGCGACGCGTTTTGATCGCAGACGTGACCAGCCCGGAAGACCTGGAGTCACAGCACAAAGACCGTGGCGAGGGACCGAAGATCACGGTGGCGGCGGAAGCGATCGCGACGGCCGATCCCGAGCACAACCGCATCCAGCTGAACATGAAAGATGTTCGGACCATCTATCGCGACAAAGATGGCAAGGTCATCTCCGAAGCGACACCGGTCGGCGTGGTGGCGCTGCAGGCTCAGAAGCCCAGCGAGCTGCACCTGAATCACGAAGTGACGGAGATCGACACCGGGCCACTCTATAAGCGGGTCTATCGCGATCAGAGCAAGCTCACGCACGACGAATGGGTGGAGGCGGCCATCGAGTTGCACAAGCGCTTCGCCATTCCTTTTGCCTGTGTGCTGTTGGCCGTGGTGGGTATTCCGCTGGGTGTCTCGTCGCGCAAGGGCGGCAAATCCACCGCGTTTGTGATGACGGTGCTGCTGGCGTTCTGCTATTACACCAGCCTGATCAGTCTTATCGGGCTGGCGAAGAAGGGGAGCCTCAGCGTGCCGGTCGCGGTTTGGACGCCGGACGTGGCGTTCGCTTTGGCGGGCCTTCTTCTGTTGACACAGCTGGAGCGCCCGGGCGATCGGGATGTGATCGGCTGGCTTCGTTCGATCTTCACGGCGGTGAGTAAGCGATGGGGCCGGCGGAGCGGTAGCGGGAAGTTGGGGCTTTCGATTGAATCGCTAAGGCGCTTCGGTCTGCGGCCGATGCTGATCGACGCGTATGTACTGAATGGATTCATTTTCTACTTTGTCGGCACCTTGGCCGCGCTGGTGTTGTTGACGGAAGTGTTCACGTTCTTCGAGTTGGTCAGCGACATGATAAAGAATCAGATCGCGATGTCCAAGATGCTCGACTACTTGTACAATCTGGCTCCGAAGCTGATTTACGACGAGACGCCGATCAGCGTGGTAGTGGCGTCGTTGATCTGTTTCGGAGTATTGACCAAGAACAACGAAGTGACAGCGTTCAAGGCGGGCGGAATCAGCGTCCACCGCCTGGCGCTGCCGGTGCTGTTTGCGGCGGCTGTCATCAGCATGCTCCTCTTCACCTTCGATCATTACTACATTCCGGGAGCGAACCGGCGCCAGGAGGCCCTGCGGAGCGAGATCAAGAAGAAGCCAATTCAGACGTACCTCCGGCCGGACCGGCAATGGGTGTACGGAATGGGACCTCGGATCTACAACTACCGCTACCTGGATCCACGGGAAGCGATCATGTCCAAGGTGAATGTTTATGAGCTGGACACGGCGAACTTCCGGGTGGTCCACCAGATTTCGGCCGACCGGGCGGTTTGGGTGCCGAGCCTGAAGACCTGGATCTTTGTGAAGGGTCTGAGCAATGTCACCGACAAGTCCGATAACGAAAAGCCCTCGCTGTTCGAGGAGTCGTCGTTCAAGGAACTGGTGGAGCCTCCGTCCTGGTTCGTGAAGGAAGAGAAGCAGTACAAGGAGATGAACTTTCGGGAGCTTGGACGCTACATCCGAGAACTGAAAGCAAGTGGCCTGGACACCATCCGGTTACAAGTGCAGTATCACAAGAAGTTTGCTGTGCCGCTGTTTGCGCTGATCATGGCGGTGCTGAGTATTCCGTTTGCGTTTGTTGCAGGAAGCCGAGGGGCGATGACGGGTGTTGGCATCAGTTTCGGCATCACCATCGCGTACTTCACGGTTGGAACTCTGTTTGAGCAGATCGGCAATCTGAACCAGCTGCCGCCGGCCATGGCGGCATGGTCCCCCGACGTCATATTCGCGCTGGCCGGACTGTACTTCATGGCGCGGATGAAGACGTAGTGCCGCCGTTAATCCCAATCGAAGTCGATGGTGCGGGTGTAGCTTTGGTTGAGCGAATCCAGACCTTTCACTTCGAGCCGGTAGGCGCCCGTGGTGAGTTTTTCGGGCGGAATCTTCAAGGCGAAGGGGACCACGGCGTTGTCGGTCTTGACGGGCAGCCGCATCAGGCCGGAATCCACTTTTACTTCGGACGTCTTCCGATCGATCACCTTCATCTGGATGGCGACCGCGGGCAGCTTCTGCGGGTCCGCGCCCACCATCTTGGGCTCATAGATCTCGCCGTATAAGACGAGCGCCTTATCCGATTTGGTGAAGCGATTCGTGCCAGCGGGAATGATTTGCGCGTCGCCGATAATGAGTGGCACCTGATCTTCCAAGAGCGCGGCGTCCAGACCCTGGTTCTGCTTTGAGACTGGATGAATCTCCTTACTGAGCGTGAGGCTGCTCATGCTGAATTGCCCCGGCGAATAGGCATCAATCTTAAGGGGTGTTTCCAATTTGCCGAACTGTTCGCCACCGCCATTAAAGGCGACTTTCAGGTTGTATTGGCCGGATGCCATTTCAAACTGCTTTTCATAGTGAACCGGCTGTTCGTGAAAGGACTCGAGCTCTTTCTTGTCGAGATCGAATTTGACGGTATCGCTGAACTTAGCGGCAACGCTTCCGTCCGGCTTGTAGGCAACGCCTAAGACATTCATTTCAGAATGCAGCTTATTGCCCTTCTCCTTCTGGAATTTGAGGGAGTCAGAGGGGATTTCCATGGCAACGTTCACGCGCGCCGTATTCGGGGAGGTGTAGAAGAAGGGTGCCTGGAGCGAGGCGTTGACGTTTCCCGCGGCAGTACCGGCAACTCGATTCTCCAGGTCTTTTTCGGAGGATTTCCCAGCCAGGTAGTCAACAGCTTTAACGTTGCAGTAGCCGGTCCGCGCGCGAACGTTTTCACCACCTCGGTCGACTTTCACCTTCAGCGAGTGGCAGCTGCCTTCATCCGACTCCGACGGCGTGTAGCCAAGGATGTAGTACTCGTTTTGTTCCTTGGCGATCTTTTCCAGGCCACCCAGAAGATTGTTGGTATTGAGGATGACAAATCCTCCAGTCCCTTGTGCGAGCTGATACATGACTTGTTGATTATCGGAGGCACTCGGGGGGATCTGCGGGAGGATGATGGAACTCGCCTGGTTCAGAGGGTTGTTGGTGTATTGCTGGTTAGCAACACCGCCACCGGTGCCCCGCGGTGCCGTGGTGGTACCGGTGCCGGTTCCGGTACCAGAGGTTTTGCCTCCGGAACCGGTACCCGTCGACTTGCCGCCCCCGGTACTTGTTCCGGCGCCCGGGGAACTCGCATGGCCCCCGGTACTTGTTCCGGCGCCCGGGGAACTCGCATGGCCACCGCCGCTGGCCTGACCGCTTCCGGCGCTCGACCCGCCATGGGACTGGAAAGCACTGTTAAGCGAAGATGTGGGCGTGATGAATGAAGCGAGTTGTAGGTAGCCGCGTAGTCCACCCGCGTCGCCGTCACCGAAGACTGCCTGACGGGCGTAGAGGGTTGGAGTGTCGGGAATGGGACCATCCGGGAACATTGGACGGAGTGCCCCCGATACCAGGCCACGAACGTCAATCGGATAGATTGCGACGTTGGCCTTGTTGCAAGTGTCGATGGTCGCAGTTATTTCGGATTGCATTTCGGGGTTGAGAGGGAAGCCAGCCGTTAGCCAAACGAGGGTCTTGCGACCCGGTACGGTTGCAAGATTCTTAGACAAGTTCCGGAGCGCATAGATACCGTCGCGCACGGCAAAATCGCCTGAGGCCGAACCTAATTGGAATTGAGTGGAGGCGCCAGAAGGATCAATGTTTGAGATCTTTACGCCGGTTACGACCTTACGGAGACGCTCGGCATCGGACGTGAAGTTCTGGGTAATTTGCAAACTTCCGCCAAAATTCACAATCGCCATCAGGCGGTCGGGGCCGGCATTGGCATCGATGAACTTCAGAGCTGCCTGCCGGGCCTGCATCTGTTGGCCCAGGTCCATGGTGGAGTTGTCGAAGAACAAAACGATGTAGCGGTTGCGAAGGGTGTTGGGCGCCGCTGGGTCGGAGCCAAACGAGAAGGTCTTGACGGTTTGTTCTTTGTTGTCTTCCCAGACCTTAAAATCCTTGCCCGTGAGATCGCGCACGTAGTTGCCCTTCTTGTCGGTGACCACGGCATCGACCAACACCAGACGAGTTTCCGTGCGAATCACAGTGTCCGGCTGAGCGGTCTCCTGGGCATTCAAACGAAGCAAGCTGACAGGCGCAACAACCGCCGCCAGGGCAAAGACAACCAAGCAAAGGCAGGCACGGTGCAACCAAGTTCGTCTTTTGTTCATGGAACCCTCGTTGACCAGATTATCTCCCAACGGCAAGCTTTGCTCAGGGGATTTCGACGGAACTGTTTTCGGCGGCCAGCAGTTGGCCTTGTGTATCCCGTAAGACAACGCGAATCACGTATCCTCCCAACTTCACGTCGAAGCTGTGCCGAATAGTAACGCCCGATCCGAGCTTGGTTTGAAGCGTCGCGTCACGGAGGCGCATTTCGAGGCTCTTTTCGCTGGCCTGAATGAAGTTGCCGTTGCGGTCGAAGAGCCCAACCACAATGGTCAGGTCGTCCCGGTTGCGGTCATCCACTTTCTTAAAGGGCAGATGCCGGATATCGATATGTGAGAGGACTGTCAGTTTTGCGTCAAAGTCGGCGGTTTTGAAGAATTGGGTGTGAACGTCGAATGGAATGTCGCGGATGACCTCGCGAGAGAAGAGGGCATCTTCAATCTGTGACTTGGCCTCGATGGCCGGGTCGGCCACATGCTTCGGAGCGAAGTAGCCGCGGCGGGCCTGAACGCCCAGTCCGCCCGTCGTGGTGGCCAGAGTGACCTTGAGCTTGTGATAGGAGCCGTCGGGTTTGAGGTTCACGGGCGAGAACCCAAGTACGTAGATGTAATCGGGGGTATCGGCAACGCGCTGAAAGCCGGCCTTGAGGTCGTTGTTGGTATGGAAGAATGCGCCGCCCGTTCCATCCGCCAGTTCGCCTAGGATGTTTGCCTGCAAATCCATCTGGGTGCGCTCGTACTCATACATCAGGGCTTCGGCTTGAGTGTTGTAGGAAGGTCGACTGGCGTCGGGCAAGCTGTTGTTGTAAACCCCACGAGGGTCCAAGGAACTGATCACGACGTTCGAATGGGCGGCGCGGTCGACCACCTCACCAACTGCTGCCCGGTCTTCGACCGTCAAAAAGCCTGGGGAGACCAGGACGATACTGCGTTGCCCTGGCATGTAGGAGATCCTGCGGATGACGTCGCGTAGTGTGGTCAATGCCAAGCGAGTATCGTAGCCGCCTACGGCCAAAACCCGCTGGGCCATCATCCGGGCCATTTGCAGGGCTTGCGCTTGCGCCTGCTGCTCCTGTCCCGGCTGGTAGGGGGGGAATCCGGGGCAGTTCTGGGTTTCGGCGGTGACGACATCCTGGGCGTACGCATCGCTGAAGTTGATCAAGCGGTCGGCCATGTAGTAGGTGATGTAGGGACACTCAGTCTGGGCATTTAGCGTTTGCGGCCGGATCCGCAAGCTGAGGAGCGCCGCGTGCAGCGCGGCCTTGTCATCCGTAAAGTCGACTACGGTGCCTGCAGAGGTCGTGAAGATGGCAGCCCGGTCGGTTGGGCCCAACGTCGCACTCATGTTTTTGTCGGCGGCGTCACGGGCCATCGCCAGATCAGCGAAGTCGAGATGCACATCGTCGAAAAGATACGCGATGAAATGGCTGGCGATCGGCGGAGGTGCTGGCTTCGGGGTAGTGTCTCCGGCGATCAGTTCCTCCTTGGGGGAATCGACTGTGACAGACAGATCACTGAGCTTCTGGACAGCGAATTTCGTGATCTCCTGGCGCTTGCCTTGATCGAATAGGAGGAAGTTCTCTTTAGTCAAGTTCCCGATGGCTATTCCGTTCGAGTCGCGAACGACAACCTGCACCTGGACCAAGTTCACTTTGGTCTGGAACGTGGCCGGAGAGTCGTGCGTACTGATTTCACTAACACTGGATTCCGCCGGCGAAGAAGGCGGTGGCGGGACACTTGATGGAGATGGAGCCTGCCCGGCGAATAAGAGGATGGAGGAGACCAACGCGGGTAGAAAAACGAGCAGGCCCATGGGCAGCCGGCGGCTGGTTCGAATTGACAACTGGATCGAGCCTTTCTTTCCGATGCGAGAGCAAACGGCACACCTACGGTCGGCGGCCGGTGAACGCGGATTCTTTGATTCTCTCACTGAACGAGAGTCGTTGATGTGACTCGAGGAGTGGGGAGTTGCACCTGCGCGGCCGACCATCCGCCCTGACGGAAGTGGGTGTCTATACGCATCAGGGCGGCGATTCCTGCTAGCGCTAATAGACTAACCAAAAATCCGGCGACCGCATCCGCAGCGTAGTGATAGCGGCCGTATATGGTTGCGACGGAGACGCTGACGGCGAATAGGAGCATACCCCAGCCCCAACGGCGTCGCTCGGGCAGGGTCAACATTAGTCCCCAAGCCGCTGAGAAAGCCGAAGCGACGTGGGCACTGGGGAAGACGCCGGCATGGATGGTGCCTTGGCTGAGAACCCAAAGGTTCAAATCGCGAAAGACAGTGTTTACGTGTGGGAGGTCCATTTGCGGTGCAAAGAATCGCGGCGGTAACGACGGGAAAAACGGGATGAAGGCGTACGTGAGTAGTGTGCCCGAAAGGTAAATGAGAAGGAACTTGTTGACCCTTTCACGATGGTTGGTGAGCCAAAGGGCCAACACTCCGAATGCTCCGACGAAGTATACAAGGAGATAGCAGATTTCCAGATAGGAGGGAAGCAGAAGACCGAGGCTCTCGATCGCAGCCCCCAGGCGTTGTTCTGACAGGAGCATGTGGTCCCAGGAAAGCCAACCGGGCTCGAAGCGGCCCGGGTAGTTCGCAGGGGTAAACCAATCCAATTCACGAAACGCGACGAGCAAAAGCCCGATGGGGAGCCAGTCACGGAACCAACTGATTGAGAAGCCAGGGATGCGCGGCTCGAGCCACGCAACAATACCGATGATGGCGAAAATGACGAGGGCCTGAAATAGCGGCTTCGCACCGAGCGACGGACGTGCTTGAAACCAAGGCGCGATTGCCGCCAGGAACGCGAAGTAGAGCACCAGCAGCCACTCCGAGCCGCGCACGGTGGGCAGACCGGCGGCCTGGGCCGAATCCGGCGAGTATTCCGAGACAGCTATGGCGCGACTCGTCACGGGAATTGGATGCGATTCCCAGAATAACGGTTCCGGACCGAATTAGCTCAGCCCTTCTCCACGAGGTTTTCCGCGAGGGATCGTGAAGTAAAACGTCGAACCTTTTCCCTGTTCCGATTCCACCCAGATGTGCCCTCCAGCCCGTTCAATCACCCGTTGGCAGATGGCGAGACCCATGCCTGTGCCGGAGTATTTTGCGGCGCTGTGGAGACGTTTGAAGATTCCAAAGACCTGCTCCTTAAATTGGGGGGCGATACCGATCCCGTTATCTTGAACCGAGAACTGCCATTCATCACCCAGGCGTTCGGCGGCAATGTGGATTTGCGGCGGAGCGATGCTGCGATAGCGGATCGCGTTTCCGATCAGGTTTTGAAAGACTTGCTCCAACTGAAATTCGAACAGACGAACCCGGGGCAGAGCGGTGCTGCTAATGGAAGCGCCGCTGTCCTTAATGGCGACCTCCAGGTTCAACAGGGTCTTCTTTAGGATCTCGCCCGCGTCAATATCGTCGGTTGGGTCATTGCCCATGGTGGATGCTTGGGTGTAGGCTCGGAGATCTTTTAATAGGTTCTCCATGCGTACCGCACCCTGCACCGTGTAGCCAATGTATTTGTCACCGGCCGGGCCCAGCTTGCCGCCGAATTCCTCTTGCAGTAACTCGCCATAGATGGCGACCATGCGGAGCGGTTCCTGAAGGTCATGCGAGGCTGAATAAGCAAACTGCTGGAGATCCGCGTTGGCGCGCTGAAGCGCGAGGTTTGCATCTTGGAGGGCTTCTTGATAATGCACTCTCTCGGTGACGTCGCGCGCTACCTTCGAAGCGCCGACGACGCGGCCATCGGCGGCTTTCACCGGAGAAATGGTGAGCGAGACATTGAGGTGCGATCCGTCCTTTCGCATGCGGATGGTCTCAAAATGTTCGACGCGCTCACCGCGTCTGAGCCGTTCGAGAATTCTCGGCTCTTCCTCCAGTCGATCAGGGGGAATGATGATGGCGATGGACTGGCCGACCGCCTCGGCGGCCGCGTAGCCAAACAGCCGTTCTGCTCCTCGATTCCAACTCATAATGATGCCGTCGAGGTTCTTGCTCACGATCGCATCTTCAGAGGACTCCACGATGGACGCAAGCAGGTTGGCGTTCTGCTCGGCCCGTCTTCGATCGGTAATGTCCTGGAAGTAGCACACAACGCCGAACTGACCATCAGGCAGGACGATGCGATTTAGCCGCCATTCATAACACTCCGTTATGCCGCGATCGATCCGGTATTCAGTCCTTTCGGGAGTGACGTAGGGTTCACCTGTTTCGAGGGTATGCCGAAAGATCGCGATTACTTCATCCGCGTATTCAGGCTGCCAGAGGATATGAATGATCTCGTCGAGTTTGCGACCGAGAACCCCGCCGGGGATTTCCCCAAATACCGGCACTGCGACCGGATTGACCTCGCGGATGTGGAAATCGGAATCAACCAGATACACGCCGAGAGGCGCGTGATTGAGAAGAGTCTCGAACTGAGAGGTGCGAAGTCTAACTGCCTCGGCCGCTTCGTACCGGAAGCGCGCCATTTTCAGATGTGACTCAACACGGGCGAGCAGTTCACGCGCACTGAACGGCTTGATCAGATAGTCGTCCGCACCTGCTTGCATGCCCTCAATCCGCGCTTCTTCGCCGGCGCGGGCCGAAAGTAGAACGATGGGAACATACTGGAGCTTCGCGTCGGCGCGAAGCTCGCGCAGAAGGCCGAAGCCATCGACTCCCGGCATCATGACATCTGTAAGGATCAGATCCGGGTTGTCTGCCCGAGCGGCGCTCAGGGCCGCCAGTCCGTCGGCAACGGCTTCGACTTCGTAACCGCACTGGAGCAGTGTCCGTCGAACATAGTCGCGCATGTCGGCGTTGTCGTCGGCGAGCAAAATGCGTTGCGTTTTTGCGCCCTCCGCCCGTGGGCTTCCACGAAGAATGTCTTCAGGTGGCGGGACGTCCGACGGATCCGAACTCGGTCCTGTTCGCCGATCGTCAGGCAGCCATCGCAAGATCTCTTCTACATAGGCGTTGCTTCGAAGGCCAGTGGAAGCCGAGGCACGCTCGGCCTCAATCCGATCAGCAGGGAGGTGTGATTTGCCAAGGGGGACGGAGACGATGAAGCTGCTTCCGCGATCGACTTCGCTTTCCACACGAACACTGCCGCCGTGCAACTTGACCAGTTCCTGCACCAACGCAAGGCCAATGCCGCTACCTTCCGAGGAGCGCCCGCGAGCGCCTTTAACGCGGTGGAAGCGATCGAACAGCCGCGGTATTTCCTCTGCCGCTATTCCCGTCCCGGTATCGCGTACGATCAATTGTGCCTCGCCGACGACTTCGCGCAGCGAGACTTCGATCTCGCCTTCGAACGTGAACTTGAAAGCATTCGAGATGAGATTGAGAACGATCTTCTCCCACATCTCGCGATCGACGTAGACCTGCTGGCTCAGCGGGACGCAGTCGACGAGAAGCTTCATCTCCGCCCGCTCAACTGCCGAACGAAAGACACTGGCGAGGTCGGCGGTCAGGGCGGACAGGTCGACGGGCTCATACGATGCCCGGATGCGGCCGGCCTCGATCCGCGAGAAGTCCAGGAGCGTGTTGACGAGTTTGAGGAGGCGCAAGGAATTGCGATGCGCCATCCCCAATTGCTCGCGGTTTGGGGCGGATAAGCCCTCCGACTGCGCCAATGCATCCTCAAGCGGCCCCATCATCAACGTCAGCGGCGTGCGGAACTCGTGGCTGATATTGGCGAAAAAGCGCGTCTTCAGCTCATCGAGTTCGGCGAGTTCCGCGCGCTGGCGCGCAATCTCGCGCTCATGCGCCTTCTTTTCGGTGATGTCGCGTCCCTCGGCTGTGATGAACACGACGTTGCCTAGCTCATCCACGACCGGGCGAAGCGAGGCGTCGATGATGATGGTCTCTTTGCCGCCGGCGCGTCCATAGATTTCGGTATCCCAGCGAACAAACTCTCCTTGCGAGGCGCGCCGGATAGACTCTTTGAGGGTCGCCCTGATCTCCTCCGAGACTTGCCACCAGAAGGTCGTCCAAAACGGCTTCCCCTCGACGTCAGAAAGCTTAATCCCGACAGCGTCGAGCGCGATCTGATTGATTTCGAGCACAGTGCCTTGTGCATCCAGAAGGCCGACAAATTGCACCATGGAATCGAGCGTGATTCGCGCAAGCTTTTGCCGATACTGCTCGCGTGTATCGCCGGATGATAGCTCGGTGCCTTGCACGTTGAGGGGCTGGTGCATTCCGGGCGAAAAGGCGCTCATGATACAGATCGGTCGGCATCCGTTTGCCGACGGTCATGTCTCGACAGACATCCACTTGCTGATGCGCGCGGTTCTGTGCCGAAGTCTTGCGGATTGGTTAAGTCTGGCATCTCTACGGTGGCGCGAGACCGATGATGATAAGCAGGACGTCGCGACCAGGAGAAAACTCAACTTTACCCCGATTGTACTGCGTGGCACAAAGCGGGGAGTACTGGGGCCAATACGAGGAAGGAAGGCAAGTTTTCTAGCGCTCGTCTGATAAGTTCCTCTCAGGATTAGCCCGTCACCCAACAGACAGTGAGTCCGATGAGGGCCGTCGCGACGCTGACGAAGATGTCCAATGCCGACAGATCGGGCTTTGGCAGCAGGTGCAGCGCAGAGGAATCCCGCCGTAGCCGGTTGGCACTTTGCAAATATCGCACAAGGAGCAGGAAGCCTGCGAACGAAGCTATAGCCAACACCACGGCGCTGATGGGCGCCCAATGAAGATGATCGAGTAGGCTGTCCCAAGGCGAGGTCCAGGCCGCTGACTCATCGATGGCATTGGTGATGGTCCGGACCTCGATTGATAGCATCCGGCCGGCGGATTCAATCAGACGATCGGCCAGAACAAACAACAGTTGAAGACCGTGGAACATAAATAGACTTCGCCGACAGCGCCAGCAGGACAGTCGGGCAAGCGACGATCGTCAGGGCCGGGCGCGCAAGGCCCGCCTCCCCGTTGCGTCGCTTGACCTGAGCGGTCAGCCTCGTTTCGATTTGAGCTCAGTGAGGAGCTGTTCGACTTTATCGGCGCGGTCGAGTGCAGCGAGCCGCTTCTCCGCGTTGTCCTCAAGGAGCGTTGCATAGCCGAGACCCATGGCCTCACTTTCGCCTACCTTCTCGCGCATGCGGTCGAAGGTTGCGTCGTTCTTCATGTCCTGGCTGACGGCTACGCCGGAGCGCTCCAATACCCTGGCCCGCCGGTGCTGGGCGATCAGAAGTTCGCTCTTGGCTTTGGTCTCCGCCATTTTCTGCTCCAGCTTATTCAATGCATCGCGCATAACGCTGACCTGGTGTGATTGATCCTCAATCTGCTGCGAGAAATTGTGAGCCGCCGATTCGTGGGTCAAGGATCGCTCGAGCGCTACGCGCGCCAAATCCTCCTCCCCCTTTTCGATCGCCAGCTCTGCTTTTCGAACCCAATCCTTCTGGCGGTCGAGGTTTTCCTTTTGTTTGTTTTCGAGCAGATGCTGGTCCGCAATGGCGATAGCCACCTGGGTTTTCACCTGCATGAACTGATTTTGCATATCGAGGAGAAGTTGTTTGAGCAGCTTCTCGGGGTTTTCGGCCTTATCGACCAGGTCGTTGACGTTTGCCTTCATCAACGTTGCCACTCTTTCCAGTAGTGCCATATATTTGCTCCTTTTGCCTTATGTCTTCTGTCTGCCTTCGACTTGAACCGGCGGCCGAGCCGAGTTCAGCTCCGGCCGCCGCCGTCCAATTTATTGGGGATCTGTTTTGCCATTCTTGGCGGAAGGCGATTCTCCAATCGTGCGAACCTTGCCTAACAGCTCCGACATCTTCATGCCGGATAATGTCTCAAAGAGGGCCGGGATCTGCGCTGCCATTTGCGCCATGTCGCCGGTGATCTTGTGCATCCCGGCAGTGTGCCCGTCGCCGGTGGAAACGATGGTGATCTTGTCGATGTTGGCGAGCGGCGATGCGAGAGCGCGGACGATTTCGGGCATGCCGGTGATGAGCTTGTCGACCACGGCTGCCTGGTTCCATTCCTGGTAGGCTTCCGCCTTCACATTCATGGCCTTCGCCTCGGCCTCACCTTTACGCAAGATGATGTCGGCGTCGGCTTCACCTTGAGCACGCGTGGCGGCAGCGGCGCCTTCGGCCTCGATCATGGATTTGCTGCGGGCGGCTTCGGCGAGCGTCTCAATCCGTCTACGCTCGATTTCCGCACCTTTCAATACGGTCGCGATGAGTTCTTTTTCATGGCGCAGGATTTCGGCTTCCTGAACTTTGATTTCCTGCTCCTTCTCGACCTGGCGGATCTTGACGGCCTCGGCCACGACCTGCTGCTGCATGATGTTGGTCTGAATGTCGTAAGCCTTGTCAGCCTGGGCTTGTTGACGCTTGGTGGTCTCGTTGTATTGCGCCTTCTTGATCTCGAGATCGCGCTGCGCTTCGGCCTGCTTTGCGAGCGACAGCGTTTCGGCAAGCACTCGTTCCTGGTCGGCCTGGGCCTTGGCGACGGCCGAGGCGCGTAGGGACTCGGCGCGCTTGATAGCGGTATCGCGCTCAGCCTCGGCGGTGGCCACATCCGCATCGCGCTTAATCCGCGCCACGTCCGGCCGGCCCATGTTGCTGATGTAGTCGTTCTTGTCACGAACTTCCTTGATGGTGAAGGAAATGACTTCGAGCCCCATCTTCGTCATGTCGGCCGCACAGGTGGCACGCATGCGGTCGCCCACCATCTCGGGCTCCTTTACGATCTGCTCGACGGACAGCTGGCCGATGATGCCCCGCAGGTGGCCTTCCATGACGAGACGGATCAGGCCTTCCCGCTCCGCATCACTCTTAGTGAGGAATTGTTCGGCGGCAGTCTGGATGGATTCCGGATCGCTCTTTACTTTGATCTGAGCGACTGCTTCCACCGTGACGGCTACGCCCTGCTTGGTATAGAGATCCTGTTGCGGCGCCACATCGAAGGACATCAACTGCAATGAAAGCTGGCGGAAACTTTCGAACATGGGAAGAATCAAGGTGCCTTGACCCTTCACGATGCGCGTTCCACGCCAGCCATAAACAATCAAGGCTTCATGAGGCCCCGCCTTTCTAATGAGGTTAGCGATCACCCCCAATAACGCAACCAGGGCTATCAGCCCCAGCCCTACAAAGATCCAAATCTCGCGCGACATAAACTTTCTGTTCTCCTTGGGAAGGTCTGATAGAACTTGCAGCGTTGCGCCCTTCCCGTGCCAGCAACTGCGGCAAATCACAGCCGAAAGGCTGTGCCACCACCAAATCCCTACGACTGAGCCGTCGACTGGTTCGACTGACCACTGTGCTCCGCCATGTCCTCCCAGGTCCGAACATACGCAATGCCCTGCTCAAAACGGGTGACGATCACTTCTACACCGCATGCCAGTTCGAGTCCGTTCTCGCTGCGCACAGGCGCGGCGTGCTTTCCGCCGTCACGGGTGAAGATCATCTCGCCAGTCCCACCCGGACGGACTAGGGCAGCAATCTGTCCAAGAACTCCCACCATTTCGTAATCCGCTGGATCCATGGGCCGCTCTTTGCTCTGCAGATAAAACATGAGATAGGCGATCAGGGATGCACCCGCCAAGCCCGTAGCGATTGACAGCAAGATGACCAGCCAAAACGCCAGAAACGCATGGCGAGTCAGCAAATAGCCCGCTCCGCCGAACCAGGCGAGGAAGATCGCTATGGCGCTGGGATTCAGAAGGCCGGACAAGATTCCGGCCGCAGCATCGTTTGAACTACTCGCCGCGGACGTTTTCGAAACCGAGCCAATCTTGACCGCGGCGCCGGCGTGGCCAGCGCCGCCAATGTGTCCCGCGGCGTGAGGACCCACATGAAGCCCGTGAATACCGAACTTCGGCAGATGGATATGAAGGCCTCCCAACAAAAGCGACACCATGCTCCAGGCGAATCCGACTGCGAAACAGATGAGAAAGAAATCCTGCCAGGTCATAACTTAAGCCTCCCCATTCGGCGCCCGACCGGCGACACGTGGCTCGGCGCTGTCGGGCTGAAGCACCTGCCAGAGCCGCTCTGCCAGTTCCGGGTTCTCGAGAATTTGCCCCAGCAAGAGCACGCACTGACGCGAGTCCCGGTGCCGTGCAACGCTCAGCAGAGCGTCGGCCAGCTTCCCATCGCGACAGAAGCGTTCAGCTCCCTGAATGAGCCAAAGGTCGAGATGATCTTCACCCAACCGCGCGTCACTCACCAACTCCGTGTGGTAGCCCTCGGGGTCATCCACCAGGTAGCCGGGATGCACCTTGAAGAACTTCGCCAGCAGCAGGCGTGTGGTGTTGGTGAGATGCTTCCGATGCCCGCTCTCAATTTGCGAGAGGTATGGCTGGCTGATGGTACTGTCCATCTCGCGCTCAATTGCCTGAACCAGCTCCTTCTGACTCATCTCGCGGTTAAGCCCGCGGAGTTGGCCTTCGACCACTCGCAGGTACCGAACTTTATCGGCGATGGTCATATTGCAATCTGAAATTACATTATAGCAATTTGCAATTTGATATACAAGTGGAAAAAATGGAGAAGGGCGGCCAGCACATGAAGGGCGGCCAGCACATTGAGATAAGTCCTGACGCCCGGAACCTAATTTGCTGAAGGCATGGATCGGGCTCGGGCATGGGTTTGTGGTCTGGCTCAAATCCTTGTAACCTAACAAGTTGCCGGAGCGCCTCATGGATTAGAGCAAGGCGGCATCCGGCTAGGTCTTCCGGAATGCTTGTCGAGCCAGAGCTGATTGAAAAAGCGCGAAAAGGCGATTCCGGCGCGTTCAATGCGGTTGTTACGGCCTACCGGAAACGGATTCTGGGGACGATCTCAAGACTGATTGGGCGTCCGGAAGACGTAGAAGACGTTGCGCAAGAAGTGTTTGTCCGGTTGTACTATTCGCTGGATCAGCTGCGGACGCCGGAGGTTTTCGAACCGTGGTTATACCGGTTGACGGTAAACGCCTGTTACGACTATTTGCGGCGTTTGAAGCGGCGTGGCGAGTCGAGGATGTCGGATCTGTCGGAGCAGCAAGTTCTGATGGCAGATTCGGCGGCCGGCAGCAAGCGGCAAGAAGAAGAGTCTGAGAAGGGCCGGATTCGCGAGTTTGTGGATGCGCTGTTTCAGCACGTGTCAGAGGAAGACCGGTTGCTTCTGACCCTAAAGGAAGTGGAAGGCCTATCGCTCAAGGAGTTGGAGCAAATTTACCGCGTGAACGAAAATGCGTTAAAGGTGCGGCTGTTCCGAGCCCGGCAGCGAGTCTTGAAGGCCTACAACACTGCGAGCGCTGAGGGTAAACTGTAGAATCTGCCGAATTACGGTAGAAGGTTTGTGCGCTCCTTGGATAACAGCCATTGAGAGTGCGAGAGAAAGTGAAGAACTGAAGTGACAGAACCTGATCGTCAATTGAAGGAATTGTTTGAACGATACCGGGAGGCATGTCCGGACGTTGAACCCAGCGCGAACTTCATGCCGGCAATCTGGAGTCGCATCGAAAAGCGGGGCAGCTTCCCGCTGGTTTTCGAGCGGCTGACGCGGATGTTTGTGGCCGGGGCGGCAGTGGCCTGTTTTCTTTTGACCGTCTTGACGGCGCTGCCCGCACGTCCAGGCGAGGCAAGCGCGGTTCCCGCAACGTACGCGGACGCGCTGTACGCCGACAGTTCAGCGGAGAAAACGTACTATACCGAAGCGGTGCGCTCCACGGATAACCTGGTCCCCGAAGATTATCGTCATTAAGCCGAACGGTATGCGTAACTCCAAGTTAATTGCCAGCCTCTCCGCGCTGCTTTTGTTCAGCTGCGGGATTGTCGTGGGGGTTGCCGGCTACCGGTATTACGACCACACCGTCATCGCGAAGAACGCTGACGATTGGCGCCTTCAATATATGGAGGAGATGCATTCACGGGCGAAGTTGTCCGACCGCCAGTTGCAGATGCTGAACGTGATTCTGGATCAGACCAAGCAGGATTACCGCGATATGCGCGAGCGGCACAAGCCTGAAGTTCTGGAGATCAAACAGAACCAGATCGCGCGAGTAAAGTCGATACTAACGGCCGAACAGATTCCCGCTTATGAGAAGCTGGTCGCCGAACGAGAAGAGCGGCAGAAGGAACAGGACGATCGCGACCGGCAGGAAGAGCTAAAGCGCAAGCAGGCGATTGCGCCGAAAGACTAGCCGCAGCCGGACGTGGCGTCCGGCGCGGGCGAGGCGCCCGCCCCACTTTTCAGCCTAAGCTTTCCGAAACTGGAACTAGAAAAGGCATCCCAGAAACGGGATGCCTTTTCGTTATGACAACCTTCGGCCAGGCTTACTGAGCCTTGCGGGCTTCCTTGGCAACAGCGACAGCCTTTTTCTGTGCCTTGAGTTCTAGTGCCTTGGCAATCTTCTTCTGGAAACGGTCGACTCGCCCTTCAGTGTCGATGAGCTTTTGGCGGCCGGTAAAGAACGGGTGGCAACTCGAACAGATTTCAACGTGCACGTCGCCCTTATGGGTGGAACGGGTGCGGAAACGCGAGCCACACGCACAGACTACGTTGACTTCGTCGTATACGGGGTGGATGCCGACTTTCATGGGTAACTTTGAGATCCTTTCAACTTCGGTGGGGTTGCACTTAATCGGCCGACTGGCAGGAGACGCTACGGTCAGCCCAGCGGTGCGCTGGCCTCGGAAGGGAACCCAAATAGTAGGGTAGCACAAAACGGAGAAAACCCCGTCTGGCGGGTGGCCTGGCGGGGTTTTCAGGTAACGCTGGTTATCAGTTTCCCGCGACGGGGTGGCCGGTCCACAGGATCTTCGACCTCGTCACTGGCGTTGTCTGAGCGTAAGAGCGGCGACTTTAACAGTCGACCACCTCGCGCGGGGTTTGTATGTTACAGTCACTACCAGAAATCATTTCGACTGGACCACCTCCTTTCTCAGTGATACCCCATATAGTACGCGTGGTTTTTTGATGTGTCAATGAGCAGCACCGAACGGAACCAATGCCAACCGGTGAAGATTTAGAGCGCAAGGCCGCCGCCGGCCGCTCCGAGGAACCGATTCATCCCGCCCCGTTCGCACAGGACCGGGCGACTCCGCAAGGCCAGATTTCGATTCGATCGCTGCCCGTACGGTGGGTACTCGGGTTCTTCTTATGCGGCAGCCTGTTCGGCATGATTGGCGCTTTGATGGTGGCGTGGCGCTACTATCTAGGCCAGGATTCCCGCCTCATTGGCCTGCATTTTTTCGCGCTTGACGGCAGCATGCTATTAGCGCATCTCGTGGCTCGGCGGTACTTAAATGCCGGCTCAGTTCGTTGGGCCATGATTATAGGATCGGCCACGTCCGCCGCGGGCTTGTTGGCTTTATCATTCGTTTTGCCTCCGGCGCCGATGGGTTTCCGACTGGTCGGCCTGGTGGTTGTGGGTGCGGGGGTGGGGGTTGTTTTTTCGGGACTGTTCTACCTGATTCGGCCTTTCCAGCAGTCCAGTGCCGCGGCCATCGTCAACTTCAATGGCGCACTTTTCGGCTTCGGGGCATTTTTCGTGACGATGCTGATTGGCGGAACGTACTACCTCTATACCGTCCAGTTCGAGATGTGGTTGTTGGCGACGGTCCCGCTGGTTTTTTTGGCGGTGTGGTGGAGACAGCGTCAGAGGGTTCTCGACGTAACCGTGCCCACGGAGGCACCGGTGGCGCGAGTCCGGTACTTGGGCAGTATTGCTGCCGCGCTATTCAGCCTGCTTCTGTTTTTTCAGTTCGGAAATGAGTGGTCCATCGCGACCTGGTTGCCGCTGTTCCTGGTGAGACGGCTCGGCTCCGATCCGGAATCTGCGGTATTTGTTCTGGCGCTTTACTTCTTCGCGTTGATAGCCGGTCGAGCCGGGGCGCAGCTACTGCTACGCCGAGTCGACCACGCCAAGTTGCTTATGGTGAGCACGGTGACGGCGATCGTGGGCTATTTCGGCCTCAGCATGACATCTTCGCTGATTGGTGCGTCGGCAGCCGTGGTGCTTATCGGCGCCGGATTTGCATCCATTTATCCGCTGGTTGCCGAGAAAGTAGGACGGCGGTTCGGGGCTCATCCTGGGTTCTACGACAGCATCTTTCTAGCTGCGTTATGCGGCGCGATCTTCCAGCCAGCCTCACTCGGATTCGTCGATTACTACCTGGGCTTGGGCTATGTGATGCTGCTGCCAGCGTTCGGAACGCTGGTGGTCTTTGTTTTGCTCCTGCTGATCATGCTGGAGGCCAAGCTGATGGCCGAGCCAGCGAGCTCCTCGTCGCAAGCCCGTAGCGCCTAACGCTTGGCGCGAGAGCGCAGCGTTACAAGGCGTCTGCCGAATACCTTAAGCGCGAGCAAGCCACCGCCGAGGAGCAACCAGGTGCCGGGCTTCGGAGTGCCGAAAACTCCGGAGAGGGTGCCCTTGAAAGAGGAACCATCGTGGAGTTCACCGATATTACCCAGGGTCTGGGCGATAATTTGCCCGTTCACGATCTTTCCGCCTTTCTGCACCAGCGAGTCGTTCGGAGCCAGAATCGTGCCGTACCTTCGTCGCCCAGGTCCACTGTTCCGGCTGTCCCTTCAAAGCTGAAGAGAATAGTGCCGAAGCCGGTACCGGTATTTCCTGGCTGGACGCCGTTTGTGGTGAGGTTGTACGCGTTTCCGCCAGTGATGCCGCCGGAGGCCGGCACATTGACGACGATGGTCTGATTGAGGTTGAAGTTAAAGCCCCCAAGGGCGGCCCATTGAGCGGCGGTGAGGTTGTAGATGACTAGGGTGTCAGAGATACTAGTCGCACTCAGCAGAAGGCCTTGGCCGCCGCGTGTCATCGTTGTGCCGGGCGTGCTGGACATGGCTCCCAACTGGTTGGACAGACTCACGTAAAAGCCTTTGTAGCTGGAAATCGACGGACCGCCGTTGGCGGGGACGAGGAATGGGTCGAAGGCGAGCGGGGCGCCATTCTGGACAGATCCTCCTGCGTTGAAGGTTGCTTGGCCGGAGTTGATGTTGACGCCGCCATTGGCTCCGCTGCCTTCCACAACGGCACATTGGGGTTTGCGGTTAGGATGGTTGGGCCGGCTTGGATCTGGCCGCCAACGGCCATTACACTGGAGGGGCCATTACCCCCAATCGCAATTCGGGTCGCTATGTCGGTGCTATCCGACGAATTGCCAAAAATAAAGCCGCCGAAGCCCTGCGCAGCACCGATGCTCCCTGCCGTGAGCTGTCCCGCCAGGAGCGCGATGCCAAGGATAGCCAACGAGAGCGGACAAAGCGGGACAGTCGAGAGTCTTCGAGGGGCTGCCGCTCGTAATGCTACCAGCGCCAACTGACGGCGCTTGCGCTCCTGCCGCTTGGGTTGGGATACACGGAACGCGCCGCTGCCGAGGCACTCGGATGCGTAGAGTTCGCACTTCTGTTCGATCTTGGACCAGGACGCATGAGCGGCTTTCGCCGGGGGACTTAGTTAGCTTCTTATCTACCAGGAGATCTCCAGGGAACGCTTGCGGCCCGGAATCCGTAGACGCAGAATTTCGTTGCGCCGACGAGGTCGCCCTTGCGGGGATTGAGGTGCGGGTCATAGTCAGCCTCAGCGCTTACGAACTTCGAGCCAGCCCAGAGCCGCTAGTAGACCGCTTAGCAGGAAGAGCGCGAACGACCGGGGCTCCGGTATCTCATTGGCCTCAAAACCGACGGTGTGGTTGTTTTCGTCAATATAGAAGCCAACCAACTCGCCGAGATCGTTAATGCCATTAATTGTAGTGTTGCTGCCCCCGAACGGATCATCGACCGTAGCAAAGCGGCCGCCCGAATAGATGAATCCGTGCGTTTCGCCGCCCACGTCTACATAATCTCCGACCACTACCCCGGTGTTGTTCTCACCGAGCGCCTGTGTAGAGGTCGACCCCGGGAATAAGAGCGACGTAAACGCGTTCGCATTAGGGTTCACGATATAGCCGTAGGTGTTTCCCGAGCCACTGGCGACGTAGAAACCCACAATGATTCCGGCATTGTTGACGCCCGTTGCTTGCGCGCTAGTGTTCGAGGGAAGATCCGGCACCGCAGTGAATTTAGGGGCAGACGTCAGGTTCGTCACGGTGTAGGCGACCTGCGTATTCATAGAATTCTGATAGTACCCGGCGGCCGTTCCCAAACTGTTCAATCCCAATAGTTGATTGAATGTTCCGCCTGGATTATCAATTGTCCTAACTAAATGTTGCACCCACGTCTACGAAGCCATGGGTGTTGCCTCCAGCGTCGACATAGAAACCGGCAGTGTCGCCAGCGCTGTTGATCGCAACCACCTGGGTCTGAACCGAGCCAGGGAACTTCTCCGATGCGAAGGAATTCGGGGGCACTAACGTATAACCCTGCGTTGGGATGCAAAGCGTCCGCCCCGCTCCCGTAATAGCCGCTGATCACACCCGAGTTGTTGATACCGAGCGCTTGATTGAAGGTCGGGTCGGCGGGATTTACGACGCCGGCGAGACTGTAACCGGCAGCATGCGCCAGCGTCGGCACCAACGCGGCGAGGCATGCGGCTGCGAGGCACACCTTACCTCGCAAACTCGACAGCCGCCTGATCGCTGTGAAACCGGCTCGTCGCCGAACGGCCATGATGGACTTTCCTCCACCGGTTCAGTAGTTCTACTAGTACCGACAGTACCGACTAGAGCCTAGGGTTAGTTAGGACCAGGTCAACCGACACGGGACCAATCCGATAATGGGAGCCGCCGCTTCCAGACATCACCGTCACCGGCAACGGTCAACCGCCAACGCTTTCGAGGAATTCTGTTTGAACGCAGCGTCGACGAGCGGCTGTCCATTAGCCGACTCTGGCGAGATTTCGGATGCCTTCTTCAACGGAGGCTCCTCGATAGAGTGCATCAGCATCTATTGCGTCAGCCTCAACGGCAGGGTACTTAGCTTTCCCACACTTGTGACGCAGATTGCAGCTGGCTTTGATGTGGTTGTCGGCGGGCAACTCTCTGGGGGTGACTCTCAACAACTTCGACACCGAATTTAGCGGGGTCGCTGTGTCGGACCGGTGCCAGAACTGCCGGAACCCCCCACGTCTCTCCTGGTGGTAGTTGGGCTGGCGTGCCTCGTGCGGTGCGTGCACCGACGCAAATTGGGTGCAGTGGTGCGGGTCTTGTCGCGTAGTCGCTTCGAATCCCGGGTGCGACCTCGTGGCCAACCGCATTCTGTCGCGCGGCTGACCTAGCCCCGGTCCGCTCAACGGGCCGCGTGCCCGGAACGGTCGAGGTAAGGCGATCACCGGATTACAGACGGATAACCGGACTTCAGGGAGTTTTGAGCGGCTCTTCCGTCCGAATGAGCCTGCACTAGGGCGGGAGACTCTCACGAAACCTGGCAAACGCGGATACTGTCACCGGGTTTTTGCCGAAATTCAAAGCGATCGCGGGGACAACTAAGCCCTGCGTCGACGGCTTGCGAGGAATAAGAGGCCTGCGAAGCCAGATGCTGTCAAAAAGACGGCACTCGGTTCGGGCGTTTGGAGAACGCCCGGTATCAGCATTTGATCCGCGGTCCCGAACTGGAAGCTGACCGCAGAGAGTAGAGTATTCGTGTCAACGCCACTTGTGAAGGCGAAGGTAAAGGTGGCCGAATTCGCTAAGAAGGGATTATGCTCGCTCCCTGTGAGACTCGAGTTGGCTGCCGAATACACGTTGCTGCTATTCGGCGAACCGATGATGGTATGCTTCGGACCGGCATGCCCGGTCCCGCTCAAGACGTCAAGTAGGTAGGTGCCCGAAGACGTCGAGTAAACCCACCCCACACCTGCCACAGTAGAGGGACCAGTCGCATCCGAAAACGTGCCGTTTGCATTGAGAGTGCGAAACGCTGGGCTGCTAGCGCCGGTCAAGGAGCCGCCGGTTCCGCCTGCAAATGTAAAGGACAGGGCGCTCAGGTTGTGGGCTACATCGAGAGGGTTGACAACAGTGTCATTGATCCGAACGGTTAAGCTGTTTGTGCCAAAGGTGAAGGTCGCCGTGCCCGATGCGCCGCCCGAAGAAATTGTGTAGACGGTTGTCGCGTGTCCGAAAGTGGCAAACGCTGCCAGCCCCATCAATAGCTTGAAGTAAGAATTGGTCATCTATTAAGTCCTACTGGTCGACTTGGCTCTTCAAAGAGAGAAGCCTTACAGAATACCGACACTCTGTAAAGGGTTGAGCGGTCCGCTTGTACCCGTATAGCATAGAGTTCAGCGAGACAAGGTAATCCCCCTTACTCCCGAGCTGAGGTGGCAGTCAAGAATCAACGGGTTCTCTTTCGCTAACTCCTTCTCTACCAGCCACATCCAAATCGCCGAGTCTCGCGCCCAATCGGCTCTTCTTTGTCTTTCAATACTTTAGCATCCTCGTTCAACCCCCGAACAAGCGAACACAGCAGATGGGTCTCCGGTCTTCGGAGAATAGCCTCTCCTCTGCCACCTCGGACCGGTCCGTCCGGACCGCCAAGCGGCGCGCCAATGCTAAATCCTGATCCGGCGCCCGACTGCAAAGGTTCGCATCTGCCGAGATCCAACAAGGGCTATTGGCTGCCGAAACCCGAACGCAATCGCTCACGCGACGCAGAACATCTTAAGGCCCTATGTGCGTTGGCTGGGCGTGCTCAGCGAGCTATTTGCGGGAGCCGCGCGTTGTGCCCTTGAGTGCCGACTGTCGGCGCTTGGCGTCCTTCCGCTTGGGTTTGGATATGCGGAACGTGCCGCTGCCGAGGTACTCGGCTGCGTAGAGTTCGGACTTCTGTTCAATCTTGGACGAGGACGCGTGAGCGGCCTTCGCGGGGGTGCTAACTTTCTTATCTGCCATGAAATCTCCAGGAAACGATTGGGCCCAGGGCATACGTTGAGTGCGGAACTTCATTACGCTAACGAAATCGCTTTGGGCCGAACCTATAGTGTAGCGAGAGTGACTCCAAAACCCAAATCGCCCGGAATTGAGCGAACCTTTCGGACCTCACGGTCACAGTTCTGCCCGCTTGATGACGGGCGGGGGTTCTGCGCTGGAGTCTGCTCTCACTTCACAGCGTGGCGGGAGCCGGTCGGAACACACCCTGCGCTAAGATCGAAGTGTAAAGCGGACAGCCTTGAAACAGCGCTCGGATTTGAGCAGCGATGAAACGGCTTAAGACCGTACTCGTAATGTTTTGCTGATCTGCGGCTCGTAGAATCATCTACAAGGTTGGGGAAAACTCATGGGAGCAATTGCGGTCGGCCTGCGCGAGAACGTGGCCGCGCGCTTTTGGGACTCCACCAACGGCAAAAAAGCCGTCATGGCGGTGACCGGCGTGATCCTGTTTGGTTTTGTCGTAGGCCACATGGTGGGCAATCTTCAGGTCTATGAGGGCCCCGAGGTATTCAACAATTACGCTAGAGTCCTCCGGCTGTTTCCCATCGCGTTGTGGGTGCGTGCGACTCACGTTGTTAGCATCCGTCGCGCTGCATATTACTGCGACCGTTCAACTGGCGTTGCGTGCTAACAAGGCCAGGCCGGTAGCGTACGCAAAGAGAAAGCCCATTGCCTCCACGTATTCCTCTCGCACCATGTATTGGAGCGGGCCCATCGTTCTCGCGTTCATCATTTATCACTTGCTGCAGTTCAGCTTTGGAGTGACGGGCGTTCCCGATTACCAGGAAGGCCAGGCGTACCAGAATCGTAGTGAACGGGTTTCAACAGCCGGTAGTCTCAATCTTCTACATCATCGCGATGATTTTGCTGTGCCTGCATCTGCGTCACGGCGTGTGGAGCGCACTTCAGACGTTCGGCATCAGTCACCCGCGGTATACGCCACTCTTGAGACACCTGGCGACCGCACTTGCACTGGTGGTTGCGATTGGCTTTATCTCCGTTCCCTTTAGCGTGCTGATTGGTTGGGTGAAGTAGATGGAACTGAATTCAAACCTCCCGTCCGGACCGATTGAACAAGCCTGGGACAAAGCCAAGTTTGAGATGAAGCTGGTGAATCCGGCCAATAAGCGCAAGCACTCCGTAATTGTGGTGGGATCGGGCCTCGGCGGGGCTTCGGCAGCGGCCACGATGGGAGAACTGGGCTACAACGTGAAGTGTTTTTGCTTCCAGGACTCCCCACGCCGTGCCCACTCGATCGCGGCCCAGGGCGGCATCAACGCCGCCAAGAACTATCAGAATGATGGTGACAGTGTCTATCGTCTGTTCTACGACACAGTGAAGGGCGGCGATTTCCGGGCGCGGGAAGCAAACGTCTATCGCCTAGCCCAGCTCAGCGGACAGATCATCGATCAGTGCGCGGCGCAGGGCGTGCCCTTCGCCCGTGAATACGGCGGCACGCTGACCAACCGTTCGTTTGGCGGAGCGCAGGTATCAAGGACGTTTTACGCACGGGGGCAGACCGGACAGCAGCTTCTGCTGGGAGCCTACCAGGCGCTGGAACGACAAGTTGAAGCCGGCAGCGTCACGATGTTTCCGCGAACGGAGATGTTGGACCTGATCGTGATCGACGGTAAGGCGCGGGGAATCGTCACACGCAATCTGGTGACAGGCGAAATCAACACCCACCTGGCAGATGCAGTGGTGCTTGGAACGGGCGGCTACGGGAACGTCTACTACCTTTCGACCAACGCCAAGGGTTCCAATGTAACGGCGATCTGGCGAGCGCACAGGCGCGGCGCACTGTTTGCGAATCCATGCTTTACGCAGATCCATCCCACCTGCATCCCCGTGTCAGGCGATTATCAATCGAAGCTGACGCTAATGAGCGAATCGCTGAGAAATGACGGCCGCATCTGGGTACCGCTAAAAAAGGGAGACAAGCGGCCTCCCAACGAGATTCCCGAAAGCGAGCGTGACTACTATCTGGAGCGCCGCTATCCGAGCTTCGGAAACCTGGTGCCTCGCGACGTGGCGTCACGCAACGCAAAGGCGATGTGTGACGAAGGGCGAGGCGTCGGCGAGACGGGCCTGGGCGTGTATCTCGACTTCGCGGATTCAATCAAACGGTTGGGCGAGAAGGTCATTCGAGAGCGATACGGCAATCTCTTCGACATGTACGATCGCATTACCGGCGAGAATCCGTACAAGATGCCGATGCGCATCTACCCGGCCATTCATTACACGATGGGCGGGCTGTGGGTTGATTACAACCTGATGAGCACGATTCCCGGTCTGTTCGTGATCGGCGAAGCCAACTTCTCCGACCATGGCGCGAACCGGCTAGGCGCTAGTGCGTTGATGCAAGGGCTTTCGGACGGGTACTTCATCGCTCCGTATACGGTTGGGCAACTACATCGCCGGCAACAAACTGGAGAAGGTCGACGCCTCGCACCCCGAAGTGCGGAATGCCGTGGCCTGCGTCCAGCAAACGGTTGAGAAGCTGCTGAACATCAAAGGCAAACGAACGGTGGATTCATTCCACCGCCAGCTCGGGAAGATCGTTTGGGACTACTGCGGGATGTCGCGCAATGCGTCAGGGGCTCGAGAAAGCTGCCGAGGAGATACGAGTGCTGCGCGAGGAATATTGGCAGAATGTGCGGGTACCGGGCAGCGGCGACGATCTCAATCAAAGTCTTGAGAAGGCCACGCGCGTCGCGGACTACTTTGAACTGGCCGAGTTGATGTGCATCGATGCGCGCGAGCGGAATGAATCCTGCGGCGGACACTTCCGCGAGGAATATCAAACCGACGAGGGCGAGGCCTTGCGCGATGACGAGCATTATAGCTACGTGGCGGCCTGGGCCTACCGCGGCTACGGTAATCGGCCCGACCTGGTGAAGGAACCGCTGGAGTTCCATTACGTTCACCCCAGCCAGAGGAGCTACAAATGATGCGTCTGGTTCTAAACATCTGGCGTCAGGAGAGGCCGCAGGCACACGGGCAAGCTGGTTCGGTACGAGATGAACAATGTCGACAAAGAGATGTCGATGCTGGAATGCCTGGATGTGCTGAACGAAGAGCTGATTGGAAAGGGTGAGCAACCGATCGCGTTTGAGCATGACTGCCGCGAAGGCATTTGCGGAGCCTGCGGCTTCATGATTGACGGCGTGGCTCACGGCCCGGAGAAAGCGACCACCGTTTGCCAGCTCACCATGCGGCACTTCAAAGATGGCCAGGAGCTGACGATTGAGCCTTGGCGGGCTGCCGCCTTCCCCTGATCAAGGATTTGATCGTGGACCGCCGGGCTTTTGACAGGATTGTCGCTTCGGGTGGATACATCTCGGTTTCGACCGGGAACGCCCCGGACGCGAATTCGATTCTGGTGCCAAAGCCAGCCGCTGACCTATCGATGGATGCGGCGGCCTGCATCGGCTGCGGGGCTTGCGTGGCGGCTTGTCCAAACGCATCCGCGGCGCTGTTTACCGGCGCGAAGATCAGCCATTTGGGGCTACTGCCGCAAGGTGAGCCGGAACGCCATATTCGTTCCCTGCGAATGGTGGCGCAGATGAATGAGGAAGCATTCGGTAATTGCACCAACATCGGCGAATGTTCCGCAGTTTGCCCGAAGGAGATCCCGCTGGAAGTGATTGCGCGGATGAACCGCGACTATCTACTGGCGAGCTTCAAACAGCGTGATACGGTTATCAGCACGATCCGGCCGTTTACGGAGTGGAGTACGGGCTCGAAGCTGGCGAACGATCCGCACGCGACCAGCTAGGCGGCTGCAGAGTATTGGCCTCGGATGAACGCGGATCATTTTGATTCAAAGAAAGCCGCAGCCGAATGAATGTCGCCGCCGTGTTCACAAGACTCGTGGCGCCGGACGTAGGCGCCCGGCGCGAGTGTGGGCACCTGCCCGACTTCCTCAAAGCCGGACCTTCACATCCGGGCGGTTTTCGAGCCGCGTCGTGTTGACAAACCGCACGGTGGGTGGCGTTGAACTCATGACGATGCTGTGCGTCTTGGCGCCGTCGCCGGTAAACCGAACACCTTGCAGAAGGTCACCGTTGGTCACGCCACATGCAGCGAAGATGATATTGCGGCCAGGCGCCAGTTCCTGAGTTCGGTAGATTCTTTTTGTATCCCTGATCCCCATTTCTTGCATGCGCTCCTTCTGTTCGTCATTGGCGACGACCAGGCGGCCGAGGATTTCGCCGTTCAGGCAGCGCAGAGCCGCGGCGGTGAGAACGCCCTCCGGTGCGCCTCCAGAGCCCATCACGGCGTGAACGTTGGTGCCGGCGATGGCTGCGGCAATTCCCGCCGACAAGTCTCCATCTCCAATCAAGCGAATGCGGGCGCCCGCCTCGCGAATGCACTTGATCAAGCCAGCATGACGCGGACGCTCCAGAACAATAACCACCAAATCATCCACACCGCGCTGAAGGCGGCGGGCAATGGCCTTGAGATTGTCCTTAACCGGCGCGTCGAGGTCCACGGCACCGCGCGCCGCCGGTCCCACGATGATCTTTTCCATATAGCAATCCGGGGCGTGCAGCAAGCCGCCGGGCTCGGACGCCGCAAGAACAGTAATCGCACCGCCGGCGCCGGTAGCGCAGAGGTGGGTTCCTTCCAGCGGATCGACAGCGATATCGATTCGGGTTGCGTCGGACTGGTCTTTGAGCATGCCAACGTGCTCTCCGATGAAGAGCATGGGGGCTTGGTCGCGCTCCCCTTCGCCGATGACGATGGTGCCATGCATTGGGATCAGGTCCATGGCTGCCCTCATTTTCTCGACCGCCAGCCGATCTGAGGTCTCGGCATCGTCGAGGCCCATGGATCGAGCGGAAGCGATGGCGGCCTCTTCCACAACGCTGAGGAATTCAAAAGAGAAATCGAACATTGAGTTCCCTCCCGGGAGCCGCAATTCGATTCAGATTGGAACGCCGCGGTTCCCTTACCAACATACGCCTTGGGGTGGGCGAAAACGACCGCTACAGTTGTGAAGCAGCCTCTTAGTCGGCGATCGTGATGGTGGGACGGTGTTTGGCCTTGCTGGCCTCGGCGTGTTCGACGATGGTCTTCGCTAGTTTCTCAAATAGCGTTTTCTGGGAACTTGGCTCGTCTTGCGCTGAGATCGGCTGACCGGTGTCGCCGCCTTCACGGATCAGAGGATCAATCGGAATCTCACCCAGGAAAGGAACCTTCATCGCCTCCGCCGTTCTATGGCCGCCGCCCTTGCCGAAGATGTAAAGTCGCTCGCCGGCATGGTCGAGATAACTCATGTTCTCCACAATGCCCAGCACTTCTTCACGCACCTGCTCGAACATGTGGACTGCTTTGCGAGCATCTTCGAGTGCGACGTCAGACGGCGTCGTAACAATCACGGCGCCGGTTAAAGGCGTCGTCTGGATCAGGGTCAGTTGCACGTCGCCGGTTCCTGGCGGCAGGTCAATGATGAGGTAGTCGAGCGCTCCCCAGTCGACGTTGCGAAGGAATTGTTGGATGACGCTGTTCAGCATGGGCCCGCGCCACACCAGCGGTTTATCGCCAGGATTGAGAAACGCCATGGACATGACCTTCACGCCATGCGCTTCGAGCGGCTGAATGCGTTGGCCAATAGCGTTTGGCGTTGCGCGAAGTCCCAACATGGTGGCCAGATTGGGGCCATAGACGTCGCCATCCATCAGTCCGACGGCATATCCGAGATTGGACAGGCTGATCGCCAGATTGACGGCAACCGTGCTCTTTCCAACGCCGCCTTTCCCGGAACCGACAGCAATAATGTTTTGTACACCGGGAATCGGCAGCTTCGGCTGCTCACCTGGAGCTTGAGGACCCATATCCCTTGATGCTAACAAGTGAGATGCGGGTAGAGAGGTGAGTCCGGACTCAGGATGACTAGTCGGCTCCGCTCCTTAACAGTCACGGCTCCCTCAGGTCCGCTTACTGACGCGCGCGGTTCTGTGGGGAAGTTTGGTCCGGCTTTGTTTCAGGCCAGGGAAAGATTGGCTTGCGCTCGAAGGTCGAGGCCGGCGAATTCGCCTCGCTGGAGCTTTGGGAAAGCGGCGGCGGCGATCATGGCGGCGTTGTCCGTGGAAAGTGCGGCGGTAGGGAAATAGAATTTGTAATCGTGCTGTTGCGCGGCTGCTCTTCGCAGACCCGCCATTGCAGGCAACTCCACCGGAGACGATGATCGCCTGGGCGTGGATTGACTCGGCCGCTGTCGCGGCTCTGCGCATCAACTCCTGAATGACCGCATGCTGAAAACTTGCGATCAGGTTGAGAGTGGCTTTCGGAGTCTGCTCCAGCCAAGCCTCGACGGTGGGTGCGGGTTCACGGCGGAGCAGTTCACGCCGGGCTTCGATTTCCGATGCCATGTCATGATGCTGAACCCAGCGCAGTACGGCGGTCTTCAACCCGCTGAAGCTGAAGTCCAGTTCATTCCCTTTCATCTTGGCGAATGTGAAAGGCACACTGCGCGGATCACCAAAGGGGGCCAGGCGGTCAATCACCGGGCCGCCGGGATAGCCGAGATCCAAGCAGCTTCGCTACTTTGTCGAAGGCCTCGCCAGCGGCGTCGTCGCGCGTCCTTCCGAGCAACCGATATCCGCCGCCGCGACGAACCTCAAACAGGTGAGTGTGGCCTCCGCTCACCACAAGTGCCAGCGCCGGCATCACGATCTCTTCGCCAAGCTGCCGCGCTTCCATCAACACCGAATAAATGTGCCCTTCGACGTGATTGACTGCAATCAAAGGCAAGCCGGTGGAAAAGCACAGCGCTTTCGCGTACGTGACTCCGACCAGCAGCGATCCAACCAAACCAGGCCCCGCCGTTACCGCGATCGCACTCAAAGACTCCAGCGGCGTTGCGGCGTCGTCTAGCGCCTGCCTCACTACGGGAACGATGGAGCGCAAATGTTCCCGCGAGGCTAGTTCCGGAACTACGCCGCCGTACTTTGCATGGGCGTCAAATTGAGAGGCGACGACAGACGACAGCTGTTTTGCCCCGTCTTCTACCACGGCGGCGGCGGTTTCGTCGCAGGAACTTTCGATACCTAGAATGCGCATCGACACCCGCGGAAATGTTCACAAGCTAGTCAAAGCTAGTCCCATATTCGAACAATCAGAGCGCGGTATCCGGCAGGCCACATGACTTTCATCCGCTTCAGCCATAAGGGCATAGCGTGACGCGAAGCAATTGGCCCTATACCTGCGTCGAACGAAAAGCATGGGCCAGAACATCCGCTACACCCTTCGAAGTCTCCTTCGCTCCCCCAGCTTTAGTATCGCTGCCTTGCTGTGCCTGGCGTTGGGGATTGGCGCGACCTCGGTGATCTTCAGCATCGTAAACGCGGTGGTCTTGCGCCCGCTACCGTACCGCCAGCCGGATCATCTGACCCGGATTTACACCGAGTTTCCAGACTTTCCGAACGGCGGCCTCCGGCGGTTCTGGGTTTCCGAGCCCGAGGTGTTCGATCTGAAGGCCGCTAAATCTTACCAAGCGATTGGCGCCTATGCCACGGACGGCGTCAATCTTTCCACGGCCACTGACCCAATCCGCGTTACCGCGGCCTTCGTGAACGCCGAGGGCCTGTCGACGTTGGGGATTGCACCCGAGAACGGGCGACTCTTCACACCGGAAGAGGACAGGCCCGGTGTTGCCGCCGGTGATCCTGCTTTCCCACCGTCTCTGGCAGCGGGCGTACGCCGGAGATCCCGACATCCTGAATAAGGACGTGTTTCTTGCGGGTGTCAAATGCAGAGTCATCGGCATTATGCCGAAAAGCTTCATCTTCCCACCGGGTGAGACCGACGCGGCCGAAGCCTGGACGCCGTTGCAGCTCAACCCAGCCAGCAAGAATCGCGGCGGGCACAACTACAACGTATTTGGAAGGTTGAAAGATGGAGTGACCCTCCAGCAGGCGCGTCAGGAGATGGCGTGGCCTCGTGGCCCATTGGGGAGAGGCCGGTTCGCCGATGAACCACGTGTTCAGTCCGGCCCATCACCCAGTCGTGATGTACGACTTCTATGATGAAACGGTCCGGGGCGTTCGCAAGGCGATGCTGCTGTTGCTGGGCGCGGTGGTCTTCGTGCTCTTGATTGCTTGCGTCAACGTGGCAAATCTTCTGCTTGCTCGCAGTGAGGGACGGCAGCGCGAGATTGCCGTGCGACGTGCACTCGGCGCAAGTACAGGTCAATTGCTGGCGCAGTTCACCGTGGAAGGGATCGTGTTGTCGATGGCTGGAGCGCTGCTGGGTTTGATCCTGGCATTTGGCGGTCTGCGGTTGATACTCAATACAGGCGCCGCCAGCATCCCGCGCGCAGATGAGGTCGCACTCGACTGGCGAGTCTTGCTGTTCACGCTGGGCGTTTCGATCGCCAGTGGCGTCGTCTTCGGCCTTGCCCCGCTGGTGCAGGTTTCCGCCCTGCGCTTGTTCGACACGCTCAAGGCGGCGAGCGGCCGGTCATCTTCAACCAACACCTCGAATCAATTTCGCAGAATCCTGGTTGTGGTGGAGATGGCTATGGCGTTCGTGCTCCTCGCCGGCGCCGGCCTGATGGTGCGTGGCTTCTGGCGTTTGCAGCAGGTGAATGTAGGGCTTTAACCCCCATGGCGTTCTGACGGCCAGGGTAGAATTGCCTGAGTCTTCCTACAAGACGGACGCCTCCCAACAGCAGTTCTGGCAGCGGCTCGCAGGTCAACTGAATCAGACTCCGGGTGTCACCGCCGCGAGTCTCGCATCTGGCCTACCACCCTTCCGGCGGCCTAATGAAAACGACACCGATATCGAAGGCTTCGTTAAAGTTCCGAACGGTCCCATCCAGAGCGTCAACTTCTATCAGACTGTGACGCCGCAGTACTTTGAGACGATCGGCGCGCGGCTGATGGAAGGCCGCTGGTTCGACCAGCACGACGGCCCTGCTCGAAGCGTGATCGTCAACCAAACCATGGCCAACACTTTTTGGCCGCACCAAAGTGCGATCGGACACCGGGTGAAGCCGGGAACGAAGGAGTGGTACACGGTGGTCGGGGTGGTGGCCGACATCAAGAATGCGGGCGCCGACCGGCCTACAGGGACGGAACTCTTCGTGCCCTACAACAATGACGAATGTGGGCGGGACCGATTCCCCGTACATTCTGGTCCGAACCAGAGGGAATCCCGCTCAACTAGCGAACGCAGTGCGCGAAGCCGTGCGGTCACTCGACCCGGGCCTGCCCGTGGCAAAGGTTCGCATCATGGAGGACGTGGTGGCGGCAGCCAGTTCGCGGCCGCGCTTCCTGACGCTCATCCTGGGGCTGTTTTCGGTGCTGGCTTTGGTGCTGGCGGCGGTCGGAATCTATGGCGTGATTTCGTACTCCGTTGCACAGCGAACAACCGAGTTCGGCATCAAGATCGCGCTGGGAGCCGAGCCCGGGGTGTTACTGCGACAGGTGCTGCAGCAAGGCCTGCTGCTGGGTGTGGCAGGGATGGTGGTCGGAACGGTGGTCGCGTTCTTCCTGACGCAGTTTGTGGAAGGCTTGATCTTCGGCGTTAGCGGCTTGGACATGACATCGCTGGGCGCAACAGCGGCTGTACTGGCCTTGGCTACGCTCGCTGCTTGTTACGTGCCGGCTGCCCGCGCGATGCGGACCGAGCCGATTCAGGCATTGCGCTACGAATAGCCGCACACGGCTTCGCTACACTGGCGTCGGTGCTCGTCTCCGACTTCAACTACGAACTGCCCGAGGAACTGATTGCGCAGACGCCGCCAGAGACCCGGGGCGCTTCCCGCATGCTGGTTGTGTCACGGGATCAGCAGCGCTTCCACGACGATGAGTTCCGCAATTTCGCTCATTACATCCGGCCGGGCGACTGCCTGGTATTAAACACAACGCGGGTCTTCCCTGCCCGTTTGCACGGAAGGCGCAATGGCCCGAGCGGCGCTGAAGTCGAAGTGTTTCTCATCCGGGCGGAGGTGGGCGGCGTGGACACGTGGAAGACACTGGTCCGCCCAGGCAAGCGAGTACGCAAGGGCGATACGATCCTGTTCGACGAGGCGTTGCAAGCCGAGGTCATCGCGCAAGGCGACTATGGCGAACGGATCTTGCGATTTCATTCCACCGGACCGCTGCAGGATGCTTTTGAGCGGCTGGGTACGGTACCGCTGCCGCCGTATATTCACCGCGAGCCGGATGACAAGGACCGGGAACGATATCAGACGGTCTTTGCGGAGAAATCGGGTTCGGTGGCCGCTCCGACGGCCGGCCTCCATTTCACTGAAGCCATGTTGGGGGCCTGCCGCGAAGCCGGCGCCGAGATCGCGCGAGTCACGCTACACGTCGGGCCTGGGAACATTCGCTCCACTGCGCGAGAACGAGATCGCGAAAATCGAGCTGCACGAAGAATACTTCGAGATTGAGGCGCCTGATGCGGCTCGACTGGCGAAGGCCAAGCGCATCTTTTGCGTTGGCACGACCAGCGTTCGGACGGTTGAGACGGCGATGCTGCGCGGAGGTTTTGCGCCGATGCGAGGCGACACCAATCTTTTTGTCTATCCGGGTTTCCGCTTCCGCGCGACCGGCGCGATGCTGACAAATTTTCATCTGCCGCAGTCAAGCCTTCTGCTGCTGGTCTGCGCATTCGGCGGGCAGGATCTGGTTCTGGCCGCGTACCGGCATGCCGTCAAGGAGCGCTACCGCTTCTTCTCATACGGCGACTGCATGCTGATTGAGTAGACAGTCACTACTCTTCGAAATCGAGATCGGGAGCCGGCAGAACATCGTCGTCTCCGGCAATCCACACGTAAAGGGTGGGCAGTGCGTAGATGCTCATGACGAGCGTCGCAGAAAGGCCGCCGACGATGACGACGGCAAAAGGCCTTTGCGAGTCGCTTCCAATGCCGTGCGAGAGCGCCGCAGGTAATAAGCCTAAAGTGGCCACCAGCATCGTCATCATGATGGGCCGGAGACGTAGTACGGCGCCTTCGATGGCTGCCTCCTCCACCGTGTGGCCCCGGGCACGCAACTGATTGATGTATTCGATCATGATGACGCCGGTTTGGACGGAGACGCCGAACAGCGCCAGCGCTCCGACACCGGAAGCAACGCTGAAGTGCATGCCGGTAAGAAAAAGCGCATACAGCGCGCCGATGGGAGCGAGCGCGACGGTCAACATGACGAGCGAAGCCCATTTGAAGGAACTGAACATCGAATACAGAAGGAAGAAAATCGCCAACAGCGTTACCGGGACGATCAAGGAAAGGCGCTTATTCGCGCGCTGCTGGCTCTCGTACTCACCCGCCCATTCCGTGTAGTACCCAACTGGTAGTTTGACCTTTTCGCGAACCGTCTTGATTGCTTCTTCCACAGTGCTGCCTAAGTCGCGGCCGCGCACGCTGTATTTCAGAGCGACATAGCGCGAGTTGTTTTCGCGATAGATCTGCGAAGCGCCATCCTGGATCTTGACATTACATAACTGAGCCAGGGACACTCGCTCGCCTGCCGGCGACAAGAGCCGGATGTTTTCGATGGCTTCCTGGGTGGTCCGATAAGGCGCCTCATACCGCAGGACCAGGTCGTAGCGCTGGTCGCCCTCCAAGCACCTGACTGACCGCGTTCCCTCCCACCGCCGTTTGAATCGCATCTTGAATGTCGGATACGTTGATGCCGTAACGGCTGGCCTTATCGCGATTTACGGTGAAGTTAAAATTCGGCTGTCCAATCACGCGGAAGAGGCCGAGATCCTGGACTCCACGGATTTTACTCATGACTTCGACGATCTCCTCGCCCTTCTGCTCAAGCAGTTTGAGGTCGGTGCCGAAGATCTTGATGGCCAGTTCGCCCTTCACCCCGCTGACCGCCTCTTCCATGTTGTCGGCGATCGGCTGCGAGAAATTCCAGAGTGCGCCGGGTATCTTCTCCACTTCCCGATCCATAGCCCGCACCAGTTCCTCTTTGTCCTTACGGAAAACGGGGCGCCACTCCTCTTTCGGCTTCAGATCTATGAAGTATTCGGTATTGGCGAAGAGTGCCGGATCCGTTCCGTCGTCGGGGCGGCCCACCTGGGTTACGACTTGTCTTACTTCCGGGAAGCTGGCGAAAATGCGACGAGCCTGCGTAGTCACGGCTTCGCCTTGCGTCAGACCGGTACTAGGCGCCAATGTTCCGCGCGCCCAGAGGGCGCCTTCGTCCAAATGGGGCAGGAACTCCGAGCCGATTTTCCCGGCTCCCACCAGATAGATCACCGAGGCAAACAGCAGGCCGATGGTGCCGAACACAGCCAGACGATGATGAATGGCCCAGCCCAGCGATCGCTGATAGCGCGTCCTCAAGAACTCCATCAGCGGGTTGCGCCATTCTTTCACGCCCTTCTGGAAAAGGAGGCTGCACAGTACAGTTGCGATGAGGATAGAGAAGACCAGGGCTCCGATGAGCGCGAAGGCCACCGTGAGGGCCATAGGCCGGAACAGTTTCCCTTCGACGCGCTGCAACGTGAAAATCGGCAAATAGGAAGTGATAATGATGGCCCTGGCATAGAAGACCGGGCGCAACACCTCGAACGACGCTTCGCGGATTCGCTCGGTGACGGTCTTCTCCGCTGACTCGCGGCGGCCGAGATGGCGCAGGATGTTCTCGACCATGACAACCGTTCCATCCACCACCATTCCGAAATCGAGTGCTCCGAGCGAAAGTAAGTTTGCCGGAATATGATTCAGATCGAGAAGAATGGAGGCGAATAACAGCGAGAACGGAATAGTCAGCGAAACGATCAGCGCCCCGCGGACGTTGCCGAGGAACATGAACAACACGACCGACACCAGGATGATGCCCGCGGTCAGGTTTTCGAGCACCGTGCTGGTGGTCAGCTTGACCAGATCACTTCTGATCCAAATAAGGAACGATCTGCACACCTGGAGGCAAGAATGCCATGATTCAAATCATGAATCTTCTGATGGAGCGCCTCGAGCATCTTATCCGCGTCGGCGCCCTTGCGTAGCAGAACGATGCCCTCGACGACATCGCGGTCGTCCGAGATAACGCCGTCCTTGCTATGGATCGCTCTTCCGATTTGACCCAGCCGGATCTTGGCCCCCTCGCGGACAGTCGCTATATCCCGGATGCGAATCGGAGTGCCATTTTGTGTTTTGATCAGCGTATCGCCGATCTCGGCCACGTTCGAAAACAGGCCGATGGTCCGGACATTGATCTGCTGCTGCCCTTCCTCGATGAAACTACCGCCGCCATTGAGGTTGTTGTTGGTCAGCGCCTGCTCAACCTGGGCGATGTTCAACCCGTAAGACACCAATTTGGCGGGATCGACAGCGACTTGATACTCCTTGGTAGTACCGCCGAAGCTATTTGTATCGACGACATCGGGCACCGACTTCAGTTGCTTCGTGATGACCCAATCCTGCAGGGATTTCAACTCGGTGAGGTCCATGGTGGGATTGGTGCTTTTCAACGTGTAGAACACCAACTGGCCCACCGGACTGTAATCCGGCCCGAGCGTCGGCTGAACGTTATTGGGAACGCTCACCTGAGCCATCTTCTCGAGGGCCTTCTGCCGGTTGACGTCGTTGTTGGAAGAGTCGTCGAAGATCATCGTGACCGTTGACAACCCAAACTCGGAGATGGAACGCATGTTCGTCATATGCGGAATGCCGTTCATCTGCGTTTCAATGGGAATCGTGATCTGTTGTTCGACCTCCTCGCGCTGCGCGACCCGGCCACTGGGTAATGATCTGGACGTAGTTGTTGGCAACGTCCGGATACGCTTCAACCGGCAGCTGTTTGAACGAATACGCGCCCCAACCCAGCAGGCCGACGGCCAGCACGAGCATGAGAAGCCGGTTGTTCAGCGCGTAATTTAGTAACCAGCGAATCATAGGGGTTTTCCGCCGCGAGCCCGTCGCCGCCGCACGGCTATTGCCCGGCCTCCGTCGAGAGTTGAAGCGCGTTGGAAACGACGTCCTGGCCGGGGTTCAGCCCCGAGATTACCGCCTGCAGGTTTCCTTCTAGCATCCGGCCGGCGACCACCTCCGCCTTACGGAACTTGCCGTTGCCTAACGGAATGAAGACCCAATCTTTGTCACGAAGATGGAGAATCGCTGTTGACGGAACCGTGGCAACCTTCTGCTTCGTTTTCCCGTAGAAGGTCGCTGTCACAAACATACCGACACGCATATTCCCCGGATTGAGCATTTCAAGTCGCACCTTGGCGGTTCGGATGCTGGGATCCATAATCGGGCCGATATTCACCACGCGCGCGCGATAGACTTTACCGGGATAGGCATTGAGGTGAACATCGGCAATGTCTCCGAGTTGCACGTCTGCCAGGTTGTTTTCGTAGACGTCGCAAACGATCCACACCGTCGACAAATCGGCAATCGTAAACAGATTTGGCGAGTTGTCCGGTGTCTTTACGCCGCCACCACCTACAACATTCTGTTCAATGACAACTCCTGAGACCGGTGCAAAGACATCCACGATGGGGCTCGGATGGTCGGTGCTGACGCCCAGCAACCGCAGCGTCTCAGTAGTAGTCCGGACCGCGACCGCGGCCTTCTCTTCCGCGTCGGTGAAGACCTCCACATCCTTCTGCGCAATCGCGCCTTTTTCCAGCAGGGCCTTTGCGCGCTCCAACTGACTCCTGGCAAGCTTCTCGTCCGCGACAGCGCTTTGATAGTTATTGAAAGCGTTGGAAATGTCGTTGCTTTGAACCCGAAGCAGCAACTGTCCCTTCTTCACCTGATCACCTAGCTTCACAAGCACTTCGATAGCGCGGCCGGACGCCAATGAGATCGCGGGCACGGATCGGGAGACATCGGGAGCGACAGAACCAGTCACATCGAGCGCCGGCGCGGTGCTCACTTCACCCACCTTCACGACAGGGAAACGGTCGGGTCTCTCGACTTCCAGAACGTTCACATCGTGAACTTCTTCAACCTTTGCGGGCGGCGGCGCAGCCGCGGCTTCATCAACTTTCTCTTTAGGGCCGCAGGCCGCGAGAAGCACGCCCAGCATTAATGCCGCAAAGGCACAGGCCGGGGTAGTCGTCCGTTTCACTGAATCACCTCACGTCCTACCGCCATATTGAGTTGGCTAGCCGCGGACAGGTACGAGCCAATCAAATTGAGATAGTTCAACTGCGTGTCGCGATATTCCTTTTGCGCATCCAAAAAGTCGAGGAGGGACGCGCCACCGCGCTGGTAGGAAAAGGTCACGATGTCCCGAACCTCCGTGGCCTGTTTGAGGTAGGTCTCCCGATACGGCTTCAGCAACTCCACAGTACTTGCCAAGGTTGCGTAGGCAGAGTCCACATCGCTCAAGATCTGTGCCTCAGAAGCCAGGCGCAACTTATCAGTGCGATCGATCTCGAGTTTGGTCCTTAATTTTTCGCCCTGGTTCTTGTCGAAGATCCGCAACGGAAGGTTGACGCTAAATCCCACGTAGCTCGGCAGGGGCGGATTGCGTCCGATGTCAAAGCCCCAGGTCGGATCCGAGCTGCCGTTCGCGATCGCGAGCCGGTTGTCTGTTTTGGCCTTGTCCACAGCCAGCACGGCAGTTTTTAGATCCGGCCGCGTCTCCATCGCCACCTGACGGTATTCCTCCAGCGGCAGCAGTGTGTCTTTGAAATCGTAAACGCCCGTTACATCGAAACGGTCCACGGGCGTGCGATCGTTCAGCAAAGTCAGAAGCGCAATCTTCGCCGTTCGCACGTTGACCTGCGCATTCACGACGTCGCTCTGATACTGCGCGAGTTGGAGTTCAATTCGAACCAGATCGACTTTCGCCATATCGCCGGCTGCGTATCGGCTGCGGCTCACTTCAATGGTTTTGTTGTAGTACTCGAGGTTCTGGCGCGCAATATCGAGAACAGCTTTAGCTTGCAGGAGATTCACAAAGCCGGTTCGCAGGGTGAAGAGCATGGTTCGTTCAAGATCCTCGTGCGCTGACTGGGAGATAGCAGTCGCCTTTTTAGCGCTCTGCAGTCGGAGATCGCGCTTGTGCTGGCGCTCGTAGAGATAGCTGACGGTGCCCGACTCCAAAACGTCGTACAGCGGTTGATAGGCCGTGTTCGGCGTCTTGAAAATCGTGAATTGGTCGAGCAGCACGCTGAGGTTGGGATTCGGCCGCAGGAAGGCAGTAATCTCCTGTGCGCGATTCTCGTCGATGTTGACCTCGTCAGCCAGCAGCGTCGGGTTCGTCAGTCGAAATTTTTCCCGGATCTCTTCCCAACTGTAGGTGCTCTGCGCCAGCAAGTACTGGGCCGCAATGACAGCCAGAAGAAGCCCGACGTACATGCGCCGGGTGAGGCGATGCATGTCTCCTCCTTCAACACATCTAATGAGTGGTTAGTTTACACGCCGGTCAAACCAACACGGGGCGGCGATCGGCCGAGCGAGGGAGGAGACGGGCGTCCCAACTCGGTGAACTCAGGGACGCTGACCAATTTGAGATAACTAAACCGGGGAGCGATAGCCGGCGCCGGAGCAAGCACAGAATCGCCCATGGACTCAAACAGCCAAACCAGATCGTTCGCGTGGTGACCGTCAGGAGCGCGCCTTTGCGTCCAGCTGCTGACGCCTGGGGTGTGTCCCAGTTGGGCGAGCTGCAACGTGTCATCCAGGGCTGAGATATAAGGGAAAAGCGCCGAGAGCACGAGGACAACACTGACAAACCGGAACGTCCTGAAACGCGTTGTCTCGCCAACTGGCATGGAGCCGCGAGTCGCGAAGATCGCAACCACGCCCAAACAGAGCCAGGTGAGATTTAGAAGGTAGTCGACCGTCACGCCGAATGTGCCGTCCGCGAATCAGAATCGTAAGGCTTCATTATACAGAGCTTGAAGTCGGGGCGTGGCATCAATCTACAGCGCCGCCGCAGGGATAAGGTCAATATTACGAGTTCTTTACAGTTTCCATAGAGAATCTTCACCCGTATGTAAACGAGGACGGCTTGGCCGGCCGACGGGTTGCGCCTCAACGCAAAACGCTAGCAAGATCGCACCTAACTGTTTTATACTTGTGGAGCATCCGAAGTCTCATGTTGAACCTCCTTCCAAACGGGATTCTCATTAGCCTGGGCATTAGCGGCCCTGCCTGAGACCTCATGGATGATCATTTCCGAGGCCACCGGCGGGGAAAAGTAGCCCCGCAGGTGGCCTTAACGTTTTGTGGCCGAATTAACGATTGAATTGCAAGCTGACCAGGAAGTCAAATGAAGATATTCACCTTCGACACAACATTGCGTGACGGGACGCAGGGCGAGTCTGTCTCGTTCTCCGTGGATGACAAACTCGCGATTGCCGCGAAACTCGATGAGCTGGGCATCGACTATATCGAAGGGGGATGGCCTGGTTCGAACCCGAAAGACAAGGAATTCTTCGCGCGAGCCAAGTCGCTGAAGCTGAAACACGCCAGGCTGACGGCCTTTGGCGCGACTCGCTTTGTCAAGAATTCGGTGGAGCAAGACGCCAATGTTGCGGCGCTGCTTGGAAGCGGCACGCCTGTGGTTTCCATCTTCGGGAAGACCTGGGACTTTCACGTCTACCGCGCACTAGGCATCAGCGAAGAAGAGAACCTAAAGCTGATTGCCGATACGGTTGCGTATTTGAAGGCACATGGGCGAGAAGTGGTTTACGACGCGGAACACTTCTTCGACGGCTATACGGCGAATCGCGACTTTGCGCTGCGAACTCTGGAAGCTGCCAAGAAAGCCGGCGCCGACGTCCTTTGTCTCTGCGATACGAACGGCGGCACTCTGCCGATGCGCCTTCAAGAGATCATCGCCGACGTCAGAATGCAATTCGACGGTGTGCTGGGGATTCATTGTCACAACGATTCGGAACTGGCGGTTGCGAATACGCTCGTGGCAGTTGAGGCCGGTATCACCCACGTGCAGGGCTGCATCAACGGCTACGGCGAGCGCTGTGGCAATGCGAACCTCTGTTCCGTGCTTGCCAATCTCGAACTGAAGCTCGGCCACACCACCGTGGGCCGGGATAAGTTGCAGAACCTGACCGGCGTCGCGCGGTTCGTCTCCGAAATGGCTAACCTGACATTGCGGCGGGAACAGCCCTTCGTCGGTAAGAGCGCTTTCGCGCACAAGGGTGGTATTCATGTCAGCGCTGTTCAGAAGGACGCCGCCACCTACGAGCACATCAAGCCGGAGATGGTAGGCAACCGGCAACGGGTACTGTTGAGCGATCTCTCCGGGCGCAGCAACGTGAGTTACAAGCTCAATCAGCACGGCTTGGCCGACCGGTTGGACGATGCGGGACGCCGCGAGTTGCTGTCCCGGATCAAGGAGATGGAATACCAGGGTTACGATTTCGAGACGGCCGAAGGCACCTTTGAGCTGCTAGTGCGTGAAGCCGCCAACCCGGACTTCCATCCGTTCGACGTGGTCGGCTACGAGGTCAGTACAAAGCTGCAGGCGCGCGATACGACTCTGACTACGGCCAGCGTCACCCTGATGGTGGGGCAAGATGTCCACTCTGCGACGGCGACAGGTTCCGGCCCGGTGCACGCGCTTGATATCTGCCTGCGGCAGACACTCGCCTCCATCTACCCGGCCATCAGCGACGTCCGCCTGGTCGATTACAAAGTCCGCGTCCTCGGCGCCAAAGGCGGTACGGAATCGAAAGTTCGCGTACTGGTGGAGTGGTCCGATCACCGGCGTACTTGGGCCACGATCGGCATCTCAGACAACGTGATCGACGCCAGTTGGCATGCACTGGTGGATGCCCTTCGACTGGAGCTGATCCGGCTCAAAGAGAAAGAAGTGGGCGAGACGATCGAACCGATTCTGCAGGATTACGGCTGGGGCGTGTAAAGGCTGCTGGAAGAGCCTGCGAAGTCGACGAACTGTGACAAGATTAGGTTGCAGTGCGCCTTCCGTCCTGCAGTCTCAAAATCGCGTTCTGTCTGCTTGTGTGCAGCGCGGCCGCCCTTGGTCAAACAGATCCGCACCCGAGCGATGCAGAGTATGAGCGGATGATAGGGCGGATGCAGCAGTATGCTTTCAGTTATCAAATGCCGGTTTCTGTATGTCGGAGCGCCTCAACACGCTCCAGGGCAACGAAGCGTGGCGCTATCGATCACGATGACAACCGCTTAGTGTGGCACACGGACCCTACCAGGTACGCGATCCTTATTGAGCACGGTGGCCGCGCATCCTCGATTGAAGCGCGAGCCAACGGGAAGTCAGCATTTGGCAAGAACTGGGTCGACGTGAAAGTAGATAAGACGGAGCGGGGATACTTCCAGCAGTTGGCAGCCTCCGGCAACTTCTCCTGGAGTCGCTGGGACAACATTAATGGACATCGTGTCGCCGTCGTCGACTATCGCCTGGTATACGACATTCCGAGGCGGGAGGTGCAACGGTTTGGCTGGCCAGCGCGAGTCGCTGACTGGGGATACATTTGCTTCGATCCCCATAGCGGTGTTATCTGGCGCATCTCCAATGCTGAAGTCCCCCACGGCGGTATGGCCGGCATCTTGGACTCCGGCGTGGTGACAATCGGCTCAAAGGAGTTCATGGTGCCCGTTGCAAAGAACTGTTTCACCGCGACTGAGCGTGACAACGTTATTTGGTACGACTATCAAGAATTCGGCACCGATTCCCGCATAACCTACGCCGCTCCGAAGCAATAAGAGCGACTAACCCTTAACCTTCGCGTCGCGGCCTTAGGCTGCTATTCAGTCGCCCAGTAGGCCCGATGGCCGATGTAGTCCGGGTCTGGCAGATTCGCCAGAATGATGCGCCGCAACTCCAAAACATCAATCTCACCCTGTTTCTGGTAAATCACTTTGCCATCCGGCGCAATGAGCATCGTGTAGGGCACAGCCGACTCCCATTTTGGGTCAAAAGCAGCTTGCATCGCATACGTGTCATCGGACGCAAACTGCAGGTTCCTTGACGATGCGTGCTGCTTCTCCAAAGCTTTAATCACGCCGGGCTTTTCGTCAGGCAAGTTCGCCGAGACGGTGACCAATTCGAAGTCGCGGCCCCGATACATGCGCCAGGTGTTTTGAAGGTCGGGAAACTCGCTGAGGCAGGGTCCGCACCAGGTCGCCCAAAAGTTGACGAGCAGCACTTTGCCGGTCGGATTCGTCCGCAGCTTCTTCAATTCTTCAGCATCGGCCATCTCGAGCTTGACCGGCTCCGCTTCGATCTTCTTCAGTTCGGCGAGCCTTCCCGCCTGTTTTGACTTCCACTTGGTGGAGCAACCAAAGACACCAGTGTGGTCGACGGGAACGGGCTTACCAGCAAGCAAGGCATCGATCGCGTTGCGGGTATCTTGCGTCTTCACAAGGGATTCCCGCTGGCTGTTGTCGATGCGCCCTTCGAAGCGCAGATTCCGCTTCTCGTCAAACACAAAGACATGCGGAGTGGCTTTGGGCCCGTACGCCCGGGACGTCGCCTGCGTCTCACCGTCATACAAGTAGGGGAAATTGAACTGCCGGTATTCGGCGCGAATTTTCATTTCGTCGAGGCTGTCGCTCACGTCGGTATAGCCGAGCTCGCTCAACTGAACAGCGTCCGGATCATTCGGATTGATCGCCACTAGGGCGACGCCCTTGCCATGATAATCGTCCGCCAACTTCTTGATCCGGCTCTCATAGAGCTGCGCGGTTGGGCAATGATTGCAGGTGAAAACGATTACCAGTACCGGGCTGTTCGAATAGTCAGCGAGCCGATGAATGCTTCCGTCGATGCCCGGCAAAGCGAAGTCGGGAGCTGGGGATCCGATGGCAAGGGTCGGATGTTCGTCGGCCGCCGCCATGGAAGTGGCCACCAAGAAAAGAGCACAAAGGAGCCGAAGCATGGCAAGAACCTCTTAGGGAGATCATACGAAACCCCGGATTAGCGGTCGGGATGGAGCTCGGGCGCGCCAGCTGTAGGTGGAGGGTTACCAGCCCCGCCCTTTCGGTTGCGGGATGGGTTCACAGTTCCACCGGGGCTACGATTCCCGAGGCCCCCTTATAATCCCGGACGGCCGGGTTTCCCGTGGTCCGGTTTGAAACCTTGGCTTTCTTCCGTGGGCCTTCCCAGTTGAGAGAGGTTAAAGCGCTGGCTCGCATACTCCCCTGCCCTTCCTGGTTTACCCGCAGCCTCGTCTCTAGGCCAGCCTGAGCGTTGCGCCGGTTTTATCAAGCCGGCCACCCACCCTGACGTAGAAACCGCCAAGTGTCCAGAGTCGCTTCGCCCAATCTTGGTGTTACCTCCATTGGAGAGACGTGTCCCGCCTCTTCCGAGGGCATTACCCCTCCGTCATCGCTACTACCAACTCGTGCGCCAAACCCATCTGGCTTTCCTCTCCTTCGACTTTTGGTCTCGTTTGAGGAAGCTTTGCAGGTTGCTACCAGCCCCTGCTGCCAGCGGGTCCTTCCCGACGTTATCTCTGAAAATCTTTCCTGTGATGCCTGGGCCCCTATCACGACGGTTGGCAGATTGCTCATACCTGGTTCTTCCTCTACCACAGCGGCCTTCCCCACGGGAACATGGGTCGGCATACCGTAACATCCGCTTAAGCGACTTCACAAGCGGGGGGGTTTTCGAGATTGCAGCCATTTCTTTATGTTCAAGCCTCACAATTTGCTCGCCACCCTGATCGCTCCTACCACGACGGTTTCCCGCAGGGCAGTTGGTGACTTTTACATCCGGGCAGAACGTGCTTCGTTACCTCCGCACGCACCGAATATGCTAGCTGTCTGACTACAGGTAATTGACAGCACAGGGACTTTCACCCTGCTAGATTCTCAGCCTTGTCGGCTGCTCCGATCCCGCTACCCCCGATTATGCGACTCGACACGTTGCGTCCGCTTGAAGAGCCGGTCGGGGGCGACCGGCGCGGGTGTGGGCACCCGCCCCACGACAGAAATGCGGATGCCAGGCGCCCGTAGAGAGATAATCAACCTGAACGATGTCATTTTCTTCACATCCACTGGACTGGTACTGGAAGTTGCGCGAGCGCATTGGCCGGGTTGGGATTATCTTCGCGATCGCGCTGCTGGTGTATGTGCTCTCCTCACTCCTTCCGAACGGCACTGTGGGGAAAATATTCTCGGCGTTGGTAATGATTCCCACCGGGGTCATCCTGCTTTTCCGGCTGATTCGTTTGGTTACTCGCCGCTCTTTGTGGAGTTTGCGAAACCGCCTCTTATTCGTCTACGTGCTGCTCGGGGTTTTGCCGATCCTCCTCATTCTGATTTTGGTGGGGGCGAGCGCCTATGCACTGACGAGTGAATTGGCGATTTACCTGGCGAGTTCTGCGCTGGACCGCCGCTTGGATCAGATTAAGTTCGCCGCCGAAACGATACACAACGCAAGGCCTGATGAGCGCCGAATCGAAGCGCCGAGAATGGTGGGGTATTTAACCCAGGTGTTTCCGGGCCTCGTCTTGTACGTCAGAGATTCCAGAGGCCCGTTGCGGGTTCCCCCGACGGCTCCGGAGATGGGCCTGCCCTCGGGCTGGAAGAGTGCCAACGGGCTGGTGGCGCGAAGCGGCACGTTCTATGGCTGGTCCCGTCTGGTGGATGACGATGAGGAAATCACGCTACTCGCGCCGCTTTCGCGTGATTTGATCTCAAACCTGGTCCCCAATCTCGGCGAAATATCGCTGTTTGAAACCTCCGGGTCTGTGCAGACTGACGATGACACACCCGGTGCTGATGGGAAGCAGGGTGAGCCGGCGAAGAAAGCAATCGAGGCGGGCCCCCTGCGGATTGAGACTGATTCAGCGGAAACGAAAAAGCCATCGCGAATTACGATTTCAAATGCTAACGCCCCATCTAAGACCGCCGTCGAGCATGTTTCGAGGCCGTTGCCTCCCGCCATGAATCGCTGGGATGTGCCCGTGAGTTGGGCCTCGACGCGGTCGCATTACCATTGGGAAACTCCGGGGCGCGTGCATGAAGCGGCCTTGATTGTTCAAACCCGCGCATCAGCTGTCTATGCCAGCATCTTCGCTGGCACCGACATCCTGCGCGGCATCTTGCTCTACGTGCTGGTGGGATCAGCCATATTGTTTCTCATGGTTGAGGTGGTGGCGGGTTTCATTGGCTTCGCTCTGGCGACGCGCGTCACCGGCGCCGTGAACTCCCTTTACGAAGGTACGCGACGAGTCATCTACGGCGACTTCAGTCATCGGATCCCGGTACGCGGCAAGGACCAGGTGGGCGAACTGACAACCTCGTTCAACCAGATGACCGACAACCTGGAGCGCCTCCTGGTCGTGGAGAAGGAAAAGGAACGGCTTCAGACCGAGCTCGAGATCGCTCGCGAAGTACAGAATCAACTCTACCCAAAGTCTTTGCCGCCGACCAGTGGACTGCAATTGACGGTGCAGTGCGACCCGGCGCGCATGGTCTCGGGCGATTATTTCGATTACCAACTGCTAAAGCCCGGACAGTTGGCGTTTGCGATTGGTGATGTTGCCGGCAAGGGAATCTCGGCTGCGCTGCTGATGGCCAATCTGCAGGCGTCTCTTCGCTCGGAGATCAGCTATCACATTGAAGGCGGCGAGGGCGGCGTACCGTTGGATGCTTCCCAACTCGTCTCGCACCTTAATAAACAGCTTTACGCGAACACCTCGCCGGAAAAGTACGCCACGTTCTTCTTCGGGCTGTATGACAACGCTAGCGAGACGCTCACGTACACCAACGCCGGCCACTTGCCGCCTATGCTATTCCGCGGAAGCAACGTAATTTCGCTCGAAACCAACGGCACCGTGGTCGGCTTGTTCCCCTTTTCGAAGTACGACAAGACTAGATTGAAGCTGGAACCTGGGGATCTATTGGTCTGCTACACGGACGGAATTACGGAGCCGGAGAACGCTTATGGCGAGATGTTCGGCGAGGAGCGCATGGTCGAACTGGTCAAGAAGCACCAGCGCCAGGATCCGCTGTTCATCATCCACGCCGTGATGGAAGCCGTGAAGAGTTGGACAGGGACGCCTGAACTCCAGGACGACATGACGCTGCTGATCGCCCGGCACGGAGAGGGACTAAAGGGCAACAGCAAGCCCGACTCGGCCCAGAACCCAGCGCCGCCGCTTCCTGGAGTGAGTTCGTGAAGGTACTGACCGCGGCCGAAATGCGCGAAGTGGATCGGCTAACGATCGAAGCCGGCATTCCTGGCCTCATACTCATGGAGAACGCCGGCAGCCGGGTGGTCGACGTTTTGATGGCTCAATTCGATCTGGAGGAACAGCGCGTTGTCGTCGTTTGCGGGAAGGGCAACAACGGAGGCGACGGTTTTGTGGTCGCCCGTCAGCTGTTCACACGCCGCTTGTGCCGGGAAGTCCTGGCGGTCCATCTCTTCGAACCCTCCGAATTGACGGGCGACGCGCTCACCAACTGGCATGCTTTAATCGGCTCCGGCTGCCCGGCTCAGCTCGGGTTTCCCGCAAGCGCGTTCACGGCCACTCTGGTGATCGACGCCGTGCTCGGCACGGGTTTGAAAGGTCCGGCCACCGGGCCTGCGCTGGATGCAATCCGCGTCATCAATACCAGTTTTCCGTTCGCCAGGAAGGTCGCCGTCGATATCCCCTCGGGGCTACCGACGGACGAAACCGCTCAGACCGGCGATTTCGCGAAGGTGGATCATACCGTGACGTTCACGGCGCCGAAGCTGAGCCAATGCCTGTCGCCGAGCTACGAATGGATGGGCACTCTGCATATTGTTCCCATTGGAAGTCCGGACGCTCTTTGCGAATCCAATCCGGAACTCAACACACGGCTCACAACGCCGGCAGATATTGCGCATCTGTTCTCTCCTCGGCCGAAGGATTCAAACAAAGGCAAGTATGGCCACGTTCTGGTGATTGCCGGGTCCAGCACCAAGCCGGGAGCGGCGGCGATGGCCGGGATTTCGGCGTACCGGGCCGGTGCAGGCCTAGTGACCGTGGCATCGGCGGCTGGAGCAATTTCGGCGATCAGTTCCTTTGCTCCCGAACTGATGGCCGAGCCGCTCGCAGAAACGAAGGCCGGCCATATCAGCCTGCAGTCGCTGGGCCGCATTCGCGATCTGTTGGAGAAGAAGACCGTTCTCGCGCTGGGCCCGGGCTTAGGTACCGAGACCGAGACAGTGCAACTGGTCCAAAAGCTCTACACGGATACCGCGATTCCGATGGTGGTAGATGCCGACGCTCTCAACGCGCTGGCTGGTAACGTGCCGCCTGCCGAGCATCGCCGCGTGCTGACTCCTCACCCCGGTGAGATGAGCCGATTGGCCGCCATGACCGTTGAGCAAGTGCAACAGAAGCGGATGCGGGCGGCCAACGCATTCAGCATGGTCAGCAAGGCGGCCGTGGTCCTGAAGGGGGATCGAACGATCCTGGCTTTTCCGGCTTCGGCGCAAGCCGCGTATGCCCGTCTGTGGATCAATCCAACGGGCTCGCCGTCAATGGCCACGGGTGGCACAGGCGACGTCTTAGCAGGAATGATCTCCGGCCTCCTTGCCCAGCATCCCGACGAACAGGAACTAGCTACGGTGGCTGCCGTCTGGCTTCACGGGCGTTGCGGCGAACTGGGCGCCCGTGATTTGGGCGAGCAATCCATGCTCGCGACAGATTTGCTGCATTACCTGCCTGAGGCCATGCGTGAGCTCCGATCCGCTCTTTGAAGATGCCGGACAGGCTGGCGCGAACTACACGTTCGAAACGCACTCCGACGAGGAAACGCGGGAGGCGGGGCGGCAGCTGGCCGTATTGCTTCCCCGGCGTGCGGTGGTGGCCCTGACGGGAGACTTGGGCGCTGGGAAGACGACCCTCTCACAGGGCATCATCGAGGGCCGCAAGGCGGCGAAAGCGGAAGACGTATCGAGCCCAACCTTCAATTTGATTCACGAGTATGGCGAACCGGTGAGCGTTTATCACATCGATCTGTACCGGCTTGAGACCGCTGAAGAGGCCCGCCGGCTGGGTTTGGAAGACATATTTGATCAGGATGCGCTAGTACTAATCGAATGGGGTGGCCGGTTTCCCGAGTTGCTGCCCGAGGATGCGGTCTCGATCCATCTGAGCAGTGACGATTACGACACGCGAAGGATCAACGTTAGAGGAATCGCTGGCGCTCGACAAAGGTCAAAACGCCCGGGGAAACGTGTATGAACACCGATCGCGGGGAGCCGCGACGCTGAATTCCCTCGGCCATTCTCTCGTTTGACCTTGTTATCCTATTCTCATTCGGCCCATGTCCGGCCTGGTGGAGGCAATGCTTGCCTAGAGTTGAAAATCTTCAGGAGGTCTGACACATGATCGTACGTATTTCGAGAATAGTAATGGTACTGATGGCCCTGCACCTGGCAGTCTTTGCCCAGTCATTTCGCGGTGGTATATCAGGGACGGTAGTCGACCAGAGCGGCGCGACGATCGCTGGGGCCGAAGTCAAGCTCTTAGGAGCTGACACCGGACTGACGCGTTCGGTAACCTCGACTTCCGCCGGCGAGTTTGTCTTTCAAGACTTGCCTCTGGGGAAGTACTCCGTTACGGTGACACACGCCGGATTCCAAACGCAAACAACCAAAGACATCAACGTGGAAGCGGGCAAGATTTTCAACGTGGATGCGAAGCTCTCGGTGAGTAGCCAAGCGACCGAAGTCCAGGTAGAGGCCAACGCCGCCGAGATAGAAACGTCGTCGACCGCGATTACCAGCGTTATTTCGACGAAGACCATGACGGACGTTCCCTTAAATGGGCGCGATTTCACTCAGCTTGTGAAGTTGAATCCCGGCGTTACCCCGGGCGGTTCGGTGAATGGCACTCGCACCAACTCGATTGACTGGCAAATCGATGGAACCGACAACAACGACCAGTGGCACAATTCGGCAGCGGTGAACCAGGGCGGCGTCTCCGGCATCGCTGGTACCTTGCTGCCAATTGATGCGATTGACGAGTTCTCCTTGCAGAGCGAAAGCAGCGCCGAGCAGGGACGCAACGGCGGTGGGGTTTTGAACCTAGTTATCAAGTCCGGCACCAACCAATTTCATGGCTCTGCCTATTACTTCAACCGGAATGAGGTGTTTGCTTCCCGGAACTGGTTCGTGTCACCTTCCGCGCCGACGACGGAGCTGAGAAACAGCCAGCCTGGCGGGTCGCTGGGCGGACCCATCTTGAAGAACAAGTTTTTCTTCTTCATGACGTACGAACAGCAAAACTACGTCGCGGGCCAGACCGCGCTCGGCACCACGCCTTCTGCAGCCTGGGTTTCCGAGGCTCAGCAAGTGATGGCGCGCGATGGAGTGCCGATCAATCCCCTGGCGCTTACCCTGCTCAGCAATCTCTGGCCAGCCAACAGCCTTACCGGTCCAGCGGCACAGAACAACTACGTAAGCTCTGCCAACAATATTTCTAACAGTTACAATGGCATCGCCAAGGTGGACTATATCTTCAATGACCGAAACAATATCTCCGCCCGTTGGTTTGGCGGCACCGGGGCTCAGACCGAATATGTTGGTTCAGCGATGCCGTATTACTTCCAGACCGCGCCTAGCCGAATGCAGAATTATAACCTGGTATACAACTCGGTGATCAATCCTCACTTCGTAAGCCAGACGTCGGCGGGAGTGAACTATTTTAAGCAAGTGTTCGGCGATGCAACTGCGGGCTTCAACATGGACGCGCTTGGCTTTAACACTGGCGTTACGGACCCCGCCTTGTTTTATGCTCCGAACATGAATATCAGGGGATTCGACTCAACGGGTGAGACTCCGCCGTTGGGACGCGTTGACGTGACCGGGCAAGTGAACCAGATCTTCACCTACACGACAGGCAAACATCAAATTCGTTTCGGAGCTGGCTACCGGCGCGCTGAGTTGAACGTTTTCTACAATAGCCTGGTGCCGGGCCGATTCAACTACGACGGCTCACAGGGACCGTTGGCTGCTTCCAGCCCCAACGACACCTGGGGGTTTGGCGACAATCCACTGGCAGGATCGCTCAATTCATTGGCGGACTTCCTGTCCCAGCGAGTCCCGATCAATGGGGCGGCGATTACGTCAGGAAATTTGAATCGGAACTACTATTTGAATGGCGTGACGATGTTCGCCCAGGACAGCTGGAAAGTAACGCCGAACCTTACCTTGAACTATGGGCTTAATTGGAACTATCAGAGCCCGATCTGGGAACAGAGGAACCAAATTTCAACCTTTATCCCGCAGGACGGAGGCATAACGATCATTGGGCAGCCTCTTCCAAGCCTGTGGCCGAGAGACTGGAAGGATTTCGGACCCCGTTTCGGTTTTGCTTATCAGCCCACGTTTTCAAGCAAGCTGGTGGTTCGCGGCGGATACGGGATCTTCTACCAGGTTCCTAACGTGAACTACTTTGGCAATAACGTGCCGCCCAATGGCGGAGCCACCGGAATCCTGGCCAATCCGGGCGGCATCGTCGCCTATCTATACGCTATCGAACAGCGAACCCCTTCAAATTCAGACTGGCGTGCCTATCTTTGGAAGCACAGCTTTCCCGGCGCCCCCTTACGGTGCGTTTTCCGTTAGCCAGAATTTCAAGACGGCCTATGTTCAGAATTTCAACATGAACGCTCAATACCAAATCAATCGCTCGTTGGTGTTAGAGGTGGGTTACATTGGGAGCTTAAGCCGGCACTTGCCGACCACGCTGGATATCAATCAAATCCCCATCGGTTCGCCCGAGGTCAACTCCTCGCGGCCGTATTCGAGCGAGTTCCCCACTCTTGGTGTCATCAATCAGGTCGAATCGGTGGCCAACGGCCATTACAACGGAATGATCGTTTCGCTCACCGCAGTCAACTACCACGGTCTGAATATCAAAGCGAACTACACCCTGGGTCACGCCTTGGACGACCTTTCGGGCGCACGCGGCGTTATTCCGCAAAACAGCTATTGCCTGCGATGCGATTATGGCAACTCCGACTTTGATGTTCGCAACACTTTCGTGACGTATATCAGCTATGCACTGCCGAACCCTTCGAAATGGAAGCCGCTACTGGGTGGATGGCAACTGAATGCACTGCTTACCTTCAACACGGGCACGCCATTTACTGTCGGCTCGGGGACGGATAGCAGTCTGACTGGCGAAAATAACGACCGCGCCGAAGTAGTCAGCAATCCGTTCCAGGGCGTTCCGGCTCCAGCCCGGCAACCTAACCGTTACTGGTTTAACCCGGCTGCGTTCACAGTACCGACTCTAGGGACCTACTCCAACCAGGGGCGCAACCAATACTATGGACCCGGCACGAAGCCAGGTGGACTTCTCCATCTTCAAAACGTTTCAGATCAAGGAACGGCTTGCCCTGCAACTGCGGGCCGAGATGTTCAATCTTTTCAATACCGTTAACCTCTCTGGGCCTAATACCACGGCAACCAGCAGTGGCTTAGGACAAATCACGTCAACCCAGGACGTCGGCAACGGCGCACCAGGAATTGGCGTTGGCGCGCCATTCAACGTGCAACTTGGAGCGAAGATAACGTTCTAAGTCGAAGATCACGTTCTGAGTCAACGAGGGGGCGGGCGAGAGCCTGCTCCCTTTTGTTTTTCGGGTCGTCATTATTGGCCGCCGGCTCGAACGGCGGCTAGACAGCTCTCGCCGCGTCCCAGGTACAGCTCGCTAATCGTGGCGCGGTGATTCTCCAGCACGCGGGCGCGGCGGATCTTCATGGTCGGCGTCAGTTCGCCATGCTCAATACTGAAATCGCGGTCGAGAATACGGTAGCGCCGGATGCGCTCGAAATCAGCGAGTTGTTTATTCACCCGGGCCACAACGCCCTGGACGGCCGTCGCGACGACCGGCGACTCGATTTGTTCCGCGACCGGTTTGTCCTCGAGCCCATCCATTCCCTTCAGCGTCCGGACTTGATTGAGATTGAGGGTCAACAGCGCCGTCAGGTAGGGTTGCTTATCGCCGATGAGCAGGACCTGGTTGACGATTGGTTCCATCTTGAACAGATTCTCAATGCGAGCCGGGTAGATCTTCTTCCCATTCGAAGAAACAATCAATTCCTTCTTGCGGCCGGTGATGTAGTAGTACCCTTCCTGATCCACTTCCGCGATGTCGCCCGTGGCAAACCAGCCGTCGGGCGTTAGAACGGAACGCGTGGCTGCTTCATCCTTGTAGTAGCCCATAAAGAGGCAAGGCGTGCGAACCAACAGTTCGCCGTCCTCCGCAATGCGAGCCTCGACGCCTGGAAGCAGGGTTCCGATGCTGCCCTGGCTTGGGCCGGTTGAGAGGATTAAGCGCCAGCACGCCCAATTCCGTGAGCCCGAAACCTTCCACCAACGGCATGCCGATGGCGGCGAAGAATTCGCCCAGGTCTTTGCCCAGCGGCGCAGCTCCGCAAGCGGCGATTCGAAGTCGGCCACCCAAACGGGCTTTGACCTTGGAAAAGACCAGCCGGTCGGCCAACTTCAGCGCGGTCTGCATCCAGCCTGGCAACGGCTTGCCCGCCAGCTTGAGGCGATGGGCCTCCATGCCAAGCCCCAGCGCGCCATAGAACAGCTTTTTCGCAATCGCCGAGCGCTTTCCCGCCTCATTGCAGATGGTGGCGTACATCCGCTCCCAGACGCGTGGCGGCGCAAGGAAAAATGTCGGCCGTATGTTTCGGAGCTCAGACGGCAACTTGGCTAAGCTCTCTGAGAACCATACCGGCGTACCCATGAGCATCGGGACGAACTCCAGCACAATTCGCTGAGCGATATGCGCGGAGGGAAGAAACACGACGGTGGAATCATCCGGACCGATCGGCAAAACGACCGGCGCCATGTCGATGTTCGCCAGGATGGCCGCGTGGCTGGTGAGGCCCATCTTGGGCTCGCCGGTTGCGCCCGAGGTCAGATACAAGACGGCCGGGTCGGAGGGAGCAACTTCCTCGCGCATGCGATCGAAGACGCCCGGCTCGCTCTCTTCCAGTTCGCGACCCCTCTGTCCGGAGGACGTCCAGCGTGATCGCGCCCTCAGCGTCACCTTCGAGGAGGATGACGTGCGCTGGGAGTGCGCCTCCCAGCGCCGCCGCGATTGCCGCCAAGGACTTCGCGATCTTCCACAAAGAAGAAGCTCGGCTGGGCCGCCCGGACGTTCTTGGCCAGCTCGAGCATGGGATTGCTTGTGTACAGCGCAGCTGCGACCCCGCCGGCGCCCATGATGCCGAGGTCCACCAGGTAGAACTCGGCTCTGGTCTCGGAGAGAATGCAGGCGAGATCGCCTTTCTTGAGCCCGAGCGCCCGTAGCCCCAGCGCGATTTCACGCGAAGCGAGCAGCCATTCGTTCCAGCTAAAACTCCGGTAGCCGGCCTGTTTGCCGCCAAGCGGTTGATGCAGGGCAGCTTGATCGCCATACTTACGGGCGGTTTCCTCAAGCACGGAGAAGACGGTACGTGGCGGCATTCGCTTTCGAATTGTACCAACCGATTCTTCGGCTGAGCCCTTATTGAAAACCTCCAGAAAACCGACTCCTGGAGCTTGCGGTCATAATCAAGGCATGGCATTTGAACGAGAACGGGCGTTGGCGGAGGAACTCGCGCAGGAGGCTGGCCAGCTTGCCCTGGATTACCAAAGGCGCGGCATCACGGCGGAAGAAAAAGAGGACGAATCCCCAGTTACAGCGGCCGACCGCGCCTGCGAACGCATGATTGTTGAGCGGCTCACGAAAGAGTTCCCCGAAGACGGCATTCTCGGTGAAGAGGGCGCCAACCGGGATAGTTCCAACGGACGAAAGTGGATTATCGATCCCATTGACGGCACCCGCGATTTCGTTCGGGGCATTCCGCTCTGGGCGGTCCTGATCGGCTTCGAGGATGAAGGCAAGATCACAGCCGGTGCCGCCTTCAGCCCCGGCCAGCGACTGCTTTTATCAGCTTCGCGGGGGAGCGGATCAACCGCCAACGGCAAAGCCATCCACGTCTCCACGAAGAGTTCTCCCGGCGAAGCAGTGGTTTCATTCAATGGCTTCAATAAAGATGGGGTAGGCCGCTTCTCTCACAAGCTATTGGGTTGGGTGTCCCGTTTCTGGGCAGTGCGCAGCATGGGTGGCTCGATTGATGCCATGCTGGTCGCGCAGGGGCAGGCCGACGTCTGGATCGAGCCGAGCGCAAAGCCGTGGGATTTCGCCCCGCTGAAAATCATCATCGAGGAAGCTGGCGGCAGGTTCCGTAGCCTGGACGGCGAAGACACCATATACGCGGGCAGCGGGTACGGCTGCACACCAGCTCTGGAGGCGTACGTTCAGGAATTGATTCGAGGGTAGCCTGCCACGTTTCCCGTTTGGAGACGAGCCAAGATTAACGGGGATGATCTTGAAAATCACCCGAGCTTGCGATGTGACGTGTGACCCGGCACCACAGCAACACTGCCCTAATTCACATCGCACCTGTTGGGCGTCAGCAAGATCAAATCGATCGCGTGAAGCGCCGACTAGAACTCAATACAACTTTACCGGGCCAGCCGGCTCCGCCGCTCGACGCGCGGGATTCTTCTCCTCGTGCTGTTGGTAGTGGGCGAACAACTGTTCGATGTCGTAGCCAAATCTCATCGCTAGCGCCGCACGATGGGTATGGATGTCTTCCACGATCTCGTCTATCGGGATTTCAGTAGAGCTCTTCGGGAGTACAGATAGTAGGTGATTCGTATCCATTCTGGATGATCGTTTCCGCTCGTTGCTTAATGAAGCCGTTATTCAATGCTTGTAGTTCCAAGTCAGAACATACTCACACGCGTAAGCCGCCGCAATGGCCCAATGGAGCGCATCTGCCTGCGCCTTCGGTGGCAATGGGCCGTCTGGCTCTAGCAACAGCCTGGCTAGGCCATGGCTAGGCCATGGCTAGGCCCAGTATCGCGCGATTCAGAGGCAGAAGCTCAGCTGCCTGTAACAGTTGCACCCGCTGTTGTGATTCCTCGGCCCCGATCTGGGCCGGGCTGGCGGTGCAGAATTCGTCGTACACGATTTGCGAAACGCGCAGAGAGAACCCGTGTCGTCGCTTGCTCCACCAGAGCCTTGTGATCTCCTGCCGGTCTGCCTTGATTGCTTCAACGCTTGGTTGGGCAATCAAGTATCGAAAAAAACTGGTCTCCAGGTAGACGCGGGCGTTCGCCATGTTCGGCCGCCTCATCATCGCATGGCCGCATGACCTCGGGCGCTGGCAAACCCGTTTATGTTTGAGAGGAATCAGACCGGGTAACGACTTCTTAACTGCAAGGATCGGTCCGCCTAAGCGGACCTCCTGTCGAGACTACCTCAATCGGTCTCGCGTAGAGAACACGATGCCCGACGACGCAGCTACCGCCATCGCGCTCAGAGATCTTCAACTCCTTCATACTTTTGTCCGCCATGGCCAGACCGTCGTTGACATCTCCAGCGGAGGGGCGGGCTGGGCGAATCTGGTGTTGGCGGAACGTCAGCGGATGCGGGTTTTGCTGTATGCGACGCCTGTCGCCGAACGGCAGGCGCTCGATTCATTAGCCTCCAATGCCGGGACGCGGCTCGACCGTTGCTGCGAAGACAGCTCTGGCCGGAATCTGGATGTTGATATGGCTGCGGAGAGGATTCGCCATCTCCACTTCTTGCACATTTCCGATCGGGACGCAGTGCGGGCTGTGCTGCGTGGCGCCAGCCGTCTGCTGAAGCACTCGCGCATCGACTTCGTGCAATTTCCCCTCGACACATACGACTTCCTCACCAATCAGACGCTGGTCGAATCCTTCGTCAACCGGAAATACGTGCTGTTGGAATATCGCGTCATCGAAGGCATGGAAGCGGTCGTGTCACCCTATGCGCTCTTCGATCCGCAGCGGCCAAGAGCAACCGTTACGCTGCTGGCTGTGCAAGAGAGACTGCTGAAGCTGTTCGGCCTGGTGCCCGCACATGTCGCCCCCGGCCCCATGATTCCCGAGATCTGTGCGACACGCCGGATTTCGCCCCGCGGCATCATTCACGTAGGCGCTCATGAGGGCACGGAGCTTCCCTGGCATCAGTCGTGTGGGTTTCAGAAGATCCTGTTCATCGACGCCAACCCTACGGCGTTTGAGAAGTTGCGTGTCAATGCCGGCGATGCAGCAGGCGTCACGGTAGTGAACCGGGCCGTCACGGACAAGGCTGGTCCCATTCGCTTAAACGTGACAACTTTTGACCAAAGCAGCTCGATTCTGGCGTTGGGGACCCATTTGCAGCACTACCCGGGCGTCGAAGCGGCTCAAAGCGTGATCGTCGAAGGTGCAACACTGGACACGGTATTGGGAGAAAACGGGCTCGACCCCGCGGAGTTTAACTTCCTGACAATGGATATTCAAGGCGCGGAGTTGCTGGCGTTGCGGGGAGCGGCCGGCACGCTAGCCCATATTCAGGCGCTCATCACCGAAATCCACTTTGAGGACCTGTACCAGAGATGCGCCCAGATTGACGACATCGATCTGTTCCTCGAAAGTCAGGGCTTTGAACGCGTGAACACCTATTCCATCCACCACGCCTGGGGCGATGCGGTCTATGTAAAGTCAGGTGGATAACGGCACGGCGGAGTGTTGGGCATAAGGGATAAAGAGATGATGACCTCAGCAATTAACGTATTTATGGAGCTTTCGGTCAGTGACCGGACCGTGATTCGGAGCCTGATCGAGTATGGCCAAACCATCGTTCATGTGTCATCCACGGGAAGCGAATGGGCTGAAGCAGCACTTGCCCAGCGGCAGAACATCCGCGCATTACTCTATGCGAGCCCCGATGCAGAGCGGGACGCACGCGGCAGGCTCGGCCTCAACCATGCTGAGGAACTAGGCCCCGGATCCTCAAAGACCTCCGGGCTCAATTTGGATGAAGACGCGGCTGCCGAAGGCATTCCACATATCCATTTCCTCAACATTGGGGGCATGCCGATGGCGCGCCACGTTCTGCGAGGCGCCAAGAATCTGTTGGCAGAGGGCCGGATCGACTTTGTTCAGCTCCCGGTGGACACGCATGATTTCTTGACAGGGCGGGCACTGATTGAAATGCTGGCGGAGCGCCGGCACGGGATATTCGAAATCGAAGTCGTTGAGCGCAACGAGATTCGCCTTACTCCCTACCTGATTTTCAATCCCAACCGGGGACGGTCCATCGTATCGGTTTTAGCGATACAGGAGCGTCTCATCCGCCAGACTTCGCTCCTCTTACTTCACGCAATGCTCCACGATCCGGCGCTTCAGCCGCCATCGCTCATTCCCGCTCCTGCAACGTAGAGATCCCAATCCCGCACATTGATTTTGCGCTGGTTCGGCACTTGCTCCAGTAGCTGATCAGATTGTCGTCTGAAGCGAACCAGATGCAACCGCGCTTGGCGCCCGTCTCTTCAGCCGCTGCCATCGAAGGCACGTAGAAGTTAGGTATGGCATCTCGGAACGCGCTCAGAATCGGTAGCCAGAGCCGTTTGTCCGGGCCATAGTCATCAAAGCCGCAGTCCCGATCGAAGGGAACTTCAAAGTCGTCAATGGCGACGATGCTTGCGGAATGGCTTTTGAGAATGATCTCGACTTCGCTGGCCAGAGGCAGGTCGATGCTCCAATGCGCGTCGAGGTAAAACAGGGTCCTGGCCTGACGGACACTGTCCCTGGAGAGTAATGCCTGGAGGAACGCGCGCGAATCAGCCAAATGGATTTCGACATTGCCGAGAGGCTCCAGGCGGCGGCGCGAATACAGGAAGTAGCGAGGTTCACTTTCGCATGAGTAGACCCGTCCGGTGACCATGCAGGCCAGAAACTCGGTCGTCGTTCCGCGGAATGTTCCGGTCTCGACCACGTTCTCGATCAGGCATTTGTCGAGGATGGCTTCCATGATCGACGTACGGCTGGCCTGTCCGTTGAATGGGCCGCCCCAGCTGCGTTTGTTTCCATCGTTCAACAAGTCGATCTCGGCGGCCGCGATGTGGCCAAAACTGGGCGAGCCACGGATGTCCGGCTTGTTCGAGACCCCGCGCAACGTTTTCGTAGTTGTCCGCCGCGGAGCGAAGTTGTTCATCGGAAAGGTTCTGATAGGTGAGGAGCATAGAAGCACACAACTCCATTGACATGGTGTGCCCGGAGAAGTGCGTGATTCCAAGTTTCTGCTGCGGTACATGCTTTATGACGATCCGCTGGTTGCCGCAAGGGTTGACAAAATGTTTCGCCAAGCCGGCGTTCCAGTAGGCCGCTATCAAATCTTCGGCGGCGGCGCTGGGACAAACTTCCGGAATACGTACAACAATCTCGATATCGCGCTTGACACGTTTCCGTATAACGGAACCACCACAACCTGCGAGGCGCTCTGGATGGGCGTTCCGGTGGTCACATTGTATGGCGACCGTTTTGCCGCTCGCGTTGGCGCCTCCCTTCTCACGTACTGCGGGCTCGGCGGCATGGTCGCTTCAAATCCGGATGAGTATGTCCAGCAGGCGGCGGCGCTGGCCCGCCAACCGGAACTGCTGGCTCGCTTCCGCCGAGAGTTTCGGACACATCTGGTGAGCACGCCAGTGTTTGACAATCGTCGATTCACTAGGGTCAACCTGTATCAGCAGAACCTTGCGACGCAGCTTTCACAGAGTGACGCAACCATAGCAACTCTCTCCAATCAGGTGACGTACTTTCAGGACCTCTTCTTCCCCATCGCCAACGGAACTTCGAGCTGATTTCCAGGAGGATGACCACGCATGCAGCAGGATCAAACGAGTCTGCCACACACCGCCGATTCGACGGACAACTCAGACGCCTTTATCTCCCCGGCAACCATTCACACCCAGCTCCATGATGCGGTCGAAGACCGCAACTATCGCCGCATCCAGGATTTGGTCGTCCAACAGCGCGAAGTGTTCGAACGAGCCGGGGCGCGGCACGCGGAAGCCCCTCTGCACGCCCGACTTGCCCGCGATCTAGCAATTTGGGCACTCACGATGGTGCGCCTGCAACGCGCACATGACCAGCGCGCCCTGTTTGAGCTGGTCGCGTTCAAGACGGCGCACGAGTCGTACCAGCCGAGACCAGGGCGCTCCTTCGACTGCCTCGTGGAAGGCTGAATACAGCCTCCCGTTAGGCCTCTGGGCTGCCGACGATCGGGCCGGTAATCAGCCGGGCTCCCCGGCTGAACGTCAAGTACTGGAACCCCCACTGTAGGAAGACCTTGATCCGGCTCTGGAACTCGACGATGTACATCAGATGGATAAACAGCCAGATGAGCCATGCAAGCAGGCCCGAGACGTGTACGCCAAAAATGTCCGCCACCGCTGCAGCTCGCCCGATCACGGCCATATCACCCTTGTTGAAATAGGCAAATGGCTTTATCGCCGTTTCACCCTGGATGCGCTTCACGATTACCTTGGCCGCGTACGCTCCGCCCTGCATCGCCACTTGGGCAACGCCGGGTAGCGGGTTCCCCTTCTCGTCGTTGAGGATGGCCAAGTCTCCGACCACGAAGATTTCCGGATGGCCTGGCAGTGTGAGGTCGGGATTCACCTTGAGACGCCCCAGTTTGTCCAATGCCGTTCCAGTCCGTTCCGCCAGGATCTTCCCCAAAGGCGAAGCGGAGACTCCGGCCGCCCACAACACGGTCTTGGTGCGAATCGCATCCGTTACGCCATTGCTTTGAAAGGTCACGCCGTCCCGATCGACGCCAATCACGCGCACTCCGCTGCGGACACGAACGCCGAGCTTGATCAGCGAATGTTCCGCCTTTCGAGACAGATCTTCCGGATACACAGGCAGCACTCGCAAGGAGCCGTCCAGAATAAGGATCTGCGCCTCCTGCGGCCGAATGCGCCGAAACTCGCTCTTTAAGGTATGCCGCGCGATTTCTGCCATCGCGCCGGCCAGTTCAACGCCCGTTGCGCCCGCGCCCACAATGACGAACGTGAGCCAGGCCCGGCGAATTTCCGGATCCTCCTCCCGCTCGGCAGCCTCGAACGCGTAAAGAATCTTGTGCCGGATGGCGGTCGCCTCCTCAACCGTCTTAAGGCTGGGCGCAAACTCGCGCCAGTCATCGTGGCCAAAATAGGTGCTCTGGGACCCCGCTGAGACAATCAGTGAGTCGTATTCCAGGGTCTCGCCTTCTTCCAGAACCACGCGCCGCGCCCTAGGATCAAAGTCGCAGACGGTTCCCAAAAGTACCCTCGTGTTCTTCTGATCGCTCAACACGCTGCGTATCGGAGCGGCGATGTCACCTGGCGAGAGGGACCCGGTCGCCACCTGATAGAGCAACGGCTGGAATAGATGAAAATTCCGTCGATCGACCAAAGTCACATCGGCTGGCGCCCGCTTTAAGGCCTGTGCGGCGTACAGACCACCAAACCCTCCTCCAACAATCACCACACGATGTTGCATCGTTATCCTTTTCTTTACGGGATCGCGAATTTTGCGGACGGCGAATTCACTCAGCCGCAAGCTAAGCATTTCCCTTGCTGCTATTTATAAGATGAGTTCGGAGCGGGCAAAGCCGCCGCTGAGTCGGCTAGAGAAAACTCAAAGAATGTGGGGCTGCAGTTCAGCTCGCAACAGTGCTATCGGTGTTCAGGCTATCCAACTCAACCAGTTTGGCGTAGTTGGGACGGTCCGCGGCGGATTGGTGAACGAAACGTCGAAGCACCTGCCCGTGAAAGATCAGGAAGATGCCGGGCAGCTGGAAGATATCGTCGACCGGCCAGCCCATCCCGTTTTGGCGAAGGATCGCGGCCTGGAAACCACGCCACAAGAGGCAGGGGCCGAAGGCTTGCCATAGTCCGCCCCGTCCCAAACCGAACGCGCGATAGAGTGTTCGAATACTGTCACTGACTCTCGGCAAATCGGACAGCTCGAAGCGATAGAAAAACTCGTGGGCATCCTGGTCAGTCCCCATATGAACGAGCACTATTTGTGTCCCAGTCGCTTCAATACGTCTGCGCTGGCAAGCGATGTCCGCCAGGGCCTCACGGCAGAACGGGCATCCAGCGTGCCGAAGAAATACCATCAGCAACGGGCTTCGGCGCGACATTTCCATCAGCACAGTTCCATTGTTCGTACGGATGCGAAGCGTCATCTCCTGAACCTCAGGACAAGCCCGCCGGGTTCGGTTCAAAGTGTTCTTGTAGGCCCGGTTCAAGATCAGACCAAACGGAACACACCAAATGAAGAAACAGGCCGTAGCCGCCCAGCCCGCCGCTACGGCTAACCGTCCCCTCGAGGCCGCCAGGAGCAGTCCGCCTCCTATGCCGGCGTTAGCAAGGAGCCCTGCCAGGGATATCGGCCAGTGTCGTAGCGGATTGCGCGACGCCGCAAGGAAGCCCGTTCCCAAACTCGCCAGGATAGCCCCGACCATTTGCCAGCGTTCTGGGTAATCAGAGGCCGCAAAGCCAAGCCAGCGAGACAGATAGCTCGGCCACAACACAAACGAGCAGCCCGACAGCACGTGATAAAGGCCCGCCATACGGAGGGGGGAAACTCCGGGCTGTCAGAACCACTCGGGACGTACATCGTTGATTTCTTCGGTCAACCCAATAGATGATATTTCTGCAGAGGCCGCGCTAGAGGTTTTACTATATCCATCGTCGTTCACCAGCTTCCGGGGAGGACCGGCTCTGCACACGGCAGGGGTTAGCCTGGAATCATGGTCGTGGAGTTTCACGATACCGGCTTATTCTTGCCCCAGATTTCGCTTTGGCTCGATTCCACAGCGGCCTGCGCAGCGACTTGGATCTCACACGGCCATAGCGACCATTCGGGGGGCTGTCACGGGCTGGTTATCGGCACCCCCGCCACACACCGCTTCTATCGCATGCGTCTGACCATCCAGCCCGGCGAGCCGGACCCGCGCGAGTTGCCACTACCCTATAGCGAGTCCCTCGAGTGGCAGGGAGCGCGCCTTACGGCCTATCCTGCGGGGCACATTCTCGGCGCGGCTCAATTGCTCATCGAGTATGAGGGGGAACGGCTGGTCTACACCGGTGACATAAAGCTCCGCCAACCCCTGTGCGGCGAAACCGCCGGTCTCATACCGTGCCACCACCTGATCATCGAATCCACATTTGGCCTTCCCATTTACCGACTGCTGTCCCGCGAGCAAGCGGCGGAACGCATCGTGCAATTCGCAAGGACCTGCTTTGAGGAGAAGTCCACTCCGGCTTTCATCGGCTATGCCTTGGGGCGTGGCCAGGAGATTGCACATATTCTGTGCCAGGCCGGAATCCGCACAGCGGTCCACGGCGCTATCGCAAGGTTCATTCCCGTCTACGAGGAATACGGCTACGCATTTCCCGGCTGGGAACCCTACGATGCGAGCGCCACGGCGGACAAGGCACTCGTCGTTGTTCCCACCCACGGAGCGGCCCTCCAATCCAGCGGGAAGAGTATTCGAATCGCTTACGTCTCGGGTTGGGCAGCGCTCGACAACGCCCGGGCACGGACGCGGGCGGAAGAACTGATTCCCTACTCCGACCATGCCGATTTTGATGAGCTTCTGTCTCTTGTCGCCGCCTCCGAAGCGAAACAGGTAGATGTGGTTCACGGCTACACCGAGCCGTTCAGCCGCATCCTTTCCCAACGCGGCGTCGCCGCCCGGCCCCATCGCCATGGCGCGCGCACCAACGTAGAAGATGCCGAGGGCTAACAACATGCCGCCCGGAGCTACGCCTGAACCCGTCGCGTTGGCTGAACAGAACAGCCTCCTCGAACAATCTTCTACCGGTGGGTCGGTGTCGCAGGACTCGATGGACGATTTGGCGGGTGTGTGCGAACAGGTGGGCAAGTTCAGCGGGCGCCTGCGAAAAGTGAGCATCCTCGCGGACTTCTTCCAAGGGCTTAGCGACGAAGACCTCGTTCTGGCCGTTCGATTCCTCAGTACGGGGCCACTCGCCGAAGCGGGCGTCCATCAGACCCTCTTTGGAACGCAGGAAAAACCGCGGCTCTCCGTGGGTTACGCCACCATGCGAAAAGCATTGCTGGAGGTTTGCGGCTGGGACATCGACACAGTCCGACTCTGCTACCAGGAGGTAGGCGACTCGGGCGAAACTATTGGGTTGTTGATTCGCGGTCACTCTTCGGAGCAGCCACTTTCGCTGGCGCAGGCCAATGATCTCTATCAAGAAATCTTTCGCGCCCGCCTCACGGCCCGAAAAGTGAGGCTGCTGGCTGACGCATTCCGCACCTACCGCCCACTCACGATCAAGTACATCGTCAAGGTGATCACCGGCAACCTCCGCGTCGGCTTACAGCAGAAGATGGTGGAGGAAGCACTCGCCGCAGCATGCGGGCTGCCGCTCGAAACAATACGTGACGCCAGCAACCGCCTGGGCGATTTAGCCGGCGTGGCGCTCGCTGCTCGCACCAACACGATCCAGGACATCCGGGCGCAGTTGTTTCACCCGTTGGAGTTCATGCTCGCCAAGCCACTCGACCGCATCGAAGATCTTCCGTCGCCGCGCGATTGGTTCGTCGAAGATAAATACGACGGGATTCGCTCGCAGATCCATATCGATCGCGGCCATATCCGCATATACTCGCGCGGCATGGAGGAAATCACCAACGCGTTTCCCGAATTGGTCAAGGCCTTCGTGGCTGCCCCGCTGACGGCCATTCTCGATGGAGAGATTCTCGCCTGGCGAGAGGGCAGAGCGTTGAACTTCAACATTCTGCAGCAGCGCATCGCCAGAAAAACAGTCAAGGCTGCCTTGATTTTAGAGATTCCGGTCCTGTTCGTTGCCTACGACATCCTACTTTTGCAGAATGAACTAGCGCTCGCGAAGCCCTTTGAGGAACGTCGCAGCTTGCTCGCTGAAACCGTTGAGCAGATGGCCTCCGTTTCTTCGGAATCGCGCTCTCGCATCCTGCTTTCGCCCCAGACCGCGCTTGAGGATCATGAGCAGTTGGAGCGGATGTTCTTGGAAGCCCGCGGCCGCGGTAATGAGGGATTGATCGTCAAGCGCCGTGGAAGCGTCTATGAAGCAGGCAAACGCAGCGGTTCCTGGTTCAAGATCAAACGGCCCTACGGTACGCTCGATGTCGTTATCACCGCCGCTGAACAGGGCCACGGCCGCCGCGCCACCGTTTTCTCTGATTACGCCTTCGGCGTTCGCTCGGGCGACGGGTTCGTCAACATCGGGAAAGCCTACTCCGGCCTGACGGACACCGAGATTAAGCAACTCACCAAGCTGCTTCGCTCGCTGTCCGTCGAACGCTTTGGCCGTGTCATGCTGGTGCGTCCTGAAGTGGTCCTTGAAGTAGCCTTCGACGGCGTGCAAAAGAGTGCTCGGCATAAGAGCGGCTATGCATTGCGCTTCCCGCGCATCCTCCGCTGGCGCCACGACAAGGCGCCCCAAGAATGTGATGATCTCGCCCGGGTCCGGGAACTATACGAATCCTCGCTCCGCTAGGATTCCTTGGCGGCCCGTTGTCAGCCCACAAAGGGCGAGGCGCCGTCTTCTCCGGCCCAGTTGTACTCCGTGGTCTTTGCATGCAGAAGCCAGTGCTGCGGCTGATTGTTGTCCATCCAGTCCTGCGGTTCCGCCGTGGTTCCACCCTGCGCCGCCTGTGCAAAGGCGGACTTGAGCGCCGCCCGCTGTTCCGGCCCCACGGCATCGGGCGCCGCGGAAACAAATAGAGGCGTGCCGCTGCGCGCGACCAGATCAAGCCATTGGCGATTCAATGCCCAGGGCACGTCATGCGTCAGACCCACGCAGTCCGCATCAACAGCGAAGAAAGCATCGTGCTGCGCGGCTCGAAACGCCAGCGTGTTCACGCCCATCTTACGCGTACGGATCCAGTCTCGGCCGCTCGTATCGTCGCCGATTCGCTGAAGTTCAAAAAGCCCGGCTGCGAGGTGGCCTACCGTATTGCAACCCAGTAGGAGCGTGTCACCCGCCGCCTTCCGCAACCCCTCATAGAAAGCACAGATAATCTCCGCAGTCGTCTTGCTTCGGTCGGCAAAGGACCAACCGTCGTCGGTGAGTTGCGGTCCCATCGCGAAGCCCCAACGGCCCAGCAGGTCGAATGTCGAGAAATCATGCTTGATCAAACCGTAGCCCCACGATTTCATTCGCTGGATATCCGCTTCAATGGCCGCGGCCACTTCGGGCACCGTGGGATCGAGCGTCGCTCCACCCCGCCAACCCTCGTCCTTTCGAATCGCCGGTGTATCCAGCCGCCACGATTTCGGCACACTCTCCATGGTGAAAAGAGGACGCATCCAGATTCCAGGCTTCACGCCGGTCGATCGCATGTTGGCGGCGAGCTTTGCCATATCGGGAAAGCGGCTGTTTCCCTCTCGCCATGGCCCGCCGGTCGGGTTGGGCTGCCAACCGTCATCCACACCATCCAGGGCCGGTTCTTTTGATCTCCGGCGAGCGAGGCGATCAACTCGGAATCGTGCAGGATGCCTTCTGCCGAATTGTGGCCATAGGCGTAATACCAGTCGTTCCCGCCGTAAACCGCCTGCTTCGGCAAACGGGGAGACTCCCACATGCGGCGGCATAAGCGGTGTTGGGCCGCATAGGCGGAAATGCCGTCATACTGTTCGGCGATCACGGTCGCTGCGGTCAGTTCCCGATCGCCCAGCATCACCCCGCTTCAGCCATTCCGTCGATCGAGCCACAGGTTCACCCCGCCTCCGTCAATCCGCCAGAAGCAAAAAGCGGTCGGATTCGTCTTCACTCCAGCGGCCAGAGAGCGTTGTCCATCGGACGCCAGAAAGTACCAGGCCAGTGCCCGTTCCGGCTCGAGCCCTCGCCAGGCAAGATCGCCGTAGCTGCGCTCCCAGTGATCGCCCAAGTAACGCAGTCCCGGCTTCAGCACAAGCTGCCATCGCACGTGAATCCGCGTGAGCGCGGCTTTTGGGGCATGCACCAAAATTACGGTTTCGGCGCCCGCGTTGGTTTTATTCGTCATGAACCGGACGCTGATGCCACCGCCATCCCAACCATCCCCGTTCCGCGCCAAAACAATCCGGTCTTTCCCGGTGAACACAATCACCACATCGGGAAGGCCCTGCAACCGAGCCGCGGCTGGCCCTGCTGGAGTGCCGGCGCCGCCCTGGTTACCTGTATCGGCAGGTCGCATCAGTGCGGGTGCCAAGCCGCCGAGCAAGGTTCCGAGCAGAACGCTCCGGCGGGACGATCTCGATTCGTCGGACCAACTCATGCCACCATCATCCTCTGTCCGGTTCCCAAGTCTCGCCGAGCCGGGAACGCTATCCTTCATTTAGACAAGCCGCACTAACAGGAGCTCTCTCGCATGCGCAATTTGGTTGGCGCCCTCGCCCTAATGACCGTTCCGTTCCTGGGCGCCCAGAACGTCGACATCCCTTTTTGAGAAGTTCGTACTACCGAACGGCCTGACTGTTCTGGTTCACGAGGATCACAAGGCGCCCATCGTCGCCATCAATGTCTGGTATCACGTCGGCTCGAAGAATGAGAAGTCCGGGAAAACCGGCTTTGCCCATCTTTTTGAGCACCTCATGTTCGGCGGCAGTGAGAACGTGAAAGGCCGCTACATCGAAGCGATGGAGAAGATCGGCGCTACCGATCTCAACGGCACCACCAATGAGGACCGGACCAACTACTTCGAGAACGTCCCTACCTCCGCTGTCGATTACGCGCTGTTCGCCGAATCCGATCGCATGGGCCACTTTTACTCCACGATCAACAAAGAGACTCTCGATCTGCAACGCGGCGTCGTTCAGAACGAAAAGCGGCAAGGCGAGAATCAACCCTACGCGGTATCCGAAGAACTGATTCAGAAAGCCACTTACCCCGCAGCTCATCCCTACTCGCACACCGTCATCGGGTCAATGGACGATCTGAACGCGGCTTCTCTTGAGGACGTCAAGGAGTGGTTCAGAACTTACTACGGGCCATCGAATGCAGTTCTTGTGATCGCCGGAGACATCGACGTCAAAACGGCGAAAGAGAAAGTGATCAAGTACTTCGGCGATATACCACCGGGGCCGCCCGTCGCGCATCCCCAATCGTGGGTCGCCAAGATGTCTGGCGAGCATCGCGAAACTGTTCAGGACCGCGTGCCGCAGGCTCGGCTGTATAAGGTTTGGAACGTGCCTGAATTCGGCACCGCGACGTCCAGTTACCTACAGCTTGTCGCGCGCGTTCTCGGCTCCGGCAAGTCGTCGCGGCTCTATAAGCGCCTGGTCTACGACGACCAGATCGCGACCGCACCTTCAGGTCTTCGTCGACGAAAGGGAAATCAGCAGCCAGTTTTACGTCATCGCCACGGCCAAACCTGGGCAGGATCTAAACGCTGTCGAGGCGGCAGTCAACGAAGAACTCGCGCGTTTCCTGAAAGACGGGCCAACGGCTGCCGAACTCGATCGTGCTCGCACACAGTATCAGGCCAACTTCATTCGCGGCGTCGAGCGGATCGGTGGGTTCGGCGGGAAATCCGACATCCTTGCCACCAACCAGACCTACCTCGGCAACGCGTCCGCCTTCAAAGACGCATTGAAGTATGTTGATTCAGCCACACCGGGCAACCTCAAAGACGCCGCGGATTCATGGCTCTCCGACGGAGTCTATACGCTTGAGGTTCTCCCGTTTACGCCCCAGTTATCCGCGGCAACCAAAGGCGCGGACCGTTCCAAGCTTCCCGACCTTGGCGCGGCTCCCGAGCTAAAGCTTCCTAAGCTCCAGAGGGACACGCTTTCCAATGGGCTAAAGATCGTCCTGGCCGAACGTCATGAGATCCCCATCGTCGATTTCTGGCTTACCCTCGATGCCGGCTTTTCCGCCGATCACGGCGCTCTTCCCGGTACCGCCAATCTTACGTCCGCCCTGGTGACCGGCGGCACTCCAAAGCGCAACGCCCTTCAGATCAGCGACGACTTGCAGTCGCTCGGAGCGCAACTGCGGGCCTACTCCGATCTCGACTTCACCACGGTCTTCCTCTCCGCATTGAAGACCAAACTCGACCCTTCGCTTGATCTGTTCGCCGACGTCGTTCTGAATCCCTCCTTTCCGCAAACCGACTTCGCTCGCCAGCAAAAGATCCAGCTCGCGACCATCGGACAGGAAAAGTCGCAGCCCTTTGGAATGGCTCTACGCGTCATGCCTCCCATCCTCTACGGTGCAGGAAATGCCTATGGCGTTCCGTTCACGGGTTCCGGCACAAGCGACTCTGTTTCGAAGATCACCCGCGAAGACCTCGAGAAGTTCCATCAGGCCTGGTTCAAGCCGAACAACGCCACGCTCATCATCGTCGGTGACACGACGCTTGTTGAGATCAAACCCAAGTTGGAGCAGTATTTCGGTAGTTGGAAGTCAGGTACTGTTCCGGTCAAGGACGTCAAACCGGTAACCAGGCCCTCCCAGCCGGTGGTCTATTTGATCGACAAGCCGGACGCGTTGCAATCTGTCATTCTGACCGGAACCATAGCGCCCGCCCCCGTCGCCTCCATCGAGCCGACCTATCAAACGATGAACGACATCTACGGCGGCGCATTCGGCTCACGCCTCAACATGAACCTCCGCGAAGACAAGCATTGGTCTTACGGCGCTCAGGCGGTTTTACTCGGCGCCCGTCATCAGCGCCCCTACGTCGTGTTTGCGCCGGTCCAAACCGACAAGACGAAGGAATCGCTCGCCGAAATGCAAAAGGAGCTAAGCGGCATCGCCGGCGCAAAACCGATCACCGAAGCGGAGTTGGCGAAGGCGCAGAATCAGGAGGTCCTGGAGCTTCCCGGTTCTCGCGAGACCATGCAGGAAGTTGGAGGCTCCATTCAGGAGCTGTTAAAGTTCAATTTCCCCGACGACTACTATCAGACCTACGTGAAGAAAGTGGAATCGCTCCGCACCGCCGATGCGAATGATGCGGCGAAGTCACTGATCAGCCCGCAGGGCACGGTATGGGTGATCGTTGGCGATCGATCGAAAATCGAGCAAGGCATCCGGGATCTCAACATCGGCGAGGTCAAGCTGATCGACGCCGACGGTAAACCGCTTTAATAGCGGTTCACAGCTTTCAGAGCCGAAGGGACAAAGGGAAACCAAAGCCGAGAAGAATCTCGGCTCGGCAGGCTAACAGCCTGCGCCACGGGGGCCGGCATCCCCGTGCTCACGCGCGCGGTTCTTACGCTTCGGCCGCTACGACTTCTACTTCGGCGCCGGTCTTGTGAAGCTCAACGCCCTCCCATCGGGCCACGACTGCGCTTGCCACGCAATTGCCGAGCAGGTTCACTGATGTACGGCACATATCCATCAGCGCATCTACGCCCAGGATCAATGCGATTCCCCCAATCGGCAGATTGAACGTCGCCAGGGTTCCCGAGAGAATTACCAACGAAGCCCGCGGCACCGCGGCCACTCCCTTACTGGTGAGCATCAGTGTCAGCATCATTGTGATTTGGGTGCTGAGCGGGAGCTCGATATTCGCAGCCTGCGCAACGAAGATCGACGCCAGTGCCAGATAGAGCGTTGATCCATCCAGGTTGAAGCTATAGCCCGTCGGCAATACGAAACCGACGATGTGCTTGGGTACGCCAAAGCGCTCCATGTTCTCGAGCGCCAGCGGAAGAGCCGCCTCGCTGGAGGCCGTGGAGAAAGCCAGAATAAAAGGCTGCCGCACGGCTCGGATGAATCGCCGCGGTGGAACACGCGCAATGGTGAGGGCCGACCCCAGCACCAGGACCACGAACAGCGCTTGCGCCAGGTACAGCGTGCCAACCAGCTTTCCCAGGTTTCGCAATACACCGAGTCCGTTCTGCCCCACTGTCACGGCAATCGCCGCACCAACACCAAACGGCGCCAGGTACATCACGTACTTGGTGTAGCGAAACATCACTTCCGCCACCGAGGATGCAAACTGCACCACAGGCTTTGCCCGGTCGCCGATTGCCGCGCAAGCTGCCCCGAACAAAAAGAAGAACACCACCATTTGCAGCACGTCGTTGCGGTTCAACGCGTCGAAGATGTTGCTCGGCACTGCGTGTTCGAGGATCTCACTGAAGGTCGCAGGCTTCGCCAGATTCATCGGGAACCCTGGCGTTGGGCCGGCCTGCAAGGACAGACCCGCACCCGGGCGCATCACGTTCACCGTAACCAGACCGATCACCAACGCCAGGGTCGTGGCGGCTTCGAAATAAAGGATTGACTTCAGGGCGATGCGGCCCATGGCCTTCAGTTCGCCGCCAGACGCGATGCCCGAAACGATGGTGCCGAACAATAGCAGCGCCACAATCGACTTGATGAGCCGCAGAAAGATGTTGCTGACGGGCGCAAGCGACTTCCCAAACTCGGGAAAGAAGTTCCCGATCAGAATGCCCAGCACCAGCGCTATGAAAATCCAGTGGGTCAGTGTCAGTTTCTTCAGGAATGCCATACCCGGCTATCGTTCTCCCCATTTGAGTTTTTCGCGTAAGACGTCAAAAAACAGCATGCGGGGCGGCCGGATCAGACTAATGGCGTTCGACGAGGAGCGGCAAACGATGCGATCGCCTTTGGAGATGGGCTCACCGACCTGACCGTCAATCGTCAGGAAGGTGCCCTCGGTGCCGCGGGACACGATCTGAATCACGCTTGTGTCCGGCACGATTACCGGCCGGTTGGTCAGCATGTGCGGGCAAATAGGAGTGAGACAGAGTGCGGCAACGGATGGAAAAATGATGGGCCCGCCGGCCGACAGCGAATAGGCTGTGGAGCCGGTCGGGGTGGAAATGATGAGGCCGTCCGCTTTATAGGCGGCGACAAAGTGATTATCGACGTGGGTATCCAGGTCAATCATGCGGGCCATCATCGACTTCGTGATCACGACGTCATTCAGAGCAGAGTACGCGGCAACGATCTGGCCGTCGCGGACCAGTTCGCAATCCAGCATGCGACGGCGGCCAATGCGGTGTTCCCCGCGCAAGGCTCGCTCCAGTTCCGGATAGAGTTCATCGAGCGTGATGGAGGTCAGGAATCCAAGGGAACCCAGGTTCACAGCCAGCAGCGGGATGTCGCGCCCGGCGATCACGCGGGCGGCCGAAAGCAGGGTGCCGTCGCCTCCCAACACGATGATCAGTTGTGTGCCTTCAGGCAAGTCCTCGCGCGAGTACAATGGCTCCAAGCCGGCGTACAGGGCGGTTTGCTCGTCGCATCGATAGTGGACGCGGTGCTCGTCCAGCCACTTCAACAGTTCGCGCACGATCTCGCCAGCGTGTTCGATATTTGGCTTGGAGATAATGCCGACTGTGTTGATCATCTGCATGCTGGTTGACACTCCCCCTGAACAGTCTGCTCCCGCAGACATCCAAGTTCGTGAATCTTAGATTAGCGCGACAGCCCTGAAACCTATGGATTCCCGGGACTTCGGCGCCGTCCATGCAAAAGGAATTCGCGGTTCCCTTCCATCCCGAGAATCGGACTATCGATCAACTCCGTTGCGAACGCTAGCTTGTCGAGGGCTGTGGCCACTCGCTCGCAGGCGCGCAGGTGTTGTGCGGGATCGCGAACAATCCCGCCCTTGCCCACAAAGTCTCGTCCCACTTCAAACTGCGGCTTCACCAGAATCACCAACTCTCCGTCAGGCGCCAGGATGGGCGTCACGGCCGGGAGAATCAAGGTCACCGAAATGAAGCTGACATCGCAAACAATCAGGTTTACTTGTTCACCAATGATCGCCTGCTCCAGATACCTGGCGTTCGTTTTCTCGTGCAACACAATGCGAGGGTCAGTTCGCAGTTTCCAGTCAATCTGTCCTGAGCCGGTGTCGACGCAGTGAACTCTAGCGGCACCGCGCTGCAGCAGACAATCGGCGAATCCTCCGGTGGACGTTCCCACATCCATACAGACTCGCCCTTGCGCGGCAATCTGGAAATGGTCGAGCGCTGCTTCCAGCTTCAGGCCGCCGCGGCTTACGTATTTCAGGGGCTGGTTGACCCGAATTTGAGTCGACGCCGTGACAACTTGCCCCGGTTTCAACGCCTTCTGCCCGTCCACGTAGACTTCGCCGGCCAGAATCAAGGCTTGCGCTCTCTCGCGAGACTCGGCGAGTCCGCGGCCTAACATCTCGACATCCAGCCTTTGCTTCGCCGGCTTGGAATGATCAGGTGCCGTTTTCAAGCCTTGCGGTGGACAACAAAGTCCGCCAACTGCCTCAGCCGCTCCGCTCGGTCGTCGAACGGGCGTAGCGCCAGATGCGCATTCAGCCGGCCTTCTTCGGCCATCTCGCGCGATCGCTCCAATCCGTAGACCGCCGGAAACGTAATTTTATGCTGGGCCTGGTCTTTCCCTGCTGTTTTGCCCAGGCTTTCCGAGGACTGCTCTACGTCCAGCACGTCGTCGACAATTTGAAATGCCAGCCCGATGTGCTCGCCGTAGGCACTGAGCGCCCTGAGTTCGTCTTCGGTGGCGCCGGCGTAAATGGCCCCCATGCGGACACTCGCGCGGATTAGCGCTCCGGTCTTAGCCCGGTGTATCAATTCCAAAAGGTGAGCCGTTGGGGTTCGGTGCTCGCCCTCGATGTCATGCACCTGTCCGGCAACCATGCCACCCACCGTGCCCGACGCTTGGGATAGCTCCTTGACCAGTTGGATGCGGCGCTCAGCCGTCACCAGCGGGAGGCCTGATAATACTTCAAACGCAAGCGTCAGCAAGGCGTCGCCCGCCAGAATCGCTACCGCCTCGCCGAACACTTTATGACAGGTCGGCCTACCGCGCCTGAGGTCGTCATTGTCCATGGCGGGCAGATCGTCATGGATCAGCGAGTAGGTGTGAATCATCTCCAGGGTCGCGGCGGCGTTCTCCACGCCGTCCGGCGAATCGGAGACCGCACGCGCCGCTGAAATGGCCAGTACCGGGCGGATTCGCTTACCGCCGGCGAACAGGCTGTACCGCATGGCTCTGTGGATGGAATGGGGCTCAGCGGATTCAGAAGGAACACAGTCCGCGAGCACGCGGTCTACGATGTGTTGCTGTTCGGCCAGGTAGTTTTTAAGATCCGCTTCCACGGCCTCAACTCTAGAGTTCACCGGTCACTCTCCAGGCTCGCGTTTCGGTCGCATACTCAGCCTTGAGGCTTCTCCGTATCGAAAGGCACGGCCACTGTTTCGCCGCCGCGCCGAATCAGCATCTCCACTCTGGTCTCGGCGGCTTCCAGCTGCTTTCGACAGTCGTTGCTCAGCTTCACGCCACGTTCAAACACTTCAAGGCTCTTCTCGAGTGGCAGGTCGCCGCGTTCCAGTTCCTTAACCAGCCGCTCCAACTCCTGCAGGCTGACCTCAAAGCTAGCGGGGCGTTGGGGTTCGTCAGTCATCGCATTCATTGTAAACGTAGCGGATGACAAGGAAGGAGGGCTGCGGGTGTTGCCGCACACAGTACTTCCCTTCCCGGCCTCCTCTGTACGCGACGGACGTCCGCCGCTCGGTGAAGCTCCTTTTCTGTCGGCAAACGCCCCCTAGTCTAGGAACTATTCGAACTGGGTCCGTCCCTGTTTCGGCCGAGAGGCTCGTAACCCACTGGGGCTTCGGCACTCTTGGCGTCGTCCCGTTCCTGGTTCCAAGTCCGTCCCGTTTTCTGGTTGGCTAAGACCCAGTAGGCGCCGGACCTGACACTTCTTGCATAGCGCTCGTTTGCGGGTCGTTGAAGCGAGGCCAGCGTGGCGTTGCTTCGCGAATCGTGAGTGGTTTTCGTCGATATTGAGTGGGGAAACGGCTCCTTTCAGGAGGCAAACTTCATCTGTTCGGCAGCGCGGCGGAGTTCGACACCCTTCAAATAGGCCTCGATATCGGCAATTGAAAATTCGCACCCAAGTTCAGCGGGGTTGAACGGCTTGTTCTCTTTCTTCGCAGCGAGATAGAGGCGGGCGGCCAGCATGCGCCTGGACTCCTCTTCCTGGATGCGCTCCTTTTGCATGGCTTTGAGGAGTTCTTCCTCGCGGTCGGCCAGACGCATGAGGCGCTGCTCCTGCAGTTCGAGATTGCGAAACTCCTTGATGTATCGGGCATAGGTCTCGCCGGATGAGCATGGCGCGCTGTTTTTCGTCATAGCCTTCAAACATATGATTGAACTCGATGTGGCCTCGGGCATGAAGCGCGGTTTCGAGGCCGTAGATGCGGCCGACACGTCAACGGCAGTCGGAGATGGATTGGACCAGTTCGGTTTCGCGATCGGTTTGAGGGTCGAAGCGATCGGCATAAGAAAGCAGATGGGCTTCGTAGCGTTCCGCGTCGTCGGTGGGAAGCAGGACGGTGTGGCCGGTGAGGCCGGGTTTCAGGGCATTCCGGGACGATTTGGCCTTGCCTTCGGGGGGGTTCGGACCCGAGGAGAGTTGGGCATTGGCCTGATTCGCGGCAACTTGTGCTTGCGATGACATTGGGTTTCGTCTTCCTTTAGGTTGAAGTTCGGACGGGTTGAAATGCTGCGCCGCTCCGTAGCATGAGGCCATGCGGCGTGAGCGGCGGTTCGAGGCGCAACGGCCCGGGTTTCTGGTTAATGGCTGGGGGCCACAAAACGAAAGGGCCGAACGCGGGGTTAGCGCGACGGCCCTTCGGCGAAATTCTTCTTACAACACCATTATCTCAGGCGGCAATGGTGATTCTGGGCGGCTGGCTTTGGAAGCGATTGAAAAGAAGACGAAAATAAAGTTGGGAGACCTGCTGTGACCGCCGTTTGTTCTAATAGGAAACAATTAGATACTGAACCGACGCCCCCAGATCACACGTCGTGGGGCAGAGACTTCAGCGCTACTTCGCGGTTGAGCTTGAGGTCTATGGCGCGGTAAGCCACGCCCATGCCTGCAGCGCGACTAAGATTCGTTTGGCTTAATCGGAACGAACTCGCTTAGAAGAGCCTTCGCGTTGTCAAGCGCCGATCCGACTTTACCCGCGACTTTCGATAAGATGCCTTCGTTCTGGTTGGCAGTGAGTTCCTGCTCTGCCTTAAACCAGTCCGTTTCCGGCGATCCCGACGGCCACCCACGTTCTTCCCAAAGTTCGTAGGCACGTATTTCGATTTCTTCGTGAGAAGGACTCATGCTTAAATTATCGGGCATCCGGGTCGAGCCTTCATCGGCTCCGACGTGCGATAACCCTTGCCTATCACATGTTGACAATCAAGATGAAGATAAGCTACTCTGATGGTGCGATGTTGCCTATGAACGAGCCCAACACAGATGTCATCCAGGGCACGCTGGACATGCTAATCCTGAAGACGCTGAGCCTTGAACCCATGCATGGCTTCGGGATCGCGCGGCGAATCGAGCAAGTGTCGGGAAAGGTCTTCAAAGTAAACCCGGGGTCGCTTCTTACAGCGTTTCAGCGCTTGGAGCGAGTTGGGTGGCTGGATTCCGAATGGCGACAGACGGACAATTCGCGGCGGGCCAAGTTCTATTCGCTTACTCGATCGGGGAAGAAGCAACTCGAGCTTGAGACCGCCGATTGGAACCGCCGGGCGTCTGCCATTGCACGCCTCCTGAAGGCCGAGGCATAGCGCGTGTCCCTGTGGCGGCAGTTCACTCACGGTGTCCGCGTGTTGAGAGATCGGAGATCCGCCGACCAGGAAGTCGACGACGAGGTCGGGCACTATCTCGAAGAGTCCATTGCCGCCTTTGTGGCGAGAGGACTCTCTCCCGATGACGCACGGCGGGCCGCACGTTTGGAACTGGGCAGCGCGACCGCGGTTCGCGAAGAAGTTCGCGACTATGGGTGGGAAAACATCGTCGACACGTTGTATGCCGACTTGCGTTATGCTGTCCGCCGGGTCCGCCAAAAGCCGGGCTTTGCCATCGCCGCTTTGCTCACCGTGGCGCTGGGAATTGGCGCTACCAGCGCAATCTTTGGTGTGATCAACGGCGTGCTGCTGAAGCCTCTACCCTATCCGCAGTCCGAAGAGATTGTCGCTCTGAGGCACACTGCTCCTGGCATCCATATCGACGACATGAACCTGGCAGCCTCCTTGTACTTCACGTACAGCGAGGAAAGCCGCGTGTTTCAGGACGTCGGGATGTACCAGCCCGACACCGCTAGTGTGACGGGCCTTGCCGAGCCCGAGGAAATCCCGTCGCTCCTGGTGACGAATCGTTTTCTCGCGGTCCTGGGGGTCCAGCCGGCAATCGGGCGTGGGTTTACATCTTCAGACGATGATCCGAAGAGCGAACGTGTGGTGATTCTGTCGGACGGCTATTGGAAATCTCGCTTCGGAGGAGAACCCTCCGTTCTGGGGCGGCGCATCATGCTGGATGGCGAGGCGCATATGGTGGTTGGCGTGATGCCGCCATCATTCCAATTCATGGATCGCCCCGTTTCGCTGGTGCTGCCACTACGGATGAATCGCGGGGACATTCGCCTGATCAGTTTCTGCTGTGACGGCGTCGCCAGACTCAAACCCGGCGTAACGCTGACCCAAGCCAATGCAGATGTCGCGCGCATGCTCGGAATGGCACCTGCCAAGTTTCCGATGAATCCCGGCTTCGGCGCGGGTACCTGGGCGGCATCCCGCATCGCTCCACGCTTACGTTCGCTCAAGGACCTGCTGGTTGGCGATGTCAGAAATACGCTTTGGGTACTGCTGGGCACGGTTGGCATGGTGCTGTTGATTGCCTGTGCCAACGTCGCGAACCTGCTTCTGGTGCGCGCCGATGAACGCCGGCATGAACTGGCGATACGCGCCGCGCTCGGCGCCGGGTGGCGGCGCATCGCGCGCGAGTTGCTGCTCGAAAGCGTCCTTCTCGGTTTCGTTGGGGGAGGCCTCGGATTGGCGCTCGCTCATGGGGCTCTGCGGCTGCTCGGAGCTTCCGGAATCGAACACTTACCGCGCATCTACGAGATCTCGATCGATCGAACAGTGCTGGCGTTCACCGCTGGCATTTCGTTGGCCGCGGGTTTGCTGTTCGGCTTGATCCCGGTCTACAAATACGCGCGCCCTCATGAATCCGATGCCTTGCGAGGCAGCGGCGGCCGTTCCCTAACCGGGAGCAAGGAGCGCCAGCGGGCGCGAAGCCTACTCGTCGTCGCGCAGGTGGCGTTGGCCTCGGTCTTGCTGGTCGGCTCGGGGCTGATGATCCGCACCTTCCAGGCATTACGCCACGTCGACCCGGGCTTCTCCGGCGCGCAGCAGGTGGAGACTCTGCATATCTCCATTCCGGAGTCGCAGGTGAAGGAACCGGAGCACGCCATTCGGATGGAAGAAGAAATCTTGCACCGGATTGAGGCGGTGGCGGGAGTCTCCGGCGCCGCGGTAATCAGTACGATTCCCATGGATGGGGGCTCGAACGATCCGGTCTACGCCGAAGACCGGGCCGCCCCGGCCGGTTCGGTACCTCCCATACGGCGCTTCAAGTTCGTCTCGCCGGGCTACTTTTCCGCGGTTCAGGCTCACCTGATTGCCGGGCGCGATCTGACTTGGCCGGAGACTTACAACCAAACGCCTGTGGCCTTGGTTTCTGAGAACATGGCGCGCGAATTGTGGCGTGATCCGCGTGTGGCGGTCGGCAAACGCATCCGCCCGACGCTCAAGGACGACTGGCGGTTAGTAATCGGAGTGGTGGCCGATCTGCACGACGACGGCGTGGATCAGAAAGCACCTGGCATTGTCTACTGGCCGATACTGCAAAGAAGTTTCGAATCCGAGATTTTCGCGGCCCGCAGCGTAGCCCTCGTAATCCGCACGCCGAGGGCGGGATCTTCGGCGTTGCTTCAAGAACTCCAAAAGGCAGTTGCCAGCGTGAACCCGAGTCTTCCGCTGGCCGACGTCAAAACATTGGAATCGGTTTACGACCGTTCCCTGGCGCGCACATCATTTACGCTGGTGTTGCTGGGCATCGCCGCCAGCATGGCGTTGATTCTAGGAATCATTGGAATTTATGGCGTAATCTCCTACTCGGTTTCGCAGCGTACTCGCGAGATCGGAATACGACTTGCGTTAGGCGCCACCCTTCGGGACGTCATGGCGGTATTCGTGCGCTACGGATTGGTTCTGTCGGGGATCGGAGCATTCTGCGGGATAGCGGCGGCACTGGCACTGACGCGGCTGATGAAGTCGCTGCTCTATACGGTGAGCCCCGCCGATCCCTTGACATATGCGGCAGTCTCAGGGGCACTGATACTTGCGGCGGTACTCGCCAGTTACTTGCCGGCGCGGCGGGCGACTAAGGTGGATCCATCTGAAGCGCTGCGGGCCGAGTAGCATTGATCCGGAGTTCTCACGTTCGAGAGCAGCGTGTATAGAAACTGCTGCCCATCGTAAAACATCCGAAGGTTGCCGTTGTGTCATTCGAACATCCCTGCCAGATTGGGAGCGGGAAACGGGCCGCTCGTCGGAAACGAAGCCTGAACCGGGAGACTCGAAATAACCACCACCGATCCCCAAGACAAAACGGCCCGGCGAGATCCCAATTCCCAGAACTTTCTCATTTAGGCAGAGCCGAGGGATCACTGACGACAAGAGGACCTATCAGGCGGAATCCTTCCAAAGCCTTGTGGCGGTTAGTGTTAGTCTCCAGGCAGGGCCGGATTAGGCCTCGCGCGCTCAGAGAAGATGTTCGCCTTGTACCCGTTTCGTCCCCGGGGCGATGCGGGGGTTGATCCCTGTTACCACCGAAGTCCAATTAGGATGGATAGAGCTGCGAAGCCGCTGTAAAACGAAGTGATTTGAGGAAAAGATGCAGTTCGGCTTTGTTGGAAAGAGTGTTGACGAGGTCGCACGCACATTCAACGTGCACAAAGCGATTCGGCCCACGGAATAGCCATGCCCAAACGTTCCGTCTGGCTGATTCTATTTGCCGCCGTTTGTGTTCTCGGGGCTATCCTCTATTTCTGCCGCGAGGGCTTGTTGCACTGCGCAATTGCGTACCGCGTCTACCATGCGCACATATTCACTCGGCCACCGCCCAGTTCGGGCGGGTCCCGCTTTCGCCGTATCCAGTCGGATGCTCAATTCTATTGGGATTTTGCTGAAATCCACGTCGCCCGCGAGAAGCGTGTCCGACAAGTCGATCCCGTTTTGCGGCCCCTCGTAGAACAAATCACCCGTGCCCAGGCCGACGGACAAGACATGCATTACTCGATGCATATCTATCGCGAGATTCGCTGGTTACTAAATTTCACGTCGAATCTCAATGCTACTTGGAGCGAGGTTGACGCTCTGCGCCGCAGCCTTTCTGAACCCGAAAGGCAAAAACTTGCGGCCGAGCAGCAGCCCGATGGAAGTTGGGCCCTCGGAATCAACACCTGGTACTTGAAGTTGTACTATTCCGTCGACCATGTCGAGCGATGCGTCGGGAATCCGAAGTATCCGCTGATTTTTCTCGATCGCATCAATTCGCCGGAAAAGCTGAAGGCTCAACTCGATTCCGACTTGCACGACGATTTCACGAGAACCGGCGTGTTCAACCGCGAAAAACTCGATGAGACGTTTTCTGCGCTGGCTCGGCTGCTCTTCAAAAGAAAACCAACTAGTTGTTACCTCTTTCATCCCGAGTTGGACGAGGCCCTCCGCAGTTTTGTTGATCGTTGGCAGAACGCTGAGACGGGATGCTGGGGCCAATGGCTCGTGGATCGGAACGGACGAATTTGGAAAATGGACGACATGGCAATGACGTTCCACGTCGTCTCGGATCTCCACGGCCAAGTAAAGCATCTGGATGAAATTGCAGAGCGGTTGTTAGAAATTGAAGGTTTTGATTTTCCTGCTGGTCTCCGTCTCAACGGCCACTACGAGAACCATCTGAACGCCGATGCTGTGATCATCCTTCGATACGCTTGGCCCACACTGGATGCCACGACTCGGGAGCGGGCTCGCCAGCAGCTTTTTCGCATGCTCGCATGGTGCCTAAGCAAGTCGCTCCAAACGGATGGTTCCTTTAAGACGAGCGATCTGGACGACACTACTAGCGATGCTTATGAATACGGCGTATGGTTTCTGGACGAGGTCGGATATTTCAATAAACAGAAGCGATTTTGGACCGAACAGGAGTTTCCGAATGCGCCGGCTGTCCGCACTCGTATCGCAGGTAAATTGAAAGCCACAGGATTAACCGACCCCTCACTGAAGGGAACTTACGACATCCTCGAGGCCGCTCCATGAGGGGTGTCCGGTGACTGCGACCAGCATCAGAGAAGTGAGGCTGGTGTACCAGTCAAACGCTGGTGGACCGGACCGTCGTATTGAGGATTACGTTCTTAACCCGGTTTTCCGTTCCATTGATCCCAAGACCCCTATATCCTAAGGCGATGTTGCTACCCGCCGGATTACTCGTGATATACGGCGTTCTCGTCGGTAATAGCGGCGAACCGCTTGTGAGGACGTCGAGTTGTGACCGTTAAACAAAATTGTGCCTCCGTCGCGGACCGCGCTGACGACCAAACCGTGCGCTGTTGGTGATGGTGGTAACGGTCACGTGCCTGGTACCGATGGTGGCGATAATGGCCGTCCGAAGGCGATAACGAAAGATGCCGCCGCGATGCATTGAAGGGCGCCGATCCCGATCAGGCAGGCGCTACTGAGGAGTTCAGGTTGACCTATTAGTGTACCGGCCAACTTCCGGATAGCGCGTGATGCGCCCGGAGCAGCGAAATACCTTAATACTTCTTATGATCAAAAGCGATACAGGGTCACCTCCGTGCAGACCGCAGCGCCACCGCCGCCGTCCGTGCTACACGCTGCAATCGCCAGGGCACCCGTAACAGTAATGGAAAACGCGGTGGCAAGGCATGCCGGGAAAGTTTACCGCCGATGTTTTGGTTCGATGCGCTTGGCGGCGACCTTGCTTGCCGACGGGGCGCCTTGCTTCGCCATGTGCGCCTGCCCCGACTTGGTCATCAAGCGCGATTGTTCGTACATCTCGATCCACTTCTCGCTCGAAATCGCCGAGATCAGCTTGCCAATCGGTTCGAGCGGCAAATCGTCCGGCGACTCGAAATGAACGCAACACTTGCCCATGTCGAGCTTCTTCCCCGCCGCCTTGAACGCCGCCTTCAGCTGCTCGAGCTGACTCGCACTCCAAAACGCGCCCATCAGGTAGAGCGAGCAGTAGTTCTTCTGCGACGAGAGCGCGACGTAGCAGATCGGCTGCTTGTTGTAAGTGTCTGGATATCGAGACAGGGGGATCGTCCAGCCGATCGTGCCCCAGACCAGGCACTCATCATAGCCACGCGGGATATGCTTGTTCACGAGTGCGCGCACCGTCGCGATCGTCTTCGCACGACCGGCGGGAAGTGAGCCGACGTATTGCGCCGGCGTCTTGACGTTTGATGGTGGTTTCATCACGACAGGTTACAACGATCCCGTCCAGTTGGTCAGACACTGCTCCAAAGGTCGGATTCGCTTGCTGAGGAGGCAGGCTCTTAGCAGCCATGGAAGAGTCGCGCGTAATCCGACCGGAACAGGCGGCCCGGAAGCTCCAATCAAGGAGATGCCGACTACACGGCCTGGTGGATCGAATCGGTAAGACTGGGGCGTCCAGTAAGGTTGGGGCCATGTTACGGACTATTCTGAACGCCTCCCCCCGAGTCGCCCCCGTCACGCCACCCTATGCACCAGAAGTGCAGGCAGTGTTCGACAAGATCATGCCTGCCGGAGTCCCAGCTCTGACACTCTTCACGACGTTTGCTAGGGTGCCGCGCGTATATGATCGTTTCCGTGTCGGAAGCTTGCTCGATCGCGGTCCGGTGTCGCTCCGGCATCGCGAGATCGTGATCGACCGCACATGCGCCCGCTGTGGGTGCACTTACGAGTGGGGGGTGCATGTCGCGTTCTTCGCCGACCGAGCAGCGCTAACGCCTGAGCAGGTCCGCGCACCTGTCCGGGACGACGCCAAGGGCGCCGCATGGAGCGATGAGGAACTGCTATTGATCCGGCTCGTCGATGAATTGCACGACGCCGCAGATATCTCTGACGGGCTATGGAAGGCACTTGCAACAGCCTTCAGCATTGAGCAGATCTTTGAGCTGATTGCTTTGGTCGCCTTTTACCACACGGTCTCGTTCTTCGCGAACGGCCTAAGGCTTCGAGCCGAGCCTTACCCGGTACCGCCACCGGCATAAGGCTTACCGGCGGTGTCATTTCCGCGTTCCATTCGAAGCCTCCGGGGACGTGGCCGCATTCGCGTTCGCGCGACATTGTTGTTTGCGTCAGAGGACCCAAATACCCCGTCGTGCCGAGGGGACGCGCCCCGCTTGGTCGCATAACGGCCGAACCGCAGAAATGGCGTGGCGCGCGGCTCCGGGCGGATGGTCGGCCACTCTTCCAAGCTCGGGTTTCCGGCCTGTGGGCGGGACCGTTCAGAACGCTATGGGAGAGTGCCGCGTAATCCAGGGCACCACTCGTGGAGTCAGATCGAAGCGGCCGCGCTCGAACGACTCCGTTTATGTCGGTCCGCGGCGAAGAGTGCTCGCTCCGAGAGTCCGTCTCGCAGGTCGGAGTGCCCAAGATGTGATCGCGAGACAGAGTAACGACAGCGGCGCAATCGAGTCCCCCCACTTGCCACATGCCCCGTGCGATGCAACAGCGCCCGACAGCTCAAAGACGATTCCGGCATACGCCCATTCTTTGAGCCTGAGAAATCCCGGAACCACGATGGTAACTGCTCCCGGGATCTTAAAGATGCCTATGATCGTCAGGATGTACACCGGGTATCCCAGGCTTGTGACTACTTGGGTTACAAACGGACCGCTAACAACGCCAGTCCGCCCGTGGGTCAGGTCTACTACGCCCCCCAGGAATGTTTCGAGCGCGATGAGGGATGTCGTTGCCCAGTACAATATTGTCTTAGCTTTCAATTCGAACCCTCCCTTCGCTTGCGGAGTAGAGCCAGACCCTGGCAGTGTTAAGCCAAAATGCGTGCCGCCATCAGTCGACATCGAGCACGCTATACGGAAGGCAATCCTTCCGCCAGGCGATAAATGTTCCGTAAGGCGCTCGCCTCAATGAACCCCAAAATGACCGCGTAGCTTGTGCCGAGCATGTTGAGTTGCCACCCAATCGGGTCATTCTGCACATTACGCCGTTCACATGCCAGATCCGATTCAGCAGGGCCATAAAGCCCGGCGACGCGCCTATTGTAAAAACGAGCAAGAGAATGTCTTGGCTGAGGCTCAGCATGGTCGTTATCTTTGTCCGCAGTATACGGCAACAAAAACCGCGACGAATCGGCCGTCTGCCCGCTGAGTGTTGCAGTACATCGGCTCATCGCCGCTCTCCCGCTCGCGGCCCGCAGGGGGACGGCGTTAATCTGACGCCGCTTCACTTCTTCGAACGCCTTATCTTGACCCCTTCACGGTACTGTCAGTTCGACGGCTTGTCGGCTACTCGTTAATGTGCTTTCCAGCAAGCGGCGCTTTACGGAGTAATCTCCACCTAAAGTATTCCTTATACTTAGAAAGAAACTATGGCTGCGCTTATTGAGGCGATCAACGTCAAACGCCGGACCTTATTCGAGGTTGAGAATGCGCCCTTCTTGTGTCTGGAAGCAGAGGTCAATAGTCCCACCGCTCGAGGCGGTCAGACTCTGGTGCGTTTGAAGATGCGTAATCTTCTCACCAGCGCCGTTTTTGACAGGACGTTCAAAGCCAGCGACAAATTCAAAGAACCAGATCTCCAGGTCGTGCCTGCATCGTATCTATACAGCGACGCCGACGGTTCGCACTTCCTCGACCAGGAAAGCTACGAGACCCTCACTCTAACTCAGGCGATGATCGGAGGCTCACTAGACCTGCTGATCGGGGGCGCCTTGGTTCAGGTGCAAAAATACAACGGCAATCCTATCGCCGTAGAGCTGCCAACGTTCGTTGAACTAGAAGTGATTTCCGCGGAACTCGGAGCTCGTGGTGACACAGCAAGGGGTGGCGCTACAAAAAAAGCGGCGCTCGAAACCGGCTTAGAAATCCGCGTTCCATTGTTTATCAAGGTAGGCGAAAAGGTGAAAGTGTCAACGGAGAGCCGAGAGTTTTCAGGGCGGGCTTGAGTGACAGCCACGGTGCCTCTTCGTAAGAATGAGGTCAACGACCGGTCAACGACCCCCGCCTCTCTCAGCGCAGCTGGCGATTGGGAGAAGCAGCGCGAGCGTGAAGGAAGCGTCGCATGCGAATGCCCAGGTCCCGAAACAGCTACTGCTTGAGGAACGCGATACGTCATCCGAGTGGCTCTTGACGACTGTCGTGAGTTTGGCGGCCTCAAAGGCGGTTGGTCTATGGGTTTAGGCGTCGCGCGTTGCGCGCCTTATGGCTCGGCTAGAATTGTCCGCCCGCTCCATCCGTCGCGTCTTGTTCGCGGATGTATGTGCGGACCTGCCTCCAATTCGAACCCGACGGTTGACACCGCGTAACCGCGGGCCCAGAAGTGCTCGCCCGTGAAGTTTCGTTCTTTACCGCACAGACGGGCGATAGCGATGGCGCTCTTCCCCTTGAGAAACCCGCTCACCGAAGCGACCGGGTGCTTGGGTGGAATCGCAATGCACATGTGCACATGGTCCGGCATCAGGTGACCCTCAATGATCTGGCATTCTTTCTGCCGGGCGAGCGAGTGGAAGATTGCGCCCAGTTGCCGACGCGTTTGGCCGAAGATGGCCTTCCGTCGTCGCTTGGACACGAACACAACGTGGTACTTGCAGTCCCATTTTGAATGGGATAGGCTCTGATAAAGCTCTGACATGAGATCCTCTCCTGGTGGGTCATCAAGCCACTTGGAGAGGATTTTACTCCCGTATCGGTCAAACCTTTTCGAGTCTCACTGATCGAACCAGTGGCTTACCCATTGAGTTATGATCCGGGCCTTACGAAACCATGGCCTTGCTCCCGACGCAGGAAATCCACCCTTTGCTTGGTTCCGTAATGACCCGAACGTCTGAGTAACCGGCGTCCGCGAACATTTCGCGATGCTCGTCGACGCTGAGGAGCGCCATACCAGTTTTTTCAGAGTATCTCTCCGCAGCTTTTGAAGTGAAGGCCTCGGCTCCTTTGTAGACTTCCGCGATGATGATCAGCCTACCACCGGGCTTCAGGACTCTCAAAACTTCGCGCAGATCCGTTGGCAAAGCAGGCCACCAGAAGTGCGTTTCGACCGCCGTGATGACATCAAAGGCGCCGTCCGAAAATGGCAACCGGGAGACGGACGCCTCCTGAACCTCAACGCGTGCAATATCGATCCATTGCTTGTTCGTTCGCATGGCCATTGCCACGCTCTCCGTCGAATGATCGATGCCATAGACCTTGCCTTGAGTGGCGATTGCAGCCAACTTGCTCACGGTTCTGCCTCCGCCGCAGCCCACATCCAGGATGATGTCCTGTTTCCCTATCGAAGCGTGCGACAATCCCCAATCTGTAACCTTGGAGTGGCGCGAATTCATATTCCGCAGAACCAATCGTCCCAGCCATCCGGTCGGGTTCTGGCATTGATTTACGCGTGAGTTCCTGCCGGTCATATCGGTTCACCCAGCCAAAGATTCTACGCAGTGGGCCTCTTGATTGGCAACAACGGCCCAGATGGATACGTTTTTCATGGGTAGGTAACCGACCAGCCAGCGATCTTTGCATCCAAGCTCGACGGAACCGAGTTCCCGCCTGCTCGTTCCAATACTTGACGGTTTGTCGGCCACTACGCCCATTCTTTGAGCCTGAGAGATCCCGGAACCACGATGATAACTGCTCCCGGGATCTTAAAGATGCCTATGATCGCCAGGATGTACACCGGGTATCCCAGGCTTGTGACTACTTGGGTTACAAACGGACCGCTAACAACGCCAGTCCGCCCGTGGGTCAGGTCTACTATGCCCCCCAGGAATGTTTCGAGCGCGATGAGGGATGTCGTTGCCCAGTACAACATTGTCTTAGTTTTCAATTCGAATCCTCCCTTCGCTTGCGGAGTAGAGCCAGACTCTGGCAGAGTTAAGCCAAAATGCGTGCGGCTATCAGTCGACGTCGAGCACACCGTTCAAGAAGCCAACCAGGTATTTCCGCGCCAAGTAATAAGCGGCATGGCGATCGCAACGCCGGCCGGGAAGATGGTCCAGGCGGAGCGCGAGATTTCGAAGCCAGCCAGGAAGGCATTGCCGAGCGCGGGGGGGCCAGCGACAAGCGGAACCAGTGCGCCATGCAGGCCAAGCGGAATGCGCCAGTGCTTACGCACCACTATGTACAGCATGTTCCACAACCCCCAGAGACCCGGCACGATGGCCAGCGGAAACACCAGGGAGCGCTCGATCGGGATGGGCACGCTATAGCCGAACCGCGACACAACAAAACAGGACAGCATGAGGATCACCAGCACACTGGGTACGGTCACGCCAGCCATGTAGGCACGAAGATAGATGTGGCTCTTCATAGCACAGTCCTCGTCTCAAAGTAGGTAGAGCACAGCGGGGATGGTCTCCGGCAACAGGAGTAGGCATAGGAGGAACGTGGCGGCGAGGGCCCAGTCCCCCCAGGGAATCTGGACCGGATGCCGATCTACGCGCTGGCGCATTTCAGGCCAGAGATCGCGTTTCCGCTCGCGATCCGTCGGACCGGGCGCGGCGCGCTGCAGCAACTGTCAATGCTTCGTCTTGTTCATTCATGGACGCACTCCTCGTTTCTCCAGACTTTTCCTCAACAGCCGGATCGCGCGAAAAACACGCGATTTGACACCGTTCGTCGAAATGCCGAGCGCATCGGCGATCTCGGCGTAAGGCATCTCCTCGATCATGGCCAGCCTGGCAGTGACCCTGAGTTTCGCGGGCAATTCATCGAAGGCAGCCAGCGCCTTTGCGCAGACGTCGGGCGTTCCAGTGCCCGGGGCGCGTATGGGAAAGCCATTGTAGAGCGACCTATCCAGGCGGCGTCTGCTCAGATGCTCCAATGCCAAGTTAGAGGCGATCCTACGAGCCCATGCACCGAACGACCTGCAGGGATCGAACCGGGCGCGGGCCCGATAGATCCGCCAGAACGTCTCGATCGTAGGGTCCTCAGCAGCGCCGGAATCGTGCACGATCCGGATGATCCATCCGTAGACGTCGCCCTGGTATTCCCGAAACAAGGCCTCGAAGGCCTGAACATCGCCCTGGGTAAACAGTTCGAGTTCCGCCTCGACTAACCCCGTCATGTCCTACCATCATCCTTACCGGCGCCGGCCTCAGTAGGTTTCATTAATAGTTAATATCGTGCGTCACTTCGGCCACCCCTGTTGAGATGCAATTCTTCGCTAAGTGGAGTTCGCCAAGGGCGCCTGCGGCCAAGCATCGTCCGAATCGGGGAATTTGCAGAGCTACAGCGGGCGTGTTGTCCGACACTCGGAGAATGACCATTTGGAATCCAGAGGCGCGGTGCACTCTCCGGGTGGCGCGTGATAGATCCAGAACACGTTCCAGGGTCAATCTGCATTCCCCCGGCCCTTGATGCCAGCGCCTCAACCCTGCCGGCTCGCGCCCCTTGCGCAGGTTGCGGTGCCCACTTTAATCGTCAGGTTAATGAGTTATTGCACGAGGAAGCCTATTTCCTAAACCATACACCCAGCTGCGATGACGCCGCTCATGGGGAAGTATAAATTAGCGCAGGTGGCAGGGTTCAGAGATCAGAGATCAGGGAACAGAAATCAGGAATCGCAAAATCCACACTTGATATTGACGGACAAATCCACTGCCATATGGTTGTGGATAAATTGGGTACAACACTTGCTGCTTTGTCTGATCCAACCCGGCGGGGGGGCTAGCGCCAATACTCTTCACTTAACAAACATTTCTATGATATTCTGTTCTAGAGCGCAGCCTCTCCTAGCTGCCCGTGGCAGAAGTAGGTGTTTTCCAGGCAGCCAGCCCGAAGCAAATCACTTGATATATGCCTGAATCGGACGCCGGCATGGGCATCGTACAGGTACTTTGCAGCGCAAAGTTACCCGCCTTCAGTTCCGTGGTCGTGGAGGTGACCCAAAGCCACGAAAAAATGCGAGCAAACAGCATAAAAGGCTGCAAAGAAAGCCCCTGCAACCGCCGGGGCTTTCCCACTCCCATAGTCTTGCGCAGGATCAACGAGAGATTGAACGCGGCTCCGTGCACCAGGAGACGCTTCAGAATGTTCTTCCGGCCCTGGAGGTGGACCCGTCTCATTCCGCCGGTCTCATACAGGTGCGCGAAGCTCCGCTCCGTCAGTTCGCTCCGCAGTTTCTGTAGTCGCTTGTTGCGGTCGCCGCGCACACGCCGACGATTCTCATACGTCCGCTTCTGCTCTTCCGCCTTCCCCTCACCCTGCCAGTTCCGCCGCCCACGCTCCGGCTCGGGGATGTAACTTCGGACTTGCTGCTCATGTACGTCTATCAACACGGCGCCGCTGTGATAGCCCTTGTCCGCTACCACCTCTTCCACTCCTTGGTCATTGATCTCGCGGGCCGCGGCCTGCGCTTCTTCCAGTGTCTTGTGGATCGTAGTCGTATCGCCTTCATTGGCCGGTTGCAGCGTCACCGCCAGCAGCGCTCCGCTGGTCAAATCCACAGCATGCTCAGCCTTGTGGGCCAGATGCGTCCGTCCATCTTTCATCTTGGTGATTCGGGCGTCGGGGTCGCTGGGACTCGTCCATTCCTGATTCGATCCCTTCTTCTTCCGCTTGCGATCCAGTCGCGCCAACTGTTCGCGCGTCGGATTCTCGATCCCGGCGGCCTTGGCCAGTTCCTTCAGATAGTCGTTGTAGCTTTGCCCGTTGTCCCGCCGCACAATACTCTTCAGAGCCGCATTGGCTTCCAGGGTAGTGGCATCGATCGATACCGTCCGTCCGCTGACCAGTCCTTCTTCATCCAGGATCTTCAGCACCCATCGGAAGACTGCCTTGTGCGTCTCCAGCCAATATAATCGGCGCGTGCGCGAAATCGTGGAATGGTCTGGCGTTGCCTCATCCAGCGCGTAGCCCAGGAACTTCCGTAACGACAGCGAGTCGGCCGTGCGCCACGCGATCCCTCCCTCCGAATCGAGGCCCTCAAAAAAACCGATCAGCAGCGACCGAAAGTAGACACCTGGTGCCAGGCTGGGCCGACCGTATACGCTCTTTTTGTAAAACTTCTGGCACAGTCTCTCCACCTTGGCATCGAACTTGTGCTCATCCAGAATCTGATTCAGGCGGTCGTAAAAGACGTTGGCTGGTGTCTCGACTACATCGCTGGTCGCGATCCACAGATCCTGCTGCCGTTCGCGCTTCCGACGGGTTCCCATTGCCATGTCATATAGACGCTCAGAACATTTCCGAGGTCACATGTTTCGGGCCGCCCATCTCACTATTACCACGGGCTGCTAGGGGTCACTCATGAACGAAACGAGGTTGGAATCAACCACTCTGCGGGCACTTGCGTACGATGGCCGCCGCGGGATTTTGCAACTGGAGTTCCGCACCCGGGCCATCTATCATTACTACGGCGTTCCTGCGGCGGTCTATGAAGCTCTGCTGGGCGCTCCTTCCAAAGGCAGCTACTTCAATCGGGTTATCCGGGGACGCTTTCCCTATTCTTTGTGCGCAAGTGCGCAAACCGGCTTGGCGGGGAAGGACTGATGTCACGCACAGTGGCTTCATTACCCGCTGGCAGCCGCATTACCGACTACATCAGTCTGGGCGTGGTAGCCAAAACCTTTCCGCTGGAAAAGATTCGTGTGGCGCTGGCGGCGACGGGGAAAGAGAGTGTGCGGCAGCGCGACCTGCCGGCGCATGTGGTCGTGTATTACGTGATCGCGCTGGCGCTGTACATGCAGTCGTCGTATCGGGAAGTGCTGCGTTGTCTGCTGGAAGGAATCCAGTGGCTGGTGGAACCCGCGGCGGGAATCAATGTGGCTGGTAATTCAGGGATCTCGCAGGCGCGAACCAGACTGGGATGGGAGCCGGTGCGGCAACTGCACGATGAAGTGGTCAGGCCGGTCGCGGTGGCGGCGACGAAGGGCGCATGGTATCGAGCGTGGCGTCTGATCAGCGTTGACGGCAGCACGCTGGATGTCGCCGACGAGAATGGCAACCACGAAGCGTTCGGGCGTCCGGGAGCCAGCCGCGGGGAGAGCGCCTACCCAAAGATCCGCTTCGTATCGCTGGTGGAGAACGGTACCCATGTCCTTTTCGGCAGCCGGATGGCGGACTATGCGACCAGCGAAATCGCGCTGGCAAAGACTGTATTGCCCAGTCTCGACAAGGGCATGTTGTGCCTGGCAGACCGCGGCTTTTTCGGGTTTGAGATGTGGAAGCAGGCGGCAGCTACGGGTGCGGACCTGTTGTGGCGGGTCAGAAAAAACATCCAACTGCCCTGCGAAAAACGCCTGCCGGACGGATCTTATCTGAGTCGCATCTATCCGTCGCAGCAGGACCAGCGGCGCGGGCGCAATGGAATCGTGGTGCGTGTGATCGAATACCGCCTGGAGGGAGTCGAAGGGGCGGAGCCGTTATACCGGCTGGCAACCACGATCCTCGACCACGAACTGGCTCCGGCCGCCGAACTGGCCGCGCTCTATCACGAGCGCTGGGAGATCGGCGTGTCCAGACAAGGACACATTGTCCAGTCGGTGAGAGACCGACCGAGGTCAAAAGACTCAGACCTCGTAGCTGGGGAGGCACCGTGGCGCGAAAGCAAGACGGTGGAGCCCTCCGACAAACATACTCGAAAGGAGTGTGCGCAACGCACCAGGTTGCAACGTGCAGTGAACGCAGACGTAGCCTCGTTACACGAATCTCCGGTGGCTGAGACGGTCGATAACGTGCGAAAGCAGCAAGAGTTGTCCGAAACGAGTCCGACACGGCAGCTCTCACCGGCGGGGTATCAGCGGCGACATGGTGTGAAGGATGATGTGGAAACTGGAGAAGCCCTCGGTGCCCGGCGAAGAAAACTCGTCGAGGAGATGCCGGCTATAACCGCGAGTGGGAAGTGCTGGTATAGGCATCAGGGTGACGGATCGGATCGAAGTACCGTTGATGGGCGTGCAGCAAAACGCGCCCGGAGGGAAGGATCCGGACCGGTGAATGTTCCGTCCGTCAAGGCGAGGCAGGGGTGAGATGACAAAGGCACCCGGCAGTCTGCAGGAACTGAGGCGGCGGATTTATCGAAAGGCGAAGTCTGAAAAGACGCATCGCTTCTGGGGTCTGTTCGTGCATATCACGAAACTGGAGACCCTGGAGGAGGCTTATCGAATCGCCAAAGGAAACGGCGGTGCCCCCGGCATCGACGGCCAGAGTTTCCGGGACATCGAGTCAGCGGGACGGGCTGCGTTTCTGGCGGCGGTGCGAGAAGATCTTGTCACAGGCAGGTACAAACCAATGCCCAACCGCCGGGTGGAGATCCCGAAGGGCAAGGGCAAAGTTCGAATACTTCAAATTCCTTGTATCCGCGACCGCGTGGTGCAGGGCGCATTGAAACTGATCCTCGAAGCAGTATTCGAGGCGGACTTTTGCGCGAACTCTTATGGATTTAGACCCAAGCGAACACCACATGGCGCCTTGGCGGAAGTCAGGCGCAGTGTGATGCGGCGTATGTCCACGGTTATCGATGTTGATCTGTCGCGCTACTTCGACACGATCCGGCATTCGGTACTACTGGATAAGATCGCCCAGAGGATCCAGGACCCACGGGTCATGCACCTCGTGAAGCAGATCATTCAAGCTGGCGGAAAGGTCGGTGTCCCGCAAGGGGGACCGTTCAGTCCGCTGGCAGCCAATATCTATCTGAACGAGGTCGACTGGATCTTCGACGCGATTCGTCGTAAAACGGCAGACGGAGATTACGAGGCAGTCAACTATCACCGGTTCGCCGACGATGTTGTTATCACCGTCAGCGGGCATCACACCAAACGGGGCTGGGCAGAACGGGCCCAGCAACGCCTCCAGGAACAGTTCGCACTGATCGGTGTCGAACTGAACACGGAGAAAACCAAACTGGTGAATACGCTGAACGGTGACGCATTCGGGTTTCTGGGGTTTGATCTGCGGCGTGTACGCAAGCGAAGCGGGGCAGGATATTTCATCCTGATGACTCCGAAGAAGAAGGCTCGCCAGGCGGTCAAGGCGAAGATCCGCGACATCATCGCGCATGGGGGCGCAACTCCCGTGGCGGAACTGGTGAAGCAAATCAATGCCACGCTGGCCGGATGGGTCAACTACTTCAGGGTTGGAAACTCGAGTCGGGCCTTTAGCGAGGTTCGCGACTACGTGGAGCTGAAGATCCGCACCCTGTTGACCAGGCGGAAACGGCGGCGAAAGTCGAGCGTGGGCTGGCGGCGATGGAGTAACGAATACCTCTACGATGTGTTGGGGCTCTATTGGGACTGGAAGATTCAGCCCCTCCCCGGCCTCGGGAGTGGGGACGTGAAAGTGGCTGTTAGACACCAGGACTCATAACCCTTTTGACGAAATTCACTGGGTGAGCTGCTTGAGGGAAAACCTCACGAGCAGTTCTTATGGGGAGGGGTTGGAAACGGGCGAGGCAACTCAGCACCGCGCCAGTCCCTTACCCGACAAACCGCGTTCGACGAACTCAAGACTCATCTGCGGGGCGCGCATATCGTGCTCCGCAGTAAAATGCCGGATCTGGTACGGCAGGAGTTCTATGGTCTGCTGATGGCACATTTCGCCGTGCGCGGCCTCATGCACGAAGCGGCGCTGCGTGTCGATAAGGATCCCGACCGACTGTCCTTCCTCCACGCCGTGCGCGTTGTCCGCCGCAAGATGGCCGCCTTCGGCGCCATTCCCCCCTCGGGGTCGAAAAGAGTTCCATAACGCGGTGCTGGACGAGATCCTCGACGAGTCTGCCGCTTCCAGCCGCAATCGTCGCAATCCCCGAGGGGTCAAGCGCAAGATGAGTAACTTTCCCCTGCGCCGCGGCTACAAGCGTTCGCCACTCAGCGACATCTCCGCAGCCATTAGGATCGTTAAGTGAAGAGTATTGGGGCTAGCGCAGGCGAAATAAGAAGTTGAAGTTTTGATGATCGTCATGCGCGAGATACTGAACGAAAGCAAACGCAGGTCCATCCCGGAGACCCCAGCTGGGTGGAGTGGAAAGCATTCTTGGACGATTTGCCGGATAGGTCGAGCGCAGCGCAACGAAGGCAGGGAAAAGGGAATGCGAGACAGGGGTTTCAACCAGAATCTCCCGTTCTACACCTGATCTACGGGTTTGAATCGCTCCTGAGGCGATTGTACGGTCAAAAAGTGCAGCTGCGCCGAAAGAGTCATCTTTTTCGGTAAGCTTCGCACTCGCCTGTTGCTAAGACCCGAGTTACTCATTCTGGCTCGACGCAGGTGAGATTTGCGGGTTCCGGTCGGGTTGTCGTGCCACTCGGAGAAAGGGCACCGCTCTGCCGCGCTCCCAGGAAGATTGTGGGAGATGACTCCCATGAAACGGTCATGTCGTCCGTAATCGTGGCGGGCAGCTTACTTCTTTGCGGCGGCTAGGCTCGCGCTGGGAGTGCTGTCTGCTTTCAGATCGCCCAGCGCATATTGGATGCCGGCCAGGAAGTGCTCGAGCAAAGGCGCGTTCCAGAACACGGGCGCGCCGTGCCCCAGCGAACTGAAGAAAACGCGGCCCTTCCCGTACGCGCGGATCCAGGTCACGGGGAAGTCCTTGTCCACCTTGCGCACTGGCAAAATCCTATGTTTGGGCGAAAGCCCGGTCTTCTCTACATCGATGCTGAGAAGGACGTGGAGATGATCGCGCAGGATCGGCTCCTGAAGCTGAAACGCCTGGTCGGCAATTTGGAACTCCTCGCCGTGAAATGCGGCCGTCAGCGGACTGTTGGGGTCATCGACCTTCACCGTCATCAACTCCCCGTCCCAAGGATGCCCGCCGTTCTCGGTGCCGCCCAGCATCTGGCCGAACGGCGGCCACTGGTCGTACTTGGGATACTGCACGAAGGTCGCAATGGCATCGTGAATCCCGACGAAGCCCTTTCCTCCTGCGATGAAGGCGAGCAGCGACTTCTTCAACTCCGGGTCTTCAAAGAGCACGCCATTCGTATTCAGGAAGCAGATCGCGTCGAATTGTTTGATCCGCTTCGGGCGGAACACTTCGACATCGTTGCTGAAGACCACCTCGAACGCGCCGGTCCGTTTGCCCATCTCTCCAATCGCGTAGTTGGCGACCGGGATGAAGTCGTAGGAGCTGCCGTGCCATGGATGGCCGTCCCGCATCTCCAGGTTGGTGACCAGCAGGCGGCGAGGCTTCTTCGGTTTGGCCGGGGCCTTGGCTGGAATGGAGGCGTCCACTCTCAGCTTCTGAGCGGGCGGCAGAGTCTGGCCATGGAGAAGGGTGAAGCTAAGCGTTCCCGCCAACAGGATGTTGCTCAGCATGTCGAGTGCCTTCGCCTTCATTTGATCTCCACAGCACAAAGATACGGCAAGGGGAAGGCGGCGCGGGTGCTTAATGACAGGCAGGGTCGCGGCACTCCGGGAGAAAGCGACGAATCGACTGTACAGCATCTTGGGACAGGCGCTCTGTCCACGCGGCGAAACGTCTAAGGTGACGAAAATAACTCGTGGTCGCCTTGGGAACAGAGGTGCCTGTCCCGGTCGGCTTTGTCGTGTATCCGCTCGCTGACGAGTCTGTGTAAAAACTCCATCAGTCGCTCCGAATCGAATGGGAACCAAAGCCGGTAGAGTCGAGGATGGGCGCGAGAACCGGCGCTTGTGGCGCGGCCCGTTTCCCATCCCCGCTCATCAAACCGGACGTGCCCATTTAGGGCATCCGGCTTTCCGACTGGCTTCATCATAGACTCACGAACGCGCGCGCATCGGTCCCTGCAGGCGCACGACGCCCAAAGAGCCGAACACCCGGTCCTCAGGGAACTGGCGGGTGCCTTGCGAAGACACCTGGTGGCGCCGCCTCAGGAAGTGCCTCGCTTTGTCATAGACATGCTGGTCGACCGCCCGATAAGCCTTCGCCGTGCTCCCGCAGCCGAAGTATGCTCGCCAGCCTTGCAACTTCTGATTCAGCCGCTCACACACTTCCGCCCACGGTTTTACATTGCTCGGCACCAGCAGGTCTCCCACGTTCTCCTTGATCCTGGCCACGCTCTTCTTCGACGAACTGTACCCGATATACTCCTGATCCGCCCGCATACTGTAGTGCGGCCCGAATGTGTATCCCAGAAATTGAATCGCTGCCCACGCGCGTTCCGGATACTCGTCTTCTTCTCGTTTGAGGGTCAATTCCGGCCGCCCCAGCACCCCACGCGTCCATGCTGTGCTCACTACCCCGGCGGTCCGGATCAGGTTCCTGATGATTCCCGCGCCGGGCTTTTCCCGATCCGCTCGGCCTTCCCCGTTCATCTGCCGGGTCGGCGTCCACATTGCCGCTTTCGAGGCCTGCTCAAGCTTCACACGCGTTACGGCCTGCAAGGTCCCTCGCCCACCTAAAGTGGACTTTTTCACGAGGTTTCGGCCAGCCCGGTTACCCAGACTCACCGCTCGATAGCTATCGAATCTAACCATCAACTATTCGAGTGGGTCCTTCCCCCACTGTTAATCTGTCCCTTTGGGCGCACAGATGCCTCTCGGCTCAGCTCGCTTGGCAGCCTGCGCCACGACATTGACGGCTTCTTGCACAATATGTCCGGTAGGCGAACAGCGAGCGGTAGCGACGGTGTGGCAAACCTTACACTACGGTTTGGCGCTCGCGGTGCTTATTGCGGATATGGAGGTTTAACTCTTCATGACACTCTGCAGTTCTAGACTTTTCAGCAGGGCCCTCCTGTTGACTGCCTTTTGTGGCGCAGGCTTTATTCTGTGTTTCGTGGCGGCCGCACAAACGCAGGTTCCCCAGCCGGCGCCCCAAGCGCCGCGTGATCGCGGGCCAGGCCCGAGCGGCGGCCCGTGGGGGGGCATGCAGCCCGGCACTTACACCACCCTTACCGGAACCATATCCCAGTTCAATTACGACCAGGAAGCCGAGATCGAAGGCTTTCTGCTAAGCAATGGCAGCTTGGTGCAGTTGCCACGCAGTGTTGCTGCGAAAATCGCCCCATCGCTGCACGCTGGCGATAACGTAACTGTGGCCGGCATGGCACGCACGTCGCCGACTGGCTTCCAAACCATCACGGCCCAGAGCATCAAGGACTCCACCTCGGGAAAGAGCCTAGAAATTCCAATGCCCGGCGCACCGGCGCCCTTGACCGGGTCGGCAAAGATTCAGCAATTGAACTATGGCCGGGGCGGCGAGATCAATGGCTTTCTGTTGGACAATGGCGTCCTTGCCATGGTTCCGCCGTTTGGCGCTTCCAATCCGTCTTCTATTAAGGTAGGCGCAACCGCTGCTTACTCGGGCTATGCGCGACGCACGATGAATGAGAAAACAGTGGTAGCAGTCCAGAGTCTAACCATCAATGGGCAACAAATCACGCTGGCGCCGGCAGGCAGGCCAGGATCCGGTGGGCCGGACGGAGGCCGTGGACGTCGTGGCGCAGGACAGCCGGGTGTGCCGCTTCCGCCGGCAGCGCCCGGCAGTATTGCGGGACCTGGCGCACCCGCTGGTCATTTGGAAGAACCGCCTCCTCCCCCGCCGCCCGGGAGCGACCAGGCCGAGAACGAGTGGTTTTGAAAGATCGAAGTGGGGCAAGGTCCCCAGACCCGCGCCGGGTTCCTACACCCGGCTCTCCGATCGGAAGACAAGGCGTGGTTCAGGTTTGGTTATGTATGGCAAATGCAGCGCGGGGACGGACAGCTCTTTCGACGCGCAAGAGGAAGACACGGATGTTTCGGCTGGATCCTAATAGCTTGGGACAGAGTCCGTCCCCTTTGTGGTGCGTTGTTACCCGCTTGCTCACGCGGGCGGTTCTGTGCTGGAGCACCCTGGCGATTTTCGCGGGAGCATTGTGTGCGCAGATGCCGCCGCCGCCCATGGGCCGGCCTCCAATGCGAGACGAACGAAGCCTAGCCGATCGATTGGCCGATGCGCGCCAAAAGCGGGAGCATACACGAGCCGTCGACACCACCGCTCAACGAGCGCTGGAATACTCGAAGGTCTATCTTGACCGCGCCGAGAAGTCGCTTAAGTCGGGCCAACCGTTTGTGTGCGACCGGCTTCTGAGCGCGGCCGATTCATTGCGCCACATCGCTCTGTTGCGCGAGCGACTACATGAGCCGGATCCTAGTGCGGAACACGACCGCACGCCGGCGCCCGACGCGGTCCACGATGGAGATCGTCCTCCCGGGCCGGACCGCTTTCATGATGGTTCGCCTTCTCCCGCAGGCGCCTTGGAAATGGCGTATTTCCGGGTACAACAAGCTGACTTCTTCTACGAACAGTCTCATGACGCGCAAGCCAAGCCATTTCCGAAATGGGCGAAGGACTTCTACCAACTGGCCGCACGTGACATCGAACGTCAGGACATGGTGGCGGCTGAAGTGAACGCACGATGCGCGGAGGAAGTAGTGCGGGTGCTGGAAAGCCTCGCTCAGGCTGCCGCGCCAATGCCGCCTCCGCCCGATGCTCGTCCACGCCAACCAGGAATGCCGGAGGCCCCGCCATCGAAACCAGAACCGCCGGCCGGCCCAAGCGCGTCCACAAACACAAAGATCGAGGAGAGATTGGGATGAATCGATTGCTGAGAAACCGGCTCTTGTTGCAGTTGCTCTTCACATTGGTGGCCGCCGTTTCGCTCGCGGCCCTGAGCGTGCTGCTGATTACCGAAGCCATTCGAAGCGCCCAGAGCGTGCTGCTGAGCGAAGCCGCTCAAACGGTCGGGACGGCCATCGGCGACCTGCAGCAGCAGTACACTTACCGGGTGAGTTCGGACAGCTCATGGACTTCCCTGCCCGAATCAGCCCGCAATGTCTCTTTGCGCGGCATCACCCAAACCGTGTTGCGCCCCTATCCGGGCGTCGAAGGCGGCTTCTACACTCCTCCCGCATTCCTTGGCTATGCCTTTCCAACCCATGATGCACCAAGCGCGAATACCGATGTCCCACAAGCGGAGCGACAGTGGATCCTCGAGACGGCATTGCGAAGCCTCGCATCCGGCGCGATGGAACAACAGGTCATTCGAGGCAACACCGACTTGTTGATGATTCAAGCTAAACCGGACGCCAACCATACTACGGCCGTATGGGCCATGAAGCGGCTCGCCGGCGCCAACCGGCCCGGCTTTCATCAACGTGAGTTGCTGCTGGCTGGGTTGGTGCTCGCGGCACTCTTGAGCGTTGCCGGGACGCTCGCCACGGGAATCGGCTTGCAACGCGGCGTGACGCAGGTGAAGCAGGGCCTCGCCAAGCTGGAGAGCGACTTCGCCTACCAGCTGCCGCCACGGTCGGATGAGCTGGGCGAAATCAACAAGTCCATCAACCGCATGGCCGCCGTGCGCGGCCACTTGGAGACCGAGCTCCGGCGTGAAGACCGGCTCCGGGCACTGGGCCGTCTGGCTTCCGGGCTCGCCCATGAGATACGCAACCCGCTCAACAGCATCCGCCTCACGATTCAACTGTTGGAGCATCGGCTGCGGACCAGCTCGATTCGAGCGGACGATTTGCAATTGGTTAAAGATGAAGTGGATCGCATGAACACGCTGTTGACAGATCTACTTGACTTGCAGCGCGTGCGCTTGCCGCGTCCGGATCAACAAGAGCTGGAGCCCGTTGTTCAACGCTGTCTCGACCTGGTGGAGCGCCAGGCCGCCACGCAGGGAAGCCGTGTGGAACTGTTCTCCTTCGAGCGCGGGCTTGCGGCATTCTTTGATGCACAGAGCCTGACCCAGGCGCTTGTGAACCTGCTGTTGAATGCGCTCGAAGCCAGTGGTGAAGGTGGGCTGGTTGAAGTTCGCATCGTGCGGGAAAATGGAGCTGTGCAATTGGAAGTGCAGGACGACGGGCCCGGACTCACCTCGCAACAGCAAGAGCACCTCTTTGAAGCGTTCTACACAACCAAACCGGATGGTACGGGGCTGGGGCTTGCCGTCTCGCGCGAGTTAATGCGAGGCCAGGGCGGAGACCTGTTCTTTCGGGCGGGTGGCTCGGGCGCCACCTTCGCGATCCAGCTCGCACAGGACCGGGCGAGCCTCACGGAACAGGCTGCTTTGCGGCTTCCTGAACGAGCTGCGCCGACGGTTCTGCGGATATCGTAACAATGGCTGCTGCAAGAGTTTTGGTCGCTGAAGACGAGCACGTCGCGCGGTCCGCCCTGAGTGGGCTTCTCATAGGCGAAGGGTTTCACGTCCTGCTTGCCGAGGATGGGCAGAAGGCGCTTTCCCTCATTTTGCATGAAGAGCCCGATGCCGTCCTGCTCGACATCCGCATGCCCGAGATGGATGGACTGGCGGTTCTGAAGAGCGCTCTTAAAGGTGGATCCGACTCCGCCTTCCTCGTTATGACTGCACACGGCGATAGCGGCACGGCCATCGAAGCGATGAAGCTGGGAGCGTTCGACTACCTGACCAAGCCGCTCGACTTCGAGCACCTGCTGGTGCAGCTGAACCGTGCGGTTGAGAATCGGCGCATGCTGCGCAAGGCGTCGGCCTCCGCCGGAGACGGCGGCGCGTTGCGGGCTGTGCCTTCCGCCCGCATGGTAGGCCACAGTCCGGCCATGCAGCGGGTCTATAAGCTGATCGGCCAGGTGGCTGCCTCCGATGCCACGCTGCTGGTGCGCGGGGAATCGGGAACCGGCAAGGAACTGGTGGTGAATGCGATTCACGAGAACAGCGCCCGCTCGCACGGCCCGCTGATCAAAGTGAACTGCGCGGCAATCCCGGAAACGCTGCTCGAATCCGAGTTGTTCGGGCACGAAAAGGGTGCTTTCACGAACGCCTTATACCGGCGAATCGGCCGCTTCGAGGAAGCGAAAGGTGGCACCTTGCTGCTGGATGAGATCGCGGAGCTAACACCGGCGCTGCAAGCCAAGCTCCTGCGGGCTGTGCAGGAGCGGGTCATCGAGCGCTTGGGAAGCAACACGCCAACAGCGGTAGATCTGCGGCTGGTGACGGCGACATCGAAGAACTTGGAACAGGCCGTCGCGGAAGGCCGGTTTCGCGAGGACTTGTACTACCGGCTCAACGTGGTCACCATCACCCTGCCGGCGCTTCGGGAGCGGAAGCAGGACATCCCAGCCATCGTGCAGCACTTCGTCGCGCGGGGTGGACCGCAAGCCGCTATTACGCCGGCCGCCTTGGCGCTTCTATGCGACCACCACTGGCCGGGCAACATCCGCGAGTTGGAGAACACCATCGCGAGGGCGCTCGTGCTGGCTCGCAGCAACCTAATCGACCGCGACGATGTGCAACTGCTGGAGGACCGGCCCGAGAAGCCCGCCCTTGATTGGACCGCGCTCGTGCCGCTGCAACGAGGCTGGAAAGACAACCTGGAACGGCTTGAGCAGGCGCTCATCGAACGAGCGCTCGCCGAGACGCAGGGCAACAAATCGAAGGCGGCGGAAGTTCTAGGAATCCGTCGCCGCTTGCTGTATGAGAAGCTCCGGCAGTACGGGCTGGAAGGCAAGTGATCCAGCATCGACAGTAAACTGTTCTCCACGCGCACTTCTCTTGGCGAACCGAGAGATAATCCCGTGAAGGACTGATTCATGTCAAAAGCTCTGTTGCTGTCGTTTGTACTCGCCTTCTCCGTCCTGGCGCAGGCGCCTTCTTCTTCAACTCGCCCGCAGAAACAAGCCGATGCATGGTGGAAGCAGGCTGTCATCTACGAGATCTACCCGCGGAGCTTTCAGGATTCGGACGGCGATGGCATCGGCGACATCAAGGGTATTACGTCGCGCCTGGACTACCTCCACGACCTCGGGATTGATGCCATCTGGATTACACCGATGTACCCTTCTCCGGGCGTCGACTATGGCTACGATATTTCCGACTACATGGCGATTGATCCGGAATACGGCACGATGGCGGATCTCGAGCATCTGATTGCTGAAGCCAAGAAGCGCAATATCCGGGTGATCATGGACTACGTGATCAACCACACCTCAGACCAGAACGCGTGGTTTATCGAGTCGAGGTCTTCGCGCACCAACCCAAAACGCGATTGGTATATCTGGCGGGACGGAAAGGCGCCGGGGCAGCCGCCGAACAACTGGCAATCGTGGTTCGGCCATTCGGCCTGGACCCTCGATCCGAAAACAAACCAGTACTACTATCACTACTTTTACAAGGAACAGCCCGACTTGAACTGGCGCAATCCGGAAGTGAAGAAGGCGATGGAGGGCGTGCTGGAGTTCTGGATGAAGAAGGGGGTCGCAGGCTTTCGAATCGATGCGGTTTCGCGGTTGTTTGAAGATCCGGATCTCCGCGACGATCCGTATCTCCCTGGATTCAACGCTTACGGCGACCGGAACATCGAACACAAGTACACCGACAACTATCCTGAAGTGCACGACATCCTAAAGGAGCTGCGGCGCGTCGTCGGCAAGTATCCCGGAGACCCGGTGCTGATCACCGAAGCGGACGAACCCAACATTGAGGAACTCGCCAAGATGTACGGGCACGGGGACGAAGTGCAGCTTCCGATGGACTTCCAGATCGCCGACGTGAACAAACTCTCGGCCCCACGGTTCCGGCAGCTCTTCAACGAGGTCGAAAACAACACCGCGCACGGGCAGCCCGAATACTTCTTCAGCAACCACGACCAGCCGCGGCAGTGGGATCGTTACGGCGATGGTGTACACAACGATCAAATCGCGAAACTCATGGCGGTACTACTGCTGACTACGCGAGGAACGCCCCAGATGTACTACGGCGAAGAACTCGGCATGCGAACCACCGACCCCGCGCGCATCGAAGACGTGCACGATCCCATCGGCAAGCTCGGCTGGCCGAAGGAAAAGGGCCGCGACGGCGAGCGGACGCCCATGCAGTGGAACGCGTCGGCCCAGGCTGGGTTCACCACGTCGGCCACTCCCTGGCTACCGATTCCACCCAGCGCCTCTACTTCCAACGTGGAGACGGAATCGAAGGACCCGAATTCCATTTTCAATGCGTATAAGCGGCTGCTGGCGCTGCGCAAGTCCAACCCCTCCCTTCGAGATGGCTCTTATGAGGCCGTTAATGAGGACGATCCTGACGTCTTCTCCTATTTGCGCAAGAGTGGGACGTCGACCGTTCTGGTGGCATTGAACATGAGCAGCCAGCCTAGGACCGTAGCTTTCCATCTCGCCAGTAAGGGGGTGCCGGGGTCAAGCGCGACGGCGCTGTTCAGTTCGCCGCCGCAACGCGGGGTTCTGCAACTTGACCATGTGGAGCTCCCGGCGTTCGGTGCGTTGGTCGCATCGGTGAAATAACCCTCGGGCGATGCTGAACGGGCAACGATCCGCTTGCTCACGCGCGCGGTTCTGTGCTGGAGATTCAGCGACGCTGTCACTCTGCCTTCAGTTTCAAGATGGTCAGCGAGTGTTTGGGGAAAGCGTAAGAGAACGTGTTGTGCGCGAGTTGTAGAGTGATGCCTTTGGTTACCGGCCGGACCTTGTGGTCGTCTCCGAAGGTGTTCACGGCCTTCAAGTCGGGATTATCCATCTGCCAAAGCTCTGCTTGCGGTGATACCTTGCCTTCGACGTTTTCAATCGACGCGGTGATGTCTTTATCTGCACTACGGTTCAAAACGTTGAGATAGATGACATGGCTCTTCGCATCGTAGGTGGTGGAGACGTCCAGGTAACCGGTTGGACGACCGCCGCCGTTGGGCTGATACTCCGGGGACTTCACGAGCGTATCCACGGATAGGTTTGAGCGTTGCTTGCCGTATTCGACCAACGGGAAGTAAATGGTCTGCAGGTATAGGCCTTGCTTGTTGGTGAAGATGGGGGCGATGACGTTGACTAGCTGCGCCAGATTGGCCATCTTGACGATGTTGGCGTGGCGAATGAAGGCGTTGAAGAATACGCCCATGGCGAGCGCGTCTTCGAAGTTGTAGGGCTCTTCGAGACCGGTACGGCCAATCTCAAACTCCCGGTTTCCGCCGCCGGGATGAGGCGGGGGTAGAGTTCGGTACCAGACGTTCCACTCGTCAAAGGCGATGTAGATGGGATGCGGATCCTTCATGCGTGACGAGTGCCGCCCGAATCTGGCCGTCGACCACGTTGATCCGGTCGTCGAGATCACGCGAGACAGCGAGGAACCGTTCGAGGTCGTTTGCTTCGTTGCCTATGTAGGTGTGCAAGGACAGATAGGTGATCTCAGGCTTGAGCGTTTCAAGCACAGTCCGGTTCCAGCCAATCCAATCGGCCCCAAAGTTGGATGAGCCGGACGCTATGAGCTTGAGAGAATCGTCCTGGCGGTGCATCGCCTTAGCTGCTTCGAGCGCGAACTTCCCATAGTCCTCAGCGCTCTTGTGACCGAGTTGCCACGGGCCGTCAATCTCATTGCCAAGGCCCCATATCTTGACGTTCCAGGGCTGCTCGTGCCCGTTTTTACGGCGCTGGCGAGCCCAATAGGTATCGCGCGTCTCATTGGTGTATTCGACCCATTGACGGGCATCGTCGACAGAGCCAAGACCGGCGTTGATGCAGAGGTAGGGTTGCGTTCCGATGAGCTGGCAGAAGTCGAGAAACTCGTCGGTGCCAAAACGATTGGTTTCAAGCGCGCCCCAGGCGTGGTCGGGACGCGGAGGGCGGAGGTCCCGCGGACCAATCCCATCCTTCCAGTTGTAGCCGGAGACGAAGTTGCCGCCGGGCCAGCGCAGCACGGAGACGCCGAGACCTTTGACAGCCTCCATGACGTCCTTGCGGAAGCCATTCGAATCGGAGAGCGGGCTGCCTTCTTCGAAGATGCCGCCGTAGATGCAGCGGCCGAGCTGCTCGGTGAAATTGCCGAACAAAAGCGGGTCGACTTCACCGATCACCCGGTCGGTGTCGACCTTTATGCGGGCCTGGGGCGCAGGGGAAGAAGCCTGAGCGGCGGAGAGAAGAGTCGCCGAGCAAGTGAGGGCTAGAGTGCATGTGAGCGAACGGATGGTCATGGCTAAGCAACTACTTTATGCCATGAGGGAACAAAAACCGACATGTGAGGATCTGTTCATCTCCACTGGTGAGAATGTATTCGACCGTCTTCCCCGGCTATCAATCCGTCGGAGAGAGCCGGATGTTGGCATCCGGCGCGGACGAGGCGTCCGGTCCACATAAGTCGGACCTTGACGGACAGAATCAGGGATCAAATGCCGGGACGGCGCTTGATCTCGATTTGAAGGCGCTTGATTTTCTGGTTGAGCGTCGAAAGCGGAATGTGAAGTGCCTCCGCGGCATCGGTCTGGCTGAAACCGCAGCGCTCCAGCGCCTCAATGATTTTGCGCCGTTCGAAGTCAGCGACAGTTTCAAACAGCGAGGCATCCGATGTTAACGTGCCGCTCGGGTCGCGCCGGATCTTCAAACCGTGGGCCTGCTGAAGATAGTCGGGCAAGACGTGGGCGGGGACCGTGTTTGAAGTGGCTAGGACCACAGCTCGTTCCACGACGTTCTCGAGTTCGCGCACGTTGCCGGGCCAGTTGTGTTCGAGGAGCACTTGCATCGCTTCGGGCTCGAACGAGAGCGTCGAGCGGCCGTCGGGATCCAGGAACTTCTCGTTCTCCCGGCAGTACTTAATGAAGAAGTGGTCGACCAAAAGCGGAAGGTCTTCCTTCCGGTCGCGTAGCGGAGGAAGGGCGAGATTGATGACGTTGAGCCGATAGTACAGATCTTCGCGGAACTTCCCTTCATCAACCAGCTTGCGCAGATCGGAGTGAGTGGCGGCGATGACCCGCACGTCCACGCGAACGGTTTCATTCGAACCGAGCGGCATGAACTCGCGATCCTGCATCACGCGCAGCAGTTTCACTTGCAGCTCGCCGCTGATAGTCCCGATCTCGTCAAAGAAGATGGTCCCGCGGTTGGCGGCTTCGAACAAACCCTTACGATTGGCAACTGCGCTGGTGAACGAGCCTTTGACGTGGCCAAAAAGAGTGGATTCGAGCAAGTCGGAAGGGATGGAACCGCTGTTGACAGGCACAAACGGGTGGTCCGCGCGGGCTGAGTTGGCATGCAGCGCCTTGGCAATCAGCTCTTTGCCGGTACCAGTTTCGCCGGTAACCAAGATAGTTGTCCGGCTATTGGCAACCTGGCTGACGTTGTCGAGCAACCGCACCATGGACACGCTTTTTCCGACGATGTTGGGAAAGCTGTAGCGCTGCTTGAATGCCCGCTTGAGCTGGGTATTCTCGCGTTCCAGCTGCCCCTTGTCGATCATGCGGGCGATCTCGATGAGCAGTTTTTCGTTATCCCAAGGCTTCGGGAAGTAGTCGTTGGCGCCGCCCTTCAGCGCACGGACGGCCACTTCCACCGACCCAAAAGCCGTCATCATGAAGACCGGGGTCTCGCGGTCGCGCTGGCGAATGTCGGTGAGCACTTCCAGGCCGGAGCGGTCGGGCATCATGAGGTCGAGGAGGACCAGGTCGTAGGCGCCGGTTTCGAACTTCTGCAGGCCGGTAGCGGCGTTTTCCGCCAGATCCACGACGTAGTCTTCTGCGGACAGAAGCAACTCGAGGCTTTCTCGGATGTCGACCTCGTCGTCGATGACAAGGATTCGCCGTCGGGCAGGAGCCGAGAAGCGGTCACCCGGTATGTCGGAGGCATGAAGAACTGAAGATTCCACTAAAGACCGTTGTACCAGAGAGAAAGCAAGAAACTGGGGCTACCACAGCATGTTGGGCGACCTGTATCATCGTTGGCCAGGAGGTCATTCGATGACGGAAATGACACGACGGGCGTTCACCGCTTCGGCTGCCGCAGCCGTTCTTGCTCCGATTGGAACGGCCAAGGGACTGGAGCCGTTGTCGGCAGGCATCAAGATCTCGATGCAGGTCGACGAAAGCGTCAGTGACGAGGATCTGACCTGGATCAAGCAGATGGGTGTCGGCTACCTGAACGTCCAAACCGGAAACGGTCGCGCCGCGCTGGAGAATTTTCTGGCCATCAAGAAACGCGTCGAAGCGGCCGGCCTCACGGTTTGGAACATATCGAATAACGAGAATCGCAACATCGAAGAGATCACGCTGAACCTGCCCGGTCGTGATCAGAAAATCGAGTGGCTGAAGCAGTACATTCGAAATACGGGCAAGGCTGGCATTGGGTACATCACCTACGCTCATATGGCGAATGGCATCTGGTCGAGCGAGCCGGAAACGACGCGTGGCGGCGGCAAGTCGCGTTCTTTCCACTTGGCTACTGCGAAGGGTTTTTGGAACGGCAAGATCTACCAAGGACCGCTGACACACGGTCGCCGGTACTCGACCGAAGAGCTTTGGGATAACTACACATACTTCATACGCCAGATTGCTCCGGTTGCCGAAGAAGCGGGCGTAAGGATCGGAATCCATCCCGATGATCCTCCGGTCCCGGAGTTGGGCGGTATCCCGCGACAGATCTTCGGGACTTTCGACGGATACGTGCGGGCTCTCGAGATCGCCAACTCGCCCAATATCGGTGTCTGTCTTTGCTGCGGCACGTGGATGGAAGGCGGATCGAGTACCGGCAAGAATGTTTTCGAAGCCGCCCAGGCTTTCGCGAAAATGGGCAAACTCTGGAAGGTCCATTTCCGTAACGTAACGTCTCCCATCCCCGACTTCGTCGAAACCTACATTGACGATGGCTACACCGACATGTGGAAGCTGATGAAGACGCTGGTAGACGTGGATTTCAGAGGCAACCTCATTGCGGATCACGTACCCGCGATGGCGGGAAGCCGGCAAGCCGCCTGGTCATACAGCATGGGCTACATCCGAGCGCTTTACAACTCGGCGCGGGAGGCCAAAGGATAGACGTCCGGGGGGTGGAACGGTCGGGAACTTTGTTTAGCTTCGCTTGAGGATATCGCCCTTGCGCTCGACGGCCTTAGTGGAACCGACTGACAGTGGCACGAAGAAATCGGCGCTGGTGAGCTTGCATTGGTCGACTGTGTTGAGAGCGTACTGGCATCGCCCCAGGTCGGCGGGGCCGGAGTTGTTAGTGCCGAACGTGAATTTGCTGCCGGCTTGTTTGGCCAATGTGACGAAGGACTGGCTGGGAATCTTGTAGCGGTTATTAATTTCGATCGCCACATGATTCTTGACCGCTGCAGCGATCACTTTCTCGCGGCGCGCCGGAGTCCACAGCGTTTCATAGTCCTTTGAGAGCTGGTCCGGCAGGTAGGTAGGGTTCACGTAGATGTCGACGGGTTCGCGCTCCAGGATTCCGACGGAGCGGTCCACCAGGACGTCCATGAACTCTTGCGGATCCGAGATGACGCCCACTTCGTCAGGTATCCAAAGGCGCATGCGTTTGCCTCGATTGTCCGTCCAGGTCATCGAATCGGTGAAGACGTAATCGAACTGCTCGACGGCACTTCTTGAAAACATCTGGAGCCATTCGCGGCCCTCGGCCTGCATGGCGATGAAGACCGGCAAGCCTTGGAGGCTTTCGACATACTTGCGCGCGCCCTCATCGCTAGTGACGGGCTGTCCTTGGCCGCAGTTCACCGTAAGCCCGTACTGGATACCGTCGTGCAGCGACTTCGCCACGGCCTGGTCCATCGTCAGTCCGCCCTTGGGATGGACATGCTGGTCGAGCATGGGGATGCCGTGCGCGCCCTGGGACAGTATCTGCTTGAATGTTTCGTCCGCGGTAAAGGCGGCGTAAGGGGCGTCGGCTGAATCCGGTAGCGGGCGGACACGTACACTGCGGAACATGGCCTTGGACCCTGGATCGTGGCACTGCAGGGCGAACGCGCCGTGGTCGAGGAAGCGTTCCTTCTCCATGCCGGGCGGAATGACGGCAGGCGTCGGCTCAAAGTAGTTCACCATGAGCATCCCGTCGAGGCGCACCTGCACGTTCTTGCCGCGCACCGCAACGGTGAGTTTGAACCATTGGTTGTCGGGGACGTATTGCTTGTAGTTGTTTCGCAGGTTGTATAGCGAACCGGTCTTTTTCTTTTCACGTGCTTGGGTGTTGTTGACCTGAACCTCGCAGCCTTTGTCGGGCCAGCCGGAGTCCTGATACTTGGTATGGAAATAGACTCCTGAGTTACACGAGGGGCGGGTCATGAGCTCCGCTTCCAGCTCGAAGTTCTTGAAGTCGGCGCCTTGTACCGGGCCAGTATAGAACAGGTGGCACATGGGGCCGTCCGCGGCGAGGAGGCCGTCCGTCACCGTCCACGAATTCAGGTTGCCCTGAGGCTTCCAGCCGTCCAGGTTGCGGCCGTTGAACAGTTCGACCCAGCCCTCGTTTTGCCCGAAAAGGGAGGCGGCCGTCATGGTTGCCAAAAAGGTTCGCCGCGTGAAATCGGGATTGTGCATAGGTGTCGTCCTGCTGTTGCTTCCGGCCCCACTATAGAACATACCGGCCAAGCCAGAGTTCAATTTAGGCACCTGACTAATCCGGAAACACGATGGTCAGGGGATTGCGTTTGGGATAGGCTGAAGGCGAAATGAGCTTACAATTGCTGGAAACGCCAAAAGACTCGGCAGCCCTTTGGCCCATTAGCGGCATCGCCGACCAACTGGGCATCCCTGCCCAATACCTGGAATCCTACGGGAAGTTCACCGCCAAGCTGCGTTTGGAACTGTTCGACCACCTCGCTGGCCGGCCGCAAGGGAAACTCATCCTGGTGACCGCTATCACGCCTACCAGCCACGGCGAAGGCAAGACGGTGGTGTCGATCGGGCTGGCGCAAGCGCTCGACCGTTTGGGACGTAAAGCGATCGTGACCCTGCGTGAGCCTTCGCTCGGGCCCGTGTTCGGGCTCAAGGGCGGCGCGACAGGCGGCGGGCAGTCGCAGGTCATCCCGTCGCACATGATCAACCTTCACTTCAATGGCGACTTCCACGCAGTGACCGCGGCGCACAACCTGTTCGCAGCGATGATCGATGCTCACGTCTATCACGACAACCGGCTGCGCATCGATATTGACAACATTTTTTGGCCGCGCACAATCGACGTGAATGACCGGGCACTGCGGCACGTCATTGTTGGCCTCGGCGGCAAGCTCAATGGCGTCCCGCGCGAGACGGGCTTTGTGATCACGGCTGCGTCGGAAATCATGGCGATTCTGGCGCTGGCCAACTCCCGCGCCGACCTACGCCGCCGGCTCAACGACATTGTGGCGGGATTCACGCTGGATGGCGGTGTGGTTCGCGCCGGCGACCTGGAATGTACGGGGGCCATGATGGTGCTGCTGAACGAAGCCATCATGCCCAACCTGGTTCAGACCACTGAACACACACCCGCACTGGTTCATGCCGGACCGTTTGCCAACATCGCGCACGGCACCAGCAGCGTGATTGCCCAGAAGATGGCACTGGGGCTGGCCGAATTTGTTGTGAACGAGGCCGGTTTCGGCGCCGATCTGGGCGCCGAGAAATACTTCGACATGGTGATGCCGTCGTCGGGGCTGCGGCCGACTGCCGCGGTGCTCGTGGCCTCCGTTCGGGCGCTGCGGGCCCACGCTTCCGTGCCCGACCCGCGCGGATTTGCCAACCTCGAACGGCACATCAGCAACCTCGGCAAATTCGGCGTTCCCGTGGTTGTCGCCCTGAATCGCTTCGAAAGCGACGAAATAGCGGACCTTGAAGCCGTCCGCTCGTTCTGCCGCGAGCGCGGGGTGGCCTGCGCAATGACCGAGGGATACGCTCGGGGAGGCGAAGGCGCGCTGGACCTGGCAGCCCGGGTAATCGACGCCACCGTCGGCGAACCCGCCGATGTGCACCCGCTCTACGCGCCCGAATTGAGCCTGGTGGAGAAGGTGGAGACTATCGCGCACGATATCTACGGCGCCGCCGGCGTCTACTTCGAGGGCAGTGCCCGCAAGCAATTGCAAAAGTTCGAAGCGCTGGGCTTCGGCCGCCTACCGGTCTGCATCGCGAAGACGCAAGCGTCGCTCTCGGACAATCCCAAATTAACCGGCGCCCCGCGCGGATGGACACTCACCGTTACCGGTGCACACGTTGCCGCCGGCGCCGGCTTCGTTGTCGTGATCGCCGGCAATATGCTGCTGATGCCGGGTCTCGGCAAGGATCCGCAAGCCGTCCACCTTGACGTGGACGATAGCGGAGAGATCGTCGGCCTGCACTGAGGCTTTTCACCACAAACCTGGCCTCGTCGGCCAGGGTTGAATTCCAATGCGCCGAGACGACAGCCTGAAGGCTGTGCCACGGGTTTTATGCGAAAAGACGGGCTGTTCAGGGCATCTGGACGAAGCCACTTATCAGGATCTTACCAACCCAATCGGCGTGCGGCAAACCGCAACCGGAGAGAGCTTTTAGTTCACGATCCACATCGTACTCGACGCGGCGGACAGCGGGGATCGAATCATCGAGCAACAGGTAGGAAGCGCGCCGATCGCCGTCGTGAGAAAGACCGACGCTGCCGGTATTGGCAACGGTCATGCCTGAAAAGCTCCGAATATAGGGGCGATGGATATGTGCATAAACGGCGACCGACTGGCAGAGCGGCGAGTAAACCGACTCCAATTCGGAATCGCTCGCTTGTGGCATCGGCGCATGCCAACAGTTCCCAGGACTGCCGTGTACGAGCGCCATTGGGCTGCAGTCCTGACTGATGGGCAGAGCACGCAGCCAAGCGAGCCTCTTTTGTCCCAACGCTTCACGGGTCGCCGAGGCCATTTCCTCGATGACGACGAAAAGGCTCTTCAGATGCGGCGATTGGGCCGCGACCTTCTGAAGCGACGCTGGCGCGAAGAGCATTTCATCGGTGTTGCCCAGCACGCCCTGCCAGCCTAGATCGCGGATGCGATCCACAATTTCCACGGGGCTTGAACCGGCGTCAGCCAGATCGCCGCCGTGGAGGATCAAATCCGGAGAGGTCTGTCGCAGATCCGCCAACACTGCCTCAAACGCAGTTCGGTTGCCGTGGATGTCGGATACGATGGCGATGCGCATCAGTGATCCGACATCCGATAGAACGCCACGATACCATCAGTTTGCCACGGATTCTCAGGGGCCCGTGTAAGCCTTAAAAGGTGAAATGGGCGAAAATCTGAATCGTTCGTGAATTGCTGCTGTAGAACTGGGTAAAGTTTCCGAACAGGGGGTCGCTCGGAACTAGGTCGTTGCGGGCGCCGATAAAACCAAATGAGCCAATATCGTCAACCGATCCGCCGGTGTACTGCGCGTGATTGAAGACGTTATAAAATTGCGCGCCGATATCGAATGAAAAGCGTTCCGTAATACTGAAGCGCTTCTTCAGTCCGACGTCGATGTTATCGATCGGCTTGAGCGGAAATGTGTTGCGTCCACCGTTCGCCCGCGCGCCGAGGCCGGCAGTGACATAACGAGCGTTAGTGCTATTGGCCACGTAGGCAACCGTGGTTGGATCGCCCATGGCAACCACCTGCCCGGCTGAGTTGTACGCCGTTACGCCGGTACCGAGGCTTCCGTTACCAGCGACATTGATAATCGCCCGGTCACCTGCGCTGTCATTGTTCAGATTCGAGTCGATACCGCTTTGTGCTGTCGCGTACTCGGGAGTCTCGTAAGTATAAGTTCCAGAGATCGTCCAGTTACCCACCAAGTTCTTCATGAACCAATTGCCGTTCTTGAATGGCGTGAAGTTATAGATGGGCGAAAACGTGAATCGCTGGCGGTGATCGAGAGCTGAATTGGACCAGTCGGCTTTCAGGTCCTGATAGTCTTGTGCCCGGCGGGGTGTCAGGTAGGTAGAGAAATTGGTGGCCGTGGCGTCGTCTTCCAGATGGCTCCAGGTATAAGCGGCGATGAAAGACAGGCCGTTCGAAAACCGCCGGTTCAATTGCAATGCCAAGCCGTTATACAAGGAATTCGCCTGTGGCGCATAGCTGGTGATATTCGCTGCGCTGCCGAGAGTGGCGAGCGAGTTTTGCGGGAAGTCGGCGGTGCCGCCGGGAACAATGTAGTTCTCCACATCTCCCAACGTTTTGTTCAGCGCAGCTAACGTAGCAGCGCTTGGCATGGTAAAGAAGGTTGGAATGTAGTTGCTGGGTGACACGAGGGGATAGATATTCAAGCGGGACTGATTCCATAAGTGAACGCCTCTGGTGCCGACGTAACGTGCTTCAAACGTATAGTTCTTTTTGAAGACGTGCTGTACGCCCATGGTCCAAGTGAGCGCGTACGGGCGCTGGCCACCGAAGGTGTACGAACCGACGACACCCAATGCCGCGGCGGGGGTGGTTGGCAAGGGAACTGCACTGCCGGGCAAACCGCCGCTAGCCAGGAAACCAGGTGTTTGCACGTTCAGGTTGACATCGTTGGTCTGCTGGAAATAGGGCGGGGCGGCGTTCGCAGTGAGGTTTGAATAAGTCAGGTCATACGCCTTGCTGAACCCCCCGCGAATGGACCAGGTGCCGTCCGTGCCAGGAGAATAGGCAAAACCGAAACGGGGAGCGAAATCGGTTGGGCTGTAGTAGGGCCTGCCAAAGGTGATGCCTCCGTAGACGTTCGCGGGTGAGCTGTATTCCTGATAGCGCGAGGCCACAGGCGCGGTCACGTATTCGTATCGCAAACCAAAATTTAAGGTCAGGTTTGGCCGGATCCGAAAATCGTCGTTCACGAAGGCCGCGCTTTGCAGGAAGCCTACCGGATAGCTGGTCGCGCCGGCACTACGCTCACCGAGAACGTCCGGCGAGAGATCCTGAAGATACAGGCTGAGGGACGAGTACTCATAGTTTCCAAGCACCCGTTGGATGAAGTAATTGGTGGAAATCATATCGATAAAGCTGCCACCGAACTTGATGGTGTTTCTACCGATCACCTTGGTCACGTTGTCCTGCACCTGGAATAGATTCTGGGTAGACCCGGAAGGACCCGTGGGCCCCAAGGTCAGACCGTTGAGCTGATCGATGGTGATGACTGGAAAGACGCTCAGCCCGGGAAACGTGATCGGGGGGACTCCTTCAGAATTGACGTTGCGGCTAAACGAAGTTCTGAACTCGTTTTGAAGCGTGGGCGAGAAGTTGTGGAACTCTGACAGATTGTACATGTAGTTGTTGTTCGGGACGATCACGTTAAACGCCGGTGTATTCCCCAAACCGGCCGTGTTGCCTTCGGACTTGTTGTAGATCCAGCGACCCCGGATCTGGTCCTTGTCGCTCATGTTGTAGTCGATCGACACAATCGCGTCGTAGTTGTTGGTGTAGTTGGGTGAGAGAAACGAAATCGAGCCAATGGGAATCTGATTGCCGAGCACATTAATGAAGGCCTGGTCGTTGGCGGGTGCGGCCGGCACGTATTTCTGAAACGTTTGAAGGTTCGCCGAGCTGAGGCCGGCAATGTTGTTCAGCATCGAATAGCCAGCCGCGGTCGGAGCATATAGCGGTGCGCCCGGGACGGACGCCTGGCCGATCGGGTTGTATTCGAAGTTGCCGAAATAGAACAGCTTGTTCTTGATGACGGGACCGCCGACGGTTGCTCCCAGGCGGTTGTTGTCGAAACGAGGATTCGAGGTAAGCCCCTGGGTCCAATCAAGCGAATTTACCGCGTTCAGGTTGCGGTTCTGCAAATACTCGTAAATGGAACCATGAATCGTGTTGGTTCCGCTCTTCACAACGGCGTTGAAGATGCCGCCCGACCCTCCACCGAACTCGGGAGCAAATTGGTTTTGCAAAAGCGTGAATTCCGCAACCGCTTCATTGGAGACGAAGTCTAGTGGCCCGGGGTTGAAATAGTTTTGATTGCTGACGCCATCCAGATTGAACTGGTTATTGTCAGGGCGCTGGCCCGCGATCGCCGGACCCATGCCCTGGCCCACTCCGCCCTGCGAGGATACACCGGCGCCGAGTAGACTCAGGTTGTAGATTCCCGATCCCTGTGCAGTTTGCGGAAGCTCCTGTACTTGCTGAGTGCCAAATGTGGTTTGTAGCTGGGCGGTTGTCGTATCAATTGCGACGGCCCCTGCGGTGACCTCTACCGTCGTTGCGGTGCTGCCGACTGCCAGTTTCAAGTTGGCTGTGACGACAGTGTTCAAAGTCAGCTCAATATTCTTTAGCGTGTCAGAAGCGAAACCGCTCGCAGACCCCGTGATGGTGTATGTTCCAACCAAGAGATTCGTAAAGCGGTAAACGCCATTGTCGTTGGACAGCGCGGTGGTCTTGACGCCCGTTGCGTCATTGAGCGCCGTGACCGTGGCCCCGGGAATCGCGGCGCCGCTGGAATCCAATACTGTGCCAGTTACATCGCCGCTGATCGCCTGAGCCCGAACAATGCTCGGACAGACCATTAAACATAGGGCGGTAAACCCAAGCAATCTGCTTCGGAAAGACTGAGTCATAGAAAAGTTCCCCCTGCTAGCTGAAGTTTGAAACCGACAGGCTGGCGCCGTCGCGCAAGATCAGATGGAGATGAGCAGAATTGGATGGGAAAGTTGCGGATCCTACTCCGCAAAATTACGGATGACCGTTGGAGAATATCCAAGAATCCGCCGCATGTGGTGGGACAAATGGCTCTGGTGGGCGAAGCCCGTTAACTCCGCAATCTGACTGATCGGCAGCTTGCTCGTTCGCAGCAGTTGTTCCGCCCTCTCCACTCTCCGCCGGACAATATACTGATGGACTGGCAGCCCGACGCTGTTGCGGAACACTACTTTGAAGTGGGAAGCACTGATGCCCGCTACGGCTGCGACTTCGTTGAGGGACAGGTCGCGAGCCAACTGATCCTCAATGAAGGAAATCACTCGCTTGAGCTGGCCGCCGCTCATGCCTGCGTTGGAGACTTTGTTGAGTTTGGCTAAGCTGCTATGCCGGTTAAGCAGGTGGGCAGCCATCGCCGTCCCCAGACTGTCGCAAAAAAGACGGCCGCTCGGATAGCCCATTTCCATTTCCGCCTTCAGCGCCCAGCTGATGTGCTCCATCTGCGTATCCCGAATTTGGAAGCGGTTCCGGATCTCGACGTGATTCCCGGTCTCGCCCGACTCCTCCGCAACGCTTGCAACCAATCCAGGATTGACGGCCACGACCAGCGCGCTGTCTTCTTCCTTGGGCTCCCAGACACATTCGGTGAATGCGGGAATGACGTCGATGTCAGCGTGGACGCCCAATCCGGAGTGCTTCTGGCCACCTCGTTTGCAGTGCATGTAAACCGCAGGGCCCAAGTGTATTGCCACACAAACCCAGGGTAGTGCGGGAGTCTCAGTTCTACCGGGAGGATCTGTGACCGTGCGCACCAGGACGGCACGAGGCTCGGGCTTAGATACAGCGCCGTTTAGAGGCGAGTCCATAAGTGGATTCTCCAACGCGAGCTGGCGTCCGGCATGGGCCAGATCAGATTCCTGGCCACCCCACAAGGCGTAGACGCTGGTTCGCGAAATCCGTTAGTCCCGGGAATAAAGAGTGCCCTTGCTAGTTATCGATACTGAGCGAACGGAAAACGCTTGACGAATTCTCTGTTCTGAATGAAGGGAAGAACCAAAATGAACAATTTCTTGAATTGGTTTTGTAAACCGCCAACGAACGGTCCAAGGTCTCTACTACTTCTTAGAATGATGGCCGGCGGCGTATTCCTGTGGGAAGGGATCCTGAAGTTTGTTTACACAAATCAAGGAGTGGGCCGCTTCACTAAACTGGGCATCCCAGCCCCTCACGCGACCGCCGACTTTGTCGCTTGCCTGGAGATCATTGGAGGCTTGTTGTTGCTCTCCGGCCTGATGACGCGGCTGATCTCGATTCCGTTCATCATTGAAATGATCGTCGCCATACTCTCAACGAAAATCTCGCTGTTTCTTGGAACATCACCCTTGCCTTTGCCGCCTTCACCACCACAAATCGGGATCTGGGCCGTTCTACATGAGATTCGATCCGATTACGCTCAACTGTTGACCACAGCGTTCCTGATGATTAACGGCCCGGGAAAATGGTCTCTGGATGCAATGCTCCACAAGAAGGATGAGAGCCAACTGGACTCACTCGCTCGAAGAGATCGCTCATCAGCTCGTGGGCTTGCCGCCTGATTATCGGGTTGCCTGAAGTGCGGGAATAAAGCGACGAGAGCGTCGCTTGCAAACCCAGGGCCTACCCTGCACGAAAGTCCTAAAGGATCGGAAGGTTGGCGGGGTTACCATATTGCATGCTCACAGGCCGGCGCGCGAATGCCGATTCTTTCGAAACACTGGCTATGCCGATGCTCGGATCGCTGTACAACTTCGCGCATTGGCTTACCCAGAACCAGCAAGAGGCCGAAGACCTGGTGCAGGAAACCTATCTCAAGGCACTCAAAGGCTTCACGTCGTTCCAACCGGGAACCAATTTTCGCTCCTGGATGTTCCGCATTTTGAGGAACACGTTTCTGAGCTCGCGCACCGGCCTGAGTGCCAAAATGACAGTGCCGCTCGACGTTGACGACGACGGTTCTCCGCTGCCGGTAGGGTCGGATACACCGGAGTCTCTCCTGCTGGCGCGAGCTGATCAGCAGTTTGTTCAAGCTGCCTTGGAACAACTGCCGCTGCCGTTCCGCGAGGTGATTCTGTTGTGCGACATCGAGGAGATGACCTATCGGGAAATCGCAGAAACGCTGGGAATCCCGGCCGGCACGGTAATGTCACGAGTGTCGCGGGCCCGGAAGCTGATGCGCGAATTGTTGGCGGGGAAAGTGCACGGTTCTTCTAGATGAGTTGCGACTGGAGTGCAAAACTCGATCGTTACGTTGATGACGAGCTTTCCGCCAGCGAACGCGCGGACCTGGAAGCGCATTTGCGCGGATGCGCCTCCTGCGCCCCGGATGCGCTCAGCCGCCTACAGCTGAAGCGCATGACGCAAGCCGCCGGGCAGGACTACGCACCCAGGCCGGAGTTTCGCCTGAAGGTCGAGCGGAGCATTCGTGCGTCGAAGCGTCCGCAATGGTCAAGGCGATGGATACCGGCCTTTGCCGCGGTAGCCGCGATCGGGCTGCTGACCATCCCGGTGTTTCTTCGGCAGCAGAACATGCGGAGTGAACAGGCCTTGGGTGAACTCGCGGACCTGCATGTCTCCACGTTGGCCAGCGCAAATCCGGTCGATGTGGTTTCGACCGACCGGCATACGGTGAAGCCCTGGTTTCAGGGCAAGCTGCCGTTTTCCTTCAACATCCCGGAGCTACAGAATACTCCCTTTAAGCTGATCGGCGGACGCGTCGCCTACTTCCAACAGAACCCCGGAGCACAGCTTCTGCTTGAAGTCCGAAAACACCAGATTTCGGTTTTCATCTTCCAGAATCGCGCCGAGTTGAGCGGGCTCACTTCGGTATCAACGCTTCGTGGAAGGCTGGGCTTCAGCAGCGAGACGTGGGTGAACGGCGGCCTGCGGTATTTCGTTCTAGGCGATGCCAGCCCCGCCGATGTTCACGAGCTTAGTGAACTCTTGGAGAGCGCCGCGCGACCATGACAGTTCGGACTGCGCGGCGGTTTACGTGCCGGTGAGACTCACCGTCGTGGCCGCAAGCGTTGCGTGTGTGGTTGCGTCAACCAAAACAAACACCATGCCGTTGCTAACCCATTCACCGGTCTCCGCCGAACCCGACGAACCGCCCCCTGCAAAGAGCGTGCCCGTGGCACTCCCGATGTGAACTTCCACGCCGGCGAAGCCGGGAGCATTCCAGCTGATGGTCGTTTCGCCGACTGTCGCTCCGGGGATTGGATTTGGATTCGCCGTTATGGTGGGCGTTCCGCTCGAAGCACCGAGCGTCACGGTGGTACTGGCAAGCGTGGCATGAGTAGCGCCGTCCACCAGCACGAACAGCATACCGTTCGTGACCCAATCGCCGGTCTGTGCCGAGCCGGATGAAGCGCCTCCCGCAAACACAACGCCCGTGGCGGTTCCTACGTGAACTTCCACGCTGCTGGAAGCCGGGGCGCTCCAGCTAATTGTCGTCTGGCCGAGGAGCACGCCCGCGGCCACAGGGATTGGATTGGGATTCGCCGTAATCGTGGCGGCTGCGCCCGAAGACCCCAGCATGACGGTGGTGCTCGCTAGCGTCGCGTGGGTTGCCGCGTCTACCAGCACAAAGACCATACCGTTCGTGACCCAATCGCCGGTCTGCGCGGAGCCCGTCGATCCACCACCGCCGAACAGGACGCCCGTGGCACTTCCGATATGAAGTTCAACGCTGCTGGAGCTCGGGGCGTTCCAACTGATGGTGGTCTGACCGACCGTCACACCCGTTGCAACCGGGATCGGATTCGGGTTCGCGGCAATGGTCGCATTGCCCCCCGAAGCGGTTAGTGTCACAGTCGTGCTGGCCAGTTCCGCGTGCGTGGCCCCATCCACCAGCACGAACACCATACCGTTCGTGACCCAGTCGCCGGTCTGCGCGGAGCCGGTTGATCCACCTCCACCGAAGAGCACGCCGGTGGCGCTGCCTACATGAAGTTCCACGCTGCTTGAACCGGGGGCGCTCCAGCTGATCGTTGTCTGACCGACTGTTACTCCGGCTGCAACCGGGATTGGGTTCGGGTTCGCGGTGATGGAGGGAGGAGCGCTAAGGGGAATAACCAGAAGGGTCGCCGAGTTCGCCGGGAATGTCGCGCTGAAACCGGTGGGCGTCACGGCCTGAGTGGGTTGAGGCTGGATGGCGGTCAGGTTTGCGGCGCTGTAGTTGAAGACCTTAGCTGTCGATTGTGGAGAGAAATTCGCCAGCGAGACGCTGCTGGTCAAATCGTTCGAGGTTTTGTTGATCACCATCACGGTCAACGCGCTGTCGCTGGTGCGCTGCGCGGCGAAAACGGACAACTGGCTCTGGTCGCCGCTCACGGCGGAGACACCGGTGTCGCCGAATGTGCTTTTCGCGCCATCGTAATTGCGATACATCCGGAAGGCATAGGTGATGGGGGCGTTGAGCGGAATATCCGGATAGCCAAGAAACGGCCACATGACACCAACGTCCAGCCCTTCGCGCCCGAAGATGCCGAGCACGTCGGTCTCAGCCAGCGCGCCGTTAATATCGCCCTGCGCGCCCAGGTTGTACTCGGTGATGGACATCTTCGTGCCGGGGTAATTCGCGTTCACCCAGTTCTTCATGCGGGGGATCAGGCAGACGCACTCATTCGATAAGTACTCGCCGTCGCCGATGAAGAGCTGAACGCCGGTGGAACCGGGCGCACTCCATGAGATGGTGGCTTGACCGACGAAGAATTCATTCGCAGGAATCGGATTGGGACTGGCGGTGATACTGGCGCCGCTGCTATATGAAATTGAGCTGGGAGTGATGGTGGTTGAGCCTTCCAGCGCAACGGTGGTCTGGGCAAGCAGGGTCCCCGAGCCATCGACTAGCGCGAAAGTCATGCCGTCTGTGACCCAATTGCCGGTCTGCGCCGAATGGCTCGAGTTATCGGCGGAGAACAGAGTCCCGGACTTATTCGCGACCACAAAGTTCGGATCCCAGAAGACGCGGGTTGATTCCAGGCGGGCCGCATTGCTGGCGGGGTCGGTCGGATCGGGCGCACTGGCGGGCAGGCTGTTTGGACGCAGCGCGGTGCCGGTGCCGGGCATGTAACCGTGAATGTCGAAATAGTCGAGCAAGCGAGGTCCGCTTTGTTGAGCGAACTGCTGGAGATACCAGGCGGCAAAATCCTGATTGCCGTGGGCCTGGCGGTCTACCGGGTTGCCCCAATATACGTAGCTGGGTCCCGTGCCCCAGCCGGATTGCATATCCACGCGGGAGAAAAACAAGTCGGACCAACCCGAGGTAATGGGCCCGGCGACTTTCGCGGTGGGGTCGGCGGCTTTGATGGCCTGAGAATACGCCAGGCCTTTCTGCCATACCTCGTCGAAGCTCGTGTAGCCCTGGCCGCCCTGGTTGGGAAGAATCGGATGGATGTTTTGGTGAACGTTTGACCACCAAACGGGTTCATTATCAAGCTGCCATATGGCGACGCCGCCGTTTGCTGTAGAACCGACCGTACTGACCATGTGAGCGACCCAGTCTTGCATAAAGGAAGTGTTTACCTGAACGTCGGCATCGGTGGGGTCGGTGGTCTTTACCTGTGAGACGGGGGTTTTTTGGTCGGGAAGTACCCCATTGCCGCAGTCCCCGTTCTGCTGCCACTGGGCGCCGTATTTCGTAACGCTGAATCCACAAGAGGAACTGTCTTTCGCCACCCAACCGTTAATAGGGATGGTTCCGATGGTCTGCACACCGGCCGTATGGTTGGTGGCAAAAAACGTATCGAAGTCAGGAGGATCCGTGGTGCTACTCTGTTGGCCGTTCTTGAAGAAGTAGTCGCTCCCTGCATTGGTATTGCCCTGCTGCGGCCCCGCCTGCCAGTTGTATTGAGAGGTGGCGTCGCCGCCCCAACGGATGATGGAGGGATTGATGTCCGGTATCTGAACTTGGTTGTAGTTGATGCCGTAAATGTAGGGGCTGATGGCATGACGGCCGCTGCCGGCGTCGATGGTGAGGCTCGGTCCGGCGACGGCGGATTCGGGCTGTCGAACGGCGACTGAAGCCGAGGCGGCGGGTTTGGACTTTGCAACCGGCGCAAGCTTATGGGGAGGCAGTTGTTGTGCCGTGGCGGCGCCGTTGGCTTGTGAATTCTGAGCAACGATCGGACCGCTCGACGACGACATGACTAAGGCAATGCTCAACAGTACTCGCAACGTGGAAATTGGATTCTTCATGGATCCCTGGGGTGTAACGCGCCCGCAACACTTTCTGTTCGGAAGTATATCAACGGTAGGAAACTTCCAAGTTTGGGACGGGGCATTGGCTCCTTTGCGGTTGCGGCTCCATCCGCTTGCTTACGAGCTATTGTGAAAACCCTCTATGACACCGATATATTACGGCAACCAAACTGGTGGCTGCCGATGACCACGGGTGGCGAAATCGTTCGCGTATCCACTTGCTGAGCAAGCGGATACAGCCCAACACCCGCCGCGACAGGCGACTCTGGCCCAATGCGGTCACCACGCCGGTGCTAGCCCTCACCGCGTCGCTAGCCTCGCCGGCAAGCCCCAAAAGGCCGCCTAGTCCGTCTCAAACGTTTCCGACTAGTTTCGTCATAAGCTCACGAACGCACGCCCATCGGCTCCTGCAGGGGGATTACGCCCAGTGCGCGGAACACCCGTTCGTCGGGGAACTGGCGGGTGCCTTGGCCCGCGTCACCGTCTTAGCCACTGCGGTCGGCGCGATGATGGTGGTCTGCGGACGAGATCTCCGCCAAGGCCGTTTGAGTTGACGTTCATTAAACCCTCCGAAGCTGTTAGGCTGATTCTAAATGATTAAGGAGTCGCTGTTGAAGTAACAAGACTTTTGAGGAGAATCTGTCGAAATGGACTCGCCTCATGAACCAACTTTGGGATGATCGGCTGACTTCATGACAGTGTCCTCACAGACCAAGACCCGGCGCCGGCTAGCGCTGCTCTGCTTTGTGCCCGTGGCCTTCAGCCTGCTGTTCTACCTGGCAAATCAACGCGGCGACAGCGCCAATATCCAGATCCGGAGTATTCAGAATCTGCAGTCTTCGATCTTAACCCTCCAATCTCTAGCTGAGGAATGTGAAACGGGCGAGCGAGGTTTCCTGCTTACCGGCGACGAGCGTTACCTCACCCCTTACCAGCAGGCCAAATCGAGGCTTCCCACCGAAATCGACTACACCCGCATACTTACCAAGGACATGGGCCAGTTCCAGCCCCGCACCGAGCGCGTCATCGGCCTTACTTATCAATTGTTCGGTCAGGCTGAGAAGATCCTAGATATCCAGCAAAAGCTCGGCTTTGCCGAGGCGCTTGGCCTGTTCAAGACCGGCGACGGCCAGGAAACTATGGACAAGTTGCGCAAGAGCGTGGGCGAACTGGAAGTGGATTTAGGAAAGAGCCTGAGCCAGGCTTTGGAACACCAGCGCAACTTCAGCCGCGGGGCTTTTGTATTTTTTATAGTCGGCGCCATCATCATGATGAGCGTTCTGCTATGGCTCTACAACGCGTTGATCAGCTATCTTCACGGCACGGAGACCGCACAGGCAGAACTCGAAGCACTGAACATCGAACTCGAGGAGCGCATCGCCGAGCGGACCCGCGAGCTTTCACAGTCGAACGAAGAACTTCAGCAGTTTGCTTACGTCGCGAGCCACGATTTGCAGGAACCGCTGCGCACCATCACAAGCTTCACCCAATTGTTAGCAAGCCGCTACCAGGGCCGATTGGATGCTGACGCTGACGAGTTCATTACATACATCGTCACCTCGTCGCGCCGCATGACGGATCTTATCAACGGCCTGCTCGCCCTGGTGCGGTTACGCAAGTTGGCGCTGCCCCGAGGACCGGTCTCCTTCGCAAAATTGCTCAACGATGCGACCAGTGGCCTGCAGGCGTCTATTCGGGAGAGCGGCACTCGCGTGCAGCATACGCCGCTGCCATTTCTCGCGGCCGATTCGGTTCAGATCACACAGCTCTTTCAGAATCTCATCGGCAACGCGATCAAGTATCGACGAGCCGAAGATCCGTTGGTCAAGGTTTCGGCGCGCCGCGACGCCACCGAATGGGTGTTCGCCGTCGAGGATAATGGCCAGGGATTCGACCAGCAATACGCAGAACGAATCTTTGGCTTGTTCCAGCGGCTACACGGTCGCGATGTGGAAGGCACGGGGATGGGGCTCGCCATCTCTCGGAAGATTGTCGAGCGGCACGGCGGCCGCATGTGGGCGGAGTCCAGGCTGGGTGTTGGGTCCACGTTCTTCTTCTCCCTGCCTATCAGCCTCGAGCCGGGCCAATATCAGACCCCTTCGACGAGTTCGAAACGGGGTCTCAGCAGTGCCCGCGAGCCCTCTTCCGCTGGGCGCAGGCAAGAATAAGGCCCCGGACGCGCCATTCTCGGGAAACCTCCGGGGTTGCACTCCCTCTCGAAATGTGTAATTATTCATAGTAGTGAATAAACATTCACTCCGGCTCTGCCGGTTTGAGATTTCAAGAATTCCCGGAAGGAGGAATAAGCGATGGCCGCGACCCTGTTTCAACCTGCTGCCCATGTCGGAGCGATCAATCTCCGTCACGACCTCGACTTATCCACGGACGATCTGGTCCGTTTGCTCGATTTGACCCATCAGGTCAAACAAAGCCGTCCACGTTTTGCATCCGCGCTCAAGGGCCGTTACATCACGCTGCTTTTTGAGAAGCCTTCCTTACGCACACGGTTTACGTTTGAGCTCGCCATCAAGCAACTTGGCGGCGACTGCGTGACGCAGGTTGGTCCGGTGGGTGAACGGGAACCCTTGAAGGATGTGGCCCGCAATCTCGACCGGTGGACCGATGCTATCGTGGCCCGGGTTTTCTCGCAGAAGACCATCGACGATCTCGCCGAGTGGTCGCGTGTTCCTGTCGTCAACGCGCTGAGCGACCTGTACCATCCATGCCAGGCGCTGGCGGACATGTTCACGCTGAAGGAACAATTCGGACGCCTGAAAGGTCTGAAACTCGCCTATGTGGGCGACGGCAACAACGTCGCGCACTCGCTGCTGCTAAACGCCGTGCGGCTCGGCATTAACTGCTCCATCGCGACGCCGCGAGGCTTCGAGCCCAACGCCGATATCGTCCTCGAGGCCGCGCAGTTAGCTGACGACCACGGCGCCGAAATTGAGATTACGAACGACCCTGAGCAAGCCGTCGCTTCCGCCCACGCGGTCTACACCGATGTCTGGGCCAGCATGGGTCAGGAATCCGAAGCTGAGCAACGCAAACGGATCTTCGCCCCTTACCAGGTGAATGAAGCGTTGATGGCCGAGGCCCGCCAGGATGCAGTATTTATGCATTGCCTGCCCGCGAAACGGGGCCAGGAGACGACCGACAACGTGATGGAGTCTTCGCAGTCGGTGGTTTTTGACCAGGCTGAAAACAGACTGCATGTGCAGAAGGCACTCCTTCTGACTCTCTTGCAGTAATTAGCCGCTATCATTTTTCCGGGGAACGCCGGCACGCACAAAGTGATCCTGCGCGAGACAGCAGATTCTCGCGACTGGATCGGCGTGTGGTCAGGGCTGTTGAACATGCGCCCTGCGTTCCCTTGCGTCCGCACCCGATTATCAATGGCCGCGGACGTGTGCCCGGTGGTGAGTTGTGCGTATGACGTGGCCCTCACCTCCGGGCCTGCTCAACCCGCGTGAGATTCTGAACGAGGAGACACATTGAATGAGTAACGTGATTGCAAAGAAGGTGGCGCTCGCCTATTCCGGTGGCCTGGATACCTCCATCATTATTCCGTGGCTGAAGGAACATTACGGCTGCGAAGTGGTTGCGGTTTGTGGCGACATTGGCCAGGGCGGCGAGGAACTGGACGGTCTGAAAGAGAAGGCGCTGAAGACCGGGGCCTCGGAAGTCTACGTCGAGGACATGCGCGAGGAGTTCGTCAGCGATTACCTGTGGAAGCTGGTACGGGCAGGCGGGGTCTACGAGCACAAGTATCTGCTGGGCACCTCGATCGCGCGGCCGCTCCTCGCCCAGCGCCAAGCTCGGGTTGCGCTCAAGACCGGCTGTGATGCCTTAGCCCATGGCTGTACCGGCAAAGGCAATGATCAGGTCCGTTTTGAGCTGACCTACAAGGCCATCGCCCCGCACCTTACTGTGATTGCGCCGTGGCGTGAATGGGATATCAACTCCCGTGAGGACGCCATTGAGTACGCCGCTCAGCACAACGTGCCGATCGCACAATCCACCACCAAGATCTACAGCCGCGACCGGAACATCTGGCATATCTCGCATGAAGGCGGCGAACTCGAAGACCCGGCCAACGCGGCGCCCGATCACATCTGGATGCTCACCAAGAGCCCGAAGGATGCGCCCGGCAAGCCGGCTGATGTCACAATCGGTTTCGAGTCGGGAAAACCGGTCTCGATCAACGGCAAGAAACTGGCCGGCGTTCCGCTGCTCGAGCAGCTCAATGCGCTGGGCGGCGAACATGGTGTCGGGCGCATCGATTTGGTCGAGAACCGTTTCGTGGGCATGAAGTCCCGCGGCTGTTATGAAACGCCTGGAGGAACCATCCTCATGGCTGCCGTTCGCGAATTGGAGGCCCTCACGCTCGATCGCACGACCATGCATTACAAGCAGAAGCTGGCGCTCGACTACGCGGAGATGGTCTATAACGGCACCTGGTTCACGCCGCTGCGCGAGGCGCTGGATGCGTTCCTGAAGAACGTGGCCGAACCCGTGACGGGTGAAGTCACCATGCGGCTCTACAAAGGCAACCTGGAGCCCGTCAGCCGCACGAGCCCCAACTCGCTCTATAGCCTCGACATCGCCAGCTTCACCATGGGAGCGAGCTACGACCAGAAGGACGCGCTGGGCTTCATCAACCTGATCGGCCTGCCGATCAAGGTGCGGGCTTCGCTAAAGAAGTAGAACGGACGAGGTGTGAAGGACTCATCCATGAAACTGTGGGGTGGCAGATTCGAAACCGGGCCGTCTGAGGTATTCGAGCAATTCTCAGGCTCGCTGCACTTCGATCGCAAGCTTGTCCATGCAGACGTCGAGGGTTCGCAAGCGTTCGCCCGAGCCTTGGCGCGTGCCGGTATTCTGACTCCCGCGGAGAGCGCCACTCTGGTTTCCGCCTTCGCTGCCATCGGCGAGGAGGCCCATGATCCGCATTACTTCGATGGCGCCGACGACGAGGACGTCCATACCTTCGTCATTCGCAAATTGAAGGCGAAAGTCGACGGCCTGGCAGATAAGATTCACACCGGTCGCAGCCGCAATGAGCAGGTTTCGCTCGATACCCGGCTGTGGCTGCGGGCGTGCTCGACAACTCTGCTGGAGCAAGTGGTCGCGTTCCTCGATTCGCTTCTGGCGCTCGCCGGGAAATACCCGGATGCGGTCATACCCGGTTACACCCACCTCCGACGCGCTCAGGCTGTGCTCTGGCCGCATTACCTCCTGGCTTACTTCGAAATGTTTGCCCGGGACTTTGAGCGCTTGGAGCAGGTTCGCACTCGCGTCAACGTGTTGCCGCTCGGTTCCGGCGCGCTGGCCGGAAGCGGCTTCCCAATCGACCGGCAACAGATCGCGGAAGATCTCAACTTCGCGGCCATCACGCGCAACAGTATGGACGTCTCAGGCGATCGCGATTTCGCGCTCGACTTCCTGTATGCCTCCTCCGTCGTCATGCTGCATCTCAGCCGCCTCGCGGAAGACTGGATCCTATATTCGAGCGAAGAGTTCAATTGGATCACGTTGGGAGATGGAGTCACCAGCGGATCGAGCCTGATGCCGCAGAAGAAAAACCCCGATTCGCTGGAGCTGATTCGCGGCAAGTCGGGCCGCGTTTTTGGCGGCCTGACTTCCTTGTTCATCACTATGAAGGGTCTGCCGATGACCTACAATCGCGACATGCAGGAAGACAAAGAGCCGCTATTCGATGCCCTCCACCAGGTATCGGGATCGCTGGCGATGGCGAAGGGTGTCGCCGAGTCGGTCGTGCTTGATCCGGCCAAGCCGGCGGCCGCGGCCGCCGAAAGCTGGGTTGTGGCCACGGACCTAGCGGAGGAGCTGGCTCGAAGCGGCGTCCCATTTCACCGCGCCCATCAACTGGTTGGAAAGCTCGTGTTGGAGAGTGTCAAGGCAGGCAAGCATCCGTTGTCCTGGACTCCCGAAGAACTGGGTCAATTTGCTCCCGAGTTTAAGCCGGAGATGGCGCGGCTGTTCCAACCCGCGGAGGGCATGAAGACTCGCACGGTGCCAGGCGGCACCGCACCGGCAGCGGTGAAATCTGCGCTCGCCGAAGCAGCCGTTCGTGTAGACCAGATGCGAGCGCGAATCTCCAAGACGGCAGACGCGGCGCCCCGGCCATGAACAAGAGCTTCCGCCAAGGACAAATCGGCCAGATCATCCGCGAGAAATCAATCCACACACAGGAGGAACTCGCGCGCGAGTTGAACGCTCGCGGCATTGCGGCCACCCAGGTGACGCTTTCGCGCGATATCCGCGACCTCGGGCTCGTCAAAACAGCCGAGGGCTATCGCCGGCTTCCAGCCGAGGCGACTGGTCCGATCCTCGAGGACGTCATCAATGAGTATTTGCTCGACATTCGCATTGCCCAGAACTTGGTTGTCCTGCGCACCTCCCCGGCGAACGCGAGTTCGCTGGCGGTTGCCATTGATGCCGAAGAACTGGAAGAAGTCGTTGGCACGATCGCGGGCGACGATACCGTGCTGGTCATCACGTCGAGCGCCGAGGTGGCTGAGAAGTTCCGCCGGCGGTTGATCGCCATCCTGTCAGCGTAACTGCTGCTCGGCGGCATTGACAAGCAACCGCGGAGAGAGGTTGCAGACGACAGTCAACCGTGACAGAGTAACAGGTTGTACAGTCTTTCTCAGCGCCTCAAATGGCATAGTCCACCCACCGCCCTTAGTGAAGCCATACTTCAGCAGCGGCGACAGTTTCCGGAGCTTCTCGACCTAACGTCGTCGAATCCGACGGCCGTCGACCTGGCTTATCCCGATCCTGAGATCGCCGCCGCGCTGTCCACGATTTCCTCACTCACATATAATCCTCAGCCATTGGGCCAATGGGAGGCCCGCGAAGCGATTTCGGCTTATTACCGCGAGAGAGGTTTTGACATTGACCCTGAACGTGTCGTCGTTACCGCCAGCTCGAGTGAGGCCTACTCGTACCTCTTCAAGCTGCTGTGCGATCCGGGGGATGAGATGCTGTCGCCACGGCCCTCCTATCCCCTATTCGAATACCTGGCGGCGCTGGATAGCATTCGCGTGCAGCCCTATTGGCTAACCTACGACGGCGCTTGGTACACCGATCTGGACGATCTGGAGTCGCGGATTACCGACCGAACCCGAGGCATCATCCTCGTTAACCCCAATAACCCAACGGGAAGTTTTCTCAAGGCCGAAGAAGCAGACCGCCTCTGCGCTCTGGCGCAAGATCGATCACTGCCTTTGATCTCGGATGAAGTCTTCATGGATTACGGCCTTTGCGAAGGCGCGAAGCGCGTGCTTTCTTTGACCGGCCGATCGGACACGTTGAGTTTTTCATTGAATGGGCTCTCGAAGTCAGCGGGCATGCCACAGATGAAGATCGGCTGGATCGTAATCAATGGCCCTGACGATCAGGTTGAGTCGGCGCGGCATGGGCTCGAACTAATTGCCGACACCTACCTTTCCGTGAGCTCGCCTTGTCAGCTGGTGCTTCCTCAACTGATCAATCTCGGCGCGGGCGTCAGAAGCTGCATTCGAGAACGAATCCTCAGGAACACGCAAGCGTTGCAGGATCTGCTTCTGGGCTCGCCTGCCCATCCGTTTTACACCGAAGGTGGATGGTCGTCGATTATTCAGTTGCCTCAAACCCGGTCTGAAGAGGATTGGGTCATGCTGCTGCTTACGCGTTATGGCGTCATCGTTCAGCCCGGATATCTCTTCGACATGCCGACCGAGCCTTTCGCCGTAGTGAGTCTTCTCACCCCCATCGGCAAGTTCGTCGAAGGCGTCACGGCCATTCGCGCTGCGTCAGAAGAAAGCGTGTAGCTCGCAGGGCTTCAGCAACGACGATCCGGGTGAACGGCAGTTCACGCCGCTGCGCTTATCAGCGGCCCGCGCTTGTTAACGAAACGACAGCCAAACTCCTAACGAAAGAGCAGTGACGTGAACTCGACGAGGTTACGGCGCCAGACCATCCAGGTGTGCGCACCCGGAGTTTCGATGGGCGTCAATTTGACGTCTTTGGTCTTCAGCCATGCAATCACGCTGTGGTTGAACTTGATGAGGCCGTCGTCGGTACCGCAGGCGATCCAGAGCAGTTTGATCTCAGCATTCGCCTTCGATGTGAGCGCCGGGAACTGGGCGGAGAAATCGTCGGTGAGGCCGCCGGAGCTAAATGCGCCGATCCAGGCGAACTTATCGGGATTGTTCAGGCCGACATAAAGCGACTCGGCGCCGCCCATCGAGAGCCCGGCAATGGCGCGGTCGGTCTGCTTGGTCGACACCTGATAATTGCTTTGAATCATCGGGATCACTTCGCTGAGTAGCGCCTGGCGGTAGTTGTCGAAGTTGCGCTGGCGGACGCTCGGGTCGCCGCGAAAGCCGGGGCCGCCGCGCGCGACGATCTCAGGCGCGCCATACCCGAGGGTCATGACGATCACCATGGGCTTGGCTTTTCCTTGCGCAATCAGGTTGTCAAGAATCACATTAGCTTTGCCGACGGCGGTCCAACCGCTGGCATCGTCGCTGTATCCGTGGAGAAGGTAAAGCACCGGATATTTCGTTTTTCCTTTGGCGTCGTAACCGGGCGGTGTGTAGACAAACAAGTCGCGCTGATCACCGATGATGCCGGATTTGTAGAAGTGACGGTGAAGCTCGCCGTGCTTCACGTCCGCCACTTCCCACGGCAGCGAATTGGGGCCGGGCACGTGCACCATGTTGGCCAGATTGAGGTAATTGGGCTTGATGGACGAATTGTTGGGATCCAGCAGTGCCACGCCATCGGCGACGAAGGAATAGCCGTAGATATCGGGCTCCAGTGCGGCGGTCGTCACGGTCCAGACGCCCCATTCGTTCTTCGTCATAGGCACAGGCTTGGCGCCTTCCAAGTTGAGCAGGACTTCATGAGCGTTGGGCTCCTGCATGCGGAATGTGACGGTGCGGTTGGCATGGACTACAGGCGAAATCACAGGCGGCGGAGGCGGAGGAGGCACATCGGGCCGGGCGTATGCCTGGGCGTGGGCGCTGGCTGCGGTGGCAGCGAAGAGTATAAATCGAACGCCGGCGAGCTGGAGTTTTGCGAGTTTATTTCGAAGCACGGGCTGACTATATCAAAGAGGACGGTGGCTACGGCCGGCGCGGCAAATTCGCCATCCAAGGCTTGGCACATCGACTTAAATGTCCGTATCTTTTTGGCGAACTCGCCATCTACTTACGTGACAGAAAATAAGTGGCCCAAGAATAGGAGACATTCCATGAACCGACTCAAGGACAAGCGCGCGCTGATCACCGGAGGAACGAGCGGCATCGGACTTGAAACGGCCCGGCAGTCTGTCCAAGAAGGAGCACGGGTCGCGATCACCGGCACAAATCCGAAAACGATTGAAGCGGCAGGCGGCGAACTAGGCGAGAACGTGCTGATTATCGCCTCCGATGCAAGCGATGTGCCGGCTCAAAAGATGGTTGCGGAGACAATGCGGCAATCGTTTGGAGGGCTGGATGTTCTGTTCCTAATGCCGGCACGGCTGACTTGCGGCCGATCGAACAGTGAGATGAAGCAGGCTTTGACCATTCGATGGCGTTGAATGTCAAAGGTCCGTATTTCCTGGTGCAGGCGCTGCTGCCGGGTGTTCGCGAGTCCCGCCTCGATTGTGATCAACGCGTCTGTCAATGCACATATTGGCATGCCGAACACGACCGTGTACGGAGCAACGAAAGCGGCAGTGCTGTCACTGACGCGCACGCTATCCGGTGAGCTGATCGCTCGCGGCATTCGGGTGAGGTCTCTCGGAGAACGAACTCAAGAAAGTTGCGGCTTCCATCCAGAACCAGGTGCCTGCGGGGCGGTTCGGAAAACCCAGTGAAATTGCGAGTGCCGTCGTGTTTCTGGCGTCGGACGAATCAGCGTATACGGTGGGCAGTGAGATTCAGGTAGATGGAGGAATGGGAACGCTGTGAGCGCCGTTGAGGCGATCACAGCCTGAAGGCTCTGGCACCGTGTGACTGTCACTCAAATCACGCTTTGGCAGCCGGCTTGGTTTCGAGGAAGGTGAGGAATTCTTTGGGATTCCGGGTGAGCTGCGGAAACGTGGCGATGACGTTCTGGTCGGGATCGACCACGGCGTAGAACGGAATGGAAGCAGTGCCGAACTTGGTGTCCTCGAGCTTCTGATTCTTGTCCGATTCCGGGTCGGTGCCGTCCGTGTAGAGATCGACGATGACGAGATCCTTGAGTGCAGCTTGAATCTCGGGTCGTGGGAAGATGTTGGCTTTCATCCAATGGCAGTTGGTGCAGGCGTAACCCGTGAAGTTGATCAGTACCAGTTTGTTTTCCGCACGGGCCTTGGCGAGCGCGCCGTCCAAATCGTTCTTGAACTGAGTGGTGGTGACAACAGCTGCGGTTGATCCGCCGAACAAGCTGCCCGTGCCTTCGGGTATGTAGGCATCGAGCTCGCCCAGGCGGGCGCCAAACAGCCCGGGGATGAGGCTGACCGAAAAGATCAGGAGAACAGCCGCGACCAGGGCGCGCGCCACACCGACCGGCTCCTCCTTGGTCATGCCTTCCATGCGCAGGAGGCCGAGCAAGTAAAGGCCCGGTAATGCAAACAGGATGATCCAGCCAGCGAGGAAGCGCTCGCGGGTGAGGAAGTGCCATTGAAGGACTTGGTCGACGTTGCTGAGGTACTTGAGCATCGCGGCTAGCACGATGAACCCGAGGACGACCTTCACCCGCGACATCCAGCCACCACTGCGCGGCAGCTTCTTCAAGTACGAGGGGAAGAGAGCGAGCAAAAAGAAGGGCGCGGAGAGGCCGGTGGCGAAAGACGCCATCCCAAGGATAGGCTGCAGACCCTTGGATTGCACCGAGGCGATCAGCAGGGGTCCGACGATCGGCCCGATACAGGCAAACGACGTCAGAGAGAACGTCAAGCCCATCAGCAGCGTGCCGACGTAGCCGCCGCCCTGGGAGGCACGGTCCAGTTTGGTGAGCAGACCTGAGGGCAAGGTCAATTCAAATGCGCCAAGTAGACTCAAGCCAAAAATGAAGAACACGATCGCGATGAAGCCGTTGACCCAAGGGCTGGAGCCGAGCTGCACGACGCCGAAGGGGCCAGCCAGCGCCGTGACGAGAAAGCCCAAGCCGGTGAAGAGCACTATGATGCCGAGGCAGAAGACGATGGCCTGCGTCCATCCAGCCGACTTCTTTTCCTGCTGGCCGCTGCTCTGGTTGAGGAAGAATGACACCGTGATGGGGATCATCGGGAAGACGCAGGGGGTAAAGAGAGCGGCAAGCCCGAATCCAAAAGCGGTGAGAAGAAACGGCAACAAATCTTGCTGGGAAGCTGCACTGCCAGATGCAGTCGGCTTCCTGGCTGGAAGGGAACTGGGCGCAGCCTGGGCTGACGGTGCAGCAGCGCTCGTGGCGGAGGCAGGAACGATCGAGTACCCGGCGGGAACTTCGACGTTCGAGACGGGTGCGGATGAATCGACGGTGATGCTGGCGTCGGCGGTTTTCTTGACCGGGTTCAGGCACTTGACGTCGTTGCAAGCCTGGTAACGCACCGCCGCCTCCACGGTTGCCTGACCGGTCTTCGCGGTGGTAGTGGCGTCGACTAAGAAGACGGCCTGGTCGGTATAGGTCTCGGTTTCAAGCTGGAAGTTGGGATCGAGCTTGCGAACGGGTTGGGGGCGATAGACCTGGTACGAGGCGACGGCCGGACTCTCGTTGAGCTTGATGCTGGTGATTATTGGGCCACCGGGCGGCGTGGTGGGTGAATAGAGATGCCAGCCAGGTTGGATCTTGGCAGTCAGTTGCAGCCAGGCATGACCGCCGGGCTTCACATTCGAGGCGTCCTGATAGGGCTCTAGCGTCCACTGGACTGGATCGTCCTTGGCACTCAGTGGCGAGAAAGCAGCTGCTGCCAGAAACAGGCCGGCCAATACCGGGGCTCTAGAGACGCGCATAGGTTACCCTGCTCGACCAGATGCCCACTCCGTCAGTTCGGTCGCGATTTGATCGCTAATTTTTTCAGCGGCGAACTCTCCAGCGACGCGGATGGCGTTATAGAGGGCCTTGGCTGGGGATCGGCCATGGCAGATGAGACAGACGTTTTTGAGCCCTAACAAGGGGGCACCGCCATGCTCGGAGTAGTCGACACGCTTCTTGAACTCGGCGAAGGCGCCTTTGGCAAGCAGTGCTCCAAGTTGGCGAGTCGGACTTTTGGAGAGCGCTTCGCGGAGCATCTGGCGAATGACCTCCTCCAGCCCTTCGCTGGTTTTGAGGGCCACGTTGCCAACGAAGCCGTCGCAAACGACCACGTCGACCTTGCCTGTGTAGATGTCGCGCCCTTCCACGTTGCCGATGAAGTTGATATGCCGCAAGGTTTTGAGCAGCGGCATGGCTTCATGGGTGAGGGCATTGCCCTTGTGGTCTTCCTCGCCGATAGAGAGCAAGCCGACTTTCGGGTGCTTGGTGTGGAAGATGAGCCGTGAATAGATGTCGCCCATCACGGCGAACTGTGCCAGCATGCTGGGGCTACTGTCGACGTTGGCGCCCACATCAATCATGACGACCGGATTACCGTTGAGCGTTGGGAAAGCGGAGGCAAGGGCGGGGCGATCCACGCCGTGCGCGAGACCCATCACCATCTTGGCGGTGGCCATGACGGCGCCGGTATTGCCCGCCGAAACAAAGGCCTGTGCCGTTCCATCGCGGACAAGCCGGGCGGCCACGCGGATGGAACTGTCCTTCTTGGCACGCACAGCTTTACCGGCGCTGTCTTCCATGGTGATCACTTCACTGGCATGATGTACTTCGATAGGAAGCGCGCGCCAGCTACCGTGGCGGTCCAATTCTTTGGTTACCACCTCCTCGCGGCCAACGAGGATGACCTTGAGATTCAGCGATTTTACCGCTTGGAGGGCACCTTCCACTTCCGGTTTCGGAAAATGGTCGCCACCCATGGCGTCGACGGCAATGGTCAGCATGTATCGGGGTCTTTGCCGAGATAGGGAAGCCGAATCTGGCCCGCCGGCCTACTGATGCAAAATGCCGGCCAGCGAGTTCGACTAAGCCTCCACTACCTCGATCACTTCGCGCCCCTTGTATTTGCCGCAATTGGGGCAAGCGCGGTGGGCGCGGATCTTTTCATGGCAATTAGGGCACTCGGCCATCTGCGGCACTTGCAGCCCATCATGGGCGCGACGGGTGGATGTGCGACGCTTCGAGTGGCGCCGTTTTGGATTTGGCATGGCTATTCCTACTTTCTGATTTCGTTGACAAAAACTGTTACTAAATTCGAGCTCCGGCGCAAAACGCCGCTGTTAATTCCGCGGGCCCAATTCGACCCGCAGGTTCCGTAGCTGGTTCCAGCGGTCGTCGACTGTGCGCTCCTGACAATCGCAACTCTGCTGATTCCGGTTCAGCCCGCAACTGGGGCAGATTCCCTTGCAGGTCTCGCTGCAGACCAGTTGCATGGGCAAGGCCAGCAACACGACTTCACGGAGGAGTTCATTCAGATCGAGCCGGTCGCCATCGTAATAGGCCACTTCGGTCTCGACCTCTTCAATTTCATCTTCACCGCCGCCAGCAATCTCGTCGGCGGGATGGTAATCCAAATCAAACCGCTTTTCGAGCGGAAAAGTCGCCGCTTCCAGGCAGCGATCACAGGGGGCGGCCATGGTGACCGAAAGGGCTCCCCGAATGCGAATCTCCCCCAATGTATTGCTCACCAGTTCGGCCGAGCCCTCCGCATGGAGCGGGGTGGCTTGCTGCAACTGGTTCACGTATTCTATTTCGCCCGCCGGGACATCAACCGAAAAACGGACTGTTCTTAATTCTAATTCTTGGAGAGTAATGAACATGCACACCCCTCCACAGGCCGGCGGCCGACCTCAGTGTCATCCCGAAGCACGGGGCAAAGTTAAAGTATAGCAAGCAAGTGACGTTTCCGCCGGATGTGATGCACGGCGGAAAACGCGCTGAGAAAACGCTGCGGCCTATCGATGATATGTCTTTGAAATAAATGGGTTTGCGTCACGCTATTAACTCGGCGTTACGGGCTATCGACGTGGCTCACGAAATGCCGGAATCCGCTTGCTGAGCGCGCGGTTCCGTCCTGGTCGGTGTTGTTTGCGATCCGTTGCCGAGTTCCGGCAGTCAAGGAGCACATTGGGGCGGACTCCTTGAGCACCGTCTGTAGCCAGTCTGGCAGCGTCTGGGGCTTGCCCGGGATCCCGCCCCACGACGTTACTGTTGTCATCCCCGCTTGCAACGAGGCGGCTAATCTGACGGACTTCGGGTAGCAGGGCGAAGTTACGGCGCAACTTCCAGGGTAAACGACGTGACGCCGATCGCAACGCCGAGACCGATGGCGACAACTTGATTGGTGGGCATCACGCGGGCTAGTGTACCGTGACGTGCGTCATCTCCTGGAGAACGGTCGACGTCTTTGGCAACTGGCTGGAATTCAGCGAGAGTCCCTTAGAGTCCGCCAGCTTTCGCAACGCATCGGCTATGGACGGTCCTTCGCCTGGCGCACCCCTGGCTGAGAGTTCGAGAACCTGACCACCTGGAAACTGCCAGAGTTCGAGTTCGAGTTTATCGAAACCCGGCATCGCTTTAGTACGCCAAGCCGAGGACTGAATATCCGCAATTCTTCTGACGCGGCTCCAATCGATTGACACCTGAGCTTCTTTCAAGAGTTCCTTTTGGGGATCGCTTAACGATTGTAAAACGCCTTCGCCCGTATCCGGCACCTGGCGTTCGGTGTAGCTGGTTTGAAGGGAATAGGAAGGGATGCCGCGGCCTGCCACAAAATCCACCTCGCATTTGAACTTCTCTTGGCCCCCGGAAGGATCCGAAAGCGCTTTTGCCTGTGGGTGACGAATTTTGAGGGTGAGTTCCGCGTCAACGCCCGTGCGGAGCCGCAGGATCACCCCTTGGGACAGGAGTTCCAACCGGTCCGTATCGAAGAAGTAAATGTGGTTAAGCGATTTATGCTTGGCTCCCACCGCTGGGATCACCGTTTGGATGGCTCCCGGAGCGAGCAGGAGCTTTACTTCCACGCCACATAGCTCCTGGGATCGTAAAACCGGACAGATGAAAAGAAGCGCGCAGGCGCGTGTCAAATGCCGCGAACGGTACATGACTAGATCATGTCAAATGATTCGCTCCCGACCTAGCGTAAGTGGTTTGTAATCCAGATTACTTATATATTGGAGACGATACGGAAAAACCCCAACGCAACCCCACGGGGTATGTTGGTACGGGACGTGCAATACTGAGCAGCGGTTCTCACGAATAGATGCCACACGCCATGGAACTGATGATTTCCAGTACGGATGGGGGCGCCTCTGTGGTCGCTCTGAAGAAAGACGCGCTGTCGCTCGGCCGAGCTTCCGACAATGACTTGGCGTATCCAGACGATCCGTGGCTTTCTCGCTATCACCTTCGCTTCGAACGGACAGAGGATGGCTGGGTGGTCCGCGACTTAGATAGCCGGAACGGCACAAATATTGACGGCGAGAACATAAAGCAGCGGCAGATCGGACCGGGAAACTGCATTTACGCCGGCCACTTGAAGCTGGAAGTCCGCGAGAGCTCCGATACATCAAAAAGTGTGAGATTCCGTTCGCCCGAGAGCAGCGCCCCGGAGAGCAGCCCAACGGTGGTGACCAACCTCGACAAGGTGCTGGGCCAGACAGCGGCTCGCCGCGGAGTCAGCGAGGACACCAAGGAATCGGCGCTGCATGCCAATCGGAGTACGCGTGCACTGATACGGGCCGGGCGGGAACTAGCTAAAAACAGGCCCTTGGAAGAACTGTTCCAGGTGATTCTGGACCTCTCGCTCTCGGCGGTTGAGGCGATCCGCGGTGTGATCCTGACGCTGGACGGCAGCGGCGGCCTCGAAGTACGGGGCACCACGGGCCAGGACTTCACCTTGAGCACGACCGTGCGCGACCGCGTCCTGGTCAACAAGGAGTCACTCCTAGTCAATGATGCCCAATCGGATGCCGAAATGAAGGGGTCTGAAAGCATCGGACTTCAAAGCGTTCATAGTTTTATGGCGGTGCCTCTGCAGACCGGTGAGCGGGTGATCGGCTTGCTCTATGTAGATATGGGTGACAAGCTGGACCCATTCTCCTCAGAGGATTTGGAATTGCTTACCGTCATGGCCAACGTTGCCGCGATACGGATCGAAAATGCGCGGCTTGCCCTGGTCGAACAGGCCGAAAGGCGGATGGAGGGGGAACTGTCTCAGGCCAACGAGATACAGCGCAATCTTCTCCCCAGCCGGCCCCCACATGTTCCAGGTTATGAACTGGCAGGGTTCAACCTGCCGTGCCGCACCGTGGGAGGAGACTACTTCGACTACATCCCGTATGCGGACGGCAGGCTTGCGGTGCTGGTGGGCGATGTCTCCGGCAAAGGCCTCCCCGCGTCGCTAATGATGTCGAGCCTGCACGCCCGGGTGCATCTGCTGGCCGAATCGGGACCGGAGCCCGCACCGACACTGGCAACTTTGAACCGGACGCTTTGCGCCCATTGCCCGCCGGGCAAATTCATCACCTTTTTTTACGCCGTGGTGGATCCACTGACGGGAAATATCCGGTACGCCAACGCGGGACACAATCAGCCACTGATGATCCGTGCGGATGGAACTTCGTACTGTCTGCTGGGGAGCAGTCGGGTATTGGGCATCACCAGCGATTCTCGATACGAAGCTTATGACGCCGAACTGCATGTCGGCGACACGCTGGCCATCTTTAGCGACGGTGTGACCGAAGTGCGGGCGCCCGATGGTCTGGAGGAGTATGGAGAGGAGCGATTGGCGCGATTTCTGCTCGAACGCCAGCGAACCCCCACCGCTAACATTATTGCCGAGCTGGTCGACTATTTGCGGAAGTGGTCCGGAGAGCGGACGTTTGCGGATGACTTTACGATGCTGCTGATGCGGCGCTTGGCGTGAGCCAAGGGCGGCGTGTAAGGGGCGTGGGCGCCCACCCCACAAAAGCTCGTCTGGGGAATGGCATGTTTCGGAGACTGGCGGGAACTTCCACCGACTTTTTCACGTAAAGTGAAAAGAGGTACATTTATGCGGCTCCCTTGTTTTCTCCTGGCGTTCGCCTTTCTCACAAGCTCGACGTCCTTTGCGGCCGTTGACGCCGGCTTGCTCGCCTTAGTCCCCCCCGATGCCCAAGTGGCTTCCGGCGTGCATGTTGACACGAGCAAAGTCTCGCCCTTCGGCCAGTTCGTTCTTTCGCACATGCAGTCAAACTCCACGCGACTGCAGGCGTTGATCGACCAAACGGGATTTGATCCGCGTAGTGATGTTACTGAAGTTTTGTGCGCTTCTAACGGCGCCCAGCCGCAGCCCAGTTTTCTGGTGTTGGCGCGCGGCACCTTCGACCCCGCCAAGATTGAAGCCGCCGCCACCGCAAAAGGGGCCACGGTTCAGAATTATATGGGGTTCGACATGATTCTTAACCAGGATCCGAGCCATGCAAGCGGTGTGACATTTCTGGACAACACGCTCGCTGTAGCGGCGGACCTGGCGACGCTTCAATACGCGATTGCGCACCGCACCGATGCATCGGGCGGAACGCCGAAGGTAAGCGCAGAGTTGTTGACCAGCATCACCACCGCCAGTACGGGCAACGATGCTTGGTTTGTCTCGCTGGTTCCTGGGACGAACTTCTTCCCGAATTCGGCCCTCAACCTGGGTCAGGACGCGACCGGCCAGAATGGCGGGCAGGTTGTGCAAGGAGCCACCTTGCAATCGATCCAACGGTCAATTGGCGGGGTGCATTTTGGTGACCAGATCGCGGTTAGCATCCAGGCAGTGACCCGTTCCGACAAAGACGCCACGTCGTTGGCCGACGTTGTGCGATTCTTCGCGAGCATGGTTCAAATGCAGCGCCAGAGTAACCCGCAGGCCGCGATCCTAGCGACCGCCTTGGACAGCATGAATCTCCAAACCAATGGGAGCACGATGACGCTGGCACTCAGTATCCCCGAGAAGGACTTTGAGACTTTGGCGCAGAATGCTCCGAAGATGCACGCCGCCTCGAAACCTCAGTAGGCTGATGGCCGGCCAGACTTGCTAGGTAGCGAAATACGCTGTGGCAGCAGCGACACCGCCGATCAGTGCCGAGACCACGGCGGTCCAGTACAGCAGGCTGCGTTTGGTGAGAATCGCTAGGGAGGAGAAGACGATGGCGATCTCGAGAAAGACCTCGCCAAAATGCGCGCGGAGGGCCTGATCACCTCGCAGATGGCTCTCCTTTTCGAGCGCTAATGCTTCCTTCTGAATCTCCTCGGCATCTTCTTTGTACTTCTTGGCGGCTTCTTTATACTTCCCGGCAACCGCCTCTTCCGATTTCACCGTGGACAGCAGGTCGAAGGTCGCTTCGGCGGAGAAGCGGCGGATGGACTTCGCCTGATAATACGACCATTGATCGGAGGCCTTTTGCTGGCCTAACAATTCATCCGTGGTCAAGATGTGACCCGCGACGGAAACGACTGCGAGAGCAGCCGCTATGATCGCCATAGTAGCCGCCACACGCTTGTCGAAAGGTTCTTTGGCCTCGTGAGTGTGTTCTTCTAGTTCTTCGTTAACTGACATTGTTCAACACACTAGCATGACTAGGGGTGTCTTCGCAGCGACGGGCCGGAGAAGTGTTCACGCCGGCTTCAGCAGAAGCGAGATTTCCTTGACCAATCGCCGATAGTTGAGCTTGGCCAAGTCTTGGAACTGCACCCACGCGCCATCGCGCCAACTGGAGTAGTACCAACGGGACAGAAGGCCCAGTTCTTCGACGCGGCTACCCTCAAGGACAGGGTTGGACAGGTGGGTTGATAGGGTTTCGCGGAGGATATGATCCATGGACTTGGACTCCGACAGACCCTCTGAGAAATCGAAGAAGAGGGGCTGTTGCCAGTAGCCACCAAGCATGGGCCAGAGCTTGATCGCACGTTCTCCAAGCCCCCGCGTGACAGCCAGACCGTTCAGCTCGTCGACTGGCCGGACCAAGGCATCCCGAGCGGCAGCGACGGCCTTCACTTTGTCGATTTGCCTGTGGAGGCGCGCGGCTTGCTCGAAGTCCATTTCCTGGCTTGCGCGGTCGCGTGCCGAGAGCAGCGGCGTCAGTAGGCTGGATCCTTCGCTCTCGAAAAAGTTGGCAACGCGATGCGTCTCGCTGGCGTATTCAGCCGGGGTAACCGCCAGCTGGCAGGGGCGGAGGCAGAGATTCATCTCGCCATAGATGCAGCCCGGGTGATCGGCGTGCGGCTCGAGTTTCTCTTCGCAGCGGCGAAGTTGGAACAGGCCTTGGGTGGCCTGCTCGAAAGCCTCCGCGAGCTCGCGAGTGCGGAAGGGTCCGAGGGTCAGCGCGGGCGGACGCGCGATCCGGCTCGCGAGGCGGAGACGAGGAAACTCATCCGCGGTCAGTAGGGAAAGGAACCAGGGCGGCCGCAGCTTCAGCCGTTGCTTGTATTCCGTGGGGTAGTAGCGGCGAGCCAGGCTGTAAAGGACCAGCCAGGTTTCGAGACGCGACTGGGTGGGCCAACAAGCGACTGAATCAACGGACTTGCGGAGCTTCGACAGTGGCTCCAGCCGGCCCGTGTCGGTGTGCAGCAAAAGCCTCTTGAGGCGCTTTTGCAGGTAAGCGGACCAGCTCAAATAGGGCTCATGGCCTGCCGCTTCGAGCACGAAGATCCCGGTCCGGCGGGGCAGCGTGTCCAGTTGACGCTGAAGATCGGGGCTTTGTGGATCGATGAGGAGAGGGTCGGGTGGAATCAGCAAAGGCCATCGCTCCTAACGGGCTTGGGCACCGGCAAGAGACCGAATTTGAATCTTAGCCGGCTGTGCGGATCGCCCGATGTGCATTTGCGATGATTGTATCCGGCGCAACTGACTGAATTCGCTTTGCAAGTTTGACACTTGACAGGCGTATCGTGCAGTCTAGAATAAGTTTTACCTCGTTATGCAGGGATGCCAGCATGAGCGGACCGAATTCCTGTACAGGCGCGACGGCACAGAATACGTCCGTTGCCTCGACTGCGGCCAAGTTCTAGAGGCCGAAGATTTGGATTCGGTTCCGGTGTACGAAGACGAAGAAGACGAACCAGCGCCGAAGAAGCCGCGTCGCTAGTCTGTAGCCGCGTGATGGTCGTCGGGGCATCGCCTGCGATCCTAATAAGCAGTGATGGTGCGCCCAACCAAACGGTCTCGGTTTAGAGCAGCGAGAGGGCCTCTCCGCATCGTGTCGATCGGCGGCGGAACCGGTTTATCCACCATCCTCTCAGGGCTGAAGCGGTATGCGCCCGGGATCCACACGCCATCGGCAATTGGTAATAGGCAAATCGAGATTACGGCAATTGTCACCGTGACCGATGACGGGGGTAGTTCCGGAAGGCTGCGACGCGATTTGGACATCCTGCCACCTGGCGACATCCGTAACTGCATGGTGGCGCTGGCAGAAGATGAAGCGCTGTTAACCAGGCTGTTCCAGCACAGATTCGGATCGGGCCGTGGCTTGAAGGGACACAGTTTCGGAAACCTGTTCCTGGCGGCAATGAACCAGATCACCGGCGACTTTCCCCACGCGGTCCAGCTTTCGTCGGAGATTCTCGCAATCCGCGGTCGAATTTTTCCAGCGACGGCGTCCAACGTAACGCTCACGGCGAGGTTGAAAGACGGCACGGTGGTAGTCGGTGAGAGCAAAATCAGCAGGAGCCGACAACCAATTGATCTGGTCAGCATTCTCCCCAAGCGATGTAAGCCCTTACCCGAGACGCTGGAGGCCATCGCCCAAGCCGATGTGATCACCTTGGGCCCAGGTTCGTTGTACACCAGTGTGATTCCGAACCTCCTGGTGCAAGGAATTCCCGAAGCGATTGCGGCGTCGCCCGCGTTCAAAGTATATTTTGTGAACCTGATGTGGCAGCCGGGTGAAACGGTTAATTTATCGGCCTCTCTTCACGTGGAGGCGGTCAACAAGCACGCTGGGCGGCAACTCATGGATTGCGTGGTCCTGAACATAGCCCCCATTTCGGCTGCTCTACGAAGAAAATATGCAGCTCAGAACGTCCGCCCGGTGGAAAATGACTTTGAGCGGCTCGAAGATATGGGACTCAGGGTCGTAACGGGTGATCTGGTGGGCGACGCGAAGTTAGTGCGACACGATCCGCGAGTCGCAGCACAGATTGTCTTGGACCTGGCGAAGCGTGCTCGAGCCCGGAATCTGAAGCGGCAAATGATTGTGGAGCGTCAAAAAGACCTGCAATGAAACAGAACGTAACAGTGGTCATAATGGCCGCCGGGCTTGGCACGCGCATGAAGTCGAGAAAGGCGAAGGTGTTGCATGAAGCAGGCGGGGATACTTTGCTGAATCATGTGATCCGCGCGGCTCTGCCTCTGGCCCCGGCCGAGAAGATTATCGCGGTAATAGGCCATCAGGCGGCAGAGGTACGCGCCAGCGTTAAGACACCCGGGGTACGGTTTGCTTTGCAAGAACAGCAGAAGGGAACCGGGCATGCGGTAGCCTGCACAAAGGATCTGGTCGAAGCCTCCGGCCGGCTACTCATACTGAATGGCGATGGTCCACTCATAAGAACGCAGACTCTCGAGTCATTTCTCGGGGAAGACGATCGGGGCGGCGGCGCCGGCAGTGTGGTCACTACGGAGGTGGGCGACCCCACCGGCTACGGGCGAATCGTGCGTGACGGAGACGGGCGCATCGCTGCCATCGTGGAGCAGAAGGTAGCGACACCAAAGCAACTCGCCATCCGAGAGATCAATACCGGTGTGTATTGGTTCGACGCCGCCCTTTTCTGGCAACATATTGGAGAACTTCAACCCAACGAAAAATCCGACGAATATTACCTCACTGACATGGTGGAGATTCTGCGCAGGCATGGACATTCGATCGCTCCGAAGTTAGTAGCCGATGAGACAGAATTGCTGGGCATTAACACGCGGGTGGAACTGGCCGTAGCAGATCGCATCCTGCGGCAGCGCAAGACAGAGGCGTTGATGCTGGCCGGTGTGACGATCGAGAAGCCGGAAACCGTGACCATCGACCTGGACGTTGAGGTCGGACAGGATACGGTGATCGAGGCACACGTTGAGCTGCGGGGCGCAACGAGGGTTGGGAGTGAATGCAGAATCGGGACCGGATCTGTGTTTCGTGACAGCGAGATTGCCGATGGTGTGCATATCCTGCCCTATGTCGTTGCGGAGCGGACAACGATTGGGCATTCGGCCCGGGTGGGACCGTTCTCGCGTTTAAGGCAGAATGCCGTGGTGGGCGACCACTGCCACATCGGGAATTATGTCGAGTTGAAGAATACGACTATGGATCACCGCTCGAAAGCGAACCATCTGGCCTACCTAGGCGATTCGTTCATCGGCGAAGCAACCAATGTGGGAGCAGGCACCATCACCTGCAACTACGATGGCGTACACAAACACCCAACGCGCATTGGAGACCATGTGTTCGTTGGAAGCAACTCAACGCTGGTGGCGCCCTTAACCATTGGAAACGGAGCGTACATCGCGGCGGGCTCGGTGATCACCCATGAAGTAGCGCGGGACGCGCTGGCATTGGGCCGTGCCCGGCAGACCGATAAGGCGGACTGGGCGAAGAAGCGGCGCGAAGAGCGGGAGAAAGAGTAGGCGCTTTCATAGGTTGAAGACCGCTAGGGTCTTACAACCTGAAGGTAGCTGCTGAAAAAGGCGGCCTGCCCTTCACTCCCTCAGTATCGGAAAACTGCGACGCGTTACAAGCAAACATAAGCGCTCCGAATCGGAATGGAAACCAAAGCCGAGAGGAATCTCGGCTCAACAGGGCTGGCGGCCCGCGCCACGTGGTGAGGATCCGGTTGCTGATTGACGCGCGCGGTTCCGTGCTCAAGTCACAGCCTGCCGAGCCAGGAGTTAGAGCACGATCGCGGGGTGGTAGACGTTGGGGAACTTGAGTTCGCCGATGGCGATCAGTTCGCCGGCGTGGGAGACTGCTTTCACAAACGGCGCTCCAGGCGTCACCACGAAGGGCGATGTGCGGAATTCCCGGCCCTGCCGGATCTGGGCTGCCACCACGGCGTCCACGTAGGCGGCGGGAAACTGTGGCAGTAAGGTACTGGCTGGAATTACAGCTTCGTTGAGCCGGCCCTCGGCAGCCAGCGCCGTGAGGTCATCCAGCGAGTGGGCGCCTGAAAGATCAAAGTCACCGCTGCGTGTGCGGCGCAGCCTCGCCAAAACCGCGCCACAACCCAAGCGCTGACCGAGATCATGGGCGATGCCGCGAATATAGGTGCCGGCGGAACAAGTCACGGTGATCGTTATGGAATCCGATTGTTGGGCGTTGACCACGAGTTCGCTGATTTCCACCTGAACCGGCTGCAGTTCCACATCAATCTTCTTGCGCGCCAGCTTATACGCGGGCACTCCCTTGACTTTCTTTGCGGAGACCGGCGGAGGCACCTGCAAGAACGATCCACGGAATTGATCAAGGGCAACTCGGGCTGCGCAAGGGTCCGGCAGAGCAGCACCGGTGGGGGTGACGTCGCCCTCCACATCATACGTATCGGATACCCTGCCGAAGAGGATTTCCGCTTCATACGTCTTTAGCTGCTTGCCATAAAACTGGGCGAGCCGTGTGGCGGATCCAACCACGAGTGTTAGCACGCCGGTCGCCATCGGATCGAGCGTGCCCAGGTGTCCTACCCGGCGTGACCCGGACAATCGCCGCCACGAATTCACGATGTCGTGACTAGTGCGGCCTGCCGGTTTGTCGATGATTACTAATCCGTTCATTTTCTTGATCGGTTCCGCAGCTGCCACGGACGGTTAGTTCCTTCACGAGAGGTCCAGGCCGGGCAGCGCCGGCGCATAGTCCAGGTTCACAATGCGAAAATCTTAGCTAGACCCGGAAGCAAGCTGAACCGGAAGGCGAGGAACAGGACCACTTGGAAGAAGAGGTACTCGGTAAGGCTTACGATGGCCGATTGATGCGTTGGCTGCTCACCTACCTGAAGCCCTATCGCGTAATCGTCGCAGCCTCGCTGGTTCTGCTGCTCCTAGACTCCCTACTACAGATTATCGGACCGCTGCTTACAAAATTAGCGATCGACCGCTATCTGGTGCCGGCGGCGCACCGCACATCGACAATTCTGGACCGCTACTTGTCCTCGGATGCCGTGACCGGGCTCACACAGATCACGGGAATATACCTTGCCACCCTTTTGTTCGGTTTCCTGTTCAGTTTCGGCCAGACGTACATGATGCAGTGGACCGGCCAGAAAGCCATGTTTGACCTGCGCAAACAGCTAATGAATCATCTGCAGCGGCTGGATGTTTCCTACTTCGATAAGAACCCGGTGGGCCGTCTGGTGACGCGTGTGACGACGGATGTGGACGTTTTGAACGACCTGTTCGCCTCCGGACTAGTCACCATTGTGGGCGACTTCTGCATGTTGCTGTTTGTTTTGATTGTGATGTTCAAGCTCAGCCCCGGAATGACCGGGTTGCTGCTGGCAGTGATGCCGGCCGTGATCCTGGTGACGATCCAATTCCGCAGAAAGGCCTCGCAGAGTTACCGCCGCATTCGCGTCGCGGTTGCCCGGATCAACGCCTACCTCCAGGAGCACGTGGCCGGAATGACGGTTCTGCAATTGTTCAACCGTGAAGATTGCAGCAAAGTGGAGTTTGACGAAATCAACAGAGTCCACATGAACGCCTTCAAAGACGCCATCATCGCGTACGGGTGGTTCTATCCGGTGGTCGAGTTCCTCGGAATGCTCTCGCTCGCGATGCTGCTGGCTTACGGCGGCTTTCGCATCCAACAGGGCGCTCTGACGCTGGGCGTGCTGGTGGCGTTCTTTCAATACGGGATGCGCTTCTTCAAGCCCATTCAGGACCTGAGCGAGAAGTACAACATCCTCCAAGGCGCCATGGCGGCATCTGAACGAATCATCAAGCTGCTGGACACACAGCCTGAAATCGTGTCTCCGGCCGCTCCGATCGCGTTCCCGAGCGGTCCGATCGCGATTGAATTCGATCACGTCTGGTTCGCCTATCAGGGCGAAGACTGGGTGCTGCGCGATGTCAGCTTTCGGGTGGATCCAGGTGAGACGATTGCCATCGTTGGCCACACCGGCGCCGGCAAGACGACCCTGACGAGCATCCTTTTGCGGTTCTATGACGTCCAGCGTGGCTCGATCAGGATCGGTGGTATTGATGTCCGGCGCTTTAGTTTGCAAGATCTTCGCCGCCATTTCGGAGTCGTTCTACAAGACCCTTATCTGTTCATGGGTACGATCGGAACGAACATCCGGCTGGGAACCGAGCGGATCACCACCGAGGACGTTACGGCAGCTGCGGAACAAGTGAATCTTCTCGATTTTGTGAACCAGCTGCCGGCACGGTTCGATGAGCCCGTAAGAGAACGTGGCAACGGATTCTCGACCGGCCAAAAGCAGTTGATGAGTTTCGCTCGAGCCTTGGCGCATAACCCTCGGATCCTGATTCTGGATGAAGCAACTTCGAGCGTGGATACCGAAACCGAGTTGCGCGTCCGGGAGGCAATGTCAAGGTTAGTGCAGGGACGGACTTCGCTGGTGATCGCGCATCGGCTATCCACGATTCAAAGCGCAGATCGAATCCTGGTGATGCACAAAGCGCAACTGCGCGAGATGGGAACACATCAGGAACTGCTGGCTTTGCGCGGCATCTATTACAAGCTCTACCAATTGCAATACAAAGAAGAAGAAATTCAGGCGAAAGACGCCGAGGAAGCTGTCCAGTCCGAGGCCACTTAAATCGGGCTGCCATTCGCTATACTCCCCGGAAGCAACCTCATGAAACGCTTTCGACTTCTGTTCCTTGTGGCACTTGCCGCGGGCTTTACCCTGGACGCAACATCCCCAGCCTCACCTGAGGTTGGGGCGACTGACATCGAGACCCGTGTTCAGAACGGCTACGCGGACAGCAATGGGGTGAAGATTCACTACGCGAGTCTCGGATCAGGACCGCTGGTGGTGATGATTCATGGTTTTCCGGACTTCTGGTATACGTGGCGCGACCAAATGATTGGCCTCGCCGATAAATACCAGGTAGTGGCGATTGACCAGCGAGGCTATAACCTGAGCGATAAGCCCGAGGGTGTGGAGAACTACGACATGCGGCTGTTGGTGGGCGACGTGGTGGCCGTGATCAAGAGCCTCGGCAAAAACAAGGCGATTATTGTCGGCCACGATTGGGGCGGCGTGGTGGCGTGGCAGTTCGCGATGAACATTCCGCAGATGACGGACAAGCTGATTATCCTCAACCTGCCGCACCCAAGGGGAATTGCCCGCGAACTGGCAAAGCCAGATTCGCAGCAGGCGAAGAATGCGGCGTACGCCCGAATGTTCCAGCAGGAGGGCGCAGAGCAGAAGCTGACAGCCGAGGCGCTTGCCGGCTGGGTGAAGGACCCCGAGGCAAAGAAGGAATACATTGAGGCCTTCCACCGGTCAAGCTTCACTGCCATGCTGAACTACTACAAACGCAACTACCCTCGTGAGCCGCACAAGGAGGACACCTCTCCGGTCGTGAAGGTGCAGGCGCCGGTCCTGATGTTCCACGGTTTAGCCGACACGGCCTTGTTACCGGGCGCGCTGGACGGAACCTGGAATTGGGTCGAGAAAGATCTCACGCTGGTGACCGTTCCGGGGGCCGGACATTTTGTTCAGCAGGACGCTTCCCAACTCGTGACGCGAATGATGCGCGCGTGGCTGGACATGCGGCAATAGCTGCGGTCAGTGAGCTATAGTTGCGCTGTGCCCGATCCTGTTCTAAACCTGCCCCCGATGTGGACCGTTCCATTCCTTGAGCAGATGCGACAAGTAGGGGACCCGGTGGCCGACCGGGTGGTCACGGAGCTCTTCAGAGACGGCGACGTTGCCGCTGTCAACGACCTGATGAGGAACATGGTCGCGAATGAATATCCGCCTCCGGAGAGCTTGCCGGCGATTGTTCGCGATTACCTTGCGCAGACCGACGTCTTGCCGGCATGGGCCGATGCACAACTGATTCAAACTGGCGAGCAACTCTTCTGGCGATACGGGACAAAGCTGATCCTGGTGCTGTATTGTTACTCGCTGCCCTTCTGCTATCTCGGCAAAAATGGAGTTCAGGTTCTGGCCCTGACCACCCGCCTTGCCAGCAACCCGACAAGGCGAGTTATCGAGACGGCGCAACTGCTGGTCGATGTCATGCAAGCCGGGGGCTTGACGACGGACCAGGGGCGCGGCCGTCGCACGATTCAGAAGGTCCGCCTGATGCACGCTGCGATTCGCCTGTTGGCTCCGACCGCACCACAATGGAAGACTGACTTCGGAGTGCCCGTGAACCAGGAAGACCTGGCCGGGACGCTGATGTCGTTTTCCTGGATCGCTCTCGACGGGCTTGACAAGCTGGGCGTGGAAGTCACACCGGCCGAACGCGAAGCGTTCCTGCATTGCTGGCTGATTGTCGGTCACCTAATGGGCATCCAACCCGAGTTGCTGCCCAGGGATGTCCCAAGCGCAAAAGGACTCGCTGATGAGATCGCAGCCCACCAGTTCCGGCCGTGCCCGGAGGGTCAGGCATTGACCAAGGCCCTGGTTGACATGATGGCCTCGACGTTACCCGGAGACGTCTTCAGCCATGCGGCGCCGCTGCTGATCCGGTGCTTCCTTGGTGCGACGTGGGCGAGCTGGCTGGGCGTCGAAGAACCTTCCTGGGAAACGGCTCTGGCTGCGCCTCTACGGGCGCTCGGTTTCGAAGCCAGCGCGCTGCTGGAACGTTCGAAGGCATTCAGCGTACTCGCGGAGCACGTTGGTCAGCTGATTGTAGAGTCTATTGTCTACGTTGGGCGCGGCGGAAATCGGCCCAGCTTCAGCATACCGGTCGATCTCCGGGAACAGTGGGGAGTCAACTGGCGTTCGTGAGCACCGGAAATTGTTACGATCGAGGGGAAAATGTTAAGCGCATCAAAACTGACGGCATTTGTCGGCGTAAGCGATCCGGGTCGGGCGAAGAACTTTTATCGGGACGCACTGGGGCTGACGCTGGTCAGCGAGGAACTGCCATTCGCACTGGTGTTTGACGCCGAAGGAACCATGCTGCGCGTTACTGTTGTGCCACAGGTCGCTGCCGCACCTTACACGGTTCTAGGTTGGCGAGTAGTCGACATTGCGGAGACAGTAAAATCGCTCCAGCAGAGCGGTGTGCAATTCGAGCGATTCCCGGGACTGAATGACCAGCACGAGTTGAGCATCTGGACGGCTCCGGGTGGCGCCCAGATCGCATGGTTCAAGGATCCCGACGGAAACCTGCTAAGCATCGCCCAGCACTAGCCCTAAGAAAGTAAAGGGCCGCGCCCAGGGGCGCCGTCGTTTCACGAATCCAGGGCGAGCGTCATTACCGAAAGGCGCCACAAGACGCAAGAGCTAACGGCCCGTCTGGATCTCTAGCTGCCGTTCGCGCACACCGTCAGGCTGGCGCCCTGGAACGAAAACCAGTTGTTCACCGAGGTGCTCGGGTGTTCCCCGAAGTAGGGTAGCAGCGCCAAGTCCTGCAAGTGGTAGGTAAAGCCGTTCACGGTGTATGGGTAGTCGCCGTAGTTAACTGCCCCCTCCAGCGGATCGCCCACCTCGAGGACTCCACAGGGCGAGTTGTTGGTTCCGTAAGGATCATCTGCCCACTCGCCGACTTCGTGTGATAGCGCCGACACATCCTCGGAAAAGGCGCCGGCTTTGTCAACGTAAGTAAAGTGCATGTAAGCCTGAGCGCCAGCCGCGCTACCTTCCGCGCTGTGATAGCCGCCGATGCAGCAGCCCCCCGCCTGCGTCAAGTAAACGTCGTAGGTTAGTGCGATGGGCAGGGAGTCTGGCTGAATCTGGGCAAACGTACTGATAATCGTCTGTACCTGCGCGTCAAAGTAGTTGATGTCCACCGCTCCCACGGTGATACCGAACACGGACATGACTGTTCCATGTCTGGCTGGAACCGTGAGGGTTTGTTCCGGTAGAAGGGTCGGCTTCCCCAGCAATAGATGATAACTCGGAGCGGCCTGGACATGGCTCCAGAAGTTGGCTCGCTGGAACGCGTCAACATACTGTGTCTTACCGACGTTCACGCCACCCTGGATGTACGTCGTGGTCGAATCGAAGACGGGCGAAAGAATCGTACTTCTGATGACGGTCTTTCCGTCCGATAGCACGCTGGTTGGGTTAAAAGTATATTGCGTTCCAGCGTGCGTGACGACCACCTTAATCGGGATTATGAAAACAGGAACCGTGGTTGAAGTATTCGTGGAAGGATGGGTACCCACCATGTTGTAGGTATAGTCCGTTCCTTTGTATAAAAAGGACCCATTCCATGTCGGAAGCGCGGCCGATGGTAGCGCGACGTCGGCCCGCAGTCGCGGCGGGAGCACGGCGTACATTGGCTTTGGGTCGCCGATGACTTGCATCTCAGGGGGGTCATCCTGCGCAAAGACTGTAGCGGCATGTGGACCACAAATGGCCCCGATCCAGAGAAGCAAGCATCCAAGATGTATTTTCAAAGTTTTGTCTTTTCTGCCCACGAAATCATAGACCCGCGAGCAGAGGTAGTGTACCGTAGTTTGGCGGATGATCACAGGGCTTTGTTCCGATCAATGTCGCCGCCGGATCGGGAAAGCCGGCACCCTTACTTCTTCGGAGGCTCTGCGCTCTGAGCTGTAGCAGCAGGACCGGTGGTGACGGGAGCACCGGCCGGAATACCGTTTGCGTAGGCTGGCGCGGACGAGAGGGCTGGCGTGGGTTTTTTCACCTCAGTGCCAATGGGCTTTCCGTCGATGGCCGTGGCGACTGCCATGTTGGGCGGCGGCATGCTTCCGGCAGGTGGGTTCGTGGTGACGATCGGGTTGCGGCTGCCTTCATCTAGGAAAGTGAACAAGAACAAGAGGCTCAAAAACAGGAAGGCTGCGCAGAAAATAATCGCATTGATCGGCTTATCGCGGAGCAGATGCATGAAAATGAGGCCCACCAGGAACGCCTTGATGGTGGCCACTGTTACTGCGACGACAATGTTGCCGCCGCCGAAGTCGATATAGGAAACACCGACCGTGATTACGGTCAGCGTCAGAAGTGCCATTAGCGTAAGAACGTAGGTGCGCGGCGCTTTGGCATCGTGATCGTCGTGGCTTGACGCGTGGGTTTGTTCGGCTAGTATTGCGGTGTCTTCGGTCATGAAAAAGTCCTTCGTCTATATGCCCGGCGCTATTTGATCAGGTAAAGCAACGGGAAGAGATAAATCCAGATCAGATCGACCAAGTGCCAGTAAAGACCGACCAGATCAACCGGAGTGTAGTAGTTGCTGGTGAACTCGCCTCGACTAGAACGCACGGTGATCCAAATCAATATGAAAACGCCGACCAGAATGTGGAAGCCATGAAGCCCCGTCATCATGAAGTAGAAACTGAAGAAGATGAATTGATGGCCGGTGGGGTCTTCTTTGTAAGTGAAGTAATGACCCGGCAAGAGACCGTGCTCGAACTTAGCGGAATACTCAAAATATTTCACGACCAAGAAGATGCAGGCGCAAGTAATCGTCGCGATAAGATACCGGACCAACTCTTTCTTCTTGTCTGTGCGCGCTTTATGAACGGCCATCACCATGGTGAAGCTACTCACCAGCAGCACCACGGTATTTAACGAGCCGAGCGGCTTACTCAGGTGTTCGTGAGCGAGGAGAAAGGCCTCGGGAAATCGGGACTGCATTAAGGTAAATCCGGCAAATAGGCCGCCGAACATCAGGATTTCCGTAGCCAGAAAAAGCCACATACCGATCTTGCTGGTATCGAACTGTTGCTCCTTCGTAGCGAAGTGATGCTGGAGCGTGGGATCGTGATGATCGTGCGCGGCTACCGCGTGCGGATCGTGCCCCTCGATTGGTTGAGATAGTGAGCTCATTCGGTGAGTAGTCCCTAGTGTTTGGTAACCGGCGAAAAATCGTACGGGCCGTGCGTTGCGACGGGTTGTCCCTCAAAGTTGAACGGAATCGGCGGCGAATCAGCTAGCCACTCCATGGTCTTGCCACCCCAAGGATTCTTCGGTGCATCGGCGGGCTTTCGGAGAGAAGCAAGCAAGTAGAAGAGCGTCAGGAAAAGGCCGGATGCCAGAATCCAGGAGCCAACCGTGGAGAATGCATGCATCGGTTGGTACTGGTCCAGATAGTTGTAATACCGGCGCGGCATGCCTTGGCCGCCCATGATGAACTGCGGGAAGAAGGTCGCATTAAAGCCGATAAATACAATCACGGCGCCAATTTGACCGAGCCGCTCGTTGTACATCCGGCCCGTCATCTTCGGCCACCAGTAATGAAGGCCGCCGAGGAAGGCAATCACCGTGCCGCCCATCATGACGTAGTGGAAGTGGGCCACAACAAAGTAAGTGTCCGTGAGATGGACGTCGGTGGACAGTGCGCCAAGGAAGATGCCCGTCAAGCCGCCGATTCCGAAAAGCAGCAGGAAGGCGATGGCGTACAACATCGGCGTCTCGAGCGAGATGGAGCCACGCCACATGGTAGCCAGCCAGTTAAACACCTTGATGCCGGAAGGAATGGCGACAAGGAAGGTTAGGGCTGAAAACACCACTACGGCCAACTGCGATTCACCGGCGACGAACATGTGGTGACCCCAAACCAGGAAGCCGATCAGCGCGATGGCCACGCTCGAGAAAGCGATCATGCGATAACCGAAAATCGTCTTGCGCGAGAATACGGGGATGATTTCGCTGATGATGGCCATGCCGGGCAGAATCATGATGTACACGGCCGGATGAGAGTAAAACCAGAAAAAGTGTTGGAAGAGGACCGGATCGCCGCCGAGGCGAGCGTCGAAGATACCGATGTTGAACACGCGTTCCATCAACATGAGGACCAGCGTGATCGCCAAAACGGGGGTTGCGAGAACCTGAATCAGAGCGGTGGAATAAATGCCCCAGCAAAACAGCGGCATGTCGAACCAGCCCATGCCTGGGGCACGAAGCTTGTGAATGGTGGCGATGAAGTTGATGCCGGTGAAGATGGACGAGAAGCCAAGGACGAAAACGGCCATGGTCATGAGCCCAACCGGACCATCGGTGGTGGTGCTGTAAGGCGTGTAGAACGTCCAGCCGGTGTCGACGCCGCCCAGTACCAGCGCGCTGAGGGCCATCACCGCACCCGTCACATAAATGTAATAGCTGAATAAGTTCAGGCGGGGAAAGGCGACGTCTTTTGCGCCCAACATAAGCGGCAGGACAAAATTGCCCATCGCGGCCGGAATGGACGGAATGATGAAGAGGAAGACCATGATGGCGCCATGTAAGGTAAACGCCTTGTTGTACGTTTCGGCGCTCATCAGAACATGCCCGAAAATGACGTGCTTCGGGTTAAGCAGAGAGAGGCGGACCAGCAGCGCGAAAATACCGCCCAGGAAGAACGCAAACGAGATGGAAGCCAGGTACATGATGCCGAGCCGTTTGTGGTCAACGGTGGTGAGCCAGCTCTTGAGTCCCTTCGGCTCTACTAAGTAGCTGGCATGGTGGGACTCGGTCCCGTGCGCGCTAGGTGCTGAAATTACGTCTGCCATGGTTAACCTTTTCTACTTTAGCGTCTTGATATACGCAACTAATGCATTTACTTCGCGGTCACGAAGTAAACCCTGGAACACCGGCATGACGTTGTCATACCCTTTAACAACCTTCGCGCCGGGCACGAGAATTGATTCGCGGATGTAGTTCTCATCGGCCATCACGCTAGTGCCATCCGATAGCTGCTGCGAGGACCCATACACGCCCTTCCAACTGGGCCCCGTACCCCGCGTGCCGTCGATGGAGTGGCAGGTAGCGCACCCCTTTGTCTGATAGAGCAGCGCGCCCATTTGGGGGAGTGGCATATTCGGATCTACGCCCCCTGTTTCCAGCCACTTGTCATATTCCTTCGGGGTGTCGACGTAAATCGTCGCAGCCATGTCGGAGTGACCTTTTCCGCAGTATTCCGCGCACTCCACGTGATGTTTGCCTGGAACGGTGGGCGTGAACCAGACTTCCGTGTAGCGATTCGGCAGAATGTCGTGCTTCACGCGCATGTCAGGCACGAAGAAGTCATGGATAACGTCCTGCGAGGACATGATGAACTTAACTGGTTTTCCCAGGGGGATATGCAGCTCGTTGATGGCACGGTTTCCGTCCGGATATTCAAACGTCCAATTCCACTTCTGCGCAGTGACCTGAATTTCGGTAGCATCACCGGGAGGAGTGGACGCTGCGAGATAGCCTTTGAAGCCCCAGAAAAAAATCATAATCACCAGGAACAGTGGAATGATGGTCCAGGTGATCTCCAAAGTCGTGTTGTGGGTGGTGTGGGGCGTGACATCGCCGGGCTTGTGACGCCAACGGATCGCGGAATAAATCGCCAACCCGGCAATCAATAAGAAGAAAAATAGACTGAGCCAGATCAGGAACATGTACAGATCGTCAACCTGCGACGCAAATGCTGACCCTTGAGGCGGAAGAACGAGTGATCTAAGCCATTCCATGTTGATATTGCTCTCTCATCAAAGCGCCGCGCGGCACAACTTCCCCGGCACGCGCTGAACCCATAACCCACACAAACCGTAGATAGCGAAACTCAAAACCATCGCCGCGGTGCGATCCCATTCGCCAGCTAATGCGACAGCAACAGCCGGGCGCGTTGGCGCTCCGCCCGCAGCATCCGCCGCACAAAAAAGAACATCAAGAGCACGCACACAATCCCGCCAGCGCGCATAGCGTTCGTGGCAAACAAGGTATAAGAGCGCGCCTTGGGATCGTAATGAAAGCAGTAGAGCAGCAGCCGATCCACGCTGAAGGCGAATTTATCGTTGCTCGCCTCGGTTAAGGCCAGCCGCACGTCTCGAGATTTGAACTTAATACCGTACAGATAACGCGAGATAACCCCTGCCGGAGTGAGGATGAAGATTACCGCGGCATGGGCAAACTGCTGACTCGGCTCATCCCAGCGATAATGGTCGCCCAGTTGCTCCGCGAGCTTCTTGGCGTTACCGTGATAATCGGTCATAAAGTGCCAGCCCGGCGCCGGTCTGTCGTAACTGGTCAGGTACACAGCTTTCTTCTTCACAGCCAAGTCGAACGTCTCGCTCGGATTGATGCTGATGGTCACGACGTTGAACTGTTCGCCCGGCGTCCATGGGATCTGCCGTAACATCTCAACCTGTCCGTTCAACACCAGGTTGCACAACATCGGACAGGTGTAATACACCAGGTTCAGGATTACCGGTTTGCCCTTGTCAAAAAAGTTCGCCAGCGGTTCCGGATAACCTCTTTCATTCGTAAACTCAAGGTTGAGGTCAATCCTCTTTCCGACCTCTTCATCAACTCTCACCCCCTGCAATTCGTACGGGGTCGGCTGCTCCGCGAACACCGCGGAAGTGGTGATGCCACCCAGCAAGGCCGCCAAAGCGACCAAGCGAACGAATTTAGTTGCCCGCGGGAGAGTTACCGTTACTGCCATTCGTAGCTTTCACCGGAGCTGCTGCCGCCGGCGCGGGTTTACCAGTTACATCGCCGGGAGCGCTGCCGCCTGACGTCGGGCTCTTCACCGGATACTCTTTCTGCTCGTATTTCAACCTTCCCTCGGCCGATTCCTTCGCGATTAATTCCATCGCACGCCGAATAGGAATCCGGACGACGCCTTTGTCTTTATCCACGACCTTATAGGAGTTCAGGGCCTCATCTTCGTTGTTGCGAAGGTTCTTCAAGTCCTCTGCCACGGCCTGACCGACCTTTTCCTCGTACTGCTGCTTGGTGTAGTCGAAGTAGGCGCGAACTCCAAGAATCACGGCGATCAACGCTAGAAAGGTGGAGAGCGACAGTCCCGCGATCAGGCCAGCCGGCGGCTCCTGCCTGTCGTAACCGGTTTCCACCTGGATCTCTTCCTGGATTGGAACTTCAGGTTCTATGTGCTCGTTTGGGTCCATAGCTCTACCTATCGAATTGCCACCTACATATTCTTAAAGGCCAGCGAACGCTCTAAGCGGACATCACCGACCGGGATCATTGCTGTTTTGCGCAGACGCAGCCAGAAGCCAAAGGCGAAGGTGCCTCCAACCGCGAGCAGCGTCGTCAAATCGAGCCAGTGGGGGGCGATGCCCTGCGGGTGGAGCACCGGCATCACCATCCAGTACACATCCACGTAGCAAATGAACACGAGCCAGGTCGCCGCCAGTGTCAGGATCGGCAGGCTTCGCTTCGCACCACGCGCCAGCAGCAGAAAGAACGGAAAAATGAAATGGCCGAACACCAGCAGCAGACTGATATAAAGCCAGCTGCCCTGCATCCGGTTATAGAAAAAGATGGTCTCTTCCGGCAGGTTGGCATACCAGATCAGCATGTACTGGCTGAACGCGATGTAGGTCCAAAACACGGTCAGAGCGAACATCCACTTGCCCAGATCGTGCAAGTGCTCCACCGTGATCGTGTTCGTCAGATAGCCGTTTTTGCGAAGGCCAATTGAAATCAGCGTCATGGCCGACATGAAGGCCAGCGCACCACCGGCCAGGCAGTACACGCCCCACATCGTGGAGTACCAGTGCGGCTGCAGAGACATAATCCAGTCATCGGCAGCCAAGGATACGGTGAGAAACAAAAGCAGTAAGCCAGGGGCGCTCAAACTCTCGGCCTTGAGGATGTTGAGTACAGAGCCAGACCGATCCATGTCGATCGACCGCCTGTAGATGCGAAGGCTGAAGAAGCACCAGCTGGCGAAGTATGCGATCACGCGGGCGAAGAAGAAGGGGTAACCAAAGTACGTGGCGCGGCCTTCCATAATTTCGTCGGCCTTGACGATGTTCGGATGCGACCACTGATAGAGATCACCGATGCCAAAGATGATCGGGATAAAAAGCAGAGCGGCCCAGACCATGCCAACGCTGATGTTTTCCATGAGACGCCGTACCGTTACGCTCCAAACCGAGCCGGTCAGATACTGGACCTTCACAAAGAAAAGTGAGCCGGCGGTGATGACTAAGAAGTAAAAGAACGCTGCCAAGTACGAGAAGAAGAACTGCTGCCGGTCTACAAACAATCCCGCGATGGAGAGGATCCAGCCCAATGCAGCCATGCCGACAAGGATGTTGCGACCCTTCTGCCATGCTGATTCCGGCAGGTAGTAGCTATCGTGATTTGCTTGCCCGTGTTCCATTTTTATTCGGTCGCCATCCTAGTGAAGTTCGGACCTCAGGTCCTGCGGCACGTCTTCGATGGTTGCGTGCGAAGCCCGTTGGAGAGCACGAACGTACGCAATGATCGCCCAGCGGTCACTGGCCGTAATCTGGTAGCGATACGCCGGCATCGAACGGCGGCCATGCGAGATCACATCGAAAAAGTCGCCGTCGACGAATGCCATGACCCGATCGTCAACCAAGCTCGACGCAATCCAGGTTGCCGCCCTGACACCCACGATGCCTTTCCCGTTCGCCAGCCGGCCATGACATGGCTGACAGTAGGTGTTGAATCGCATTTGGCCCAGTTCCAGGACCGCCGGCGTTATCTTCAGTGGATTCGTCGTGATGTAGTTTCCGTTTGAGACTCCGCTGTAGAAGATTTCGTCGGAACCTTCGAACTGGCCGCGTGGAATCGTGCCAACTATGGGACGGCGCTCGGATCGTCCATCCGCCCAGGACTGGAATTCTGCCGGCGACTGTGGCTGAAACTTCGGCTGCTGGCGCATGTCGTTAAAGATTTGGATCTGGGGTTCACGCGAGGTTGAACCTGCGCAAGACGTGACAGAAAGCACGCCGGCCAGCAACAGCGTCCCCGCGGCGCAGCGCAGCAATATTTGCCCACCGTTTTTGATATCTGGACGAATCATTAGTTCTCCACCACCTCAACCATGCGAGCACCAGCTGATTGAAGCACCTTGATGCACTCCTGAGGATCGAAACGCGGATCTTCTGCTTCGATGGCAAGCACAAAGGCATCGTCGTTGATCCGTTCCGCGTTGCTGTAATTAAAGATCGGGTGATAGAGCTGAGGCAGCTTATTCCAGAGCCCAAACATTCCAAACACGGAGGCAAAGGCGGAGAGAAGAATGGTGACCTCGAACATAATCGGCACCGAGAACGTGATGTCAAACGGCGGCTTGCCACCGATTGTTAGTCGATAACTAATGGAGCTCGCCCACCAGATGAAGGTCGCGGCTATGGTCGTTCCAGTGAGGCCGCAGCAGACTACGAACCAGCCGAGCCGCGACTGCCGGGCGCCCAGCGCTTCGTCGATCCCGTGAATTGGAAAGGGCGTGTAGGCCTCAAGCTTTGAGTAGCCTTGACGCCGGATCTTCTCGATGGCCTGCACCAGTTCCCGGTCGCCGTCAAATGTTCCGACTGCGCCGTAGAAGCTGCCTTCCAGTTGTTTTTGTGATCCGAGGAATCCCATATCTGCTCTCCGCTCCCTAGTGCTGAGCCTTGCTGGTGGCCATCATGCCCTTCACTTCCGAGATCGCAATCATGGGCAGGAAGCGCACAAATAACAGGAACAAGGTGAGGAACAGCCCAAACGTTCCTACGAACGTCATGATGTCTACGATTGTTGGCCGGAAGTATCCCCAGGACGATGGCAGGAAGTCCCGATGCAGCGAGGTCACAATGATTACGAAACGCTCGAACCACATGCCTATGTTGGTCGTGATGGAGATCACGAACATGATCGGGAGGCTGACGCGGATCTTCTTAAACCAGTACAGCTGCGGGATGATGACGTTGCAGGTAATCATCGTCCAATAAGCCCACCAGTATGGTCCCAGCGCTCGGTTAATGAACGTGAACTTCTCGTAGGGATTGCCGCTGTACCAGGCGATGAAGAATTCAGTCGCGTAAGCGTAACCGACAATGGAGCCCGTCGCGAGAATGATCTTATTCATATTCTCGAGATGCTTAATCGTGATCAGGTTGTCGAGGTGCAGCAGCCAGCGGCTGATCAGGAGTAGCGTCATCACCATCGCGAATCCCGAGAAGATGGCTCCCGCGACAAAATACGGTGGAAAAATCGTGGTGTGCCAGCCGGGCAGCACAGAAGCTGCAAAGTCGAAGCTAACGATGGTGTGAACCGAGAGCACGAGGGGCGTGGAGATGCCGGCCAGAATCATGTACGCCTTTTCGTAATGGCGCCAATGCGTGGCGGATCCCCGCCAGCCAAGCGACATCAGGCCCAGCACTGTCTTGCGAATTGGGGTAATCGCCCGATCGCGTAGAGTGGCCAGATCGGGAACAAGCCCCGTGTACCAGAAGAGCAGTGACACCGTTCCGTACGTGGTAACCGCAAAAACGTCCCATTCCAAAGGACTCCGGTAGTTCTGCCACATATTGAGGTACGTGTTGGGGATTGGGAACAGCCAGTAGATGGCGCGCCAAGGCCGGCCGGTATGAAAGAGCGGGAAAATGGCCGCACACGCCACCGCGAACAGGGTCATCGCCTCGGCTGAACGATTGATGGAGTTTCTCCATTTTTGCCGGAACAGGAAAAGGATGGCCGAAATCAGCGTACCGGCGTGGCCGATACCGATCCAGAAAACGAAGTTAGTAATGTCCCAGGCCCAACCGACCGGGGAGTTATTGCCCCACACGCCGATGCCGCGGGCCACCAGGTAAGTCAGCATGCCGATCAAGTTCAGCGTAATGAGGCCGGTGATCGCGGTCATCACGTACCAGGCCTTCGGAGTTTCCCACTCCGTGATTTCGCTAATCTGTTCGGTAACCTCGTGATAACTCGGATTGCCGAGTACCAGGGGCGGGTTCAGTTCTGCCTGCAGATCAATCGCCAGGTCTGCCATCTATGCCAACTCCGGATTGGTATTTCTAACTTTGGCGAGGTAGGTCGTGCGCGGCCGCACGTTCAACTCAGCCAGCATTGCGTAGTTACGGTCCTGCTTCTTCAGCTTTGAGACCCGGCTCTCGGGATCCCGAATATCGCCAAAGACAATCGCGTCTGCCGGGCATGTTTGCTGGCATGCAGACTGGATCGCGCCGTCCTTATACGGAATCCGGCCATCCGGTCCGGGCCGGATGCCAGCCGTCTTATAGGCAATCTTGGTCTCTTGTATGCGCTGGATGCAGTAGGTGCACTTCTCCATGACGCCTCGCATGCGGACTGTCACGTCCGGGTTGAAGACCATCTTTTCGATTTCCTCGATATCCCGATGGAAGTTGAAGAAGTTGAACCGGCGCACCTTGAACGGGCAGTTGTTCATGCAATACCGAGTACCGACACAGCGGTTGTAAGTCATGGCATTCAAGCCATCGTCGCTATGTACCGTAGCAGCCACCGGACAAACGTTCTCGCACGGAGCGTTCTCGCACTGCATGCAAGGCACTGGCTGCGTCACGACCTCGGCTTCGGCTTCGTCGCCCGTGTAGTAACGGTCGATGCGAATCCAGTGCATTTCGCGTCCACGCATCACCTGGTCTTTGCCGACCACCGGAATGTTGTTCTCCGCCTGGCAGGCAATCGTGCAGGCAGTGCAACCGGTGCAAGCCGTCAGATCGATGGCCATGCCCCACTGGTTTCCGGTGTCGTACGTCTTGTCCGGATAGAGCTGGATCAGTTTGGGAACTTCAACGGCCTTTTCGGGGAAGCCCGGATCCTTCTTGTAATCCGCGAGAGAGGCTTCGCGGACGATGGGCCGGCCTTCCATCGAGCTGTGGCCTTGGGTAGTCGCTAAGGACTCAACCTTACCCCCACTCTTCTCGAGCGCGATATCCGTCGCCAAGTAGTAGGCACCCGTTGTTCGCAACGGATAGCCGTTAAAGCCAACACCCTTGCCGACGCGCCCGCACTTCTCGCGGCCATAGCCGAGGAAGACGGAAATCGACTGGTCGGCGTGGCCGGGTTGTGCGGCAACCGCCATCTCCACGATGAAGCTGCCGCGCTTCAGATTGACGACATCGCCATCTTTCAGCCCCAGATCTTTCATCGTCTTTGGACTGAGCAGCGCCACGTTGCCCCATACCAATTTCGTGATCGGGTCGGGAAGCTCCTGAGCCCACGCGTTGTTGGCATAGGAGCCATCGAAAACGGTGAAGCTCGGATGGAACGTGACTTCCAGATCGCCGGAAGTCTTGGGCAATGCCGCCGCAGCCGCCTTCACCTTCGCCAGGTCCAACGTTACCTTGGTGGCTTCAGCGGCCTTGGTCCCCTCGACCACGCCAACGTTCAGCGCCTTTTCCCAGCCCTTCGCTGCGCCAGCCGCGGGCCCCTGCGATTTCCAGTAGTTCTTGACGATGTCGTAACCGCGCTGGTCGTTGGAGTCGATCAGATACGCCACGAACTCGGACGCCGACTTACCTCCGAAGAGCGGCTGAATCAGCGGTTGCTGGATAGCAACTGTGCCGTCGGAGGACGCCGCGTCACCCCATGCTTCGAGATAGTGTGCTTCCGGAATTGTCCACCTGGATACGTCAGCGGTCTCGTTGGCATCTGGGCCGAGATAGATGCTGGCGCCGGCCTTCTTGACGGCCTCGCCAAAATGCAGATCGTAGGGTGCGGTGAATACAGGGTTGCCACCCAGAATCACCAGCGCCTTCGTCATGCCCGAGTTTAACTGCTCGGCGAGGGTCTTCAGCGCGGCGGAGCCGGAGTTATCGACATCCGCAACCGGCTTGGTGAAAGTGATCGTGGCGCCGAGATTATCAAGAAGTTGGTTGATCCCAAACAGCAGCGCTTGCGTCTCCACAGGGAGACCCGGCCCGCCGACCACAATCGACTTACCCTTGTTGGCGGTCAGATCCTTGGCAAGCGCATTAATCCACTTGACCTGCTTCTCAATGCCGGACGGCTGCCTTCCTTCAATAGCACCCGCGAGCTGCTCGACAAAAGCAGGGATCTCGGTCGTTCTTAGGCGGAGACGATGATCCGCGTTGGCGCCAGTGAGGGAGAAGTGGCTCTCAATGGAGTAAAGCCGGTTCATGGACGCTTCGACAGCGCCTTCTCCTAACCTGCGGTTCTTCGAGAACTGCTTGGTTGGCAGCACAGTCTTCGCATCGTTGCCCAGGAAATCGCTGCCAATCGCCACGATGACTGCCGCTTTATCGAAGGCATAATGCGCAGTCAGAGGTTGACCAAAGGCGATCTTGATTGCTTCGAGTGTCTGCTCCGGAGCGAAGGGATCGAACTCGACCCAGGTTGCTTTCGGATATTTCTTCAGCGCCTCAGCCTTGAGCGCCTTGTAGGAAGGCGAGATGACGGTGCTCGAAAGGAAGCCCAGGCCTTCGCCTTGACCGAGCTTCGCGGCGCTCAGTTCGCCCTTGGCGAACTTGTCGAAGTCTTCCCAACTGGAGGCCTTGCCGTCTTGGAGAACGTGCTGCAACCGGTCCGGATCGTACAGACTCAATACCGAGGCCTGCGCGAGTGAAGTCGAGGCACCGAGGCTATATGGATGGTCCGGGTTGCCTTCGATCTTGGTGGGCCGTCCGCTATGCGTTTCCACCAGCACGCCCATGGCTTCGCCATTCAGCGTGAACACCGAGCTGTAGAAATAGGGCTTACCAGGGATGTAATTTTCAATACCCTTGGATTGCGGGAGGATGTGATCGACCGGACGGCGACAGGCGGTGAGACCCGCCAGGCCAAAGGATGCCGCCATGAGCTTCAGCACGTTCCGTCGTGAGCCGCCATCAAGCAGGTCAGGGGCGTTCGAGAACTCACGGCCCACCCATTCGCGGAATTCAGGCGTTTGGGACAGGTCATCGAGGCTTCGCCAATAGCGCTTCCCGGTGGCCTGAGGAAGTGAGATCTGCGTAAGATCGTTGCTCGTCATCGTTGATTTAGGACCTTGGGTTTCGCAACCATTGGAGCCGTGATTCCCGTTTTGTGTCTCGAGGCTTTGAAGTTTCTTCAGCATTCACCCAGGCTCCTACCGATGACAGCCGTTACAATTCACCGGCGGATTGATATGTTTCTGGGCGATGATTTCGCGACCGATTTCCGCGGGGTCGCGGTCCGGAGTCCAGTCGAGCTTCGTGACGAGATTGGCTGGGCGCAGATAGGGAGCGGGGTTGCGGTGGCATTCGAGGCAGAAGTCCATGTTAAGCGGCTTGACCTGCTTCACTTGAACCATCTGGTCGACGCGACCGTGGCAGCTCACGCAGCTCACCCCTGCCACTACGTGGGCACTGTGATTAAAGTAGACGTAGTCGGCCAGGCGGTGGACTTTGACCCACTGCACCGGTTGTCCGGTGGCATAGCTCTGACGGACTGGCTCCAGGAGCGGGCTGGTGGGCTTAACCCTCGCATGACAGTTCATACAAGTTTCGGAGGTCGGAACGGCCGCAAACGCCGCTTTATACACGGTGTAATGGCAGTAATAGCAATCCATGCCAAGATTGTCGGCATGGAGCTTATGGCTGTAGGGCACCGGCTGTTCGGGAGTGTAGCCAGTCTTTATGTACGTCGGCGAAGTAAAGTAGGTGAAGCCGGCGACGCCCAATATCGCGCCAATGCTAAGCGCCACACCAAGAATCTTGATATACCGGTCGATTGTTTTAGGGAAGAATGCCGCCATTACGGGCTTGTGTCCTCGACAATTCCTTCGATGTTGCCCTAGAGACAACTTTTCTATAATAACCGAAAATTTTACGGCCTAGGGAGAAATTCTTGACCAGTCCTCGCAAAAGTACGGATCGGGCAATACGGGGGTACGAAAGACTGGTCCGGATCTTCGGCGACCTGAAGGTGCGGCCAAAACTCGTAGTATTACATAATCTCTTCTTTCTGATCCTCTCGGTCTCGGTGTACCTGTCGGTCATCCCGAGTTTCGCCCAGAAAATTGCAGACGCCCGGCAACGCGAACTGCAAATGGTGGGGCAGATCTTCGCCGCCGAACTCGCGATGACGAACAACAGTGAGCCCAGCGGATTGGAGATCTACAACTACCGGGAGGGCCTGCCACGCGACTTGGGACTTAGCGAGGAAGGCCAGCAATTCCTGGCGGCGCATCCAAACGAGACTTGGCAGCAAGGGCGTGAGAGCCTGTTTCGTCTGGCAAAGAACCCAGGTGAGTTTAGGCGGGTGCGGCTTCCGAGGTATTTTTACGAGGATGCCGTTCAGCAGGCTCGGCTCACCCTATTCGTCGCTCTGGGGGCGATTTACGTGCTTACGATCCTCGCCATGGAATTCGCCATAATGCCGCAATACGTATACCAACCCTTGCGGCTAATGCTGAACGCCGACGAGGCAACCCAGCGCGACGATCGAGAGAACGAATTGATCGACGAACTATACATTCCCGGCGACGAGATCGGCCAGATTATGCGCTCCCGCAACGCGACGGTCGCGCAATTGAGGCAGCAAGAGGACCATCTTGCCACGGCGCTTCGGAAACTGGAAGAGCAGGACCGCCTGGTCAGTCTTGGCTTGCTCAGCACCAGCGTGGCGCATGAATTGAACACACCGCTGGCCGTGTTGCAAGGCTCCATCGAGAAGCTTCAAGAGACGTGCCAGGATTCCGTTACTTGTGAAAGGATCCGGCGCATGCTGCGTGTGACACAGCGCCTCCGCAAGATCAGCGAGAGCTTGCTGGACTTTGCTCGGATTCGCCGCGAGACCATGGAAGCTGTCGAGTTGAGGCCGCTGATCGATGAAAGCTGGAGCCTGGTTGCCATCGATGAAAAGGCGGCGGAACTCCGCTTTGAGAACGCGGTACCGGAGAAGATAGCCGTGGTCGGCGACGCCGACCGCCTAATTCAGGTATTCGTAAACCTGTTGCGTAACGCCCTGCTGGCTGTGCCACCCGGAGGCATCGTCCGGGTCCAATCGAAGCCGGTCCAACTCAACGGCAAGCCATGGATTTCCTGCGTGGTCTTGGATAATGGTCCTGGTATACCTTCACACGTGCTGCCGAATTTGTTTGAAGCGTTTGTTTCGTCCCGGCTGGACGCAAGGGGAACGGGCTTGGGCCTTACAGTGGCGGAGGGAATTATTACGCAACACGGCGGTACGATCACCGCGTCGAATCGTCCGGAAGGAGGAGCTTCCTTGGAAGTAGTCCTGCCGGCGCAGGTTTAGGCGAGGCGGCAAACGAAGATGACCGACCTTGCAGCACAATCCAGCGGATTGGTTGAGATCGCAGTCCTCGACGACGATGTAGATTTCCGGACCTACATCGAAGACTTTCTGCGCGATGAAGGACAGTATGTCGATTCGCGCGTTCGCCCACCCCGATGAACTGCTGGAGGCAGCAGAGCAGCGCCTCCCGCATATCGTGCTCCTCGATATGAAGATGGGCGAGTTTACCGGGGACAAAGTCGTGGAGCAATTACTCTCCCGCTGGCCGGAGCTTTGCATCATTATCGTAACCGGTTATCCGTCGCTTGAGGATATGCGCGCCACATTCAAGCTGCGCGTATTCGATTACCTTTCAAAGCCCTTCTCGCTCGTTCAACTGCGTCAAACCCTCCAGAACGCCATTGAAAAGTACAGGCTCGGCAAAACACAGCAAGACCGATTGCGCGAACGGCTCGGGCATCGCATCAAACTACTGCGCGTCGAACGCGATTGGTCGCTCAAGGATCTGGCCACGGCGACCAAGTTAAGCGTGTCCCAAATCAGTTCCATCGAACGCGGGGCAAATTTGCCGAGCATTGAGAGCATGCTCGCCATCTGCCGGGCTTTCAATCGAAAGCCCTCGGATCTGCTCTCCTCTATTGATTTCTAGCGGCACTCACCATGAACTGATTTGGTTGAGCATTCTTGCCGGTCGATTACGTCTCTTGGATTTGCGACACTTGAAACACAAACGACATTCTGTGCAGCCGCGACGGCGCGCGTTGTACCCTATAGCCTTGGTCATGACATCCCGCTTTGAATGCGCCCGGATCGCCCTTCTGCGACTCAACTGTGCCCACGCTCCTCTCATCTTGTTGTTTTCGCTCGGCTGCACACTGGCCATGCCCTACAGTTTGGCAGATACCAGCGCACCCGGCAGGTTCCCGTACCATGAGAAGCTTCACTATCGAATTGAATGGCGGCTGATCACCGCAGGCACCGCGGATGTTGAACTCGGGCCGATCTCAAGCCACACCTGGGAGACGAAAATCAAACTGGAGAGCGCCGGCGTTGTCACGCGCCTCTACGAGGTGCATGACGACTACGGAGTGCGGACCGACGAGAAGTTCTGCGCCGCCACGTCAACGCTAAAGGCGCAAGAAGGAAAACGAAATCGCAACAGCACGCTAAACTTCGACCCAGTGCGCAAGAAGGTTCATTACGAAGAGCATGATCTAGTGACCAATCACGTCACGAACCGTGAGCTGGACATACCTGCCTGTACCCATGAGATCGCCGGCGCTCTCTCGGCGCTGCGAACATTGGCACTCGAACCCGGGAAGTCGATCCAGTTGCCAATCACCGATGGCAAGCGTTTTGCCTTGGCGAGGATTGAGGCACAAGAGAAGGAGACCATCGTCATCGACGGCAAGTCCTATGCGACTATCCGCTACGAGGCGTACGTCTTCGACAATGTCATCTATTCCCGGAAGGGACGTCTGAACCTCTGGCTGACGGACGATGCGGACCGCCTGCCGGTCCAAATGCGGATACGGCTTGGATTCCCGATCTACAACATCAACCTCTATCTCGAAAAGCAAGAAAAGCTGTGAGGTTAGCTAGGATTTACAGACCTTAACAATGCTTCGGCCGACGGCGACGACGCTTTTGTGACACCTCGTCCTGGCCTATACGTCATCATGAAGATATGAGGATCCGTGTCTGTCTACTGATTGTGTTCGTCGCGCTGGCGCTGCAGGCCCAGACGCAGATGAACCTAGATCAGCTGAAACAGATGATTACGTCATCGATGGCTTTGAAGCACGATGACAAGGCTATCGCCGAATATTTGAAGCATGTAAAGCTGAGCGAGCGCCTGAACGATGAAACCATCGAGCAACTGATGGGCATGGGAATCGGAGCGCGCACGATAAAGGCCTTGCAGGAACTGCGCGACCAATCCGAAAAGCTCGCTCCGAAGACCCCGCCAGCCACGAAACAAGATCAGCCCTCCCTGGTGCTGAGCCAGGAACACACGCCGATACCGATTCCGCCGCCTGACTCGGTGAAGCAAGAAGCGATCCTGGACATGTTCCGCGAATACGCAAAGAATTACACCAAGGGCCTGCCGAACTTTCTTTGTTTGCAGGTGACCGACCGTTACATCTACTGGCCTCACGACGGGCGCGATCGCAAGATCGACAAAATCGTTGCGCAACTCAGCTACGTCGACGGGCAGGAACATTACAAGGTCGTCTCGCAAAACGACAAGTACATCGACACATCCATGGACCGCATGAAAGGCGGGTCCATTTCCACGGGTGAGTTCGGAAGCATGATGGCGAAACTCTTTGAGAGTTCGAGCCAGGCGCAGTTCGAATGGGCCCGCTGGGCGACACTCCGCGGTAAGCGCGTGGCTGTTTTCAGCTATCGCATTGATAGCGGCCATTCGTCGTACTCCATTAGCTACGACGATCAACAGCGCATTGTTACGGCGTACCAGGGAGAGGTTTTCGGCGATCCAGACACGGGCATCGTCACGCGAATCAAGTTTGAAGCGATTGATATTCCCAGTTCATTCCCGGTGCAGGAAGCTACCGACGTGCTGGACTACGGCGAAGTGAACATTGGTGGGAACCCCTACATCTGTCCGCTCAAGGCCGAATTGCACATGCGAGCGGGCAGCCAAAAGACACGCAATGACATCGCGTTTAAGCTTTACAAGGTGTTCGGCGCCGATAGTGTGATCAAGTACAGCACCGAAGACCTGGAAGACAAGAATGCGCCGGGCGGCGAGGAAAAGCCAGCTACGACAATCCCGCCTCCTCCGCCACCGAACAAATAGCGGCGAAGGTCCGTTCCAGAACTGTATCCCGATTCTCTGGTTTCACCGGCACGGTTTGGATCAACCCATCGCCCGACGGCCTCCAGCGGGCAAACATTCGCTCGGATGCGTAGCCGCAGAATACGGAAACCAGCGGCACACCAGCCGCGGCGGCGACATGCTGGCCGGCCGAATCGTATCCAAAGTACATGCTGCCGGCCATAATCTGCCGCGTGAATGCTGAGAAGGTTCCGCTATGCGGGATTAGGTTAGGCGGTTTTCCCAAACGCTCAATCAGCGCATCAACCCGCTCCGCCTCAGTCCCGCCGGCACCGTGATCAATCACCACAGGCCGGTTGAGCGAGAGTAGTTTGCGCAGGACGTGCTCTTCAAACTTGTCGTCGATGCGCTTTTCGTCGTTTTCGCCAACGCCGAGACTCACGCTGATGGCTCCTGGATGTCCGCCATTGTGAACATGATTGAGTACATCCACCGGCGAAGCTGGATCAGGCAGCGCCGCTTCAGCTTCATGGTCACCGGATTCGGGAACGTCGGCCTCGGGCGCCAGGTAGGCATGACCGCCGAGGCCGAACGTTTCATTGAGCCAATTGCTGGTTAATCCTGGCAGACTTTCGTTGGAATCCCCGCCATAAGCCCGGCTTTCAAAGAAGAAGTAGCGGGCATCGTCGCAAACCGGAATCAAGCCCAGCTGTGTCAAACGCGAATCGGGATCAATCACGAGGGATGCGGGGTCATCGAGGATGTCCTGCAACTCTTTCGCTGCAACCAGGCGGTCAAGCAAAAGCGCCGATCGGCCGTAGACCACTGAGATAGGTAGTATTCGCGCGATCGTCGAGGAATAGTTCGGCGTTCTTGGATGGTCCGACGAAACAGATCTCCGCATCCGGAAAGCGATGTTTCATGGCGTCGAGGACAACGCTGGTAACCGCGATGTCGGCTCCCAGGGTGATGCGCGAGAGAACATAGACGCGCTCCACGTCGCTGCCTTGATAGCGGCGCACCTGGGCGACGCGCCGGTAGCGGTGAATCAGTTCAAGCGCTTGAAACTCCGGGAGTGCCCGTGCGATAACCAGCGAAAAAAGACGGGCGTAAACATCACAGAGCCTCGGCTCGAAGAGGTCGGCCAGCCGCTCGATGACGACACTGAAGAATGCGCGACTCGCTTCCTTGGCGATCCGTTTGTCTTCCCCGAGTGCGCGCTCGATCAGCGCATCAAGCGCCCGGCCCGGCCAGGTGCCCTCGGCCATGCAGGCGTCGATAACCTGTTGCGCAAGGTCAAGCGCCGAGATACTTTCCAAGAATCAACCCCAATTTTTCTTTGACCGCCGTCGGAACCACGTTCCTGTCGGTCAAGATTGCGTGGCTTAGAGCGGATCCACACTTGCAGGCTCGTTCAGCCGGCATGGCCGCCACCGCGTGGCGCACCACCTTGCGGGCGTTGTCGGCATTCTGCTTGAGCACTTTGATGATCTCGTCGACCGTCACTGCGTCATGACCGTCGTGCCAGCAGTCATAGTCCGTGACCATAGCTACCGTAACGTAGCAAATCTCGGCTTCGCGAGCGAGTTTCGCCTCCTGGAGGTTCGTCATACCGATCACATCCATGCCCCATGAGCGATAGACGTTGGATTCCGCGCGGGTGGAAAAGGCAGGCCCCTCCATGCAGAGATACGTGCCGGCCGGTTTTGCAGTTACGCCGACGGCCGCGCAAGCCCGCCGAATCTGGTTGGCAAGTTGAGGGCAGATGGGGTCGGCAAAACTGATGTGGGCAACAATGCCATCGGTAAAGAACGTCGAGACGCGACCACGCGTTCGATCGAAGAACTGATCGGGAATGACGAAATCGAGCGGGCGATGCTCTTCTTTCAGCGATCCCACCGCACTGAGCGAGAGAATGCGCTCCACGCCGAGCATCTTCATGCCGTAGATATTGGCCCGGAAGTTCAACTCCGGCGGCGAAATTCGGTGGCCACGCCCATGCCTGGCTAGAAAGGCCACGCGCTTGCCTTCCAGGTCTCCGACAATGTAGGCGTCCGAAGGAGAACCAAACGGCGTTTCGAGTTTTATTTCCTCCTCCGCTGAAAAGCCGGCCATTGAATAAAGGCCGCTTCCCCCAATGATTCCGATCGATGCCTGCGGTGCCAAGTTGTTTGTCACTCCCCTTTAAAGCCGTTCGAGTTTAATTCCGAATCAGTCCTACAAAACACGCGCCGGCCAAGGCCGGCCAAATCACGATAAATCACCTCGACACTTAGTTTAGTAGGTTGTCGAAAAAGGCTTAACGTCCTTGCCTGCTTGTCAGGCTGAAGCCTGTGCCACGTTGTTATCGACACATTAGCAGCCCCGTGGCACAGCCTTTACGCTGTGAGAGCCTTTTTCAGCAGCCTGCTAAGGTCGCCCACTCCTCTGCACCCAACTCAAAACCAAACCCTCCATCAAACCGTCGATCGCCTGAAACGGGTCTTCCTTCTTTTCGGCGACCGCTTCCGCATGCCGCCTGAGCGCTTCGGAGTCGAGCGCTGCCATCAAGCGGTCGGGAAGTAACTCACGCAGACGAACCTCCCAGGTACTGGCCCGGGCCTTGAAGTGTCCCTTCGCGGCAAATTCTTTTTCAATCGCGTCCCAGAGCTCACGCACGCCCGTTCCATCGCTGGCAATGACGCGGCAGACCGGGGCAATGCGGTTCACCAAATGCGAGTCTGCAAAACTCTGCATCGCCCGGATCTCCTGTTCCAGCCGGTCGGCTCCAGGGAGGTCTGCTTTGTTCACCGCAAAGACATCAGCGACTTCCATGATACCGGCCTTGATGGCTTGAACATCGTCGCCGAGACCGGGCACCAGTACGACCACGGTAATGTCTGCCAGGCGAGAGATTTCTACTTCGTCCTGACCTACCCCGACCGTCTCGATGAGGATCAAATCGCGTCCGGCTGCATCGAGGAGAAGCGCAAGTTCGAGCGTCGACGCTGCGACGCCTCCCAGGCGCCCACGCGCTGCGATCGATCGAATAAACACACCCGGGTCGGCATGGTGTTCCTGCATGCGGATGCGGTCGCCTAGGATCGCGCCGGATGAGAACGGACTGCTGGGGTCCACCGCCAGGATGCCGACCCGCTGCTGCTCAGCGCGCGCAAGGCGAATGAGTTGGTTAACCAGCGTGCTCTTGCCCGCACCCGGCGGACCGGTGATACCGACCGTCAGCGCCTGGCCGGTATACGGGAACAACAGCCGGGTGAGTTCCCGGCCAGCGGTACTCTGGTTCTCAATCAGGCTGGCCGCTCTAGCAAGAGAACGCAGGTCACCTTCGCGGGCTTTCTCGGCGAGAAGGGCGACGGAGTGTTGAGCGGCGGTCGTCAACTGTACCGTTGTATCAAGTGACGTCCGCCGCGCCTAACGTTCTACTGGCCCGCGCTGAAGTGGGCGCGGCGGTTCTGTTGATAACAGGATTCGGTCGCGTCGGTGCAGATCGGCCGCTCCTTGCCGAAACTGACCGTCTTCAGCCTGTCGCCGGGGACGCCGAGAGCAACCAGCGCATCTTTGGTCGCCGAGGCTCGCCTGTCACCCAGGCCGATGTTGTATTCGGCCGAGCCGCGCTCGTCGCAATGGCCTTCCACGACGATGATGATATTCGGAGAGATCCCAAAGATTGTTTTCAAAGCGGCGGCATCGGCGGTGAGCGCTCCCTGATCCTCAGGCCGAACATCGCTCTTGTCGTAATCGAAATGGAGATCTTGCAGCTGCGCAACCAACTCGCTCACCGTTTTCGTGCTGCTGGTCGGCGGACCCGGTGGAGGCGGCGGCGTAGCAACCGTGACCGTTGCGCTGGCGACTTGCGTAGGGCCGCCGGGGCCACTAGCAGTCAGTGTGTACGTGGTGGTGGCCGTCGGATATACCGCACGGCGCCCATTGGGGCTGACCTCGCCAATGCCGTGGTCAATCTGGACATTGATCGCGTTGGTGACGGACCACCGCAACTGCGAAGGCTGGCTCTTTTCAATGGTAGTTGGCTCAGCCGTAAAGAAAGCGATGGCTGGCGCGCCTTCCGGCGGAGGTTGTGATGGCGGCGCCGTATTGGTCATCGGCGTCTGTGGCGGCGGAGTCTTTGTCTTCTTCGGCCCGCATCCAATGGACAGCGCGAAGATCGCCGCTGCGGCGAGGCCGATGCTCAAATTGCGTTTGGTCATTCTCTTCATTCCCTCCCGATTTCCTCTTCCCTCAGGTTACTGAACTGCCTGAACCCAAACGGGCTTCTCGTTGCTGCCCTGGTTCGTCAACTGCTGCTTTCCTCGTCCGTCGGCGCCCATCACCCAGATCTGGGATTGGGCACCACGCTTCGAGGCGTAAGCGATGTGGGCGTTGTCGGGCGCCCAGGACGGGTTCTCGTTCCGGCCTTCATTGCTGGTTAATTGCACGATGTTCCGCGTGGGGACATCCATGACAAAGATGTTGTAGTTACCGGGTTCAAAACCCTTCGTCCAGGCAAACGCAAGGTGCTGGCCATCGGGCGCCCACGCGGGGTTGGTGGCTTCGCCTTCGCCATTGGAAAGCCGCTGCATGTCGGAGCCTTCCATGCTCATTCGATAGACCTGCGGCAACCCGGTTCGCCCGGAAACGAACGCAATCTCAGATCCGGTCTTTGGGTTGATTTTAGGCTCCACTTCAATCGAGGTGGACGATGAGAGGCGATGTAGATCGGAGCCATCCACGTTGGCCGTAAACAGCTGCGCCGCGCCCCCGTTGGCGGTGGACGAAAAAATGACGCGTTTCGAATCCGGCGTAAAGTCGACAAAGGCATTCATCGAGGCTTGCTGGTTGTAGAACGGAAGACGGCGCAATGTGTCCAGCGAGAACATGACAATCTCGGGGCGTCCGCGAAGCCAGCTCGTAAAGGCAAGTTTCTTTCCGTCGGGCGAGACAGACGGAAACGTGGAGATCGTGTTGTAGTGAGTGATCTGGCGCTGATCCGTACCGTCATAGTTCATCATCCAGATCTCTTTATTGCCGGTGCGGCTGGAGACAAAGACAATGCGGGTACCGACCAGGCTCTTCCCGCCAAACTGAGCGAGAATGTCGGCGGCATATTGATGCGCCACACGGGTCACGCCTGCTTGGTCGAGGGTTGCCGTATAGGGTTTTCCGAAAACCTGAGCCTGCTGGATGGACGGCATGCTGGAAAGCGTGTTGTAGAAATAACCGAACACAATAAACTGGCCGTTCTGTTCAACGCCATATCCGAATCCCAGGTAGTTCGCATTGATCGGAGGGAGATTCCAATCCGACAAGTGAAGACCGACTTGAGTCCGCGCGGCAGCAGCTTGTGCCGGTAGAAGATCGGTAGCCGTCTGAGGGAATTGCAGAGGGTAGAGGGTTTTGGGAACGACCTTGACCAGCGGGGAGCCCTGAAGATCAGCCAGGACAGTGGCATTAAAAGCGGCCATCAACGGCTGTGCTGCGCCGGAGGCGCGAAAATCGGTGACCGCGACATTCGGAACCTGACCGGAGCCCTGGATAGGAATGGTCGGCTGCTGGGCCGACGCATGCCAGAGAGCACCTAATACGAATGTCAGTGCAAATGAGAGATAGGGACGCAGTTTCATTTATTTTAGGTCGAAGCTGAATTGGATCGCGAACGAACTGCCGAGGCCGGCGGGCAATGGCGGCAGCGGGTTGGCCTGATAAAGAGCCCGCAGCGCCGAGTTGTCAATGGCGGGATTGCCGCTGGTTTGCACCAGACGGATATCGCGCACCGAGCCATTCTGCATGATGGTAAGGCTAATGATGGCCGGGTCGCGTTGTGAACGGGCATCGAGGCCGTTCCGCTGCCAGGCTTGGGTGATGCGCTGGCGGAGCAGTTCGGCATAGGCTCCAAAGCGAGTGCCGAGCACGGTATTGCCGGTGACACCCACGCCACCACCCCCAGCAGGGGCGCTGTACATAGGGTTCGAAACCGCCTGCTTGACGCTGGAGAAAACCTGGTTGTCGGGAGGAGGCGGCGCGTACTTCGAATCGGTGCGCGGCTTCACCTCCTGCTTCTTGGGTTTCTTTTCATTCGCAATCTCAAAGGCGTTCTTGGCGGGCGTCTCGACGATCTGCTTTTCGACCTTGACCTTTTCAGGCGCGGTCCGCACCGTCGAGTCTGAGTCATTCGCGACCGGATTCGGCGGAGCGTCGACGTGAGGAAGCGGAATATTTTTGACGGCCGACACCGTATAGGCGCCGCCTATGATCTGTTCGCTGCCCAGATTTGGCTCCAGCTGGCGAACCCAGTACGTGTACAGGAACACAACGCCAACCAAGCCGGCATGCAGCAGAACCGAGCCCACCGCCGGAAACCGGATGGGATCGCGTTCATCGAGGATGTCGAGTTGCTCGGCCATAACGCTATGGATTCCCGCTCATCTTCGCTGACTCGAATCAATAGGCGCGGTCACCATCTTTACTTCAAACTTCGCTTCGCCAAGTTCTGAAACCACTTGCGCGATCGGGTCCCAAGGCGTTTGCTTGTCCGCGCGCACATAGACCGCCGACTGGTTACGGAAGCGCCGGTGGATGGCATCCGCCAGTAAATGGATGTTGGTCGGGATTCCATTCAGCGAGGATTCCCCGTTTCGGCTGATCCCGACGACGGGAAGGTCCTGGGTGGTGGTTTTGACCTGCTTGACCTCCGGCACCTTGATATCCAGGCCGAACTCCATGACATTGGCGGTGATCATGAAAATGATCAACAGCACGAGGACGACGTCGACCAGGGGAACAATATTGATGTCGGCATTGGTGGGGATGCCTCCAAAGCGCCGTCCACGACGCCCGCCCGAGCCCGTGTTGTTGACTGTGAACGCCATTAGCCTCCAAAATCCCGCTCAGCGAGGTTCTGAAACTCGATCGCGAAATCCTCCATGCGGGTACCGAGTTCCTTGATCGTTGTGCCGTACACGTTGTAGAAGATAGCGGCCGGAATGGCGGCGCCGAGGCCGACGGCCGTGGTGACGAGCGCCTCCGAAATGCCGGGTGCCACCGCGCGGAGACTGGCACTGCCCGCGTTGCCAAGCCCCACGAAGGCGTCCATGATCCCCCAAACGGTTCCGAACAAGCCGATGAATGGCGAGACGGAAGCCACGGTGGCCAGCCAGCTCATGTTCATTTCGAGCTTGGTGACCTCTTCGCTAATGCCCAGTTGGAGGCTGCGCTCGATGGCCGGCTTGTTGACGAGGGCTCCTCGTTGTTTGATTTGACGCTCCACTTCGCCATAGCCGAAGTCGAACACGGCAACTAGGGGCGCCGCGCTGAATTGTTCGCTAGCCAAAGCAACCGCCTGGAGGTTTCCCGCCTTGCGGAAGGCCCGCAAAAACGCGCGATTGAGCCGCTTCGCCTTGCCGAATGCACTGTATTTCGAGAACACGATGGTCCAGGAAAGCAGTGAAGCGAGAACGAGAAGGGCGATGATCGCCAGCGGAACGGGTTTGAGGTTCTGTAGGATATCCACAAGGCTGACTTCCAGCCATGCGGGCAGGAGCACAAAGGGCAATCGACGTCCTTTCGTTACTTCTAATATTTGATTATAGAAACCTCGATGATCGGAACCCTCCAGATTTGCTACAAGAACTGCGCGGGAGCGTCGGTTAGCATCACTTGTTGGACGCATTCCAAACGCAAAACGACGAGTAAATTTTGCACTTCTGACCCATTGCGGTGGCGCCGCGTCGCGCTGGTCGTATAATCGCCATCAAATGCTGGTGGAGTTGCTAGTTGAGAACTATGCGGTGGTAGAGCAGGCACGGATTCGATTCCATGCCGGGCTAAACTTGCTCACGGGCGAAACAGGCAGCGGCAAGTCGATTGTCGTCGACGCGTTGGGATTGCTGTTCGGAGCACGCGCTTCTCTCGATGTTGTGCGCAGCGATGCTCAGCGAGCACGCGTCTCTGGAGTGTTTTCGGTCAAGGCGGGCGGAGGGCTCACCGCTCTGCTAGACGAGGCGGGCCTGGAACTCGAAGACGGTGAGCTGATTCTGGAGCGCGAAGTCACGGCGACCGGAAAGTCGCGCGCCTTCGTCGGAAACCGCCCTGTAACTACCCAGTTTCTGAGGCAACTGGCCCCGTTTCTTGGCGATATTCACGGACAGAACCAGCAACAGGCGCTGTTCACCGAAACAACTCAGCGAGCTTTGCTGGATGAGTATGCGCGTGTAGGTGAGTTGAGAGGCCGCGTCGCGAAGACGTTCGAACAGTGGCGCGAATGTGGCGTGAAACTAGACGAACTGAACCGGAACGAGCAGGAAAAGCTGCGGCTGCTGGATCTTTGGAGTTTTCAGAAGACGGAGATCGAGTCGATCGGCCCGAAACCCGGCGAAGACACGGAACTGGAGGCGGAGCGGCGCGTCCTGCAGAATGTAACACGCCTTCAAGAGCATGCCACGGCTGCCTTCGAATTGCTGTATGAGTCGCCGGGCAGCGCCACGGCGAACCTTCGATCCGCCAACAAGCGAGTCGAAGAACTGGTCCGCATTGACCCGCAATTGGGCGACACAGCAACGCTGTTGAAACAGGCGGTGATTGCCGTGGACGAAGCCTCGACAAACCTGCGCGACTATCTGGGCCGCATTGAGAATGATCCGGCGCGACTGGAGGAATTGGAGACACGGCTCGCCGGCCTGGAGCGATTGAAGCGCAAGTACGGGACGACCATCGGCGAGGTCCTCGCCTTCCTGGCTCAGGTGAAGCAGCAGATCGATGAGGTGGAGAACGCAAACGAGCGCCGGCAGCAGCTAGAAAAGGAGCTGGCCGGGCTGTCGGCCCAGTACGAGAAGCTGGCTGGCGAACTGAACGAGAAACGACGTGATGCCGCGATGCGGCTCGCCAAACACGTGGAGCAGGAACTGAAATCCCTGGCGATGGGCCGCACGCAGTTTCAGATCGCCGTGACGCAGGGCACCTGGACAACCAGCGGACGCGACGTGATCGAATTCCTGGTTTCACCCAACGTCGGAGAAACGATGAGGCCGTTGGACCGCGTGGCGTCGGGCGGCGAGTTGTCGCGGCTATCCCTGGCGCTAAAGACGGTTGTCGGCTCCTCACAGCAGGACCAGGCGATGTTGACGCTGGTGTTCGACGAGGTAGACGCCGGAGTGGGCGGTGCGGCAGCCGCTTCGGTGGGGAAACGGCTCAAGCAATTATCCCGATCGAGCCAGGTGATTTGCGTAACGCACCTGGCCCAAATCGCGGGATTCGCGAATCACCACTACGTTGTCTTGAAGCGGGAGAAAAAGGGCCGCACCACAACCGAAGTGGACGAATTGACTCTCGAGGACCGGGCACGCGAGATTGGGCGAATGCTCTCAGGAGAAAAGATCACGCCCGAGGCGTTGAAGCAGGCCGAGCAGCTGATTCACGCTGGATCAAGCTCGTAAACATGCATGCGGCCCGCTACCGCCGCAGCCGCCGGAAGACACCTGCGGCCATTTCTTTTGATTCCGCTACGCCGAGGGCGGAAGTGCCCAACCAATAAACCGCTCCATAAATGCTCAGGGCGATAACGGCCAAGGGAAGCGGATGGTTGGTGCCTACGGCGCGTTTGATGCCGTAAGCGAGGGAAGACGCAAAGAAGGCTACGGTCCAGAGCTTGGCCAGCAGCGCTACGGGGATGGAGACGCTACCGATGCGCTTGGCTAGCGAGAAGCGAAGAAGCGAAAATTCAACCCACCCAGCCACGCCGGCCGACATCGTGAGGCCAGCGACGCCCCACTTGCGATCGAGCGAAAGAGCGCCTGGCAACCAGAGTGCGGCGATCAGGCCAAGAATCGTGGTCAGAGCGACCCGAATGACGGCGAATCGCAAAGGTGTTTTGGTATCCAGCAGCGCGTAGAATGCCGACGAGTAGAGCCGGCCCAGCGAAGTCGCGAGCAGTCCAACCGCGGAGCCCGCCAGGACAGCCCAAACATAGACGGAATCGGCGCGATTGAAACGGCCGGTTTGATACAGCGCTCCGGCGACAATATCACCGAGCACGAGAAACGCAACAGCTGACGGGATCACCAGAAATGCAATGCGCCGCAAGCCCGCGACGAGCCGCTTGCGGAGGAATTCAGCCACCTCTCCTTCATTGCCGACAGCGCCGGAGAGTGACGGCAGCTCCGCCGCTGAGATGGACATGCTAAACAAGCTGACCGGAAGGATCGAGATGGTTTGGCCATACCCCAGCGCTGCCACGGCGCCAGTCGGCAGCAGACTCGCGATGACGGAGTCAACATAGCTGCTGACCTGGACCACGCCGCGGCTGAGAAAAACCGGGCCAAAGTTCTTGAGAACCGTCTGGACGCCTGGCAGCACGATGTTCAGTGATGGAACGAAGTCCGGTAGGAGTTGCAGGACGCGCGGCAGTTGGACCAAAAACTGAAGTGCGCTGCCGGCCACAGATGCCCAGGCCAAATAGACAGCCAGCAGCGGCGGTGCGGAGTAAGCGCCAAAGCTGATGAGCGCCGCGATCATGGTGAGATTCAGAGCAACTGGCGCGGTGTAGGAAAGCAGAAAATGCCGGTGGCTGTTCAGGACTCCCAGGCACCAGGCGCTCAGTGCCAGCAAGCCCGTGCCGGGGAAAAGGATGCGCACGAGCCTGATGGTCAGATCGCGTTTGTCGCCGGCGAAACCGGGCGCGATGATGTCGATCAGCCACGGCGTGGTCAGCACGCCGGCCAAAACCAGCAGAGAGCAGACCAGCGAGAGAATCCCGAACACCGCGTCGGCAACCTGTTCCGCCTCTTTTTCCCTTCCTTGGGCGCGCAGTTTGGAATAGACGGTTACGAACGACGCCGACAACACTCCTTCTCCAAACAGGTTATTGAGCAGGTTTGGGATGCGAATAGCGGCACGAAACGCATCGGCTACGGCAGAGTCGCCAAAGTAATGGGCGATCACACGCTCACGAACCAGACCGGTGAGCCGGCTTATCAGGATCCCGAGGGCAACGCGCGAGGCTGCGCCACCGGAAGCAGCCGGTACGCGCTTCGGCGGGTTTGCGTCAGCGCCGATTGACGGGTTGGCGGACGATGGTCCCGCCGGACCTTCGGTCACCTCTGGCGCATCAAAATGCTGATCCGGCAATGAAGATGCGACGCGGTCAGGGCGGGCGCGGCGGGAGGTAATACGAATTCTTACCTGCAAACTGCGAGTTTAACCGTCCGCCCGTTCCGCGTTTACGTTGTTTAGGAGTTCGGCGGGTGTTCAAGGCACTAAGCTGGTAATAAGTAAGGGGCTTTTCTCGAAATGCGGCGTCTGGTCTATGTCCTCGTATCAGGAGTCCTTTGGACGCATCCCGCCGGAGCGCAAGCACCCAGCGTACCCCAAGCCCCTGCCTCAGCCGAGGAGCATCCGCCGCCGGTTCTGCCGCCTACACGCTCGACGATGATTTTCAAGGAACTGAGCAGTACCTTGGAGATGATCTCGTCGCAATCCGGACGCGCGGTCGTCCAAATCTTTGCTCGTGGCTACACGACCAATGACGAATCGAGCAACACCGACACTCTCCTCACGTCACAGCGAAGCAGCGGTTCAGGGGTGGTGCTAACACAGGACGGCTTCATTCTGACAAATGCGCATGTCGTCAAGGGCGCGCGGAATCTGAGAGTGGACTTGCCGCACCCGCCAGTCATCGACGTGCAGCCACACATCGAGAAGTTCGCAGCGCGGTCGATTCCCGCGCGAGTCATCGGCGTGGATCGGCAGACCGACCTCGCCGTAATCAAGATCGATCGCGAGAATCTCCCCTATCTCGAATTCGGCGACTCAAATTCGCTGAAACAAGGACAATTGGTACTCGCGCTGGGGAATCCCTTGGGACTTGAGAATTCGGTGAGTCTCGGGATCGTGAGCGCGGTCGCTCGCCAGCTCAAACCGGATGATCCGGTCAGCTATATCCAAACCGACGCGCCCATCAACCCGGGCAATAGCGGAGGCCCGTTGATCGACGCCGATGGCCGGGTCGTGGGCATCAACACGCTCATCCTGACCCAGTCCGGCGGAAGCGAAGGAATCGGGTTCGCGATCCCGAGCAACCTGGCGAGCCGCATCTTTCGACAGCTGAAGACCATTGGGCACGTCCATCGGCTGCAGTTGGACTGGTGGTGCAGAGTATCACGCCCGCGATGGCGGATGGATTGTCCCTACAGCGGGACCAGGGCGTCATCGTTTCCGACGTTGAGCCTGGAGGACCGGCGGCGAAAGCCGGAATCCAGACCGACGACATCATCGTGGCAATGGATGGCAAACCACTGCAGAGCGCGTCGCAGTTGGATTCAGGGATCTACCGGCAGACTCCCGGCGACAAGATTTCGCTGCAAATTCTACGCGGAGAGCAAATGCTGGATATCAAAGTGGCGCCCGAAGAAAAGTCCGAGCAGTTCGACGCTCTGGCAGACCTCATGGATCCTGCAGCCAACGTGATTCCTCAGTTGGGCATTGTGGGGCTGGATGTCACGAAGGCCGTGTTGCAGTTGCTGCCGGATCTGCGGCGCCCCGCAGGCGTCGTGGTTGCCGCGCACATCGCTTCCAGCCCTTACTCAGGACCCACTCTTGAAACCGGCGATGTGATCTACGCCATGAATCGAAGAGTTGTGAGCACGGTGGCCGGATTGAGAGGAATGCTGGATCGCCTGAAGGCCGGTGATGCGGTGGTTCTGCTGGTGGAGCGCGAAGGCAAATTGATTTATGTGCCGTTGGAACTGGAATAGCGGCCGCTACCGGCGTGAAACACGCCTCCCATTACAACCGCGCTAATTACCCCAGACGCTTGCGATAGCGACAGCTTGGACGGTACCGTGAAGACTGACATGAGTTACGGACCGATCACAACTTTTATCAAGCATCACTACCGGCATTTCAATGCGGCCACACTAGTGGACGCCGCCGACGGATACACTTCCCATATCGAGAAGGGCGGCGTTATGTTCGCAACGCTCGCCGGCGCAATGAGCACCGCCGAACTAGGGGTTTCGCTGGCGGAAATGATTCGGCAGGAGAAGATACACGGGATCTGCTGCACGGGCGCAAACCTGGAAGAGGACGTGTTCAATCTGGTGGCGCACGACTTTTACGAACGGGTGCCTCATTGGCGCGACCTTCGTCCCGAAGACGAGCAGGAACTGCTTGAGCGCAATATGAACCGCGTGACGGACACCTGCATCCCCGAGCATGAGGCAATGCGCCGCATCGAAGGCGTGATCCTCGAGGAATGGGTGGCTGCCGACAAGAACGGCGAGCGCTACTTCCCGCACGAGTTCTTCTACAAGATTTTGCAGAAGGCCGATCTCAAAAAAAGCTTTCAGATCGATAAGAAAGACAGCTGGTTGTACGCGGCGATGGAACGCAATCTCCCGATTTTCGTGCCGGGGTGGGAAGATTCGACCCTCGGCAACATGTACGCGGGACATTGCATTACGGGCGATGTGAAGAACGTCCATACCGTGCGCACGGGCATCGAGTACATGATGAGCCTAGCCGAGTGGTATGAACAGACCTCGAAGAAGTCGTCCATCGGTTTCTTCCAAATCGGTGGAGGCATCGCAGGTGATTTCCCAATCTGCGTTGTACCCATGATGCGGCAGGATTTGCAACGCGAAGCGACGCCGTTATGGGGTTATTTCTGCCAGATTAGCGATTCGACAACCAGCTATGGGTCCTATTCGGGAGCCGTGCCGAATGAGAAGATCACCTGGGAGAAGCTGGGCATCGACACGCCCAAGTTTGTCATTGAGTCCGACGCGTCGATCGTCGCACCGCTCATTTTTGCCTGCGTACTGGGCTGGTAACGCTACCTACGGCTTGGAGCTCGGCGGTGGTAACGGCGTAGCGGGCCGACTCACGAGGCCGCTGAGGCCTTCGTCAAACTTCACACCGTTCGTGGCAAGAGTGTTTCCCATGGCGCGATCGAGCGCAGCCTTGGCTTTGACGTAGTTGCCGCCCGCGACAAGCGCCGTTGATCGCGCCTGTTCAAGGTCGCGTTGAAACTGGATCACGTTGAAGGAAGTCGACTGGCCCACCTGGAGCCGTTCCTGTTCGGCTTCCAGCGCCTCTTCCTGCAAAGAAACGGTCTCGACGGCGGCATCGTAGCTGGCCCGCGACCGTTCCAACGCCAGACGGGCATTTTCTACGTCGACGCGAACCTGGTTGACGTTGATGCGCAGGCGGACCTCAGATTGTCGAAGCTGAAGCGAATCCCGGACCACATCGGCTTGGGCCACTCGATTCCGCAAAGGAATTGTGAGTTGAACTCCAATGCCGTAGTTCGGATAGTTCCGTTCAAAGATCTGTGAAAGCAAGGTGCCTGCGCCGCCGATAAAGGCAGGGTTTACCGGATTGATCGTCGCCGAGCCGGCTGAAGGCAACAGTGGGTTCACGCTGCCCGCAAGAGCATTATTGGTAAGGCCGCCAATGACATCGAGCTGTGGCAACAGGGCGTTTTTTGCGCCCTTGAGGGCGATGTTGGCGTTGTCAATCTGAATCTTTTCGAAAGCGATGTCGGGCCGGTTCTTCAGAGCCTGATTAATGAGGTCTTCGACGGGCGGAATCGCTTCTTCTTTGGGAACGTCGATGTGGTCCAGGGGAATTAAGTGCACAGACAGCAGAACAGGATCATGGTTGCCGCTGCGTGTGATGGCATTCTTGAGGATCAACTCCTGCTGGTCCGCAAGACCGCCGGCGGCGATCAGATCCTGCCGGGTGCGCGCCACTTCAGCCTGGGCGCGTTTTAGCTGTAAGGGCGCCAGCGTTCCCACCTCGACTTGGGATTTATTGTCGTCGTACAATTTCTGCGCTGCGGCGAGGGCCTGGCGTTTCACTTCGACGTCTTCGCGCAACGTAACGTAGTCCCAATAGAGCGAAATAATGTCGGAGACGGTTATGATGAGCTGCTCGCTGAACACGAGATCGGCGATCCGCTGCTGATTGGCCGCGATCCGGATGAAGCGCCGATTCAAATCAATGCCGAAGCCTTGCAACAGCGGCTGGTCAATGGTGAATCCCAATGCCGCGGTGGTGTAGGGATTGTAACTGGAACTGAATGAATTTGCGTTGATACGAGGCGATGTGTAGGTGGCGTTGAGCGAGGCGCCGGTAGAAAAACCCTGCGAATAGCCGCCGCCACCGTTTAACGTATTTGTTTGGAGGTTGAATACGCCGTTCTGCAAGAAGTCGTTTTGGGGAGTTGAAGTATGAGACCAGTTAAGATCGGCCGTCAGGGCAGGATCAAACTGCGGGATCTTACTGCCATTCGAGGCAGGGATCGTGCCGAGCGCCGTGACGGCCACGGGCTGCCCCGTGATAACGGACGTGATGCTGGTATTAGACGTCAGCGACGTAGCGGGCGCCAGGCCGCCCAGGGTGGTAAGTAGCGGGCCGCCTGGTCCGCCCTCGCCCGGAGGCAGTTCGCGGAAGATGTAATCCAAGCCTCGCAAGAGACCACCGCCCTTGGCGCGCTGCAGGTCACTGTTCGCGAGCAGGGGTGTATAGCGCTGGAGTTGTATATCAAGATTGTTTTCCAGGACCAGCGAAATCGCATCCTGCAGCGAAAGATAAAGGTTGCCGGCGCGTATCAGTTCGTACGTACGCGGCGAGTTGATCAGGGAAACCGGGCTAACCTGTTCCGGGCGGTACGGGAAGGTGAGCCGGATGCCCTCCGGACTGGTCACAGCCGGCATCCGCGTGAGCGGCTGAGCATTGCCGCCGGCTTGTGGAGGAGGTGTTTCTTGTGAATAGCATGGCCATGACATCGCCACGCACAAAAGTAGCGTTACCGACTGTTTCCTCATGCTGTCAATTCCGTGGCTTGACACTCGCTGTCTCAATGGCCTGCTGACCCGCCGCTCTGAGCCGTCTTGGCGGCTGGCTGGCGGGCCGCGCCGGGCTCGACATCCATTGTCGTCTTGACCTTCGCCCCTTCACGCACATCATCGGTCGGATTCACAACGACCTTCTCGCCTGCTTCGAGGCCCCCAAGGATCTCGACATTGGTGCCGAAATCCCTACCTAAGTGAACCGGGCGAAAGTGGACAGTATTGTCCGAGTCGACAATGGCAACCATAGAGCCACTGGAACGAGTGACTATCGCGTCACCGGGAACCAGAACCGAGGGCTGCGTTCGAGTGATAGAAAAGCGCACCTGAGCATACATTCCGGGCAGCAGCGTACCCTGTGAATTGGGCACCTCAACTTCGGTCAATAGAGTTCGCGTATTGGTGTCGAGGGCACCCGACAGACGCGCAACCTTGCCGGGAAAACTCCGGCCGGGCAGTTCAGTAACAGTTATCTGGGCCGGCATACCGACGTCGAACGAGCTGAAATCGGACTGGGGGACGTTAACGAAAATTCGCAAGACGTTGTTCTGTGCAATACGAAAGAGCAATGTGCTGCCGCTGGAGATCAGCGATCCGGTGTCGATATTACGCAACGTAATAACACCATCGAATGGAGCCTTTACCTTCTTGAACGACTGTAGGTCAAGCAATCGCCTCAGGTTCGCCTCGTTTGCGCCAACGTTCTGTAGAGCCGCATTTATGTTCGCCTCGCTGGCTCGCACATTGGCGGCTTGGGCCAACAAAGTGGAATCCGATTGGTCTCCCTCTTGCTTCGAAAGCACGCCGCGGTTAACGAGAATTGTGTTCCGTTTGGCGGTTACATCGGCCAGTTGCGCGTTGGCCTTCGCCTGCTCAAGCGCCGCTTTTGCCTGGGCGAGCGCGGCATTCGTTTGTTGCAGGGCGGCCTGGGCCTGTATTACTTGCTGGTCGAGATCGGGCGTGTCGAGTTCAGCGAGTAACTGCCCTTCATGTACGCGATCGCCGATGTCTGCATAACGCTTCACTAGATAGCCCTCGGCTCGAGCGAGAACCGCGGCTTCGGTAATGGCCTGGATGTTCCCTGGAAGCGTCAGATCCACGACCGAGGCGGCTCGCACGGCTGTCGTGACCGTCACCGTAGGCAGGGCAGTGGCTTCCAGTTGGGCGTCGGCTCGCGCGGCTTTTTCAACTTGCCCGTGCCGCGTCCAGCCAAACAGGAAGATGCCGGCGAAGAATAGCACCAGCACGATCACAATGATCGCGACCGACCTGCCAGAGGCCCGGGAATGTTGAGTACGTGAAGAACTGGTTTCCATGAATTGTGGGATAACTATACAGTCTCACCCTCATGCGCTTCGTGGTCAATTTCCCGTTCGATGTGAATGGGCGGCTTCCTGCGCAGGAAGGTGTACATAATGGGCACAAAGATCAAGGTGGTGAAGGTCGCCACCAACAGACCGCCGATAACGGCACGGCCCAGCGGGGCATTCTGTTCGCCGCCTTCTCCGAACCCCAGCGCCATCGGCAGCATGCCAATGATCATAGCCGCAGCGGTCATAATCACAGGGCGAATGCGAGTATACCCGGCAAGCAGCGCCGCGTCCATCGCATTATGGCCCTCGAAGCGCTGCTGGTTGGCAAACGTAACCACCAGAATGCTGTTCGCAGTCGACACACCGATACACATAATGGAACCCATCAGCGAAGGCACGTTGAGAGTGGTTCCTGTGGCGAATAGCATCCACAGGATTCCGGCGAGCGCCCCAGGAATGGCCATGAGGATGATAAACGGGTCGAGCCAGGACTGAAAGTTGACGACCATGAGCAAATAGACCAGAAGGATGGCAAAAAGAAGGCCGAGACCAAGCCTCACGAATGAGGACTGCATGGTTAGAACCTGGCCTCGCACAACGAAGAACGAGGCGGGCGGAATTTTATGTTGGAACTCGGCGACGATCTTCTCAACGTCGCCGGCAACCCCACCCAGATCTCGTCGATCGGTATTTGCATATACGTCGTACACAGGCTGAACATTGTAGTGATTAACGATGGAGACACTGGAGGTTCGCTTAAACGTGGCCAGATTCTGCAGCAGTTGTGTGTCCCCGGGCGCGCCATAAGTCGTCATGTCGTTCACCGTGCCGGCTTGTGTGGTGCTGGCCGTTCGCTGCGAGCCGGAAGAAATGGGCGTTTTCTTAAGATCGTCTAGGCTTTGGATACGGTATTGAGGCGTTTGGACCCCGACATCATAGTTGACACCGTTGTCGAAGTTCAGCCATTGGTTCGGAGCGACCTGACCGGAGCCGGCAAGCGATATCAACAGGCTATTGCTAACGTCGCGCTGGGTTAGACCTACCTGACCGGCTTTGGTCCGATCAACGTTGACCTGAACTTCGGGATAACCAACTTGCTGGTGGACGTGCACGTCGACCGCGCCAGGGACCTTTGCAATATGCCGAGCCAGTTCAACCGCAATGGAGTAATTCTTCGGATCGCGGCCAACTAACTGCACATCGATCGGCGCCGGTAAACCAAAATTGAGAATCTGATTGGTTATATTGGCGGCCTGAAAGTAGAACAGAGCTTGAGGAAACTTCCCATTCAAGACCTTCCGAAGCTCGCGTTCGTAATGCTTGGTATCCACCTCGCGATTCTCCTTTAGCGAGATGAGAATGTCACCGTCGGATTGGCCGATTACGGATGAATCGCTAAAGGCGAGATTAAAACCTCCGTTGGGGAGGCCAATGTTGTCGAGGATGGTATCGAGGTCGCGGGCAGGGATGATGCGCCGGATCTCGTCCTCGATTTCCCCAAAAAGCCGCTCTGTCTCCTCAATCCGCGTCCCGACTGGCGCACGTACATGCATCCGCATTTGGCCGGAATCGACATACGGGAAGAAGTCGCGGCCCACGACAAAAAGAAGCAGCATCGAGCCGAAAACGAATACGCCGAAGCCGGTGGCAACCGGCCCCCGGTGATGGAGCGAAAAAGCCAGCAAGTCTTTATAACGCGCACGCAGCCGTTCGAACACTGCGTTGAACTTGCCGTGAATCAGCCAGAAAATGCCGGTACCGCCGACCGCATGACCTGCCTCGGCGTGCTCCCCGTGGACCTCCGACAATTGGCCGCCCAGTTTGGAGGTCGCCACATTGGCGGCGTGCCCAGCGACAGATTCGCTGATCTCCGGGGTGTGTACAGCAAGACTTGCTGCGGCTGTGTACAGCTTTGCCTCGGCCCGAAGCAAGAAGTGAACCATCGTTGGCACGAGCGTTCGCGACAACAGGTAGGAGGCGAGCATAGCGAACACCACAGCTTCGGCCAGCGGCGTGAAAAGATACTTTGCCGCTCCGCTCAGTAGCAAAACCGGCACAAACACGATGCAGATGGCTAGCGTGGAAACAAACGCCGGGACCGCGATCTGCTGTGCGCCATCCAAGATCGCTTTGGTGATCGGCTTCCGCAGGCCGAGATTGCGATGAATGTTCTCGATTTCGACCGTTGCGTCGTCGACCAGGATACCGACCGCGAGAGCAAGACCACCCAGGGTCATGACATTCGTAGTTTGCCCGAGCAAGGCGAGAATAATCTCCGATGTCATGATTGACAGCGGAATGGAAATGCAGACGATGATGGTGCTGCGCCAGCTACCCAGAAAGAGCAGGATCATGAATCCCGTGAGCGCGGCGGCGATAATGGCTTCGCGAAGCACTCCGTTAATCGCCGCCCGAACGAACAGGCCCTGGTCGAATAATTCCTTGATCTTGAGTTCCCGAGGCAGACCGGGTTTGAGCCGGGCCAGCTCTTTGCGAACACTCGTGATGATGTCGAGAGTCGATGCGCTTCCGCTCTTAAGGATGGTCAGCAGAGCAGCTCGACTCCCGTTTTCCCGCACGATGTTGGTCTGCACCGCGTAACCGTCACGAACCTGAGCTACGTCGCGCATATAGACAGTCGCGCCGTTTACGGTCTTGATTGGAAGATCGTTCAGCTCTTGAACTTTCAGCGGGCTGCTGTTAACCCGGATGAGGTAGTCCCGATCTCCAAACTTCGCATCGCCGGCCGGCAGAATGAGGTTCTGCAAATTCAGCGCGTTGGAGATGTCGGTCGCAGAGAGTCCTTTGGCATACATTGCCTGTGGATCCAGATCGACCATCACCTGGCGTGGTTTTCCTCCATACGGCAGCGGTATTGAGGCCCCTTGAACGGTGGCGAGGTTGGTGCGGATGAAATTTCTGCCAAGGTCAAAAATCTGCTGCTCGGTAAGCGTTTTGCTACTCAAGCTCAACTGCAGGATGGGCACGCTGGAGGCTGTGTATTTAAGAATGGCCGGCGGGTATATGCCGGGAGGAAGTGCTCTGAGAATCGTTTGAGACACCGCTGTGATCTGTGCGATGGCTAATTCCACTTTGGCGTAGGGATGAAAGAAAACACGAACGACCGCCACGCCGTTGTACGATTGCGATTCAATGTGCTCGATGTCATTGACCGTGGTCGTCAGCGATCGTTCACTAATGGTGACAATTCGCTTTTCCATCTCCTCCGGCGAAATTCCGGCATAGCTCCACACCAGGCTGACCACGGGGATGTCAATGTTCGGGAAAATGTCCGTCGGCATGACGAACACCGCGATAGCGCCGAGGATCGCGATCAATACCGACATGACAACGAATGTGTAGGGCCTGCGCAGGGCAAGCCGGACAATCCACATACACTAAACTCCTGTACGGTGAGGCAGGCTCGTTTAAGATTTGGGCCTAAGAAGCAATGGCGAAGGATACAAGCCCTACGTTACGCCGCTCCCGACTAAGTTATTGATGAACGTGGCCTTATGACGTAGCCCTGCCAACCCGGTGCCCGCTTCGGCGCCTACTCAAGCGGCTTCCAATTGGGCGACAGCAGCTACGAATCCGCCGGCAGCAGAGGCGAACGGTGCCCGTTCGTGCTCTTTTCATCATAGCGGGCTCGTGGCTTGGCCTAATTCTCGCCGCCGTCATTTGTGGGCGCTGCCCACAGCTTTGGGAATGGACGGAGTGCTGCGGCGTCTTCCTACGTTCCTGAAAGAATAGACCGATATGTATCCTCCCCGCCTTCGGCCGGCTTTCGCAGGTGCTCTTATGATCTTTCTTTTTGCCCATGTCCCCGCCCCGGCGGCGACCTTTTCTGAAGCAGACCTCAAAGCGTTCTACGATGCCGGGCTGAAAAAAAATGGAATCGTCGGTAGCAGCCTCTTCGTGATCCGGGACAAGGAGGTGGTGGCCAAAGAGTTCTACGGCGAAGCCCGCAGAGATCCAGCTCGCCCGGTAGACGAGAACACAGCCTACCACTGGGCATCGATTACCAAAACCTTCACCGGCATCGCCATTATGCAGCTACGCGACCGTGGCCTGCTGAAGCTGGATGATCCCATAGTCAAGTACGTGCCGGAGCTCCGGGAGATCCATGACCGATGGGGCCCTGTCGACGACATCACCATCCGTCAGGCGATGACCCATAGTACGGGCTTGCGGCGCGCAACTTGGCTCTGGGGTGGCGACAAACCCTGGCATCCGTTCGAACCGACGAAATGGTCTCAGATCGTGGCCATGCTGCCCTATACCGAGGTCGAATTGAAACCGGGGATCCGCTTCAGTTATTCGAATCTGGCAGTTGTGTTCCTGGGCCAGATTATCGAGAGGTTGAGTGGTGACGACTACGAGGTCTATATCGACAAAAACATTCTGAACCCTCTTCAGATGTATCAGAGTTATTTCGACCGCTCGCCCTACCATTTGCTTAAATACAGGTCGGCGAGCTTCAACCTTTCCGAGGGATCGTTGAAGGAAGCGCCTTTCAACTTTGATTCGGGCATCACCGTTTCAAACGGCGGGCTGAATGCTCCGCTGACCGACATGACGAAATACATCGAGTTCCTGCTTGGAAATACGCCCCAAAACGGCGATGACGATCTCGTGCTGAAGCGCTCCTCGCTTGAGGAGATGTTCCAGCCGCAGCTGAAGATCTTATCGAGCGACCCATTGTCGCCCAATGGGCACGATGAGAAGGAGTCCGTGGGACTTTCATTCTTCATCCTTGACGATCATGGCCGGCGATTCATACGACACAGTGGCAGCCAGAACGCCTTCATCACCCACTTCTATCTGCAACCCGAGTCGAAACGCGCCTACATCGTCGCTTTCAATACGGACGCCACGGATAAGGATCGGAACACCCAGCAATTCGACACCGAGTTACGAGACTATTTGTTTGAGCACTTCTTCGCCGGACCGCGCCTATAACGCCCGGACATAGTCGGCCGCCGCAACCCAGCCCATTTCGCCGAACCCGGCAATCAGGTAAATGTCAGTGATGGTCATCCGATAAAGGGCGAAGTCGCCAAAGTCGATGTACAAAGACGAACTCGGATGCCGCCGCAGATACGTAGCGCGAGCCGCCTCAGTCTCGCTACCGGCAACGACGCTGACCGTGCCCATCACATTCACGCGGGCAGCTGAGAGAGGATCTTGCAAGGCCTCCTCCTCGAAAACCAGCAGACTTGCTTTCGGCTCCTCAAGCAGGTTGCATGTGTGAACAGCCAACGTGCTGAAGAGGAAGAGCGGCCTGCCGTGATCGTCCACCGCATAGTTCGTTAGCGAAGCGTAGGGGTATCCGGCGAGCCGGCTTGAGATGGTCGCGAGGATCCCCACCCCGCGCTGTTCGACCAGTTCTCGCGCTGCCCTTGGCCGTCGGGCTTCATCTAAATCGGAATCCACAATCCTCCTAAGAACCCCGCGCCGGGGGATGGCAGAAGTGGGACTGGACGCCCACCTCGGGCTCCACTCCATTTTCGCAATAAATCGTCGCGTCACCGGTTGGCGAGTAAGAGTGGCTTGCGCAGCGTTCGAAGAGTCGGGCGTGGGCGCCCGGCGCGGGCCTGGGGCCCGCCCCACTTCGATTACTTGGGAGCGGGTTGGCTTACACACGCGTCTTCAGCATAGCGGGTGAGCTTTCCGGCGCTAATGCTGGCCTGTGACCCACTGGGGTCACAGATTGTTTCAACCCGGCTTCAGCCGGTGGCCTTGCTGGCCTGTGACCCACTGGGTGTCGCGTCACAGATTGTTTCAACCCGGCTTCAGCCGGTGGCTTGGCTGAGATCTGTGCTGGAGTTTCCCCAGAGACTAATGGTCCGGAAAGGTCTCTATCCCTCGATCTTCCCTTGCCGAAAGTCTAACCGCGCTCTTTGAAAACCGATGAACCCAGCGCGCGGGCCGAGGTCGCGTTGGATGCGCAACACTTCGTTCCACTTCACCATTCGCTCGCTGCGTGCGAACGAGCCGACCTTCAGTTGACCCGCATTGGTCGCAATGGCGAGATGAGAAATGAAACCATCTTCGGTTTCGCCAGAGCGCGCGGAGACGATTGGCTGCCAGCCGGCCGATTGGGTGAGGCGAATCGCCTCAATGGTCTCGGTGACAGTACCAATCTGGTTTAGCTTGATGAGCACTGCATTGGCGACTTGTTTTTCTATGCCGGTCCGTATGCGTTGGGCGTTGGTAGTGAACAAGTCGTCGCCAACAAGTTGGATCTTCGCTCCCAGCTCGCGCGTGATTTGGCGCCAGCCTTCCCAGTCGGTGTCGGCCATGGGGTCTTCAATCGAGACGATCGGGAACCGGTCGCACCAATCCGCCATCAGGGCGCCCAACTCGCTGGACGTGAATTCGCGTTTTTCCAAGTTGAAGCGGTAACGGCTTGTCTTCTCGTCATAGAGATCGCTGGCGGCAATGTCCAACGCAATCGCGGCGTCCCGACCTGGAGTGTAGCCTGCGCGGACTATTGCTTCCACAATCAGCTGCATCGCGTCTTCATTGCGTTCGAACGCCGGCCAGAATCCACCCTCGTCAGCGACGCCAAAGTATTTGTGGCGGCTGCGGAGGATGTCGCCTGCGGCGTGATAGACGTTGTGGGTGATCTCAATCACCTCATCGAAGCTTTGGGCGCCGACGGCGATCAGCATGAAATCCTGCACGTCGGTCCGCCAGTTCGCGTGTGCGCCGCCGCCGATGATTTGGATTTCCGGGACCGGCAGAAGCGTGCCCTTACCTTCGCCGAGGTAGGCGTACAACGGCTCATTCCGCGCGGCGGCGGCGGCGTTTGCGGCAGCCATGGACACAGGAAGAATCGCGTTGGCACCAAGGCGGGCTTTGTTGGGTGTGCCATCGAGCTCGATGAGCCTCTTGTCGATAGCGTGCTGGTCAAACACATCCGCGCCCAACAACGCTGAAGCAATTTCATTTTGGATATTCGCGAGGGCCTTGAAGACGGACTTTCCACGAAAGCGCTTCGGGTCGCCATCGCGCAATTCAAGTGCCTCGAATTGCCCGGTGGAAGCGCCGGATGGAGCAAGACCACGCCCACGCACGCCGCTCGCCAGCGTCAATTCCACTTCGACGGTGGGCACGCCGCGCGAGTCGTAACTCTGCCACGCAGCGATGGAAGCAATTTTCATGCGGTGACCATGAAGGGTGATGCGTTAAATAGTTCCGTGAACCAGATTTCGCTTAAGCGGGCGAGATTCTTGGGCGGTGACGGCAAGTGTTGGTGTACGAAGTCGCGGATGAATTGCTGCTTGCGCAGTGTCAAGTATTCCACCGGCGATTTGCCATCGACTCGGGCCAGCAGCAGCAACAACAGCAACGGAATGACTCGCTGCTCGACGAAGCCGGACTTGCCGCTACGTCGGCCCTCCGCGTACGTTTGCCAGAATGCGGCGATCATACTTTCGATGTCCAAACGTCGAGGCGCATGATGCAGCGACTTCAGGAACAAGTGATTCAGACAAAACGCGACATCAAACGCGGGCTCACCGTACCAGGCGACCTCGCAGTCGAGCAGAACCATACGATCGCCACTGATTAGAATGTTCTTCGGACTGAAATCACCGTGCACGAGGACCTCGTGGGTCTCTTCGATGCGCTGGGCTTCGGCAAAAAACAGTTCGCGCAGCTCGGGATTCCGGTTGCCTGTCGTCAACAGGTAGGGCTCAATGCGAAGCTGGTGGAAATTCTCCGTGGTATCGAATTGGTTCCACAGCCTCATGTTGAAACTGGTGCGGCGGTGGATCTCGCCGAGGATCTTTCCGGCAAGTGCAGCGTGTTCGGGGCGGCAGTCGCCCGCCAGCAGCAGTTGTTTCCAGTTCGTAAATCCTTCGCCGAGGCATTCCATACCGAAGTAGCCGGCATCTGGGTTGACGAAACGCAGCTTCGGCACAGTGCCGGGCATTAACCTGCCGACGTACTCAAGGTATCTCCACTCTGTTTCATTGCGGCTGACATCGGCAAACCAGTTGTCCTTGACCCTCAACTTCGGCAGTGCGCGTTTGACAACGAACTTTTCGTCGCCGTCTTCCACCAGATAAAGCTCGCTCGACACACCGCCGCTCACTGGCGTGAGGCGGGCGTGTGCGTCACGAACGTGTCCATCGCGACGCAGCATCTCGAGAAACTGGGCGGCTTGGGACGGTTCGGGGCTCATCGGGAATCGATCAGTTGGTGCTCAATTTGCTCCAGCGTCTTCCCTTTCGTTTCGGGCAGCTTGAAGTAGATGAACAGGAACCCTGCGAGGCAGATGCCGGCGTAGACCCAAAAGCACTGCGCCAAGCCGAGCTTTTCATAGATCACGGGGAAGGTTTGCGAGAGCACGAAGTTGCCTAACCATAGGGCCACGACGGAAACGGACATGGCGCCGCCACGAATGCGGTTCGGAAAGATCTCAGAAAGAATGACCCAAGTGATGGGGGCCAGTGAATAGCAGTAACATGCAATGGCGGCAATGACGAGGATAACCGGAACCGGTCCCTTCATGTTTTCGTGATACGCCCAGCCCGTGGCCAGGTAGATGAGCGTGAGCCCGAACGCGCCGCTCAACATCAGTGCGCGCCGTCCCCAGCGATCCACCGTGCCGATGGCCACGAATGTCATCAACACGCCGACGACGCCGGTGATGACGATGCTGAACAGGATGCCGGACACGGCATAACCGGCCCCGGCAAAAATACGAGAACCGTATTGGTAGATGACATTGATGCCGCACCACTGCTGGAACACGGCGATGACGATGCCGAGCAGAAGAATCTTACGCATCTTCGGTTCCAGGAGTTCGCGCAGGTCGACCTTGTCGATTTCGTTCACCAGCGTCGCTTCAATTTCCTTGAGTGAACGCTCGGCGTAGACGGGGCCCCCGATTTTGGCAAGCAGTCGCAGCGACCTTCCGGAACGCCCTTTCTTCGCCAGCCAGCGGGGACTCTCCGGCACGAAGAACATGGCAATGAAGAAAACGGCGGCGGGTACGGCGGTGACGCGGAACATCCAGCGCCAAGCCTCCTGCACATTCCAGGAATCAAACGGAATCTGCTCGACCGTGGAACCGGCTGGGGTGGGCTGCGCGATCAGCCAGTTGACGATTTGCGCGAGCATTACACCGAGGGCGATGGTGAGTTGGTAGACTGCGACCAAACGGCCTCGCATGTGGGCCGGCGCGACTTCGGCGATGTATAGCGGAGCGACATTAGACGCGATGCCGATGGCGATCCCACCGACCAGGCGGTTCGCGACGAAAAACAGAAAATTTGGCGCCATGCCCGTGCCAATGGAGGTAACGACGAAGAGGAGGCCCGAGGCGACCAGGAGCGGCTTGCGCCCGAACTTGTCGCTCAGTGCGCCCGCGCCCGCAGCCCCGACCAACGCGCCAATCAGCGCACTGCTCATGGCCCAGCCGATTTCGAGCGAACTCACCAGGTGAAAGTATTTCTCGTAAAAAAGTTCGGCGCCGCCGATGACGACCCAATCGTAGCCGAACATCAGCCCGCCCATCGCAGCGGTTAAGGCGATGGCGAAAATGTAGGCGCGGTTGAATTGGGCGTCCCCATCGAAGGTCGTGGCTGATGTTTGCCGCTTGCTGAATGAATCGGATAGCAAATGGTTGCCCTGGGCGGGGGGTAGTCAGTAAACAAGCATTCTATCTTCAGTCAGAAAGAGTCGTGCCGGCCCCGTTAACACATCGGTCCCGGGAAGGGATGTCTAGACTGGCATGCCCCATTTCTTCCGTGGCGGCAAAGTGATAATGTCCCCTTTGAGCAAAGTAGAAATGTCCTCTTGACAACCCCAGGCTTGGGGGATGCAAGAAGGACAGCTACTGATGACACAGGCCGATCGAGACCGGCTGGTAACGTTGCGCAAAGCGAAGAAGCGGCTGATTACGCAGCAGCAGGCAGCGGAAGAGCTGAGGTTGAGCGTACGGCAGGTGAAGCGGTCTATCGCTCCGATGTGTTCACGGCATCTTACAAACCTGGCCCGGATTTACCGCATTCCGGTCGGGTCCGGACCAGGTCCTAAAAAGCGCGCCGGAAGGAAACACGCTTACTCATCGTCGCGACGAGTTCCGGCCGGCTAATCCTCAACGGGTTGCTCGCCAGCATTGCCCGTCTCCGCTTCACCGGCACACGCAATTTAACACGCAATTTAACAAGCACAGGCAAAAGGGGACATTTCTACTTTGCCAGCAAGGGGACATTTCTACTTTGCCTTGACAAATGCCCCATTTCTTCTTGACACAGAGGTGCATTTTGTGAATAATCCCAACAGATCGAATCGCCTTGCTCTAGGATTTCCCGGAGGGTTGTTCTAGAATTTCCGCTTAACAGGACGCTGAATACGGCTTTCACAAGCTGGGGGCGTGTGCCGCCAGTGTTGCCAAGTCACTGATAACAGGTGGCGTCGACTTTAGTTTGTGGTCCAGATGAGGGTTTCAGCGACTTGTTGGCCCATTTCACCCCATTAACCCGCTTAGTAAAGACAAGGAGTAGTTTCCACCATGCTTCGCTCATTCGCAAGAGTAGTTATCGCCGCTATGGTTTCCTTGGCATCCTTGATGTCATTTAGTAACCGCACGATCGCAGCCGAGGTGAATGGCCTCCCGAGCGCGCTTCAACAGGCGATCGACCAAGGCCCGGTTGATCCCACTCAACAGATCACCATCACGGTTCAGCTCAACAAGACCAATCAGGGTGCGTTAGACCAGGCGGTGGAGGCACTTTATGATCCAACGTCGCCGCAATATGAGCACTGGATGAACCCGAGCCAGTTGCGGGCGTATGCGCCCAGTGCTCAGGCCGTCGCCGCTGTAAAGGCTCAGCTTCAGAAGAATGGACTCACGGTGTTGTCGGTAGACCCTCTGGGGTTTTCCGTCCGCGCCCGCGGCACCGTTGCGAATGTGGAACAGGCGTTCCAGATTCAGATCCATCAGTACACTCGCGACAATAAGACTTACTGGGGGCATGCGCAGCCGGCGGTTTTGACGGGCGGCGCCGACGCCTATGTCCAGGCATTGATCGGGTTGGATGGGAGTAAGATTCAGCCCCTGGCCTTGCAGGCCGTGGACCCCAAGACGGGCAAGAAGCCAGCCGCCATTCGTCTCGGCCCAGCTGCGGCGGCATTGGAGACGCAGGCCTGGAATGACGCCACGGATCCAGCCATCGTTCCCTCCACTCCGCTTCAAACGATTACCAATCTTTGCGTGACTGCGCCGCAGAGCTTGACCTTCTACGGGTTCCCGGAGGCAAATTACTATGGCAATATTTATAGTGCCAATCCGAGCTTGACCTGTTCCTTCACCGCCCAGCAGCTGCAGAATCACTACGGGCTGACTGCCGCCTATCTTGCCGGGTACGCCGGCACGGGGCAAACGGTGGTCCTGGTGGAAGGATACGGATATCCGACAATCCAAGCGGATGCCAATGAGTTTTCAAAATTGAATCACTTGCCGCTCTTGAATTCCAGCAATTTTGAGGTCGTCTACCCGGATGGGCCGAACCCGAATCCAAATCTTGGGGTGGAAACAGGGTGGGACATTGAGATTGCCATCGATGTTCAGACCGCCCATTCCATTGCGCCGAACGCGAAAATCGTCGTCGTCGCCACCTATTCCCAGACGGATGAGGATTTCCTGAACGCAATCACCTACGTGACGAACCATGGTCTGGGGACTACCGTCAATAACAGCTGGGAGATCAACTCTGAATTTTTCAGCTCGCCGGCCCAAGTCGCAGCGTTTAACAACGTGCTTCAGGAAGCCGCTGCGCAGGGTATCTCAGTCAACTTTTCGACGGGCGACGGTGGCGACGAGGGCAATGGCAGCCCTTTCGGCGCACCGAACGTTCCTTCCGATTCCCCGTTTGCGACGGCGGTGGGTGGAACATCCATCCTGAGAACCGTGAATGGCGGGACTGCTGAAACCGGATGGGGCGATGTCGTAACCTATATCGGGTCCGTTTTTTACGGCCCGTCCGATCCGCCGGAACAGATCGGTTTTATTGGCGGCGGCGGCGGCGGCGAAAGCGTATTCAATGCCCAGCCAAAGTGGCAGAAGTTTCTGCCCGGAACCGGGCGGCAGCTTCCGGATGTTTCGGCGCTCGCTGATCCGTACACCGGGGTGACCATCGTCATCACCGAAGGGGGCACACAATATTTCCAATCCGGCTGGGGCGGGACCAGCGTTGCTTGTCCCATCGTAACGGCTTTTTGGGCGCTCGCCACGGAGGCTGCGGGACACACATTAGGACAAGCTGCGCCTCAGATCGCTCATGCAAAAGGCAACCAACTCAAAGATGTGGTTCCGGTGACGACCCCAGACAACGCTTTTGGGACGATTACCGATTTCTATGGCACAACCTCCTACTCACCCTTCTCTCTGATATCGCTGGGGGTGGAACCTCCTAACACCTCTACCGTAGACTTTGTCAGCGCGCTTTGGATAAACATGTTCGGGTTTGGAGACGATTACGTGTTCGCGTTCGGCCTGGATACGTCCCTATCCGTTACCACCGGGTGGGATAACGTAACCGGCTTCGGCACGCCAAACGGCCTCAACTTCGTTACCGGCTTCAACTAAGAAGAAAAGAAAGCAGTTGCAAAGCTGCCGGGCCGGAGCCTCAGAGTTCCGGCCCCTTAACCATTAACCCGCTTAGAAAGACAAGGAGAAGTTTCTACATGCTTAGCTCAGGCGCAAGAGTAGTTGCCACGGTTGTGTTTTCCTTGGCGTCCTTGATGTCATTTAGTAGCCGCACCACCGCGGCTGAAGTGAATGGCCTCCCGCGCGCGCTGCAACAGGCGATCGACCAAGGCCCGGTTGATCCCGAACAAGGGATCACCATCACCGTGTATCTCAACAAGACCAATCAGGGCGCCTTAGACCATGTGGTTGAGGCACTTTATGATCCAACGTCGCCGCAATATGAGCACTGGTTGAACCAAAGCCAGATGCGGGCGTATGCGCCCAGCGCCCAAGCGGTGGCCGCTGTAAAGGCCGAACTCCAGAAGAGTGGACTCACGGTTCTATCGGTAGACCCACTGGGGTTTTCCGTTCGCGCCCACGGCACCATTGCGAATGTGCAACAGGCGTTCCAGATTCAGATCCATCAGTACACTCGCGGGAATGCAACCTACTGGGGGCATGCGCAGCCGGCAGTTCTAACGGGCGGCGCTGACGCTTATGTCGAGGTGGTTTCCGGTCTGGAAGGGAGTCAGGTTCATCCCTTGGCCATGCAGGCTGTGAACCCCAAGACGGGTAAGGCGCCCGCAGGAATCGCTCTCGGCGCAGCGACCTTGGCATCTCCGCCGGCGGCCTCGAATGACGCCACTGATCAAGCCGTCGTTCCCTCAAACCCGTATCAAACCATTACCAGCCTCTGCGTAACAGCACCGCAGGGCTTGACCCTCTTGGGGTACGGCGTGGACGCAAATTATTATGGCAATATTTATGGCGTCAATCCGACCTTGACTTGTTCCTTTTCCGCCCAAGGGCTGCAGAATCACTACGGGCTACCCCTAGCCTATTATTCTGGGTACTCCGGCACCGGGCAGACAGTGGTCCTGGTGGAAGGATATGGCTATCCGACAATCCAAGCGGATGCCAACACGTTCTCAAAACTGAATCACCTGCCGCTTTTGAATTCCAGCAATTTTGAGATTGTCTACCCGGATGGGCCGAATCCGAATCCAAATCTCGGTGCCGAGACAGGGTGGGACACTGAGATTGCCATTGATGTTCAGACGGCCCATTCCATCGCTCCCAGTGCCAAAATCATCGTCGTCGCCACCTACTCCCAAACGGACGAGGACTTCTTGAATGCAATCACGTATGCGGTGAACCATGGTCTGGGGACTTCCATCAGTAACAGCTGGGAGATCAACTCTGAATTTTTCAGCTCGCCCGCCCAAGTAGCAGCGTTTAACAACGTGCTTCAGGAAGCCGCTGCACAGGGTGTGTCAGTCAACTTTGCGACCGGCGATGGCGGGGACGATGGGAACGGCAGCCCAATCGGAGCACCCGAGGTTCCTTCCGATTCTCCGTTCGCGACGGCGGTGGGTGGAACATCCATCCTGAGAAGCGTGAATGGCGGAACTGCTGAAACCGGATGGGGCAATGTCTTGACCTTTATCGGGTATCCGTTCGGTCCGCCCTCGAGCTCCTACCCATACGATCCGCCCTTCCAGCTAGGTTTTTATGCTGGCGCCGGAGGCGGCGAAAGCGTTTTCAATGCCCAGCCAAAGTGGCAGAAGGCTCTGCCCGGAACCGGGCGGCAGGTCCCGGATGTTTCTGCGCTCGCTGATCCATACACCGGGGTTACCATCGTCATCACCATTGGGGGCACCCAGTACTTCGAGTCCGGCTGGGGCGGCACCAGCGTTGCCTGTCCCATAGTCTCGGCTTTTTGGGCGCTCGCCACGGAGGCTGCCGGACACACATTGGGGCAAGCTGCGCCTCAGATCGCCCATGCAAAGGGCAAGCAGCTCAAAGATGTCGTCCCAGTGACCACCGCCGCGAACGTTTTTGGGATCATTAACGACTACTCGGGCACAAACTACTACCCGGCTTACTCTTTGATATCGCTGGGGATTGAACCTCCGAACACCTCTACCGTGGACTTTGTCAGTGCGATCTGGCCCAATGCGCAGGGCACTGGAAATGACTTAGTGATTGCCTTCGGCTTGGATACGTCGTTATCGGTTACGACCGGGTGGGACAACGTGACCGGCTTTGGCACGCCAAACGGCCTCGACTTCATTACCGGCTTCAACTAACGAAGAGTTGAAAGCAGCCGCAAACCTGCCGGGCCGGAGCCTGAGGGTTCCGCCCCGGCTTTTTCTTCTGTGGGTGGAGGCTTACTGCGTCCGCGGGTCTTTTGCTATTGGCTGTTCGCTGATCTTCCTCAATGCCAGGCGAATCTCATCTTGATGCGAGCCAGCGTACTCCAGCGCTAATTTGGCCTCTTGTTCCGACTGCTCCGTCCGGCCTTGCTCCATCAAGACGCTCGCCAACATGGCGTGGGGCCGATACCAGCTCGGCGCAAGCGCAATCGATTGCCGCAATTTAGTCTCCGTCTCGCCAAAATCACCACTGACCATCGCGAGGATCCCTGACTGGTAGTAGGCATAGAAGTTCTCTTCCGTGCCGCGCTCCGCATCGGCACTGGCTCGCTTCGCAGCCATAAGCAAGGCGTTGCGCCGGCCTCCTTGAGAAGAACGTGCTAGGATTGCCAGCTGACGCGAACACCAGAGTTCCTCTCCTGGCAGGGGAAATGCTCGCGCGATCCCATAGCTTTCAACAGCTCCATCGAGATCCCCCTCAGCCAGCCGTCGCGCTGTCGATGCGAAATAGAAATCCTGAATCACATAGACGCTTCCAACGGCAGCTACAAGCACGGCGCTCGTTATAAGTGAAGCTCTGACAAGGGGCCGTATCGCAGCAATCTTGCGCTGTGAACGCTGTGAAGTATTCGAGGCCAAAAGCAACCCGGCGAACAGGTAGAGGCAAAGGACATTGACGAACGCGAGCGGCGCGAATTGTAACGATATAACTGAGCCGAGTAGACTCGCCAATAAGATACGGGAATCGGCTTTTCCATCTCGGGCCTGCCAGAATCCGTAAAACAGGGCTAGCGAAAGCAGACAGATCAGAAGCAATAAGCCGATCAGACCCTGATTCACCGCGACCTCAAGAAACAGATTGTGAGGTGATTCGTGGTAGGTGTCGGGATATGCCCGCGCCAACTCAGGCGATTCGAGTTTTCGGAATTCTCCGCCAAAACCTTCCGGACCAATACCAATCGCCCAGTTGCTGCGGATCAGCGGCAGAGAATCCCGCCAGACCAACAGACGCGGGCCCCCTTTCTTGTCCTCGCCCCACTGCGCAATTCTGATTCGGAACTTATGCCCCACCGGCGATTGGGCGAAAAGCGCGATGAATAGCAAAAAGGCCGCGCTCCCAGTCACCAGTACGAGCGCCTTCTTCTTTGTTAGGTTCTTACCGCGGAAGTAGATCAGCAGGAGAACGCCCAAGCCCAATCCAAGCAACGCTGACCGTGTTCCCGCGAGAATGATGGCCGCGATGGCTGTTGAAAGAACGACACCGTGGAGCCACTGCCATGCGGCCCGAAACTCAGTGAGCAGTGAGGACCCGGCAATCAGAGCGACCGGCAAAAGGAAGTTCGCGAAAACCATCGCGTGTCCAAATGTCGCGGGTATCCGCAAAGCATTGTATGTGTTGTTGTAGGTTTGCGCCGGCAGCAAAGGATCCAAGCCGAAGTACTGCAGGATGCCATAAGTAGCGGCCACGCCACCTGCCAATTCAACCGCCAGTAGTATTTTGGGGACAACTTCACGTCTTATTGAGGAGTAACTAGCGGCAACCAGGGTCAAAAAGAGAATTAGGACCTGGCTGATCGCTCCGAAGCGACGCCCCGTGGTGCCGAATGACGCAAGGCTCGAATCAGCCGAAAACGCGGTCGAAAGGGAGAGGGACAGCACTTGGGCAACTAGTAAGCCTAGGTATAGACGCCCCGAGGTCGTGCCAGCCAAGACCTGAACGCCAGGCCACCAGTATTCTGTGCAAACTAGAAGGCAAACCACCCCCAGGAATGCCACGGCGAGCTTTGGCGTCAGGGAAGACTCTAAGAAAATGCTTGGCGCAATTGCCAAGGGGATGATGGTGAACACTGCGACGAGAATGATGCCGGGCCGATCGTTAACGATTCTTGGATCAGGCTTAACTTTGGCCAAAACCATCTAACCAGGAGAACATACCAATCAAAGCGAGATGGGCCATGAGATTACAGAGCACTACCGCACAAACAGGCGCTTGTCCCACTGAACGTCTTGTGGTTCGCTCGCCACAATCCGCAGGAAGTCCGGATGTTCGGGATTGATCAGGACATTGTGTTCCCGACCGCGAAGAACTGTGCTTGGAACCAGCAGAACTGCTGACCGCCTTGTACGGAGCCATTCGTTGCCAAACGCACGGCTGGCAAACTGGTCTTCCGCATCCCATCCAGGAAGACTGACACCGTCGAGTGATTCCACTGCAATCGAGTCGGGGATGGAGACCTCAACCGCCGCGTGCGTCTTTGGTGCCCGTCCCAGATTCGAGTGAACCAGAACTTCGAGCAGGGCTCCGGCATAGGTTTCCGCGGCATAGATAACGGGCTGGCCGGGTGAGTTCCAGCGGCCGCCAATGAGAAGGGCTCCCGTTCCATCGAAGATGGGAAAACGGCGATCCGCAATGCGGAAAGCGAGCATCAGGCAGGGATGCCATAGAAGATGCGGTCCAGAAGTTCCTCCACCCGACGCGCGCCCAATTCCGTCGCGGCGGACTCAAGTGGACTGAGTTTCCCGAGTTCGGGATGCGGCTTTGTCAGCCATTCGCGCGCATCTTCGCGATCGTTCCAGGCATGCTCGGCTGCCGCGATGACGCGTGCCAAGCGCTCGGTTCGCTCGCTTTCGCCCTGCGTGAGCCGGGTTCGGCGTTTGAAGGTGGCCTCGGGAACAATGCGGAACATGGCCCGCCGCACTTCACCGGTGGACAAATAAACGCGTTCCACGGTGATGCGGAGAGCCCGCTTGGGAAGACCCAGCGAGATAGTTTTCTCCAAGTCGCCGACGGATCTGACGCGACGACCTAAGATCGCTGTCCCGCCCATCACATCGGCGATTTTATCGGGGTGAATCATGGTGTTCCTTCAGGATCATTATAGCTTAGATAACGGCTCAAATGAGCCCGCCAAGAGGACCTGCTGCCGGCTCTGGCCGGAGCAGCAATGACGAACTCGCGTGACATAATCGCAGCGAGATGGCCCGGCAGCACGCCGGCTTTTTAAATAACAGACCACGTCGGATGTTAGCTGGAGGTGTTCAGTGAGTTTTAATTCCCGCCGAATGGCAGCACGCAAAGACGAAACCCATTCGGGCTCTCCCTCGCGCCGGAGCTTTTTGAAAAGCACAGGCCTGGTGACCGCTGCCCTGGCAGCGAGGCCAGCCTGGCCGCGGGTAGTGGGTGCGAACGATCGCATTAATGTGGCGCTGATCGGCCTGGGCGCCCGAGGCAGCGATCACCTCAGTTTAGTGCTCGAGCATCGGCAAAACAAACCCGATATCGAGATCGTGGCTCTCTGCGATGTTTACCAGAAGCGCCTCAACATGGCGTCGAAGAGGGCTCCTGGAGCCAAGACTTATGTTCATCACGAGGACGTATTGCAGCGCTCGGATATTGATGTGATCTTCACCGCCACGCCGGACCACTGGCACGCACCGATCACCCTGGCGGCCATGGAAGCCGGAAAGGACGTTTACGTCGAGAAGCCGATGACGCATACGGTGGAAGAGGGCAAAGTTGTTGCCCATCGCGCGAAGGAACTCAAGCGGATTGTCCAAGTCGGCGTTCAGGGTACCTCTTGGAACCGCTGGCATAAGATACGCGAGATCATTCAATCCGGCATGATTGGGCAGGTGGTGGAGGTGCAAGGAACCTATAGCCGCAACGCTCCTGGTGGCGATTGGAACGGCGGTGAGTGGTGGACGATCGATCCGGCAGCCGGCCCCAATGCCAGTGGCGATAACCATATTGACTGGAAGCAATGGCTCGGCGCCGCGCCACAGATGTCCTTCAATGCGGACCGTTTCTTCCGTTTCCGCAAGTATTGGGACTACTCGGGCGGCATAGCAACGGATTTGCATTACCACGTGGTTGCGCCATTCAACCTCGCGATAGCCACCGAGTTTCCGACACGAGTTTCAGGGATGGGCGGTTTGTGGGTCTACGACGACGGCCGCGAGGTTCCCGATACTTTCTTGACGGCTGCCGACTATCCGAGCAAGTGGTCACTGATGGTGCAATCTTCTCAGGTGAACGAAAATGGGCCGGCCACCATGATTCGAGGCACGAAAGCCACCATTCATCTGAGTGATGAGTGGGAAGGCCCGCCGTCCCGGCAATACGACTACGCGGACATTGTGCCCGAATCTCCCTACGTCGACGAGTTCGCGAAGAAGTATCACGACTCCATGGTGCGCGTCGATGGGGTTGGCAACGAAGGGGATCTGAAGCACGTTGACAACTTCCTCGCTTGCGTTCGAACGCGACAACAGCCGAATTGCAACGCAGACCTGGGCTTTCGCACGCTAGTGGCCACCGACCTGTCAGTGAGGTCTTACCGGAATGGCAAGATGTATCACTTCGATGCCGGCAAAGAAGTGGTTGTGGAGAGCTAGGCGTTGAGGGGAAGAGAAATGAAGAAGTATTTGAGCATCCATTTCGGCAGCCGGCGCGGCCGCAGCAGGACCGCACTGAGAACGCTCCTGTCGATCTTTGTCGCGTTGGGGGGTGCGGCAGGCGACCTGACGGCCGCGGCGCAGTCTCCCTCCAAAGCGATGCTGGGGCGCTGGGATCTGACTTTGACGACGCCGACCGGCGAGTTGCCTTCGTGGATCGAGATCTCGGAAGATCAGGGGAATCCGAAGATCGTGATGGTGGGGGTTACGGATCACGCCACTCCATTGCAGAAGTTCACGGCCAACGGAAACGAACTCGAGTTTGTCTCGCCCAAGGGTGAAGAAGGGTTTGCGGCAGACATGACATTCAAGGGGAAGCTGGCCGGGCATGAACTGGAGGGCACGGTGACCGATCCGGCTGGGACCGTGTGGCATTGGAAAGGGGTGCGCGCTCCCGCACTCAAGCGTATGGGCACTCCGAAGTGGGGGCAACCCGTCTCTCTCTTCAACGGTAAGGATCTAACAGGTTGGACCCCTCTTGGCGGAAGCCAGGGAAGTTCGTGGCGGGCGCAGGACGGCACATTGCTTAAGGAAGGCAATGGTCCCGACCTGGTCAACTCATCAAAGTTCGAAGACTTCAAGCTGCACATCGAGTTCAATTGCGGAGCCGAGGCCAACAGCGGTGTCTACCTGCGAGGCCGCTACGAGGTCCAAATCGAAACCGATTCCGTTGCCGAGCCGAACAGCCATCACACGGGCGGCGTGTACGGCTTCCTGGATCCAACGCCGGAGCAGCCGCGCAAGCCTGATGTCTGGCAGACGTTCGACATTACGCTGCTCGGTCGGTACGTTACGGTGGAGCAGAACGGAGTAACGGTCATCGACAACAAAGAGATTCCCGGGATCACGGGAGGCGCACTCGACAGCCATGAAGGTCTGCCCGGGCCCATCTATCTCCAGGCGGGCGAAAAGGGCCGAGTGGCGTTCCGGAATATCGTGGTTACTCCAGCGAAGGAGTAGGCGGGCACCCGGCGGAGCAAGGCAGCGTTTCGTTCAACCTTGCACTTATGAAGTCGCATGGCATAATTACAAGGTATTCGCGGGCCGAGCGAACGTACACGGCGCACATCTAAAATTCGACAACTCGTCGCCAAAAGTTCGGCTTGCCATGTATCCGGCTGCACTCTCACTCAAGCTGAGGCTTGCTGCACGCCTCTGGGACCTGCGCCGACCCTAAAGAAATCTTTGGCTCTGGGTAGACGTAATTGCGGACCATTACCCAATCAACAACGTCCCTCCCCTCGAAATTTCCCAGCTGGAGAGGCACACTACGATAGGTTGTAGACCAACTCGTAGTGCTGGCAATGGGTGCATCCTTCACATCAAACTCCAAATACGGATATGCCATCTTTATTTCGGTCGTATTGTACCGATCCTGGACGTATGGACCAGCCGTTACGGTTTGCGCAACGCCGTTTTGGTCGTACATAAAAACTATGCTCCCATCGTATTCCCCTGAAGAAATAGGAGCAGGCATTCCAATAGAATTGGTAAACCCGATATAGGTGTCCCAGGAATCGCCCGTCGCTTCCGCACTCTTAGCCCTGACGCGTATTGCGGTATGAGCCCTACTGAAAGATCGATTGCTTAGGACATAGTTGGTCCATTCGGAAACATTGGCAGTCGACAATCCAGAGCAATCAACAATTGAATAAAAATTAGATGCGGTCCACTTTGTGGGGTCGAGCACGGCATAATCACAGGGCTTTTGCACCGTCAACGGGCCGGAAGCAGAAGCCCCCACGTACCCATCCATGTTGGCATCGGCTTTGTACTGGAAATTGCCCTTACCGCCACCTGATTGCACTTGCAGCGCCTGGTAGCCATAAGACTGTCCCCCGTCGTTCCACAGGCCAATGATGACCTTGCCGGCCCAAACCGTTGGTATGCTACTGGCCACCCCATCGAGCAAGGGGATAGCTTCAGCCAACGTACCGTCTGAAGCATTAATGACCAGCAAATTAGAGTAAGCGTCGTTGACATAGTCGTACGTTCCGGCGAAGAGATAGTTGTCGTCAACAAGGAGATCTGATATTTCTGCCCCATTATCAAGCGCAGTCGCGTTAGTCCATAGGATATTGCCGTTGTTTTGGGTATCCAGAGCGTAAACCTTTGAAAGGTATGGGGCAGATTCCTCTCGATCGGTTACATATAGGACATTGTTATAGTAAGCGCTGCCACGGAAGAAATTCCACCCGGCAGTATCGAGTGTCTTAGACCAAACAACGGATAGGTCGGAGGCTTTGACCGCGAAAACGGTATGACCAGTCGAATTGGTCAAGTATATCCAATGGTTAACTGCGTCATAAATCATATTGGCGTAGCTAGTGACGCCGGACAACTCGCTACTGTCCTGCACTGCAGTCGTCGAAGCGACGGTAAAGCCATCAGAGAGGGCGATTTTAAAGAGTTCACCCGTGAAGTCTTGCCAATAAACATACGAATCGACAATTAGTGGGGGACCTGCCTCGATCGTTTCGCCCGGACCGGTATTCACGCTCGTATTGGTCCACACCGTGGAGTAGTCGGAAGCATTCACCGCCACGATACCCGTGCCCGCGACTCCTGCCAAGACAATGTTATCGGCGGGGTAATACGGCACCGCCTCCCAATCGATCGTGGTGTTGATGGGATACGTCGCCACCACCCCGTTATTTGGGTCTATTTTATCCAGAAAGCCCTTGCCGGCGCCCGCGCAGGAATAGACGTGAATGAATCCACTTGTATCAATTGCGGGGGCTGCCTCCAAACAAGTCGAGGGTATGGTGAAGTGTCTGATCACCGATCCATCGGCAGGGTTGAGAATGGCAAGCCCGCTCCTGGCGCCGCCATCACCAGTCTGGTCCGTCAACGGCTCTATGAGCTCACCGTTATTTATGATTCCGTGTTCGCCGATCGTATTATAAGTCCAGTTCCAAGCACCGGGGGTCGTCCCGTCGCCGAATGAATCGAAAAGAGGAAAGGTACTGCCTCCGTTTGACAAGCTGGTGGCCGAAGGATTTCCATGGTAGGCGTAAATGGTGATCGTGTTCGGGAAAGCCGGTATTGACGGCACGTTTACCCAAAATGTCGCCGTGCAATTATCTATTTCAGACTCCATCCAATAGTTCAATAGCGTTGTTCCGTCGAAATTAGTAAATCGAACATCGCTAAAACGGCTGTTCATTCCGGTGGCATAGGGGAGGATGACTTTGACCTGATAGTTTGCCTGGGCTCCCGCAGGTGAACCGGTAATGGTAATCGCTTCCCGTTTTGTCCACGAAGCATGGTACCAGTCGTTTGTTGGGTTAGAATTTTCGGGAACAAAAACGTTTGATGCGCTGGATGGCGCGGACGTTCCGATGGCATTGGTTGCGGTAACCGTAAAGGTATAGCTTTGGCCATTCACGAGGCCAAACACCGGAATCGAGGAAATAGAGGAGCTGGCCGACTTTGCGGTGATGTTTCCCGGGTTTGAGGTGACGGTGTAGTAAAGTATCGGAGCGCCACCATCGTATCCGGGAGTAAAGGTAACGGTGGCCTGGGCGTCGAAATGAATGGCGGACACAGACGTGGGAGGACTGGGGACGGTCCCGACTTGGATTGTGGTCGCCGCCGTGTTCACCCCGTGGCCGTTGGCCGCCGCAAGGGTGGTGGACGCTGGGCTTACGGTGGTTGATCGGACGAACGCGCTCGTACTGGAAGACGTCCCCACCTCAATCGCCAGCGGAAGGGTGAGATTCTGACCGCCCGTTGTTACCACCAGCGCCTGCGGCCCGTCTACGACTGTCGAGTTTGCAGTCAGCGTCGCTGAGATCGAGGTAGCCGAGTTCACCACCACGTCGCTTACTGCCAGCATTCCGCTTGGCACGGTCACGGTGTCTCCCGTTTGGAAGCTTGTGTTGACTCCCGTGATAGTAACCGTGATTTGCGTACCCGCCGTCGCAGCCATGGCGTTCGGAGTGACTCCCGTCAGCAACGGTGCGGTCGGGCCTAGGATCGTGGTCTCATTGAACAATCCCCGCATGATGAACGACGCCATCTGTCCTCGCGTCACCAGTTCGTCCGGGCAATAGACCAGCGGATTGGCGCCGCAACCGTTGGTTATGTATTCCTCATAAGACCGTTGGATGAACGGGAATGGCTGGCCGTTACCCTCCACGTTCACCGGTACGTCCGCAAAATACGGCGTTGTGGCCGTCGTGAACGTAGCCCCATAAAGCATCAGCCGGGCACGCACCATAAAGATTGCCATCTCCCAGCGCGGAATGGTGTCCGTGGGGCAGAACAATCCTGTTCCACAGCCGGTGGTAATGCCCAACTCCTCCAGTTTCTGGATGTGCGGGAAGAAGGGATTCGTTAGCGGTACATCGGTGAAATAAGGAACCGGGTTGTAAATTGCCGGCGTGAGGGTGCCGGTGACGGCCCGAACAATAAACGCCGCCATCTCCTGGCGGGTCACGCTATTGTTTGGGCAGAAAAGGAGCGCAGGAGGGTCGCTGGAGTGCACGCACCCGCTGGTGACGCCGGCCAGCAACATAAGGTTCGCCGCGTCGAAGTAGGTGGCGGACGTCGGAATGTCGGCGAATTCGGCGCTAGTGAAGCGCTGTGTCAGGGTCAGCTGCTGGCTACCGACAAAGATGTTTGCCGTACGGTCGAAGCCCGCATCGTTCAGCGTCACCGAGTAATTGAGCGTCCCCGTGCCGTTCGAAAGGCTGTTGTTCAGCGTGAGCCAGCCGGGCGAATCAGTGTAGGCGCTCCACTGGCAGCCGTTCAAATTGGTGTTGATCTGTATGGAGTATGAGAGGGCATCGGCCGGTATAAAGATTTGAGTTCCATTCGGAAAAGAATAAACGCAAGCGCTCCATTGGCTAACACTCGAGAAAGAACCGCCAATCTGGACGTCATAAGACAGGTTCTCTACTCCGCCGTTCGGAGGAATTGAGACAGCAACCGTTCCGTTGCCGGTTCCCACGGCCGCGGAGGTGACCATGGCGGGATCGCTGTTTCCCAACTCGACGTCCCAAGGACAGCCCGTCGGCGCAGTCACCGAGATACTGGCCGTTCCCCCCGCCGACGTCAGTGACGGATACGTTAGCCCATATGTGCAGCTTGAGGACGGCTGCACGATCGTATAGATCTGGCCATTCACGTTTACCGTCCCGTTCCGGGTGCTCGCCGTCGTGTTCCCATCCACCGCTAGAGGAATCGTGCCGGAGCCGGTTCCCGTAGTCCGGATCAGGTGAATCCAGCTATCGGAAGGAGTAGCTGTCCACGCACAGCCACTGGGCGCTGTAACGGCGAATGCGAGCCGGCCGGCCGAATAGGAGTATTGCGTTGCGGGGTTGATCGTGTAAGCGCAGGGCGCGGTCGCGTCCGCGATCTCGGCCAGAAACGCCGTGCCGGAGGCATAGGTGTTCCGGTTCCGTGCGTTCGGGGTGAGCGGAAGGCTTTCGGAATCGACACTGCCGGCGAGCCATACATTACCCGAAGGGGCCGGCGCGGCGCCTCCAATCTGCGCGTAGTCATACGGCCCGTAAAACGTCGACCACGTCAGCGTTGTGCCGTCGGTGGTTAGTTTCGCCACGAATCCGGTCTGCGGCACATAGTCGCTCACATAGAGTTCCGCGGGATTCAAAGGGCTTACGGCAAGTCCCTCAATATACTCTGAATCCAGCTTGGCCCAGGTCGACGCCCATGTAACGCCGCCGTCCGTGGAGGTCAGGATCGTCGCACTTTGGGTGGAGGCCCCGTAGATTGTTAGAGGATTAGTAGGATCCACCGCCAGATAACCCACCGCCGTTCCGGGTGCCGTCGTCGTCCAGGATGCTCCCGCATTGGTGCTTTGGTAGACGTTATTGCCGTCGGAAGCGTACAGAGTGGAAGGATTACTCAGGCTGACCGCGAACGCGGCCAAGTAGGCCGGCGCGCCGTTGCCCAGTTGCATCCAGGTCATACCCACGTCGGTGCTCTTATACAACCCGGCGTATCCAGCAGGCGCATACAGCGATCCGTCCGGGCTCGCCACGATTGGGCTTCCATAGCTAGAGAGAGAGAATGGTGTAGGTATGCTCTGCGGGAAGGTCATGCCTCCATCCGTAGAGCGGTATTCCATACTGCCGTTGAATACCAGCACGGTGTTTGGATCCGTCGGACTTATTGCGACTACGTAGGCGTTTGGTGTATTGGATGTGCAATTCATGTACGTGGCGCTCCACGTCTGGCCTCCGTCGGTTGACTTAAGTAAGCTGCAGCCGTCCGCCGTATAGAGGACGGACGGATTGGAGAGACTGCGAGCTGTGCTTCCATTGCTCTTCGATTCGACGCTTGTCCAGGTGACGCCATCGTTCGTGCTACGAAAGATACCTTGACCCGTGTCGATCACGATGGTCCCGGCCGCGGAAGGATCGGGCAGGATGATGCCTCCGTCGACGGACGAAAGGCCGACATCAACCGAGGCGAACGATACTCCGGAGTTCGTGCTCTTCAAGAAAGCATAAGGCGAGCCGGGAAACGCCGGTTGGACGGCGCCGGCAACTGGAAAGTCTCTCGATTGGGTATTGCCGGCGACGATCAAGCCGCCGCTGCCGGCTGCCAGCGAAGTCAGGCTATCGTACTTACCGCCGCCCAGGTAAGTGACCCACCCGAACGAGGTGCCATCGGCGCTCAGATTCGCCACGAAGGCATCTGTGCCTCCTCCATAGGTTCCCTGAACAACGCCCCCGGTTACCGGCAGATCGGGGGAGGAGGTTTGGCCGCCGACGTAAACCACGTTACCCGTGCCCAGTGCAATCGCATTGGCGAAATCGGACCCGCTGCCTCCCAGGAACGTCGCCCATGTGAGCGAAGTCGCACCCTGGCTGAGTTTTGCCACGAATGCGTCGCCGCCGCCGGCGTTGGAGGTGCGGGCTCCGGGCGGATTGTTCGGAAATGAGCTGGCGGTACTATATCCGGCAACGTAGGCTGCACCGAGCGAATCCACCGCGATCGCCAGTCCCAGGTCAGCCCCGATCAGCGCTCCATAAACTTCGCTGCCGGTCGCTGAGAGCTTCTCGACAAACGTGCAGCAGTTGTTCACTGCGCCCGACGTGGTTTGAAAAGCGGTTGCGTTGCCTGCGAAGTAAGCGTTGCTGGAACCGTCGAGGGCCACGGCATTGCCGCTCGCGTAGCCGGACCCACCCAAATAAGTCGAGTACAGCAGCCCGTTTCCAGCGGCATTCAGCCGAAATCCAAACGCGCTCGCGGGGTTGCCAAAGGCGCGTTGCACGGCATTGACCACCGGGAAATCCGGGGAGTACGTGAAGCCAACACCGATCAGATTGCCGCTCGTCGAGTCCACCGCGATCTGGTGCAGGTAGTCGCATTGTGAACCGCCGAGATACGTTGAGTACAGGATCATTGTTCCCGTAGGGTCGAACTTTGCGATGAAGGCATTGGTTTGCCCGAGGTTTCCCGCCTGCACGGCGTTCACCGACGGCATAAAGCTCTGGTTCGTGTATCCACCCATGTAGATGTTGCCGGACGTGTCCACCGCGATCGCACTGACCGTGGGGTAGGAGCTGCCGAAATAGGTCGCATAGACCAGCGTCGGGTCGATCACCAGCGGCCGTGTTTTGTCGTAGGCCGCCAGATGGAAGCCCACTTCATTGCCGGCCCGCAACTGGTATCCGCTACTGATCCGCTTTCTTCCGCCGCTGCCTTCCTGGTACACCTCCGGCAATCTCAGGGACAGCGATCCGCTGGCCATTTCCACCCGCAGGTCTCCGTCCGGATCCAGCTCCAGCTTCCGCGCCCCTCCAAACCGCATAGCAATCTCGTTGGCGTCGGCGCCCGGTTGCAGTTCCAGGTCATATTCCAAGCGCCCTTGCTGGCCATACCAGACCACATCGATGCCCGGATACACGTCCTTGTAGCGCACCCGTCCGCAAGTGGGAATGTCGCGCAGCCAGCCTTTGGGATCACGTCCGACAAAATAGTTGACCTTGCCCGGCAGCGCGTCAAGACCCGATGAAACCGCCTTCGCATCGGCGCCCACGAACTGGATGCGCAACTGTTCGTCGTTCAGCCCAACCTCGACATCGGCAGCGCCCACGGTTAATCGATAGCCGTTGCCACGCGCCATCCAGCGTCCGTTGCCGCTTGTGGCTCGCTCAAACGAGAGGGGAACCTGACTCGCCGCGGTGATCGCCAAGCGATGATCGCCGGCTGTGGCGCCCATCAGACCGCCTGCCATGCTTGCCAGAGCTATGTATCCAATAAGGCCTACAAACTCGCGGGTGGTGTATGAAAGGCCAGTTGAGGAAACCATATAAAGGCGGCGCGTGACCACACCACCTCGCTCTCGCCCAAGAGAGTTAGAACATCGACCGCCGAACTGTTAAGCCCGACTCTTGCCGGGGAAAGAGCAGGTTTTGTCGTTATGCTTGACTATCCTATTGACGCGGACGAGGTGAGTCAAGCGAATTCTTAGGGAATGCGGTGCACTCTGAGAGTTCGCCGAGTTCCGCCGTTAGTTCAAAGAAACCGCCTTTTTCCCCAGTCACCCGGGTCGCCTCCGGCGACGGTCTCGAATGACAGCCGGCGAAGTAGACGAAGGAGCGACAGATTTCTGCCGCACGCGTGAGCCATGCGAATGCGGTTCGGTCCGTGGCTTCGGAACTCATACGCCCTTTGCTATAAAAGGCTAGTGCGCCTACGCGAGTACGCACCTCGGCCCGCACCCCTCAAATGGCTCCTTGACTCTGACCCGGCCATCCGCTGGCAGGTCATGAGGGACCTCACCGGTGAGGCCCCCACCGCGATTGCGGCCGAGCGGTCTCGCGTCGCAACCCAAGGCTGGGGAGCCCAACTTCTCGCCCGCCAATCGCCAGCCGGCAACTGGGGTGAGCCGAACCAGGACCGGGGCTTGCTGATTACCCTTTACTCTCTCGTCGTCTTGAAGGACCTTGGTCTCGATCCCTCCAGCAAGCAGGCTCGCAAAATGATCGACCGTGTAGACAAGCGGCTCGTGTTTAAGCCGCTCAACAACCGGCCTTTCCTTCACGGCGAGACGGAGCCCTGCATCAACGGCAGAATCCTCGGCCTCGGCGCCTATTTCAAAGAGCCGAACGACGCACTGGCCAATCAACTCCTGGGCGAGCAGCTCGAAGACGGAGGATGGAACTGCGAAGCATGGCCGTTCTCGTCGCCGAAACACCCTCCAAGCCGGCGATCTTCGTTCCATACCACCATCTGCGTGTTGGAAGGACTGCTTGATTATGAACGAGCTGGGCACAAATCGGCGGCCGTCACAAAAGCTCGCAAGCGGGCCGAAAGTTATCTGCTTGAGCGTCGCATGTTCCGCTCGCTTCGAACCAGCGAAGTCATCGACAAGCGTTGGCTCCGCTTCTCGTACCCGTCGTTTTGGCACTACGACGTCTTGCGGGGACTCGATTATCTGCGGAATGCGGGTATCAAACCCGACAGCCGCGTCAGTGATGCCATCGAAATCGTGATTCAGCGCCGCCATCAGAACGGGCGCTGGCCGCTCAACCTCCTTCATCCCGAACGCATTCCGTTGGAGATGGAAACGGAGGTCGGCAGGGCAAGCCGCTGGAACACACTGCGGGCTCTGCGAGTCCTGCATTGGTACAACAACTCAACGTGACAGTTGCGAACTTCGGCCTGCTGGCGCTATGGCTTGGTTCAGAAAGTTGCCCGACTTTGAATCGGCACATCCGGAAGTTGAGACTAACGCCTCATTCTATTTGTCCACGCGGGTCAATGCACGCCGAACGCCGGAGAACAAGACCCGGAGCAGTTTAGGGGCGGCTGCCGATCCGGTCCCAACCTTGCAATTATGAGATTGCATGGCACAATTGCAAGGTAATGGTTAGGCGGCGAATACATCCCAAGATCACGCAACTTCTTGGCGAGCTTTTTGGCCGTTGCGGCAAGTTATTGAATAGGATTGGTGGAGGCGGCGGGAGTTGAACCCGCGTCCGAGAAAGCCCGCCGTGCAAAGCCTACGTGTGTAGCCGATTCTGGTATTTCGGCAGCACCCTAAAGAACCGGCGAAAAGCGAGTGCCGCCTAGTCCGATTGATCTCGGCCTGTCAGCTCCGGACCGAAGCCTAAGACCTATCCTGCAAGATGACGCTCGCTAGCCCACGCGCAGGCTCGTGAACCGGAGCGGCTACTTAATTACTTAAGCAGCGTATGCAAACTGCGTGTTATTGGCAGTTGTAGTTTTCCGATCGTTTTACGGGAGCTCGGAACCCGACACGCCTTCACACCACGATTCGATCCCGTCGAAACCGTTGCGCCCCCATATACAGCAGGGAAAGGTACACCTCCAGTGTAACAATGGTTCGACGTGATTGCACAGGCCATCCGGGAATGCTCCAATAAGGAGTGATTCGGGTGATCCTGACGCTTGGACGCGACCGTCCTATCTCTCCGATGAGCGCTACTTCAAAGGAATCATTGCATCCGCGACTCGCCAAGGGGTCGCCTGGACTAGGCCAAGCCGCCGGGCCGGTCTGGCTCGCAGCCGTCCCCGGCGGAGTGGCCGCCACCACGCCGGTCCTGACACCGGCCGAGAAGCGCACCGAATTCGAGCAGCACTCCCCGCTTTATCACGTCGTCCTGCTGGACGACGACGAGCACACGTACGACTACGTTGTGGAAATGCTTCAGAAGCTCTTCCTGATGCCGACCGACGTGGCTTTCCAACATGCTGTGGAAGTGGACACGACCGGGCGCACCATCGTAATCACCTGCGAGCTTCCGCAGGCTGAGTTCGCCCGAGACCAGGTGCATGCTTACGGGGCCGATCCGCGCATGCCTAAGTCGAAGGGGTCAATGACAGCGGTGCTCGTGCCGGCGAGCAACACCAAGACGGCGTAGGCGGAGGACGGGCCTGCCGAGTTGGGGTCTGAAAGCGTTAAAGCAGGGCCGGATGTGGGCATCCGGCGCGGACGTAGGCGTCCGCCCCACTTGGAGCAGATTTTCGGAGGAACAGGTACCTAAGTGGCATTCACAACTGCTGAGAAGTTCATGTCGATGGTCAAGGGTGACTTTGCGGTCGGCGCGGGATCGCCACTGCCCTTCGGGGCTTGGGTGGTTCGTGGCGGCATCAACTTCGCGGTGTTTTCGAAACATGCGACCGAAGTTTCGCTGGTTCTTTATTCCGGAAGCGATTCCGACTCGATCCTGGAGCTGCCGCTTGATCCCCACGTCAACCGGACAGGGGACGTTTGGCACCTCTTCGTACACGGCCTCGATCCGGGGATCCGCTATTGCTACCGCATGGATCGCGTGCCGAATGAGGCGCCACTCATCCATCGCTTCGACCACACCTTGGCTTTACTGGATCCGTACGCCCGGGCGGTGGTGGGCCGCTTCGCCTGGGGCCAGCCGAACCGCAAGCCGAACGGCGTCAAACAACGCCATTGCGCACTCATCGAGAGCCACTTTGATTGGGGATTGGACCGGCCGCTGAACATCCCACTCGCGGAAAGTATCATTTACGAGTTGCATGTGCGCGGCTTTACGCGGCATCCGTCTTCGGGAGTCAGCAAGCCGGGGACGTTTGCCGGTCTGATCGAAAAAATCCCCTACTTGCAATCGCTGGGAGTGACGGCGGTCGAGTTGATGCCCATTTACGACTTCGACGAGGACGACAACCCACGGGTGAGTCCACTCACCGGCGAGAGGCTCCTCGACTACTGGGGATATAACCCGATCTCTTTCTTCGCGCCCAATACCGCCTACTCCTCGGACATGAGCGACTTGGGTCCTGTGGACGAGTTCAAGCAGCTGGTGAAGAGCCTGCATACGGCCGGTATCGAAGTGATTCTCGACGTGGTGTTCAATCATACGGCGGAGGGCGGCGATACGGGCCAGACCTTCGAGTTTCGTGGCCTGGACAACTCGATTTACTACATGATCAACCCGGGCACGGGTGAATATCTGAACTACTCGGGTTGCGGGAACACGCTGAACTGTAATCATCCGGTATTGCGCGATCTGGTGGCGGCGGCGCTGCGCTACTGGGTGATCGAGATGCACGTGGATGGCTTCCGCTTCGACCTGGCCTCGATTCTGGGCCGCGGGCAGGATGGGACAGTGCTGGCGAGCCCACCGCTGTTAGAGCAGCTTGCGATGGATCCCGTGCTGGCAGACACGAAACTGATTGCCGAGGCGTGGGACGCGGCCGGACTGTACCAAGTGGGCTCGTTCCCGTCGTGGGGGCGCTGGGCCGAATGGAACGGGAAGTTCCGGGACGACATACGGAAGTTCCTGAAGGGAGATCCAGGCATGGCCTCCGCGCTGGCGACACGTCTGGTTGGAAGTCCGGATCTCTACACGGGGAACTCGCGCGAGCCCTGGCACAGCATCAATTTCGTGACCTGCCACGACGGCTTCCCGTTAGCAGACCTGGTGAGCTACAACCAGAAGCATAATGAAGCCAACGGCGAGTGGAATCGGGACGGCACCAACGACAATTTCAGCTGGAACTGCGGCGAGGAAGGCCCAACGGACACCCCGGATGTCACCTCGCTGCGCGCCCGGCAGGTGCGCAACGCGGCGACGCTGACCGTGCTGGCGCATGGAGTGCCCATGCTGCTGGCGGGCGACGAACTGGGACGGACTCAGCACGGCAACAACAACGCATACTGCCAGGACAACGAGATCAGCTGGGTTGATTGGACGCTGGCAGAGCAAAATGCGAATCTGCTGCGATTCTTCCGAGTCCTGATCAACATCCGGAAGCGATACAAGTTGATGCGGCACGGGACGTTTTCGCCGAACCCCGGGGAAGGAGATATTCGCGTCGATTGGCACGGCGTGCATTTGCACCAGCCCGATTGGTCGTATGAGTCGCGTTCTCTTGCCGCCCATGCGCATGGGATTGCGGACGGCGAACAAAAGCATCTTTATGTAGTTGCGAATGCGCACTGGGAGCCACACACCTACGAATTGCCAGTGGTGCCGGAATGGGTCTGGGCCCGAGCAATCGACACGAGCCGGCCGGCGCCGGACGATATCCAGGAACCAGGCCACGAGGTGGAACTCGCCAACCAGCGGGATGTGACGGTGGGACCGCGGTCGGTGGTCCTGCTGGCGGGACGTGAAGAAGAGCGGGGTGCCGTTTCCTGAGCGGGCGGTGGGCTAAGTTTGATCAGTTTTTTGCGGGCTGTCGGAGCTGCTGAAAAAGTCGGGATCCGCTTGCTGACGAGGCTGTGTGAAAACTCTGCGACGGAGTGACGAGTCGACTGTAGTGCATCTTGGGACAGGCTCGCTCTGTCCACGCGGCGATTGGGCTTGGGTTGACAAAAGTGGACTTCGTGATCGCCTTGGGACAAAGGCGCCTGTCCCGGTCAGCTTTGTCGTGTCTCCGAACGCTGAGACCGACAAGCCGTGAAAAAAATATAGCCTTGCTTCTTTTACAAAGTGATTCGTAAACGGAAGGAAGTGCCTGATACTCAGTCTCAGGAAGCGGACTCCGGCCTATTTCACGAACGTTCTTAGTATGGGTCGGATGTATCCGCACCCCTTCTACAGAACAGTGGGAAGAATCTGGACTTCGGGCACGGCCACGCGCGCCGGCAACTTCGCGATGGCCAGGACCAACTCCGCGACATCCACTGGCTGCAGCGCCTTCTGAAGAGTCTCGGCCGTCGGTTTCAAGGGGCGCTTTTCCATGAGTTCGGTGTCGACCAGGCCCGGACACACCACGCAGGTACGAATCCCGTTCTCCTTCTCTTCCACGCGGATGGCGTGCGCCAACCCGAGCATGCCACGCTTCGAGGCTTGGTACGCGGCACCGGAAACGTCCGGCACCAGCCCGGAAATGGAGGCGATATAGATCAAGTGGCCGGACTTGGCTTCGCGCATTGCCGGAAGCAGCGCTGCGCTCAAGTAATAGGCGCCGTCCAGATTGACGGTGAGCAGTTCATTCCAAATATCGGTGTTCAGGCGCTTCAACGAGCGATCGGGGGTATTTGTTCCGGTCGCGTAAACCAGAATGTCCACTCGTCCCAGATCGGCGAACGTTTGTTCGGCGAGGGCCTTCATCGCCTTCGCGTCGGCAGCATCGGCCGCCGCAACGTGGATGCTGAGTCCCTCCTGCTTCAGCTCGGTCTGAAGCTTCCGCAACCGATCGTCGCGGCGAGCAGAGGCCATAACCTTCGCGCCTTCGCGGGCGAAGAGGATAGCCGCTTCCCGGCCGATGCCGCTGGACGCACCCATCACGAGAACAGTTTGATCTTTGAGCGATACAGACATATGGGAAGACCTTAGGCTATCATTCGTGGCGGCTTTAAACGTCTACTGGCGAAGCTAGAAATCCCTCGACTGAAACGGCGAGGCCGGCAGACCTGCTCCGTTGAACAGACTGGCATCCGGCGTACTGGACCACGCGTAGCGGACCACCACCGGATCCTTGACTGCGGGACTGGAGACGCGTGCATGGTCGGCTTCGATAACTGCTTCAGCTGGAAAGAACTTCCGGTCCGCGCCTGCGATTTCAAAGCCGGTGAGTGATCCACTTTTGGCCACGAGTCCGCTCTGGGCGTGATCGAACCACACGTTGAGCGAATCGCCCGACCGTGTCGCCTGTCGAAACTGCGGTCCGGAATACTCGACCTTGTCGCCATACGAGATCGCCTCTGCCGCTAAGGCGAGCCGTAGCCCAACGTCCTGCTTGTTCTTCGGATGAATGTTATCGGGATCGCCGATGTCGATGGTCACTGCCATGCCTGTGTTGACGAGATCAAGTGTTTTGCGCTGCGCGTTGCGCACTTCCGGCCAAGCCGAACTCGCCTTGAAGTTGGCAATCTGCACAAAGAGGAATGGAAAATCGCCTTCGTCCCAGGCGCGGCGCCAGTCGCGGATCATGGTCTGGAAGAGCAACCGATAGATCGGAGCGCGGTCGGCCGACGTGTTGCTTTCACCCTGATACCAGATGACGCCACGAATCGGAAAAGGCGTCAGGGGACCGATCATCGCGTTGAACAAGCCGGCGGGACTCCATGAAAGCCGCTCGTTCGGTTCCCAGGGGAGTTCCTCCGGCTTTCGGCCCTCGGCCTTAGCTTTCTCCTGTGCCTGGCGGGCCAGTTCGAGCCGCCTTGTTTTTGCGCTGAATTCATCGGCCAGAGAGGACCACGACAGGAACACCGGAATCAGCGAGGCATCCGAGCCCAAGCCGCGCATGCTGGTCCACGCCTCGGCGGGTGTGCCGCCCCAATTGGTTTCGATCAGCCCGATGGGCACGTGCTCCTTTTCTTCCAGCTGCCGCGCAAAGAAATAGGCGACCGCGGAGAACGTGGCAGCGGTTTCGGGCGCGCAAGCCGTCCACGGTTGAGCTTTCGCGTCATCCAGAGGATAAGCGGAAACGGCGTGCTCTACCTGAAACAGCCGTATTTGCGGATGATTGGCGGCCGCGATCTCGGCCGGCCCGTTGACCGCTTCCACCAGACTGAACTCCATGTTGGACTGACCGGACGCCACCCAAACATCGCCCACCAGAACGTCGGTGAACTCAATCGTGTTCTCCCCCTTAATGGTCATGGGGAAGGGTCCGCCCGCCTCGCCGGGCGGCAAGTACACGCTCCATTGGCCCAAGCTGTCCGTCGCCGTCGCGCCATTTGCTCCGCGGAACGTCACGGTAACGGCCTCGCCGGCGGCCGCCCAACCCCAAACGTGGAGCGGCAGATTTCGTTGCACCACCATATGATCCGTTAAGACGGCGGGGAGCGTGACCGCGGCCGAAAGCGGCAGGGCTGATAGTGCAATCAAGGCGGCAGCGCAGACGAAGCGAGTTGAGCCGGTTTTACGGATTTGCATGGAACTCCTGGAAAGAGCGTGGAAGACGGCCGTCAGCCCGGCAGCAGCACCGGACATGAAACGTCTAGTTTATCCAGGCGGCCAGATTACACTGGTCGCATGCGCACAACTTTGCTCATCCTCTGCCTAGCCGTAAGCTTGCTCTCGGAGACTGCCGCTGGACTTCGCTGGACCCCGCCACCCGGCTGGAAGAGTGAAGGTTCAACTACCATGCGGATTGCCACCTATATACTTCCGACCGGACCGAATGACAAAGCGGAGTGCGCCGTCTACTTCTTCGGCCCCGGAAAAGGCGGCACGGTGGACGCAAACATGGACCGGTGGAAGGGTCAGTTGGTAGATGCAGCCGGAAAGTCGTCCAACGCCGACATACAGAAGAAAACGATTCACGGCCTGCCGGTGACCACGATCGATTCCACCGGCAACTACACGGGCATGGGCGGCCCGATGAATGCCTCGCCCACAGTTCATAACAACTACCGGCTGCTGGGCGCCATCGTCGAAGGGCCCGGTGGGAACATCTTCGTGAAGTTCACGGGTCCATCGAGGCTGGTCGCTGCGAATCTCAAAAACTTCGAGCAGATGATCGCGTCGTTTCAGAAAGAGAAATAGCGAAGAAGCGTCTACGCCGCCGCATCGATGCCTAGAATGGGATTCGCAAGTACGTCCACAATCTCGCGCGCAATCGAGAGAAGCGGCCTGCCGTAGCGAACGCTCGCGCCCACCAACCATTCCTCGGCCTCTTGCGGCGTGAAACCGCGTTGGCTCGCAATCAGGCTCTTCGCGCGATACATAAACTTCCGGAGCGCGACTGTTTCTTCCGTAATGCGCGCTTCCTCGCGTAGTGCCGCGTTTTGATCGTGCAGATCATGACGGCGCGCAAATACAGCCAGTTGCTGGGCCAGGAAATTCGCAAACAGCGGCGCGAAGTCCTGATGGATTGCCGGAACCACGGCCTCTGCTGTGACGACAACGCCCTCGAACGCGGCCCCTCCTCGCGTCAACACCTCCGAATCGCCCTCGGTCGTGAGCGCAAAATCATAGTGATTCGAGATGTCATCCCGAGACACGCGAATCGATAGCCAACGCAACACACCGCTGGAGCGTAGCGCGCGAAGGACTTGGTTCAACGTGGCATCGCCACCACCTTTGCTCCGCGCCAGCAAATGACTCACGCGGTACATCGGCCGGTCAAATGCAGATGAGGACGCCGCTACAGCAGTTTCCGGGACTGCAAAATCTGACATGAGTAAACTCCTTGATCTCAATCGTTACTGGGATTTGGAAGACGCGCGAAGATTTATCGACAACAACAGACTTGCCGGGCTGCAATTTGTGGGACGATAAAGTCATATCCCTACTTTATAGATCAAGAATACTCGGTACGGACAAATCCTGCCAGGGCATCCAGGGCGGCCCAACACCACGAATGACACGCCCCCTAGACGTTCTAATTATCTTTTCCGATTTCGACAGAACCTTTTACCGCTTCCCTCGTATGTATACTCAGAGTGTCTATGGGACGAGAGAAATCGAAGACCGACCTGCTGCACGGCACGCTTGACATGCTCGTGCTAAGAACGCTGACGCGAGGTCACCTGCATGGATACGCCATCGCACAACTGATCCAGCAGTTGTCGGAAGATATCTTGCAGGTGGAAGAAGGGTCGCTCTACCCCGCACTTCAGCGACTGGAACTGAACGGGTGGATTGAGGGTGACTGGGGGCTGTCGGCCAACAATCGCCGGGCCCGGTTCTACAAGCTGACGCCAGAAGGCCGCAAGCAACTGAACACAGAAACCGACCGCTACCGGCAACTCACTGGCGCGATTGCGCGAGTCATGGGGACTGCGTAAAGGAGTTATCAGGCATGAATGCGAGCTTCGAACGACTGAAGCGCCGCGTTCGCTACTGGCTTGGACATAGCGAACGCCAGCGACTGCTCCGTGAAGAAATGCAGTTTCACATGGATGCACTGGCACAGGAGCTGAAGGAACAAGGCATGACCGAAGAAGACGCCCGCGCTGCAGCACGAAGAAAGTTCGGCAACCCGACTCTGAAAGCGGAAGATTCGCGCTGCACCTGGATCGCACAGTGGATCAGCGACGGGCTGCAGGACTTGCGCTACACGTTCCGCACGCTGCGCCGTGATGCGGGTTTCACAACATTCGCTATTCTGATTGTCGGCTTGGGTATCGGGGCCAGCTCGATCGTTTTCAGTGTCGTGAACGCGCTGATGCTGCGCCCGCTCGCATTCAACAACCCTCACAGCCTGGTGTGGATTGAGAATCGGGACATTGATACCGAAGGCATGTCGGGGATCACGGTGCCCACAGGTCACTTCACCGAGCTCCGCGACCACAACCAGTCTTTCGCCGATGTTGGCGGATACTATCCCGGCTATGGGGTGGGCGACAGTAAGCTCACCGGTGATGGAGAGCCGCAGCGCCTCACGGGTGTGGCCGTTACTTACAATTTCTTCGCCGTGCTGGGCGCTAAGCCGCTGCTCGGAAGACTGTTCAACGCCGATGAGAGCAAAGCGAAATGGTTTCCCTTCGACCCCAAGACGACTGTTTTGAGCTACGACTTATGGCGGAGACGCTTCAATTCCGATCCCGGCGTGGTCGGCCGTCAACTCACAGTGAATGATCTGGCGGTTACAGTGATAGGAATTCTTCCGCCGTCGTTCGATTTCGGAAGCGTGTTTGCCCCAGGAACGCGTGCCGATCTCTTCTTCCCATTTCCGCTCACCGCGGAAACGAATCATTGGGGAAATACTCTGGTGATGGTCGGGCGTCTGAAGCCGGGTGCTACCATCGAGCAAGCCCGGGCGGAGTTGAAGGTACTCTGCCCACAGATCAAACGGCGAGACCCCGATCGCAACTTTGACCTGCTAGTGAGCGGTCTCGATGAGCACGTCAGCGGACGCCAACGACCGGCGTTGTTTGTGCTGGCCTGTGCCGTCGCGGTGGTCATGCTGATCGTGTGCGCAAACCTCTCGAACCTGTTGCTGGCGCGCACGGCTACGCGGCAAAAAGAAATGGGGATACGCGCCGCTTTGGGAGCCGGACGGCAGCGTTTGATTCGTCAAATGCTCACGGAGAGCGTCGTGCTTTCGTGCTGCGGCGCAGCGCTAGGCCTGCTACTGGCGGCTGGCGGAACCCGACTGCTCTCTCATCTGGACACATTGAACATTCCGATGCTGGAGAGCGTTCGCATCGACGCTGGAGAGCTTGTCTTCACGTTGCTCATGGCCGTGGCAACCGGCCTGATCTTCGGCTTGGTGCCCGCACTGCAGGTTCGCGGGGCCGCCGTCCACAATTCAATGAAGGAAAACAACCGCGGTTCGAGTCAAAGCAAGAGGCACATTTGGATTCGTGGCTCTTTGGTGGTTGCCGAAATCGCATTTGCCTGCGTGCTCCTCGTGGGCGCCGGGCTATTAATTCGCAGCTTCCTGCATGTACTGGACGTGAATCGAGGCTTTCAACCGGAGAGGGCTGCCGCACTACGCGTCGATCCCGGTTCACAGTATTCGACCCAAGCGAAGCGCAATGCCTATTACGATCAGGCGCTCCGCAGTGTGAGGCTGATACCGGGCATCGAGGCGGCTGGGTTGACTGACGCGTTGCCGTTCAGCGCCGACCGGACGTGGAGCGCGATGGCCACGGGCAGAGTATACACCCGGAACAATCCGCCGCCCCCGGCCTTCGTTCGCATCGTGAGCGATGGCTATCTAAAGGCGCTGGGAATTTCCTTGCGTGCAGGGCGGGACATTTCCGACCACGACACCGCGACCGGCAAGCCTGTCATCGTGATCAATGAAACGTTCGCGCAGACCGTTTGGCCGGGACGGGATCCGGTAGGACAAACGGCGCTTGCGGATGTCGACAGAGAAGTGATCGGCGTGGTGGGCGACGTCCGTCATCTCGCGTTAGAGAAAGCGTCCGGTTGCGAGATGTATATACCGATTCGCCAAACCGGGGATTATTCCGCGGTTGACCTGGTGGTGCGTACCTCGCTGCCGCCTGCGGGACTAGCCTCAGACGTTCGTGCCGCACTCAGACCGATTGAGCCGAACCTGCCCGGAAACGAGTTTCGAACCATCCAGGAACTGGTAGACCGAGCCACTGGGCCGAGACGTTTTCTGGTGACAATGCTGGCCGGGTTTTCCGCCTTTGCGTTGATACTGGCCGCCCTTGGAATCTACGCGGTCATTTCCTATTCCGTGAATCAGAGAACGCAGGAACTTGGCATTCGCATGGCGCTGGGCGCGTCGGCAGGTGACCTGCAAGCAGGGATCGTCGCGCAGACCCTTAGCCTGGCAGGCGTGGGAATGCTGATTGGCGTGACTGCGGCATGGGCCTTCGCACGCGCCCTCAGCGGCTTCCTCTACGGAGTAACGTCTACGGACCCGGTCACCTTCATTGGAATGCTGCTTGTGATCGGCGTCGTTGCAGCGATCGCGGGCTATCTTCCGGCCCGTCGCGCTTCGCGAATCGATCCGGTGCTGGCGCTGCGGGCGGAGTAGCGGAGTTTCGGCTCCCCACGCATTTTATCCTTGACTCTACGAAGGAGTTCGTAGTACTGTTTTCTCAGGCACAGCGTCTCGATCTCGACGTCACCTGAGGTTTCCAAAATAAAGTCGAGACCCTGCCAACGAGCGGCTGCCTTTGTGAGTCTAAAGGGCGTTGCGAGTCGCTATCGCTGTGTACGAAGTTCTCGGTCCCTTTCTGCTCGCAGAGAAGCGCATGCTCGCGAAGACGTTCGCCTGAAAAAGGCATGGAGAAGCAGGATGATGAACTCGGAAACGAATGCTCCCGCAGGCAACGCCGAATCAAAGACCCTGCCGCTCTTCGAAACGCTTCGGCAAGACCTGCGATACACACTTCGCACGCTGCGCCGTGATGCAGGTTTCACCACCTTTGCCATTCTCATCGTTGGACTCGGCATCGGCGCCAGCTCCACCATCTTCAGCGTCGTGAATGCACTGCTACTTCGTCCGCTGCCGTTCAAGGATCCCGGCCAACTGGTGTGGATAGCGAACAATGGCGGCAAAGAGGGTGGGCTGTCGGGCGAAACGGTTCAGGTCGGACACTTCACAGACCTGCTCGCGCGCAACAAATCGTTCTCGGACATGGCGGCGTACTTCGCGTTCTACGGAGTGGGTGACAGCAAGCTGACTGGGGACGGGGAGCCCGAACGGTTGAGCGGCGTGCCGGTTTCGCAGAACTTCTTTTCGCTGCTCGGTGTGAAGCCGCAGATCGGTAGGATGTTCACCGACGACGAATGCAAATGGAACGGTCCGAAAGCGGTGCTCCTGAGCAACGGCTTATGGAAGCGCCGCTTTGTCTCAGATCCCGGCGTCGTCGGAAAGAGCCTGACCATCGATGGTGCCCCTGTTACGGTTGCCGGCGTTCTGCCTGAGTCCTTTGATTTTTCCTCGGTCTTTCATCCCGGCAGCCATATTGACCTCTATTTTCCGTTTCCGTTAACAGCTGAAACCAATCGCTGGGGCAATACGCTGTCGATCGTGGGGCGTCTGAAGCCCGGTGTCTCACTGCAAACAGCGCAGGCGGAGTTTGACGTTCTCGGGAAACAGCTTACAAACGAGCACCGGCGCGACCGCAACGACATGGATCCCGTTCTGACCATGCTTGAAACCCACGTGAGTGGCCGTCTCAGGCCCGCGTTGTTCGTGCTGGCATGCGCCGTCGGTGTGGTGATGCTGATCGTCTGCGCAAATCTCTCGAACCTGCTGCTCGCGCGGACTGCAACCCGTCAGAAGGAAATCGCTATCCGCGCCGCGCTGGGAGCAGGCCGCCGCCGCCTTATACAGCAAATGCTCACGGAGAGCGTGGTGCTTTCGTGCAGCGGAGCCGTGCTGGGCCTTGTCCTTGCTCTAGTGGGCGCCCGGGTCCTCTCGCATCTGGATGCCATCAACATTCCATTGCTGCAGAGCGTTCGAGTGGATGCCGTATCGCTGGGCTTCACGATCCTGATCGCGGTTGCCACCGGTCTTCTGTTTGGATTAGTTCCCGCATTGCAAGTTCCCGACATTGCCGTTCACAGCGCACTGAAGGAGAGCAGCCGCGGCGCGAGTGAAGGGAGGCGGCATGCCTGGATCCGCGGGACGTTGGTGGTGGCGGAGGTCGCGTTCGCGTGCGTACTCCTGGTGGCGGCCGGGTTGCTGATTCGAAGCTTCCTGCGCGTCCTTGACGTCAACCTGGGCTTCCAGCCGGAACGGGCGGCCACCATCCGCATCGACCCAAGTTCGGCCTACAAGACGCAGGCGCAGAGGAATTCTTATTTCAATGAGGCCCTTCGCTTGGCGCGAGACATCCCAGGCGTGCAAGCTGCCGGACTCACCGACGTGCTGCCGCTGGGCCGTAATAGAACCTGGGGCGCCGGCGCGCTCGGACAGGTGTACCCGCCGGGTCACTATCCCATAGCCTTCGTCCGCATTGTGAGCGACGGCTATTTGCAAGCTCTGGGTATTCCATTACGACAGGGGCGCGACTTCACGGAACGCGACACGCCATCCAGCGATCAAGTGATTATGATCAACGAGACGCTGGCGCGCATACTCTGGCCAGGCCAGAATCCAATCGGGCAAATGATGGCGCAAGATAAGGGACGGCGCGTCGTCGGCGTCGTGGGCGACGTCCGGCATCTCGCGCTCGAACAATCCTCCGGTCCTGAGATGTACCTGCCCATGCGCCAAACCGACGACTATCCTTCAGTTGACTTAGTGCTGCGTTCGACGTTACCGGCGGCCGAACTCGCCTCGGCAGTCCGCAACGCGCTGAAACCCATTGAGCCCAATTTGCCCGGGGAGTTCCGCACCTTGCAGCAATTAGTTGACAAGGCAGCCTCGCCTCGGCGCTTTGTAGTCCTTCTGCTGGGCGGATTCTCGGCCTTTGCGCTGATTCTGGCTTCGCTTGGGATTTATGCTGTTATCTCGTACTCGGTGAACCAGCGCACGCAGGAACTGGGCATTCGCATGGCTCTGGGCGCCTCGGCCATGAACCTCCAAAGCGGCATCATTCTGCAGACTCTCAGTCTGGCGGCGATGGGGATGCTTATCGGCGTGGTTGCGTCATGGCTGCTGGCACGGGCATTGAGCAGCCTGCTATTCGGAGTGACGTCTACTGACCCCGCTACCTTCCTGGGGATGTTGATTGTCCTGACAGCGGTCGCTGCGTTAGCCGGTTATCTTCCGGCCAGGCGTGCTTCGCGCATCGATCCGATGATCGCGCTACGCGCGGACTAATCGTCCGTCCCGAGGAAACTTCCCAAGCCGCCAATCCCGCCGGTCAGCGCCTTAAATGGGCTCTTCTCGTCACCCGAATGTGCATGCTCCGAGGGAGACAATTCGTGCCGCAGCCGCTCCAGCGTCATGCTCTGCAAGATCACCCGGCCCGGGCCCGTAAGCGTCGCAAGGAACAACCCCTGGTTACCAAAGATCGCCGTGCGGATGCTGCCCACCATTTGTATGTCGTAATTGACGGTGGGCTCAAACGCGACTAAGTGCCCCGCCTGGACTTGCAGCGTTTCGCCGGGCTGCAGCGTGAAGTCGACATGATCGCCGCCCGCATGGATGAATACCGCGCCGGGGCCAGTGAGCTTCTGGAGAATGAAGCCTTCGCCGCCCAACAAACCCGCGCCCAGTTTTCTGACCAGGGTAATGTCCAGGTTGACGCTGCTTTGTGCAAATAGAAACGCATCGCGCTGCACCATGATGGTTTGGCCCGCCGCAAGTTCGAACACCTGGATCTTGCCGGGATAGTGTCCGGCAAACCCCACTTCGCCCGCTGCGGTCGCCTGAAAGAACGTCCAGAACAGGCTCTCTCCCATCAGCTTGCGCTTGATGGCGCCGATAATCTTATCGCCGATCGTTTGGCCCGTCATTCTCGTCTGCCATTCGATCTGGGCTGATTTGTAAATCATCTTGCCGGCCTCGGCGTAGATCTCCTGGCCAGGCTGTAAATGAACGCGCGCAATCTGGAGGTTGTGCCCTTCAATGTCGTATTTCAGAGGCTCAACCACCGCGGGTTGCGCGGTGTAGGCGGTGCCGGGGGCTGCGCCCAGCTGCCGGCCGCAGTTTACGCAAAACTTCGAGTCGTTATTGAGTTGGGTCCCACAATTTGTGCAGAAAGCCATAGCCTAGCTATAGTAACGAAAACGGGTCTGCGCGAGTTCCAAAATCCGGCGTTCTGGGGCTCGATCCGACCTCCGATTTCCGCGGCCCAACAGATTTCATCTGTCCCAGCCCGCTATTTCAACTGGCGTTCTTCGATCGCCTTCACCTTAGCCAACCTCCGCGCGTGCCGCTCCTCGCCCGTGAACTTCGCCCCCAGGAATGCCTCTACCAGATCAAACGCGGTGTTGTTCCCGATCACCCGCGAACCCATCACCAGTACGTTCATATCGTCGTGTTCGACGCCCTGATGCGCTGAATAATGATCGTGGGTGAGACCGGCCCGAATGCCTTTAAACTTATTCGCCGCCACGGACACGCCCACTCCGCTGCCGCAAACCAGGACGCCCCGTTCCCCTTTGCCGGCCAGAATGGCCTCACAAACTAGCACCGCGAAGTCCGGATAGTCATCCGGCTGCCCTGGGACGTGCGTGCCGACATCCAGCACCTCGTGGCCCAGAGTCTTCAAATATCCAATCAACGCCTGCTTCATGTCATATCCGGCGTGATCTGCTCCGATAACGATGTTCATATGTGCGTTTATTACTCTATCGCGTCACGAACCGCCGTAGCGTGCCCCCACTTTGCTATTGGACGCGTTCGAGCAACACCGCCGCGCTGTCGTAATCGCCCTTCAGGGGCAACGGGAGGCCTTCGGACATCAGATAAGCCCCGCTGAGTTCCCGGCTTCCGGGCACATCAAGCACCTGTACGCGATAGACCGCTTTTTCGTCCAGGCCCGCTAACCGGATCGCCGGTACCGGGTTGCGAAACTGCTGCGAATGAAGAAAGGCAAATAACACGGCCTGTTTGCCGTCTTCGGCCACGTACTGGTTGGCGGTGAGCGGGCCCAATCGTGGCGACAGCAACCGGTAGAGATTGCCGTGTTGAATGGTCAGCCGGATGTTCTTGTAATACGCCACCATTCGAGTAGCAAAGGCGGATTCTTCCGGCGTCCATTTGTTGAGGTTCGCGCCGATGCCCAGCGCACCTTGCATGGCCACCAAAAAACGAAACTTTAGCGGCACGCTCCGGTCATTCATGTTAGGGACATCGGTGACCCACGCCGACATGGTTTGCGGCGCATAGGCTTGACTGAATCCCTCCTGGATGGTGAGCCGGTCGAAGGCCTCCGTGTTATCGGAGGTCCAGACCTCGTCTACATGCCGCAGAATGCCCAGATCAATGCGGCCGCCGCCTCCGGAGCAGGCTTCGATTTCAAGCCCCGGGTGTTTCGCCCGTAGACGGTCGATAATCTCATACAGGTTGCGGACGTACTGGATCCAGATCTCCTTCTGCGCGCCGTCCGGAGCGCCTTCCCAACCGGGCTCGGCGAAGCTGCGGTTCATGTCCCACTTCAGATATTTGATGGGGTAATCGGTGACTAGCTTATCGAGCACTCCCAGAATGTATTCCTTCACGTCCTGGCGAGCCAGGTTCAGCACCAGTTGGTTGCGCAGCTCGCTGCGTGGGCGTCCAGGGAAATGCATCGCCCAATCGGGATGAGCGCGATAGAGGTCGCTATCCGGGTTGACCATTTCCGGCTCAACCCACAAGCCGAAGTCCATGTGGAGGCTGCGGACATAATCCGCCAGCGGCTTGAGTCCGTTGGGGAACTTCTTGGGATTGACGGTCCAGTCGCCAAGGCCGGCGTGGTCGTCGTTGCGCTTGCCGAACCAGCCATCGTCCATGACAAACAGTTCCACACCGAGTTTCGAGGCCTTCTCGGCGAGCGCCCGCTGGCCGGGTTCATCCACGTTGAATTCGGTTGCCTCCCAGGAGTTGTACAGCACCGGACGAGGCCGTGCTTTGACGCCGTGCGGCAGAATCTGCGTCCGTTCGAAACGATGCAGCAGCCGCGAGGCTGCGCCGAAACCGTGCGCGCTGAAGCCGCCATAGAACGGCGCCGAGGCCAGCGATTCGCCCGGCTTGACGTGGTACGAGAAATCAAACGGATTGAAGCCGCCCGTGACACGGACCTGGCCGTAGGCGCTCTGCTCCACGTCGATACGCCAGTTGCCGCTCCACCCCAGCGCGCCAAACCACACCCGGCCGGTCTCCTCGGTGGCGGCTCCATTTTGGTCGATCGCAAACCACGGGTTTGCGTTATGGCTGGTGTGCCCCTTACGGCTCTCAATGATTTTCTGGCCCGTATGGATCTCTTCGCGGGTCAATTGTGTTTCGTCCGCCCACCGCCCGGTCATATAGCTGAGGCGATAGCCCTGTCCATGACGGCACGTACCAAACGCCGGATTGGAAGCTCTCCAAATCCACCGCTTGTTGGGAGCGGTTCTCAAAGATTGCATCCTTCTCGATAATGCCCTCATCGGGGAAAACCGTATAGCGCTGCGTGACATACAGCTCGTCGTTGATATCTTTCACCCGGACCAGCAACTGGTTGCCCTGAATCTCGTGGCTCACGTAATGCAGTACCAGGTCGCGATTGCCGTCCGCGCGGTTCAGCTTCAGGCAGGGCTCGAGATAGCGCGTCCCACCCCAGCCGGCATACTCTTCATTGATCCACGACTGCGCGGGGTCGAAGGAAGATACCTCGTGTCCCGGGTCGGGCGCCGCGAGGTCGTCTGAGCGCCATAATGGTTCGCCCCAGTAAACCGTCTGTAATTCCCCGCGGCTGTTCACAGAAAAGGCATAGGTGCTGGCCGCGGTATTCAGCACCCACATCTTTTTCGCCGCAGAGTACTCAATCGGGGCAGGGGTGGCAGCCAGGCACGGAAGGGCGGCCAACACCAGGGCAGCCGGAAGCAGAATTGTTCGCACGATGGACATTCTATACGCAACGCGCACCGCTCAAAGTAGAGCTGCGCCGGCTGCCGTTTAGAATGAGGAAGAGGGCAGGGGTTAAAAGACCGCTGGAGCCGCTTTTGGCGCTCGCGGATTGCGACTCGAAAGAGTTCTGAATCCGCGTCGTTACGTACATCTCAGAGTACGGGCCCGGGAACTTCATCAGGCTATTTAATTTGATAAAGAAGCTTCTTATTCCAGAGTGGTGTGTTGTCCTGCTCGTCGGCCCATCCGGCGCCGGAAAATCAACCTTCGCGAAGCAACACTTCAACGCAACTGAGGTGCTTTCCTCTGACTTCTTCCGCTCCCTGGTTTCAGACGACGAGAACGAGCAATCCGCCACCCAGGATGCCTTCGATCTGCTCTACCTGGTCGCACAAAAGCGGTTGCTGAGGAAGAAATTATGCCTGATCGACGCCACCAACTTGCGGCCGGAAGATCGCCGCGGTTTCGTCGATCTGGCGCGGGAATCGGGCTGTTCCTGCGCCGCCATCGTTCTGAATCTCCCGCTTGAAGCGCATCTTGCGCGCACCGGGCTGCGAACGGATCGCCGGATATCGCAGGCGGTTGTCCAGGCCCAGTTCAGGGAATTTCGTAACAACCTCGACACGCTCCACGCCGAGGGCGTCCGGCCGGTCTATGTGTTGGAAACGCCGGAACAAGCCGCCAGTGTCGAGATCGTCCGAACCGCGTTGGTTTAGGCCTCGCTCCTGTAAGCCACCCCATACACCAACCGGAAAATTTTTCACCAAGCTGAAGTTTTGGCTCTCAACAAACTTCAGGACATCCCGGCCCGGTTCCGTTGCCAAACATCTGACAAATTTGGATTCCGGTTGAGAACAAAGCGTTTCACGCGCCTGGGTAGGCCCCGTTCCCACCTGATGCGCGCACGCCCGGGGCTTGGCATGAAAACTGCCTCAAGTTTGTTCGAGCAACGAAACAGTTGCCGGTTGGTGCCTTGGCAGAACCCGCTATGAAAGCGGAAAGAAGAATAAAACACGGGGTGCCGGAAATGTTTCTAGGGAGGGCTAAGACCTAATATGACAACAGAAGAATACGGTAACGCGTACCAGCGGGGGTTCAGCGCAACTGTTCGGTTCCTGGTTTCGCGCGGCTTGGCATACGATGCCGCTCTTGACACGGCGCAGTCCGCCTGGACCAAGGGATGGGAGAGGCGCGCGCAGCTTCGGGATCCGAACCTCATCCTGACTTGGACCAACAGCATCGCCCTGAACATCCACCGCACCTATCTGCGTCGCGAGCCTACCATGCAAGCCCTCCCGGAAATGACCATCCCGCCGCGCATAACCTCCGCCGTGATCGACGCCAAACGCATCCTCAACGCCTGCCGGCCCAATGACCGCGCTGTGCTCGAGGGCTACTACATTGAGGGGTACAAAGTCCAGGAGATCGCCGAACGTCATGGATGGACCGCGACTGCGGTGCGTATTCGCCTCCTGAGAGCCCGCCGCAGCGCCGGCCGCAACCTGCTGAAGCCGAAATGCCCCAAGGTTCAGAGCATTCGAACTCGCAAACAAAAATCTGTCGAGTGGGCCGCCAAGCCCGACGCCCCCAAGCGGAAGGTCGCCTAACGAGCAGCACTACCTCCTGCGTGAAGCAACAACCTAGCCGCGCGCCGCTTTCGGTGCGCGGCTTTTTGTTTGCTTGGCCTTCTCGGGCGTAATAGCTGCCGTCCGTTCTGTCTCCATAACGGCTGGCTTGCGCGAGGGCAGTTCACCCAGGCTCTTCTGCAACGCCGCCATCAGGTCAATGACCGGTGCCAGCTTCCTCGGCGCGGTCTCCGCAACAGTCTGACCTTCGCGTTTGGCGTCGATCAGTTGTGTCATCCGTGTCTGGTACTCGTCGTGGTACTTCGATGGATCGAAGTCCACCGCCAGTCCCTCCACCAATTGCTCAGCCAGCGCCACCTCTTGCGGCTTCACGGTGACTTGGTCGGTGTGGCCGTACTCGGGCACTTCGCGGACTTCCTCGGGGTAGAACATGGTGTGGAGGGTGAGCCCATCGGCATGGGGCCGAACAATCACCGTGTACTCCCGCTGATGCATGGAGATTTTGGCAACCGCGCTGTAGCCCGACTTCTTCATCGTTTCAAACAGCAGATGATAGGCCTTCTTGCCGGCCTCTTCGGGCACCATGAAATATGAGGCGTCGAAGTAGATCGGGTCTACCTGGCCTGCCTTCACAAACTCCATAATCTCCATGGTGTCGCCCGAAGGCGGAGCGATCTTCTTGATCTCTTCGTCTTCCACGAAAATGTAGTGATTCTTTTCTACCTCGTAGCCCTTTACCAGTTCGTTGCGCTCTACCACGCGCTCGCAGGTGGGACAGAAGATCTGCTGCTTGATGCGGCTGCCGCACTTCTCATGAATCTGATTGAAGCTGATACGTTCAGACCGGGCAGCCGCAAACAGCCGCACCGGTATGGAAATAAGGCCAAAGGTGATATAGCCCTTCCAGACGGTGGATGCCATAGATTCTCTCCACGGCTTTCGCTACCTCAATAGCCGCATTAAACAATATACCGTCTTTATGTCACCCCGCAAACGGCCCCTCCGCCCCTCCCAACGATCCGTGTTGATCGGCGTTTATCAGCGGCCCATTTCTTTACTCCTCGGGCGCTCTCTCCGCCAACCGCTGCGCCTCGCGTTCGATCGCTGCCCGCACTGCCTCGCGCGCCTCGTCATCCCGATAATCGTGCCGCGGCCAGAAGAACCCCTTAAGCCCATCTCCCCGCCTTCTCGGAATCACGTGAATATGCAAATGCGGCACGGTCTGGCTGACTCGGTTGTTAATTGCGACAAACGTCCCATCCGCCTCAACCGCCGATTCCACGGCCCTAGCCAACAACTGCGCGCTCTCAAACAGCGGACCCACGTGCTCCCCCGGAACATCGTAAAGCGTGGCGAAGTGGTGCTTCGGAGCCACCAGGACGTGCCCGGGAAACAGCGGGTTGATGTCCAGAAACGCATATGTCTCGCGGTCTTCATACACGCGATGGGCCGGAATTTTGCCCTGGATGATCTTGCAAAACAAACAAGAAGAGTCGAAGTTCGTCACCGCTTCTCCGCTATCGAAACGGCTCCCCTCGCCGAAGAGTCCAACTTCGGGAGACGCCGTAGTTCACAATAGAAGAGTACCGCTTCGACCCAGGTCGGCTGCGCGTTCCGGGTGTTTCGCTGTGGGAAATAACACCGGGATAGCGGCTTGACGACGGATACGGTGTTCCCGTCGTATGGGACAGCAGACCCGACGTAATCGTAGCGCCCGCGCGCTGCGAGGCTGGTAAGGACAAACTTGATTTCATCACCCGGTGTAAAGAAGATGTCGGCGGACGAACCTCCTGCACAAGCGGCGGGCGAGCAGAGCCTCTGTGGTCGAATGGAAGGCGGCAGCATGAGTCACCTACCTTTCAGAAACTCGGTCCACCTGAGCCAGGCCGAGGCGCACTCCCTCATGTGCAAAATGCTCTCCGGTGAGATGGACACGTCCGGCATTACAGAGCTGTTGCGGTATCTGCAACGCAAAGGTGAAACCGTCGCCGAACTGGTGGGCTTTGCCAGTGCCATGCGAGAACTGGCCGAACACGTCGAACTGGACCAAACGGAAGAACGCGTTCTCGACACTTGCGGAACAGGCGGCGATGGCGCCAACACCTTCAATGTATCCACCGCCACGGCCTTTGTCGTGGCCGGTGCAGGCCTCCGCGTCGCCAAACATGGCAACCGGCGCATCTCGAGCCAGTGCGGCAGCGCCGACGTCCTGGAAAGCTTGGGCGTTCATGTCAGCCTTTCGGCCCAGCACGTGGTGGAGTGCATCCAGGAAACGGGCATCGGATTTCTCTATGCGCCGTTGCTTCACCCGGCCGTCAAGCATGCCCAGAAAGCGCGCCTCTTGCTGAAAGGCCGAACGGTCTTCAATATGCTGGGGCCGCTCACCAATCCAGTTCAAGCGAGAGTGCAATTGATTGGCGCGTATTCGGTGCGGGCGGCGGAGATGCTGGCGTTGGCCAGTGCACGCCTGGGAACGGAACGCGCGTTTGTGGTGCACGGTGCGGATGGCTTGGATGAGATCAGCACCACCGGTCCCACAACTGTCTTTCAGGTGGAATCCGGACGCGTGCAGAAAGGCCAGTGGACGCCGTCCGATTTTGGCATGGAGACGGCCACTATCGACGATCTCAAAGGCGGTGATCCCGCTGCCAATGCCGCTATCATCCGCAGCCTCCTCGACGGGGAAGCGGGACCGCGCCGCGACATCGTCGTGGTCAACGCGGCCGCTGCGCTGCTCATGGCAGGCCGCGCCGAGGACATCAAGGCCTCCGTTGAACTCGCGGTTCAAGCCGTCGAGAGCGGCGCCGCTCGTGAAAAATTGGAGAAGCTGGCTGAGTTCACAAGCAAGCATCGGCCCGACCTGGTGGACGCATAGTTTCTATCCCTCGAATCATGAAAACGTACGAGATCCCCGCATTCGGTATTGATCAGCTTCGTTTGGTCGAAGTTGAGAAGCCGGCGCCGGCCCCCGGTCAAGTGCTGGTCCGTATGACCGCGGCTTCGTTGAATTATCGCGATCTGATGGTGGTTCGCGGCCACTACAATCCGAAAATGAAACTGCCCATGGCGCCGCTCTCGGATGGCGTGGGCACCGTCGAGGCAATCGGCGAGGGCGTCGACCGCTTCATTCCCGGCGATCGTGTGGCCGGCATTTTCATGCAGGAGTGGATCGACGGCCGCGTTGACAAAAAGAAATCCGCCTCCGCTCTGGGCGGAGCAATTCCAGGCGTGCTGCGCGAATACATGCTCTTCCAACAGTGCGGACTCGTGAAGCCTCCCGCTCACTTCACAGATGTGGAAGCGGCGACGCTCCCTTGTGCGGCGGTGACCGCGTGGCACGCGCTGTTTGAGGAGGCGCCATCCTATCCTGGCGACACAGTTCTGCTGCAAGGCACCGGCGGACTATCGTTGTTTGCCTTACAGTTTGCAAAGGCCGGTGGATTCCGCGTGATCATCACATCGAGCAGCGACGAGAAGCTCGAGCGCGCCCGGCAACTCGGCGCCGACGAAACCATCAACTACAAGCAGACGCCCGATTGGGAGGATGTAGCCAAACGTCTTACAGACGGAGTAGGCGTCGACCACGTCATTGAAGTCGGTGGCACCGATACCTTGCCGCGCTCGCTGAAGGCCGTCCGTATGGCGGGGACCATCAGCGTCATCGGTGTCCTCGGAGGCAATGCGCAGGCCCTCGCGCCGGCTCCCGTGCTGATGAACAGCCTCCGCGTTCAAGGCATTTATGTCGGATCGCGTACTATGTTCGAGCGCATGAACAAGGCCATCGAGTTGCATGCCATCAAGCCCGTCGTGGATCGTGTTTTTCCGTGGGCCGAAACGAAAAGTGCTTATGAGCACTTGGAAAGCCAGCGGCATTTCGGTAAGATTTGTCTGGCTATCACGTAGCCGGCAATGTCAGTCACAGGAATTCGAATTCTCATCGCCGAAGATAATCTGATCAATCAGAAGCTGGTGTTGCAGCTCTTGAAGCGGCAAGGCCATCAGGTGGATGTCGCCGCGAACGGCGAGGAGGCCGTGGAACTCTTCCGGCGTTCACCCTATCCGCTGGTTTTGATGGATGCGCAAATGCCCGAGATGGATGGCTACGAAGCAACCCGCGTCATCCGCAGCCTCGAACGCGGCGAGCAGCGCGCCATCATCATCGCCCTTACTGCTAACGTGATGTCCGGCGATCGCGACCGCTGTCTGGAGGCTGGAATGGACGACTATCTACCCAAGCCCATCCAGGCCCACGAGTTTTACGATTCCATCAATGCCTGGATCGCCCGCATCGAAAAACGCCCGGGCTAGAGAGGCCACCGAATGGTGGGGCTGGGTGTCCACACCCGCGCCGGAAGCCTACTTCCGGCTGTCCGAACACACTGCAAAGCCATTGGCTGTTCGAGAACGCACCTGTCTTCCGTTGATGGGCAACGGAGCTGTTGCTGGATACTCGGTGGCTTAGACTGAACGCATGCAGAGCCCACATCTCTCGACTGGTTCCTGTGAGCATTGCAAGAGCTCGTTCCAATACCGATTGATTCACAACGGTTTCAACGACTCAGCCTACGCCTATTGCGACGAGTGCTCATTCACTGTTCCCCTGTGCGTTTATGCTCATGCGGCGCAGCGAGTCGGCCTGACGCTTTACGAACGGATTACAAAGGAGATTGAGGCCTTCCTGAAACCCTGCCCCTGTGGTGGCTTGTTCCTGGCTTCGGCCGGCCCCAAATGTCCCAACTGCTTCCGGCCTCTTTCTGCGACCAAGGCTAGAAGCTTTATCGAGCGAAACGCCGCTGGAACGGCCAAGGGCTGGAGATGGCAGGGATCATGGTCCGGCCTGTATTCAATCGCTCTAAACGATAACATCGTCGACGACTGGTGGGACGAGCAGAAAATCGATTGAAAGTTCCCGCGCTACGAGTAGCTCCGGAAGGAAACCAACTATGTCTCTTGAACTCTTCAACCTCGCAGGACGTCTGGCAGTGGTCATGGGCGGCACGTCCGGAATCGGACGCGCCCTCGCCCTCGGATTAGCAGAGGCCGGCGCCGACGTAGTGGCCACCGGCCGCCGCGAAGCATTGGTCAATGAGGTCGCCGCCCAGATTGAAGGTCTCGGCAAGCGTACCCTTCGCCATCCCGCCGACGCCTTGAGCCGGGAATCGGTCGATCGCCTGCGCGATGCGGTTGTCGCCCAGTTCGGCCGCGCCGACATCCTCGTCAACTGTGCCGGCCAGACCTTCCGCAAGCCCACCCACCTCGTGACCGAGCAGGAATGGGCACATTTGATGGATGTCAATGTCAATGGCGTGCTGCGGGCCTGCCAGAGCTTCTACGAGCCGTTGGTGGCCAGCGGGCGGGGGCGTGTCATCAACATCGCATCGCTGAGTTCGTACGTGGGTCTGCTGGAAGTAGCGGCGTATGCCACCTCGAAATCCGCAGTCTTGGGTCTCACCCGCAGCCTGGCCGTGGAGTGGGCGCCGAAAGGGGTGAACGTGAATGCCATCGCGCCGGGTGTATTCAAGACCGATCTAAACGCTGCACTGCTCGAAGGCACCGAACGTGGCCGTGAATTGCTTATTCGTACGCCCATGAAGCGCTTCGGCCAGACTGCTGAATTGGTAGGTGCCGCCATGCTCCTCGCCTCTGACGCATCTAGCTTCATCACCGGCCAATGCATCGCGGTCGACGGCGGCTTCCTCGCCTCCGGCGTGAACTCGTAAGCTTGACTTGCCACTCGTCTGGCCCCCGAACTCTCCGGCCATTTACAGAGCGACCGCTGCGCGTAGCTGTTCGTCTTTCGTGGCACAGCCTTTCAGACGTTAGTGAAAGAGGCCTCTGCCTCTTCGCTCACTCACGGTCGATACTCGACAACTCATGGGAAACAAATACAAGAGGCGTGCGTGAGCATGCGGATTCCGCTATTAGTTCGGAAGCGCCTGAAGCGCTGTGGCGAGACCCTTTGCGGAAAACCCGAAAGGCCCTGCCTCACTCTTCCAACGGATGATTCCGTCCGTGCCGATGACAAACAGCCGGTCCGGCCAAGCCGTATAACCCCGCTCCACGCTGTTGTCGAGCGAATCGATCAGCGCCGGAATCGCGATGTGGAGCTTCCGAATGCACGCGCCGGCCACTTCCTCTCGCCCAGGCTCGGTCCTCGGATTCGTAAAGATAACCCCGTCCCGGACATTGCTCTCCATCTGCCACATGTCGCTGGAGTGCGCTTCGACAATGTAGACCACGTAGAAAGCCACCCGATCCTTGTACTGCTCATAGAGTCTGTTGAGCGCGGGAACCTCCCGGCGAAAAGGTGGTCAGGTATAGCTGCCGAAGATCAAGACCACGGGGCGTGTATTGCGAAACGAAGACAGGCGGACCCTCTCTGAGCCAGCACCCTCCGCCTCGCTCAGCAAGGGCAGATCAAAATCAGGCGCTTGCTCCCCTGGTTGTAAAGTTCCGCGCCGGGCCTGTTTCCACATGCTCTCGAAAGGAAACAGCAGAAACGGTACCGGCCCTACGTGTGCCATGACGCCGGCGAATTGCATGGGCGGCTGACGCATCGCATAAGCGAAAAATCCGAACGCACACACGTACACCAGCCCGGCTATCCCGGCCAGCATAGCAACCCACCGCCTCGATCTGCGCCACGTCATCGCTTGACTATTCATAACATGCCCCGGTCACCAAGCTGGCTCCGAAATCGTCGAAGTGCTCCTGCTAGGCTGGCTTTTGTTTGATGGCCAGCGGCGGCCCGCTAACTCGCTTCCCCTTGAGATGGAACCTTACATCGACATGGTCGGCGATCTTGATGAATGGATTCCCTTGTTCATCCCGTAGTTCTTACGGTTGAACACCATTGTTCCTTTAATCTCGCCGGAGCCGGTCCCATTGCCGGAAACTACTAGCGTCAGCTTCTCGGAGTTTGATACTCCGCGTATCGTAAAGTCGCCATCCACCTCAAAGGTGTTGGGACCTGTCAGTACAAACTTGTTTGACACGAACGTGATCAATGGATTCTGTTCGACATCGAAGAAGTCTTTGCTCTTCAGTTTGCTGTTCTTCAAACCGCTTCCGGTATCGCGGTGGCTGCCTGAATCTTGATCGTCAAAACGCCGGTCGTTTCGTCAGGGGAAGTAAAGGTTAAGGTGGCATCCCACTTGTCGAATTTTACCGGCGATCGTCGTCGACGCCTTCACATGGAACTTAATTGAGTTTTCCACGGGCGTAATCACAAAAACCGGTGCTTGCGCTCGACAAAGTGATGGAAACACGGCGGACGCTACGACATAGAAGACAGCGAATCGTATGGGCACAGTGGGGGCCTTCTTGTTTCAAGAGTGTACAGCAAGCAGCCAGAAGAAGCTCCGGGAACCTCTGCGTGACCTCAGCTCTACGCACGCGCCTGCGCCATCGATCCGCATCCGAGGCTTTCGCGCAATGGATGCGCTCGGGGGGCGAGATCCGCCCCGCAGCGTGAGCAAACAGCGGCGCCGCGAAACGGACCTGGCAAACCGGACATTGATTCGACAGACTCAATTCGGCTTTCCCCCCCATAAAGAAGAGCATTTCCCGCAATGCCTGCGAGGCCTCCGCAAGCGCGGACGCGTCACAGGACTCCGCGGAACGAGTCTGTTCCTCACATACTCCGCTGAAACAGAGAAGCGATTCCCGGCGGGGGCGGCTGATGCACTTGGCGGCCCAGGCCTGGTGGCTGCGTGAAGCGGCCCGCGCGGCCATCTCTACCGGAGACTTCGCACGCGTCCTCGAACTCGCTGTTCAGGCCCAGGAAACGCAGGGCACACCTGCGGTGAGGCTTTGGTCCGAATAGGCTACTGGCTGGAAGCGGAAGCGCACGTGCCGGTCGGCTACGGCGAGCTTCCAAACCTCCTCCGTAGGGGGTATAGCCTGATCCGGCGAGTCCCAAGGAGTTCCGTGACCCCGTTTTCCGCCTCCGTTTTCCGTTTGTCCGACGTTGTTCGTCACTCAAATCGCACGCTGTGATTTTTGCGCGTCCTGGATGTCGCGGGCAAATTAAAAGTGGGCCAGTTTTAAGCAACGCGGCTTTCACCGCGTCTCCTGCGGTTGAGCGGACCAGCCTGTTCATTTCCCCGCAACCTCCTCAGAAACGACAGTACGCAGTGCTCTTCTTGTGTTAAAAGATCGCGACCTGCTCTGGCCTTGAGAGTCATCACGTTTTCCAGGCCTCCCGAGGAATACGTATCAAGGATCGCCGGATGAATGTAGTATTTGCGGCAGGTCGCAGGGCGATTGCCCAGATGCTCTGCCACGGCCTTCACGGCAGCAGTCAAGGTATCCGTAGCGTCGCGATTGTTAGCCGCAGCTGGGCGGCCGGCCAGGTGAATGGCAGCCTTCACGGTCCCATGCCATGTCCGAAAGTCCTTCGCAGTTATGTCACGGCCAGAGATCGTACGCAGATAATCATTCACGATCGAGGAGTCAATGGGGTGTAAATCCCCGCTTTCGTCAACATACTGGAACAGCTCGTAGCCAGGCAGGTCGTGACAGCGTTTCACAACTAAGGCCAATCGACGATCGTCCAGTTCGAGCGAGTGGACCTTACCACTTTTTCCCTTGAAGCGCAGGCGGAGGGTGGTTCCACGAACAGTGGCGTGGTGATTCCGAAGTGTGGTCAGGCCGTAGGAATGATTCTCCCGCGCGTATTCGGTGTTTCCTACTCGCATTGACGTGAGATCCAGAAGGTCTACGATCGCCGCAACCACTCGGTCTCGCGGCAGTCCTGGCTGTGATAGATCTTGCTGGACTTGCTTCCGAATTGCCGGCAGAGCCTCGCCGAATTCCACCAGGTCCTTGTATTTTTTCAGCTCCCTTCTCGCGCGATAGCGCGGATGATATCGATACTGCTTGCGCCCCCTATCATCGCGCCCAGTCGCTTGAAGGTGACCGCGATCGTGCTGGCAGATCCAAACGGACCGCCATGCGGGAGGAATCACGAGCGACCGAATTCTATTGAGTGCATCTTTGTCGCGAACTCGATTTCCTTCAGGGTCAACGTATCGAAAGCCACGCCCGGCAGAAATCCGTCGGATTCCAGGCGAGCCATCACATACGTATACGAGTCCGGCGCAGCGAGCGGCTGTGGCCGAATCTTCTGCCTTTACGTTTAGGGCCTGCAACGATTGAGATTCCCTTCGAAAATGCGTCTCAGATAGCGAGCCTCGGAGCGATGTCGCTTCCGTGCCAGATGCAGTGGGCCTATCTAACTTGATGGGCGTTCAGAGCGTGATCCAGCGGTGCAAGCCGCAACTCCAATTCGGCCATGCCCCGTCGAATGTGGTTAATCTCGCCTTTGCCGCCCGCAGCCAGGTCATGTGTCAACCGCGTCTCTAAAGATCTAATCCCAACCAATTGATCAACGATCCATGCGTATGTCAGACGGGAGTTTTGGTTCATTGCTTTACCTCCACGGGTCCCCGTATTGCTCCAAGAACCCAAACGAGCTTCTGCATTTGAAGAGCCACACGGCAAAGAGTTAGACGGTTGACCGTTCCCGATTCCGGGTACGCAGAATCTGCGCATATCAATACCCGCTCCGGAAGACTCCACAGACTAACGAAGCCGTCTTCTTTGTTAGCGAATACGCGCAATGCCATGTACGCGCCGCCGCCGGCAGGGTGTCTAAACCGGCCGCGTTCGACGAAGAGCACCTTAAAACATTGCGTTTTTTCCCGGCTGAAGATGGAACGCTGAAAGGTTTGCAGCCAATCGAGACAGGTGTGGACCTTTCTGTGTGATGGCCGTCATAGAAAGGCGTCCAGAGTTCCGACGGCCCTTCGGCCGCTACTTCGGCAAAGCGACCGCGGCGGTCTTCTTGATCCTATCGCTTCTATGCCTTTCGTTTTCGCTCCGGACCGCATTCGTTATGTCGAATGCGTGTGTGCTGATCAACTCGCCGCACCAGAAACATGCAAAAGGTCGCGAGCCAGACTACCGATCTTGAAAAAGGCGTCGAGCCCTTGCGCTTTGTGGAAATAGGAACAGCGCAAGCTTCGGGCCATGTCGACATCGGAGGGCCGTCTGGACGACGACATGATCACCACAGCGGCGTCTGGAAATCGGGAGCTTCCCCTGATCTGCTCGGCGATGGCGCCTCCCCATCCGCCCGGAAGATTCAGATCGATCAGAAACAGATCCGGTGCGCTCTCGAGCGGGTTGCGTTCGATATCGGTTAATCTTTTCTTAGCCTTGGGTGCATCGCCGATGACCTCGGCGTCAAATGCGGCCACGTTTCGCCGTAAAGCTTCGAGAATCATGAACTGATCGGCGCGACTATCCTCTACCAGCACAATTTTCGCTCGATGCGTTTCGCCAAGACGTAAGTCAGAACTCTGAGTCACCAACCGTTCCCGAAAAGGGATCCTCCAATTGTTGGATAGGGTCCACGCCTTTTTGTTTCGTCCCCAGGCATTCGAAGGCGGTCTGCTAGCCAACATCTTTAGGCAGTGTGAAGTGGAATTCAGATCCCCGGCCCACCTCCGATTCAACCCAAATCCGACCGCCATATCGCTCGACGATCTTTTGACAGATGGCGAGCCCGACACCACTGCCCGAATAGGTTTTATGGGCGTGCAGCCTTTTGAAAATCCCGAATATCTCGGTCCGGTACTCCGGTGCGATGCCGATCCCGTTATCCGCCACCGTGAAACGCCAGTTGGAACCATCCTCCACGGCGAACACGTCGATCTTCGGCACGTCGTCACTGCGGTATTTGAGAGCATTCGAAATCAGATTCTGAAACAAGTGGCTGAGCGGAACTGCATCGCAATAAACTTTCGGAAGGGGCGAAACGGTGAGGACCGCCCCGCTCTCCCCAATTGCGATAGCCAGATTCTTTCGTACTTCCTCAATCGCCTCGTTCGCGTCAACCAGAGCGGTCGGCCCCGTAGAAGTTTTACCAGCCTGTGAGTAGGCCAGGAGATCGTGGATTAAGCTCCCCATCCGTTGGGCTCCCTCTACGCAGTAGCTAAGATACTCCCGGGCTTTCGCGTCCAGCTGCGGCCCATACTTCTGGTCGATCAGCTGGCTAAATAGGGCGACTTGCCTTAAGGGCTCCTGCAGGTCGTGGCTGGCTGCAAACGCAAACTGTTCCAAGTCCGCGTTGGCCCGCCGCAGATCTTCATTAGACTGTCGAATGAGTTCGTCCGCGCGCCGCGTTTCGTTTTCCCGGCGCTTGCGCTCGGTAATATCCGTTAAATGAAGAACGCACCCAAGGACTCCTGACTCGGGACTGGAGAGCATAGCGGCGCTCAGGAGTAAATCGATCTTGCTTCCGCCGCCGGTTACAGCGGTCGCTTCGATTTTCTGGACCGCGCGTCTTTGGCCGAGCGTCCGCAAGATTTCCCGATAGGAGTAGGCTTGGTTGGATTCAGTCGCAATCCGAAAGACGTCATCGAATTTGCGTTGTAGGATCGGCATGCCCGCCAGTCGCTCAGCCGTGCGGCTGGCCCGGCTGATCCGGCCCTCGGGATCAACCACCAGGATGGCTTCGGCTGCCTGTTCGAGAATCAAACGCGCCAGTTTCTCCGCGGCCAGAATCTCTTCACTGCGTTTCTGCTCGCTTAGGTCCGTGACGATAAGGCAAAGGCACTCGATGTCGTCCAGGACCAGGTTCTCAGCGGATAGATAGACCGGCACCGGGTTAGCCAGCCCCGTTCTTAACCGAACTTCGGCCTTTCGGCCATCACTTGCGGTTAACAAAGATGAAACGGCACCCGCATCTTCTTGAGCGACGAAATCCTGTATACGTGACCCAATCACCTGTTCTAGCGGGCGTTCAATGATGGAAGCGAATTGTTCGTTCGAATAGAGTATTAGGCCGTCGAGGCTGAGGGTTAGAGCGCCCTCCGACATCCCCTCGACTAGCACTCGGTAGGCTTCGTCGGCGCCTTTGAGCGTGTATACCCGCTCGCCATCCGGGCCGGAAACGACCACGGCATCCACCTCGCCGTTCCTCAGAGCGCGAAGTGTTTCTTCAGCATCTTCGAGGCGCTGCTGAAGATCGCTAACGAACTGTCGCAGATCTTCCCGAACCTCAGGCGCCATGCACTTTCTCCGGAGCGGTGATCAGTGGTTCATGAGCAATTAGATTCAGACCGACCAGCACCCTATGTTCGTCGGACAGATCTCCGATAATCCTGCGTAGGGGTAGCGGCAGTTTCTTGATCAGGGTCGGAGTAACGACAATCTGTTCCGGGCTTATATCTTCTGGGTGCTGGTAAATATCGATGACTTCGAGTTCATAGCGCCCGCGCAGCTTTTCTTCACAGAGAGCCCGGATATTTCGAATCGCTTTGGTGGAGTGTGGAGTGCTGCCTGTGACATACAGCTTCAAAAGATAGTGCTCGGATTGGGGGCGGGCGGCCAGAGCGCTTTCAAATGCTTCAACCTCATCCTTCGGGTTGGCGTTCTTCATTGCGCCGCCTTCGTTGATCTCTCGCGTATATCGAGGCCAACCAGCACGCGCTCGGTATTCGACAGGTCGCCGATGATCTTTCTAACCGGCTCCGGCAGCTTACGGACAAGCGTCGGAAGGGCCAGTATCTGATCCCCTTTCGCGAGCTGTGGGTTCTTTAGCAAGTCGATGACTTCAATGCGATACTCGCCCGCGAGATGCTCCTCGCAAATCCGCTTCAGATTGGCGAATGCTTGCAACGATCGCGCGGTTTGTCCCGCAACGTATAACCTCAATTCCCATTCGGGGTTCTCAACTGCCTGAGATGCCCGCTGAGCCGTCGCCATCAAACGTTGCTCGCTCATTTCTCCCCCCCACGCGTCTTGGACGTCCGCCGGCCATTTCCTTGCTCCAGAATCGCCCCCACGGAGCGGCTCCTCGCCATCTCGCTGCGGTCCTGCTTCCACTTCTTCAGCCGCAACTCCTCCTGCAAAACGAGCTGCTGCGATTCCTGCTCTTCGGTTTCGAGTTCAACCTGTAGAGCTGCTATTTGAGCAGCCAAGGCCTTGCGCTTGCGATCAAGAACAAGCCGCTTTCTGTCGATCTCGTGGCGCGCAATCAGCGCAGCGGAAGCATCCCGGCCTTCCTGTGTGAGGCGCGCCGAGCCGGTTAGGAGACCCGCTTCGCCGAGGTAGACCTCGCGAAGTTCAACGCCGTGCCCGGTCAAAAGGAATTCGCGAATCTGATTGGAATGCGCGATACCGCGCGCCTTCAACACGTAGAGGCCGCGGTTCCTCTCTCCACCGCTTTCGATATCGCGCAGCAACACCCAAGTATCTACCAGCGACGAAATGTCAACCTCTGTCTGTTCCTGGAAATCCGAACCGCTTGTCAGTGTGGTTAGCAGCGTGGTGATCTGCTCTGACTTCAAAAAATCAATCAGCCGCAGCAGCATGCTACTGGTCGCAAGTGCTTCGCCCGCGTGCAGCAGGCCTGTCACTGGATCCACCACGACGTTGCTGGGTTTGAATTCCTCGACAATCTTGTGGATTTTGACCAGATGCATTTCAAGGCCGAACGCGGTGGGCCGGGCGGCCTGGACGCGCAGCAATCCCTTGTCGATCCAACGCCCAAGGTCTATACCAACGGACCGCATGTTCCGGACCATCTGATCCGGCGACTCTTCGAACGAGAAAGACACACATCTCTCCCCGCGAGCACAGGCGGCATCCAGAAAATGAGCGGCCAAGCTTGTTTTGCCCGTGCCTGCCGTTCCCGAAATCAGGATGCAGCTGCCACGGAAGTAGCCCTTACCGCCGAGCATGCTGTCCAGAGAGGCGACTCCCGTGGGGACCCGTTGGTTGGATGCCGGGTGCTTTAGCTCGATCGAGGTCACTGGAAGCACGGAGATGCCGTCGCTTTCAATCAGAAAAGGATACTCGTTTGTGCCGTGCGCGGAACCGCGGTACTTGACCACGCGGAGATGCCTTGTGACGACCGTCTCGATCACTTGGTGATCGAGCAGTATCACACAGTCGGAAATGTATTCTTCCAACCCGTGTCTCGTCAGCGTGCCCTGTGCCCGTTCGGCGGTTACGACCGCCGTGAGTTTCTTTTCCTTGAGCCAACGGAACAGACGTCGCAGTTCTGCTCGCAATATCGATTCGTTATCAAGTCCGGCGAAAAGGGCTTCGATGGTGTCGATGAGTACGCGCTTGGCGCCGATCGAATCGACGGCGTAACCAAGCCGTAGGAATAGAGCCTCCAGGTCATAGTCCCCGGCCTCCTCAACCAAGCTTCGTTCCAAGTAGACATGATCGATCGCCAGCTTCTCCCGGGCGACGAGGGTCGCCACGTCGAACCCGAGCGACGCAACGTTGGTCGCGAGTTCTTCGGCGGACTCTTCGAAAGAGAGGCAGACACCGGGTTCGTTGAACTCGGTTGCACCACGAACCAGGAATTCCATCCCTAAAAGCGTCTTGCCGCAGCCCGCGCTGCCACAGACCAGCGTGGGACGCCCCCGCGGAAAGCCGCCAAGCGTGATCTCGTCGAGCCCGTGGATGCCGGTCGGACACTTCAGGAACCCGGCGCCAGGGGGAGCAGCTTCACCAGCTTTGAGTTTGGAAGAGCGCATATCCTCCTTAAGTTCCCGGGCATGCGGGCGAGAAGCAGCTGAATTTTACCAACGGCAGTCCCTCTACAGCACTAGGAATTTCCGCAAGTTGGAACAACAGGGCCTCACGGGGTCAAAGACCAGGTCAAAGACCTCTGGCACCGAGACCCGCTTTAACCGCTGAACCCTAGCTCATTGACTGCCTGCAGCTTGCGTACTTTCGGAGGACGCCTCTTCTCCTGTTGCAGCCTTTCTGGGCGGGCGTGCGGAGGATTCGCCTTCGAAGCGGCCGCGCAGGGTCGTTTTCGCGAATCCGGTCCTCGGCCTGGGCCTGCCTCGCGCCCCCGGAAAGGTAACGTTCCCAACGAGTTGGGTCAAAGCGAGACCGCCAGCGCACGAGGTCCCGCAACTCGCTCTCCGCCATCCCCAAATGCGCCTGGGTACTCGACCATCGCCACTCGCCGCACGTGGCTACGAGCCCGGCTGGCACCGGGTTCGCTCCACGTAGAGCAGCGCATCCCAGGAGTGCTCGTCGTCAAGCGGAACAGAGACCGCGGCAAGATATTGCTGCACTCGAGCCAGTGCCAGAGAGCGTCTGGTGGACGGGATCAGCCGAGCAGGCTCGATTCGCAGTCACAGTCTTAACCATCCGAACAACTTCTAGCTGGAACTAGTTTGGCTGTTCGCAAGGCAAAGGAGCAGAGCCCTCGATTTATCTGTTGCTGTTCCGGTTGTGTTCCGGCTAAGCCCGTGCAAAAAACCACGCTATAATCCGCGAAGCACTTGTCCACGACGTTCGAGTTCGCACCTGGGAGCGGATCCTTCTTTTGCCTACATCAGGGGGGGCCAGCGTGACGGAGATCGGTCGCGGGAGTTATTTTCGAAGGCCGAAGAGTTGCGGGATTATGAACACTGCGACAGATTCAATCCAGAAGAAGTTCACCGATGCACTCGACGACCTTATCGCGCAAGTGAAAGAGGACCGCTCGATCCTGGCGGCCATCCTCTGCGGCAGCCTGTCCCACGATAGGGTCTGGGAGAAGTCTGACATCGACTTGGCGCTGGTCACCATCGACGACAAGAAAATAGCGACGGCGAGCCTAGCGTTGTTCGCTGGTGGTGTCAACGTTCACGCGCTCATGATGCCGCGGACCGAGTTCCGCAAAGCGGTGGAAGGCACGGTCCGAAACTCCTTCATGCACTCGTTACTGGCGAAGGGACGGCTGCTCTACACGCGTGACGAGACCATCGCGGATCTCTGCGCCAGACTGCACGAGATTGGCGAGCGGGACACACAAGTGCAGCTTCTCGCGGCGGCGACGCACGCGCTCGGACCCATCGACAAGGCCCATAAATGGTTCGTCACACGCGGCGACCTGGACTACACTGCGCTTTGGATTCTCTACGCCGCGACGCCCCTGGCGCGCATCGAGGTAATCAGCGCCCGCCAACTAACGGACCGTGAGGTGATTCCTCAGGCGATGGAGCTGAATCCTCGATTTTTTAAGACGGTCTATGCCGACCTGCTCAACGCAAAGAAGACGCGAAAGAATGTGCTGGCGGCATTGGATGCGATCGACAGTTACCTTGCAAAGCAGGCTGCCGCACTCTTCCGGCCAGTGCTTGAACACTTATGCGAAGCAGGCGAAGCGCGGTCCTCGACGGAAATCGAGGCCTTTTTCAAGCGGAACTTCAACGTTGAGGGGATGACGGTGGCGTGCGAGTACCTGGCAGACCAGGGACTTATCGGCAAGGTTTCGACGCCCGTCCAGCTGACAAAAAGGAGCAATGTCCTGGTACAGGAACTGGCATTCGTGCATTTGGGAGAATCGCCGGGTGGCCTCTAAATCCCCGCAGACAGCAATGCGGACGACGATCGCCGTGCATGGCGCGCGCGTACATAACCTCAAGAACATCACGGTTGAGATCCCGCGCAACAAGCTCATTGTGATCACCGGCCTCTCTGGCTCGGGCAAGTCGAGCCTGGCTTTCGACACCATCTATGCCGAAGGACAACGGCGCTTCATGGAATCCTTGTCTACCTATGCCAAGAGATTCGTTTCCCAAGTGGCGAAGCCCGACGTGGACTTTGTCTACGGGCTCTCTCCGGTGATCTCGATTGAGCAGAAGACGATCGCTAATAATCCACGCTCCACGGTTGGCACGATGACCGATATTGCCAGTTACTTGAATCTGCTCTTCGCAACCATCGGCCAGCCGCACTGCCCACGCACGCACGAGCCCGTGCCGAGCCGGACAGCAAGCCAGATTGTCGAGACGATCCTGACCTTGCCTGAGGGCGCTGAGGTTGAGCTTCGGGCGCCGGTGTTCAAGCAGTATGGAGAGGAATTGGATTTTGTTCTGACCGAGGTGAGGAAGAAGGGTTGCCGACAGATGATCATCGACGGCAACCCTGCGGACATTTCGGCCGAGGTCGACCTGGACGAAACCAAGGTCACGGACATGGATGCGGTAGTGGACCGTCTGGTGGTTGGTCACAAACACGAAAAGGCCATCAAGGCAGGCATCGCCGCCACTCTGCTGGTGGGTGATGGACTGCTTCAGGTTCAAATCGTTAAAGGGACAAGCAAGACCGAGGCCGAGCGGTTTTACCGTGGGCAGTGCAGCAGAACGCACCACTTTGTCTATGGCGATATTCAGCCTGAATACTTCATGTTCAACAACCCGGAGAGTGCCTGCCGGACCTGCGCGGGCCTCGGCGTCCACAAGCTGACGCATCCGGAGTTGCTGGTTCCCGATCCGCGGCGGAGCATCGCCGGCGGCTGCTTCGTTCGTGAGGCCTACAAGTACAACCCGGACACATGGGACGGAAGGATCATGTATAGCCTATCCAAGGCGCTGCATTTCTCTCTCGGGACGCCTTGGGAGAAGCTGCCGGACGGAGTGAGGCAGGCGATCTTGAACGGGCTGGACGGCAAGAAAATCGTGATGAACGTTCCGCCAGAAGCAAAGGTCAAACGAGAAGACGCAGAAGGGAAGGAGGTCGGCTTTGGGGGGATTGCACGCCGGATCGAGCGGCATTACCGTCGCTACTGCCAGCGAGGCGAAGCCAGCTCTGGAATGGAAGCATGGCTCGACAAGGTAATGATTGAGCACACCTGCCCCGACTGCAACGGCGCCCGCGTCCGCGCGACGCGGCTGCTATTCACCATTGAGAACCAGAACGTCCACGACATGGGCCAGCTCCATTTCGACGAGTTGCATAAGTTTCTCGGCAGCATCAAACCGGCGGGCCGAGGCGCGGACGCTGGCCGCCACGTGCTGGGTGAGATCCGAGGCAGGCTGGAACTGCTGCTAGGCATCGGGCTGGATTATTTGAGCTTTAATCGCCGGTCAGGCACACTTTCCGGCGGCGAGTCGCAGCGAATCCGGCTGTCAACTCAGATCGGTTCGGGATTGATGGGAATGCTCTATGTCCTGGATGAGCCGAGCATCGGCCTCCACCCGAAGGACAACGTAAAGATGATCGCAACGCTGGAAAACCTTCGCGACATCGGCAACACGGTTATCGTGGTGGAGCATGACGAGGACACCATTCGAGCCGCCGATCACATCGTGGAGATGGGCCCTGGACCTGGTGTGCATGGCGGCGAGGTGGTCGTGCAGGGGACGATCACGGACGTGCTGTCGTCGAAGTCCTCCCCCACCGGGCAGTTCCTCTCGGGCAGACGGCGCATCGCCACGCCCAAGCGGCGCCGCAAGGGCAACGGAAAATCGCTCCTGGTGCGGGGCGCACGGGAGAACAACCTGAAAAACGTGAACGTTTCTTTTCCGCTCGGCGCCCTGGTGGCGATCACCGGAGCCTCCGGATCGGGCAAGAGTACACTCATCAACGAGATCCTGTATAAGGCTTTGTGGAAGCGGCTGGTGGACACGCGGACACTACCGGGCGAGCACGACGGCGTTGATGGAGTTGAGCACGTGCACAAGGTGGTCAACATCGACCAGTCCCCGATCGGCCGCAACAGCCGGTCGAACCCCGCCACCTATATCGGCTTCTACGACAACATCCGCGATCTGTTCACACAAGCGCCGTTGTCAGTGGAGCGCGGCTATAAGGCAGGGCGTTTTAGTTTCAATGTCAAAGGTGGGCGCTGCGAGGAATGCCAGGGTGAGGGCGTGATCACGACGCAACTTTACTTCATGCCCGACGTGGAGGTGACTTGCGCTGCGTGCAAAGGCGCGCGATTTAACACCGAGACACTGGATGTGACGCTACGCGGCAAGACGATCGACGACGTGCTAAATATGCCGGTGGAAGAAGGCGTAGCATTTTTCGCCGGTGAGCCCACAGTGGGCAAGAAGATCGAGGTGCTAAGCGATTTAGGGCTAGGGTATCTGACGCTGGGCCAGTCGGCGACGACGCTCTCCGGCGGTGAAGCACAGCGTATTAAGATCGCGACAGAACTGAGCAAGCTCCAGCGGTCGAAGCACACCCTCTACATCCTAGACGAGCCCACAACCGGGCTGCACCTGGCTGATGTCGAGCGTCTGCTGGAATCATTGAATCGGCTGGTGGACGCGGGACACACGGTGTTGCTCATCGAGCATCATCTCGATGTCATCAAGACAGCCGATCATGTGATCGACCTTGGACCCGAAGGCGGGCATGCCGGCGGAGAAGTGGTAGCGACCGGAACCCCGGAAGAAATTGCGGCGTGCAAAGCGTCACACACGGGGGCGTTCCTCAAGGCACGCTTGTCCGCGTGAGTGGCCTTGCAGCTGGGGGTGCGTAAGTGAATCGCGTTTATCTACTGCTCGATTGTCATCAGAGCGAATGTTTCAGGTACGATCGGTGGCCTGCCTCCTTCCGCGGGAGCCGGTCCGAACTTAGCGGATACGATGAACAATCGGTGCTTGATTGGGTCGAGCCCCATATTACGCGAACCGACGGGCGTGCTTAGCGTTTGACGGACGTGGTAGTTGTCAGGGTCGTCCTGATGAATGACCGTCAGCGTACCGTCGGCATTCGAAGCGAAAGCGTCGCCCGCCGCAGCGTCGTATCCTGCTCCATCAACTCCTTGGCCAATGGGAACGGTCGCGACCACCTTGCCACTTGCATAGTCGGAGATAGCCATTACGCCGCTGCGGCATCCGCTGAACAGACGGTGATGAGTTGTATCAACTGCCATTGACACGGGTTGCTCGCAAGGAGCGGTGGACCAGCGACGCCCCACAGTCGCGGTTTGCGTGTCGATCTCGACGATCTCGCTGGTGTCAGTGAGGTTCGCATAAAGCATCCCGTCGCCCGCGGAAACGCCGTATTCCGGCTTGCCACCTAAGGGAAGATTCCTTATCTGCTTGCCTGCCACCGGATCGATGACTGTGGACGAGTGCGCGTCGCCATTGAGGCTGAAAATGCGATTGGAGGGTTTATCGAAAATTATGGCGTCAGCATCTTCAGCCGCGGGAATTCGACTTAGCACCTTGAAACTCTTGAGATCGAACATGACGACTGCTTTGTCATCGCTGGAAGTTGCGAATCCACGGCCGGTGTCAGCGGCGATCGCAGTTCCATGAGCGCCGTGAACCTCGGCGACCTCTCCAAGCAACTTCCCGGTGTCTTCGTCGACAACCATCACGCGAGTCTGGCGGGCGATGTAGAGACGATGACTGAGCGGATCAGGTACGACATAGTCCCACCTTCCGGCTCCGCCGAGTTCATAGGTATGTGTGATCCGATAGCTACTCGCGGACTGGGCCTCAATAGCCGTCGGCAAGACAAGCATGAGAAACAAGGAAGCGTGACGCATCAGAACTCTCCCTAAAACTGGCGTTGCAGTAAAAAGGACAGGGTTAGTAAAGCCGCCTTTGTCCCATATCTGATCCTGATACGTCACGGCTACCGCGCCTTGCCGATCATCAGGATGGTGAACGAACCTGGTATCGGCGGGGCCTGTGGCGGGCGACCGTTCGGCGTCTGCGGAGCGGTTGCCGTGGTAGCAGTCGGAGCAGGTCCGCGCTCTTGAGACATGGTGAACAGGTGGCCAGTCTTATTGTCGAATGTGACGGTTCGCGCGCCATTCATAGTTTGGAGGTTCTGCTCTACCTCAAAGCTGGTCGGGCTCTTTTCTTTCACAATCGTCATGGTGCCATTGCCTTGGGTGCTGAAGGCCTCCATGCTCTCGGGGTTGAACACCGCTCCGTCGGATCCGCCCGCGAGCGGAAGGTTGGCGAGGATCTTGCCGTCCTTCGCGCTCAGGATCACCATCGTCGGCTGCGGGGCGGGCGGAGTAGTGCCCGACCGGCTACATGCCGCGAACAGGATCTCGTTCTTGACATCAATCGCGAGACCGTTGCAGCCGCCTTTGTCGACAAATGAGTAGTGGCCGACCGCCTTCATAGTCGTTACGTCAACAGCCGTCACGCTACCGATGGCGTCCTGCATGACGACGTACAGCATGCCCTTACCGTTGCCGACGCCTTGTTCCGGCACGCCGCCCAGGTCGATGGTGCCGAGTACGGTACCGTCCTTTGCGTCGATCACAGTAGCGTCCTTAGTGGGATGACTGAAGACGTACACGCGTTCGTTGAAGGGATCGAAGTAGATACCGTCGGGCCGCGTCGATCCGACGTCGATGCTTTTGATTAGTGTCAACGTTTTGGTGTCAAACATCGAGACCTTCGGGTGATCACTGGTGAAACCATGATCCGTCCTCGGATCCACTGCGGTGCCATTACCACCAACGCCAGAAATCTCACCCAGAGGCTTGAGTGTGTCGAGATCAAAGACGGTCAGGCGCGCAGGAATGGCTACCACTTCGGGCGTTGTTTCCGTGGCCGGCGTGGGACGTGTAGCGCCTCGGGGAATGTAAAGCCGGCGGCCGGCGGCGTCGGCGTAGATGTAGTCCCAGCCGCCCTCCCCGCCTACTCGTGCGGTCTGGATGACTTTGTATGGACCGTCATCCTGTTGGGCCACGGCGGCAGTTGTGTAAGCCGTCATAACCCCTGCGATCAAAGCGAGAACACGACGCATTGGGGATCTCTCCGGGCACCAGTATAGGACGCTGGCAAAACACAGGCTGGCGACAGCTTTCCAAAATGTAATCTTTACCGGCAAGTCTGGATTGATGAACCTGACTGTTTGATTCCTTCGATCAACTGATCGCACCAGCGTGTCACCGCGAAAGCTGTATACGAGACAACCATCTGTACGGTTTGAGCGGGGGACCGAGGCCAGCGCGCTAGCAAGGTTGTGCGCCGCGTCCAACCCGACATGACTTTTGAGGCCAACTGTTTCTGTTTCGCGTTCAGGACGGTTCCTGTGAAGGTGACTCTAAAGTCGTTTCGCGACCGCGGCCAAGTGACTCGAGGTCCCCGGACGGGCCCGTGCAGAGGTCATCCGCGCTGAGATAATAGGCAAAGCAATACGCCAGCAGTGACAAGCAGTTTGTAGGTGGACCGAGGTATCTGTGGTCGAATTCAGCTTCTGCGAACGGCCCGCTGGCCAGGCCGGCGACAGGAGAAGGTGAGGACCTCCATGATTGACGGATCAGAACAAGCAGCAAGCATCACTCGCGCGCTTAGCTTTGCAGGCGGATTGTTCGGCGACTTAAGGGTGGCACTCCGCTCATTACGGCGGACCCCTTCGTTGTGGGCCACCATCGCCCTCACGCTAGCGCTGGGTATTGGCATGAACACCGCCATTTTCAGCGTTGTGCGCGGTGTGCTGTTGCGTCCGCTGATGAATCGCGATGAAGACCGGCTGATTTACATCCAGCAAAGCGCTCCCGGCCTGCAAGTGAGCAACGCTACATTCTCTATTCCTGAGGTCGCTGATATAGGCGCGCATCTAAAGACCATCAGCAAGATCGGCACGTTTTCCACCATCGACTTTTCCGCGGATGGATTCGGCGCGGCGCAAGAAATCCACGCCGGAGTGGTCGACGGCGCCTATTTTGACGTAATGGGGCTGAAGCCCGTCTTGGGCCGCCTGCTCAGCGAACGCGACGATGGGCCGAACGCTCCCGGCGCAGTGGTGCTGACCTACAAATTCTGGGCCACGGTGCTGAATTCCGATCCGAAGGTGATTGGAAAGTCTATACGGCTGGGCAGCATGATGGAACGCCGTTCGGCAACCATCGTTGGAGTGTTGGAGCCGTCGGTGCCATATCCGGCGGAAACGCAGATCATCGCCAACATAGTTACCAGCCCACACCATCTCTCAGCAACCATGGTGCAGGGTCGCGAGCATCGCATGACCGACATATTCGGCCGCTTGGCACTTGGGGCGAGCATTAACTCCGCACGTGCGGAGCTTCGCACCGTGTATGCAACCATGACGGCGGCCCATCCTGAGGTTTACAAGCCTCAGCATCACTATCAGATAGATACCCGACTGTTACGGGACCAGATCAACTCGGGAGCAACCACCATCCTCTGGCTGTTGTTCGGCGCCTCGGGCCTGCTGTTCGTCATTGCCTGCTCGAACGTCGCAAACCTGATCCTTGCTCGCACAGTCCGCCGCGAATCGGAGCTGGCAGTCCGCGCTGCTCTGGGAGCGAGCGTTGCCACGATTCGCAGGTCGCTGTTGGCCGAAAGCCTGATTCTATGTGGCAGCGGAGGCCTCGCCGGCGTGCTCGTGGGCATCCCCATGGTGACGGTACTTGCGCGTTATGCGTTCCGATTCTCCGTACGGGCAGCGGATCTGACTGTCGATTTCGGCTTGCTTTGGATGGGCTTGGCTCTGGCGTTGGCAGCGGCGGTGTTTCTCGCATTCGCTCCCCGTCTGCCTTCCGAAGACAGTTCGCGCGGGCCGGCGCTCAGCAGCGGCGGCAGCCGAGTCACCGGCAGCAGTCGTCGCCGGATTCGCATTTTCACCATTGTCCAAGTCGCCGCGTCCTTCTTATTGTTGGCCGGTGCGGGTGTGTTACTGACTACTTTGCGCTCTATGCAAACCGCACAGCCGGGCTTTGAAACCGGTCACATTCTGATTGCCAATTTGCCTTTGATTTCCGATGGCCGGACGCCGCAACAGGTGGCCCAGTTCTACCAGGAAGCCCAGCGTAAAGTAAGTGCGCTGCCGGGAGTGGATAACGCCTCAACCGCCATGTGGGCCCCGTGGCTCGAGAGGCGATATCTAAGCTTCACTCTTCAATTCGCAGTCGAGGGTCGAAAAGCGGAAAGCAGCACGGACGATCTACGTGCCCGGTTCCGGTTTGTTTCGCCGGGCTACTTCGCAACGTTGGGCATTCCGCTGCTGGAGGGGCGTGATTTCACAGAGGCCGATGGGAAGGATTCCGAAATGGTAGTCGTGGTCAGTAAGAGCGTCGCGCAGCAGTTGTTCCCAGGACAAGACGCACTCAATCGCCACATTATGTGGACGGATCCTCTCATTAAGGTCGCCGGCATCAGCGCTAATGCCCGCCGGATCGTCGGCGTCCTGGCCGACGTGGATGACGCCAACATCCTTCCCCAGCACAATTTGACCATCTATCAGCCCTTCGCGCAGGGGCCCGTGTACGGAGCGTGCCTGCTGGTGCGCTCGAGCAAAGATCCAATAGCCCTGGTCCCATCGATCACGAAAACCATCCGCGCCGCGGCCGCGACTCAGCCGGTGGACCATGCCAGCACTCTGGAGGATGTCCGCACCGAAGTCCTGGCGAACAACCGCGTGAATGCGGTGGTGTTCGGAGGGTTCGCCACTCTCGCGTTAGTGATTTCCGCCGTCGGAATTGCGGGCGTGCTGGCATTTTCGGTGAGTTGGCGGACGCGCGAGTTCGCAATCCGGCTCGCAGTCGGCGCCCAGCCGCTCTGGATTCTCTCGAACGTGCTGCTCGACGGAGCGACTACGGCTGCGATTGGCATTGCCGCGGGCGGTCTCCTGGGCTGGGGATTGTCACGCCTGGCCGGCAACTACATTCCGGAACTTCAGCTTCCGGGCCCAATTCCGTTGATTGGAGCTGCAACGGTCGTCGTTGTGTCAGCAGTATTCGCCTCGTTAGTACCGGCCGCGCGTGCTGCGCGAGTCGACACGATGCGGGCGCTTCGCGCTGAATGAGAAGCTGTCGAACGGCGAAGCAAATTCGGCTTCCCCCAGCTAACTGGGCAATTCGGGCGGAACGGCCCGCTAGTTTGGTAAGTGCCAGGTTCAGATATTGTGCGGCTGGTACGCCGCCCGCTCCTACCAACTCAGAAGCCAGCGTGGTGCGCAGGATTTCCAAGTTCAAGGCAAGCCATTCACCATCAACATTCAGGCGAGCCAGCAACGAGGCCACCCACGCGGCATATTCGGTAAACAGCGAGGGCTGCGCGAATGTCAGCGCTTCGCAGAAGTAATCGAGGTTGTAACAATTATTTTCGGTGCATTTCTGGCGAGCCCCTTTCCACCGCTGTTCGAGGTCGGGGAGGCGTTCAAGAAACAGGCTCGTCACGCGTCCGGCGATCGCGTCCAGGCGTTCTTTGAGTATGCGGCTAGACAAGCCGGCGTCCAGCTCGCACGAAAGTCCTTGATTAGCCTTGAGCCACGTCCGAAAAGGTACTCACACGAAGCTAAGGGCTGACGCAAAAACAACTTCACAGATTGGGTGAGATGGTGTAGTTCCACTTCGGAAGAACCTGGTGCGGTTTCAGTCGAAGTGATTGAAGCTGTTCGGGTGTCGGTTTGGCGCCGGTGGGATAGTTGCGACGGTCGAGTTGAGCGGTGACCGACAAGCCGGTATTCGTTCTCGTGGAGCGGATGAAGTTGAGAATCTTCTGATAAGTGTCGAGTGGTTCGCCTGCCCAGTTCTTGGATATTTCGGAAAAGAGACGATGTTCAATGGGGTTCCATTTGGAAGCGCCGGTCGGGTAGTGCGCCACGGTGAGGGTCAGGCCGAGGGAGTCGGCCAACTGAGATTGGAGTTCGGTTTTCCAGGTGCGGCGACGAGCGCCATTGCTGCCGCCGGTGTCGCTCAGGATGAGGAGTTGACGGGAGCGGGGATAGCGTACCGCGCCTTCCTGGCGCCACCAATGTGCAATGGCGTGCGCCGCAAAGGCGGATGTGTCATGCGAGACGCCCAGCATGACCGCTCCCCGATTGGCGAGCAGATCGTAGATGCCGTAAGGGATGGCGACACCGGTGGAATCCGAGCGGAAATCGTGGTCGTTGACCAAGCGGGGAGATAGATCCCAGCGCGCGCCAGGGTTCTTGAAGTTGCCGACCAGTTCGCGTTTCTTGGTATCGACGCTGATGATGGGCAGGCCGCGGCGTTGGAAGCGCTGACGAAGATCGCTCAGATAAAGGAACTGATCGTTGCGGTCGGGACTAAAGTCGGTGGAGAGTTTCTTGTGATTGACCCGCAGGGAATAGCCCATCTGATGGAGGAGACGAGCGACGGTGTTGGGGCTAACATTGACACCGAAGTCGCCCAGCGCCATGGCAATCTTCTCCGTAGTGCGCCGAGACCACTTCAACCCGGTGATGGGATCGCCGGCAGTGTCGTATTCGAGCAGGAACTCGATCAGTGTGACGATGTCGGCGGTTTTTTTTCGACCGGTTTGCGGCCGCCGCCAGAACGGCGGGTGCGCTCCGTCGATACATTCTGATCGAGCAGTTGTTGGCGTCCGCGAGCGACGGTGTGCGGGTCCAAGCCGAGGAATTCGGCCAGAACGCTATCGCCTCCGTGACCCAGCTTGATGGATTCCAGCCCAGCAAACAAGCGACGCAGCTGCTCGTCAAGCAGACTGTAGAAAAGCAAGATGGCCGCTTTCAGTTCATCGGGAGACACCTGGAGAGCGGAGGCATCGGTCAGTAGAGGGACCGACTGGGCGGTTTGCCTGGTGCGGAGTTGACCGCGAGCTTGCCGGCCATCGGCGGAGGTGTAAAGAAATCGTCCGGCCACCTCGGAGCGGCGCAGGCGGTTGGCGCGCACCAGATCGTGGAGGGGATCTTGGACCTCAGCATGAAGAACGTCGGCCAGTTCATCGGCGAACCAGCCGTTCGGGGACTGGTTGACGAAGGACTCGACGGTAGAGACGAGGGTGCCGTAACGGGAAAACCAAACTGCATCGTGGGACCACAGGCCGATGTCATCGAAGCGGGCGGCTTCGCGTAGGGCATAGTAGCGGCCGCGATGGGTATAGCTGGAAAGGTAATCCAGGAGCTTGAGCTTTCGAAAGACGGTAAGGTCGGCGGACGTGCCGAGAGCCGCTTTGAGTTCGGGCAAAGTAGCGATTTTGTGGCGAAGGAGATGCTTGCGGAGATCTTGGGGATTGAAGGAGAGTGGGCGCATAATGTTAGAGTTCCGACTAATCAAACATTTCACTCGGAACTATAACACAATCGACAGAAGCACGGGTAGGCGGACCGTGATCGCGACTTCTCCAGTGTTTACAGAGCTTGTAGGCGGTGTGGAGGCCCGTTGATGGGGCCCGTCAAAGCAACGCGCAATGATTTCTTTCCGATTTCGGCGTACTAGTTAATGTTGCGCAAACCCTAAGGGCCGATGGCGAGATTTTGCCGGATCAAGAATCTGGTAGCGATTTGAAAATTCACAAATGTTTTACAGTTAGGTGATTCGAGCGACCTTACCCTGGTTTCATGGCTGTAGAACAGGTCTCGATTGCCCGAAAGTCGGCTTCTTTATTTATCAATCGGCACCGATGGCTACCAGCGATTGTAACGATAACTATAGCCGCGGGTTTCACTTCGGCCGTCTGGGCACACATGACCGGCCCCATACTCCTTGCATTTGCTGCGTGTTCCGCAGCCGCCCTGTTCGTTTGGGGCTACTCGACGCATGCCTCCCGACAACGCCTCTGGGCCCCCCTCAATCACCTGAGCCGCAGACAGTACGCAGAAGTATGGGATTCGCTGATGGATTCCAAACTTGTTCCTCGGGTTGCTGAACCCGAGGTTTCGGACGAAGAAGATCTCGGACCCTCAACGGCCCAATGCCTGGAAAACCTGACGGGATTGGCTGGAGTGTCGATAAAGGATGATGTTTTAGAAATCGGCTGCGGCGCCGGCCGGATAGGGACAGCACTCGCGCCACAGTGCAGGAGTTGGGTAGGAGCCGATATTTCGGCCAGGATGCTGGCCCGAGCGTTCGACCGTGTGGGCACAGTTCCAAATGCCCGACTGGTCCAGCTCTCAAGCGTCAGTCTCGTCCAATTCAAAGACAAGTCGTTCGACGCGGTGTATTGCACGAGTGTGTTTGGCCATCTGGACGAAATGGATCGCTGGCGGTACGTAGAAGAGGCGTTTCGCGTTTTGCGCCCCGGCGGCCGCCTCCTCCTCGACAACATCGACGTCGAATCGGATGCCGGTTGGCAAGCGTTCCTCAAGCAAACGCGCCAATATCAAGATCTCGAGCGCCCACCGTTTATGCCACGTTTTTCAACTGCGGCCGAGCTCGCAAATTACGTCGATCGGGCGGGCTTTGGCGGCGTTCATGTCGCGCGACAAGGCTCCCTCATCGTTGTCACGGCAACCAAGTCGGCTCCTTCTGATGTCTCGCCCGAATGAAACAATACTTGACGCTGAAGACGGCGACGAAACGAATTGTGATAACCCGGCTGTGGCCATGCTTACTGGCGATCTCGGGTGTTTCACTTGCACTGGAACCCGCCGCCGACTTCTATCTGAAGCCTGGTGATCGAGTCGTCTTCTTCGGAGACAGCATCACGGATCAAAGACTCTACGACACAATCGTCGAAACTTTTGTCGTGACCCGTTATCCCAAACTCAATGCCACTTTTTTGCACTCGGGCTGGGCCGGGGACACAGTGAGCGGCGGTCAGGGTGGTTCCGTTGACGTTCGCTTGCAGCGCGATGTTATCGCCTACGACCCCACTGTCATGACGATCATGTTGGGAATGAATGACGGTCATTATGCGGGGCATCAGCCTTCGGATGACACGGCATTCCAGGCTGGCTTTCGCCACATCGTCGAAACAATGCGAGCTGCCCGGCCACTGCTCCGCATCACGGCTATTGAGCCCTCGCCGTACGACGACGTGACGCGACCGGTTACGATCGAGCCTGACGGATACAACGCGGTTCTCACAAGATACGGACAGTGGATCGCTACATATTCCCATCAAGCCGACTTTGACCTATCGGATTTCAATACTCCGGTCGTAGCTCTGATCAGGAAACTCCAAGCCGAAGATCCGGACAACGCCCCGAAGATTATTCCGGATCGTGTTCATCCCAGCATCGCTGGTCACCTGATTATGGCTGAAGCCCTTCTTGGAGCCTGGCATGCCCGGCCAACGGTGACGGCCGTAACCATTGATGCCGCCGCCGGCAAGGCGACAGATTGCTCATTTGCGAGTATCGACAACGTAAAAGCAGGGCCGCCGCTGTCGTGGACCGAGCACGACGAAGCGCTCCCACTCCCGTTCGCGCAGATGGTCGCCGGCTACCATGACGACGCGTTAGACGCAGCCATTAAGAACTCGGATGTAACGGATGCACTTAACCGGGAGTTGCTGCGCATCACTGGCCTCCAGAAGGGCAACTACACGCTGAGGATTGATGGTGCGGCCGTTGGGACGTGGAGCAGCGAAGACTGGGGGAAAAGCGTGAATCTCGGCTCTCTTGCAACGCCTATGTCCGCGCAGGCTATGGCCGTCTATGAGCTGACGGCCAGGCATGCCGCAGTCCACTGGTCCCGGTGGCGGATCGTGGACGTGCAGCTAAAGGATATAGATGGTACCGCGGAATTTAAGGAGAGGAGGGCGGCGCTCGCTGCGCTTGATGCTCTCGAGGCAGCTTTAATTGCCAAGCAACGAGCGCGCGCTCAACCTGCAATACATGTCTTCGAGATCGTTCGCGGCAACTGAGGCGGTTACTTGAGCCAGGCAGTAAGATCGCGGTCGAGCAGATTCGATAATTTTTGAATATCGGCTCGATAATACTCCAGAGTCAATTGACGATCCTTTGAGTCGAGGTGAAGCGACGGTTTGTGCTTGTAGAGAGCCGCTCGCAAATGCCTGCCCAACGAGGCGGGAAGTAGCCTCTTGATTCCCGAAATCAGGCCCGACCTCTTTAGCAGATAGTGCATGGCCATCACTTTAGGAGACCGCCGTTGCAGGTCTCTTACTGACGTGTCAACCTCAACGGAGGAATCAACCGCTAGAAAACCAAAAAGATCCTTTAGCAGCTGGTCCGGGCTTCGCCACGCCTCCTCGTACAAATAGATACGCACGTGTTCGCGCGGGAAGAAGTTAAGATAGCGTTTGACCTGCTCGTAATAGAGTCCATATTCAAGGAACGGTCGGAGCGTACCGAACGTTGCGGCAGTGTTCCGCAGACACTGCTCAATGTGTTGCCGGAAGCTGCGCGTTAGAAGTCCGCTAACGGCGTACTGTAAGTACTGAGAAAACGCCCGCTCCACAGGATCTCTGAGAATCGCCACGATCTTCGCCTCGGGGATTTGGGCGTGAATATTTCCGGCCGCGGTATGGGACCACAGATAACATACACTCGCCTCGCCGATCGCCGTTTCGGCGCTGACATTCTTGAATAGCTTAAGATAGTCGTTCCAATCAGTGACGATTCCGCCTGGGTTGGGACCGAACATCGGGCCGTCCAAATATCTCAGCAGATTTCGGCTGCTCAGCCTCATCGAGCTTGCGAACTCTCGGCCGAAGTTGTCCGCGCGCATCTCGGAAGCAAAGAAGCAGGGTTCCTTGACGGGGCTGAGGTAGATCTCCGGATGTTGCTTCAAGTAGTGGTGGAGCGATGTGGTTCCCGTCTTGGGAGCTCCTACAAGAAAGAAGTTCGGGAGGTGACTTGTGGGTTGTCGCACGCGCGAACCGAATCAAGACCTTCATTTTACGTGGAGTGGGACGACAATTGCGCTACTCATCCGACCCCAATTGAGCCTGAAAAGCTGGACCGCTGAGCGAGATGAGGGGTGCGAAGGGAGAGAATGTTGCCTCTCCCTTCCTTAGGTAACGTCACAACGGGGCTGGCGTCTGCCAATCTCTTCGTAAGGCGATTGATCGCCAGTTCCGGTAATTGCCGGTCGCGATCCGCTAAAACCCTTCAGAGAATCCCAGCCAGCGCCGCCGCCGCAGGAACGCGCCACAGCCTGCCGGAGAAGTTCACCTCGGAGGGATCGTCGCCGATCCAGAGGTTGCCGAAGGGGTCGAGCGTGAGCGTGTTGGTGTGCCCGTCTGCGAAGGCGAAGCCCGCCGAGACCGGGACAACGCGCGCGTCGGCCGGCGTGTACCGGTAAACAGTTGCGCCGGCTGAGAAATAGACCTTGCTTGCGCCGTCCGTCGTGACCGCTGCGTGGGCGGAGCCGGCAAGGCCGTCCTGCACGGCCACAGCGTTGCCGCAACCGCCCTTGTTACCCATGTTGGCCGCCGCGTTGCGCACCACAGAGAGCCCCTGGTCGGTCGCGATGTAGAGGTCGGCGCCGAGAAACGCCATCGCACCCATAGAACGTCCGTTGGGCGTGGTTCCCACCGATTCCACGGTCTGCGTCTGCGGAGTCGGATTGATTGTGGACGGGTTCGTGATGCGCTTGATATTGCCGTTCTTCAGGAACCCTACATACAGTTTGCCCTCCGGACCGGGCGCCGCCGCCGTGGGCATGTCGCCAGCCAGGCCGAAGCTGGGCGCGACGAGAGAGGCGCCTTCAATCGGGCTAAACGGACCAAACACGGGCTGGAACTGGATCATCCAGACACCCGGGCCGCCAGGATTTCCGGGTTGCCCCTTCGCGTGATCCCACACCGTCGCGTAGACGCGGGCGGACCCGTCCTGCGCCACTTGCCCTACTGAGCACCACGGGCGGCACCTCGAACCGACCAGTCAGGAGCGCTGTCGAACACCAGATTTCCAGTGTTGAGGGGGTCGGTGTTGGCGGGATCGACCGGAATGTAGTGTCGGAGACCCTGGGCTTCGTCGCCAACCCACAGGTTGTTCCCGATAATGACCGTGCCGGACGGGGTGTGCGGCGCAGCGGCATCGCCCGCCGGGATGCCGGAAGCGGCTACCAGATCCGGGACGACTTGCGCAGCGGCAGGTGCCACTGCGAGGAGGGTTCCTAAAATGCAAATTGAGAGTGTGCTTAGATTCATGTGGGTTGCCTCTTTCTGAGGGCAAATTTCAAGGCGTTCCGGATGCTCTCGGTTGAGGACAACCTCGAAGATTGCTGGACAACTTTTCTCCCCCGTCTGACTCTAGGGCTCCGGCTTTCCGCGGTTGCGAACGAATCATGAACAAACTGTAAAATCACCGGCAGGGCGACCGGGCAAGCACGGCCGATGCCGGCGCCAGCGCTCTAACATTCCGCAAATGCTTCCACCACGCCACCCGCGAGGCGCCTTGCCAACGTGCACGCCGGTATTTGAAGTTCCCTCAGTTCCGAAATGTTCTTTGGGATTATGGTGCTGAGGAAGTCGATTGGGAAAGCGCGGTGCTGTGTATTCGGGCGGAAGGGTGGACGCAGCCTGGACGTGCGTCCGTGCGGGCTCTTTGGCGTTTAGGGTTCTCATTGCCATCTCATTCGTGACGCCGCAGCCCGGCGCGTCGGCCGGATCAAATCAGAGACCTTTCATAGTTGACGATTTTGAGGCGCCAGCTGGACTACAAAACTGGCGCTTCTTAAGGAGCCCTGAGAATGCTTCAGCGGGCGGTGATCTGACACTTGGGCCTGGGCATTACGGGAACGGAGCGGTGTTAACGTATCGGCTCACCTGCCAAAGGGATATCGGGTGCGGAGCCTATGCCGCGGCACTTTTTAGACCGCCGTCCCCGCTTCCGAAGTTTCGTGATCCTGCCATCTCTCTATGGCTACGTTTTTCGTCAGACGTTGACGTTTCTATCGTGACCAAGGACACGAGCCGCCAAACCCTGCGGTTTCCCATCCGAGCTACGATCGAGAAGTCCAGGGCGGACGGCTGGGAATATGTCTGTGTGCCCCTCTCGGCGAAACGCACTCGAAACGCAGCACAAGAAACCACCGGCGGGATCAAGGGGCGTCTGGAGGAGATCGACATTCTGGTCCAGGCACGAGCGCGAACGACGGCGCAGGGCTCGGTAAGCTTCGACGATGTCCAGCTGCGGGAGGTCTCTCAGCCCTTCCACATCGGCACAACCGGCCGGCCTGAGCCGCCAGCCTCCGGGCACTCGGACTTGTCGTGCCGCCTGGGTGTGAATATACACCTGCTCCGCGACGACCACGATCTCGATTTGGCCCAGGCTGCCGGCTTCCAATTTGTGCGAATGGATATGCTCTGGTCGAATGTTGAAAGGGGCGGCCGCTATCGCTTCTTCGCTTATGACAGGCTGCTCCACGCGCTCGAGGTCCGCGGGATGGGGGTCCTTTGGATTCTCGATTACGGGCATCCGGATCATGGAAGCGGCGTTCCGCGGAGTCGAAGCGACATTGTTGCCTTCGGCCACTTTGCAGGAGCGGCGGCCGGGCATTTCAAAGGCCGGAACGTTGGGTATGAAATCTGGAATGAACCGAATACCAGCCAGTTCTGGGACCCGGCTCCAGATGCCTCGGAATACGCGACTCTGCTACGAGAAGCCGTTGCGGCGATCCGCGGTGCGGATCCTTCCGCCAAGGTGTCAACTGGCGGGGTCTCTGGGATAGATCAGGCTTTCTTGAGTAGGGCGGTGGATCCGAGACTAACGGTGGGTTTGACGGCGATTGGCATTCACCCATATCCCAAGACGGGACCGGAAAGCATCGCGAACCAGTTAGCGATGCTTCGCGACTGGGCGACTCACGCGCTTGGCGTGGATGTCGAGATCTGGGATACGGAATGGGGATACTCTTCGACAGATGTCCTCAAAGACGCTCATTCGGACGGTCACAGTGCGGCGTCCCGCCAGCTCCAAGCGGCCCTCGCAGTCCGCGAAATATTGACCGTTTGGGCGGTCGGATTGCCGTTGGCGGTTTGGTACGACCTGCGTGACGATGGGGCCAACGCCACGAATCCGGAACAAAACTATGGTCTGCTCGACTCTAGTGGCAATGAGAAGCCCGCGATGAACGCCGTGCGCACTTTGATGCGCGCTGTGGGCTCCCGCAAATACGCCGGCATGATCCGTGAGGCGCCGGCAGGGATCCACGCCATGCAGTTCGACGGATCGACGGATACGATGCTCATCGTTTGGACCGATCAACCGCTTGGCCACCGGACAGTCGAATGCGCGAGACAGGATCTAGTCTCTGCAACCGGCTTGCTGGGAGATGCTATTAAGCCGAACGATCGACCCGGCGGTCAGTTGCGTTTTGAGATAGATTCCGGCGCAGGTCCCATCTATTTGCTTTCGGCCACAGGATCTCGCGGAGGGCTGCCATCGCATCAGACCGAAGTGCCGGCCTTGAACAATGGTGCGGCAAGTAGGCTTGGTTCGGAAGTTGCGAGTCACTTATAGAAAATGCGAGTCCCTTATAGAAAAGTGTTGGCGGATCCTCAATGAACGGCCCGATCAACAAAGATCATCTGGACCCGCTCTCACCGCCGCAGCCGGTGGAGGCGTATCGTGATCCGGAAACGGAAGCCTGGGTTTTGAGCCGATACGCGGATGTGCTCGCAGCGTTTCGGGAACCCGCCCTACGGATGGGGCGCGGCGGGAGCAAAGATCTGCCTGAGATTAGCAACGCAAGCCGCCAGCAGCAGATTAGGTCAGAAACTCTGGCCGTGCTCTCTGCATCGAACCTTGCCCGGTGGCAAGCGCAAGTCGAGCCCATAGCATTCGCCTTAATCGACCGTCTACCTGGTAGCCGACCGGTAGATATCGTCCAGGACTTTGCGCGCCCTTGGGCTCTTAGCGCTGCCACGATCGTGACCGGAGCCGATCCTGCCGACAGTGAACGCTTAGAGAGCCTTGCGGCGAAGGTATCCTTGGCTACGGCGGACCCTTCTAACCCCGCTCACCAACGTGAAATGATGGCGGCAAACACAGAGCTAAAGGAACGTTTGCGGAACAGCGCAATACCTATGAGCGGCCCGGCGTTCGTCGCCCTCTCGCAGACCTTACCCTGCTTCCTGGCAAATGCATGGCTTGCGCTGTTACGCCATCCTTCGGAGCTTGCTCGACTGCGTGATGAGGCGGATCTGATGCCAAGAGCAATCGAGGAACTGCTCCGCTACGCCGGTATTGCCCAGAAGGTCTCACGCTACGCCACTGCAGAACTGATCCTAGGATCTATCTCAGTTGAACGGGGGGGACGTGTGATTCTCATGCTCCCTTCCGCGAACCGCGATCCGACGCAATTTCCTGTTCCGGACCACCTCGACTTGACGCGCCGCACCTCAGGCCATGTCGCATTCGGGCTGGGTCCCCATTCCTGCGCCGCAGCAACTCTAATCCGCACAATGGCCGCGGTGGCAACACGCGCTTTCGTCGAGAGATTTGTTGAAGACCACAGCAACGATGCGATTGAATGGCAGGGAGGATCGGGCTTTCGCTGGGCCTCGTCGCTCCGTGTCGTCATTGCCAACGCTCGGGCGAAATGACGTTGCGGCCAGATTGACGATCCATCCGCGGCAAAATGCTGAAGTCCAGACTTACATTTTCCGGTGCAAGGAACAGACACACTGTCGGCATGTCGGATTGCTCGCTACGTCGAGATTGTGACGGAATGCTGTGGCCCGATCGCCATTCAGAACCTGCAGCAAAGAGCCTCCGTTTGCGATGTTGCCGACGGGAGCGTGAAAGAAGCAGGGCCGTATGGTTCCGTCCGCTTCAACAACGGCGGAGACCCAAGGCGCATTGCAGTGGGGCGCTACTGCCTCTGCCAGGCCGACACGAGCGCGAAATCGATCGACGATTCGCCGCAGCTTCTCAGGTGATTCAAGGACAAAGCCGCCGCAATCTTCCTCTCGAATCAGTGCTTCGATCTCTGCATCGAGCGATGGCAGTTCAGAAATGGTGATGGAAACCTCGTCCTGTTTGAGGATGGGCCAGGGCTCGGCTCGATTGAAGCCGGAGGAGGTGACATCGGCTGCGAGGAAGGAGATACTGCGTACGCCGAGTCCTCTCGCCGTGCGCGCGGTTTGGCACAATCGTGAACAATTCAGTTTTTGCACCGTACACCGGAGGCTGACAGGGAAGCTAGGATCGCATTCGAATAGTGCGTTCACCCCGGCACGCAGTGAAGTAAACGCGCCGGGAACGCGGCGCACGTTATCGTGGATCTCCGGAGGCCCATCAAGCGAAATCACAACATCGTCTAAGTGAGTCGCAATTTGACTGGCATGGCGCTTAACGAGAAGGCCGGTAGACAAAAGCGTGGTTCGAATGTTTCGGGTACGCAACAGCTTCGCCAACCGGAATAGATCGGAGTGCATCAATGGTTCGCCGCCTGAGAACACCACCCACTCGACACGCAGGCGTTCCATGTCTGCCAAGTGCCGATCCAAGTCGATCGCGCTGATCTCTTTCACCTGGTCGGTCTTCCAGATATCGCACATGACGCAGCGGCAGTTACAACGGTTGTGTGGATAGAGGATAAGGATGGGCAGGCGGTCGAGCTGAGCGTTCATGCGGCAACCCTCCGGCCGGCGAGCGCGATGCCTTCAGGAAGAAAGCGTCTGCTAATCGCCAGCAGTTCCGCGACAGGCGCAGCCACTAGGTATTCACCCCGGCCCTCAAGGCGAATACGCTCGAGCGGCGCGGTGATGCTCGCTGGCAGTCGGTCGGCGAAGCGGGCAGCTACCAGCTTGACGTTGCCACCCACGATGACTAGTTGCGGGCGCAACTGATCGAGTGCCGACGCAGGCGAAGACTGATTATCGAAAACAGCCAGCAGGTCGGCGACGCCGCCCGTGCGAATCTCTCCCTCCCCGTTCCGAAGGCGCAGTAGCAGCGCGGGTACGGAGGTCACCATCTCATAAACGTCACTGTCGGTGAGGTGACCCAGACGCTTCACCACGGAAAACTCGTCGATCAGATCACCCAGAGCGGTTAGAGCGGAGTCGGTGCCAAGCGCAATCGGCAATCCGGAGGTCAGAACCTTAGGTCCCAGCGTTTGACCAATGGTGTGTAGATTCGAGCTTGGACACCAGACCACGCCTGCACCCGTTCGACAAAGCATCTCAAGGCCTTGTATTTCGAGTGCCACGGCGTGAATCAAAACCGTTCTTTCGCAGAGCACGCCTCCCCGGTGCAAGCGGCCGATCTCGTTGCGCGCCAAATCATCCGTGCCTTCGCCGGCATGTATCAGGAACGGCCAACCCGGTGGTGTGTCACGGCAACGTGTTTCAAAATCGGGCGCGAAGTGAATGGAGTGCGCCCATCCAAATCGCCGGGCTACTCGAACCGGGAATTTGGCCGTGAAGAGTGGATCGTATGGGTTGTGGTGCGAAACCGTGGTTACGCCGCTTAACAGGTTCTTCAGACCGCCCCATCGTAGCCGGACGTTCTTGGGAACACGCAAATGGCTTCGGATCGGTTCCTGATCAGGATGAAAAACGCTGGCCGCCCAATCTACGTAGTTTGGGTGAGGACCGGAATCGAGACGCGGAAACAAGTTGAACTCCAAATGATCGTGGCCGTTAATCAGACCGGGAAGCAACAGACAACCGGACAGGTCGATTTCGACGGCGCGCTTGCGGGCATTCGCGAACGGCACGATGCGTCCACGACTGATGCAAAGATCCTTTCGCTCGACTTCCGCGGCGTTCTTGGCGACTTGTGCGCCGATCAGCTTCATGGCCGAGTCCAGCTCAGGGCGCGCAGGGCGGATACGCGGCTGGCCTTTTCAAATAGTTCTTCCTTGCCCGCGTGCTGGAAAATCGCCAGCTCGGGTTGGCCAAGGCAAGCGGAGATCTCCCAATCGAGTTCGAGACCCAGGTGCTTTGCAGCCGCCTTGAGTCGCCGCGTTGAGTGGCTAAAATGCTCCAGCTCGTATACCTGATCGCCGATTCGAAACGTCCGCTTCCAACCGGCCTGAAGCGCGGCCCGGTGGAGGTCGCTCACCACCAAGCGGCCGCCCGATCGAGTAATGCGGCTCATTTCGGAAAGTACCAGAGTTGGGTTAGGGAAGTAGCTAAAAGCGAATGAGCACAGGGCCAGGTCGGCCGCAGAATTGCAAACCGGCAAATTCGAAGCCTCCGCAAGAATAAGCCTATGCGCGATCGAAGACTTCCGGGCAGCGGCTCGAAGCATCTCATCGCACGCATCCACTCCGATTGCCATTGCGCCCTGCTCGCAGGCATAGGCCATCCAGCGCCCGGTTCCGCAGCCGATATCGACCACGTGCAGGCCCTGGAGCGGCCCCAGTCGCTCAGCTACCATCCGCAGGTCCAGCGCGAGTAGCGCGTTCGGGCTCGCGTCATATGTTGATGACCAGATCCGATGTCCTTCGAGCGCCGGCACCGTCAGCACGTCAGAGGCTCTCCCAGCTCGGCTTTCGCAACTCCACGAACCGTTGCGCCCACTGCAACTCAAACGGATAAGAGTAGATACCGGCCGCGTATCTCCAGGCGCTAAGCGATTGCAGCATGGCGCGCCCCCAGCGCGGCAGCCGGATGTCCTGGATGGTGGGCCAGCGCGAATTAATGACCAGTTCGAAGTTGTCGATCTGCCGTTTTACGCGGACCGGCAGCCAGGGGAGGTGCGGGTCTTGCCGGATGGTGAAGTTGAACCAGCGTTCATTTGCCCATTCCTCAGGGGTTCGCGGAAATTCGATTTTCGTATCCACCTGCCCATACATGCCGTCGGGATGTGGTGTGGGAATGTAGTGCTGAATAATAATCTCGGCATCGGGGTTCAGACATTTGATTTTGCGCACGAACTGGATCGTCTGGCGCGTGTCGCCTTCGGGGTCTGCTGGATCGCCGACTACGAACGAGAACTCGGGAACAATACCGAAGTTGCGGATGCGAGAGGCAAGCGCAAGCGTCTGATCGGCCGTGATGCGCTTGTTCATCTTCTTGAGAACTTGATCAGAACCTGACTCCGCGCCAAAAAAGATCATCGTGGCTCCAGCTCGCCGTAATGCCCGAAGCGTGTCGTCGCCACAGCGAAGCAGCGCGTCAATGCGCCCTTCCGCCCACCATCGCAAGCCGAGGGGGATGAAGTGCTCGGCTTGGGCATGCGTGTGGGTCTCGTTCAAAAAGAAGTTGTTGTCGTAAAACTGGACAGCATCGATGTTGTACTGCTGCTTCAGGTACGTAAGCACGGCGGCAGTGCGTTCCGGGTCCTCGGTCTTTTGCCGGCCATCGTACAGTGGCACGACGCCGCAAAACTTGCAGCGGTAGGGGCATCCAATGCTGGCTTGGTGCACCGCGGTGCGACGCCCGAGGAAGGTAGGCAAAATGTACTTTTCCGGCGAAGCCAGCCGATGATATGGCAGCCAGGGGAAGTCGTTTGGCGAATGCAACGGGCGGTCCGAGTTATGGACGTGCAGCCCGAAATCGTCCGTGAACGACAGGCCTTTTATGGTGGTGTATTTGTTGTCGGCCCTCAAACAGGAGATCAATTCTAGAAAGGTTTGCTCACCCTGGCCTCTTACAACGAAATCAACGTATTCGGCATTGAGTGCGGCGTCCGGGTACAACGAAGCAAAGTAACCGCCCCAGACAATCGGGACCTTTGGATATTTCTTTCGGAATGCCTTGCAGAGCGGAATGGCGGCGGCCATCTGCGGCCCTGGCATCACGGAGACGGCCAGGAGTTCAGCTCCAGTTTGAGACATGACCTGGTCCAAGGTGCGCTCGGGCCGCTGGTCAAGGTTGCCGTCCACAATCGTGTACTCTTCTTTTCCTTCAAGGACGGCGGCCATCGCGAGGATCGGCAATGGGAAGCGGCGATTTTTCGGCTTGGCCGTGCGGGGATGCAGTAGGATGATCATGACTGCAGCGGCTCCCCTTCAAGAATCCAGAACTGCGAAGGCGGCCGACGTTTTTGCAGGCGGGCTTTGAAAGGACGGAGCCACCAGCGCCAGCCGTACCAGACGCGGTGAACGTGCCAGCGGATACCAAGGTCTCGCGACAACTGATCAAGCAGCGGCTGGTCTAGATATTCGCGGCTGTGCAGCGCATCGGAACGGAAGCCGTACAGCTTTTCAAAACGCTCCAGGCGCTCCGCTTTCATTCGCTCGCCATGCTCCGGACGCGCGTAGATGGGCGAATCCACAATGATGATCCGGCCCTTCGGTCGCAAGCACTCCATGGCCTGCCGTAGCGTCTGGTGAAGGTCCGTCGAGTAGTGCACGGAAGCATTGAAAATGGCCAGATCAAATGCTGAAGGGCGGAAAGGCAGCTGGTCGAACTGGGCTTCGAGCGATGGGAATGTAACAGGATAATGGCGCACGGCGCCTAAGCCGTCGCGTTGATCCGAAAAAATGTCGAGCGCAACGGGGCGATGTTTGCGAAGCGTCAACCGGTAGGACATCCAGCAGTTCCCAGCACCCAGATCGAGAATGTCCAAGGGGCGCTCAGCACGCCGCTCCAATGGCGGTAAGATCACCCGCTCCAGGTAACGAAAGCTGCGGGCTCGAATTCGCCATTGCTGATCGTTCTGTCCACTGAGGTCTCGGTAGGGAAGCGCCAGATAATAGGCCGGGTCGTCGGAGCCGCGTCCCTCTGCGTACCGAACTGTTCCGTACTCTCGTAGAAACTGAACTCGTTGCGCCGATTCCATACTCACCTTCGAACCAACACGGCAAGTCTGTGGTCAGACAAGGCCCGCACACCGGGCAAGTGCGCCACGTAGTCGTCGACCACCGCCAGGAAGCCGGTGATCGGCGCGGGGATACCTTTCACGAAGGAAGGTGGAACAGCCACTCCTATACCGTGCCACCCCACCAATTCAAAGTGGGGCTCAAATCCGTCACGCAGCTGCTTTCGGGACGGATAGTAAACCCACAAGCCGAGCGACTTGGAAAAGCTGCGGCCACTCCATCGGCGGCGAGCTTTGGTTAGCTTGCCTTGCAGCGCGAACCAAGCAGTCTCCCACCAGCAAAATTGTCCCATTGCGCAGAGCGCAACATAGCCGCCGGGACGGATCAGCCGGGCGAGCGCTTCACTCAAGGGTTCAAGGCACTCAACGCAATTGAGTGCTCCGAAGTTTGAGATCGCGCCTTCGTAGACTCCTCTGAGTTGATCCAGATTCTGTAACTTCAAATGCGTCACGGTCAGTCCTCGGCTGCGCGCAATCCGAACCATCTGGAGCGAACTGTCAATGGCCTGAATGGAAATCCCTCGCTCTGTGAGGTGCACCGCATCCTCACCCGTCCCGCAGCCCAGATCCAATACACGATCGCCCTCGCGAAAGAGCGGGCTGACGCGGCGCCACACAGCTTCCCTTTGGGCCCGGCCTGAGGCCGAGCGAGTCCAGAGCTCGTCATAATCCGCCGCTATCAAGTCGAAAGAGCCCACCTCCATACAGCCTATGCCTCTACTTCCAGCGATGTCTGCAGGAGAGCCTGTCGTGCCATGTCGATGCCGGCAGAATCGGGCGCCACAGCCATAGTCTGCTTCAACAGTTCGTCCGCATGCTGGTAGAACTTGCGCGAATGCCGGCCCTTGATCATGAAATCCCGATCCGTAGACTCCTGCCATGGCCGAGGACTCACGAGCTTCTGCTCCACGCCCTCGAAATAGGGTGTCCCTTTGATCGGGTATGAAACCGTCGTGAAGAAAACGTCGGGCCGGCACCGTTTTACATGGTCGACGGTTGCCTCCACATCACTGACCTCCTCTCCTTCATACCCCCACATCAGGAACATGCCGCTTTGAATCCCATGTGTGCGGCATAGCGCTACGGCTTGCCGAACCTGTTCAACCTTCACTCCGCGGCGCATGGCATCTAGGATCCGCTGTGATCCGCTTTCCGAACCGATCCAGAGCCGGTAACAGCCTAAGCCCGCCAACGTCTCAGCCATCTTGGGGCTGAAGCGGTCGGCCCGCGTGATGCACTCAAAGGGTATGTGCAACCCGCGGCGATGAATCTCTGCCGCATACTGAGCAATCCATTCGTGGTTAATCGTAAATACGTCGTCCGCGAACCATAGCATCTCCGGAGCGTATCGCTCGACAATCCACTGAATTTCATCCACCACGGAGACCGGCGAGCGGCGCCGGTGAGATTTGCCGTAAACGGAGTGGCTACACCAATTGCAGTGATACGGGCAGCCCCGGGCGGTGATGATGGAAACCGAACCAGCTCCGTGATGCTCACGCCAGACGCGCAGATAACGCCCGATATCGACGCGTTCACGGTCGGGCCAGGGCTGCGCATCCAGGTCCGAAATCAACGAGGCTGGCCCTGTACGCACAATGGATCCGTCCTCCGAGGCAAACACCAGCCCGGGAATGTCCGCCCAAGTTGAGCGTTGAAGCCCGCCAGCCAGCAACCGCTCCATCGCGTGCTCGCCTTCGCCCGCCACAATCACATCCGCACCGTTTGCCAAGTACTCGGCAGCATAATTCGAAGGCTCCGGACCGCCGAGTATGACGGTCCAGCCCGACGCCTTGGCACGCGCCGCAATCGTCAGCACATTTCGCCGAGTCATTAAATTGCCGTATATTCCAACGGCAGCTGGCGGTTCCGAATCGAGGACCTGAAAGAGTTCTTCGCAAGCCCCGAAAGTGGCATCGTAGATCTCGACGGCGAAGCCTTTACTTCGGAGATGGGACGACAGCGACAGGATTCCCAGAGGTACATACGGCTTCATAATGCGCTGTTCCTTCGCATCTTCAGCCAGAAAGTAGCCGTGTGTGAGAAGTAGCTTCAACGCACCGCCTCCCGCAATTCGGCCACGCGATCCCAGGCGCTACTGAGCCCGTCGCCTCCTCGTACTTGTAGATGCACGGCTTCAGACAAAGCTCGATAGAACTCGCTGGAGTAGTTCCCTTGAAACATCATCGAGAGATCATTACTTTCGGACCAGTTTTTCTTGATTCCTAACTGGCTCGAAACCAGGTCATAAAACTTGGTTCCCGGCAAGGGGTAAGAAATGGAGACACCTACGTCGTCCGGGGCCGTCTCGCGAACCATGCGAATGGTCTCCTCGATTTCCGTCCATGTTTCGCCCGGATACCCAAACTGCAGGAAGAAGCAGGTTCGAACACCATGGCGTCGCAGGTTCTCGCGTGCCTCGTAGATCTGCTCCACGCGGACCGCTTTATCCATTGCGTCCAGAACGGTCTGCGCGCCCGACTCCGCTCCAATCCAGACCTCAGCACACCCCGCATCGCGCAATGCTCCGACCGTTGCGCGCGTCATCAGGTCGCACCTCGATTGCATTTTGAATGGAATCTGCGCGCCCATCTCCTGAACGGCTGCCGCAAAGTCGTTCGTCCACTTGCCCGATAGAGCAAAGATGTCGTCGGTGAACCAGATGTGATCCGGCTCGTAGGTGCGCTTCAGGTGTAACATTTCGCTGGCGACGGAGCGCGCCGAACGGACGCGGTAGCTATGTCCGTAGATGGGCTTGGCGCACCAGTTGCAACGATAGGGACAGCCCCGGCTCGCGTTGATGTTGAGGGAAAAATAACCATGCGCTCGTTTCCACACCCGCCGATAACGGTCCATATCGACCAGGTCCCAAGCCGGAAGCGGGAGAGTGTCTAGCGAAATTCGCGGCTCACGCGGGTTGGTGTAGCGTGGCGAGCCTGGATTGCCATAGGCGAGACCCCGAATTCCCGCTAGGGGTCTCCCCTCCGCCACTTCAAGAGCCGTGGTCTCAACCTCGCCAATCAAGACGGCGTCAAAGCCGGCGGCAAGATAGTCCCGAACGTGATCTGATGCGTCGGCGCCATGGGCATATACCGCGATGCCACGTTCGCTGGCCCGATCCGCCATGCGGAACGCAAGCTCGCGATTCCGCAACAGGCACATCTTTGATAGAAAATTAAAATCGTCCTCGCAGACGAGAACGCAATCCGGACGGTTTCGCTCCAAGGCCGAAGCAAATCCCTCGTCGGGGGGAACGAGAGCTGGATCAAAGAAGGCAACATCGATCTCGTGCTCTCGGAGCACTGCCGCAACCAGCAGCGTCTGCAACGCCGGATACGGCTGCATTTTTTCGGTTTGCTTCCGGTCGGAGTAGACGTGGTTACTGTGAGTTAGCAGAACATGGCCCATTGCTTCACCGCGCCTTTGCCAGCTCATGGCTGAGCGGCTGGCCCGTAAGTAGAGACCTCCGCACGGTGAGCCATTGCCGCGCCACGCCGAGCCACAATTCCAGTAAATAGCCGAAACGGAAGTGCTTAAGGCGCCAATAGACAGGCTTCCGCACCAGCAGCCACAGCGAACGCAGCAGCAGCGAGCGTGCTTTGCGGCGCTTCTTGTTGATCTGGTTGTCTAAAAGAAAATAAGAGACGCTTCGCTGGAGCCGCTGGTACGGCTTGCCCTGCAGCCACAGCAGGCGCGTGCTGCCTAAATCCACATCGGCCCAAGCTTCGAGCGTAGCGGGCTCTTCGAGTCCCAGACTGCGGAGCTGGGGCCAGACCGGTATGCCAGGATAGGGCGTGAAGATGTTCGGCGAAAAGCTGACATTGTCAAACCGCGCCGCGATATCTGCCATGACGCGCAACGTCTCTCTTCGATGGCGCTCTTCTTCGCCCGGGTAGCCAAAGATCAGGTTGTACGTGACGCGGATCCCGGCGTCTTTGCATTTTCGGGCCGCTTCATACATTTCGTGGATGTGTTGGTGCCGCTTGTTCATCATCTGCAGCACTTCCGTCGATCCAGATTCGATTCCAAAACCGATGTGGCTTACGCCGCTACGGGCCATCATCTTAACTTGTTCGTCCGGCATCCGGCATAAGAGGTCTGTGGATGCTTGAAACGTCCAGCGAAAACGCGCTCCGAAGCGTAGAATTCCTTCAGCAATCGCCAACGCACGTCTCACGTCCACAAGGAAGTTTGAATCGACCAACGCAATCTCGGTGAGGCGGTGCCGCTGAACCAGATCGGCCAATTGGGAGACAACATGGTCCGTATCATACGGATTGAAGCGGCGGTTATAGAACACCATGTCGGTGCAATAGTTGCAGGCGTACGGGCAACCGATGCTAGTAGCGTAAGGCAATTTACGCACGCCTCCAGCGCGTTCGTAGGCATCGAAATCAACCATGTCGTAGGCTGGAATCGGGAGCTCCGGCAGCGGCGTTGCGGAACGGTCCGGGTTCATGACAATGCGTCCGTTCCGCTTGAACCAGCAGCCGGCGACCAAGTCCAGGCACTGTCCGCCCCAAAGCCGTTGCAGAATTTCAACTAGCGTCTTCTCACCCTGGTGGCGAACCACGGCGTCAACGGAGCTTTCTTGCAGAGTCTGAGCGCTGACCAAAGTGGGGTGCCAGCCACCGTAGAGAATCATCAGGTCCGGACGAATCGCGCGAACGGCCCGGCTCATTTCAATTCCCGCCAGAATCATCGGGCCAGTAAGGAGGGACACTCCGAAACACAAGCACTCTTCCGCTTCGCGCAGCAGCACTCGGCGGAAGTCTGGATCCAGGGCGCCGTCAATGATGCGCGGTTCGAATCCCGCTTGCCGAATAGCGCCTGCCAAAGCCAGCAATCCGAGGGGTGGGCCTAGGACCGGGCCCGAATAGGGCGGCAGAAACAGCACCACTTTCCTGGAATGCGACTTCAACAAGACACCACCTCAGCTTCCAGTTGATGTGCGTCTACCTTCGCCTTCGGTGGCTCAAAGTAGCGATTGGCAGCGTTCTTAAGCCAGAGCTCGATTGGAAATGAGTAAACGTCGTGGTCAAGCCGGACGCGAGCGGGATAACTGATCAAGTTATGGATGAACTGGTTTACCGGATGCTTGCGAGTGACTCCAATCGGTTTTCGATTGAAGGCTATGCGCAGGTAGTCGCGCATTGTCTGTAGCTCCCGATGCCTCTTACCTTTGAGCCAAGGCAGCACTGTGTAGCGCGGGAAGAAATCCACCCAACCCTCCAGCGTCGACGGGACCTCAATGCCCAACTCAAACGCGCGATCCAGGATAGGAGCTCCTGGATAGGGTGTGAATATGTTCGTCCAGAACTCGGCACCAGGGTAGTTGCGGCAGATGTCCATAATTAGCTTGATGGATTCGCGCCGCTCCGGTTCGCCCTCGCCGGGGAAGCCAAAGATCATATTGAACGAGGGCCGGATCCCCGCTTCGGTCAGCCGGTTGGCAGCCTCGTAGATAGTCTCTAGTTTCTGAAAATCCTTGTTCATCAGGCGCATCACCTTCGGTGAGCCGCTGTCGGCACCTTGAGACACCTGACTGAGCCCTGCGCGCTTCAACAGCTTTAGCTCATCGACGCTGAGTCGATTCACCAGATTGGTGGAGGATTGAATGCTCCACTCGAATCGACTATTCCTACGCACCAAACCTTCGGCGATCTCGACGGCGCGGTCGCGGTCCACTAGGAAGTTGTCATCCACGATCCAAAGCAATTGAAGGTTGTACCGTCTGGTCAGTTCGACTGTCTCTTCGACGACCTGCTCCGGAGCAAGGGCATTCCACTTGCGCCCGTAAACACCATCGTTGGTGCAGTAGGCGCAGTTGTACGGGCAGGCCAGGCTCGATGTGTACATGGCCCAGCGACGCCCGCAAATGCGTTCGTAGGCGTCAAAGTCCGCCAGATGGTATGCCTTCGGAGGCATCTCGCTGATAGGCCGGAGAGTTCGCGGTGCATTAAAGACGATCTGTCCGTGCTCTTTGTACCCAGCGCCCAACACACCCTTTATTGATTCGCCCGCCTCGATGCGTTGGACGATTTCGAGCATCGCGTCCTCGCCTTGCCCCTTCACGACAAGGTCGATATACGGAGCAGCCAACGTCTGATGCGGCAGCAACGAAGGATGCCAGCCGCCGAGAATCACGGGCATATCCGGATAAAGGGCTTTGGCTGCACGCGCTATGTCGACGGTCTCCTTGATCATTGGGCCCGTAACCAGAGACACAGCCAGACAGAGAGCATCTTTCAGTTCCGCCAGTACCCGGCTCTTAAACTTCGGCGTGATAGTGGAGTCAATGAGGCAGACCTCGTAGCCGGCCCGCAGTAGAGGCGTCGCCACAGCAAGAATGCCTAGTGGCGCAGTCGCTTCCTGGCTTGAGAATGCTGGAAAGAAGAAGACGACTTTCTTGGAATGAGGCATGGGAATAGAAAACGCGAAGGCCTGTTCGGCGCGCTATTGACAACGTAGTCCACCCACGGGTCATGGGTTGTTTGGTTTTTGTAAAAGTATTGCGAAGAACTCGCGGTTAAATTGGTTGCGAGGAAGGGCGCTCGCCGCGAGCACGTCTCAGAAGCTCCACGACAGACTGGTAAACCCCGTGTTTGCCGTAAAATTGAGTGCCGGCGAGAAATCGGCCTGATACTTATACAATTGATATCCGATGTTCCATCGAATCGACTGGTTTAGTCGTACAGAGATCCTCGCAAATGGTGAATAATATGTCAGCGGGAACGTCTGCGCCACTCGAAAGGCCGCCAACAAGGGATCGTATTGAGATGTATCTGCTTGTGGCCTTCCATCTCCCGAGTCCCGGACTGCTGTGCCGCCCAGGTAGATGCTCAGTGATTTGCGGACTTGCAGCCGGATTCCGGCATTCGCCGCATGCAGGTTCATGACATAGTAGGAAACCGCGTTATTTACAGGCAGTCCACCAGCGAAGAAAGCCAGGCCGCCTAACGCGTTGGTGTAGATATTCGAGTAAGATCCATCAAAGCTCAACCAGGGCCGTACGGTCCAGTCTGCAGTCACTGACCAGGTTTGGTTTCGGGTGCTAAAGCTGGTTAGCGATGCCGAGGTGGCGTTTCGCTCATTCTGCGCCGAAGCTGACAGCTGCAAGTTCTTGATCCGATACGACAGAGAGGCCTTCCAGGCCAGGTAGTTTCCGTCGCTTTTTGGAGTGAACGGCAGGCTGGAATGGCTGATCTCACCTTCGAAGGAGGCCGTCAACGATTTCCTTGCGCGCACTTTCAGGCCGAAGAATCCGTCGTTCATCTCGTTGGTTTGCGAGTAGGGCGTGCGGTTCACGCTGTCATCCAGTGTGAACTGTTCCACAGAGTCGATAAGCCGGTTCGAGTATTCATACCCGCCGAAGACGTCGAGCCATTTGTTCACTCTCTGGTCTGCTTGCAAGTCCGTCGTTATGGTTCTAATGTCAAGCGATTGGAAGTACAACACCTGACTTACCTGCCCCGGCGCCTCCTGCTCAAAATAGGCGTTGGCTCCCTCGGTTCGTCCATCATAAAAGGACGTATGGCTTGTTAGAGTCAAGCCGTTCGTCACATCAACGTCGAAATTCAAGTTGCCGGTGGCCACCGGCTGCCGCCCTACGCCGCTGGTTTGGATCTGCTGAATCGGGGTTGCCAGAAAGCCGCCGCCGAAGATGGATTCATCCGAAACGAACGAACCTTTCCCATCCGCATATGTGAAGTTCCCATTGATGTCAGCCCGTTTGTCGCTGTGAAGGAAGAGCAAGGTCCAAGAGGGATTCGTGGCATGGGCGGGGGCCGACCGCGAGAAGTCGGTCACGGCAACTGTGCCGCCCACAGGAAGTCCATACGGAGAGTCATCCTTAAAATCAGACCAACCACGCAAGATCTTCACCATCGAGTTCCGCCAATGCAACTCGACACCTGCCCGGTACTCATTGCGGACCCGATGAATGTGGGACAACACGGGAAAGAGGTCAATCGACTCGTTTGGCCCGAGCTCCGTCGTAAGTCCGAGTCCATACTGCGCATCCCGCCTGTATCCGAGCAACCATCGGACATGCGACTCGGGCATCAGAATCAGATCATGGCTCTGTGATGTGTAGTTTGTGCTAAGGGCGTTCGAGCCTTCGCCTCCATCCGTAACCAGGCCAGGATTAACATACACGCTGTCGCGCCAGGCGGCGATGTAGGTATAGAATTTTCGCTGCTCTGCACGAAGGTTGATAGTCTCATATGGGTCGCCGCCCAGACCCTGCGTCGTTAGAACGATACTGTCGAAGAGCTTCTGTCCTCCGGTCTTTGAGAAGATTGAAAGAGAACTGCTCAACAGTCGCGGACCGTTTCCGTAGTTTACTGCCGCCTGGTAGTTGGCTTGGTCGCCGCTCAAATCCAGGAAGCGCACGCCCACCTCGAAGGAGTTGGAGATGTTGTAGCCGCCGGATTCGCTCCCCTTTGGGCTGCCGACGGGCTCCCACGTAGGAGCAATTGGTTCCTGAGCCCTGATTGCGAAGGCTAACGCTATGAATGTCCAGAGATAATGGAGGACCTTCATCTTTTATCACCTGAGGAACAGGGGATCCAGGCTCGATCCATGGATACTGACGTGACAAACCGTGCAGTTCTGATAGCGCGGGTCGAGCATGTTGTGGGCTGGTGAGAGAGGTTGAATGCCGTTGCCCTCACGCCCGTAAGGTGGGGCACCGTTGTGGCACTCCAGGCAGAGCGTGAAGACGACCGGTCTCCGTAGAAGTCGCGAGTTGGCGGATCCGTGAGGATAGTGGCAGATTTCACAGCCTTCTATACGGACTGGAGGGTGCTCGAAGGTGAATGGCCCCAGTTTGTCGACGTGGCACCGCAAGCAAGCTTCTTCGTTCGGTAGTGCCCGGCCGACCATTCGGGGACGTATGCCCATGCGCCACGTTGGAGCATTCGCCCCATGTGGGTTGTGGCAATCCGCGCATCCCATGGCCCCCTCGTTGACGCGGTGCTTGTAGGGCATTTCAAATTGGGCACGAACGTCCGCATGACACCCGTAGCAGAGTTGTGGCTGTGCCTTTGAAAGCAACCTGCTGGGCGTGGCCGGTTTGTGAATGGAATGACATTCGGTACACACTACGCCGTTATCGGTGTGAGCGGATCTCTTGACGTTGAAGCGCGCCGGATCGGTGGCGTGACACCGCAGACAAGCGTTCATCCGCTGCTTAGGCTCCATTTGTGAAAACGCGAGAATGGTCGACTTGCCGCCGTGGGCTGCTATGTGCGCCTTCCCCGGACCGTGGCAGCTTTCACAACCGGTGGCGCCGGTGGTCTCCTTCATTCCGGCGACACCGGGGAAATGAGGGTTCTTGAAGAACTTCGACCAAACATCCGGGTGACAGACACGGCAGGCGTCGCTACCGACGTAGCTCGTCTCGTCGGCGGCCGCCCGGGTCGAAACGGCCGTACACAGTAACGCGAGTGCGAACAGTGCTCGCCAGCCGAGTTGCGGCCAAAGGCATCGTAGGCGATCCAAATGTGTTCCTTCCGAGTCTTCTAGGCCAAGCCTAGATGGCCGGGAAGCTAACAGTCGTGACCAGATTGTGAAGGTTTCGCGAACACTTCATCCGGCGCGGTAGCACGCGGTGACTGGTCGTTCTGGTTACCGTGCATCACTCGACCGATCTCCTCTTTCATCTCGACGAGAAAGCGGTCTTCCGAGAAACGTTGGGCAGCGTACTGAAGAGCGCTGGGAGAAATATCCGTATCGGTTCGTTCGAGTTCCTCAACCGCCGAAGCGAGGGGTTCGGGGCCCGGGCGGTCATACAGAAAGCCTCCACGGTCTTTTCCCGCTGGGACGCTTTCGAGAACGCCGCCACGTCCGAGCGCAACCACCGGTTTGCCGCTTGCAATGGCCTCTACCGGTGCGATTCCAAAGTCTTCTTCTCCGGGCAATAAGAGGGCCCGACAACGGGCGTAAAGGTCTCTAAGTTCCACTCCCGCGACTCGGCCGCAGAATTCTACGGTAGGCCCGGCGATCGCTTTCAGCCTCTTGAATTCGGGACCGAGGCCGACTACCTTCAGCCGCCTGCCGGACAGAGTGCAGAATGAGACGGCGTCCCTGACTCGCTTGTACTCGACCAGCGCGGAGACCACGAGATAGTAGTCTTCAGCCGGCTTGTGGAAAAAGGTTTCGACGTCCACTGGAGGATAGACAACCTCTGAGTCTCTTCGGTAGGCTCGATAAATGCGACGCTGAACATTGCGGCTGTTCGCAACAAAGTGATCGACGCGGGCAGCACTTGCGAAGTCCCAAATGCGCAGATAGTTGCTGAACAGAGCCAGCAGCGCACGTTTGCACCTACTGTGTGTCAAATCGTGAAGGTAATCGGGATACAGATCCCACAAATAACGCATCGGCGAGTGGCAGTAGCAGATGTGGTGCGCCGCTGACGACGTAATTACCCCTTTTGCTGGGCCCGACTCGCTGCTGACAACAAGGTCATAGCCGCGAAGATCCAGAGATTCCAGAGCAAAGGGCGTGAGCGGCAACATGTAGCGGTGGAAGCGCTGAAGTGGATCGAGGAACGATGGGTAGATCCGGTGCGAGCGGATGAGTGGCGAAGTCGCTTGCGGATTGTAGAACAAGGTGAAGATGTCGGCATCCGGAAGCAGTTTGCACAGCCCCTCCACTACTCTCTCGCCTCCCCGCATGCCGAGCAGCCAGTAATGGACGATCGCACACTTCATACGGTCTTCTGCAGTTCCCGCGCTGCGAATTCCGTTCGGTTCGACCGCGCGGCGCGAGCCAGGCATTCACACACGAGGGCGCGCCAGCTGTCGATGTGAAACCGTTCCTGCCAAGTGGACTGGGCGCGTTGAGTAATGAGGTCGATCGCCCCGAGACCAGTTTCCAGCACGTCAACCATGCGGGAAGCAAGGGCTTCTGGCGTGGGAGCCGACAGGAACCCTGTCCGGTTATCCTCAATGATCTCCTGTATGCCACCCAATGCATATGCGAGTACCGGCACACCTGCCGAGAACGCCTCGAGAATGACCCTGGGCGTTGCCTCCGAGCGGGGCGAAGAAACAACCAGCAAGTCGAGCGACCGCAATACACACGGGACGTCGTCGCGCCAGCCATGAAAATGAACAGGCAGTCCCTCGCTCTCCTTTAGAACCTGACCGGAGTACCCTCCCGCCGAAAACTGAGGTGAGCCCACGACGTGGAACTGAACATGAGGAAACCGCTGGGCGACTGTCCGCGCGGCCCGAACGAAGTCAAGTTGCCCCTTCTCTGGATCAATTCGTCCAACGATTCCCACCTTCTGGATCGGCAAAGCTCGCCTGAACGGCGACTGTCTGTAGTCACTGACGCCGTTGTAGATCACCCTGATGCGACTCCTCGGCACTCGCGGCGTAAGACTGGAGGCGACGTACGAGCAGCAGGCAATAACGGATGCGCTGGAGGCATTAAGCGAGGTTTGGACAAGGCGTAGCGCAGAACCTCCCGCGATCCGATGGTGTGCGTGGAAGACGAGCGGGATTCGATCTTCACGCGACACCCTAGCCGCCGCAGGCAGCACGCGCGGACCATTGACGTACAGTAAATCCGGTCGCCATCCCCGAAGCAGTTTGCGTAACTGCGCGGTCATTTGCACGACCGATGCCAGATATAGGAATTGATCTGTGAAAGTCTTCCGGCCGCTCGACAGAGGAGCCAGGCGCAACTGTCCCACTCCACAGTCTAATGCTCGCAGTCTGGTGGCGTACTCGCCTTCGCCCGGGAGCAGGGCCCTGATCTCCCATCCGTTCCGCAGGAAAGCTGGCAGAAGATCCAACAGGCAGAGTTGCCCTCCGCCAAGTTGTGCGAATTGATCGAGACACAAAATCTTCATGGCACAGCCCTAGTGAGCGTCTTTGCCAGTAACTACGCAAAATACGGTTGAATATAGAATCTTCAAGTAAAGGCGCATAGACCAGTTGCTAAGCAAGTACTGATCAAAACTCTTTCGTTGCTCATAGGAAAGCCTGTTTCTGCCGTTGACCTGCCAAAGCCCTGTAACTCCTGGTTTGACCACCAACAGCGTCTCCCGCATGGCAGCGCCGTAGTAGCGGGATATTTCCGCCTCCGTGAGGGGCCGAGGACCAACCAACGCTAACTGTCCCAGTACGACCTGCCAAAGTTGTGGCAGTTCGTCAATAGAGTACTTACGTAGAAACAAGGCGACGCTACTCGTAATGCGTGGATCGTGAACGGCTTTGTTCAACGGCACGGGAGCATCTGTCAGGAACTCAACAAAAAGGGGCCGAGGAGTTATGAAGATTCGTGCAGAGAACCGCGCGCGTGGGCAAGCGGATTCTCCGTGTTGCGCTGGGCTCCACATGGTCCGAAGTTTCCAGACCCAAAGCACTTGGCCAGACAATCCAACCCGCCGGTGTGCAATGAACGGTGCCTGCCTCGAAAGGACCACCACGGCCGCTGCACTGCAAGCGAGTATAGGAAGTGAGATGGCTGAGAGCAGAAGGGCCGCGGCACGCTCCACGAGACCGATCCCTTTCCATAAGGGAGACCGCGGGCAAGGCCTGGCCCATCCGTGAGATGGCTGGCCTGGTGGCATTACTTCTAAACCCGCTTGATCCGTCGTGGTAGCCAGAGTACGTATTTCGTTCGAGGGTTCGTTCCTTCTCTGCAAGAGACTGAGCACACATTGAGGCTAGGAGATCCCGCCCATTTTTGTGTTTGCCTCTTGTAAAAGTTTTGTGAACCGTTGTCGTTGTCGAAATCGCAACCAGCTCTAAGACTCTGCAACATCCGGTCGAGTTGGGCGCCCACTTCCTACGGCAATTGATAGAGGTAGGAGATCAAAGCATCTTCTTCGACGTTAGACAGGTGATAGGCAGGCATGATTGTGCTCGGCGAAAACGTCCGAGGCGACCGAAAGTGTCCTCGTACCCACTCCTGCGAACGGCGGGCCGCAAGCCCATTCAGGGGAGGACCGCTCTCCCCTCCTTCTCCGTTGAGGCGGTGACAGCTCGCGCACAGGTGGGAGACGTATGCGTCCGCCCCGGCGGTCAGGGTCTCTGGCGCATCGGCGAGTTCAAAGGCTTTCTCGGGAGTAAGTCGAGGTAGAAACACCAGCAGGGCATTTAGCTGAGGCGTTGAGAGCGGAGGTTGTGGGTTTCCCGTCACTTCGCTCCCTTTCAGATGATCCTCAAGCCATACGCCGGACCGTTGGCTCTGATGACCAGCCAAAGTCGGACCCGGTTTAGGTTCACCGTCTAAAAGGTTGTGGCAACGCGTGCAATCTTGCTGACGAAAGTATCCTAGCGCTGCCAGTTCTTCCGCCGAAATGCGGACGATCTTTGCACTTCGGGCTGACAAAGCGGTAACTCCCCGGCTTGTCGGTGTACCACGAACTGCCGCGATGGTTAGGGAACTCCACGCCGCCAGGCATAAAAGCAGAGCTGCTGTGGCCAAAGTTCGTTCCTTGACCCGCCGAACTGGGCCGCGATCCAGAAAGGGAATCGCAATAAGGACACACACCGCAAGCGTCGGGAGCAGAAGGCTCCCCACCAACTCTGCCTGGCCTTGGAATAGTTTGAGCGTCTGAAAGAGAAAAAGGAAGTACCACTCGGGCCGCGGTGTGTAAGCGGCATCGGTTGGATCGGCCAGGCGTTCGAGCGGCAGGTCGAGGAAAGCGGCCGCCAAAAACAAGAACGCAAATGCTACAAAAATCGCTACACAATCACGAAGGACCTGTTCTGGATAGAATCGCTTTCTGGGCTGCACTTCATCATCGGCGGCAGGCGTGACTCCGTGCTTTCGGACTAGGCCAATATGAAGAATGGCGAGCAATGCAGTGGCTGCGGGAAGAATTATAGTGTGCATGGCATAAAACCGCGAGAACGTAACCGCGCCGATCCCGCTCCTGGCACCAAGCACGTTTTGGAGGTACGGGCCCATTAAAGGAACTTGGCCGGCAATCTGAGTTACAACGACGGTTCCCCAATACGCGCGGTTATCCCAAGGCAGAAGGTAACCGGTGAGACCGAACGACAGGACCAGGAAAGCCATCAGGACTCCTGTAAGCCAGAGCGCTTCACGCGGTTTCTTGTAGGCGCCATAAAGAAACACTTGTGAGGCATGGAGAACCAGGACGACGATCATCATGCTGGCTCCCCAGTGATGCAAGCCGCGAATCATTTTTCCACTGGTGACAGAACGGGTAATGTAGAGGACACTTTCGTAAGCCTCTCCGGGCGACGGCGCATAGTTTAGAGTCAGCAAAACTCCGGTGAACACTTGCGTGAGGAAGAGGAAGAGAGTTACGCTGCCGAAGACCTGGGCCCAGCCGCAAGACGCCGGGATTTCCTCGGCGGCGAACTTGGTCAATGCCGACTGCCATCCGGTACGCTGTTCAATCCAATCCAGTGGCTGTCGCATCTCAGCCTCTAGGATCCTTTCCACGCCGAAGCTGGCCAAGCCACAGTCGATTCTCATCTAGTTTCACGTCATACCGATCCAGCCCGCGAGGTGCAGGCCCCGACACTACTTGGCCGGATTTCGAGAACCATGAGCCGTGACAAGGGCACTCAAAAAGCGCTTTATCTTCCCGCCAGCGGTAGGCGCACCCCAAGTGCGTACAAAGAGAAGAGAAGGCAGTGATGGATCGATTAGGACCGACAACTACCCATGCCATCTCGCGTACGCTGCGAATTCTCCAGCCGTCCAACCAAATGCGCTGGATGGGGACTTGGACCGGAGCCCCAGGGCGAAGCGCGCTCGTTTCACCCGCGTCAATCCAACCTGTTTTCTTGCTTGAGCCGGGCGCCGAAAAGAGGTACATGACAGCCGGCGCACTAAGAAATGCTCCAACGATCGAAGTCAGACCATATATTGCCCGCACTGAGACTTGTCTTCGTGTTGTAATGCATTGATCTTCAATTCCCATTCCTACTCCTTGGAGGCGGATCTTTCGCCGCTGAGGCAATAGTAGGGGAACTGTTGAATTCAGTTGTTGCCCTCTTGTAAAACGTCTGCTAATCTACAGCACTTGACTGCTGGGATGCCCATTTGAACACTACCGCGGCGACGATTGCGAGAATGGCGGCGCCACCCAGCACCAGTGAATAGCCGGAGTGGGCGATGACTTTGCCGCTCACTCCGGCTGCAAGCATCCCTCCAGCCGACATCACCATGAAGAGGAAACCTGAAGCGCGGGTTCGCTCTCCGGCGGTCACGCGATTCATGAGCCAGGCGAAAACGCTGGGCTCATTCGCATACTGGAATGCGACATAGCCCAGGTATAAGCAAGCTGTTGCGATACGGCCCGGTGTGCTCGCAAGCAGCAATAGCATCGCAGCCGTGGCAAGGACGGTGAATGCCACATGTCGGGCTTCGCCGATACGTCGCACCAGCAGCGGCGCCGCTAACGTCGCCGTCACCTGCACCGCTTGGCCGACCGCGAAAAGCGTTCCGATCTGAACGATCGTGAGGCCGATCCGCAGCGAAAAGAAGGGTGTAAAGAAGCCATTGAAAGACCCGGTTGCAGAGGTCCAAAGAAACACGCCCGCCACGAAAAGAAGAATGAACTTGCCTCTCGCGACCTGACGGTTCGTGCTTTCAGTCTTTAGCGCTCCCAATCGAAGTCGGAAGGCGGGCAATGCAGCCAGCGCAGTAAGCGCGGAACCAATGCAGAGAACTGTGCGTATTGCGTCCAGTGAGCCAAGCGCGAACGCGGTGTGGAGAACGGCCGGGAGACGGGTGGCTAACGGACCGGCGAAGATGCCGATCGAGATTCCCAAGGACGTGGCCAATCCGTAAGCGAGGGATCGATGGTTCGGGCGGCTCAAGCCGGCGATAGCAGGTATAAAGGCTACCGCCCAAAACGAAAAGCAGACGCCGTTCAAGACGGCGAAGAGTACCAGAGCCGGGTCACCCGTGAATACAATTCTCAACAGCATGGCGAGACTGCAACCAAGAGTGCCGGCCACGAGTGCTTTTCTAAGTCCGAAACGACGCGCAAAAAAAGTGGCAAGGGGGGTGCCGACCAGAGTCCCCGCGGACATGCCCCCCACAGCGAAGCCTATTGCGTCCTCCCGTAGCCCGATTTCCAGCAAGTAGAAATTGAATAGGACGACGAATAAGAACTCGCCGATGTCAAACAGTGCGCACGCCATGAGAAACGGCAAAAAGCTTCTCTCGAGCCCGCATTTATGCCCAATCCAGATCAAGCCGCCGTTGAGTGTTGGATTCAGGCCAGCTAAGTGATGCTTCGCGCGGGAGAGAACAAAGCGTCTCTGCCGGACCAACCGCCGCGCCCGAGACTCAGGCCGACTGTCATCCGAGCGATCAACGAACCCTGGCAGCCCGACGGGGATAAAACATCGACGGGCGGCTCTGAGCCTGTCCTTCCAGCAATTCAACAAGCTCCCGTTCAACCAGAAATAGTTCTTATTTGAATCGCTCTGTGCTTTTAGCGGCTCGAAAGCAAATTCATCCAGCCAAAACCGCGTATCTTCCGGAAGCAGGGAAGCCGCTTTAACAACAGAATTCGGCAAACGGCAATTGAACCACTTCTGAACGAGCCGAAAGACTAAGAGCTCAATCACCCAATGCCTCGCCGAGTGCGATGCATCCCATTCGTCCCAGTAACAGTCGTCGTCGGCACGCGACTGAAGAAAGTTCGCGATCTCCCAAGCGCGTTGCAACGGAAGGTCACCGTTTGCCAAGTGCAAAAAAAGGTGAAATGCGGCGAACGAGACCAAATCGTCCGTGCGTAGGACCCGATAGGTGTCGCCGTGGAAAGTTCGGCTGCTGGCTCGATTCCAAATCTCAAGTTCGTCTGGCGCACCAGCGTATCCTGCGCCCTGCTCCCAAAGCCGCTCATGGATCTCCACCGAGATGGGAATCGCAGCTAAGTTTCCATCCCACTTCCAATGCTGCGATCGTACGAGCGGAGGCAAATGTCGCTTGCTGTGAGAGGCAGTTGGGCGATAACCAAGGGCTAGTAACGCATCGAAGGCAGCCACGGCATTCGGTCCGTTGCACCAGATGTCAATATCGCCCTGCGCCCGCCAGGTCGGGTTCGGAGTCAGGTCGGGAGCGTGGGTAAACCCTTTTAGCACGACGAACGAAATTTGCTCTTCGCCGAGAGCCAGCGCTATTTCGCGAAGAGCTTCCCGAATCCTCAACATGCGAGCCCGGAACGCCTCTCCGGTCCGGTCGAGCAAAGCACGTTCCCGCGCCGGAAAGCCATCGTCCCACAGGCCGGCAATCGTCAAGGCCACCTGGCGGGCCTCTGCCCACGCCAAGAATTTCGGCCAGTCTTTATCGGGAATCGTGCGAACCTGGTCCGTTGATCTGTCGCAAAAGCGCATTGCCGCAAGTGCGGCGGCTACTGTAGTTGGAACTCCAATCGCTTCGTAGTCAGGGAGATCGCAGCCTTCGGATCGTGGTGTAGCCGGCTTTGCTGAGTGGGCAGCCGTACGTCCAACTGAAGTCTCCATTCAAAACCTCTGGCGCAGAGACTGGGTGCAGCGTGGGTTACCTGCAGGGTACGGCGTTAACAGGGGCAGCCAAGCGATAGATTTCATGATTGGCTATCCCGGACGAGCTGCTCTAGCACGTCGATCGCATCGTCGAGAGGCCCGTAACGAATCTCGTAAAACGGCCTATCCAGTAGTCGACCCAGTGCCTCCACTCTTTCGTGCATCGCTGGCAACTGCACGGCCCATACGGAAGGAAGCAGCCGCTTCCATGCATCCTCAGGATCCAAGCGAATTAAGCGGGGTGCGCCGCCTGAAAAGCCGGCTCTATTTAGAAAGACGATGAAGTCAATGGGCCCGGACGAAGCCGTTGCAATTGGCAGGCAGGCTGTTTTTATCTCAATCGTTGGCTTTCCATAGGCCCTCAGAGTGCTTCGCAAGCCTCTGAATTCCGGAAAGAGCTCTCCAACTGGCTCGCGAAAGCGAAATCGATGTGGGTGCCCGATTACTTCGGGCGTCGTCGCGGTTCGAAAAAACGCGCTCGCGTCGTCGGAGACAAAGGTCCATCCCCGGCTGGCACAAGCGTATGCCAACGAAGACTTTCCCGCCCCCGAATCGCCCGTTAGGAGGACCCCGCGGCCTTGGAAGAGAACGCATGCGGCGTGCAGCGTTAAGAGGTACCTTATCTCAAGCAGCGGATAAATCATCACGTCGAGGAAACATTGCCGAAAATACTCCGTACTCTCGACCGTCTTTTGGGAGACCCAGCCGAAACTGAAAGCCCGCTCCAGATCGAGACAGGCGAAGTTCTCGTTGTCAGCGACAATGCTTAGCAAATGCTTTTGAGATCGAAAGACGGGAGGCTCTGCGCAAGCGGGGCTCTCGGAATCGCTAACCATACAGCGCACGTCAAGGGGCGGTGTGTTGAAACGATTTTGGTAACTACCCCAGCTGATCTCGGCGGCCTCCAAAACGAGCGGCGAATTCGAAGCTAACCGGACCGGAAAGCCGTAGGGATAGATCACTCGCTCATTGACCAGCTCGGTTCGAACCAGTAGCGGGTCCTTGATCCGCTCTAACCAGCGTTTTGTGGGCGGAGCCATTGTTTCTGTCAACCCGTTGTCTCCAATCAATCCTTCGGTTGCGGGCTGCAGACGTGCTCTGGCTGCCTCAACCGCTTAACGCCCACGATAGTTTTCTTGAAGGGGGACCGATGCCAACGTCTTGTAAACATCCTGTAAATTCGTTTGGTCAAGAGTCGCCAGAGTGGCGAGATTGACGTAGACCCCGCAATGCGATTGGCACCGTCATCAGAAAGACGACCAGCTGGACACAGCTCATTGAGAGAGACAGGCCCTCGATGCCCATCACGTAAGCCAGAGAGAGACCGATTCCGACCTTCAGAACGAGTGCCGACGCCGATATCAGCAGCAACTGCCGTGTTTTGTGCGCTGAAATCAATAGACGACTAAGAACGGCGGTGCCCATGACGAAAGGCAGCTGCAAGAACGAAAGGGCCTGAACAGTCGCAATCACTCCGATCGGATCGGGCACCCCCGTTCCCCGGGCGAACGCCAGCTCCGCCAAGGGCTTCGAGGACCAAATGCCGACCATTGTGACGGGAATCATCAAGAGCATGCCGGCAAGCGTCGACACACCCGCCAAGTGCCGTAATCTCACCCTGTCTCCGTCTGCGACTAGCTTCGAGAACCGAGGCATGACCACAGTTGCCATCGACGCCGGCCCTATCGCCACCAGGACGGTCACGAGACGCGTGCCAAGGTTGAGCACAGAGACGCTACCGGTTCCTAAGCTGGCTGCGATTGTCTGATCGATAACACTCGATCCTGCACCGATTACGCTCGCGACAAGCACCGGAAGATATCCGCTGGAAAGCCAGCGGCGCATACTGAAGTCTGGTCGGATTCTGGGCAGAATCGAGGTGCCGGTTAAAACAAGGCCGGCACCTAACAACGACGCTTCGGCGGCGGCGCCCAGAACCGTGCCCAGCGCCAGGGCATGGACCCCGCGGCCATTCGTGCCCAACAGGAACGTGCTCGCGAGTAGCGGCGTTACTAACGGTGACCCAGCGCTGAGAGCGAAGCGCCCCTGATGATTCAAGATTGCCCGCCACACGGCGCTCAAACCACTAAGCGGCACCATCGGGACCATAAGCAGCAGAAGGCTGCGAGTAAATTGGAGCTTGTAGCTTGAAAAGCCATGCGCGATTCCCGGTAGAACCCAGCTTGCAGTACTCGCCGCGATCAGCATTGCGATGCCGAATACTCCAAGACACTCGAGGAAGAAGACGCGATTCGCTCCAGAGCCCCCGGTTTGATGGTCAGTTTCCTTTGCAAGTACAGGCATCAGAGCAGGAGTCAGCGAGCCCGCTAACACATCACTCAAGATAGACGGCACCAGAAAGGCGACTAGATACGAGTCGAGTTCGTCCCCTGTACCAAGCACTTTGGCGCTGATCGCTATCTTTGCCGCTCCTATAACTTTTACGGCAACGGTCAAAGCGCTGACTAGCAAAGCGTTCCGAACAAAACCAGGCTTAGAGAAGAACAGACCCGCGCGCGCGCCGCAGCTATCCCATAGGATCTGCTTTAGTTCAGTAGTAGGCCGGGCGACGTTCATCGTGCACCAGGTCCCCGCTCGTCACGATTGGCGGTACGACCAGTTCGGACCCACTGAAGCATAGGCCCTGATCAGCTCATCCGCCCGCACACCGCCGCGGATGACACAAGCAGCGGCTGGACGGGGGGTGTACTGCTGAGCGGCAGCTCAGCGCTCCACTTCATGACATATCCGCAACTGACGGCGACTAGAAACATCGTCAGTACCTCGCTGTCCCCCAGATTGTACTCGAAGAACCCTTCGGCCAGCACTCCCACCTCCGCTGCCACCGCTCCATAAAGCACCCACGCCGCAGGATGGGAATCCAGACGCCTTGCTGCGCCGTGAAGATCGACCATGATCTTCGCCAGCAGCCACAACATCATCAGCAAGGCAGGTATTCCCCTTTCGGCCGCATACTGCAGATACACGTTGTGAAGATGACCATACCAGCCCTTCGGAAGCGGCCTGGGAACATCCGGGGGCACGTATTGAAGGAACTGGGGTCCAACCTGTTCGGGCCCCAAACCAAACCACGGGTGAGCCCGAATCATGGCGACCCCGGTTCGCGTTAGGATCACACGCCGCTCATTTGAGTCGTCCATACCGTGCGGTTGGACGACCGACAGAACACGCTCCTTCACATGCGTGGGCGCGGCCCAAAACAACATCAGCGCCACAAACGGGACGAGGGCTAAACTCCATCGCTTCCAGTTCCAGAGCAGATACAACATTCCTGCGGGAACTCCTGCCAGGAAAATCCCGCGCGTCAATCCCAAAATTAGCGCGAGGCCCAGCAGGGGCAAAACAACGGCCGCCAAAACCCTAGTTCTGGTGTTGAAAGCAAATAGCAGCAACGCGGCCAGCATCAGAAGAACAATCATGAGTTCCCCTCCGAATGTCATCCAATGACTGGCTAGCCCGGTCACTCGTGAGTCTAGATAGAATTCGTAATAATCTGATCCGGTCTGGTGAGCTTCCCGATAGCGGTGGACAAACTGACCGATCCCCCGCAGGGCTGAAACCGCACCGACTATGCCCCAGGCCGCAACAGTCGCTGAAACGTGCTCGATTGTCTTGTAGGTGCTCGCTACGGTCAGCACAATGCCGAACACAAAGAACTTGCGAATTTGAACCAAGCCCGCCACAGGATTCACGGAGAGGGCGACGGCGATCGCAGTTAGAAGGGCAAATAGGCAAAAAGGCAGTTGAATCGGAGGGAAACGCCGTTCTTGTTTCGAGGCGAGTAATAACACGAGGGCTAGCCCCAAAAGGAACTGCGAAAGTGCGATGGAAAACAGAATCGACACGACCGACCCAAACGTGGCATAGAGCGCAGCTCTTCCCATACCGCCGATGGTGTCATCTGGGGGAGAGGCGACTTGTGTGGGAAATGTAAACACGCTGTAAATTCCTTCTTGTCATCTTGCGCTCAGCGTTTCGCGGTGCCAAAGCTATTCGTAGTGAGCTCGTCACTCCTTCAAGAATGAGAATCCGCGAAAGTTCACCCCCTTATAACGAATCGTCGCTGATGCTTGGGCCCGAGCCTCGGGATTCCGCCTCGCTTGACCTGTTTCCCTTCGCCCGGTTTGCCCTCTCACATTGGCGCGTGCTCGCCATCTCCTGCGGCCTCTGTATTTCGCTCACTGCCGGTGTAAGTTTCCTTCTCCCTAAGAAATACACGGCAACCGTCAGTATGCTGATAGAACCGCCTGCTGGCAATGACCCACGGGGAAGCACCGCCGTAAGTCCGGTGTATCTCGAGTCGTTGAAAACTTACGAGCACTTCGCCAATAGCGACAGCCTGTTTGAGCAAGCCCTGCGGGACCTCAATCTTCGTGCATTATATTCGGGAGTTCCCATCGAGAACCTCAAAGGCAAGATCCTCGAGGTAACTAAGCCTCGTGACACCAAGATCTTACAGGTGAGTGCCACCCTCGCCGACCCCAAAAGAGCCCAGGAGCTTGCCCGCTACATCGCCGGAAAGACTGTCGCCATGAACCGAGCTCTAGAGGCCGCGTCGCTACACGACTCGATTAGCGAAGGACACATCGTCATTGAGAACGCCTTGGTCCGCCAACAGAAAGCGCTAAGCGCACGCAATGAGCATCTTTCAAAGGAGCCCATTGCGGGCGTGGAAGCGGAATTAGCAGGCGCCGTCGAAACTCGGTCGCGCGTGGATCGCGATCTTATGGAGGTTGGTGAGCAACTGGCCGATACCGAAGCACGGCTTAAGCAGGGCGGCGGGGATGACAGCACAATTGACGATCCGCATCGCATGAGCGATAGTGTTGTAGCTTACAAGGCCGAACTCGAGATACTTCGCCGGCAACGCGAAACCCTCGCTCACGTCATCGAGGTGGACAGCACCCTGCTCGAACGGCGAAAGCATGAGCGCGACATCCTCGACCGGGAGCTTCAAACCGCTCAGAGTCAATACGAGGCCGCCAACACCCGGAACAACGACATCCTCGCGTCAATGGCCTTTCGTGGCGAGCGTATCGAAATGCTCGATCCCGGCGTCATTCCGGAGCGCCCCAGTTCTCCGAAAATCGCGCTCAATCTGGCGCTGGCTCTTGTTGGCTCCTTGGCGATGTCCTTCCTGTACCTCCTCTTCTTGTTCAGCCATTCACAGCATAGATTTCAGGCGACAGCTTCTTCCTCGTCCGGGACCTAGACCGCGGTGTTGACCATTCCACGTTTTGCGTCCCGCTATTGGGTTCCGGCCGGCATCGCCGTCTGGGCTTCGGCGCTGGCCCTCTCTCCTTCAATTTCCACGAAATGTTCGGTTGCGGCGCTGCTCGTGGTACCGTTACTCGCCTGGTGGCTTCTGGGCCACTCATACCGATGGCTTGTTGCATTTCTCTTGTGCAGCATCCTTCTGCCCCCGCTGCCAATCGCCATCGGCGATTCCGGGCCTCACGTGGCGGTTCTAATGCTTCCGATAGGGGCGGCGGTTGCTATCATGCGACCGCCGCGCTGGGAATGTCTTGCGCACCCCGTCTCGAAGTGGTTTCTCCTCTTCAGTGGTTCGTTAATTCTTAGCTTGGGCTTCGCGGCGGTTTATTCAGGACCACTGGTGGCGTTAGGCAGCGCAGTCCGAGTTGGCCTGTTCCTGATAGGTCCTTGGTTGTTCTTATACATTCTGGGCTCCGTGAAGCCCATTTCGCTGAATCTCGCTGGTATTCTGTTTCGTGCTGCTGTTGCTGGAGCACTATTCGCTTGCCTGGATTTCTACTATCAGTTTCCGGCACCCGCCGGCTACAGCGCACAATTCATTTGGCTAAATGCCGCGGTGCTGCGTCGTGCTCAGGGAGTCTTCTACGAGGCAAGCACCCTGGGCAACTTCTGCGCATTCTTCCTGATCATGACGCTGGTTACGTTCGTTTCAAGTCGGCAGGCGCGGCCTTGCTCACGGACGGAGGCCGCTCTTGGCGGCCTTGTGCTTGGAGCGGCTCTCATATTCTCGTACTCTCGTGGATCACTGCTCAACATTGGTTGTTCGTGTATAGCACTCGTTTGCCTTCGAGTCCGAAAAGCCAGGGCAGTCGTGTCGATTTGCCTCGCTCTGGCATGCACGCTCTGGCTCGTTCACTTTGTCTTCCCAGGCTTCGGTGAGAGTTACTGGACAAGAATCCAGGCTTCCTTTCTTCACATTCAGTCTGCGCCCGATGGCACTCTTTCAGGGCGCTTGTCCAGTTGGAATGCCCTTCTGGAATTCGTCAAACTTCATCCCTGGCAGACTTTTTTTGGCGTCGGATATAAGACATTGCCCTATTCGACGGTTGCGGGACATCTAACCATCGTTGACAATACGTACCTCGATTTGCTCGTCGAGACCGGTGTTCTTGGCCTGTTTACCTTTCTCGCCCTCGGTCGTCAAATCCTCAAGTGCAGCCTTCGCGCAGCCAAAAGCAAGAACCCCAGAACCGCCTTCTATGGAAGTTGGATCTTCTGCTTTTGGATAGGCGAGACTGTTCAGATGTTTTCGGGAGACCTAATCACATACTGGCGGGTACTGCCTATCTATTTCGCTGTTATGGGTATTGCTCTTCGTAGTGGCGTATGGCCGAGTCGTTTAGACGATTGCCGCCAGGCTTCTCCAATCCCAGGCCCTCCTCCATGCCGGAGCCACTGTCAAATAAGTGACGGCGAATAGTCGAGGCGTCTGGACGTTCGACTATCCGCTTCATTCCTGATTGAATCGGGCAGCGCAGGCAGGAGCATTAGTGAGATAGGTTACGGATCGCACGTGGCGGCCTACCGTCTGTATCGAGGCTCGAGCTTTGAAAGACCCTCTTCACAGAAACTTTACAAGTTCAAAACAATCTTAGATGCGTCCCGCCTCTACAATTGGGATCAATTGGCTTATCCGGGTTGGTCAAGCCTGAGCAAGACGTACCGGGTGGTAAGGACGCACAGTCCCGGTGACGAGTGCACTGTCTTTCCGTTTACAGTACTCGATATATTGGTTCAAAGCGGAACCGGTTTCTCAGATTCGCGGTGATTTGCCTTCGCTGGCGACGAGACTACATGCAGAAGATTCTTGTCATCGACGACGATGACTGCATACGCGACACAATCGGCGTGATGCTCGAACGAGAAAGCTATATACCCCTTTATGCGGCTGACGGGAAGAGCGGCTACGAAAAAGCACTGGCGCTTAAGCCGAACTTGCTGCTAGTGGACCTCCGTTTGCCGGCCATGAGTGGACTTGATGTTTGCAGGCAACTCCGAAAGGCGAACGTACAAACTCCCATAATCGTTCTTAGCGCAATTTGTGATGAGATCGACAAAGTGTTGCTGCTGGAAATTGGCGCCGACGACTATATGGTTAAGCCCTTCGGCAGCCGCGAGCTGTTGGCCCGAATCAGGGCTGTGTTGCGGCGAAGCGAGGGCGACACCCAAAAGGTTCTGCGCTTTTCGGACACAGAGATTGACCTCGATCGCCGGAGTGTCGTCCGCCGAGGCGCTGAGGTCAAGCTCACACCCGCGGAATACAACCTTCTTGCCTTCTTTCTGCAGAAAGCGGATCGCGTCTTAACGCGCGAGGTTATCTTGAACTCGGTCTGGGGATACGAATCGTTTCCGAACACTCGCACTGTTGACGCACACGTGATGCGGTTGCGCTACAAGTTGGAGTCGAAGCCTGGCGCTCCCTGCCACTTCTTGACCGTCCATGGCGTCGGATACCGCTTCCTTCCATAGCGCGACCTGACGAGGACGGTTTTTGTCGTCGAAGGCTCCAGGATGCGGCTGCCCCTCTTGAGGCGGCATTGCAGGAGTTATTGGATTCGAGTGCAACTGTTTTGAACCGCCTGTGATGTGTTGTCAATGACCCTGGGCTCCCAGATCACGTGGCCGTGAGAAACACCTTGAATGGACTTTTCGCTTTCTTCAAGGCCTCCGGCACGTCAACTTCGCCCCTGTGTCCAGGGTAGTACGGGGGCGATGCGCTAACACGGAGCGAGGAGGCCGGGGTGGGACGCAACGGGTAACTCTCTGTCAACACGCAATTGATTTACAAACAGTTGACAACTCCACGACACATGCAACGATTGCATCTAGTTAAATGGGGTTGCCTCGTGAAAGCGAGACATCATTTCTGAAAGGACTGGGAGTCTAAAACATGACCAAATGAAAACCTCGCCCCTACTGGTTCGCCCGAAACAACTGAGTCTCTATCTGACTCTTCATCTAAAGGACGGCGTCAAGCGCCGATCCTTCCTCAAAGGCCTAGGCGTAGCTGGAGCAGCTCTGACCGGCGGTTCACTCGCAGCCGCATCTGGAACCGCCCTGACAAACGGCATTATTACCTCGTGCGATGTGGCCCTCCTTCGGTTTGTGGCTTCGGCGGAGCTCATTGAGACTGACATGTGGCAGCAATATGCGGAACTCGGTGGTCTCACCCCGGGCCAACTCCCGGTGGAGACAGCCCCGTTCACGCCGATGATCCACTATCAGGAAGCCTTCATGAACCTCGATCCTGATGGCCCCCAGTACATCACCACCAACACTAATGATGAGCTGACCCATGCGGAATTTCTGAATGCTTATCTGATCTCAATCGGCGCCGAGCCGGTGGATTTTGACGCCTTCCGCACTTTGCCGAGCAGCCAGGCAAAAGGTGCACAGCAAATCGGCCAGCTCACGAATCTGATCAACCTCACTGTAGACAACAGCTGGTATACCCGTTATCGGAGTAAGCTGAATCCAGACTTTGGCGCTACTTTCCCGCAAGCGATCGACTTGGTGAACGTGCCCGGTATTCCTCTCAGCGATGCGGACTTCAAGCCGAAGAACCACATTCAGGCAATTGCCAACACTGCGGCTTTCCACTTCGGGACGACTGAACAAGGGGGCAGCACGCTTTACTCCGCGTTCGTCCAGAAGGCCACCAATTTGCAGGTTCTGCAAATTCTGGTCAGCATTGGGGGAGACGAAGTAGCTCACTTCCTGGAGTGGGCGGATTTTGCGGGCAATGGCGTACAGCCGCCGATCGCTCCGTTCACCGACCCTATCACTGGACTTACTTTCCCCAACTTCGATGAAACGGTGAACCCGGCGTTGCAAAGCAACCTGATCTTTCCCGTTCCCTGCGATTCATCAGCCCAAAGCTGCCTGTTTGCGCTGTGATTCGCCCCACGAACCCGGAAGGAATTGCCAAGGCAGTGATCGCTTTCCTCACGGCGATGGGGATTTTTGTCGGCCAGACGCCAGCATTTTTCAAGACCCTTAACAAGCTGGCCCAACAAGCGGACGCGGCAAAGCGCGGATTCTGATTTAAGAGTGGCTAATGAGTTATTAACGGCATCTCCGTGGTGCATTCGGTTAACTGAGGTCACCTGGCGAAACCCCAGGACAGTTGGCCGCCTTCGGCCCTTTCTAGATGTTGAGCTCAAAGGTCTTTGCCTCTGACAACCCTGTACCACTGAACAACCAGCCCCTAGCCGCCCGGCGCCATTGCGCCGGGCGGTTAGGGATTCACCCTGACAATGAATGGCACAGGCTTTGTCTCAGGTGCGGGGGTGGCTGGAACCACAGTTCGCTTGCGACACTGGTCGTCAGCGACCCACAGTTAACCCGCGGCGATGTCCCGGGCCTTTGCGAACGATCTCAGCAACAACGTCAGCACACTTTTGGGCAACCATGTCATAGTAGTCTTTCGTTCGACCGTTCAAATTCAGTGCTTCGAGTTCAAACGCATATTTCAGCTCCTTGCCGAGATTCGTTCGCAATGAAGTTGGGGCCCAAAGTGGCGCGCAACGAAGAAACTTCGAACTTACTTTCCAACAAAGATACCTTCTCCGTGGGTACTCTCGCACTATTTAGTCTAGTCTAGCGGTGTTATAGCGTGAAGATATGAAATACGCCGTTTTGCTCCTTATTTCGGCTGCCTGTGTCTTACGGGCCCAACAGCCATCCTCTTGCAAGCTACCGTTGAAGCCTGCGGACGTCAGTCACCCAAAAACCATCGTGGGCTCCGGCATTCCCGCATCCTGCACCGAGCAGGCCCTCCAGGCGGCAATCGCACTCGGCGGCATCATCACCTTCAACTGCGGCTCACAGGCCGTCACGATCCCAATCACCAGCCAGGAGGCATTCCGTAACGACATGGACACCATTCTGGATGGTGGTAATAAGATCACGATCCATGGCAACGGCGCAACACGTCTCTTCATCGCGGAGAGCGGAACTGCTCCCTGGTATGGAGGAACTCCACCCTTCTACCAAAGCACCCACACTTCCATCACCTTTCAGAACATCACCCTCAGCAATGGCCGATCGAATGGCACGGCACTCCCTCCGTTGCCCCCGGGTGCTCCCCCAACCTGCTCACAGGGGACGGAGATCGACGGCGGCGGAGGCGTCATCTATATACGCGATATGGTGCTGCATGTCATCAATTCGACGATCGTCGACAACCACGCTGCGCCCCTCGGTCCCGATGTAGCGGGTGGCGGCGTGTACGCTCTCGGATCGGTGGATGTCACTGTACAGGGCAGCCTGTTTAAGAACAACGGCGGTGCCAACGGCGGAGCCATTGGCATGCTCGAGTCGAACTTCACAGCCGTCAATTGTGTCTTCCGCGCCAACCAGGCTCTCGGTCACGATGGAAACCACAACATTAAGAGTAGTGGTTGTCCCATCCACGACAACCAGTACCAGGTGGGAGACGGCGGCAATGCCGGCGCAGTCTATCTGGACGGTCAAGACACGACGGGGCCGTACTTCTGCGGCAATCTGTTCACTAAGAACAAGGGCGGCACGAACGCCCAAGGCGGAGCCATCTTTGGGGCGGGAGACCCCGGGACCCAGGACCTCACGATTGCCCAGTCTGAATTCGATGAAAACAGCGGCAATAACGGTGGTGCCATCTACGCTTACCAGAATAATTTAATCATTAGGCGGTCAACCTTTAATAACAATACGGCCGCTTACGGCGGAGCTATTCAAGGCGATTATATTCAGCTTACAGCCCTGAATAACACATTCTTTGGTAACAGCGCCTCAGTTAACATCGGAGCTTTGGCCCTCTTCACTTCTTCGGGAACCCTTATCAACAATACGTTCGCTAATAATACCGCTCCCCACTTTCCTGTCCTTTTCCCCGGCAGTTCCAGCGCTCCGCCGCCCGCGTTGACGATGACTAATAATCTGTTCGTCTCAGACAGCGCAAGTGTGGGCCACTTGGCGTGCTTCACCGGCTTCCCAGGTACGGGCAATTTCGTCTGGCCGCCCAGTTCATTCACTCCCGCCCCGGAAGGCGCCTGTGCTTCGGATGAAATCACTGCCGACCCACTTTTAGGAGCACTCGCCTACAACGGAGGCTTCACTCAGACCATGCCAATTCCCGCAAATAGCCCGGCTGCTCAGTCCGGTACGGCGTCCTGCCCGTCTTACGATCAGCGGGGAAATGCACGAGCCACGCCATGCGCTTCTGGATCCTATGAACCTGCACCTTGACCGGGCGCCATCAGCGAACTGGCCCAGGATTTGAGGGCCTTCGATCACGAAAAACTCATTTTGCATCCGCTAGCTGAAACGCGGTTCTTTGCTTTAGCCGTTGTAGGCTGGTTCCTGCATGCCGGGATCGTTTTGTAGTTGCCGGCCGGTGAGTCGCTGAGGAGGCAAAACCGATGAGATTGCGGGCGAGAAACATTGGACACTGGACGGTGATGTTCGGAGTGCTCCTTGGCCTGGGAGCGGCGGGGCAAGCGGCCGACGTCACCGTCGGTACGGCCAGTGCGGCAACCGGGCGGAAGGCAACGGGCTACATCGAGGTACCGGCCGCGGTTGATGCGGCGACGAATCTTCCAGTCATCGTGATCAATGGCGCCAAGACCGGCCCTACGCTCGCGCTGATCTCCGGAGTGCATGGGACCGAGTATGCATCGACCGTCGCGCTGGTTCAATTGGCGGCTCGCGTAGATCCGTCCGAGTTGTCTGGAACACTAATCATCCTTCCCCTGTTGAACGTCGCGTCCTATCTTCAGAAGGTTGTTCACGTGAACCCTGTCGATAAAAAGGGAGTCGGTGGTTATCCGGGAAAAGCGGATGGAACTCAATCCGAACGAATCGCCGACGCCGTTTACAACCAGGTGATTCTGAAATGCGACCACCTGGTCGACTATCACGGAGGCGATCTGGACGAAAACCTTCATCCGTACTCGTACTGGACCAACACCGGCAAGCCGGACCTCGACAAGATGTCGCGCGAAATGGTATTTGCGTTCGGTGTGAAGACGATCATCATCAAGCAGCCTGGCGGCCGCGGTCTCGACAACGCGGCGCTCGGACTGGGAAAAGCCTCCATCACAGTGGAAGCCGGGCGCGCCGGCACGACCGAGGCCGCGGATTTGGCCGTCCTGATCGACGGAACGTTGAACGTGATGCGTTATCTCAAGATGCTGCCAGACGCGGCTACCACGTCTCTCGAGAGTCCACTGTGGATCAGCAAGATCACTAGAGTCAAGAGCGACTACGAAGGTATTTTCTATCCATCGGTCGTCCCCGAGGGGTATGTGCATCAGGGCATGTCGGTGGGTTATATCACGGACTTCTTCGGCAACAAGATCGCGGATGTAACCGCTCCGGTCACAGGCGTGGTTACGCTGGTATGCTCAGTCCCAACGATGAAGAAGGGCGATAGCGTGGTGAACATCGGCGAGCTGGGTGAGGATCCGGCCCGCAACTAACCGGTCTCGTTCTGGGGCAAATCGAGGAGGCCTTGATTGCAGGGGGCGCCTAACCTACGACCGCGTAAGACCTCCGCGACGAGGCGGAGCCGTTGTGAGCCATTCACCCGCGGCGCCGCTGTCAATTACGATGGCATCAGATGGACTACCAGGGTCGCCAGCGTGTTGGCTGAAGTCAGCGGCTGGTTGTTAGTTATGTCTTGCAGGTAGAAGGTCATTCCTTCCGTCACCCATAGTCCGGTTGGGGCCGAATCGGAATTGAAGTTTTCGGTAAAGAGAGCGCCGTCCGGGGCGCCTACCCGTACTTCAATGTAGGTGACGCTGGGGGCATTCCACGTAATGTTGGTCATGCCGACGAACGCGCCTTCCGCAACCGGAATTGGATTCGCGCTCGCCGTCAACGAGGCTGGAACGTACGACGGTGGGCCACCAGCGGATGGAAGGGCAATGGTGGAGGCTTGCGACAAAGCGGTTGCGAGTGAGAAAGCGGGACCCGTGGAGGGCGTCAGAAAGGGAGTCAACGCCGCAACCGCCGAGTTGGGTCCGTTGTAAGACCGTAATAAGACCATCGGTCGATTCATAGTTCAGGTTGTAAGCCTGGCTTATGCCAGCTATGTCTCTTCCCAGGACCCGGTGCTCGCATTCGATACCCATGTTGGAGGCGGCAACCTGGGCAAACCAGTTCAATTGCAGCAGCGCTGTAGGGGCCACCGAAAGGCCCATCGGGAACCGAGCTGGCGGTTGCTAAGGCCAAGGCGGCAAACTCGCGGGTGGCAACGAGATAGGCGCCAATAAAGGCGTTTTCAAGGGCCTCCAGCGTGCTGATGAAAGCGCCCAGTGTGTCAGAGGTTCCGGCTTGAAAGTAGAAGGTCCGGTATGGATCTGTTGTCGCATCCGCGCCGAGATTGGCGACTGCTCGCAACAGGTCTGCGTGCTGTATTTCCTGCCCCACGGTAGCTGACGTTTCCCGCATCGCCGCTGGGGCTTGGATTAAGAGCTGTTCCACCTGTACCAGCCAGCGCGGGATCCGTAATCACGCCTCGTACCAGTTCGTTGTAGTAGAAGGTGGTGGCCAGGTCCTCCGCAACCAAGGCCGCTGTAAAGATGTGGTTGGCCGTATCCAGGGCGGTTGTGGTTTGCCCTTGCAATTTCGGCAGGTTGAGAAGCAAGCCGCCCGCTGTCGCGCCCAGGCCCAGTTTGCCAAGCTGCTTGAAGAACGTCCTTCTGCCGGGATCGATAACTGCCCTCAGAATCTCGTTTGTATCTTGCATATATCCTCCCCTTGAATTTCGTTCTAGCCGGTCTTTCGGATGTTGAACGTATATGCGCGCAGCGATACCTTGGCTTCCTTCGAAGCAATCGGGCTGCAACGTTCACCTACATTACACAGAGAATAGTGGAATCGGATTAAAGTTGGAATACAAAAAGCTACGGGAAGCACTTCACCGGAAATCGATTGGGGGGTACTAGTGAGATGAACGTCTTACTGTTCGGGGCGAGCGGGATGGCGGGGCAAGGTGCTCTGAGGGAATGCCTTCTGGATCCGGACGTCAGGGGGGGTCCTTTCCATTGTCCGGAGCCCGACCGGACAGCAGCACGCAAAGACTGCGTGAGCTGGTGCTTCGCGAGTTCTTCGACTTCTCCACCGTCGAGAGCGATCTTACGGGATTTGAGGCCTGCTTTTTTTGCCTGGGCGTCTCCTCATCGGGGATGAGGGAGGAGGCCTATACCGGAATCACCTACGACTTGACGATGGCTGCCGCCAGAACCCTGGCGAAGCTCAACCCCGGCATGACTTTCGTATACGTGTCAGGCCAAGGCACCGATGGCAGTGAGCAGGGCCGCACCATGTGGGCGCGCGTGAAGGGGAAGACTGAGAACGCGTTGCTTGGATTGCCATTCAAGAGCGCGTACATGTTCCGCCCGGGAATCATTCAGCCTCTCCACGGGATCAGGTCAAAGACCAAGGTCTACCAGGCGTTCTACAGTGTGTTGGGGCCGCTGCTGCCCGTGCTGAAGAGACTATTCCCGAACATTCCCGAACTCTGTAACGAGAACTGAGCAGATTGGGCACGCGATGCTCAGGGTCGCGAAACAGGGCGCGCCGAAACGAATCCTGGACAACCAGGACATCAACAGCTTGTAAACACTGCCCGCTAGCTGCTAGGGGCTGGTTGCGGACGACGTGGAGTTTGTCTCGGCCAAGGCGACTAGTCCGACCAGCAACACCGCCGTCGACCCCGTCGCTATTGAGACGACCGCTCCGCCTCCGCCGCCGGCGGGGCCTGCACCGGTTGCCACACCGCCGCCTGCCTCCGCGCCGCCCAGCGCCAGCACTTTGGGCTTCTCGATGGTGGGATGCGACTTGCCCGCCGCCGGAGGCTTCACGGTGCCGGTTATGGTTACGTCCTTGTCAAGAACCTTGTCGAGCTCCTTCTTTTCGTCGGCATCCTCGATAATCTCAAATTTCAAGCCGGTGACAGGGTCAGTAACGCAATACGTGCCGTCCTTGTCCTTGGTGACGGTTCCGGTAACGGAGCGAATCGGGTCGGGCTTTCGCAAGTTGCCGATCTCGGTTACGGTGGTGCCGGGCATGAGAGTGATTGCCGTACCGCTGTTGGCAGTGGGATTTGCAGGCGTGGTGATGTAGCCGCATACCTTAACGCGAAAACCGCCTGCCCCCCGCCGCACCACGGGACGACATTCACGACGTTGGCCGCAGGGGGCCCAAAGACTGGCACCGTTCCGACCATGCCGGTATTGTCGGCGCCGGCTTTTGTGGTTACGTTGATGCACGCGGTCACTTTAGCGCCGTTGGCGGGGGCCGGAACCCCGGTCCGGGATTGAGTTCAATCGTCGCGCCCGTCAGGTCATCCTTGAGGTAGATTTTCCCAGCCTTAATCGTGATAATGCCTCCGAGGCAGATATTACACGCGCAGTTGTTGGCCCCGACATTACCGGGCCTGTTTCCATTCCCTCCCGGCCCCGGCATGGACCCGCTGCTCTAGCTTTGCGCCATTGCAAACTCGAGGGACTGTCCCACGCAAGGTATATACCGGGGACATCCTATACAAAGGATGCCGGGCACATCGTGAGCACCATGCGACGGACAATGGCAAGACCATGCCTTGGAAAGAGCACGATGTGAGAGAAGAACGGTTTCGTTTTATCGAAGACTGGCGAAGCGAGGACTGGACGATGGCGGAATTATGCCGCCATTACGAAGTCACCCGCGCTACCGGATACAAGTGGCTCAGCCGTTACGAAGAGGACGGTCTGGCCGATCAATCGCGTGCGCCCCTCCGGCATCCCAACGAGCTGCCCGTCGCGGTCGAGGATCTGGTGGTTGAGATGAGAGCCAAGCACCCGACCTGGGGTGCGCCGAAGATCCGGGCGTGGATGGCAGCCAATTACGCCAGACTGAAGCTGCCTGCCGAAAGCACCATCCGGGCGATCCTGAAACGCCATGGTCTGACGGTTCCGCGAAGGGCCAGGCGTCCGCTCAGTCGTCGGTCCAGCGAGCCGCTGATCCATGCCGGTTCGGCCAACGACGTGTGGAGCGCCGACTTTAAGGGATGCTTCCAAACCGGGGACGGAGTCCGCATCGATCCGCTGACGATCACCGATAACTACACCCGTTACCTGTTCCGCTGCCTGAGCCTGGACGCCGCCGACACGGTTCACAGTAAGCCATCTTCGTGGCCGCCTCCCGCGAATTCGGGCTGCCCCGCCGGATCCGCACTGATAACGGAGCACCGTTCGGTAGCAACGGAGAGACGGGCCTGACAGCTCTGTCGGCCTGGTGGATCCAACTGGGCATCGTGCCGGAACGCATTCAAGCCGGCAAGCCGCAGCAGAACGGAAGGCATGATTGAATGCACCGCACACTGAAACAGGAAACCGCTTCGCCACCTGCCGCCAACCGGCGCCGGCAACAGGAACGATTCGACCGCTTCCGCAAAGAATACAACGAAGAACGCCCCATCAGGCGTTTGGCCAGAAAACACCCGCCAGCTTTTATGAACCGTCGCCTCGACCTTATCCGAAACGGCTTCGAGAAGCCGAGTGCCCGGACGGTTGGCTGGTCCGCCGCATCTCGCCGGGAGGTCAGATGAAATGGAAGGCCGCGCGCGTGTTCGTCTCTCACGCCATGAGCGGAGACGCAGTCGGCTTAGAACCCTTGGACCAAGGTCTGTGGCGAGTTTGGTTTCACTTCTACGAAGCCGGGATCTTCGCCGAATCGGACCTCCGGCTGCGCCGACCGACGCCCCCGTCGCCGAACGAACTCCCATGAGCAAAACCTTCCTAAAGCAAAATACTGTCTACTATGTGCCCGGTACAAACTGTCTACTATGTCCCGGTATTGACACAAACTGCCTGCGCGATGGCAACCCCGCCGCTCGCGACGCTCACCGTCCCGCCTCGTACGGCCAGGGCAGTGTGTCCCGACCCGAGCATGAGGATGGCCGCCGAGGCATCGCCGTCGGCTCGAAATGAAATGTTGTTTACACGGACCTCGAAGCCTGAAGTGAGCTGCATGTTCGCGCCACCACTTTCAAGCTCAAGATGATCCCGATAGAACGTTCCCCGTGCGCCGGGCGCGAGCCAGATCTTGCTGCCCCCGTCGAGGGTGACTTGCGAGCCTGCGGTGCTAGCTAGCGCAGATGCCGGATGCCTGCTGAACGTTCCTCGGCGCAGTGTCCCGGAGGTTGGTTACAGTTCTCACGAAACCTTACTGGGCGTCAACGAAATTGCGTGGGGGAACTCGGTTTAATCAAAACTCGACCGACTTCTCGACCTGGTTTAGTAAGTCACGTTACAATTCGACAGTCTAGCAAGAATGCTTATTGTCTCGGCGGGTTTGGGAGTTACGGCTCAGCGAACCGAGCGCCGACTCGGAGGAAATCGACCTGGAGCGAGGTCTTGCCAAACATGGCCAAGTCGGCCAGTGCCTCGCCGATGACCGGCGCAAACTTGAATCCATGGCCCGAAAAGCCGGCTGCAAAGACCAGGTTTTCCCAATCCGGGTGGCGGTCGATGATGAAGTGCTCATCGGGAGTCATGGTGTAGAGGCAGGTCTTGAGTGAGGAAACTCGATCCAAGGCGCCGGGCAACGGGCCGGCCAGGGCGGGCAGAAAGCGAGACGCCATCTCCAACACCGGCGCCGCATCATCCAGGGTTGCGTCCGCGACGGGAAAGATTGGATTGTCAACCGTGTGACCTTTTTCCCAATGGATGGCCATCTTGACCCCACGACCGCCGATGGTGGGGAAGCCATAGAAGAAGCGCTCGGCAAAGGCGAAGATCGGCAAAACGTCCGGCGTGAAGCGCTCCGGCGCGAGTGGATTCACCCAAAGAAGGACCCTGCGCTCAATATGAAGCGGCAAGCCAAGCCGAGACAAGAGCTGGCCGGACCACGCACCTGCGGTGACAACGACCTTTTGGGCGGTGATCCCGCCCTCGGGAGTGGTTATCGCGAAGTGATTGCCGCGCTTATCAATGTTGAGAACGGGAGAATCGGTGAGTAGCGTTGCGCCAGCCTGTTGCGAGAAGCGTTGCGCGGTTGAGATTGCGGCGTCTACGTCAATCCAGCCAGCTGAAGGTTCGAAGATGCCGACGTGGTCTTTTGGCGGCTTGATGACTGGAAACAGCCGCCGCACTTCGTCAGCGGTATGCTTGCTTGCCGCTAATCCATGAACAGCAGTGCTCTTCTGGATGCCTTCGATCATCGCGCTGTTTGGCTGGCCCACGCTTAACATGCCGCAGCGATGTAGCAACGGAACGCCGGCCTCTTCGGCATATCGGTCCCACAACACTCCGGCACGCTGTGCCAAGGGAACGTAGTGGGGGTGTTCAGCGTATGCGATGCGGAACACGCGAGTAGCGCCGGAGTGGCTGCCACGATCGTGCGGCGGTGAGAAGCGATCGAGGCCGACCACACTGAGCCCCCGCCTCGCCAGCTCGCAGCAGGCGTATGAACCCATTGTCCCGAGGCCGATCACAGCCGCATCAAAAGAAGGCAATCGATCCTCCGCAAGCCACCCGCTATTTCGTGATTCCGACTTGCATCATCATCCAGGCGTACTGGAAGGCCTGGTCCTTAAGCCGGTCGTAGCGGCCGGATGCTCCACCGTGACCGGCAGGAATCATACGAGTCTTCAATAACAGCACGTTAGAATCCGTCTTCACGGTGCGCAGGCGCGCGACATACTTAGCGGGCTCCCAATACATCACCTGGCTGTCATTGAGGCTGGTGGTTACCAGCATTGCCGGGTAGTTGCGCTTCTCCAGGTTGTCGTAGGGACTGTAAGTCTTCATGTAGTCGTACGCAGTCTTTTCGTTCGGGTTGCCCCACTCCAGGTACTCGCCCACCGTGAGTGGAAGAGACGCGTCCATCATGGTGTTCATGACATCCACGAAGGGAACGGCGGCATGTACAGCGCGGAAAAGGTCGGGGCGGAAGTTAACCACGGCACCCATCAACAACCCACCCGCGCTGCCGCCTTCGATCACCAAGCGGTCCTTTGAGGTCCAGTTCTCCTTGATCAGGTATTCGGCGCTGTCAATGAAGTCGTAGAAGGTATTCTTCTTCTTCATGAGCATGCCGTCGTCATGCCATTTCTCACCCATCTCGTCGCCGCCACGAATATGCGCGATGACGTAAGCCATGCCGCGGTTGAGGAGGCTGAGTCGGGAGCTGGAAAACGTAGCCGATATACCGATCCCATATGATCCGTAAGCGTAGATGAAGAGTGGTCCTTTGCCATCGCGTTTGAAACCCTTCTTGTAGACAATGGACAATGGAACTCTCGCGCCATCGCGAGCGACAGCCCACTGGCGCTCCGAAACGTATTGCGATGGATCGTAGCCGCCCAACACTTCTTCCTGCTTGAGCAGCTTCGACTTGCCGGTTTGCGTGTCGTAGTCGTAGACGCTGGGTGGCGTGATGAAACTCTGATAGCCGTAGCGGTAGGTCTTCGAATCGTAGTCAGGCGTGCCGCCGGGAGAGGCCGCATAAACGGGTTCGGGGAATGCTATGCTCTCCCAGTGCGCGGATTTGAAATTGTAAATCCGCATCCGGTTGAGAGCCTGCGATTTCTCCAGTGCGACGGCAAAGGTGCTGAAGAGATCGATACCTTCGATAAGCACGTCGTCGCTGTGCGGGATGAACACCTTCCAGTGCGCCGGGCTGAGGTCACTCTCGGTCGCGGTGACGATCTGAAAGTTCTTCGCGCCTTTATTGGTCCGAATATAGAACAGATCTTCGCGATGTTCGACGTCGTAGCGGTGCTTCTTTTCGCGAGGCAGGAATACAGTAAGGTTTGCGTTGGGCTGGCCGGCCCGTAAATAGCGGACTTCCGTAGTATCGGTGCTGTTGATATGGAGCAGCAGATACTTCTTGTCCCTTGTTTTGCTGATGCGAATGGTGAACAACTCATCTTCTTCGTGATAGACCGGCTCAAAGGCTTGATCACCCAGCTTGTGACGCCAGAGGTGATCCGATCGCTTGGTGACGGCATCCTCGGTGGTCAGAAACAGGGTGCGATTGTCGGCAGCCCACTGAACACTATCGACCCGCTCGGTCGTATCGGCCAGAACCTCACCGGTGCGCAGGTCCTTGACGTGAAGACTGAACTGCCGGAACCCTACATAGTCGGTGGTGTAGGCGAGGAGATTCTGATCGTCGCTCACGACAAAAGCGCCTAACCCGACGAACTTGTGTCCCTCTGCCAGCTCGTTTAAATCGAGCAGAATTTCTTCCTTCGCGTCGAGGCTGCCCTTCTTACGGCACTGGATGGGATACTGCTGTCCCTCTTCGGTGCGCGAATAGTAGAAGTAGTCGCCGCGTTGCACGGGCACACTCAAGTCCGTTTGCTTGATCCGGCCGAGCATCTCTTTATAAAGCGCTTCTTCGAAGGGCTTGAGATCCTTCGTCATCGCCTCGGTGTAATCGTTCTCCGCTTCGAGATACTTGATTGTTTCCGGGTTGGTCTTCTCACGAAGCCAAAAGTAGTTGTCGACGACCGTCGCATCGTGACGGACCTCCTGATGTTCGATGCATTTTGCAACGGGAGGCGCGGGTGGAACTTGGGCAACCATGACAAGGCCAATAAAGAGCATGAGGGCAGAAACGATAAGTGAATGGAATGACATCTGTGTGCTCGCTAAATTCTACGATGATGCGGTTGAATAACTGCAGCTGACGTAAACCCGCTCGCGAGCCCATCTACGGCTCTTCCTCTTCGCCCGCGTCGAGGCCTTCATCGGGCGCCACCGGCAGAACGGCAACCTCCGACAGCCCGGCTCGCTTCAGTTCCAGGTTTAACGCAGTGAGCTGCTGAGTCTTCAGGGTGTTCCATCGATTGAGCTGTTGTTCCAGCTCCTCGTGGACTACGCCGACGGCTTTGATCGCCTGCGTAGTGGGCGCGTTGTCGGAGCCGTCGATGACGTTGAGCACCTCCGCCAATTCACCGCTGAGGCTGGAGAGAGACTTACCTTCCGATCCGCTTTCGAGTGCCACTAGTTGTTTATCGAGTTTGTCGATGGAGGCCGCCACCGTGCCGCTCGCGTTGGCGCGCGATTGCTTGAGCTGTTGCCGCAGACCCTTCACTTCACCAAGCGCGGTGAAGTCATTGCTCAGGTACTTCGTGAGCTGTGTAGAGAGGTCGAACTGCTGAGTGAGTCCGGCCAGTGAGGTCTTGATACGCGGATCCATGCGCAGCATTAGCGGCTGCGTGACGCTCTGACCGTTAACGGTGAGCTTGACGTAATATGTCCCCGGTAGCGCCCACGAACCATGCGGCGCTCGCGCGGTGTTTCGATAGATGGCAGCGATGGGGTAGCTGTGATGCAGAACCATGGGCGGCGCGTAATGAAGATCCCAAACAAGGCGATGCATGCCGGGACCCGGGGATAGCACTTGAGGCGGTCGAATCCAGTAGAGAGGTACATTGAGTTTCTTCTCATTCACCTCTTCAGGCTTGTCGGTGCTGGCATACCGGCGGACGAGATTGTTGGAGCGGTCGAAGATCTCGAGGGTGACGGGCCCGGCCGTGCCGGATTGCAAGTAGTAATCGATCACCGCGCCATCCGGCGGATTGGCGCCAGCAGGTTCTTCCGGCGTAAGGGGCGTGTCGGTACTCCGATTCCAACGAACGCGAATTGCGGTTTGCGGCTTGAATAGCTGCATCGCCGGGACTTGCTGCGCCTTAAGCTCGCGCAGCGGCGTGATGTCATCCAGTATCCAGAACGAGCGGCCATGCGTCGCGGCTACCAGATCGTCGCCATGAATGACGAGATCGCGCACAGATGTCACAGGAAGGTTGAGTTGCAGGGGTTGCCACAGGTCGCCGTCGTTGAATGAAACGAACACGCCGAGTTCGGTGCCGGCGAAGAGCAGACCCTTGCGCTGAGGATCTTCGCGAACGGAGTTGACCACAGCGCGCTCAGGCAAGCCGATGACGATTTCGTCCCAGGTCTTGCCGCCATCATGGGTGCGGAGGATGTACGGATGCAGATCGTCGAGGCGAATGCGGTTAATGGCCGCGTAGGCCGAAGCGGCATCGAAACGCGAGGCCTCGATGAGCGAAACCTTGCTCCACGGCGTGAGCTGCGACGGCGTGATGTTGTTCCACGACTTTCCGCCATCGCGGGTGATATGGATGAGACCGTCGTCGGTGCCGGCCCAGATGGTGTTGAGATCCTTATAAGACGGAGCGATGGTGTAGACCACGCCGCGGTGCTTCTTCACATCGGCGTTCTTGGCCGCATAGATACCGACAACCGAGGGCATCTCCCAATCGGTGCGGGCGAGGTCGGGACTGATTTCGGTCCAACTATGTCCGCCGTCGATGGTCTTGAAGATCAAGTTCGAGCCGAGGTAAAGAATGTGGCGATCAATCGGTGAGAACAACAGCGGCATTGTACGCACGAAGCGATATTTGCCGTCGCGGAGCGGGGCAGGACCGATCTCTTGAACATCGCCCGTATTCCAGTCGTAACGGGTCGCCTTGCCACCGAAGATGACGTTCGGGTTCAGAGGATCCGGCGCGACGTAGCCGTACTCTTCGACGCCAATCGTACGGAAGTCACGAAACGTGATTTCGCCGTAATCGCTGCGGCTCGCAACGCCGGCAGAGCCGCTTTCTTGTTGCCCGCCGTAGACCCAGTAAGGGAAGCGATCGTCAGTAATGACGTGGTAGAGTTGCGCCGTCGGCTGATTCCACCATGAACTCCAAGTGCGGCCTCCGTTGGTGGAAATGGTTGCACCCTGGTCGACACCGAGCAGGATCACATCGGGATTCGTGGGGTTAATCCAGATGCTGTGGTAGTCGTCACCACCGGGCGCGCCCTTGATGGCGTGGAAGGTGCGGCCGGCGTCGGTTGACCGGTACAGCGAAGTGTTGACGGTGTAAAGCTTGTCCCTGTCTTTAGGATCGACGCGCAGCCAGGCGAAGTCGGAACCACGGCTCCAAACACGCGGCTCGCCACTGGTGCGCTCCCAGTGCCGGCCGGCATCGTCGCTTCGATAAACGCCAGCTTTTTCAGGCATGGCATCAACCGTGGCGTAGAGCCGGTTCGGATCGGACGGGGCGACCGTAAAGCCGATGCGGCCGAGGCCATCAGCGATGGTCGGAAGACCGTTGGTTAGTTGCGTCCAGGTGCTGCCACCATCAATCGACTTAAAGAGACCGCTGCCGGGGCCCTGGAAGGACTCGCCGACTTCCCAGGGCGCCTGACGAGCCGCCCACAGCACCGCATACATGGTCTGCGGGTTCGTCGGATCGAAGTCGAGATCCATGCCTCCGGTGTTCTCATCGTTACCGAGCACCTTTTGAAAAGTCTGGCCGCCGTCGGTCGAGCGATAGACGCCGCGTTCTTCATTGGGTCCGTAGGGATGGCCAAGCACGGCTACAAAGAGACGATTAGGATCGCTGGGGTCGACCAGTATACGGGGGATCTGGTGTCCATTGCGGAGGCCGAGGTGTTGCCAGGTCTTACCCGCGTCGGTTGACTTGTAGATGCCGTCGCCGACGGAGAGGTCCGGGCGCTGCAGGCCTTCGCCGCTTCCCACATAAATAATGTTCGGGTCGGAGGGCGCGATCGCCAGCGAACCGATGGATCCAGTCGGCTGGCCGTCAAAGATAGGCCGCCAGGTGCGGCCAAAGTCGTCCGTCTTCCAGACGCCACCGTTATTAGGAGCCATGTAGAAAACGTTGGGCTGGGACGGGATGCCGGCGACCGCGACAGTACGGCCGGCCCGGAAAGGCCCTATGCAGCGCCATTGCATCTCCGCATAAAGAGACGGGTCAACGGTGTCGGCGCAAAGAGCAAGAGACGACAGAACAATTGTGGCGGCAAACAGGCGGCTGGCAGAGCGTGACAAGCGAAAGACCTCTCGTTTTTCAGGATAGTACCAGGTGGGCACACGGTCCGGTTCCGTCTCAAAAAATGTCTGCCTATACTTTATTTATGACTGACCAGTCAGTCATAGGATCTCGAAATGACAGCAAGCGCGCGACAGATTCGTGACGTCTCCTATGAACGGCGCCGGACATCCATTCTTAAGGCGGCGAGAGACGCCTTTTCACGGCTTGGCTTTACAGTCGCGACTGTGGATGACGTAGCAGAGCGCGCAGGCATTGCAAAAGGAACTCTTTATCTCTACTTTCGCTCGAAGGAAGAGATCTACCTGGCCTGCCTGCTGGAAGAAGTGCACGAGTTGATGCGCCGGTCGCGCGATGAGATGGAAGCAAAGCCGGACCTGCGGTCAAAGTTGAAAGCCTATTTCCGCGTGAGGTTCGAGTTCTGCGAAAAACATGAAGCCTTCTATCGCATCTACCAAGCCGAATACAGCGGACTTTTCATGAAGGGGCGGGCGATTCCGAAAGAGTTTCGGGCGCTGCTGGAGCAATCGCTCGATTACATGACTAAGGTGATGGAACGAGCCGTGCAGTCGAGTGAAATCCGCAAAGTGCCGGCGCGATCGGCCGCCAGCGCAGTGCTGGACATGTCGCGTGGTATCGCCGAGAAGCGATTGCTGGGCTTCAGCCACCTCACTCCATCGGAAGAAATCGATTTTCTGGTTGAGTTTATCTGGCGTGGGTTGGCGCCTGGGGGAAAGCAGAACGCGAAACGCGCGCCAAAGGCGGTTCATGCCTGATTCCGGCTGGAAGCCAAAGTACAACCCCTGGGCGATCGCACTAACCGTGACACTCGCGACGTTCATGGAAGTGCTCGACACCTCCATCGCCAACGTAGCGCTACCTCACATTGCGGGCAGCCTCTCGGCAAGCCAGGAGGAATCGACCTGGGTGCTGACGAGCTACCTGGTCTCAAACGCGATCATCCTGCCCATGAGCGCTTGGCTAGGGAGCGTATTTGGACGGAAACGCTTCTATATGACGTGCGTCTTCCTGTTCACCGCTAGCAGCTTTCTATGCGGCCTCGCGCCGAGTCTGGGAATGCTGGTGTTCTTCCGCGTTTTGCAGGGAACGGGCGGCGGAGGATTGCAGCCCAGCGAGCAGGCGATTCTGGCCGACACGTTCCATCCGTCGATGCGCGGCATGGCATTTGCCGTGTACGGTATGGCGGTTGTGATGGCGCCCGCCATCGGGCCGACGATTGGCGGCTGGATAACCGACAACTACAGCTGGCACTGGATCTTCTATATCAACTTGCCGGTGGGCGTCCTCTCGCTATATCTGACCAACAAGCTAGTTGAGGATCCTCCGTACCTAGCCGAGCAACAAAAGCTGCGGAAGGAAGCGGGCATTGACTACATCGGCATCATCCTGCTGGTAGTGGCAATCGCCTGCCTTCAATTGGTGCTTGATAAAGGACAGGAACAGGACTGGTTTGCTTCGCGCTGGATTACCGGCGCCCTGATATTGGCGGCAATTACTTTCGTAGTTTGGGTGCGTTGGGAGTGGAACCATCCATTCCCGATTGTTGACTTACGGCTCTTCAAGAAGCGGAACTTCGCCACGGCGATGTTCTTCACTTTTTCACTGGGCATTGTGCTGTTTGGCACCACCGTGCTGATTCCGCAGTTTCTGCAGACCCTACTGGGCTACCCGGCGGTTCGGGCAGGGGAGGCCTTGGCGGGCGGTGGGTTCGTTATGTTGCTCACGATGCCGATTGCCGGCTTCCTGGTTTCGAAGGTGGATCCGCGATGGATGATGGCGTTTGGATTCACCATGACTTCGTGGTCGCTTTACAATCTGGCTACGCACGTGAGCATGGGCCTCGATTTCAAGACCGCCGCGATGTTGCGGGTCTATCAAACCATGGGACTGGCATTCATCTTTCTGCCTTCGAATACGCTGGCCTATGTCGGTGTACCTCGGGAGAAGAATAACCAAGTCTCATCCATCAACAGCTTTGTTCGGAACATCGGTGGCAGCATCGGCATTGCAGCTATCACGACGGTGCTAACACGGCAAGCGCAGAAACATACAACCTACCTGACCGCGAATGCAACCGCGGGCAACCCGGCGTTTCAACGGATGAGAGATGGCCTGGCGCAAACCTTCGCAGCGAACGGCGCCGGGCCGCATTTGTCGACGGAGAAAGCCTATGAGCAGATTGCGCGGATGATCCAGGGACAGGCGACCGTGCTGGCTTATGTCGATGTACTGCTGGTGATGGCTGTGCTAGTGGCGTGCCTGGTGCCGCTGGTAGCAATTATGCGGCGGCCGAAGGGGGTATCAAAAGAACCCGCCGGGCTGCACTAGCCCAACGGCGTTTCATGTCAAGCGCCGCCTCAACGAAGTGGGGCTGGTCATTAGCCAATTCGACGACCTCCGATTGGCGATTGATCCGCTTTGGCTGTTCGTACTCGAGGGCGAGTGTTTTAGAATGGGTTGTTGCCGATGGGCGCGTAGCTCAGCTGGTTAGAGCGCCTGCTTCACACGCAGGAGGTCCGGGGTTCGAGTCCCTGCGCGCCCACCATATGATTCATTTGTTTTCAGTAGGTTGCGCATCTCAATCGCTTCTGCTCCAATTCCAGAACAGCAAAAACGTATCAGAACCGTATCAGAACTGGGTCATTCGCTCCCTCCCGTATCAAAACTCTCCCAGTGTGCCGAGTCACCAGCTTGACGGTTCAACCGGGTCAACGCTTCGCGCTTCATCTGCAACTTCATCTGTGAGTATTTCTTGAATACCTTGGCATCAGTCTGGCGGAGCATCTGCGTGACCCACTCGTCCGCCACACCTCCGGCACTGAGCCGGGTTGCGTAGGTAGAACGGAGGTCATAGAGCCTGAAGTGGCGCACACCTGCGCGTTGAAGCGTCCTTTGCCAGGTCTTCTTGAAATTTTGCTGGTGTTCAGCAGGATTTTGGGAACTTGGGAACAGCCAGGGTCCCGGACCCGCGAGTTTCAATTGGTCATCAAACGCTTCAATCGCGAGGTCGGTTAACGGAACTTCTGAGATCCCGGTAGGGGTCTTCGAATCCGTAATGAACACCACTTTGTTGGCGATGTCCACCTGTTCCTTCTTCATGCACGCAAGCTCTTTATAAACTCGGAGACCCGTCTCGGTAATGATTCGGATCACGTTCCGCAAGTACGTTGGGCCGTGCCCGTAAGGTCAAGAAACTCGTAGAGCGAAGTGAGGCCCGCAGAGAGTTGAGGAGACATTTCCAACCTGTAGCCAATGAATGCGAGGTCAGCGCTTTTGTGACGGCACAACTTCAGACCAGAACAGGAGATTCAACGCCACACTGAGAATCCCGAACACCACAATTAACTCCCATCGGCCCGAACTTAGCCAGAATCGTACCCTTTGGTCCGCTCCCTCGATCCGCCTGAGCAGGTTGTCCGCAAACACCGCAAAACACACGAGCGCCAGCAATTGAAGAGCGTGCGTGTGGCCGTGCTCTCGGGTCAGTACCTCTTCTTCGTTTATGCCAACGTCAGCGAACGTGAGCCAAACGAATCCCACACTGATGTAGACAAGACTGTGGCCGAGCACCGCCCATACCGGCAACAAGACCCGCCACCAGGTCCATTGCTTCTCCACCGTCAGCTTCAGAATTCCCAAGAGCAGGCACAGAAATCCCGCCCAGTAGAAACCTGCAGGTTGGATCGGCCGCGCCACTCTTCTAGGCTGCCTCCCGGTGATAGTACTTGAGCAACCCGCCCAACCGCTCCCGGCAGCAAACATTCCCACCGCGCGCACAATCCACCGGGCCTCCCGGATGGAATAACAATCTGTTTTCCTTGCCTTGGTGGTTCCTCTCGGCGTGATAATGTGCACAGAAGTTTCTTAATGCACGACGCAACGAGCCCTCCCCGAACAGAATGAGTTGGTTCAGACATTCGGCCTTCACCGAGTGCACCCAGCGTTCCGAATAGGAGTTCAAATTCGGGCTCCGTGCGGGCAGGGTCAAGCACTTCACTCCGTCGCCTGCGAGCGTCTCCCGGAACTCGCGGCAAAACTTCTGGTCTCGATCATGCAGTAGGTACCGGCGCCCGTTCAGATAGCCGGTGCCCTCCAGGGTGGCGTTGCGCGCCACCTGTTGCACCCAGCTTGCATCCGGATGTTGTGTGATTCCGCCGATCCATACTCGCCGGCTCTCCAGTTCGATGAAGAACAACACGTAGTAGGTCACCAAACCTCGCCAGCTCAGCACCTCGACCGTGAAGAAGTCCGTTCCCACCAGCACGTCCATATGCCGCCGGATGAACTCTTTCCAGGTCGTCGTTCGGCTCCGGTCGGGGGCTGGTGCAATGCCATAGCGCCGCAGAATATTGCCCACAGTTTGATCCGATAGGACATGGCCTAGGTTGGCCAACGCTCCTACAATACGGTCATAACCCCAACTCCTATTGTCGCGAGCGAAGCGAACGACCAGCGCTTCCACCTCAGCTTCGATGCGGGGACGGCCTTCGAAAGCTGCGACAACGGGAACCGTCGAACTTGCGAGCGATCAGCCGTCGATACCAGGCTAGAATCGTGTCCGGCTTCGCGCTGGCCGCCACGTCCTTCAGTTTCTTCCGGCCGAGTCGCTTGCCGATTTCGGCTAGTGTGGACCGCTCTGGATCGGAGAGCCGCAACCGGTCGGGCAAGTGCGCTCTCAGAATGCGGTTCTCGGCCACCAAATACTCGTTCTTCAGTAGCAGCTCTTGGTTGACCAGGCCCGTGACATACGCCAGTAGGCGGGCCCAATGAAGACGGTCACGCATCGGAAACGATTATCACAGACAGCTCATGTGCCAGTAGCTTAGATGTTTTCGACTCCGCACCGAGTTTCGGCTGGATATTTTGACCATACGGGCTGAAATCCAGAACTCCTTCGTCCTATGCTGTTTCAGTCTGTCGCGGATTACTTCCGCCTCGCCGATGTAAGCTGCAGGTGCATTTGTACGAGGATCGCTCCCGATTAGGATGTACACTCCGGCCTTCTCAAGTTCTTCGCGAGCAAGTAGCTCTTCGAGCTCCGTGCGGAATGCGCCGACCGCCTTGCCTGTCCAGTTTGAGATCTCCGCCGTCCGGAGGCTCTTCGCGTCTCCTCGAGGAAGAAAGAGTTTGATGGTCGCCGATGTCATTTGCGTCGCTTACCCAAATGCTTCATGCTCTGTTACTTGACAACTATCCTACGCGAGGAGCCAATAAAAAAACTCGATCCAAAGGACCGAGTTGCGATTGCGAAAGAATCGCGAGTCTTGTGCGACTTATAAGCCGCTCTGCGTAAGCCTGCCATCAGTATTCCGCCGGCAAGAGTAGCATCGTTGCGCTGCGGTCCGCCTCTGTGATGACCCAGAGTTTGGTGCCGCCGGCGAGAGTGTACGAAGAGAGAAGCCGGAAGCTGTTCGTTACCGAGAGCTCATTCTCCTGGCGATCGTGCTCGCTGACCTCTCCCCAGTCGCACGGCGCGGGGCGGGCAATTAAACCGCGATTCTCAGTTTGATCCCGTCATTCGGCGCGTGAACCAGATCCTGCTTTGTGCCAAGGTACCTCTCGGTCGTCTGCACGGATGCGTGCCCCAGGAGTAACTGAATCTGCTCTAGCTCACCGCCAGCAGCACGGCACATTTTCGCGCAGCTACGCCTCAAATCATGAGGCGCGATTTCGGGCACTCCCGCGGCCACCGCGTACGGCCGCAGCAGTTGCCAGATGACCTTTTCAGTTAGGCGTTCGCCTCGGATCTGATCCCCTCGGCTCACGGGCCGCAAGACAAACCCTTCAGTCAATCCGACTGCCGCCGTCCATGCATCGATAGCGCTCTTCACCCAGGTCGGCATCGGGATCGTCCGCACGCGCCCGTGCTTGCCGACTAAGTCCACGATGCACCATCGACTATCTCGTTGCTGTACGTGCTTGAGCGTCAGCGCAGCCACTTCAGACCGTCGGAGACCGCAGCCGAGCAGCACCGCAAGCATCGCCCGGTCGCGGAGACCCTTCTTGGTGGTTACGTCCGGCGCGTTCAGCAGCGCCTGCGCCTGCCTGAGCGACAACCAGTTTCCGACCCGCACACCGATGGACTTGGCGGGCTTCACTCGTGCGATGCCGGCGGCGAGTTCCGGCGCCAGCAGTCCGTTGTCGGCAGCTTCGACGGCCAGTTTGCGAACGGCGGTGATGCGAACGTTGATCGATACGGAGCCGAGGCCGCGGGCTTCCAGGGCCACACGCCACGCGCTAACAGTGGCCTTCGTGAGGCCGGCCCGCGGCTCGTGGCTGTACCAGGCGAAGAACTCGTCCAGGCCCAGATTGTAGACTCGTTTCGTGATCGGCGAGGAGACACTATCGAGGACCAGGGCCTTCAGTCTGCGCCAATCTGCGGCCCGGTCCGCTACTACTAAATCATTCATGTTCAGTCCTTTTAATGGGCATTATCGCTAGCTAACAGGACATTAGCTCTGGCGTGCGGAGACATCAAGCGAGAAGGTAAAGATCGCAGATAGTGAGCACTGCCGCCGGCGAGAGGAGGGACGGGTCGCCCGTGATCAGCTCAGCCATCGCAGTGGTCAAGTTCCCGGAGTGAGGTCATTCGTATCGCAGTGCTGCGATTGGATCTACCTTCGCCGCCCTGCGGGCGGGAATGTAGCAGGCGGCCAATGCAACCGCTAGTAGCAACAAGGTCAGGAACCCGTAGGTCGAGGCATCTGTCGCGCTGACGCCAAACAGAAAGCTGCCCAACAGCTTCGACATGGCGAGCGAACCGGCGATTCCTACTGCTAATCCGGCCAGAATGATGACCAACGAACCGGCCAGCGCTTTCCGCAGAATATCGTCGGGGTTCGCACCCAGTGCGATTCGCACGCCGAACTCAGACGTTCGCTGCGCCACAGAGTACGTAACCACGCCGTAGATGCCGATGATGGCGAGCGTAAGCGCACTGAGCGCGAATACCGCCAGCAACCACAATACAAACTGGCGCGCCGCAATTGTGTCCGACACGATTTGGTCGAGCGGCTTCACGTCATATAACGGCTGATCGGCGTCCACCGCGAAAACTGCTTTCTCGAGTGGCGCCGCCATCAGTTCAGGGCTGCCGGACGTCCGCACCATCAATGTCATATAACGCGTCGCAAACTGCGCGTGCGGTATGTAGACCTGCGGTGTCGCAGCCAGCCCCAGACCATACTGGGCGACGTCTCCCACCACGCCCACGACCTCTCGGAAAGGCGAGTCGTCAAAGCCTCCGGTGCCGCCCGCCCGAATCTTCTTTCCGATGGCCGATTCGCCAGGAAACCACCGCCGGGCCGCAGTCTCGCTAATGACGCAAATGGGCGTCCGACCCTCGTCATCGCGAGTATCGAACGCACGGCCATGCAGGATTGGAATTCGCAAGGTCTGAAAATATGCCGGCGTCACCAGATAGCGGTCGGGGCTTTCTTGCTCTCCCGGTAGCGCCGGTTTGCCTTCTATCACGAAACTGGTGCGGTCGAAGTCTCCTGACATGGGGACCACGCTGACAGCAGCGGCTTGGCTCACCCCAGGTAGTGTGCGCAACCGGGTAAGCAGGTTTTCGATGAATTGGCTGGCGGCGGCATCCGTCTGATAGCGAGCCTGGGGCAAAGACAGCGAGGCAGACAAAACGCCCTGCGAATCGAACCCAGGATTCACGCTACGAAGACGCAGGAAGCTTTTGCCAAGCAGTCCCGCGGCGACCAACAATATCAAAGCCAGAGCGATTTGTCCGGCCGCGAGCAGTTGGCGCAGGCGGTTTCGGTGATCGCCGATGATTCGCGTTCCTGATTTCAGAGCGTCGTCCGGGTCCACCGAACTCAAACGGAGAACCGGAGCCATGCCAAATAGTAATGCGGCGGCGAACGACACCGTTACAGTAAAGACCAGCACCCGTGTATCAATAACAACCGAACCCGCATCCGGCAGGAGTCGCGCAGTGACCGCATTCAGCGCGGCCGTACTCCAATACGCAAGGACCAGGCCGCTGACGCCTCCGGCAAGACCCAGCACCAGACTCTCTGCAAGCAGCATCTGCGTCAGATGCCGTTTCCCCGCGCCGAGTGCCGCTCGGATGGCCATCTCCCGGCTACGCCCACTCGATCGCGCCAGCATGAGATTGGCAATGTTCGCGCAAGCAATGAGCATTAGCAGCAGCACTGCGCCCTGAAGACTCAGCAGCGCTGTGCCTGCATTTCTCGTCATGTCAGCGCGAAGTCCAACAATGCGGGCGGACAGATGGGCGTCTACTTTGGGGTGTTCCCGCTCCATTTGTTTGCTGCGTACATCGATCTCGGCCTGAGCCTGATGGATGGTCACGCCCGGCCGTAAGCGGATGATCGTCTCAAGGTGCCGTCCGTCGCGCGATCCGGAGTTGAAACCCTCACCTACCGGGCGGTAGATCTGGGCCGGCTCGTCAGTGAAACTCGCAGGCAGTAGCGACAGATCCGCTGGCGCAACGCCCACAATCGTGATTGGGCGCGCGTTGAGCAGAATGGTGCGGCCCACCACATTCGGGTCCGCGTTGAATCGGGTGCGCCAAAGCTGGTGCGAGAGAACCGCAACATCATCCCGTCCTTCGCGGTCTTCTTCCGGTCTGAAGAAGCGCCCGAGCATCGGCTGGCTGCCCATCACTTTGAAGTACTCGTGCGTCACCAGCAACGCGGCCAGCCGTTCAGCCTTTCCATAGCCTGTTAGCACGGGCTTGTAGTAGGTGCTAAATGCCGCCCCGCTCTCGATTGTTCTACTATCGCGGCGCCAGTCCTCGAAGTCGTCGTAGGAGACGGGGTCCCGACTGCCCTCTTTGCTAGAACACCAGATCATCGCCAGACGGTCAGCTTGCTTATAGGGAAGAGGCCGAAGCAGCAACGTGTTGACAATGGTAAAGACCGACGTCGCCATGCCAATTGCCAGAGTCAGCGTCAGGACACTTGTCATGGCTAGCGCCGGCGTTCGAATCAGCGAACGGACAGCGATTCTCAGATCTTGTAGCGTCATACTCGAACTCTTGTAACTGAACTCCACAACGGCGGCCAGTTATCGGAATCGGGCAACTCAGCCGCTTTTCATCGACTTCTGCAAGACCCTTTGCAGCAATCCGGCATCCACCCGGAAGTAGCTCAATCTACTGGGAGGCCCGGATAATGAGTGTTCGCTTTCGGAATCGGAAGTTTCGCAGGTGGGTGCATTTTCAAAGCGAAGGGGATACGTTTCCGCCGTTATCCA